>NZ_JAWQNH010000004.1:0-733740 GCF_033741155.1 Mycolicibacterium chengduense | reverse complement strand
ATGCCGGGACACGCCGAATCCGGTGTCGAAGATCAGTAGTTGTTGCAGGTGGTGATGATCTGTGCGATGCCGTCGAAGTACTTCGACGCACCCGGCGCGTTGGCGATCTGGGTGGCGGTGCGCTGCCGCTCAGCCGGGCCGGACGCCAGGAAGTTGCGCAGCATCGCCTGACCGACCGGCTGGGCATTGAACTCGGCGGCGAGATCGGGCCGCTCGGCGTTCATCGCTCCGATCACCTGGTCGTATGTACACGTCGTGTTGACCACCGGAGTCAAATCAGGGGTCGCCGACGCGATACCCGCGCTCAGCGGCAGCGCCGCGGCCACCCCGACCAGGGTCAACACAAATTTCTTTCCCGACACCTTCACCATTGCCTAGACACCTTTCCCCGCCCGACCTGTTTCCGGCGACACTGATCTTTCGGTGTTCGCGCCGGTTGCGTTACATGTTCTTTTGACAGGCTAACAGGACGAGCTGACCATGGCCGGACTCATGCCGTTGACCTGCGGGAATGCCGGACGTGACGCCATTCGAGCCTCCGCAAAGCGGGTGTGAGCAGCGGCTGGCCGCTCACCGAACGGCGCCGGCGCCCAGGCCGTTGCGAACCGGTAGCAGGAACCGCCGGGCGTACTCCTCGGGCCCGTCGGCCGATTCGAGTCCGAGCACGCCGCCCGGAATGAGGATGAACGAATGTATGGCCCGCGCAACGTGTTCGGCGAACTGGGTACGAAGCTCATCGGGTAGGTCACCGGGCCGGATCGTCGAGTAGACGAAGCCGCGGGCCAGATCCATGGCCGGTGAGTTCTCGGCGATCAGATACGGCCTCAGGAGTTCGGGGTTGACGCGCAACACGGTGGAGAACGCGGGATGGTTTCTCAGCAGCCGGTACGCCGCCGCGAATCCGTGCACCAGCCGGTCGTCGGCCGACTCGTAGCCGTCGATGACGGACTGGATACCGGCGAAGTAACGCGCCAGCTCGGTTTCGACCAGCGCGGCGATCAGCGCATCCTTGCCGTTGAAGTACAGATACAGCGTGGCCCGGCCGATTCCGGCCGTCCGCGCGATCTGCTCCATCGAGTACTTGCGCAGGCCGGTGGTCGAGGCCAACTCGAGTGCGGCGTCCAGGATCCGGCGCCGGGTCGCGCCGGATTCGTCGCCGGTAGACGTCACGTCGGCCATTATCCCCGACGGGGGGATGCCGGCGGCCCGGCTCAGCCGTCCGGCGGCGTCACCCGCCGCGGTATCGTCTCCGCTGTGCCGTCCCCGTCCGCGGATCTGGTGCTCTCCGGTGGGGGAGTCAAGGGTGTCGGACTCGTCGGTGCCGTGGTCGCCCTGTTGGACGCCGGCTACACGGTGCAGCGGGTGTCGGGAACGTCGGCCGGGTCGATAGTCGGGGCCATCGTCGCGGCGGGTTCGCGGCCAGGCCGAATGCTCACTGGCGCGCAGGTCAAAGACCTTGCGCTGCAATTGGATTACCACAAGTTTCGCGATCCGTTGCCGGCGCAGCGGCTGCCGTTGGTCGGCGCGTCGGTGGCGGTGCTGCTGGGCGACGGTATGTACAAGGGGGACTACGCCCGCGATTGGGTGCGCAGTCAGCTGCGCGACCTGGGTGTCGAGACCTTCGGCGACCTGGCCATCGACGACGACGAATTGCCACCAGAACAGCGCTACAAACTCGTCGTGACCGTCGCCGATGTCACCACGGGACAACTGGTCCGGCTGCCCTGGGATTACCGGCGGGTGTACGGCCTGGATCCCGACGAGCAGAGTGTGGCCGACGCGGTGCGCGCCTCGATGTCGATCCCGTTCTTCTTCCGCCCGGTCAAGCTGACCAGTGCCGCCGGTCGTACCTCGACCCTGCTCGACGGCGGCCTGCTGTCGAACTTTCCGGTCGACTCGCTGGACCGCACCGACGGCAGGGTCCCGCGCTGGCCGAGCTTCGGCATCACCCTGCTGCCCAACCTGCCCGACGGTATCGACAAGGTGTTGCCGGACTGGGGTTTGTTGCGCCGGCTCGGCCCGCCGCGGCTGCTCGACGATGTGATCACGACGGTGCTGGTCGGCCGCGATCAGGCCTACCTGAACCAGCCCTGGGTCAGCGCACGGACCATCCGGGTCGATTCGACCGAGGTCGGCTTCCTCGACTTCGACATCACCGATGCGCAGGTGAAGGCGCTGTATGCCAAGGGGCACGACGCGGCCCTGGCGTTTCTCGCCGACTGGGATTGGGGCAGCTACCTGCGCCGGTTCCGTGCTGTGAATCCCCTAGGGTGACGGGGATGGGCATCCGCCCTGTCGGCGCGCGGGATACCAAGGACGACGAAAGGACGGTGTCGTGACCGAGACGGCACATCGGCTTCGGGTGATGTCGGGGCGTGACCCCCATGAACAGCATCGCGTCGCGACCCCGCTGGAACTGCTCTTCGACCTCACCTTCGTCGTCGGCTTCGGCACTGCTGCTTCGCAATTCGCGCACGCGCTGACGGCCGACCATATTTTTGCCGGTTTGATCTCGTTCCTGTTCGCGACGTTCGCGATCTGCTGGGCGTGGATCAACTTCACCTGGTTCGCCTCGGCCTATGACACCGACGACTGGGTGTACCGGGTGACCACCATGGTGCAGATGGTCGGCGTGGTGATTCTGACGCTTGGCATCCCGGATGTGTTCGCTTCGATCGAGCACGGTGAGCACGTCGACAACGCGGTGCTGGTGGCCGGTTACGTGGTCATGCGGGTCGGCCTGATCGCGCAGTGGTTGCGCGCGGCGGTCCAGGATGCTGGTCGGCGGCGGGCCTGCCTGACCTACGCGGTATTGCTGGGTGTCGTGCAAATCGGTTGGATCGCACAGATTTTCACCCACACCTCGCTCGCGGTGACGGCCGCGTGGGTGGGTCTGATGTTGGTGCTGGAGATGACGGTGCCCGTGGTTGCCGAACGGTGGGGCGGGGGAACGCCGTGGCATGCCCACCACATCGCCGAGCGCTACGGGCTGATGGCGATCATCGCGCTCGGCGAGGGGGTGGTCGGCACGGTGGCCACGCTGTCGGCGGTGGTGCAGGAACAGGGCTGGACCGTCGATGCCATCCTCGTCACGGTCGCCGGAATCGGCCTGACGTTCGGCATGTGGTGGGTGTTCTTCACGGTGCCGACCGGGGACCTGTTGCACGCGCACCGCGAGCAGTCCTTCTGGTTCGGTTATCTGCCCATCTTCCTGTTCGGGTCGATCGTGGCGACCGGCGCCGGTCTCCACGTCGCCGCCTACTACCTGGAGGGCAGCTCGAAACTGGGGTCCGCGGGCACGGTGTTCTCCGTGGTGATCCCGGTCGGGCTGTTCGTGTGCCTGGTGTTCCTCATCTACTCGATCCTGGTCCAGCAGATCGACGTGTTCCACCTGCTGCTGCTCGTGCTCACCGCGGCGGTATTGGTGGGATCGGTCCTGCTGGCACTGAGCGGGGTGTCGATGGCACTGTGCCTGCTGGTCGCCACCGCCGCGCCGATGGTCACGGTGCTCGGATACGAACTCGTCGGCCACCGGCATATGGCCCAGGCGATGGAGCGCCGGCTGGTGGCTTAACGCCCCGCGGAGTGCGCGTCGAACGTCTCCAGTAGCGAGCGTTCCTGCTCGTCGCGCATCAACCGGCGCGCCTTCTTCCTGGTGATGAGGATGCCGATGACGGCGAGCACCCACACCGCGTACTGCAGTGTCCACGCCAGGTGGAACGAGTCGAACGAATAGCCGCCGGCGGCATCGAGGATCCAACCCATTCCCTGCATCAACATCAGCGAGGCCAGGAACCCTCCCATGTTGACCATTCCCTGCGCGGTGCCCAACGTGGCGCTCGGATTGAAGGTTCTGGCGAAATCGAAGCCCACCATCGACCCCGGCCCGCCGACCGAGATGATCACGACGAGCACCACCAGCAACCACAGCGGCGCGGGTCCCGGGAGCGCCAACACCACGGTCCAGATGGCGGCGTTGCTGCCGATGATGCCGAGCACCATCCAGGACCGGCGGTGCGGATAACGGCCGGTGAAGATGCCGAGCACGACGCCTGCGGTGATGGCGGTGACGACGGAGATGGTCAACAGGGTGCCCGCGACCGCGCGGGACTGGTGTTGGGCCACCATCACATACGGCACCCCCCACATCAACGCGAAGACAGTCACCGAGAACTGGGTGCCCATGTGGGTGAAGAACCCGAGCCTGGTGCCGGGACGCAGCCACACCGTGCGCACGCTGGCCAGGGTGTCGCGCACGCTCATGGTCTCGGTGGTGGCCAGTGGGCCGTCCGGGGTGTTCTGCACGATGGCCACGGTGAGCACCAACGCCAGCACGCTGAGGGCGGTCACCGACAGGTAGGCCGATGTCCAACCGGCCACCCCGAGCAGCGAGAGGAATGGCACCGCGGAGAGCACTTGGCCGAGTTGTCCAGAGATGCCGGTGATCTGGGTGAGCAGCGGGATCTGCCGGGCCGGGAACCAGTGCGGCACCAGGCGCAGCACCGAGATGAAGGTGATGGCATCCCCGAGGCCAACCACCGCACGGGCCGCCAGCGCCAGCGGCAGTGAGTCGGTGACCGCGATGGCAAGTTGGCCCGCGGCCATCACCGCCGCACCGGAGGCGATCAGGATCTTCGAACCGAATCGGTCCAACAGCACACCGGCGGGAACCTGGGCTCCCGCATAGACGATGACCTGCAGGACGACGAAGGCCGACAGCACGCTGGGGGTGGCGTGGAAACGATCGGCCGCCTCCAGCCCGGATACGCCGAGGGTGGTGCGGTTGAGCACCGCGACGATATAGGCGAGTAACCCGGTGGCCCAGACGATCCATGGACGCACGTGGGCAGCCTCTCTTCGGGTGAATCGGGATTTGTCCTGTCATAGTGTCGCAAATTGATAGGACGAATTGCCAACGGACTTCCGGGTGAATTTGCTCACCGCCGTTTACTGTCTTTGCTGTGAGGCCTCCCGTCTTGACGGAATTATCCGGCAGGTCAGATCTGGCATCGGATATATGCAGTTGAGCCGTGCGATAGGTACATATCGCCGGGGCGGGCCGATGGCACCGTCGTATTCGCTCGCTACCGCAAAACCCGCGCTAAAGTGTGGCCATGAAGGGTTGCACCAGTAGGCAGGTGCACGACTTTGCCTGACTACCGTTTGGGTGAGCTCGCCCGCATCTCCGGGGTGAGCGCCCGCAACATCCGCGCCTACCGGGAACGTGGGTTGCTGGATGCGCCCCGGCGGGACGGCCGGGCGGCCCTGTACGACGACCACCATCTGGCGCAGCTGCAGACGATCAGTCGACTGTTGCGGCGGGGATACACGTCCGCGCATATCGTCGAGTTCTTCGAGGCGGTGCGTGCCGGCGGTGACCTGGCCGAGTTCCTCGGCCTGGAGTACCGGGCCGTCATCGGCGATCTGCCCGCCGATGACGCCGCGGCACTGTTGCGGGCGGGGCTGCTGCGCAGGTCCGCCGGTGACCTGGAATGGGTGAACCCGGCGATCGCGGCCGCCGTCGGCCGCGCCGAGGACGGCCGCGGGCGTGTGCGATTCATGATGCAGTTGATCGAGGCGGTCGACGAGGACCTGCGGCGCGCGGTGGGGGAGGCGGCGACCCTGGTCGACGAGGAGGAGGCCGGCGGCCGCGACGAGGATCGTCGGCAGCTGTGCCGGCTGGTGATCACGGGCCGGCTCGACGCGATCGTCGGGGAGCGGATCGGCCCCTGAGATTTCCGCTGAGATCACAACCTGGTGTTGGCGGGGTCGCCACCGAAACGCTGCGCCAGCCATACCGGCAGGATCGCCAGCACCGTCAGCGCCGCCGCGACGACGTTGATCACCGGCGCCTGGTTGGGCCGGAACAGATTGGCGAAGATCCAGATCGGCAGCGTCTGCACCGCGGGTCCTGCGGTGAAGGTGGTGACCACGATCTCGTCGAAGCTCAGCGCGAACGCGAGGATGGCGCCGGCCACCAGCGCGCCGCGCATCATCGGCAAGGTGACATACCGGAACGTCTGCCATGACGAGGCGCCCAGGTCCGCCGACGCGTCCTCCAGGTGCGTGCCCAGCCGCCGCAACCGGGCCTGGGTGTTGTTGAAGACGATGACGATGCAGAAGGTGGCGTGTCCGATGATCACCGTTGCCATACCGAGCGTGATGCCGAGCGCCGAGGTGAAGGTGGCGTTCAGCGCGATGCCGGTGACGATTCCGGGCAGCGTGATGGGCAGCACGACAAGGAAACTCACCGCTTGTCTGCCGAAGAACCGGTGGCGCTGTACGGCGAACGCGGCCATCGTGCCCAACAGCAGCGCGATGACGGTGGCGGCCAGTCCCACCACCACCGAATTGGCCAGCGCCTGCCACATGCCCGCACTGTTGGCGGCATCGGTCCACCACCGCAGGGTGAAGCCGGTGGGTGGAAAGGCAAACGTGCGTGATGCGTTGAAGGCGTTGACCACCACCAGAAGCAGCGGTGCATAAAGGAAGATCAGGACCACTGCCGCCCAGCACCGCAGCGCCCACCGGGTCCGTTGTGAGCGCACTAGACGTTCTCCAATGCGCCGGTACGCCGCATCGCCAGCAGATAGGCCACGATGGCCGCGAGAGGGATGAGCGACAGGGCGGCGGCCAGCGGCTGGTTGTTCGCGGTGACCAGCTGCCCGTAGATGAGATTGCCCAGCATCTGCGTCTTGCCGCCGACGATCGTCACTGCGATGTAGTCCCCCAACGACAGTGAGAAGGTGAAGATCGAGCCCGCGGCGATGCCAGGGAACACCAACGGCGCCATCACCATTCGTAGCGTCGTGGCATCGGAGGCGCCCAGATCCGCACTCGCGTCGACGAGCGCGTCGGGCACCCGCTCGAACGCCGCGAACACCGGAATCACCATATAGGGCAACCACAGATAGCTCAGCGTGAGCACCGTGGCGATCAGCCCGTAGCCCGGCGTGCCACCGACCGCCCAGGCCAGCGGCCCCTCGGGGGACAGCAGCATCCGCCAGGCATAGGCCTTGACCAGATAGCTCGCCCACAGCGGCGTTGTCACGGCAACCAACAGCACCAGCCGCACCCGGGGCGAGGCGACTTTGGCCATGAACAACGCCAGCGGGACCGCCAACACGATGCAGATCACCGTCACCGCCAGGGCGATGCCCAGGGTGCGCAGGGTAACTACCCGGAACACCGCATCGGTGAGCACCCGCACCAGGTTGTCGGTGGTGACCGTCCGGGTGACCGCACCGGTGAAACTATCTGTACTCCACAGCGCCGAGACCAGCAGCACCGCAAGCGATCCCAGGTAGGCGATGACCAGCCAGGCCAGCGGCGGGATGAGCAGGAACGCCAGCCAAAAACTGCGTCGGGCCGCGCCGGGCGCGATCAACCCTTGATCTGCTGCCATTTGTCGACCCACTGATCGTAGGTCGTGCAGTTGTCACCGCTGCCGTCGACGCACTTCTTCTGCGGCGTCGTCCAATAGTGGATCTGCTCGGCGTATTTCGCGTCGGTGGCGTGGAAGATGCTGCAGAAGTCGCGTTGCGCCGTCTGCTCGCACGCCTTGGTCTGAGCCGGTGCCTCCCCGAAGTACTCGGCGACCTGAGCGTTGACCTTCGGTGAGGTGATCCAGTTCATCCACTTGTACATGCAGTTGGGGTGCGCCGCCTTGGCCGACACCATCCAGGTATCCGACCAACCGGTGGCGCCCTCCTTCGGCAGGATGGTGTTCACCTGCACCTTGTTGTCGGCGCCGATGGTGTTCGCGATGACCTGCCAGGTGGTACCGATCACCGAGGTGCCGGACTCGAATGCCTGCACCTCCTTGGTGTAATCCGACCAGTACTCGCCGATGTTCTCGCGCTGCGCCTTCAGCAGATCCGTCGCGGCATCCAGTTGTTCGGCCGTCAGCGCGTACGGGTTCTTGATGCCCAATTCGGGTTTCGTCTTCGACAGATACAGCGCCGCGTCCGCGATGTAGATGGGGGAGTCGTAGGCCGTCACGCGGCCCTTGTACTTGCCGGCGTCGGTGAACACCGCGGCCCAGGAATCCGGCGCATCCTTGACGACGGCGATGTTGTACATCAACAGGTTGGCGCCCCAACCGTGCGGGATGCCGTACATCTTGCCGTCCACCGAATTCCACGGCTGGTCCTTGAGGAACGGCGAGATGGTCGCGTAGTTGGGCACCAGGTCGGTGTTGACCGGTGCCACGTCGCCACCGTAGATCAGGCGCAGCGACGCGTCGCCGGACGCCGACACGCCGTCGTACTGGCCGGTGCGCATCAGCTGCACCATCTCGTCGGAGGTGTTGCCCACCTTGACGTTCGTCTTACAACCGGTCTCCTTCTCGAACGGGGTGACCCAGTCCACTGCCTTGTCGTTGGAGCCGTTCTCGGCATAGCCGGCCCAGGCGATCAGGTTGAGCTCACCTTCTCCGTCGCCGACGGACGTCGGTGCATCGATCTTCGGCGGTGCCTGCCCGCTGGGGCCCCCGCCGGAACCACTCGAGCACGCCGCGATAAGGGCGACGGTGGCGGCGAGCACCAACCCGGTGCGGATGACGGTGCGTGACATCTTCGGTCTCCTCAGGCGTTCAGGTGGTGGACGGCGGAATCGGGGAAGGACAGCACGACGGGTGAGCCGTGAGCCAGGCCGGCGGGAAGGGAACTTGCGGCGGTGAGCACGGTCGCGGTGATGGCCAGTCCGTGGGCGGTCGTGGAGGTGACCCTGGTCAGCGGGCCCGCGTAGATGATCTCGGCCACGGTGGCCTCGACGGTTCGGTTCGGGGCCGCGGGCGCCTCACCCGGGGCGTGTACCGCGATGCGCTCGGGTCGCACGGCAAACGTGCCGGTGCGGCCGAGCAGTGCCTGCGCTGCGTCGCCGTCGAACACGTTCGCGGTGCCGACGAAATCGGCGACGAACCGGTTGGCCGGGGTCTCGTACACCTCGCGGGCGGCGCCGACCTGTTCGATGCGGCCCGCGTTGAACACCGCCAGCCGGTCGCAGAGGGTGAGGGCTTCGTCCTGATCGTGGGTGACGATGACGAAGGTGATGCCCACGTCACGCTGGATGGCCTTCAGCTCGACCTGCATCTGCTCGCGCAGCTTGAGGTCGAGCGCCCCCAGCGGCTCGTCGAGCAACAACACGCGGGGGCGACCGACGAGGGCGCGCGCCAACGCCACGCGCTGGCGTTGGCCACCGGACAGCTGCGCCGGCCGGCGGGTGGCGTGCTCGGCCAGCCGCACCATGTCCAGCGCATCGGCCGTGCGCCGGCGCCGCTCTGACTTGTCGACACCGCGGACCTTGAGCCCGTATTCGACGTTCTGCGCGACCGTCATATGCGGGAACAGGGCGTAGTCCTGGAAAACCGTGTTGACGTCCCGGCGCTGGGCGGGGATGCCCGTGACATCGGTGCCGCCCAGCCGGATGTGGCCCGCGGTCGGTTGTTCGAAACCCGCGATCATCCGCAGGACCGTGGTCTTACCCGATCCGGACGGTCCGAGGATGGCGAACAGCTCGCCGTCGGCCACCGTGAGATCGGCACCCTCGACGGCGACGACCTCGTGTTGGCGGCCGGGGAACACCTTGCGGACACCGATCAGCTCGATACGCGGCTCGCCTGCGGTGCTGACCCCGGAGTGCTCGGCGAGTCCGGATAGCGGTGCGGGCATGGTCGGCATCGTATGGATTCCCCGGTCTAGGCGCAGCGTAAGTGCGGATTTCGTGTTGTGACCGGTGTTGGGGTGCGGTTTTCACCGGCCCGGCGGTCGATGGCTGCCGAGTGGGCCGAGCCAGCTCGTGGCGGCCTTGCGAGCCGTACCCGCGGGGCGGGGCCGTGCTTGGCATGAGTACGGCAAAGCGGACACCCCCGACCCGGCTGGGCGTCCTGGACGCCTCGGTCGCTCTTGGGAGCCCGCTTCCGGCCGCGTAACGGGGGCTCGCCAGGCCGGGTGGCGGCGTGGGTGCCACGCCAACCGCAATGTGAAGCCGTCGTCCGGGGGCGCTGAGACGAAAAACTTACCGATCAGTAATAAAAGCCAGCAAACAAATTATGTTCGCGGGTGTCCGTTTCTGGACACTTTTGGCCAAACTGTCGATGTCGTGCACGCGCACACGAGTCGCCGAAAATCAACATAACGATTTGATAACAATGCTGCCTTGATCTGGGATGTTGTGGCTACTCGACCGTAACCACCTGCCAACAGGACATTTGTCCCGCAAGACTTTGACGACCGCGAGGAGTGGCGTTATCGCAACCGTTGTTACCCGAGCGTAGAACTCGCTAGTAACCATTTGGGGGCGGAAAATCACCTTGGCTCTTATGACACTCTTAGTACGGCTGGACTGCACTGCTGGACCGGTCCCGTGGGTCGCACCGCGGTGATTCGTCACCGGGGCGTGACCCCTGACCATGCCCAGCGGAGCGGCACCGGCCGGAGAGCTTATGGAGATTCAGTGCCGAATCGCCGGGGCCCGCAGCCCGCGGGCACACCGGATCCGCCGCGATGGCGCGGCGTCACCGGCACCAGCAGCCAGACGCGTGAACAGATCAGTACCGAGGGAGATGGCAAGACGTGACGATCAACGAACACGACAGGGTGGCGGCCAACGGTAAGAGTGGCCTCGGGGGAGCTCCACTGTCGGGTGCGCACGCGCTCGTCGACCTGCTGAACGCCGGCGAGCCCTATGCCGTCGCATTCGGCGGCCAGGGAGCGTCCTGGCTGGAGAGCCTGGAAGAACTGGTCAGCTCGGCCGGCATCGAATCGGAACTCAGCGAGCTGGTCACCGAGGCGGCCATGATGTTGGAGCCGGTGGCGCGCGAACTCGTCGTGGTCCGCCCGATCGGTTTCGAGCCGCTGCAGTGGGTGCGCGCGCTGGCCGCCGAGGAGCCGCTGCCCGCCGCCAAACAGCTGACCACCGCCGCCATCTCCGGACCGGGCATCCTGCTCACCCAGATCGCCGCCATCCGCGCGCTGACCCGGCAGGGCCTCGATCTGTACGGCACCCCGCCGGTCGCCATGGCCGGACACTCCCAGGGCATCCTCGGTGTCGAATCGCTGAAGGCCAAGGGCGCCCGCGACGCCGAACTGCTCGCCCTGCTGCAGCTGATCGGTGCCGCCGGTTCGCTGATGTCGCGCCGGCGCGGCATGGTGGGCCGCGGTGACAAGTCGCCGATGGTCTCGGTGACCAACGTCGACCCCGACCGCATCGCCGAACTGCTCGAAGAGTTCTCCCAAGACGTGCGCACGGTGCTGCCGCCGGTCCTGTCCATCCGCAACGGCCGCCGCGCCGTCGTCATCACCGGCACCCCCGAGCAGCTGGGCCGGTTCGAGTTGTACTGCTCCAAGATCACCGAGAAGGAAGAGGCCGAGCGCAAGAACAAGCTGCGCGGCGGCGCGGTCTTCTCGCCCGTCTTCAACCCGGTGCAGGTCGAGGTGGGCTTCCACACGCCGCGGCTGGCCGACGGTGTGGCGCTCGTCGACAACTGGGCCGCCAAGATCGGCATCGACGCCGAGCTCGCCCACGAGATGACCGAGTCCATCTTCGTCAAGCCCATCGACTGGGTCAGCGACGTCGAGGGCCTGGCCCAGGCCGGCGCACGCTGGATCATCGACCTCGGCCCGGCCGACACCGTGACCCGCCTGACCGCCCCGGTCATCCGCGGCCTGGGCATCGGCATCGTCCCGGCCGCCACCCGCGCCGGGCAGCGCAGCCTGTTCACCGTCGGTGCGGTGCCCGAGGTGCCGGCCCCGTGGACCAGTTACGCCCCGTCCACCGTCACCCTGCCCGACGGCTCGGTGAAGCTGTCCACCAAGTTCACCCGCCTCACCGGACGCTCGCCGATCCTGCTCGCCGGGATGACCCCGACGACGGTCGACGCCAAGATCGTCGCCGCGGCCGCCAACGCCGGCCACTGGGCCGAGCTCGCCGGCGGTGGTCAGGTCACCGAAGAGATCTTCGACAATCGGATCGCCGAGCTCACCCAGCTGCTGGAGCCGGGTCGCGCCATCCAGTTCAACTCCCTGTTCCTGGATCCTTACCTGTGGAAGCTGCAGCTGGGCGGTCGCCGCCTGGTGCAGCGGGCCCGCCAGGCCGGCGCGCCGATCGACGGCGTCGTCGTCACCGCAGGTATCCCCGAGCTGGACGAGGCTGTCGCGCTGATCGACGAACTCAACGGCATCGGGATCACCCACGTGGTGTTCAAGCCGGGCACCGTCGACCAGATCAAGTCGGTCATCAAGATCGCGGCCGAGGTACCCGGTAAGGACGTCATCGCCCATATCGAGGGCGGCCGCGCCGGCGGTCACCACTCGTGGGAAGACCTGGACGACCTGCTGTTGGCGACCTACGCCGATCTGCGCAAGCTGTCCAACATCACCATCTGCGTCGGTGGCGGAATCGGCACCCCGGAGCGGGCCGCCGATTACCTGTCCGGCCGGTGGTCGCAGGCCTACGGCTTCCCGCTGATGCCGGTGGACGGCATCCTGGTGGGTACCGCAGCCATGGCCACCCTGGAGGCCACCACCTCGCCCCAGGTCAAGCAGCTGCTGGTGGACACCAACGGCACCGATATCTGGGTGGGCGCCGGAAAAGCCCAGGGCGGCATGGCATCCGGGCGCAGCCAGCTGGGCGCCGACATCCACGAGATCGACAACACCGCCTCCCGCTGCGGCCGGCTGCTCGACGAGGTCGCCGGCGACGCCGACGCGGTCGCCGAGCGGCGCGACGAGATCATCGCCGCGATGGCCGACACCGCCAAGCCGTACTTCGGCGATGTGTCGGACATGACCTACCTGCAATGGCTGGATCGTTACGTCGAATTGGCCATCGGCGACGGCAATTCCACCGCCGACACCAAGCGCGACGATTCGCCGTGGCTGGACATCACCTGGCGCGACCGCTTCGAAGGGATGCTCAAGCGCGCCGAGGCCCGCCTGCATCCGCAGGACTCCGGCCCGATCGAGACGCTGTTCGCCAATACGGCCCTGCTGGAGGACCCGGCCGCCGCGCGCGCCGCGCTGCTGTCGCGCTACCCCGAAGCCGAGACCATCAAGCTGCACCCGGCCGACGTCCCGTTCTTCATCACGCTGTGCAAGACGCCGGGCAAGCCGGTCAACTTCGTGCCCGTCATCGACAAGGATGTGCGGCGCTGGTGGCGCAGCGACTCCCTGTGGCAGGCCCACGACGCCCGCTACAGCGCCGACCAGGTCTGCATCATCCCGGGCACCCAGGCCGTCGCCGGGATCACCCGGGTGGACGAGCCGGTCGGTGAGCTGCTGGACCGCTTCGAGCAGGCCGCCATCGACGAGGTGCTCGCCTCCGGTGCCGACTCGGTGCCCGTGGTGTCGCGCCGGCAGGCCCGCGCCGACGTCGTCGGCCCGATCGCCGTGGTGCTCGATTCACCCGACGTGCTCTGGGCCGGGCGCACCGCGATCAACCCGGTGCACCGGATCGGCGCCCCGAGCGAATGGCAGGTCAACGAAAACCGTTCCGCGGTACACCCGTCCACCGGTTCGCGGCTCGAGCTCACCGAGGACGGTGTGACGCTGAGCGTGCCGCTCTCGGACATCTGGATCGAGATCAAGCTGACGCTGCCGGCCGCCACGGTCGACGGCGGCATGCCGGTGGTCACCACCGACGATGCCTCGACCGCCATGCGTGCCGTGCTGGCCATCGCCGCCGGTGTCGACGGCGCGGAATCGCTTCCGCCCGTGCATGACAACACGGCCACCCTCACCGTCGACTGGGATCCCGAAGAGGTCGCCGACCACACCGGCGTGACCGCCACCTTCGGCGCCCCGCTGGCCCCGGGTCTCACCCTGGTGCCCGACGCCCTGGTCGGCCACACCTGGCCCGCGGTCTTCTCCGTCATCGGGTCGGCCGTCACCGCCGACAACTTCCCGGTCGTCGAGGGTCTGCTCAGCCTGGTGCACCTGGACCACGCCGCGCACCTGCTGGCCCCGATGCCCAAGACGGCTGCCGAATTGACCGTCACCGCAACGGCTTCGCCGGCCAGCGACACCGAGTACGGCCGCGTCGTGCCGGTGTCGGTCACCATCGCCGATGCCGAGGGCACCGTGCTGGCCACGCTCGAGGAGCGGTTCGCCATCCGCGGACGCAACGGGGCGGCCGAGCTGGCCGACCCGCCGCGCGCCGGCGGGGCGATCACCGACAACGCCACCGACACCCCGCGTCGCCGGCGCCGCGACGTCACCGTCACCGCGCCGACCGATATGAGCGCGTTCGCGGTGGTCTCCGGTGACCACAACCCGATCCACACCGACCGGGCGGCCGCCCTGCTGGCCGGGCTGAAAGGCCCGATCGTGCACGGCATGTGGCTCTCGGCCGCGGCGCAGCACGTGGTCACCGCCACCGATGGCCGCGCCACCCCGCCGGCCCGACTGGTCGGCTGGACCTCGCGCTTCCTGGGCATGGTGCTGCCGGGCGACGAGATCGACTTCCGCGTCGACCGTGTCGGCATCGACCGCGGTGCCGAGATCATCGAGGTCACCGCGAAGGTCGGCGGCGACCTGGTGATGTCGGCGACCGCGCAGCTGGCCGCCCCGAAGACGGTGTACGCCTTCCCCGGTCAGGGCATCCAGCACAAGGGCATGGGCATGGAGGTGCGGGCCCGGTCCAAGGCGGCCCGCAAGATCTGGGATTCCGCTGACAAGTTCACCCGCGACACCCTGGGCTTCTCGGTGCTGCACGTGGTGCGCGACAACCCGACCAGCCTGATCGCCTCCGGCGTGCACTACCACCACCCCGAGGGCGTGCTCTACCTGACGCAGTTCACCCAGGTGGCCATGGCCACGGTGGCCGCGGCCCAGGTCGCCGAGATGCGTGAGCAGGGTGCGTTCGTCGAGGGCGCCATCGCGTGCGGTCACTCCGTCGGTGAATACACCGCGCTGGCCTGCGTTTCCGGTGTCTACAAGCTGGAGGCGCTGCTGGAGGTGGTGTTCCACCGTGGCAGCAAGATGCACGACATCGTGCCACGTGACGAGAAGGGCCGGTCCAACTACCGGCTGGCCGCCATCCGGCCCTCGCAGATCGACCTGGACGACGACGACGTCACCGACTTCGTCGCTCAAATCGCGGCGAATACCGGTGAGTTCTTACAGATCGTGAACTTCAACCTGCGCGGTTCGCAGTACGCGATCGCCGGGACCGTGCGTGGTCTCGAGGCGCTGGAGGAGGAGATCGAGCGGCGCCGCGAGATCAGCGGTGGTAAGCGCTCGTTCATCCTGGTGCCCGGTATCGACGTGCCCTTCCACTCCGAGGTGCTGCGGGTCGGTGTCGCCGACTTCCGCCGCGCGCTGGAGCGCGTCATGCCCGAAGGGCAGGATCCGGCGCTGATCGTCGGTCGCTACATCCCGAACCTGGTGCCGCGGCCGTTCACGCTGGACCGCGACTTCATCCAGGAGATCCGCGATCTGGTGCCGGCCGAGCCACTCGACGAGGTGCTCGCCGATTACGACACCTGGCGTAACGAGAAGCCGGAAGCCTTGTGCCGCAAGGTCGTCATCGAACTGCTGGCCTGGCAGTTCGCCAGCCCGGTGCGGTGGATCGAGACCCAGGACCTGCTCTTCATCGAGGAGGCCGCGGGCGGACTCGGTGTGGAACGGTTCGTCGAGATCGGCGTGAAGACCGCGCCGACGGTTGCCGGCCTGGCCACCAACACGCTGAAGCTGCCGGAGTACTCGCACAACACCACCGAGGTGCTCAACGCCGAGCGGGACGCCGCGGTGCTGTTCGCGACGGACACCGATCCGGAGCCCGAGCCCGAGGTGGACGAGGCGCCTGCCGCTCCCGCCGCCGAGGCCGCTGCCGCCCCCGCGGCTGCGCCGGCCCCGGCCCCCGCGCCGTCGGGTGGGCCTCGCCCCGAGGACATCTCGTACGACGCCGCCGATGCGACCCTGTCGCTGATCGCGCTGTCGGCGAAGATGCGGGTGGACCAGATCGAGCCGCTGGACTCCATCGAGTCGATCACCGACGGCGCCTCCTCGCGGCGTAACCAGCTGCTGGTGGACCTCGGTTCCGAGCTGAACCTCGGTGCCATCGACGGTGCCGCCGAGGCCGACCTGTCCGGGCTGAAGGCTCAGGTGACGAAGCTGGCCCGCACCTACAAGCCGTTCGGCCCGGTGCTCTCGGATGCCATCAACGATCAGCTGCGCACGGTGTTCGGGCCGTCGGGCAAGCGCCCGGCCTACATCACCGAGCGCGTCACCAAGACCTGGGAACTGGGACCGGGCTGGGCCAAGCACGTCACCGCCGAGGTGGCGCTGGGCACCCGTGAGGGTTCCAGTGTCCGCGGTGGCAGCCTGGGCGGCCTGCACGACGGCGCGCTGTCGGACGCCGCGTCGGTGGACAAGGTGATCGACGCCGCGGTCGCGGCGGTCGGTGCGCGCAAGGGCATTCCGGTGTCGATGCCGTCCTCCGGTGCCGCCGGTGGCGGGGTGGTGGACTCCGCGGCGCTGACCGAGTTCGCCGAGCAGGTCACCGGACCCAACGGTGTGCTGGCCTCGGCCGCCCGGCTGGTGCTCTCCGAGCTGGGCCTCGGCGCCCCGGTCGCCCAGGAGACGGTCAGCGATTCCGAGCTGATCGACCTGGTGACCGCCGAACTCGGTTCGGATTGGCCGCGTTTGGTGGCGCCGGTGTTCGACGCCCGCAAGGCCGTGGTGTTCGACGACCGCTGGGCCAGCGCCCGTGAGGATCTGGCCAAGCTGTGGCTGCTCGACGAGAGCGAGATCGACGAGGACTGGGAGCGGCTGTCGCAGCGCTTCGAGGGTGCCGGCAACGTGGTGGGCACGCAGGCCAATTGGTGGCAAGGTCGTGCACTTGCGACTGGCCGCCTTACGCACGCCGCGCTGTACGGCCGCGCGGCCGCCGGTGCCGAGAACCCCGAAAAGGGTGGGTACGCCAACGAAGTCGCGGTGGTGACGGGTGCCTCGAAGGGCTCCATCGCCGCCTCGGTGGTGGCGCAGCTGCTCGAAGGCGGGGCGACGGTCGTGGCGACGACGTCCAAGCTCGACGATGACCGGTTGGCGTTCTACCGCACGCTGTACCGCGACCATGCCCGCTTCGGCGCCACCTTGTGGGTCGTCCCGGCGAACATGGCCTCCTACAGCGACATCGACGCCCTCGTCGAGTGGGTCGGTAACGAGCAGACCGAGAACCTCGGACCCAAGGCGATCCACCTCAAGGATGCGCAGACCCCGACGCTGCTGTTCCCGTTCGCCGCGCCGCGCGTGGCCGGGGACCTGTCGGAGGCCGGTGCCCGCTCCGAGATGGAGATGAAGGTGCTGCTGTGGGCCGTGCAGCGGCTCATCGCCGGGCTCTCGCACCTGGGTGCGGAGCGCGACATTGCCTCGCGGTTGCACGTGGTACTGCCGGGCTCGCCCAACCGCGGCATGTTCGGCGGTGACGGCGCCTACGGTGAGTCGAAGTCCGCACTGGACGCCGTCGTCGCCCGCTGGAAGGCCGAATCATCGTGGTCGCAACGTGTTTCGCTGGCGCATGCGTTGATCGGGTGGACCAAGGGCACCGGGCTGATGGGCCACAACGACGCCATCGTCGGGGCCGTCGAGGAAGCCGGTGTCACCACCTACACCACCGCCGAGATGGCGTCGATGTTGTTGGCGCTGTGCGATGTCGAGTCCAAGGTGGCCGCGGCGCGTGAGCCGATCAAGGTGGACCTGACCGGCGGCCTGGGCGATGTCGAGCTGGACATGGCCGAGCTGGCTGCCAAGGCCCGCGAGGAGATGCTGTCGGAGTCCGCTTCCGACGATGAGGGTGACGACGCAGACGCCGGCACCATCGCCGCGCTGCCGTCGCCGCCGCGTGGCTACCAGGCGGCGCCGCCGCCGGAGTGGGCCGACCTCGACATCGACCCCGCCGACATGGTGGTCATCGTCGGTGGCGCCGAGCTCGGGCCCTACGGTTCCTCGCGCACCCGTTTCGAGATGGAGGTCTCCGGGCAGCTGTCCGCCGCGGGCGTGCTGGAACTGGCCTGGACCACCGGCCTGGTGAAGTGGGAGGACGACCCGAAGCCGGGTTGGTACGACACCGCCAGCGGTGACCTGGTCGACGAGGGCGAACTCGTCGAGCGCTACCACGATGCCGTGGTGGAGCGCGTCGGCATCCGCGAGTGGGTGGACGACGGCGCGATCGACCCCGATCACGCGTCGCCGCTGCTGGTTTCGGTGTTCCTGGACAAGGACTTCACCTTCGTGGTGTCGTCCGAGGCCGACGCCCGGGCGTTCGTCGAATTCGACCCCGAGCACACCGTCATCGCCCCGGTGCCCGACAGCTCCGACTGGCAGGTCACCCGCAAGGCCGGCACCGAGATCCGGGTGCCGCGCAAGGTGAAGCTGTCCCGGACCGTCGGCGCGCAGATTCCGACCGGGTTCGATCCGCAGGTCTACGGTGTCTCGCCGGACATGGCCAGCTCGATCGACCGGTTGGCGCTGTGGAACCTGGTGACCACCGTGGACGCGTTCCTGTCGGCCGGCTTCAGCCCGGCCGAGCTGATGCGCTGGGTGCACCCCAGCCAGGTGGCCAGCACGCAGGGCACCGGCATGGGCGGCATGACCTCGATGCAGACGATGTACCACGGCAACCTGCTCGGCAGGAGCAAGCCGAACGACATCCTGCAGGAGGTGCTGCCGAACGTCTTCGCCGGCCACGTCGTGCAGAGCTACATCGGTAGCTACGGCTCGATGATCCACCCGGTCGCCGCCTGCGCGACGGCCGCGGTGTCGGTCGAAGAGGGCGTCGACAAGATCAAACTCGGCAAGGCCGATTTCGTGGTCGCCGGCGGTTACGACGACCTGACGCTGGAGGCCATCATCGGCTTCGGCGACATGTCGGCCACCGCCGACACCGAGATGATGCGGGCCAAGGGCATCAGTGATTCGAAGTTCTCCAGGGCCAACGACCGTCGGCGGCTGGGCTTCGTCGAATCACAGGGCGGCGGAACGATTCTGCTGACCCGCGGTGATCTCGCGGTGCAGATGGGCCTGCCGGTGCTGGCCGTGGTCGCCTACGCGTCGTCGTTCGGTGACGGTGTGCACACCTCGATTCCGGCCCCCGGGTTGGGCGCGCTCAGCGCCGGCCGCGGTGGGCGCGAGTCGCGGCTGGCCCGCGAGCTGGGCAAGCTCGGCGTCGGACCCGACGACATCGCCGTGGTGTCCAAGCACGACACCTCCACGCTGGCCAACGATCCCAACGAGACCGAGCTGCACGAGCGGCTCGCCGCCTCGATGGGCCGGTCCAAGGGGGCGCCGCTGTTCGTGGTCAGCCAGAAGAGCCTGACCGGGCACAGCAAGGGTGGTGCGGCGGCCTTCCAGTTGATGGGGCTGTGCCAGATCCTGCGCGACGGTGTCATCCCGCCGAACCGCAGCCTGGACTGCGTCGACGACGAACTGGACCACGCCCAGCACTTCGTCTGGGTGCGCGAGCCCCTGCACTTCGGCGACAAGTTCCCGCTCAAGGCCGGTCTGGTGACCAGCCTCGGGTTCGGGCACGTGTCCGGTCTGGTCGCGCTGGTGCATCCGCAGGCCCTGATCGCGGCCCTGTCCGCCGATCAGCGCGCCGACTACCAGGCGCGGGCCAACGCCCGGGTGCTGGCCGGTCAGCGCAAGCTGGCCTCGGCGATCGCCGGTGGTCCGGCGCTGTACGAGAAGCCGGCCGATCGCCGGTTCGGTGGTGACACCGCGGAGAAGCCTCAGGAAGCGGCGATGCTGCTGGATCCTGCAGCCCGCCTCGGCGAGGATGGCCACTACGCGAAATGAGCGAAAGCGAGTCGGATAGCGTGCCGGGTATGGGCATCGTTGGGGTAGGTATCGACCTGGTTTCCATTCCGGACTTTGCGGAACAGGTCGACCAGCCGGGCACTGTGTTTGCCGAGACCTTCACGCCGGGGGAACGGCGCGACGCCGCGGACAAGAGTTCGTCGGCGGCGCGCCACCTGGCGGCACGGTGGGCGGCCAAGGAGGCCGTGATCAAGGCCTGGTCGGGATCACGGTTCTCCAAGCGGCCGATGCTCCCGGAGGGCATTCACCGCGATATCGAGGTCATCACCGATATGTGGGGCCGGCCGAAGGTACGGCTGACCGGCGCCATCGCCGAGCACCTCAAGGACGTGACCATTCATCTGTCACTCACCCACGAGGCCGACACCGCCGCGGCGGTCGCGGTGTTGGAGGCCTGATTCCCTTCCGCGAGCGGCCGTGTCTGCACAAGACACGCCGCTCGCGGTTGGCATTTCGGGGGCGCTCGCGGGATCGGTGGTGACGCTAGGCTCGTCGGCATGACTGATCTCGTCGCGCGTGTGCGTGAACTGTTGCCGTCGGTGCGCAGCGATCTGGAAGAGTTGGTGCGCATCGAATCTGTGTGGGCCGACCCGGCCCGCCGCGACCAGGTGCACCGCAGTGCCGACCTGACGGCGAAGTTGTTGTCGGAGGCGGGTTTCGGCGATGTGCGGATTGTGGATGCCGGGGGAGCACCCGCCGTCATCGCGCGGCATCCCGCCCCCGAGGGTGCGCCGACGGTGCTGTTGTATGCCCACCACGATGTGCAGCCCGAAGGCGACGCCGCGCAGTGGGTGTCGCCGCCGTTCGAGCCCACCGAACGTGACGGCCGGCTCTACGGGCGCGGCACCGCCGACGACAAGGCCGGAATCGCAACGCATTTGGCGGCCTTTCGGGCGCATGGTGGCAATCCGCCGGTCGGTGTGACGGTGTTCGTCGAGGGTGAGGAGGAGTCCGGCTCGCCGTCCCTCGGTGCGCTGCTGGACGCGCATCGTGACCTGCTGGCCGCCGATGTCATCATCATCGCCGACTCGGACAACTGGAGCACCGACATCCCGGCGCTGACAGTCTCGTTGCGCGGGCTGGCCGACTGTGTGGTCGAGGTGGCCACGTTGGACCATGGCCTGCACTCGGGGCTGTGGGGTGGGGTGGTGCCCGACGCGTTGTCGGTGCTGGTGCGGCTATTGGCCAGCCTGCACGACGACGACGGCAACGTCGCGGTGGCCGGCCTGTACGAGGCGACGGCGGCCGAGGTCGAGTTTTCCGACGAGCGGGTGCGCGCCGACTCCGGTCTACTCGACGGGGTGTCGCAGATCGGCTCAGGACCCGTGGTGCAACGACTTTGGGCCAAACCGGCGATCACCGTCATCGGGATCGACACCACGCCGATCGGCAAGTCGTCGAATACCCTGATCCCGCGGGCCCGGGCCAAGATCAGCATGCGGGTGGCGCCCGGCGGCGACGCGCGAGCGCATCTGGAAGCGCTCACCCGGCACCTCGAAGAGCATGCGCCGTGGGGCGCCAAGGTCACCGTCACGCCCGGCGACGTCGGCCAGCCCTACGCGATCGACGCGACCGGCGCCGTCTACGACGCGGCCCGTGCGGCATTCACGACGGCGTGGGGCCACGAGCCCGTCGACATGGGCATGGGTGGGTCCATCCCGTTCATCGCCGAGTTCGCCACCGCGTTCCCGGACGCCAAGATCCTGGTGACCGGTGTGGAAGACCCCGGCACACAGGCACACAGCATCAACGAGAGCTTGCACCTGGGCGTGCTGGAACGGGCGGCTACGGCCGAGGCGCTGTTGCTCGGCGCGTTGGGTACGCCCTAAGCGCGTTTCCGACGTTCTGGTCGCCAAACGCGCGGTGTGGCGACCAGAACGTCGGGAACCGCGCTATACCGAGATGTCGCGGCGCAGCTTGGCGACGTGTCCGGTGGCCTTGACGTTGTACTGGGCCACCTCGATATTGCCCAACTCGTCGACGACGAAGGTCGACCGGATGACGCCCTGCACCGTCTTGCCGTACATCGTCTTCTCGCCGTAGGCCCCGTAGGCGGTGAGCACTGACTTGTCGGGATCGGACAGCAGCGGGAAGGTCAGCCCCTCGTTGTCGCGGAACTTGGCCAGCTTCTCCGGCTTGTCGGGGGAGATGCCGATGACATCCAGGCCCGCCTCGTTGAGTTCGGCGAGGCTGTCCCGGAAATCGCAGGCCTGTTTGGTGCAGCCCGGCGTGGAGGCGGCGGGGTAGAAGTACACGATGACCTTGCGGCCCTTGAAGTCGGACAGCTTCACGGTCTTGCCGTCGGCATCGGGGAGGCTGAATGCGGGGGCTTTGTCGCCGACGGCGAGGCGCGGGGTCTGGGGCATACCTGTTACACGTCCTTCTGATCGACCGGTGCAGCGCGGTGCGCTGCGGCTGCTCTAGGGTAAGTCGGCAAAGGTTGTGAGTTGAAGGCGCACATGGAGGGGCACAGTGGCCGACCGGGATCCTGACAGCATCAAGCGCGATATCGACCAGGCGCGTGATCAGCTTGCGTCGACGGTCGATCTGCTGGCCGAGCGGGCCAACCCGCAGCGTCTGGCCGACGATGCGAAGGCCCGCGTGCTGGCGTTCGTGACCAAGCCCGCGGTGCTGGGATCGGTGGTCGGCACCGTGGTGCTGGTGTTGGTGATTCGCCGCGTGCGGCGCCGCTGAGCTGGTAGTTCACCCGGGCAGTTCAGCGCCGCCGGCTGAGCCGGCAGTTCAGCGCCGCCGGCTGAGCCGGCAATTCAGCGCCGCCGGCGCGGGCGGAACCAGTCGGCGAGGGTGAGGCGGGGCGGATTGGCGGTCATGCCGATGCGGCTACAACTGATGACGGCCATCGTGCCGTTGCTGGGTGCGGTGCCACTGTCACCGGCGGCACCCGATGCCGGCGATGCACTTCCGCTACGCATCAGCTAATCCCTGCCTTCATCCCCCGACGATTTGCCTCGGCGAATGGGCCTCGGCATACAGCTAACTTCAGCCTAGCACGGTCCGAATGGCTGTGGCTCGCCGTTTCAGAGCCTCTTACCAGCATCTTCGGGCCGATCGGTCAGTCAGGCACGCGCCACATGGGCGGATTCAGCACATTCCGCTCGATCGTGCGCGGATGAACCCACGATATTGACTTCGGCGTCAATCGCAACGCTAACACCGCGCTCCTGGTCCGGCACACCGATGCGGCTAACCGCCGATGAGGACGCCGGAGCACCGCGGAGTTTGCCAACGCCGAGATCGCCGCCCGCATGGGCGAAGACGTGGCGACGGCATCGAGGTTCGAGACGGCGTCCGCCCGCGGTCAGGTGAGGCCGGTCCCGGCGTGGTAGCCGAAGTCGCCGATACCGGTCAGCACGGCCACCATGACCTCATCGGTCACCAAGTTTGTGGAAATCGGTGGACCCGGGGGCGGCGGGGGAGGTGGCGCGGCCGGCGCCGGAGGAGCGGGATTCGGCCTGGCGGCCGTCGGCAGATTGATGTTCAGCTGCGGTCCGGCATCGAGGGGGAAGGCGCATTCCGGGCCGTAGAAGGCTTTGCTGAGAATCGTCCCGCTATACGCAGATGCCACCATGGTGCGCATCTGCTCGATGGTGAGGACACACGGTGCCGACGCGCCGGGTGGAGCCGCGACGAGGGCCGCCGGCGGTGGCGGCGCGGGCGGCTGCGCCGGCGGCGGTGGTGGCGCTGCGGGCCGGGCGGCGGCGGCCGGTATGGCTGCGACGGCGGTCGGTGCTGCCGGCGGGATGACGTGCATGGTGACCGGCAGTGCAGGGGCGGTCGCCAGGGGTCTCGGTGGCGGTGGGCTCTCGGGCGGCGTGTGGTCGCGAAGGGCGACAACGGCGACCCCTACCGCTACGAGCGGAACGATGCCGCGGGACCAGCGCACGCCGGGGTGTGTCACAGTGGGTCCCTCCCGGTGGCCTGCGTTGTCGCACCCGACTCCCCGTTGACAGGGCAAACAATTGTAGTTAACGTCAATTAGTTTGCTGCTGCACCGGATATCTTGGCAGACTCGCCGGCGCTGTGTGGGCTTTGTCCGATTTTTGGCGCGGGGCTGATCGGGGGTTTCACGATACAGAAATTTCTGTATCGTCATCGGGGTGGAAACCTTGACCCACAGCGCCGCGTTGGCCCGCTTCGGGCATGCCTTGGCCGACTCCACTCGCACCCGGATCCTGCTCAGCCTCAACCGCGCGCCGAGTTATCCGTCGGACCTCGCCGACCAGATCGGCGTGACGCGGCAGATCCTGTCCAACCATCTGGCCTGCCTGCGCGGATGCGGGCTGGTGGTCGCGGTGCCCGAGGGCAAGCGCATGCGCTACGAACTGGCCGACCCGCGCATCGCGCACGCTCTCGACGACCTCATGGGACTGGTGTTGGCCGTCGATCCCGAGTGCACCTGCGTCGGGCCGGACGGCCGGGAATGCGGTTGCGGGTGATCGACTCATCGACACGGGAGCGTCGCGCGCTGCTGGCCCGTCGCATCCGGATCTTGGTCGCCGCGACCATCTCCTACAACGTTCTGGAGGCCATCGTTGCGATGGCCGAGGGCGCCCGTGCATCGTCCACGGCGCTCATCGGCTTCGGGCTGGACTCGGTCATCGAGGTCGCCTCGGCGGCCGCGGTGGCATGGCAGTTCGCCGCCCCTGATCCCGAGGCGCGCGAGAAGGCCGCGCTGCGCATCATCGCGCTGTCGTTCTTCGGGCTGGCCGCCTATGTGACCGTCGATGCGGCACGGGCATTGCTGGGGGTGGACCGACCCGCGCATTCCGCTGTCGGGATCGTCTTGGCAGCAACCAGTTTGGTGATCATGCCGGTGCTCTCGTATGCGCAACGCCGGGCCGGCCGCGAGTTGGGCTCTCGGTCGGCGGTCGCCGACTCCAAACAGACCCTGCTGTGTACCTACCTGTCGGGCGTGGTGCTCGCCGGGCTGGTGCTCAACAGCCTGCTGGGCTGGTTCTGGGCCGATCCCGTCGCGGGCCTGGTGATCGCAGCGGTGGCGGTCAAGGAGGGCCTCGACGCCTGGCGTGGCGATGCGTGTTGCGCGTAACGACAAAAGCCCTGCCGAAGCAGGGCTTTTGCGTGTGGTGCGCCGTCAGGGTTTCGAACCCCGGACCCGCTGATTAAGAGTCAGCTGCTCTACCAACTGAGCTAACGGCGCGCGTGTGGAACAATAACAGGCCCCACCGTGCGAGGTGAAATCCGCATGAAGGACGGGGTGCGCAGGCCGTCTGAGCGCCGGTCTCAGCGGGTGGGCCGATGGTTCCGAATTCCCCTAGAATGCTGGCAAGTTGCTGCGAATGTGTGGCGGTGTCGTGGAGCGAGGGTGATGGTGCAGGTCACACCGTGGAGGCGGGCACGTCGGGGCGGGGCCTTGGCGGCCGTGCTGGCCGTGGCCACCGCCGCCTGCCTGGCGGCCTGCTCCACCAACCAACCGCCGCCTGCGCCGCAGACCATCACCGACAAGGGCACGCCGTTCGGTGACCTGCTGGTGCCCAAGCTGAACGCCTCGGTGACCGACGGCGCGGTCGGGGTGACCGTCGATGCCCCGGTGACCGTCAGCGCCGAGGCCGGCGTGCTGGGTGCGGTCAGCATGGTCGACTCGTCGGGCGCGGCGGTGGCGGGCAAGGTCAGCCCCGACGGGTTGACGTGGGCGACGACGGACCCGCTGGACTACAACACCCGCTACACCCTCACCGCGCGATCGCTGGGGCTCGGTGGTGAGACGAGTCGGACGATGACCTTCGAAACGCATTCGCCCGAGAACCTCACCATGCCCTACGTGCTGCCCAATGACGGAGAGGTCGTCGGGATCGGGCAGCCGGTGGCCGTCCGGTTCGACGAGAACATCCCCGACCGCCTCGCGGCCCAGAGGGCCATCAAGGTCACCACCAAGCCGCATGTCGAGGGTGCCTTCTACTGGTTGAGTAACCGCGAAGTGCGTTGGCGCCCAGCCGAGTATTGGAAGCCAGGAACCGATGTCAAGGTCGAGGTGAACACTTACGGGGTGGACCTCGGTGACGGGCTGATGGGGCAGGAGAACGTGGCCACCCACTTCACCATCGGTGACCAGGTCATCGCCACCGCCGACGACGCCACCAAGACGCTGACCGTGCGCCGCAACGGTGAGGTGGTCAAGACCATGCCGATCTCGATGGGTAAGAACAGCACGCCCACCAACAACGGCACCTACATCATCGGCGACCGGTACTCACACCTGATCATGGATTCGTCAACCTACGGCGTTCCGGTCAACTCGCCCAACGGTTATCGCACCGAGGTGGATTACGCCACGCAGATGTCCTACAGCGGTATCTACGTGCACGCCGCGCCGTGGTCGGTGGGCAGTCAGGGCTACAGCAATGTCAGCCACGGTTGCCTCAACGTCAGTACAAGCAATGCCCAGTGGTTCTACGAGAACACCAAGCGCGGCGACATCGTGGAAGTCGTCGGCACCGTCGGGTCGCCGCTGCCGGGTACCGACGGTCTGGGTGACTGGAACATCCCGTGGTCGCAGTGGAAGGCCGGCAACGCCAACGACTGAGCGGTTACCTCGCGGGTAATCGACAATGCGCGCGCCTGCGGTGAATCTGGTTGTGTCCAGCTTCATTCCACGACAGAAAGCGCCGGCCATGACCGATATCGTCTCCGCCTACCTCGACACCTGGAACGCCACCGATGCGCCGACGCGCAAGGGTCTGCTGGACCAACACTGGGCCACGGATGCCACCTATGTCGACCCGCTCGCCGAGGTCGCCGGCCACGACGGGATCTTCGCCGCGATCGCGGCCGTGCACGAGCAGTTCTCGGGATTCGTGTTCACCTTGGTCAGCGGTCCGGACCACCACCACCGGCATAGCCGGTTCCAGTGGGGCCTCGGGCCCCGCGGGGCCGAGCCGGTGATCGTCGGGTTCGACGTGCTGTCCACCGATGAGGACGGCCGCATCCGGGCGGTGGTCGGCTTCCTGGACAAGGTGCCGGGCTAAGCGTCGATGAGCGAACGTTCCAGTGTCGCAAGTGATTCGGCGATGAACTCCACCGGAAACGGCGGCATGCCGCCGATCGCGTCGGCGAACTCTTGCGGCGTGTCCGTCCAGTCGTAGGTCAGCGTGACATCGGTACCGTCGCCGTTGGGCGTCAGGTCATACCGCCACCACCAGCCGCCCGGCGTGATTTCACCTGACTCGTCGAGCTGGCCGGGTTTCCAACCGATGGTGCGGTCGGGCACGAACGCGTCGACCACGTTGTGCATGACGTAGTGCCCGCCCGCCTGCTCCAGGAACATGTTGATGACGAATACCTGCCCGGTGCCGGTGATCGGTTGCGGATTCACGGCGTCGCGCACCCAGTCCCCGGGCTCGGTGTCGCGGTGCCGTGCCGGGTCGCTGAGCAAGGCGAACACCGTGCTCGGCGGTGCCGGGATGGTCCGGGTGACGACATAACGCTGGTCGATCATGCGCGTTCCTCTCCATAGGCTTGAGCGATGGCCGGGCTGTCCAGCCAGCCCGAATACGTGGACCGGGACGGCCAGCCGTCAGGGGAGTCCTGCCATTCCTCCTGACGGCCGTAGGGCAGCAGGTCGATGAGGGCGAAGCTGTGGCTGAGCTGCTCGGTACCGCGACCGGTGGTATGCCAGGTCCGGTACACCGTTTCGCCGTCTCGCAGAAAGACATTGACCGCGAAACCACCACCGGGAGGCGCGTCGACGTCGGCCCCGAAGTCCGAGCCCGCCGACGAGTACCAGGTCATCTTGTTGCCCACCTTCTTCCGGTAGGCCAATGCCTCGTCGATGGGCCCGTTGGTCACCGCGACGAAGCGGGCGTCGTAGTTGTCCAGAAAGTCCAGTCTGGTGAATTGCGACGTGAAGCCGGTGCAACCGCCGCATTGCCACTCGGCGCCGTCGGTCCACATGTGGTGATAGGTGATCAACTGGGAGCGGCCGCCGAACACCTCGGCCAGACACACCGGCCCGTCCGCCCCGGTGAGCACGTAGGTGGGCATCTCGACCATCGGCAGCCGCCGGCGTGCGGCGGCGATGGCATCGAGTTCGCGGGTGGCCGCCTTCTCCCGGGCCCGCAGTTCGTCGAGGGCGCTGCGCCAGGTGCGGTGGTCGACCACCGGCGGTGTGGCTGAAGTCGTCATGAGTGTGTTGACCCCGCTCGCTCTCGAAAGTCATCGCGGAGGTCAGCGACCCCGCGCCGCCTGCCCGCGCAGCGTCATCACCGCACTGGTGACACTGGCGGCCACCTTGCCGTCGCCGCGGACGACATCGCACGCGTAGTGGGTGATGGTCCGCCCCGAATGAGTGTGCCGGGCGGTGGCGGTCAGCGTGTCATGCCAGACCGGCCGCAGGAACGTGGCGCGAATGTCGATGCTGGTGAACGATTCCTCGTCGCCGACGACGGTGGAATGGGCGGTCCCGATCGCCGCGTCGGCGAGCTCGACCAGAAACCCGCCATGGACGGTGCCTTGTTGGTTGCCATGTGTCTGCGGGTCGACTTTCACCGTGATCGTCGCCGAACCTTGTTGTACTGCAGTGATTTCGAAGCCCAAGAGGGTGGAGATCGCGGTCGGATAGCGCAACGGACTGCGTTGTCCCGGCTGCAGCGTTCCCGCGACGTAGCGTTGCAGATAGTCGAGTACGGGCAGCACGGATTCACTCATGGCGGCCACGTTAGGAACGCTAGGCTAGTGCAATCAAGAAATTGTCCTACACACAAGTGGCCGACCGGCTCGCCGACCAGATCCGCTCGGGCCGCCTGCCGGCCGGTACCCGGCTGCCTACGCACCGCGCCCTGGCCGCCGAGCAGGGCATCGCGGTGGCCACCGCGACCAAGGTGTACCGCGCGCTGACCGACGCCGGCCTGGTGGTCGGCGAACCGGGACGGGGCACCTTCGTGCGCGACCTCAGCGGATACGCCGGTCTGGAGCAGCGCCGGCACAGCGCCGTGGCCCGCATCGCGGATCTGTCGTTCAACCAGCCGCTGGAGCCCGTCCAGGCCGACCATCTGCGGCGTGCGCTGCGGGATATGGCCGCCGAGGGCGACCTGCTCAGCCTGCTGCGGCAGGAACCACCGGGCGGGCGCACCCGCGAGCAGGCCACCGTCGCCACCTATCTGCTTGGGCACGGTATCGACGTGGCGCCGCGCAGTGTGGTGTTGACGGCCGGCGGTCAGCAGGGCCTGGACGCCGTGCTCGGTGCGGTGGCCCCGCCCGGTTCGGTCGTGGCGGTCGACGCGCTGACCTACCCCGGATTCAAGCTGCTGGCGGCAGCCCGGCGGATCGAACTGGCGCCCGTCGCGGTCGATGCCGACGGCCCCGATCTCGACATGTTGGCGCGGTTGTGCGAGCGTCGTCGCGTCGCGGCCATCTTCACCATGGCGACCCTGCACAACCCGCTTGGATTCGTGCTGAATACCGCTGCGCGGCAACGCATCGCCGAGCTGGCGTGTCGGCGCGACGCCGTCGTCATCGAGGACGCCACCTACGCTTTCCTCGATCCCGCTGCCCCCGAACCGATTCAGACCCTGGCCCCGGAGCGCACCTTCTACGTCGGTGGCATGTCGAAGAGCCTCGCGCCCGGTCTGCGCTTCGGCTTCGTCGTCACCCCGGATTCCCACCGCGATGCCGTGATCCGGTCGTTGCGGGCGGCCAGCTGGGGGACCTCCACCATCGCCACCCGATTGGCTGCCCACTGGATCGCCGACGGCACCATCGACGCCGTCGAGAAGCTACGCCGCGACGACGCCCGAGAGCGGCAGACGTTGGCTCGTGCGGAGCTGCACGGACTGGATTACCACGCTCATCCGGCGTCCTATATCGGGTGGCTGCGGCTGCCCGAAGACGCCCGGATGGATGTCATCGCGCATCAGCTGGCCGAGCGTGGGGTCCTGGTGTCCACCGCCGACGCGTTCTCCACCGCCAAGGCCACCCCGAACGCCCTGCGGCTGGCCTTGGCGACGCCGGGTCGTGCCGAGCTGGCGGCGGCATTGCGGGAGGTCCGGGAGTTGGTGACGTGGTGACGAAAAAAGGTCAGGGGCCCCGCGTGGGACCCCTGACCTATCGGGGTGGCTGACGGGACTCGAACCCGCGACAGCCAGGATCACAACCTGGTGCTCTACCAACTGAACTACAGCCACCATTGCCGCGCGAGCGGCGTTGTAGATACTAGCGGCTCACTGCTCCACAACCGAATCGGTTTCCCCGGTGTCGGCCTTCGGCGCCCCCAGCTCGGCCGCCACGGCCGCGATTTCGCTGGTAGAGGGGCCGGGGGCGGGCACGAAGGCGGTGCTGCGGTAGTACTTCAGCTCGCGGATGGACTCGTGGATGTCGGCGAGTGCGCGGTGCGCCAGGCCCTTGGCCGGCTGACCGAAATAGATGCGCGGGTACCAGCGCCGGCACAGCTCCTTGATGGAGCTGACGTCGATCATCCGGTAGTGCAGGTAGTCGTCGAGCAACGGCATGTCACGCGCGATGAAGCCGCGATCGGTGGCGATCGAGTTGCCGCACAGCGGGGCCGTTTTCGCTTGTTTGACGTGGCTACGGATGTAGTCGAGCACCATCTTCTCGGCGGTTGCGAGATCGATGTCCGAGGCCAGCACCTCTTTGTCGAGGCCGGAGCTGGCGTGCATGCGGGCGACCACGTCGACCATGCCGGACAGGGCGTCCTCGTCGGCGTGGATCACCACGTCGATGCCGTCACCGAGGATGTTCAGGTCCGCGTCGGTGACCAGGGCCGCAATCTCGATGAGCTTGTCGGACTTGAGGTCCAGCCCGGTCATCTCGCAATCGATCCACACCAGTTCTTCACGCACGAAGATCCACAGTATTCGCACCCCCGCTAATTAGCTGCCCGCACCCACCCAAAAGGGACGCCTTTCAGTAGGGTCTGGCCATGACCTCAGAATCGTCTGCACCTCCCGCACAGCAGATCGCCGCAGGTTACGCCGTCGAGGGACAAGCCCTGGAGCTAGGGACCGTCGTGGTCGACGGTGTCGTCGACCCCACCGCGTCGGTGCGTATTCCGCTGGCCACGGTCAACCGCCACGGGCTGATCGCCGGGGCCACCGGCACCGGCAAGACGAAGTCGCTGCAGGTGATGGCCGAGCAGCTGTCGGCGGCCGGGGTGCCGGTGCTGATGGCCGACGTGAAGGGCGATCTGTCGGGTCTGTCGCAGCCCGGGGCGGCGGGGGACAAGACCGCTCAGCGTGCCAAGGACACCGGTGACGACTGGGCCCCGACGGCATTCCCCGTCGAGTTCCTGTCGCTGGGCACCGAGGGCATCGGTGTGCCGGTGCGGGCGACGATCACCAGTTTTGGGCCCATCCTGTTGTCGAAGGTTCTGGGGCTCAACGCCACTCAGGAATCCACTCTCGGCCTGATCTTCCACTGGGCCGACCAGAAGGGGTTGTCGCTGCTGGATCTGAAGGATCTGCGGGCCGTCATCCAATACCTGACCGGTGACGAGGGCAAGCCCGAGCTCAAGGCGCTGGGCGCGGTGTCGCCCACCACGGCCGGGGTGATCCTGCGAGCCCTGGTGAACCTGGAGGCCGAGGGAGCCGACACGTTCTTCGGCGAACCCGAGTTGGAGCCCAAGGACCTGATCCGTTTCGACGCGCAGGGCCGCGGCATCATCTCGCTGCTGGAACTGGGTGCGCAGGCGGCCCGCCCGGTGATGTTCTCCACCTTCCTGATGTGGGTGCTGGCCGACCTGTTCACGACGCTGCCCGAGGTCGGCGACGTCGACAAGCCCAAGTTGGTGTTCTTCTTCGACGAGGCGCACCTGCTGTTCACCGACGCGTCCAAGGCGTTCCTGGAGCAGGTGGAGCAGACCGTCAAGCTGATCCGCTCGAAGGGTGTCGGTGTGTTCTTCTGCACCCAGCTGCCCACCGATGTGCCCAATAATGTGCTGTCGCAGCTGGGCGCGCGGGTGCAGCACGCGCTGCGCGCGTTCACCCCCGACGACCAGAAGGCGCTCACCAAGACGGTGCGGACGTATCCGAAGACGACCGTGTACGACCTGGAGTCGGCGCTGACGTCGCTGGGCATCGGCGAGGCGATCGTCACGGTGCTCTCCGAACGCGGCGCGCCGACGCCGGTCGCCTGGACCCGGATGCGGGCGCCACGCTCGCTGATGGACACCATCGGCCCGGACGCGATCAAGGCGGCGGCCGGGGCCAGTCCGCTGCAGGCGACCTACGGGCAGACCATCGACCGTGAATCGGCGTACGAAAAGCTCAACGCCAAGTTGGCGCCACCGCCGGCTCCGGTCGATCAGCTGCCTCCGCCGGTGAGTACCGGTGGCGCCGAGATCGAGGGCACGGCGACCGCGCGCAACGCCGCCGAGCCCGGGTTCTTGGAGAAGATGGTGGAGAGCCCGGCGTTCAAGAGCGCGATGCGCTCGGCCGGCACGGTGATCGGCCGGGAGATCACCCGCAGCATCTTCGGGACGGGCCGCCGGCGGCGGTAGGCACGTCGAATGTCCACCCAAGGCACGCGGTTGCCGGGAAACCGTGCCCTAAGCGGACAACCGAAACCGCGAATTAGTCGCCGCCGAGCTTCTTGTACACCGCACCGACGATCGGCGTGACGATGGCCCGCGGCGCGTACCCGCTGGCCACTGACATCGCCTTGGACGTCAGCCCGGGCACGATGCGCATCTTGTTGTGCTGCAACCCGTCCAGCGACAACTTGGCGGTGTACTCCGTGTTGATCCACAGGAAGTCGGGGATAAGCTTCTCGACCAGCGAGCGCTCGTCGGCGTCGGGCAGCTCGGTGCGCACCGGGCCGGGCGCCAGCAACGTGACGTGCACGCCGGTGCCCTTGAGTTCACCGCGCAGCGACTCGCTGAAGGTGTTGGCGAAGGCCTTGGTGGCCGCGTAGGTGGCGTTGTTGGGGATCGGCGAGTTACCCGCCGCCGAGCCGGAGATCAGGATGCCGCCGGCCTTGCGCTCGATCATGCCGGGCAGCACGGCCAGGCAAAGATCATGCACCGCAATGGCATTGAGCTGAACCTGGGCCTTTTCGCCGGCCGGGTCCAGCTTGGCCACCGGACCGAAGGTGGCGGTGCCGGCATTGGCGCACAGGATCGAGATGTTGCGGCCGGCCAGCTCCTCGCACAGCACGTCGCGCGCGGCCGGGTCAGCCAGGTCGACAGCCCGCACCTCCACGGTGACGCCGTACTTCTCGGTGAGCCGGCTAGCGAGTTCGGCCAGCACCTCGCCGCGGCGGGCGGTGATGATCAGGTGGTGGCCCCGGGAGGCCAGCTCCGCGGCGAGCGCTTCGCCGATGCCCTGGGAGGCGCCGGTGACGACCGCGCGGGCGTCGGGGTGGGGTGCGGGTACAGGCATGGAAGAAATCGTAAGGACTTATAAGGTGACGGCCATGGGCAGCCCCGTGTCGGCGTCGCGCGGGGCGCGGCGTTCGCAAGTGTTGTCGTGGGTTTTGTACGACTGCGGGGCCACCGGCGTCAACGCGATCGTCGTGACCTTCGTCTTCTCGGTCTACCTGACCAGCGCCGTCGGGAAGGACCTGCCGGGGGATACGACGCCGGCGAGCTGGCTGGGCCGGGCCCTGACCATCGCCGGCGTGATCGTCGCGGTGCTGGCACCGGTGACCGGTATCTGGGTGGACGCCGCGCACCGACGGCGCCGGGCGTTGGTCACGCTCACCGTGGCCGCGGCGGCGCTGGTGGCGTCGATGTCGCTGATCCGCTCCGACTACCACTTCTTGTGGGCGGGGCTGGCCCTGCTGGCGATGACCGCGGCGTGCAACGACCTGGCGACCGTTCCGTACAACGCGATGCTGGCGCAGCTGACGACGCCGAAGAACGCCGGCCGGGTCTCCGGTGCGGGCCTGGCGGTCGGGTACGGCGGCAGCGTGGCGTTGCTGCTCATCGTCTACCTCGGCTTCATCGTCGGTGAGGGTGGCCTGCTGGGCCTGCCCACCGACGACGGCCAGAATGTCCGGGCCGCGATGGTGCTGACGGCGGTGTGGCTGCTGGCGTTCGCGATGCCGTTGCTGGTCAGCGCGCCCGCACCGCCCGCCGATCCCGCGCACCGACCGGTCCGCATCGCGGCGGCCTACCGCACGCTGTGGGCGGAGGTACAAGGGGAGTGGCGGCGCGACCGCAACGTCGTCTACTACCTGATCGCCAGCGCCGTGTTCCGCGACGGGCTGACCGGGGTGTTCACCTTCGGCGCGGTGCTCGGCGTCAACGTCTACGGCATCTCGTCGGCGACGGTGCTGCTGTTCGGGGTGGCGGCATGCCTGGTGGCGGCCGCGGGCGCGGTGGCCGGCGGCTGGCTCGACGACCGCATCGGTGCCAAGCCGGTGATCATCGGGGCGCTGAGCCTGATGATCGTGGTGGCGCTGACGCTGATGGTGCTGTCGGGCCCGCTGGCGTTCTGGGTGTGCGGGTTGCTGCTGTGCCTGTTCGTCGGCCCGACGCTGTCGGCGGCGCGCACGCAGATGCTGCGCATCTCCAACGAGGGCAAGGAAGGCGTCGCGTTCGGCCTGTACACCATGACCGGGCGGGCGGCGACCTTCCTGGCGCCGGCGTTGTTCGCATTGTTCATCGACGTGTTCGACAGCGACCGCGCCGGGATGGGCGGGTTGTGCGTGGTGTTGGTCCTCGGTCTGCTGTTGATGCTGGGGGTGAAGACCCCGCGCGGGTCAGCCGATCGGGCTGCAGATCGTCAGACCTGACCCACTGCGCTGCTGCACCTGGGCGCCGTCGATGGTGATCGAACAACTGACCTGGCGCCCGACATTGATGATGCTGACGCTGGCCGAACCCTTGGCGGGTTTGGTCAGATCCACCTGCTTGCTCCACGGCAGCAGCACGTTGAACTCGGTCTGCAGCACGCCGCCGGTGTCGACGTAGGTGATGTTGATGGCGCGGCCACTGCCCGCCACGTCGTACACCACGGTCTCGGTGGCGCCCGGATCGGCGCCCGGTACGCCCGGTGTGGTGGAGGTGGTGGGCGACGAGGACGGCGCGGGCGCCGGGACGGTCGATGTGGTCGGCCGGCGTGTGGTGGTCGGCGCGGTGGTGGTGGGTTCGGCCAGCGAGGGCACCGGGGCGACCACGGTGTCCTGTTGTGAGCTGTTGACGATCACCAGCGCGATGACCAGGCCGAGCACCGCGACGACGGCGATGGCGGCCAGGAACCACAGCCAGCGGGGTGGGCGCGGGCCGTCCGGGGGCGCCGGGTCCCCAGGACCAGGGGGTTGCTGAGGCGGTGCCCCATAGGCACCGGTCGCATACGCCGGGTCGTACGCCGGGTAGGCGGGCATCGGTTCGGTGGGACGCGAGCCGTAGGGGCCCGGACCGGCGTACGCGGGATCGGAGTAACCCGGATAACCGGGATAGCCGGGATAAGCGTCGCCGTAGCGGCCGTCAAGGCGCCGGGTCGGCTCATCGCCGCGTGGTGAATTGGTCATGCCCACCTCATGGCTGCAGGGTACCCGCGCGCCCTGGCGGTGCGCCGACGTGCGGTCGCACCGCGTTGCGCACGGCAGCTACGGTGTGGCGGCGAGCGCGGCGACGGTCATCGCCCGCAGAACCGCCCGCGAGCTGTGGGTGAGCGTGGGTGCCTTGACGCTGTGCGGGGTCGAGTTGAGCAATCCGAACACCGCCTGCGCTTTGAGCCGCGCGTCAGCTTCGTCGAGGGTGTCGTCGAGCCGACGCAGCGCCTCGACCCAGATCTCCACGTATTGCCGCTGGGCCTTGCGGACCTGGCGTTTGGCCTGCGCGGGCAGGTGGGCGAGGTCGCGGTCCTGGATGCGGATCAGGTCGGATTCGCCGAGCGCGAAGTCGAGGTGGAAGTCGATGAGCCCATCGAGCGCCTGACGGGCGTCCCCGGCCGCCGCGGCGACCTCGGTGGCGCCGCTGAGCAGCCGGGTGCTGATCCCGACCAGCAGCTCGGTCAGCAACGCCTCTTTGTTGGGGAAGTGCCGGTAGATGGCGGGACCGCTGACTCCGGCGGCCGATCCGATGTCCTCCAGCCGCACCGCGAGGTAGCCATGCTCGGCCATGAGGCGTTCGGCGGCAGCGATCAGTTGATCCCGCCGGTCGGATTTGGCCTTACTGCGCGGGGTTTGCGTCGTCATGCGCGGCCTCCGTCCGGTGGTAGACATTTCGGTTAGTCGTGATTAACATACCACGAGTTAGTCGTCATTAACTCAACTGAAATGGGTTCAGCGATGGCACATCGCGACGCGCACATCGCCCTGGTGGACGAGCTGCGCACCAAATTGGCCGAGGCCGCGCTCGGTGGGCCGGAGAAGTCCAGGGACCGCCATGTCAGCCGAGGAAAGCTGCTTCCCCGCGATCGCGTCGACGGCCTGCTCGACACCGGCAGCCCGTTCCTGGACATCGCGCCGCTGGCCGCCGACGGCATGTACGACGGGGACTGCCCCGGTGCCGGACTGATCGTCGGCATCGGCCGGGTATCCGGACGCGAATGCATGATCGTGGCCAACGACGCCACCGTCAAAGGCGGCACCTACTACCCGATCACCGTCAAGAAACACCTACGCGCGCAAGAGATTGCCGCACAGAACCGGTTGCCGTGCATCTATCTGGTGGACTCCGGCGGCGCCTTCCTGCCGCGCCAGGACGAGGTATTCCCCGACCGCGAGCACTTCGGCCGCATCTTCTACAACCAGGCCACCATGAGTGCGCAGGGCATCCCGCAGATCGCCGCGGTGCTCGGCTCGTGCACCGCGGGCGGTGCGTATGTGCCGGCCATGAGCGACGAGGCCGTCATCGTGCGCAACCAGGGCACCATCTTCCTGGGCGGGCCGCCGCTGGTGAAGGCCGCCACCGGGGAGATCGTCACCGCCGAGGAATTGGGCGGTGGCGACCTGCATTCCAAGATCTCCGGGGTGACCGACCACCTGGCTCACGACGACCGCGACGCGTTGCGCATCGTGCGGCGCATCGTGTCCACCCTCGGCCCGCGCCGCGATCCGCCGTGGGAGGTGCTCCCGACCGTCGACCCGGTCGCCGATCAGACCGAGCTTTACGACGTCGTACCGACCGATGCCCGCGTGCCCTATGACGTACACGAGGTGATCACCCGCATCGTGGATGGCGGTGAGTTCGCAGAATTCAAGGCCGACTACGGCACCACGCTGGTCACCGGTTTTGCGCGGATCCACGGCCACCCGGTGGGCATCATTGCCAACAACGGTGTGCTGTTCGGTGAATCCGCGGTCAAGGGAGCACATTTCATCGAACTGTGCGACAAACGCAACACCCCGCTGCTGTTCCTGCAGAACATCTCCGGGTTCATGGTCGGCCGCGACTACGAGGCCGGCGGCATCGCCAAACACGGTGCCAAGATGGTGACCGCGGTGGCGTGCGCCCGGGTGCCCAAGCTCACCGTGGTGATCGGCGGCTCCTACGGCGCGGGTAACTATTCGATGTGCGGGCGTGCGTATTCGCCGAGGTTCCTGTGGATGTGGCCCAACGCCCGTATCTCGGTGATGGGTGGTGAGCAGGCCGCCTCGGTGCTGGCCACCGTGCGCGGCGAGATGACGCCGGAGGAAGAAGAGGCGTTCAAGGCGCCGATCCGGGCCCAGTACGAGCATCAGGGCAATCCGTACTACTCGACCGCCCGCCTCTGGGATGATGGCGTCATCGACCCGGCCGACACCAGAACGGTTGTCGGTCTGGCTCTTTCGGTTGTCGCACAGGCTCCGCTGGAGCCGGTGTCCTACGGCGTTTTCAGGATGTGATGAGATGACCGCCCAACTCTTCGACACCGTCCTGGTCGCCAACCGCGGTGAGATCGCCGTGCGCGTCATCCGCACGCTGCGCGCGATGGGGATCCGCTCGGTCGCCGTGTACAGCGACGCCGACGCCGGTGCCCGGCACGTCGCCGCGGCCGACGTAGCGGTCCGGATCGGCCCGGCCGCCGCCCGGCAGAGCTATCTCGACATCAACGCCATCGTCGGTGCCGCCGCCCGCACCGGCGCCCAAGCCGTGCACCCCGGCTACGGGTTCCTGGCCGAGAACGCCGAATTCGCCCGCGCTCTGGAGGCGGCAGGCATCGTCTTCATCGGCCCACCGGTGCCCGCGATCGGCACCATGGGCGACAAGATCGCCGCCAAGGCCGCGGTGTCGGCGTTCGGGGTTCCGGTGGTTCCCGGCATCTCCCGGCCCGGCCTGACCGACGACGACCTGATCGCCGGTGCCCCGGAGGTAGGTTTCCCCGTGCTGGTCAAGCCGTCGGCCGGTGGTGGCGGCAAGGGCATGCGGGTGGTGCACTCGGCCGACGAGTTGCCGGCGGCGCTGGTGAGTGCGCGGCGTGAGGCAGCCTCGGCGTTCGGGGACGACACCTTGTTCCTGGAACGATTCGTGTTGCGGCCCAGGCATATCGAGGTGCAGGTGCTCGCCGACGGGCACGGCAACGTCATCCATCTGGGTGAGCGGGAATGCAGCCTGCAGCGGCGGCACCAGAAGGTCATCGAGGAGGCCCCGTCGCCGCTGCTGGACGCCGCCACCCGCGCCCGCATCGGCGCGGCCGCCTGCAACACTGCCCGCAGCGTGGACTACACCGGCGCGGGCACCGTCGAGTTCATCGTCTCCGCCGACAAACCCGACGAGTTCTTCTTCATGGAGATGAACACGCGTCTGCAGGTGGAACATCCGGTCACCGAACTGGTCACCGGCGTCGACCTGGTGGAGTTGCAGGTGCGCATCGCCGCGGGCGAAACACTGCCGTTGCGCCAGCAGGATGTCACGCTCAGCGGGCACGCCATCGAGGCCCGGGTGTACGCCGAGGACCCGGCCAACGGGTTCCTGCCGACCGGCGGGACCGTGCTGGACGTGGTGGAACCTGAACGGGCCAGGGTCGATTCCGGCATCTACGCCGGCACCGTCGTCGGCAGCGATTACGACCCGATGCTCGCCAAGATCATCACGCACGCCGACGACCGGTCGGCCGCGCTGCGTGGTCTGGACCGGGCCCTGGCTCACGCCGCCGTGCTGGGGGTCACCACCAATATCGACTTCCTGCGGTTCCTGCTGGCCGACTCGGATGTGATTGCCGGGCAATTGGATACCGGTCTGCTGGATCGCCGGCTGCCGGATTACGAGGTCGCGCCTGCCACCGACGAAGAGTTCATCGCCGCCGCTGCGTACCGATGGCTGCAGCACTGGGCCGCGGCCGGCGACAACCTGTGGTCGGTGCCGTCGGGCTGGCGCACCGGGCAGCGGGCGCCGAGCGTGTTCCGGTTGCAGGCCGGTGAACGTGTCGACCACGTGCGGATCACCGGCAGTCCCGCCGCCGCCGTCGCGGCCGTCGACGACGGCAGAACATACCCGCTGACAGCGCAATTGGACGGCCGCGACCTCACTGTCACCGTGGACGGTATGCGTACCGACTACATCGCCGCGGCCGACGGTCCGCACCTGTGGCTGGCCGGACCGCAGCGCACCGTCGCGGTGCACGAGGTCCGCGAAGCGCCCGTGCGCCCCGACGACGAGCACTCCGGGGACGCCGAACTGGTCAGCCCGATGCCGGGGGCGGTGGTCGCCGTCGGCGTCGCCGACGGTGCCACCGTCACATCCGGGGTCGTCGTCGTCACCGTCGAGGCCATGAAGATGGAACACACGCTGCCCTCGCCCGTCGACGGGGTGGTCGAACTTCTCGTCGCCGTCGGCGACCAGGTCAAGGTGGGTCAACCGCTGGCCCGAATCACCGCCGCTACCAAGGAGACCAACGATGAGTGACTTCCTGTCCACGGGCACGCTGCCCGACGACTACGCGCAACTGGCCAAGACGGTGCGCGACTTCGCCCAAAGCGTCGTCGCACCGGTGGCCGCCAAACACGACGAGGAGCATTCGTTCCCGTACGAGGTCGTCTCCGGGATGGCCGACATGGGCTTGTTCGGTCTGCCGTTTCCCGAGGAGTACGGCGGCATGGGCGGCGACTATTTCGCGTTGTGCCTGGCCTTGGAGGAATTGGGCAAGGTCGACCAGAGTGTCGCCATCACGCTGGAGGCCGGTGTCTCGCTGGGCGCGATGCCGGTGTACCGATTCGGCAACGAGGCGCAGAAGCAGGAATGGTTGCCGCTGCTGGCCAGCGGGAAGGCCCTGGGCGCCTTCGGGTTGACCGAGGCCGGTGGCGGCAGCGACGCCGGGGCCACCAAGACCACCGCCAAACTCGACGGTGACACCTGGGTGATCAACGGCTCCAAGCAGTTCATCACCAATTCCGGCACCGATATCACCAAGCTGGTCACCGTCACCGCGGTGACGGGTGAGGGCCCGGACGGCAGGAAGGAGATCTCCTCGATCCTGGTGCCGGTGCCGACGCCGGGCTTCACCGCCGAACCGGCCTACAACAAGGTCGGCTGGAACGCCTCGGACACCCATCCGCTCAGCTTCGACGACGTCCGGGTGCCCGCCGAGAACCTGCTCGGGGACCGCGGGCGTGGCTACGCCAACTTCCTGCGCATCCTCGACGAGGGACGCATCGCCATCGCCGCGCTGTCGGTCGGTGCGGCACAGGGCTGCGTCGACGAGTGCGTGAAGTACGCCAGGGAACGGGAAGCGTTCGGCGCCAAGATCGGGACCTATCAGGCCATCGCCTTCAAGATCGCCCGGATGGAGGCGCGCGCGCATGCCGCGCGGACCGCCTACTACGACGCCGCCGCGCTGATGCTGTCCGGCAAGCCGTTCAAGAAGGCCGCCTCGGTGGCCAAACTGGTGTCCAGCGAGGCCGCGATGGACAACGCCCGCGATGCCACCCAGATCTTCGGCGGGTACGGCTTCATGAACGAGTATCCGGTGTCCCGGCATTACCGAGACAGCAAGATCCTCGAAATCGGCGAGGGCACAACCGAAGTGCAGCTCATGCTGATCGGGCGGGAACTGGGGCTGTGACCAAGCGAACCGTCGAGCAGCGGGGGCTGTGGTACGAGGAGTTCGAGACCGGCGTGCGGTACCTGCACCGGCCCGGGCGCACCATCACCGAGGCCGACAATGTCCTGTTCACCACCCTGACGATGAACACGCAGGCACTGCACCTGGACGCGGCGTTCTCCGACGCACTGCCACCGTTTCACCAGCGGCTGGTGAACTCGATGTTCACCCTCTCCACGCTGGTCGGGTTGTCGGTCGCCCAACTCACCCAGGGGACCATCGTCGGCAATCTCGGATTCTCCGAAATCGCCTTCCCCAAGCCGTTGTTCCACGGCGACACGCTGTATGCCGAGTCCGAGGTCATCGACAAACGCGAATCCAAAAGCCGGCCAGGGGAGGGGATCGTCACCTTCGCGCACACCGGACGCAACCAGCACGGTGACGTCGTGGCGACCGCCACGCGCCAGACCATGGTGCGCAAGAAACCGCAGGAGGCCTAGTGTCGCTCGCCAATGCCGGCCCGGGCTGGCTGTTCTGCCCGGCCGACCGTCCAGAGCGCTTCGGAAAGGCCCTTGCAGCAGCCGATATCGTCATCCTGGATCTGGAGGACGGGGTGGCCGCCCATGACCGTGAAGCCGCACGGGAGGCGTTGATCAGCACGCCGCTGAACCCCACGCGGACGGTGGTGCGGGTCAATCCGGCGGGCACCCCCGACCACGATCTCGACCTGCTGGCACTGGCGCGCACCGAGTACACGACGGTGATGCTGGCCAAGACCGAACACGCCGACCAGGTGCGGGCGCTGGCACCGTTGCAGGTGGTGGTCTTGATCGAAACCCCGCTGGCCGCGCTCAACGTCGTCGAACTGGTGCGGCCCGACAACACGCTGGCGGTGATGTGGGGCGCGGAGGATCTGTTCGCGGTGCTCGGCGGCACCGCCAACCGCCGACCGGACGGCAGCTACCGCGATGTCGCCCAGCACGTCCGGTCGCAGACCCTGCTGGCCGCCAAGGCCTACGGGCGGATGGCGCTCGATTCGGTGTACCTGGACATCAAGAACCTCGACGGGCTGCGCGCGGAATGCGACGACGCCGTCGCGGTCGGCTTCGACGCCAAGGTCGCCATCCATCCCACCCAGGTGGCCGTGATCCGCGACGCCTACGCGCCGAGCGACCAAGAGGTGCGGTGGGCGCGGGCGGTGCTCGACGAAGCCGGCCGGCAGCGCGGCGTGTTCCAGTACGAGGGCCTGATGGTGGACGCGCCGGTGCTGCGGCGCGCGGAGCGCATCGTGGCTTTGGCGCCGCGCTGATCCGGTGCGCCGGGTCCCGGCCGCCTGATCGGCGACACGCAGCCAACTCGTGACCACCGTTCGCCGTGACCGCGCCCGATCCGAGGGCATACTGGGAAGTGCCCCAGTACTGCGACGGGCAGCATCGGATCGTCGCGCTGGCTCCACACCCGGGTAGCCAGCCGGCACCCCCGCACCAGGGGGATCGGGCCTACCGTCACGGCGCTGAGCACCTCGCGGACTGACGGCCGAACATGCCGTCACCTGAAGGAGGCGGTATGGCTGAGGTTTTCGAGCCCGTGCGGCTGCTGGCTGCCGATGGTTCACCCACTCCCGAGACCCGTTATCGGCGTGACTTGCCGCCCGAGACGCTGGCCTGGCTCTACGAACTGATGGTGCTGACACGCGAGCTCGATACCGAGTTCGTGAACCTGCAGCGCCAAGGCGAGCTGGCCCTCTACGCCTCGTGCCGGGGGCAGGAAGCCGCCCAGGTGGGCGCCGCGGCCTGCCTGCGCAAGACCGATTGGCTGTTCCCGCAATACCGCGAGCTGGGGGCGTTCCTGACGCGCGGAATCGCCCCCGCCCAGATGGGTGTGGTGTGGCGGGGATCGTGGCACGGCGGTCTGTCGTTCACCGAGAGATGCTGCGCGCCGATCGCCATCCAGATCGGCACACACGGGCTGCATGCCGTCGGTGCGGCGATGGCTGCGCAGCGCCTCGGAGAGGACTCGGTGACCGTCGCCTTCATGGGGGACGGTGCCACCTCTGAAGGTGACGCCCACGAGGCGCTGAACCTTGCGGCCGTGTTCGCGACCCCGACCATCTTCTTCGTCCAGAACAACCAGTTCGCCATCTCCACCCCGGTCAGCCACCAGCACGCCGCGTCCTCGCTGGCCGAGCGGGCCGCCGGGTATGGCATGCGCGCCGTGCGGGTGGACGGCAATGACGTATTGGCCTGTTTCGCGGTGGTGGCCGAGGCCGCGCAGCAGGCCCGCAGCGGTGGCGGTCCGACGTTCATCGAGGCGATCACCTACCGGATGGGCCCGCACACCACCTCGGACGACCCCACCCGGTATCGCGCCGCGGCGGATGTCGAGCGGTGGGCAGCCCGCGATCCGATCACCCGCTACACCACATACCTGCAATCGAGCGGGGTGCTCACCGAGCGCCTGACTGAGCGGGTGGCGGCCAAAGCGGCGCGACTGCGCACGGAGTTGCGCGACGCCACCGTCGACGCACCCGACCCGGATATCGCCGAGGTCTTCGACACCGTCTATCACGACATCACCCCCGAACTCGCCCGGCAACGCGACGAGATGCTGATCGAGCTGGGAAAGGAGGCCTGAGATGACGCAGATCATCGAACGCCCACCCGTGGGCGATTTCCCGGAGCCGCGACCCGCATTGCTCACCATGACGATGGCGCAGGCCATCAATCAGGGCTTACATGACGCGATGGCGGCCGACGACCGGGTGCTGGTGTTCGGTGAGGACGTTGCCACCCTTGGTGGGGTGTTCCGGGTGACCGATGGTCTGGCCGAGGCATTCGGTGCACCAAGGTGTTTCGACACCCCGCTGGCCGAGTCGGCGATCATCGGGATCGCCATCGGGATGGCGGTACGCGGGTTGGTGCCGGTTCCCGAGATCCAGTTCGACGGATTCTCCGCGCCGGCCTTCGACCAGATGGTCAGCCACCTGGCCAAGTACCGCACCCGTACCCACGGTGATGTCGACATGCCGGTCACCGTGCGCATCCCGTCGTTCGGCGGTATCGGTGCGGTGGAACACCATTCGGAATCCACCGAGAGTTACTGGTTGCATACGGCGGGGTTGAAGGTGGTGGTGCCGTCCACTCCGGCGGATGCGTATTGGCTGCTGCGGCAGTCCATCACCTGCCCTGACCCGGTGATCTACCTGGAACCCAAGCGTCGGTACTGGTCCCGCGGCACCGTCGACACCGAGGCTCCGGTGCTGCCGTTCGGGCGGGCGGCGGTGCGCCGCGCCGGCTCCGATATCACGGTGCTCACCTACGGCGGCTTGGTGGACACCGCGTGCAACGCCGCCGGCGTCGCGGCGGACCAGGGCGTCAGCGTGGAGGTGGTCGACCTGCGCAGCCTGAATCCGCTGGACTTCGAGACGGTGGCCGAGTCGGTGCGGCGTACCGGTCGCTGCGTGGTGATGCACGAGGGCCCGCGGTCGCTGGGATTCGGGGCCGAACTGGCGGCTCGGATCTCCGAGGACCTGTTCTACGACCTGGAAGCACCCGTGTTACGGGCCACCGGTTTCGACACACCTTACCCGCCGGCCCGGTTGGAGAAGCTGTGGCTACCGGGGGTGGACCGGCTGCTGGACTGCATCGAAAGGGCGTTGGGACAGTGACGAATTCACAGTTGCTCGAGTTCCGGGTCCCCGATCTCGGCGAGGGGTTGGAAGACGCCACCATCACGGGCTGGGCGGTGGACGTCGGTGACACGGTGGTGCTGAACCAGGTGCTGTGCACGCTGGAGACGAACAAGGCGGAGGTGGAGATCCCCAGCCCCTATGCCGGGCAGATCACCGAACTCGGCGGTGCGGTGGGCCAGACGCTCACGGTCGGCGCGGTGCTGGTCCGGGTCCAGGGATCAGGCACCGGCGAGCGGAGCGATGGGGAATCGGGCACCGGCGAGCGAAGCGACGGGGAATCGGGCACCGGCGAGCGAAGCGACGGGGAATCGGGCACCGGCGAGCGAAGCGACGGGGAATCAGGTCCGGTGCTGGTGGGGTACGGAGCCGACGAGCGGATGGACGGATCGCGGCGGGCCAGGGCGAAACCGTCGACCCGCAAGTTGGCGCGCGACACCGGCGTGGACCTGACCGCGCTGAGGCCGACGGGACCGGACGGAATCGTCACCCGCGATGATGTGCTGGCTGCCTCCGCGGCGTCGGAACTGGTGCCGTTGACCGGCGTGCAAGCCGAGATGGCGAAGCGAATGACGTTGTCGCGCAATAGCATCCCCGATGCCCATGCGTCGGTGGTCGTCGATGGGACGAGTCTGCAGGCGCTGGCGCACCGATTACAGATCACACCGTTCGTGCTGACCTTGCGGCTGTTGACGCTGGCGCTGCGACATCACCCGCTGTTGAACTCGACATGGGTGGACACCGCCGAGGGGCCCCGGATACACCACCATTCGTCGATTCACCTGGGCGTCGGGGTGGCCACGGCCCGTGGACTGCTGGTGCCGGTGGTGGTCGATGCCCACCGCCGTACCACTCGTTCGTTGGCGGACGAGGTGACACGGTTGATCGAGGGTGCGCGCGGTGGCGGCTTGCGTCCGGCCGAGTTGATGGGCTCGACGTTCACGGTGTCGAACTTCGGTGCGCTCGGCCTGGACGAGGGTGTGCCGGTGATCAACTATCCGGAGGCAGCCATCCTCGGGATGGGGTCGTTGAAGCCGCGTGCGGTGGTGGTCGACGGTGCCGTCGTTGCGCGCCCGACGATGTCGTTGACGTGCGCGTTCGACCACCGCATCGTCGATGGGGCCAAGGCGGCCGAGTTTCTGTGTGAATTAAGGGATTTGGTCGAAGCGCCCGAGCTGGCGTTGGCCGACCTGTAGTCACCTGTTCTTCGCTGCGGCGAGCCGGCTCTGGAATTCGGGAGACTCGATGGAGCGGGCCTGCGGGGTGATCTCGATATCGACGGCGAGCGCGTGTTGTTCGTTGTCCAGGAAGCCCGGATTGGCGGTGGCCCGCATCGATTTCTTGGTGGCCAGCACCACGTCCCGCGGCGCGGCCGCCGGTCCCGCCGCCAGCTCGCGTGCGGCCGCCACCGGGTCATCGGCCACGTCGAGCGCCAGGCCATAGCGCACGGCGTCGTGCGCGTCGAAGCGCTTCCCGAAAAGCAATGCGGCACGAGCAGTTTGGGGCCCCACGCTGCGTTGGAGCATCCACGTTGCGCCCCCGCCGGGATGGATGCCCAGCTTCTGGAAGCGCGGATCGAACAGCGCCGCCGGTCCGGCGATGCGGACGTCGGCGGCCAGCGCAAGGTTGAGTCCGGCCCCGACCGCCGCGCCGTTGACGGCGGCAATCGTCGGCAGAGTGCAGTTCGCGACGGCCAGGAAGCCGTCGTAGATCACCCGCAGACCGTCCTCGGCGGCTTCGCCGAGGGCCGTCAGATCCGCGCCTGCGCAGAAGGCCTTGCCGGCGCCGGTGACGATCACCGCATGGACGTCCGGGTCGGCTTCGGCGGCCTCGATCGCGACGCGCAGGGCCCGGGACATGTCGGCGGTCACCGCGTTGCGGCGGTCCGGGTCGTTGACGGTGATGGTGGCGACGCGGTCGGCGATGTCGACGAGCACGGGATCGGTCATGGGCTCAGGCTACGGCGCGCCGGTAGGCGGCTTTCGTGGGGTTTCGGCGGAATCTACCCAGCTCTGTCACAGCGTCGGCTCGCCTTCGTATCGGATCGGTAACCGTCGAATCTGTCGAACATGGAAATTACACAGGTGGGACTTACCTTCAACCCTGACTCGGGCGTCAATAAGCACATGGGGAGAACATGCGTAGTAAGTCGAATCGGCTGGCCGTCAGCATCGTCGCGACGGCCGCGTTGTGCTCGCCCGCATTGGCGCTCAGCGCGTCTGCGGAGGCGCAGCCGACGTTCAAGGCCAGCCCCGGTGTGCCGTGCGTCGGCATGGTGCAGCAGGCAGCCGCCGCGCCGCCTGTCGGCGGGCAGGGTGCCGGTGGAGCGGCTGTGCCGTTCACCGGGGCGGCTGCGCAACCCGTGGTGATCCCGCCGGCCGGTGCCGCGAACGGCGTGGCGAGTACCGCGCCGGTTGCCGGCGCCGCGGGTACCGGTGGCGGTGCTGCCGGCGGCGGAGGTGCCGCAGGTGGTGGCGGCGCCGGGGGCGGCGGTGCTGCCGCGGGTGGCGGCGCGGGCGCTGGTGGTGCCGGCGGTGCCGGCGGTGCTGGCGGTGCCGGCGGTGCTGGTGCTCCGGTCGGACTGGCCGGGGGTGCGCCCGCGGCAGGTGGGGTTCCTGCCGGCGCGCCGATCGTCGACGCTGCGGGGGTGCCGGCGGGTGCGCCGATCGCTGATGCTGCGGGGGTGCCTGCGGGGGCGCCGATCGCTGATGCTGCGGGCGTGCCTGCGGGGGCGCCGATCGCTGATGCTGCGGGCGTGCCGGCGGGGGCGCCGTTCGGCGGTGCCCACGGCGCCGGTGACGCGGCAGCCGGAGCGCTGAACGGCGAGGTTTTGGAGGCGGCCGCGACAGCCGGTGCCGCCCCGGTCGGTGCGCCGATCGCCGATGCCGGCGCAGTGGTGCCCCCGGCCGGCGCCGCGGGCGCGCCTGTCGCTGAGGCAATGGTGCCTGCCGCGGTGGGGGGCGACGCTGTCGCCCCGGCGGCGGCGGTCGTCGGTGGTGAAGGTGCCGGTGCCGGCGGTGGCGCAGCACCTGTGGCCGCAGTCGGAGGTGGCGAGGGTGCCGGCGGTGGCGCTGCGCCTGTGGCCGCGGTCGGAGGTGGTGAGGGTGCCGGTGCGGGTGGCGGCGGCGCGGCCGGTGGTGGCGCCGGTGCCGGCGGTGGTGCTGCTGGCGGTGGCGGTGGTGCCGGTGCAGCCGGCGGTGGCGGTGGTGGCGCTGCGGTGCCTGCGGCTGCTGTCGTCGAAGGCGGCGGCGGTGGTGGTGGCGGTGCAGCCGGCGGTGGTGCTGCCGGTGGTGGGACCGCAGGAGCCGTCGCGGTGCCGGCTGAGGTGGCGGTGGCTGCCCCGCCGGTAGAAGTCGCTGTCCCACCCGTGCAGGTCGCAGCCCCGCCCGTCGAGGTGGCCGCTCCCGCGGTCGAGGTCGGCGGCGGTGCGCCGGGTGCCGCGGCTGCGGCCGTTCCGGCTGCTGTCGCCGCGGCCGTGCCGGGAGCCATTGCCGGTGGTGCCGCGGGTGGTGCGGTAGGTGCTGCCGGTGGTGCGGTGGCCGGCGGCGCTGCTGGCGCCGGGACAGGCGCGGCGATCGCGGCGGCGCCTCTGGCTGCGGCGGCAGCCGGTGCTGCGGGCGCGGGAGCTCCTGCGGTAGCGGTCGGCGGGGAAAGCCTGGCGGCGCCGGCGGTTGTCGGCGCGCCGATCGAGGCCGCTGCAGGGGTACCGGCAGTTGGCGGTGGAGCGACCGGTGGCGGCGGCGCTGCTGGCGCAGGCGGTGGCGGAGCCGCTGGCGGCGGCGGTGGAGCCGGTGCTGGTGCTGAGGGCGCTGCTGCGGGTGGCGCTGGTGGCGCGGAGGGTGCTGGTGGTGCCGGTGCAACCGGGGCCGGTGGAGCCGGTGGTGCAGGCGGTACCGGTGCAGGAGGCGCCGGCGGTGCAGGAGGCGCGGAGGGTGCTGGTGGTGCCGGGGGCGCTGGTGGTGCCGGGGGCGCTGGTGGTGCCGGAGGTGGTGCCGGGGGCGCTGGTGGTGCCGGAGGTGGTGCCGGTGGTGCCGGGGGCGCTGGTGGCGCTGGTGGCGCAGGAGGCGCTGGTGGTGCGGGTGCCGCACCCATCGCCGGCGAGATGCCGGCCGGCGCTGCGGCTCCAGGAGCCGGTGCTCCGGTGTTGTTGGACTCCGGGTCGGTCGGCCCGCTGATGGCCACGACCGGACTGAACTCGGCAGCGGTCCCGGAAGCCGCGGTCGGCGCGCCGGGCGCCGGCGCCGGTGCACCGGGCGCGGGTGTCCCCGCCGCAGGTGTCATCGACGCGGCGGGAGCGGTCCCGGGCGCCGCCGGTGCGGGCGGTCCCGCAGCGGCCGCGGTCCAGGATGCCGCTGCGGTGGCGATTCCCGGTGGAGCGCCGGTAGTCGGCGGCGGCGACGCTGCCGTGCCCGCGGCCGCAATCGTCGGCGGTGACGGTGCCGGCGGGGGTGGCGGCGCAGGGGGTGGCGGTGCCGGCGGCGGTGGTGCCGGTGGTGGTGCAGGCGGCGGCGGAGGTGCGGGAGCCGGTGGCGGTGGCGCTGCCGGTGGTGCGGAAGCCGGTGGTGCCGGAGGTGGCGGTGCGGGTGGTGCCGGCGCCGGTGGAGCAGGCGGCGGTGGAGCTGCCGGTGCAGCCGGTGGCGGGGCGGCCGGTGGTGGCGGTGGTGCTGCGGGCGGAGCCGGTGGCGGCGGTGGTGCTGCGGGCGGTACGGGCGCAGGCGGTGGCGGTGCGGCATCGGGTGGTCTGACCACCGGTGCGGTGGGCCCGCTGATGGCCAGCACCGGAGCACTCGGTGCCGTGCAGACGATCACGGCACCCGCGGTCAATGCCGGTGCGGTCGGTGGCGGTGCTCCGGCCGGTGCCCTGGCGGCGCTGCCGGGGGCGATGATTGCCGGTGCGGTGCCCGGAGCGGTGGCAGGCGCCGTTCCCGGAGCGGTGGCGGGTGCGATTCCCGGCGCGATCGCCGGGGCGGTGCCCGGGTTGCTGATGGCTCCGATGGCCGGAGCTGCCGGTCTGGCAGCCGATTTTGTCCCGCAGCCGTCCCTGGCTCCGCCGACCGGAACCGGTGGACTCGCGGGCTTCCTGCCGACGCCGCAGTTGAACATGCCGGCCCTCAGCGGCTTCGGCGTTCCGGTGCCGACGCAGGTGTCCATGCCGACCGACCTGGTGTGCGAGGGTCTCGGCTGGTCGGCCTCGACCCCGGGCACGACGGGCAACACCGGCTTGAGCCTGATGCCCGACGCGGCCGGAATCATCCGGCACGACCGGTGGTGAGCACCGGTCAGCCGTTGCACCAACGCAGCAGGTAGCGGTAGTAGACGCCGCGGCGGATGGATACGCCCGGCAGGATCTGCGTGGCGGAGCGCCGGATCTCGCGCAACGATTCGCGGGGTTCGGCGACCGTCACGCCGATGTCCCGGGTCTCGCCGTGCAGTACTCCGGCGACCCGGGCGAACGGCACGCGCAGCACGTCGACGATCCAGTCACCGACGGTGCCATTGGCAGCCACACCGACAACGGCGAGAGTGCCGCCCGGCGCCAACAGATCCCGCGCCTTCGTCAGCGACGCGCGCAAGTCCATGTGATGCAGCGTGGCCACGAAGGTGATGAGCCCGAACCGCTTCTCGCCCGGATCGAACGACGTGAACGACGTTTCGGTGACGGTCACATTCGGCAGGGCTGCGACGCGGGCCCGGGCTCGCCGGACGGCGGCGGCGTCGGGGTCGATCGCGGTGACGGTGCGGGACACGTGCGCCAGTCGCTGGGCCAGCAGGCCCTCACCGCAGCCGACATCGAGCACATCCCCGGGGTGTTCGGCCGCGATCCGGACCAGCCTGCCGTGGTACGCGGTGTTGTGGTTCCAGTAGTCCCGTTCAGGCACGCGTCAACCGATCCAGCGGTACCGCCGCCAGCAAGTCCCGGGTGTACTCGTGTTCAGGAGCGGAAAACAGCTCCGCGGCGGGACGGTATTCGACCGCCTCACCCGCGCGCAGCACCAGGACATCGTGGCTCAACCGCTCGATGATCGCCAGATCGTGTGCGATGAACAGGTAGGTCAGTCCGAGGTCGCGCTGCAGGTCCCGCAACAGGTCGAGCACCTTGGCCTGCACCGACACATCCAACGACGCGGTCGCCTCGTCCAGGATCAGCAGTTCGGGCTGTACGGCCAGCGCCCGTGCGATGTTCACCCGTTGACGTTGCCCGCCGGACAGCTCGTGCGGGTAGCGGGATGCGAACGATGCCGACAGCCCGACGGCGTCGAGTAGTTCGCCGACGCGGGTGGCCCGCTGCCGGCGGTCGACCAGACGATGCACCACCAGTGGCTCGGTGATCGAGGCCCCCACCGGCATGCGCGGATTGAGGGCGGCGAACGGGTCCTGCATCACCAGGCTGATCCGCCGCCGCACGGCGCGCTGCTGGTTGCGCCGCAGGTGCAGCACATCGGTGCCGTCCAGGCGTGCGCTACCGGAGTCGGGCGCCAGTTGCCCGGTCAGTGCCGCGGCAACCGTCGATTTGCCCGACCCGGATTCACCCACCAGACCCAGCGTGGTGCCGCGTCGGATGCGGAACGACAGGTCCTTGACGGCATGCACCACCGACCGGCCGACGGGTGTGGTGACCGGGAACCGGACGTCAAGGCCCTCGACGTCCAACAGCACTTCCGCGTCGGCGGGTGCCGGTGGCGGGCCGCCGGACCCCAACACCGGTCGGGCGCTCAGCAATTCGCGGGTGTAGGGCTGCCGCGGATCAGTGAAGATGGCATCGACGCTCGCCCGCTCGACCACCGCGCCATCGCGCAGCACCGTTACCGTGTCCGCGACCTCACCGATGACGCCGAGGTCGTGGCTGATCCATACCACGGCGGTGCCGAAGTCCCGCTGCAGATCCCGGACCAACGCGATGATCTGGGCTTGTGTCGTGACATCCAGCGCGGTGGTGGGCTCGTCGGCGACCAGCAGTTCCGGATCGCAGGCCAGCGCGATCGCGACCATCACGCGCTGGCGTTGCCCACCGGATAGCTGGTGCGGGTAACTGTGCAACCGGTTCTGCGGTTCGGGCAGGCCGACCGCCTCGAGCAGCTCCAGCGCCCGCGCCCGGGCTTCCCGACGGGTGTGGTGTTTGTGGGTCTCCAGCGTCTCGGTGATCTGGCGCTCCACGGTGAGCAACGGATTCAGTGACGTTCCGGGGTCTTGGAAGACGAAACCGATGCGGCCGCCATGCACGTGGCGCAGCGTCCGGGCCGACGCCCCGACCAGTTCCTGTTGCCCCCCAAGCACGCTGGAGCCGCTGATCACGGCGCCCGGGGCGTCGAGCAGTCCGGTGGCCGCCAGTACGGTCATCGATTTGCCGGAGCCGGACTCGCCGACGATGCCGAGGGTCTGCTCGCGCGCCACCTCGAAGGACACCTGACGCACGATCTCCCGGCGGCCGATCCGGACGGCCAGGTTCTCGACGGCCAGCACTGGATCGGTCATCGGCGCCTCCTGGCCTCGATCATGGTGCGCTGCTTGGGGTCCAGCACGTCGCGCAGACCGTCGCCGAACAGGTTGAACGCCAACACGATCACGAAGATGGCTGCGCCCGGGAACACCGCCATCCACCACGCCAGTGTCACGAAACCCTGGGCGTCGAAGATCATCCGGCCCAGTGACGGTTGCGGCGGCTGCAGCCCGAGCCCGAGGAAGGACAGCGCCGCCTCCGACAGAATCGCGAACGCCAAGGACAGCGATGTCTGCACGATGAGCGGACCGGTGATGTTCGGCAGGATGTGTCGGGCCAGGATGTAACCCGAACCGGTGCCCATGGTGCGCGATACCGCGACATATGGTTCCACCCGCACCGACAGGGTGCTGGCCCGGGCCACCCGCGCGAAAATCGGCGTGTACACCACCCCGATCGCCAAAATCGTTGTGCCCAAGCCCGGTCCGAGGATGGCCACGATGGCCAGCGCCAGCAGCAACACCGGGAACGCGAACAGCACGTCGACCACCCGCATCACCACGGTGTCCAGCCACCCGCCGCGATACCCCGCCAACACTCCCAAGGCCACCCCGACGACCGCGGCGAAGGCCACGCTGACCACCGCCACCTTCATCGAGGCCTGGACCGCAACCAGTATCCGGGACAACATATCCCGGCCCAGCTCGTCGGTGCCCAACCAGTGCGCACCGCTGGGTGACCGCAGCGCCTGGGGCACATCCACATCGTTGACCCCGTAGGGAGCGATCCACGCAGCCGTCAGGGCGATGACGATGACGCCGGCCAGCACCGCGGCGCTGAGCACCGTGAGCGGGTTGGCGGCCAACAACCGCCAGGTCTTGACCCGTTGGTCGCTCATGACAGCCTGATTCGCGGGTCGGCGATCGCGTAGAGCAGGTCGACCAGTAGGTTGACTGCCAGGAACAACACCGCGATCAGCAGGACGGCACCCTGGATGACGGGGTAATCGCGGGCCGCCACCGAGTTGTACACCAGCCGGCCCAGTCCCGGCCAGGAGAACACCACCTCTACGACGATGACCCCGCCCAGGATGGTGGCCAACTGGATACCGGTGATGGTGAGGATGGGCACCAGCGCATTGCGGACGGTGTGACGCAGCGTCACCACCCGCGGCGGAAGGCCTTTCGAGCGAGCCGTGCGCACATAACCCATCGCCGCCACCTCCAGCACCGCCGACCGGACGTAACGCGTCATGATCGCCGCGGCCACCACCCCGACGGTGAGCCCCGGCAGGATGACGTGACGCAACCACCCGACCGGGTCGTCGAACAACGGTCGGTATCCCGACGTCGGCAACCAGCCCAGCACCGACGAGAACAGCGAGATGAGCAGGATGCCCAACCAGAAGTCGGGCACCGAGACACCGAATTGGCTTGTGGCGCGGACCATCGCGTCACTGAGCCGGCCTTCCCGCAACGCCGCGTAGATGCCGGCGGGCAGCGCGATCACCAGGGCCAGCACGATTCCGACGACGGCCAAGGACACCGTGGCAGGCAGCCGCTCCAGCAGCACCTGCGTCACCGGATCGCCGTTGCGGAAGCTGACGCCGAGATTCCCGGTGGCGGCGTGGCCGAGGTAACTGGCGAATTGGGCGAGCAGCGGACGATCCAAGCCGCTGGCCTCGCGCAGCGCGTGGTAGGCCTCCGGGGTGTAGCGGGTGCCGAGCGCGATCCGAACCGGGTCTCCGGGCACCAGGTGGACCAACGCGAGAACCACGATCAGCACACCGACCAGCACCACCAGCGAGTAGGCCAGCCTGCGGGCCAGGAATTTGAGTACCGTCACCGATTCTCACCGCCGGTCTGTAATACGGCGTCGCGGAACCGGATCGCCTTGTCGCGGCGCGCCTCGTATCCGCCGAGGGTGGGTGACCAGGCCTGGATGACCGCTGGGTTGTACAGGTAGATATAGCTCACCTCGTCGGCGATCAGGGTGGCAGCGCGCGCGTAGTCGTCCTTGCGTGCCCGCTGATCGGTCTGCGTGCGGCCGGCGTCGAGCAGTGCGTCGACGCGCGGATCGGAGAATTTCTGGGCGTTGCTGGCGCCACCGCTGTGATGCTGCGCGTAGTAGAAGTCGTCAGGGTCGATGTTTCCCAGCCATCCCATCATCAGCATGTCGAAGTGTCCGCTGTTCTGTTCGTCGAGCCAGGTGGCGAAATCCACAGTGCGGATGTTGGCGGTGATGCCCAGCGGCGCAAGGTTGTCGGCGATCACCTGGGCGGCGGTGACGGTCTGCGGGTACTCACTGGTGACCAGCATGTCCATGGTTTTCGGCGCGGCACCGGCCTGCTGCAACAGCTCGCGTGCTTTCGCGATATCGCGGTGGTAGCGGTTGTACGGCACGAACCACGGATTTCCCTCTGGGATGGCCAGCTGATTGGCCTGCGCCGTGCCGTAACTGGTGGCTTGGACGATCGAGGGCCGGTCGATGGCGTAGGCGACCGCCTGGCGTACCCGCACATCGTTCCACGGCGCGCGGGCCTGGTTGAGCGCGAGATACCAATAGTCGTTGCTCGGTGTCACCGCAAGGTGCAGGGAGTCGTCGTTGCGTAGCTGGGCGACGCGCTGGGCGGGGACCGCATCGGTCCAGTCGATTTCACCGGCCTGCAACGCCGACAAGGCCGTCGACGATTCACTGATGAACCGGAACGTCACCCCGGGGATCTTCGGGGCGCCGGCCCAATAGTTGGGATTGGCGCGCAGCGTGATCGAATCCCCGCTCTTGCGTGCGACGAAGGCGAAGGGACCCGTACCGATCGGGTGAGTGGCGATCTGACCGTCCTCGACGTTGCGGCGTTGCACGATCGCCATACCTTTGAAGCCGCCGAGATTGGTGAGCAGGTTGGGCGTCGGGTGCGCCACGGCGATCCGCACGGTGTGCTCGTCGGGGGCGCTGATATCGGTGACGGCGCTGAGTTTGTCGGCGTTGGCCAGCTTTTCGTCGATGATGCGCCGGTAGGAGTACACGACGTCGGCGGCGGTCAGCGGGCTGCCGTCATGGAAGGTGACGCCGCGCCGTAATCGGAACGTCCACACCAGTTGATCGGGGGACGTCTCCCAGGATTGCGCCAGCGCAGGGCGCATGGTGAGGTCGTCGCCCGGCTCCACCAGGGTGTCGAACACGTTTTCCAGCACCTCGAAGGAGAAATACGCGCTGGTCTTCTGCGGGTCGAGTTGGTCGGGTTCACCGGCGATGGCGGCGATCAGATTGCCTCCATCCGACCCCAGGTCGACGCGTTCGCCCGGTGAGCAGGCCGTGGAAGCCAGGACGATCACGGCGGCGAGCATGGCCGCAACCAGGCGCATATCCATCACTTTCCGGCAGGGCCGCGGCCCAAGCGGGCCTCGGCAGACGGGACACTGGCCTGTACCCGCATCGCCGCGCGGTTACACCTGGCGATCGGTTCGGCCAGATCACGGTGCTGTGAACCGGGTGGGAAGATGCTGTGCGGCCGGTGACTCCGGTGCGGGCGGCACTAATCTGCAGGGGATGAGCACGCACGCCGATCCGGTGGACATGCGGCGTCGGCTCGAGGAGCGCTACCGGCGCCTGGCTGAGCGGCGCCAACTACGTCTCGTGGCCGCCGTCGTCGCCCGGTTCACCGAGATCGACGGTGGCACGCTCGGGGCGGTGGTATCGGTCCAGTTGTTCACCACCGTCATCCCGTTGATGATCCTGGGCTTCAGTTATCTGACCGGGTTCGCCGACAACGCCAGTCCGGGCACCGTCGTCAGCCGCCAGCTCGGGCTGGTGTCCCCGATGACCGAGCATGTGCGGGCCGTGTTCGGCCGCGCCTCGGGGTTGCGGTCCAGTTGGACGTTTCTCGGTGTCGCGGGCTTCCTGGTGTGGGGCATCCCGATGTCGATGACCATCGCCGGCATCTTCGCGAAGGCTTGGCGCCGTGAGCAGTTGGGGTGGTTGGCCAAGTTGGGCCGCGGCGTCGTATGGTTCGCGCTGTATCTGGCGGTGATCGTCATCCGGGAGCGGATCGCCTTCGGAGGTCACCATCACATGGGCTTGCGCACGCTGCGGTTCCTCGCCTCACTCGTGCCGGTGTGGATCTTCTGGACCGCCACCCCCGCGCTACTGGTGCGCGACGGCGGCCGCGGCCGCAAGTATCTGATCCTGGCCGGTCTGGCCGGCGTGCTGATCGACGGCACGGTGGTGCCGCTGGCGGCACGAATGTTCTTCCCGCCCTTGCTTGCCGGCTGGGACGAGTTCGGCCCGATCGGGGTGGCGATGGCACTACTCACCTGGTGCGGGGTGATCGGCACCGGTTGGGTGGTGACGGCGTGCGTCGGTGCGGTGCTGTGGGAGCGCAACGCCCCGTCTGAGACGGTCGTCGCATCCGAGACCGAGGAACCCGCGGCCGCACCCTGAGGCCGATCACTTGCCGTGTGCGCCGGTGCCGTGGCTTTCCTTGGCGGTCCCGTCCTGATGCGGCGGCTTCGGGGTGAACTTCTTGACCAGGTTGTGCACGGCGTTGCGCAGGTTCGAGGTGGCGTCGCGCACCGGGTTGGGTTGTGCGGTCTTGTTGTTCGCGGACGTAGCAGTGGTGTCGGGCTTGTCGGTGTCGGGCTTGGTGGTGGCGGTTTTGGTGGTGGGCGCGTCGTCGCGTTGTGAGGCGGAGGCGGTGACCGCCTTGGGTGCCGTGATCGCCACGGTCTTCGGCGTCGGTGCGGTCAAGGCCTTCGAAGTCGTCGCGGAAGTCATGGCGGCTGTCGTGCCGGAATCGGTCTTCGGTAGCGCCCGGCTGGTGCTGGCCGGCTGCCCGGCCGCCGCAGCCCGGACGTCGTCGACCGCGGTCGTCACGGCCTGGGCGACCACCTTGCCTGCCGCCGCCGCCAACCCGGCCGCCGTCCTGATCCCCGCGGCCAGCGCTCGGACCGGGTTACCGGAGGCCGCGAGTTCCCGAGCCACCGCTTCGGGTACCTGGAAGATGCCGGACAGGACGTCGTTGAAGGCCGGAAAGATCACGGCGGCAGCCACATTGATGGCGCCGACCACGGCGACCTGGAACACCCCGCGTGGCATCACCGTCGGGGTGGGGTTGGGGACGAATGGCAGATTGAGCGCGTCGAAGGTGTCCTGCCGGGCCTTCTGCAGCGCCGAGGCGATCCCTGGCAGGCCATCCTGAATCGCGGGCAGCACATTCAACAAACCCACAACGCCGACCTCGAAGGCGTTGAGCGCGCGCTGGGCCGGGATGGCGGCATCGGCATTGATGGCCTTCTGCGCGGCAGCCTCGGTCGGCCCGGTGACGGACGCGGCCGCCGCGCCGATCGCCTTGAGCACATCGCCGGCCGACAGCGCAGCCAGGAAGGTCCCCGGTGCCTGCAGGGCGGTGGTCACCGCCGTCACCCCGGTCTGCGCGATCAAAGGGCAGATGATCGAGCAGTAGACCGTCTGGTTGTGCAGGAAACTGGTGATCAGCCCACCGGGCGGCACGGCGGCGGCGAGTCGGACCTCGCGCACCACCGTCGGCGGTGCGGACGCCACCGTGACCGGGGTGAGCGGTGCGGCCACCACCGCGGCGGCGGTGACGGCGGCCATCCCAGCCATCGCGAAATCGGTGCGCAGGTTGATGGATCGCTGCATGGGTGTGCCCCCTACTGTGTCGCGTGGATGTAGGGGACACGGTGCGCGGCGCCGGTTGGTTCAATCGGCGCCGCACACCTCGGCGGGTCCGGGGATGGCGGTGGTCAACGGCGCGGGGCCGCCGCCGCGGACAGGCCAAGCAGCTGACCTTTCACGGGACCTCTTTGCGTCCGGAATGCGGACACGTCATGAGACCGGCGTGACCGGCGGGACTTTCCAGGTGCCATCGATGATCGACGGTGGAGTTTCCTGGGGCCAGTACATGCGCAGCATGAGCACGAAGTCGCCCGTGGGTGCGGGCAGCCAGTTGGCTGTCTTGTCAGGTGGCGGCGGATCGGCCTGGATGAACAGGTCGACCGAACCGTCGGGGTTGGTGCCGAGATTGTTCCGCTGGCTGAGGGTGTACCGGTTGAGCGCATTGTCGACGAAGAAGTAGTCTGCGTCGTACATGGTCAACGACCAAAAGCCCCTTACCGGCGGCAATTGCCCCTTGTCGAAATGCATCACGTAGCGGTGGGTCCCGTTGTATTTGACGCCCTGTGAAGGTCCTTCTGAGGTCGGGTACACCGCGTCCTGCGGCAGGTTCGCACCGAGGCCGATGGCGGTGACGTAGGCGCGTTGTAGGTAGTTGGTTCCGTAGGTACCCGTCTTGGTGCTGAACAACCAGCCGTTCTGCACGGTGTTGTCGCCGGCGGTGACACCTTCGCTGGCCCAGCCCATGATCGTGGCCTGCGCCGTTTTCGGGGCCGCTGCGATTGCGTTGGCGACCGCGGGATCTACCTTGGCGACGTCGAAGTCCTGGCCGGGGATGATGCCGAGTTTGGCCAGCTTCTGGACCATTGGCGCGTCCGCTGCGGTGGGCGGATTGTGCTTCACCAGCTCGGCGAACGTGCGGAAGAAGTCCGCCCCGTCGAGCGCGTTGACCTGGTCGCGCACCGCCGTTTTGGTGTCGACCGACGGATCCACCGCGCCGGGTATCGGTGTGTAGGGCTTGCCGTAGGCCGACAGGGGCACTGCGGTGATCTGGTTCTGCAGGGCGTGCACGGCGGCGTAGTCCTGCGGGGTACCTGTGCAGTAGATCCGACCCAGCAGCCAGACCAGTGCGGTCGGCGACTTGTATTCGGTGACACCGGGCGGCAGAGTGCCGGACCACCCCGGTCCGGTGATCGCGAACGTCTGGGCCTTCCCGCCGGTGGTCCGCTTGCCCGGTGACGCGAAGACCTCGGTCCAGCCGTCCAGCATCGGCAGGAGGAAGTAACGGTCGCCCATGTCGGGCACGCTGACGATCCACGGTTCTTTCGTGACGTCGAACCAAGCCTGGGTGTAGAGCGTGTCCGCATTGGGCGCGGTGACGGCCCGGAACTGTGCGTCCGGATATTGGCGCATCCGCACGAATTGGCCCATGGGCGCAGAAAATCCTTGGGGTGCAATAGTGTTCGTCAACGCGCGGCGAGTGTACTCCATGGTGACCAAGGGGTAGGCGTAGGTGTACGCGTCCCGCGCCGCCCCGGCCAGGTCGCCGTCGGCACCGGTGGTGCTCGTCGAGGCCGAGGGCGAGGGGCTGTCCTTCTGCCCGCTGCACGCCCCCACCATGGCGATGACCGCCATCATCACCGTCAGTCCCAACAGTCTGTTCACCGGCTCACTATGACCGCTGGCGATGCGCGCCGCCTTGACTTCAGCGGACAATTTTTTGATCTTGGGAGACATGGAGCTCATCATGGCGTCGGCGCTCACCGGCTTCCAGGAACTGGTGGGCGAACTCGGCGCCGATGCCGACGCACTGCTGCGGGAAAGTGGTATCCGCCCCGAAGATGCCGGCCATGCCGATGCCTTCGTGTCGCTGCGCAGTGCCGTCAACGCCATTGAACGGGCCGCAATGGTGACGGGCACACATGATTTCGGTCGTAAGCTGGCACAGCACCAGAGCATCGACATCCTCGGGCCGGTAGGGGTGGCCGCTCGAACGGCGGCAACCGTTGCGGATATGTTCCTCATTTTCGACAAGTTCGTCGCCGCCTACAGTCCGGGCATCGCGATCGACGTCCGGCCCGGATTCGTCCATTGGAAGCTGCGCTTGGATCCGCTGCCCGCGCATCCGCAGACGATCGAGCTGTCGCTCGGCATCATCCTCGGGGTGCTGCGCAGTTTCCTGGGTGCGGACTATGCGCCGCTGGAGATTCACGTCCCGCACCGGCGCCTGACCCCGGCCAGCAGCTATCGAAGCTACTTCGGTTGTCCACTGCGCGACCAGGCGGCGGCCTGCGGATTCCGGATCGACGCCGCTGATCTGGCCCGGCCGCTCGACCGGGACGCGCAGGCGCATCGGTACATCACCGGTTATCTCGGCGACGCACTGTCGGAACGTGCGACGTCGGTGGCGCGCTCCGTGGCCGACCTCGTCGGACCGATGCTGCCGTCCGGAACGGTCACCGTCGAGTGGGTCGCAGGGCAATTCGGCTTACATCCCAAAGCATTACAACGCCGTCTTGGCGCCGAAGGAACGACATTCGCCGCGGTGCTGGACACCGTACGCCGTGAGATGTGCGTGCGCTATCTACGGGACACGGAGATGAGTTTGTTGCATCTGAGCCGCCAACTCGGCTACGCCGAGCAGGGTGTGCTCACCCGCGCGTGCCAGCGGTGGTTTGGTGTGACCCCGCTGGCTTACCGTCGCACGTTGCGCGACCAGATGTGACTGCTCAGACGTCGCTGGTGACGTACCGGGTTTTGACCGGTGGGGCGGCCACCAGAGCGGGCACCTCGGTCAACTTGCCCTCGCCGGCGCGGAACGCCCGGTAGGCCTCGTCGGCCTCCACCGACTCCCACAGTTCATAGATCACCCAGTGGCCTTCGTCGGCCTCGTCGACCAGTACATCGGTGCGGATGTTGCCGGGGAACGCCCGGGTGTCTTTGAGCGCGCGGCCGAACACTTCCCGCGCGGTCGCCACGGATTCGGGCTTGAACTGCAATTCGAGCATCACGGTCACGGCCATGGACGTCAACATACTCGCGCCGCGACGCCAGGGTCATGGCCGGTGCACGGTGACGACGGTGACGTCGTCCTCGGTCTCGTGCGGAGCCACCGCGGTCGAAATCCCCGACGCCGTGAAAACCGTGGCACCGCTCAGGGTCCGGGCGAGTCGATCCACACCGTCGTCGATGGTCGCACCGCGGCGCTCCACCAGGCCGTCGGAGTACATCACCAGACCCCGGCCGCGGTCGATGGTGAAGGTGCTCGCCGTGTAGACGGCGTTGCGGACACCGATCGGCGGCGACAGCTGGATGGGCGCGAGACCGATCACCGGACCGGTGTGAAAAGGAAGCAGGTGTCCGGCGGAGGCTACCTCTACGCGGCCAGAATCGAGTTCGATTCGGGCCACGACCGCCGTGGCGAAGGCACGCGGCATCAGGTGCACGCTGAACGCATTGAGCCGGTCCAATGCCTCGGCCGGGGTCGCGCCGCCGAACAGCTGGGAGCGCAAGGCGTTTCGCAGTTGCGCCATGGCGCCGGCCGCGCTCAGGCCGTGCCCCGCGACGTCACCGACCAGCACCACCAACCGCCCGTCGGGTAGCTGGAACGCGTCGTACCAATCGCCACCCACCCGGCCGCCGGCCGCCGGCCGATAATCGGCGGACAGCTCCCAGCCCGCGATGGTCGGGATGGTCGCCGGAAGCAGGCTGCGCTGCATGATCTCGGCGAGACGGAGCGCGCCGCGCGTCCGCCGGTACAACTCTTCCACCAGGTGGTGGCGCAGCGTCTCGGCGGACTCGATCTGGATCGGGGTCCAGGGTTCGCTGCACTTGTCCACGACTTCGCGCCAGCGGTCGAACGATTTGCGTGGGCTGAGCCGAACCTCGTCACCCTGGCGTACGGCGATCGCCTTGTTGTGCGGGTCCCCGCCCCAGTCCACCGACCGCACCGCTTCGTGGCGGAACCAGATGACGTGCTGACCGTCGGGCAGGTTCAGGATCAGTGCACCGGCTGCCACCGTCGGATCCAGATCCAGCGCGGGAAGGTCACGGGACAGGCAGTCGGTGGCGGCCACTCCCTCGGCATCGCTACGCGACCAGGCGGCCACCGCACTCACGACCTCTGGTGGTGGAACCGTCCCGAGCACGCGGTATTTACCGCCGACGCGGATGGCGACACCGGCGGCGGGCACCAAGTCGAGCAGACTCGGCGATCCGAGCAGGGTGGCGGCCACGGGCTCGTCGTCATTGCGCGATGCGTTGGTCAACAGGGTGAGCGTCGACTGCGCCGTCAGCCGCTCACGCAGTTGGTCCTCGTCGAAGCGATCGACGAGTCGCAGCGAGAGGGTGGACCCCAGGAACTCCGCCGCGGCGCGAGCCCCGTAGGGCGGCAGGTGCGGGCCCGCGTAATGGTGACAAGCGATCAAACCCCACAACTTGCCATGCCGCAGAAGCGAAATCGACATCGATGCCTGTACGCCCATGTTCTGCAGATACTCGATGTGAATCGGTGAGACGCTGCGCAGCGTGGCATGCGTGAGATCGACCGGGGTGCCGCTGTCGGGATCTAACGCCGGGACCAGCGGGGCAGGCGTGTAGCTCACATCCGAGATCAGGCGCAGCCAGCTCTTCTCGTACATCGCCCTGGCCTGCGCGGGAATATCGCTGGCGGGATAGTGCAGGCCGAGGAACGAGTTCAAGTCGTCGCGTTTGCATTCGGCGACCACCTCGCCGTTGTAGTGCTGGTCGTAGCGGTACACCATCACCCGGTCGAAGCCGGTCAAGTCACGCACCGCGCGGGCGGTGGCTTCGTACAGTTCGGTGATCGAATGGGTCCGATTGAGTTCTTCGACCGAGTTGCGCACCGCTTGATACGTGTTCGGAAAAGAAAACGGCCTTGCACCGTAAGCGATTTCGATCTCGACGAGCAGAATCCCGTCCCGTTCGCGGTGCAGCAAGGCATCGAATGCGCGTCGTCGGCCGGCGACCTCGATCTCAAGCTCCAGCGGGTTGCGCTCGCGGAGGTCGCCGAACGCGGCGGCCGCCTGTTGGATCTTGGCCGCCTGGTCGGCGCCGATGAGCGTGGCCAGGTGGTGGCCGAGGACCTCCGAAACCGGTTTGCCGAGCACGTCGGCGACGTTGGCGCTGACCTGACGGATCTCGAAGCTGGGCTCGCGGACCACCGCCAGCACCCCGCGCGGCTGCACGCTGCCGGGGATGTGGATCGGCTCACGAGCACAGTTGTCCAGGTCGATCGGTGTCCCGACGGCCACGAGGCCGTCGGTGCTGCCGGTGTCGGGATGCGAGATGAGAACCCCCAGGTTGTGTACCGCGCGATGCACTTAAGCGTGCCAGGCCGGCCCTGGCCGATCGCATCGGGCACAGTAGTTGCGTTAGGCTCGTAAGAGTCGGCGTTCTAGCTTGTTCGGTTCAGACACCAGCCCGCGAGACATGGCGCCCCGAACCAATGCTTGGCGAGGTTTTCGATGCCCGACCCCATGCCCGACCCCACTTACGACCGCGTCGAGCGCAGCCCGTCGCCGTTCATGTGTGCCCAGACCTGGCACGACACGACGGTGGTGATCAGCTGCACCGGTGTCGTCGACATGCTGACGGTGCCCGACTTCAACCAGGTCATCGCCACCGCCTTGGAGAAACAGCCCACCGCGATGATCATCGATCTGACCGAGGTCTCCTTCTTCGCCTCGTGCGGGATGGCCACCTTGGTGGACACCCAACATCAGGTGCCCCCGGAAGTCCCGCTCATCGTCGTTGCCGATGGACCGGTCACCCGCCGTCCGCTCGAGCTCGTCGGTCTGGCGGCGGTGTTGACGCTGCGCCCGACGCTGGACGACGCGTTCGCGCAGCTGCCGGCCGGTCAACCGTGACCGCGGCGAACCAGCGTCACCAGTCGCTGGGCCGGTAATCCTTCAGAAAACAGCCATACAAGTCTTCGCCGGCCTCGCCGCGCACGATGGGGTCGTACACGCGAGCGGCGCCGTCGACGAGATCCAGCGGTGCGTGGAACCCCTCGTCGGCGAGCCGCAGTTTGGTGGGGTGCGGACGTTCGTCGGTGATCCAGCCGGTGTCGACCGCGGTCATCAGGATGCCGTCCTGCTCCAGCATCTCCTTGGCGCTGGTGCGGGTGAGCATGTTCAGTGCGGCCTTGGCCATATTGGTGTGCGGGTGACCCGGCCCCTTGTACTTGCGGCCGAACTGCCCCTCCATGGCCGACACGTTCACCACGTATTTGCGCCGGGCTGGGGACGCGGCCATCGCCGGCCGCAACCGGCTCACCAGGATGAACGGTGCCGTCTGGTTGCACAGCTGCACCTCGAGGAGCTCCATCGCGTCGACCTCGTGCACGCGTTGGGTCCAGCTGTTGACCGATGCCGTGTCCGGCAGCAGTCCGCCGGCGTCGATCGCGACGCCGGCCGCGATCCGTTCCGGGGAGGCGCTGCGGGCGGTCAGGGCCAGCTCTGCCAGCGCGTGCGGGGTCTGATGCTCGGACAGGCTGCCGGCCAGGGCTGCCGGGTGCGCGTCGCTGACCCGGTCGAAGCTGACCACATCGACCTGCGCGAGTTCGGCCGGCGGGGTGCGCTCGGCCTCGACCAGGGCGGAATACGAGCCTGGGGCCCGGCGCACCGTTTGGGCCGCGTTGTTGATCAGGATGTCCAAGGGACCGCGCTCGGCGACGGTGTCGGCCAGCGCCACCACCTGCGCGGGGTCGCGCAAGTCGATGCCGATGATGCGCAGCCGGTGTAACCAGTCCGCGCTGTCGGGCATCGCGGCGAAGCGCCGCACCGCGTCGTTGGGGAAGCGGGTGGTGATGGTGGTGTGTGCGCCGTCGCGCAGCAGCCGCAGCGCGATGTACATGCCGATCTTGGCGCGGCCGCCCGTCAGCAGCGCCGTGCGGCCGGTGAGGTCGGTGCGGGCATCCCGCTTGGCATGGCTGAATGCCGCGCAGTCCGGACAAAGCTGGTGGTAGAAGGCGTCGACGACGGTGTGGTGCTTTTTACAGATGTAGCAGGCGCGTGACCGGATCAGGGTGCCCGCGGTGGCGCCGGTGGCCGCCGATACCAGCGGTATCCCGGCGGTCTCGTCGTCGATCCGGCCCGGCGCGCCGGTGGCGGTCGCGGCGATGACGGCCCTGTCGGCTTCTGCCACCGCGTCGCGTTTGGCGTGCCGGCGGGCCTTGCGCACCGACTTCCAGATGCCCGCCGTCGCGCGCCGTACGGCAACGGCGTCGGGGTGCTCGGGCGGCAACGATTCGACCTCGGCGAGCACCTGCAGGCAGGTGCTCAGCTTTTCCGGATCGATCGAGGTCACCGTGAAAGGGTGCCAGCCCGCCCGAAGGCGCGGCAAATCGGCGCGCTCACACCGGCGCGACGACGAAACCGGCAGCGTGGCCGGGGTGCGGCAGCGTTTCGTGTTGCTGTGGGCGGACCAGAGCGGCTCGTCCGGGCCAGGTGAAGTCAGACAGGAACAATAACTTCATTTAATGGGATAAGTGAAGTTAAGATGCGGAGGTGACTTCACTTGAACCGGTCACGCGCGAGGAGGTCCGCTGGGAGCCGCAGGGCAGGCGGTACTCGAGCGCGGCCCGACCGAGGTACGGCATTTATTACCCCGCGGTGCCGGCGACCATTGCGGAGCTGGTTCTCGCCGTGTCACCGGCAGTGTTGGCTGACGCTGAGTCGGCCAGTCGCGAGATTGCGCGGTTCGATGCCGAACTCGGGGGCGAGATCGCACCGTTCGCGTCAGTGTTGCTGCGGTCAGAGTCCGCGGCGAGTTCGCAGATCGAAAATCTCACCGCCTCTGCGCGCGCGATCGGTGAGGCCGAGTTGCCCGGCGGGAAGGCGAAGCGGAACGCGACCCTGGTGGTCGCCAACACGGCGGCGATGCAAGCGGCGATGGCGCTGTCCGACGCCGTGGATGCCGACGCGATCCGGGCGATGCATCGGGCGTTGATGGTGGACGATTCGCGTCATACGCCAGGCGAGTTCCGCGCCGAGCCAGTGTGGATCGGCGGTGGGTCCACTCCGATCGGAGCGACGTTCGTCGGCCCGCGCCATGAGCTGATTGCGGGGGCGATCGATGATTTGATCGCGTTCGCGCAGCGGGCCGACGTGCCCGCGCTGCCGCAGATCGCGGTAAGTCACGCACAGTTCGAGACGATCCATCCGTTTACCGACGGCAACGGTCGGACGGGGCGCGCGTTGGTGCAAGCGATGCTGCGCAACAAGGGCTTGACGCGGCAGGTGACGGTGCCGGTCTCCGCCGGGCTGCTCGCCGACACCGAGGCATACTTCGCCGCACTCACGAGCTACCGCGACGGTGACGCCGCGCCGATCATCGAGAGCTTCTCGCAAGCAACGATTTCGGCGATTGTCAACGGGCGAGAACTGGTCGCCGACCTTCGCGAGATCCGGGAGAGTTGGAACGGCGTGATCACCGCGCGGTCGGACTCCGCGGTGTGGAAGGTGGCTGATTTGTTGACCCGCCGACCGGTCGTCAACGCGGTCCTCGTGGCGGAACAGCTGGGCATTGAATCGACCAATGCTCACAGGTACCTCAACCCGCTCACGGAAGCGGGGATTCTCATCGAGGCCACCAACGGACCTCGCAACAGAGTCTGGCGGTCCCCGGAAGTGCTTGCCGCGCTCGATGCGTTCGCCGAACGCGCCGGCCGACGCGGATGAGCGTCGCGAAACGCACTCCTGAGCGCCGGCGCACGGTCCGACTTCCCGAGGTGGAGCACAGCTGAATACCGCCTCTGACCAGCGCCCCTGTTTTTCAGCGCCCCCGGCAGGAATCGAACCTGCGATCTAGGGATCTGGAATTTGGGGTGCCGACCTGTTCCGGAAATGTGCTTGTTTGCACTGGTAGATGTTGGTTTTTGGCTCTGACTGATTCGGCCTGGGACTGGCTGGATCCGGTCGATTCTTGGTCATTAGCGCCGAATAATCGCCAACGGCGTTGGGCAGCTCTCGAGCAGGCCGGACGACTGGCGATCGACACTTTCAATCGTGTCCTCGAACGGCCAGAACTTTTGAACCTCGACGCGCAGGAGCGGATGCGGTTGGTCTTGCTCGTCTTCCCGAAATAGCCTTGCCAGAGCGCCAAGAAGACGCGGCCGCGAGTGAGGATCTCACCGATTCGATTTCGAGGCTTACGCCGTCAAGCTCAGGCGTCAGGTTAGCCATCGCCAGGGCACCCTGATTGGGACCACTCGTGCCTCCCTCGTCTCCCGGCGACGCCGTACACCTAGGTCGGTTTTACCTCGGGAGCAACCCTCCGCTCACACGTGAGCGGCCAGCAGCCACTTCTGGATAACGATCATGAGCTCAACTCAGCCAGGTGCTGATACGGCTAATTCTTCCGGAGAAGCCCTGTCACCCCGGCGAGTAAGAGTGCCGCTAATGCCCACGAGATCAGCTTCAGTAGCGGCAGCAGTGCGGAGAGCGCCAAGGTCGCATCGGAAGCGACGATCCAGTCCCGGTTGGTGGAGGAAGCGGGCGGAACAACTGTATTGACAGCAAAGGTGAAGGAGTCCATGCACGGATAATCTGGGTGCACTTCGCACGGTGTTTCGGCGGTTACGGGCAAGAACCTGTCTGCTTCGTGCTGTTTCGCCGCTAGCTCAGTTCCTTTCGTTTCCGGGGTGATCCCGAAGTGTTGCAGGACAGCAGCTCTGGCGGCAGCTGAGTCGGTGGGGGCGATGTCTTCGCGATTCACCGCCACTAGCGACAACGCGGCGAGCAGGATCGCTAACATCCAGATGATCGCCACGAGCGGGTAGTAGCCGTTACCGGCTACCGCGAAATATATCCAGCGCAGAGTTCGAGTGGGCGAGGGTGATTGGCGCGTAACTTGCCGGGCCGCAGCAAGCCGTAGGTGCCTTGCACCCGCGGGATCGCCGTTGCGGTCATATACGTCGGCTAGTGCGTGCCAGGGCTGAACCGACACCCTCGCAGACGTCCTTTCGCCCCTGGGCGTCGGCCTGGTACGCCTTTCGAGCACCTCGTTAGTTTCCAGCCAGGTCCGCGCCCGACGCCAATCTTCGCGCAGCGGACCATGGAGATCGCCGACAGACCAGCCTGTTGCGTTTAGTGGCGCGGGCGGGTTTTCGAGGGTGTTGATGTCGTCAGTGATGGTGGCCCGGATTAGATTCAGCGCACCGCGGAAGGTGCGTGGTTGCAAATGCAGGGATCCAATCCTGGCCCGCTCAAGGTAGAGAGCGCTTCCGTTCGGGTTTTGTAGGACGGCGTCTTTGATGCTGAGCTGGCCGTCAACCCGGGCACCCACACCGCGGATCTCCCCCTGAGCGTGGAAACCGTCGGTGGCGAGCAAGCTTCCGGATACGTGCGCATGATCGAGAAACAGTGCGGTCCCATCTGAGTGGTCTATGACGGCGCCCGCCAAGTTGACCTGGCCGTCGATGCGCCCGACCAAAGCGCGGACCTGCCCTCGGGCGCGGAAACCGTCGGTGGCGAGCACGCTTCCAGCGATATGTGCACCGTCGAGGTTTAGCGCAATGCGGCCGGGATTATTGAGGGTCGCGCCGTTCAGGTTGAGCTGGCCAGCAATCTGGGCCGCCACAGCGCGGACTTCCCCTTCGGAGTGAAACCCATCTTTTGCGGACATACCCCCAGCGATATTCGCGCCATCCAGGCTTAGGGCTGTTCCGTTGGGATTGTCGAGGCTGGCGCCGTCGAGATTGAGCTGCCCATCGATGCGAACACCCGTACCGCGGACCGATCCGCAGATCCGCGAACCTTGTTTGGCGACAACACCTCCGGTGATATATGCGCCGCCGATACTCAACGCAGTTCCTTGGGGATTGTTTAGGTTTACGCTGGTCAGGTTGAGCTGGCCGTCGATGCGGGCACCGGCCAAGCGAATTTCTCCTTTCGCGAAGGCATGAACAAGCTCGACGTGAAATAGTTGTGCTAAAACGGCATTCAGTCCTGCATTGAAAGCACAGAAAGCGAAACTCAGCCGATAAGGAAACTTTATGTGTTCCATATCGAGGCGCTGCAAAAACAGCGCACCTCTGATACGAAGCCCCTGTGGGTCGACTTTGAGAGTCGGGTCGGTGAGCACTGTTCGAAGCGCTGCCCCCGGGATGGTGCGCTCTGGCGGCCAAGCTGCAGCCTCGGACGGGTCGACCGACTCGCCGGGAGCCAAGTCGAGGACCGCGCCCCTGCGAGCTGCGTCGGCCAGTCGGGCCACCCATTCGTTGACCTCAGGCTCCGGTGTTCGGATCGCTTCATTCACAGACTGATTCTGGACGACAACAACTGATTCAATTGCTAATTGGTTTGATCGTGAAGTCGAGATTGCTCGGTTAGCGGCAAGGTCGAACGTAGGAGTGGAGTGCTCACGGCCCACGCTTGCGGTTCGCGGATCGGAGTCGACAGACAACTTCCTTGATCGGCAAACTACGGGGTTCGCTACCGGCCGGCGAGCAGTTAACGGCCGTTCGCGATTCCCAAGACGGATTATTTCGGCGATACGCCTGTGAGTCCTTGAACGAGCCAGTCAGCTTGTGGCTCGATAAAGTCCCAGAATTCGTCGTAGAAACTGCCGTTGCCGCGAATCTGTCCTACGAGATACACTAATGTCACGCACCACGCCCACGGCGTGTTCACGTGGATGACCTTATTGTCGCCCTTTCCTCGTGCCGGGGGCGGGGTATCAAGTTCAATACCCATGCGGTTCCAAATGCGTCCGTGGTGTGAACAGACATTCCGAAGTACAGTAATGGAGCGGAACACCTTGCGTGAATACCGTGTAGTGAGTCCAAATCCCTCCGCCATTGGTTTGTACACTCCGTCGACATCTGCAACGAGTCCATACATTCTTGAAGTGGTTCCAAGCGACATGACCTCGACAGCCGCCCAAATGGGCATTGATTCGCCGCGCTGCGCGTGGTGCTTGGCGAACCGCTCCTCCGAGCGGTTCATGTCGTCCTGGATATCCTTCAGGAGCTTATCGCGGGTTGTCCCGTTGGGGTTTTCATAGTTCTCCTCGTAAAGGTATCCGGTCGGTCCCGATGACTTCGCCATTAGGTAGGCGAGTCGTGACCTAAACACAACCTCGAATTCCGCAAGCCCAGCTCGCAGCAGCGCGGCAAGCTGGAGATCGAATTCGTATACGGTCCTCACTTTGGCAAGATCGGTACCAGATTCAAATTGATTCTCGCCGGCCTGAGGATTCTGCTGGAAATATCTGAAGTATCCGCTCAACCGGTAGTAATTATGGTCCTCGAGAAAGCGCCGCGTTTCTGGTGATTCATCGACAATCAGACCGTTCGCGCGCAGCTTTTCGATCTGCTGGTCGATACTGTGGAAGGGCTTCACCGGCACAGATGATAGTAAAACGCCCGCCGAAGTAAGGAAGCTTTCGCTCTAGCCTTGGCGGGCATCGTTACGGAGAGTGTAGCGCAGGCCCGCCGAGGGTTCAACCAACACCAGACTCGAGGGCCAGCTCAGGTTACATGCTGACCGGCAGGTCTGCAGTCGGCACCGCGTATTGGGCCTGTCGTATGCCGTGAAGCCTCGGCATTAGCCGACGTTGATAGGGCCACCGTGGTAGTCCCTCCACCAACCCGCAAGCACCGCATGGTTTTCACGCACCGCTGACTGAATGCCCTTGAGTTTTTTGGCAGCGAGGCCGCGCGGCAGGTCATCCAGTAACTCGCCTGTCGTCAGCTCGATCCGGATCTTCGCGTTGGGGTGCGAGCTGATGGTTACGTGCACATGAGGTGGCGGGTGGTCGTTCGGGTGCACGGAGAGCTTGACCCCACCTTCAAGAGCGAACCCCGCCGAGGTCAGTGCAACCACGAACCCGTCCTCGTCGAATGCGATCCCGATCGGATTGCCGAACGCGAAATTTGCGGCATTCCGCAGACGCAGGAAGACATGCTCTGGGGTGACGTACCCGGCCGCCGCGGCCTCGTCCCACTCGGATCGGCTCATTATGGTGATCGGCACGTCGTAGTCCTGATCCCACCATGGATTCCCTGGATACCTGCTCATGCCGGCGACCTTACTGAGCAGGGGTGCAGAACGGGGCGCACGGACATTGACCTGCCTAATGCACACGGCCGGGTGAGCCACCGACAACGACGCCAGACGCTGGTTCCTTTCAATCCGGTCTACGAGTGTCGGGTCATGGGACTGCGTCTGGCCCGTTGCGTCGTCGAGGACGGCTGGACGCTGCGACGAGCGGCCGAACGCTTCCAGGTCGCGGTCACCACGGCCCAGCGCTGGGCCTCGCGATACCGAGAGCTCGGCCAGGCCGGCATGGCCGATCGAAGCTCACGACCGCACCGATGCCTCCACCAAACGCCCACCCGTACCGAGCGCCGCATTATCAAGGTCCGGGTGTTGCGCCGGTGGGGACCAGCCCGGATCGGCTATCTGCTGGGCATTCATCCCTCGACCGTGCACTGAGTGCTGACCCGCTACGGGGTCGCCCGGCTGCGCTGGCTGGACCGCCCGACGGGCCGCGTCATCCGGCGCATCGAATCCAAGGCTGTCGGAGACCTCGTCCACGTCGACGTCAAGAAAGTCGGCAAAGTCCCTACCGGCGGTGGATGGCGGATGCAGGGGCGCAGCGTGGGGAACCGCAACGCGCAGGCCAGCAGAGGACCGGGCCAACACCGCAATCGCCGTCTTGTGCGTGGCTATCACTTCCTCCACACCGCGATCGACGGACATTCCCGGCTGGTCTACAGCGAACTGTTGGCTGACGAGCGCAAAGAGACCGCTGCCGCGTTCTGGACACGCGCCAACGCTTGGTTCAACCAGTGCGGGATCATCGTGCGGAAAGTGTTGACCGACAACGGTTCCTGCTACCGGTCACACGTATTCCGTGACGCACTGGTTGGTATCGAGCACCGTCGCACCCGCCCCTATCGACCGCAGACCAACGGCAAGGTGGCGCTTCCACCGAACTCTGGCCGATGAATGGGCCTACGCCCGGCTCTACACCAGCGACGCGCAACGCTGCCAGGAGTATCCGCGCTGGCTGCACGCCTACAATCACCATCGCGGCCACACCGCACTCGGCCGTCAACCACCAGCCAGCCGTGTACCTAACCTCTAAGGTCAGTACAGCTAGATCGCTCACGATTGTATCGTTCCAATATGGGCCACTCGACGCGGAATCGGAGCTATCCGGAGTTCGTCCAAGCTTGTCGAGCCTTTAGACCCAGCGAGCTCGTTCCGGCGATTGCTCGTATTTCTGCCGCGCTAGGGGAGCCTCCCTACTCTGACGAGGTGAAACGAAAAGTGCCTCCGTGGGGCTTAGCGACGATCGCTCGTGAGTCGCTCCTATGGGGAAACGAGAACCGAAGAGCGACTGTATCCGACGAAGCCGTCACTCGATTGTTGGTCCGACTCTTCAATTCGAAGGTTATGCCCGATTTGGTGCCGGGCGATAAAGGATTTGCGTTAGCGCTCCTCACGCCCATTCTCTATGAGCAGTTCCCGTGGCAGGAGTCTATTTTCGAAGAACTTGCGCGGTCCCATGCACTCCTCATCGAAGGGCTCCAAGAGATTGACACTGAGGTCCTTTCGGAGGCATCGATCGCTCATGTTCTGGGTGGCATATCGCTCCGAGAGGCCATTGGTGCGACTTTCGTTCTACAAGTTGGCGCTTATCAGAATGGCGGATCCTACAACCCCGGATGGCTTGACCAGGAAAACTTTAGAGACGTGCTCGCTATGTATTCGCGGTCGAACATTGAAACAACTGTCAGCCGTCTCACGGCAACTCGATCGGAGATGAAGGCTGACTTCAATGCGAACACACACGGGAACAAGCGTCTTGCGAAATACGACTACAACCCATTGGTTCGAACGCCGTTTGTGGCATTTGACGACGGATCGATAGTTGCCCCGGCACCGAGGCTCATCATGCGGACAGTCACTCCGGGAGGCCTTTACTACCCCGGTATCGCGACATACGGTCCAGGGTTCGCTACCGAATTGGGTTGGCTCTTCGAGCGCTACGTCGGACGCAATCTCCGGCTTATAGCCGGCGCGGAAGTGCATCCCGAAATTCGTTACGGGGCGGGAAAGAGTATGAAGAGCATCGACTGGTTTGTAGTAATGCCCGGACTCGTACTTCTCGTCGAGTGCAAGCTCAAGAGACTAAGCCTGTCAGCGCGGGCCGGTGATCTCGCTCTGCCGAAGGAGCTGTTCCTGGCGATAGAGAGAGCCTACGATCAACTAAGACGTTCGGTCGAGAACGTCGCAGCCGGAACTGCGGAGTTCGCGGACATTCCCAGCGATAGGCCACTTTTGGCGATGGTCATCTCGGCTGAGCCTTCGTACATTGGAAATGCCTACCTCGTCGAACAGCACGGGGCGACAATCACAGCTGGCGCTGCGACAGATGTGCCGGTCGCGGCGCTGAGTGCACGCGAACTCGAAACGCTCGTCACACACGGCGAACACGTTGAAGAGCTTCTTCTGAGATTGATGCAGGACCGCGCTCCCAACACGGCGCTAGGAATTCTCGGCATCCACACTGGCGACGGCAAACGAAATCCAATACTGGAGAGTGCTTGGGCTACTTACTTATTCCCGTCGGCAATCTCGTCGGACGCTGAATCAGCAGAGGTTTGACCGACTCGATTGCCGCTTAGCGCTCAGCGTCGGCGTAGAAGGTGGTCGAAGGATCAGATCGCAGGGCCGATGTCGAAGAGGATCACTTCGATGTGTTTGTGTGACAGATGACGTTCTGCCTGGACGCGCAGGCTTTTGGCGAGCACCTCTGCATCCCGGTGCTTCCGGGTCCAGGATGGCGGTCTTAGTTCCGGCGCGGTCCAGTAGACGATGAAAATGCCGTAGTCGAACGCGCCTGGGCTCATGTACCTGTCAACAAGTTGGTCATCGATCGCGGTCGTTAGTCCGGCGTTGTTGACATGCTTGGCTTCGAAGACAACCCGGGCCACGCGAGTACCTCCAGCGGTCGCCGTGATGTCTATCCGAGTCCCGATGCCAGCTTCCTTATGTCGTGTGATTTGTATTTCACGGTCGAGTACGACATGTGGCTGGAGTCGAAGGCGTAGCTGTTCGGCTAGCCAATCTGAAACTGTGTCTTCACTTTTGGGAGACGCACCTTCTTTTCCGGGCTCTCCGTCCCATACGCTTCGGAACGCGGCCCGGCGGCGAACATCGTCTTGGATCTCGCCGATCTTTTCAATAAGCAATGCTTGAAGTGATGCGCTGTCGCGGATCAACCGGGCATCCCCGCTCGCGACCAGCTTGAAAAGGGTTGCTGGTTGCAAGGGATTCCAGCTCGCCGATGCTTCGTGAATGCGCGCTTCCCGGAGAAGGTGCTGAATGTAATCGCTGTCTCTTGATGGAAGACCACGCCCGAGTGCATCAAGGGATGCGACCATGCCGCGGCCGGCCATCGCCTGCAGGAGACGCGTCCGGACCCAGCGTGCAGTTGACTCTGGAGTGCTCGAACCGACGATGGCTAGGTCATCTGGATCGTTGGCCATCGGAAACTGGTCGAGCAACCTGGCGGTCAACGCGCTGACCGAATCATTCGACAGATAATCGATGTTCACGTCGCGTAGATACTCGAGCTCGATGGGCCGGTCCTCAGTGAACCATCGAGCGAGCAGTTCCTCCGGTGCAAGTCTGGCGAGAGTGGTCAAGACGGCCGGGGGTGGGGTGTCGTCGTTCAGGGCCGCACGTGCGATATCGAGTGCTCGCATGGGGGCATGCTCCGCAAGCGTCGTCAAAGCAGAAGAGCGACGGTTCGCGGGGCGATCGGCGCTGAGGGCAATGCCCTCGATGATCGCGATGTGACGCTGATCGGTGAAGTCTGCTAAGGGGTGATAGTCGAGCGTTGCATCTGCAGCTTCTTGAAGTCGTTCGCGGAACACTGTGTCAATAGCTTCGCGACCCGCCTGCGGCGCCGCGTCACGGGTTTCGCGTTGCCAGCTGCCTCCCTTCAGATACGGCGGCATTGCTGTGATCGCCGGAGCCCAGGTAACCCACGTGGTCAGTTCGACATCGGCGAGCAGGCTCGGACGGCGCACGGCGAGGGTCGCGAGGAGAAACACTGCAGCCCAGTCGGGCATCGCGATGTCGAGGGTTAGCGTCTGTCTGCTTTCCCAACTCGAAACGCTGGGATGTCTCCAACGGACGTAGTTGAGTCCAAGTCGTAGGATCTCCTCCTGTTCGGCCGCACTTAGCGCGGGCCACAAAGCACGACTGGTCAAATCCCACTCGAGCAACTGCTCGGCATCGGCTCTTACTGGGTCTGCCAGCGCAGTGACGAGGTGCCACCAGCGGCTGATGTCGGCTTGGGCTTCAGTTAGCGCTTCGCGGACGTCGGAGACACTCTCAGCTTCGGTCGGCAGACTTCGCGCGTATTCGATTTCGCGAGCAACCCAGTCAGGGCGTGTGTCGATGTCATCAGAACCCTGGAAGTCTGAGATGGCCGCGTACGCGGGATGGTCTTCACCAAGCTCGAGAATGCGATCGGCGGCCGCGGCATCGGCCGGGTACCAGGCTAAATGCCGCAGCACGATTCGGGAGGCTTCCAGTGCTTCCGGTGGTGCAGCATCGCCTATCCAGTCCACCAACCAAACTAGATCTGACGCCGTCAGCATACGTAGGTCATAGACAGCGGCGAACGAGTCTTCGTGCGCTGTAAGCGCCGCAACGGCCATGATGCGTCGTAGTTCAGGATCATCGTCTACATCCCAAGGGAGACCTTCACGTCGCAATGACGGAGGGAAGCCTAGTCGGTCGCTACCTAGTGCTCTACCGAGTGCTTCGGCCACCGCAGAGTCTCTAATCTCCCACGCACGCCGCAGGAGGCCAGTGAGCAGATCGTCGAAGGCATGATCGCTTTGCTGTGTCCGTCTGGTCAGGGCGTCGGTAAAGGTAGCAACAACGTCGCTATCAGGTAGCAGTGTGGGTAGTTCGCTAAGAATAATTCTGTATGCACCAATATAATTGGAAGCACGTTGGGGCCGGAGCGCTCGGCGGATGTGATCGGATTTGCCAGCGTCGGGAAGCAACGCTCGTAGGGTTGCTGCGAGGATCTCGTCAAGGGGGTCTTCGTCAGCGCCCAGGTCAAGCAGTGGCGCCAATTGGGACAGCCGGTTTCGAGGGGCGACCGCGGCGAAGGCCTTAACGGCCTCTGCTCTCACTACATCGGGCCAGGAGGAATTGAATGCAACCTCGAAGAGGTCGTCGGTAGCCTCCGCGGCGCCGCATTGCCACGCGATTCGACAAATCCAGTACGCCACTGCAGGATTCGATGCTTCTTGCGCTGCCTTATGGAGCTGACTGGCCAGCTCGGGGTGAGCCAGGACAGTCGTTTCTGAACGCCATCCATAATCGATCGTCCCATTTGCAGCCGCGGCGAGTAGTGCTTCGACGATTCGCTCGCGAACCTGGTCGCCCACCAGCTCTAAGCCAGTGGTACCCAGCAGTTGCTCGGCGTTGCTCGCGATCAATTTTTCGGGAACCGTTGCGTGTAAAGCTAATAGCCAGCCAAGTACTTCGATCATGGGTCCCGGAGCTATTCCGTTGATGTCAGCGCCCAGCAGGGAGACGAGCCGTTGACCGCTGACGCTGCGACGAATTAGGTACTGCGCGGCGAGGAACTCGGTATATGACTGGTGGGCGAAGGTCACTGTGCCGTGCCCAGCTGCGACGAAAAGCCCAGTGCCGAGCACTTCTCTGAAATGGCCCAGTGTCAGAGGTGAGCTGGCCAGGTCGGGTTCTTCTTGAGTTGGCAGAGAGCTTACCGCGATTGACGAGTCTTGCTCGGTCGTAGACGTTTTGGGGGCGTAGCTGTGTACGTTGCAGAAGATTGAAGTGGCAGCCAATCTTTCCGCCACAAGCTGTCGGCGTTGTCGGTCGAGTTCTTCGGCCGGCCGGGTAATGCTCGTTTCGGTGAGCAGTCGGGTGATTGCATGTTGCATAGCTTCCGACCGATTGGAGGGCATGCGTCCTCTGGTCCGCCAGTCATCCAGGAGATTCACGGCATGCAACGGCAGCGCCAGCAAGCGTGTCAGTCCGGCGAGCTGAGCATCTCGCAGAAAGTCTTCGGCATCGCCTTGAGCCAGTCCATGGAGGTCGAGCAAGCTCAGCGGAAGTAGTTCCAGTTCTTCGAAGCCAGTCAGCGCTGTGCGCATTCCGTTTGCCAAATCGACGGTCCAAGAACTCGGCCTGCAAGCGAACCGCCACGCGACATGGGCCAAGCGGGGATGGCTGACCAACTTCACCAACATGTAACCAATGTTGGAGTCGATCTGTAGAGCCTCGTCGATGGAATCGACGAACACAGTGGTCGGTTGCGTCCCGTCGGCCGGAGACGCGCTCGTAGGTATCAGGTCGACAAGTTCGGCAACTGATCGGCGGGAGTGGAGTCTGAGGTCGATTGACGTGGAGAACAGTTCCTCGGCCTGCAGGGCTTCAATGAGGGTAGTTTTGCCAGCTCCGCCCGGCGCGAGCAACACGTAGGACTGACCTACGCCCACTAGTTCACCGGAATGCCGAGGTCGATCGCCCGTGTACCAGACGCGGTCTAGTGCTTCGAGGTCAAGAAGGCCGTCATCGGTGCGCGGGATTGTTGAGCCAACCGGCGCAACCCACCTAACGCCGCCTCGACTTTGGGGCGACGCTGCGGCCGGCAACTCAGGTTGCGCAGAAAGGCGTGAGTGTGTCATTACCTTGACTAGCTTAGTTGTAACGTCGCCGCCATCCCGTGGGGAATGTTTCCGCTACCTCAAGTGGTGGCACTCCGTGGAGTACAAACGCTGGTTTAGCGCGCACTTGATCGAACGTAGAGGCCTATGAACCCTCCGCGATGTCGGTCGTGAGCAGAGCCAACGACTGTCCGAGGATGGCCACTCGGCCCGCACTCTCGACACCTACCGCTGCACGGGCCACCAAGCTGGCCAAGTTCATGGCCGGCGTGAAGGTGGGGGAGGCGTCGGCTGCCATACTGGACGCGGCTCTGCGGTCAATGCGCACCGCTCACGGGGCGGTCATGGCTCGCCAATCCAGGACCCTGCTGCGCGGAGCGCTCCAGCTCGCCGTCCTCAACAACGTCCTCGGCTCCAACCCAGTGCGCGACGTTCAGGCGATCAAGTCGAAGAAACAGCCCAAGGGCGCCCACGCGCTCACCGCGGACCAGCTGCGCGATCTGCTGACCAAGCTGAGGACGTCGGAGGTCTGCCGCCGACGCGACCTGACCGACCCGATCACGCTGCTGATTGCCACCGGGCTACGCCGCTCCGAACTGCTGGCGCTTCAGTGGACCGACTTCGACGCAGAGGCCGGCACGATCTCCGTCTCCGGCAAAGTCATCCGGGAAAAGGCCAACGGCCTCGTTCGGGTCGATGAGACCAAGACCGCGGCCGGAAGACGGGTCATCCCGCTGCCGACGTTCGCCATCGCGACGCTCACCGAGCGTCGGAAGTTGCCGTACCTCGGACAGCAATCGGTCATCTTCCCCTCTACAAATGGCACCCTGCGTGACCCCGACAACTTCGCCGGCCAGTGGCGCAGAATTCGCGACGAATTGGGCGTCCCCGACATCAGCTCGCACAGCTTCCGCAAGACAGTCGCGACGCTCATCAACGACGCGGGACGGTCGGCTCGCATAGGCGCCGACCAATCTCGGGCACGCCAAAGTGTCGATGACCCAGGACCGCTATATGAGCCGCGGCCGGGTCCACAACGAGGTGGCGAATCTGCTGGACAAGGCCGTCGCCGACAACTCAGGTCCGCTATAAACGCCGAATAAACGCCGACCGACCTTATTCAGTACGGCTAAATACCATCTCTGACCAGCGCCCCCGGCAGGAATCGAACCTGCGACCTAGAGATTAGAAGGCTCTTGCTCTATCCAACTGAGCTACGGAGGCAAACGCGGCTGAATTCTAACCCGCGTCTGGATGGCGGGAACTTGTCACACCCGCAAAGCCGTCCCGCGCTCGTGACCAGCCGACTAGCGTGGACGCTGCATGGCGGCCGACGGGAGAGCGCCGTGCAGGAGGAGTGCGCGCGATGAGCAACGTGCCGTTGGATGCGGCGGGGCTGCCCCAGAAACTGAACGGCGTCGACACGCTGCTACACCGCGGTGAGGCCAACCCACGCACCCGATCGGGAATCATGGGCGTCGAGCTGCTTGACCTGACCCCTGATTGGGAGCAGTTCCGCGCGGTGTTCGAGCAGGCCTCCCGCAAGGTGCTGCGGCTACGCCAGAAAGTCGTCATGCCGACACTGCCCACGGCGGCACCGCGCTGGGTGGTGGACCCCGACTTCAACCTGGACTACCACGTGCGCCGGGTCCGCGCTCCGGAGCCGGGCACGCTCCGGGAGGTGCTCGACTTGGCCGAGGTGGCGCTGCAGACGCCGATGGACATCACGCGTCCGCTCTGGACGGCCACCCTCGTCGAGGGCCTGGCCGACGGTCGCGCGGCCACCATCCTGCACCTGAGCCACGCCGTCGCCGACGGGGTCGGCACCGTCGAGATGTTCGCCAACATCTACAACCTCGAACGGGATACCCCGATCGGCGAGCTTGCGCCCCTACCGATTCCACAGGATCTGTCGTCCAACGACTTGATGAGAATGGGTATCAACCGACTCCCGATGAAGATCACCAACAGCGTGCTCGGTCTGCTCGGGGGTGCGGTACACGCGGTCACCAACGTCGTGCGCGACCCGGCCGCGACGGTCAGCGGCGTCGTCGACTACGCACTGTCGACCGCCCGGGTGTCCCGGCCGGTGGCCGACCACTCACCGCTGCTGCGGCGGCGCAGTCTGTCTTCGCGCAGCGAGGCCATCGACATCGTCTTCTCCGACTTCCACCGGGCGGCCAAGGCTGCCGGCGGTTCCATCAACGACGCATACCTGGCCGGGTTGTGCGGCGCACTGCGGCACTACCACGAAGCGAAGGGCATCCCGATCGAGACGCTGCCGATGGCGGTCCCGGTGAATCTGCGCGCCGAAGACGATCCGGCCGGTGGAAATCGTTTTGCCGGAATCAATCTGGCGGCACCCGTCGGCATCGCCGACCCCGAACAACGGATCAAGGCGATCCGCTCACAGATGACCGACAAGCGCGAGGAACGCGCCATGGACATGGTCGGCACCCTGGCGCCGTTCGTCAGTTTCCTGCCCGACGCCGTCCTTGAGTCGGCCGCCGGCTCGGTGGTCAACTCCGACGTCCAGGCCAGCAACGTGCCGGTGTATCCCGGCGACACCTTCATCGCCGGAGCAAAGGTGTTGCGGCACTGCGGGCTCGGTCCGCTGCCCGGTGTGGCGATGATGACCGTCCTGGTATCGCGCGGTGGTTTCATCACCGTCACCACCCGCTACGACCGGGCTGCATTTGACGACGACGCACTGTGGGCCGGCTGCCTGCTCCGCGGGTTCGACGAAATCCTGGCCCTCGGCGGGGACAGCCGCGCCGAGGCGGCATCCTTCACCGCTCCGGAAGCCGTGTCGCCGAACGGAAGTGCCGATAAATGACCGAGGCACGTTTGCCGGGCACGGTCGCCGAGATCGAGGCCAGTCCGCCGGGGCCCCAGGTCGGCGCGTTCTTCGACCTGGACGGCACGCTGGTGGCCGGGTTCACCGGGGTATTGATGACCCAGGACCGGCTGCGCCGCGGGCAGATGAGCGTTGGCGAGTTCATCGGCATGGTGCAGGCCGGGCTCAACCATCAATTGGGTCGCTCCGAGTTCGAGGACCTGATCGGCAAGGGTGCGCGGATGTTGCGCGGCAACTCGCTCTCGGATCTGGACGAACTGGGGGAGCGGCTGTTCGTCCAGCACGTGCGTAACCGCATCTACCCCGAGATGCGGTCGATCATCAAGGCGCATATGGCGCGCGGGCACACCGTGGTGCTGAGCTCTTCGGCGCTGACCGTGCAAGTGGAACCCGTTGCTCGCTTCCTGGGCATCGACAACGTGCTGTGCAACAAGTTCGAGGTGGACGACGACGGTCTCATCACCGGCGAGGTGCAGCAGCCGATCATCTGGGGACACGGAAAAGCGCATGCTGTGCAGCGCTTTTCGGCCGCCAACGGGGTGGATCTGACCAAGAGTTATTTCTATGCCGACGGCGACGAGGACGTCGCGTTGATGTACGTGGTCGGCAACCCCCGCCCGACCAACCCCGGCGGCAAGCTGGCCGCCGTCGCTCTGAAACGAGGCTGGCCGATCCTGCGGTTCAGCAGCCGCAGCGGCAGCAGCCCGGTCGCGCAATTACGCACGCTGGCCGGTCTGGCCACCATCCCGACGGTGGCCGCCGGCGCGGTCGGGCTGGGATTGCTCACCCGGAACAAGCGCGTGGGGGTGAACTTCTTCACCTCGAACTGGAGCAAGCTGCTGATGTTGACCACCGGCATCGAGCTCAACGTGCTTGGCGAGGAGAACCTCACCGCACAGCGGCCCGCGGTGTTCATCTTCAACCACCGTAACCAGGCCGACCCCTTCATTGCCGGCAGGTTGGTGCAGGACAACTTCACCAGCGTCGGCAAGAAGGAGCTCGAGCGCAATCCCCTGATGGGTCCGCTGGGCAAGGTGATGGACGCCGCGTTCATCGACCGCGACGACACCCAAGCCGCCGTCGAAGGACTGCACAAAGTGGAAGAGCTTGCCCGTAAAGGGCTTTCCATCATGATCGCCCCGGAGGGCACCCGGCTGGACACCACCGAGGTCGGCCCGTTCAAGAAGGGGCCGTTCCGTATTGCGATGGCCGCCGGTATCCCGATTGTCCCGATCGTGATCCGCAACGCCGAAGTCGTCGCTGCGCGGGATGCCAACACCTTCAACGCCGGCAAGGTCGACGTCGCGGTGTTCCCGCCCATCCCCACCGACGACTGGACCCACGACAATCTGGCCGAGCGGATCGCCGAGGTCCGCCAGCTCTATCTCGACACCTTGGCGTCCTGGCCGCGTGATCAGCTGCCGGAGGTCCCGTTGTACAAGCGCGGTGCCGACGCCCCTGAGCCCTCTGCCTCGAAAGACCGCCAATGACAAGGCTTTCCGCCCACATCGAGGGCTTCAGCCCGACGGGTGACACGCTGGTGCTCGCCTCGGTCGGTTCGCCGGCCGAGGAGGAGCTGCTCAAACACTGGCTGGCTCAGCAGCGCCGGGAACGGCCGGAAGCCCGGGTCGAGGTGCTGCACCTGCCGGACTCCGATGAACCGCCGCCGACGGTATTGGCTCAGCTGGTCGACAAGCTCTCCGCCGACCAGGATCGGTCGGTGGTTCCGGTGCGGGTGTTCTGGGTGCCCGGCGGATTGCCCACTCGATCCAAGGTGGTGGCGCTCATCTCCGGGCGGGATACCTACCGCCCGCCCGAACTACTGCAGCGACGCATCCTGCGCAAGGATGCGTCCCGGGCCCGGGTGGTCGCCGGTGAACCGGCCAAGGTGTCCGAGCTGCGTCAACAATGGAACGACACCACCACCGCCGAAAACCCGCGTGAGTTCGCCCGCTTCGTGCTCCGGCGCGCCAGCCTGGCCATCGAGCGGGTCGAGCTGAGGCTGCTGGGCCCGGAGTACAAATCGCCGCGACTGGTCAAACCGGAGATGTTGGCATCAGCCCGTTTTCGGGAAGGGCTGGACAAGATCCCCGGGGCCACCGTGGAGAAGGCCGGCGAGATGCTCGACGAGTTGTCCACCGGGTGGAGCCGGTTCTCGGTGGACCTCATCCCCACGCTGGGGCGGGCCATCTTCAGCCGCGGCTTCGACCCGAACATCGACTACGATCGCGCCGAGATCGAAACCATGCGCCGCGCCCTCGAGATCCATCCCGCGGTGCTGCTGTTCTCGCATCGCTCGTATCTGGACGGGGTGATCGTCCCCGTTGCCATGCAGGAGAACCGGTTACCGCCGGTGCACACCTTCGCCGGAATCAACCTGTCATTCGGGGTGATGGGCCCGCTGATGCGGCACTCGGGGGTGATCTTCCTGCGCCGCAAGCTCGATGACCCGTTGTACAAGTACGTCCTGCGCCAGTACGTCGGCTATATCGTGGAAAAGCGCTTCAACCTGAACTGGTCTATCGAGGGCACCCGGTCGCGCACCGGAAAGATGCTGCCGCCCAAGCTGGGCCTGTTGTCCTACGTCGCCGACGCCTACCTGGACGGCCGCAGTGAGGACATCCTGCTGCAGCCGGTGTCGATCAGTTTCGACCAGTTGCACGAGACCCAGGAGTACGCGGCGTACGCCCGCGGCGGCGAGAAGACGCCGGAGGGACTGAGCTGGCTGTACAACTTCGTCAAGGCGCAGGGCGAGCGCAACTACGGCAAGATCTATGTTCGTTTCCCCGAGGCGGTCTCGATGCGCCAGTACCTGGGGGAGCCGGGCGGCCCGATGAACGCCAACCCGGACGCCAAACGTCTGGCGATGCAGAAGATGGCGTTCGAGGTGGCCTGGCGTATCCAGCAGGTCACGCCGGTGAATGCGACCGGTCTGGTGTCGGCACTGCTGCTCACCACCCGTGGTGTCGCGCTGACCTTGGGGCAGCTGCACCGCACGTTCGGGGATTCACTGGATTACCTTGAGCGCAAGGGTATTCCGATGACGAACAGTGCCCTGCGGTTGCGCACTGTCGACGGGGTGCGGGCCGCGGTGGACGCGTTGTCGGGCGGGCATCCGGTGACCCGGATCGACGGCGGCCGCGAGCCGGTGTGGCGGATCGCGCCGGAGAACGAACATGAGGCGGCCTTCTACCGCAATTCCCTGATCGCGTCTTTCCTGGAAACCTCGATCATCGAGCTGGCTCTGGCGCACGCCGCGCGTGCCGAATCCGATCATCTCGCGGTGTTCTGGGCGCAGACGGCCCGGCTGCGTGATCTGCTGAAGTTCGAGTTCTATTTCGCCGATTCGGCGACGTTCCGGGACAACCTGACCAAAGAGATGTCGTGGACGCAGGATTGGGAAGAGCAGATCGCTTCGGGCCGCGAGGGTAGCGAGGCTCTGCTGAGGGCCAAACGGCCGCTGCTCGGCTCGGCCATGTTGCGGCCGTTCGTCGAGGCCTACGAGATCGTCGCCGACGTGCTGCGCGACGCGCCTGCCGATATCTCCGAGAAGGAGTTGACGAAGCTGGCGCTCGGGGTCGGGCGCCAGCAGGTGGCCCAAGGCAGGGTGCGCAGCAACGAGTCGGTGTCGGCGTTGTTGTTCGCGACGGCTCGTCAGGTGGCGGCCGATCAGAAGCTGCTCGGGCGGGCACCCGACCTGTCGCAGCGACGGGCCGATTTCCTGAGGGAACTGCGGGACATCCTGACCGACATGGACACCGTCGAGGCTGGTGCGCGAGCCCAGTTCTACCAGCGGGAGAAAGCGGCGCAGCAGGCCGCTGACGCCTGAAGGCCACCCCATACGCTGGAGGGATGACGTCCACCCCCTCAGCGAGGACGCCCGCTCCGCGCGGCGCCGTATGGCCCGTCCTGTTCGGTGTCGCCGTGCTGGCCGGCGCCGTCGCGGCCGGGTTGGGCGGGTTGTCGCTGGCCGATGCGCTGACCGCCACCGGCCTGCCCGATCCCGGTCCGGTGACCACCTACGGCCTGCCGTTCGTCCGGGCAGCAGGGGAGATCGCCGCCGCCGTCGCCGTGGGCTCGTTCCTGCTGGCGGCGTTTCTGGTGCCGCCGCAGGCCAGCGGAGTGCTCGATGTCGCGGGGTACCGCGCGCTGCGGGCGGGCACCCTGGCATCGGGCGTCTGGACGGTGTGCGCGGTGCTTCTGGTGCCGCTGACGGTGTCCGATATCACCGGCCAGCCGTTGCTCAGCAAGCTCGGACTGGCCGATATCTGGTCGGTGGCCGGCCTGGTCGAGACCGCGGGCACCTGGCGGTGGACCGCTCTGTTCGCCGCGGTGGTCACCGTCGTGAGCATTCCGGTGCTGCGGTGGGCCTGGACGCCGGTGTTGTGCGCGGGGGCCGTGTTCACCCTGGTGCCGCTGGCGTTGTCGGGGCATTCCTCGGCAGGCGGTTCCCATGACCTGGCCACCAACAGTCTGTTCATCCACCTCGTTGCCGGGGTGGTGTGGGCCGGCGGGTTGTTGGCGCTGTGGGCGCTGGCTATCCGTGGCGGCGCGCACACCGACCTGGCCGCGCGCCGGTTTTCGGCGATCGCCCTGTGCTGTTTCGTCGCGATGGGGTTCTCCGGCGTCATCAACGCCTTCGTCCGGGTGCGGCCGGGCGACCTGCTGCACAGCAGCTACGGCTGGCTGATCATCGGCAAGGTGGCCGCTCTGCTGGTGCTCGGGGCACTCGGATACGCGCAGCGGCGCAGTGCGGTGCGGGCTTTGGCCCGCGATCCGGAGAACCGGCGACCGCTGCTCCGGCTGGCTTTCGTCGAGTCGCTGGTGTTCGGCATCACCTTCGGTATTGCCGTCGCCCTGGGCCGCACACCGCCGCCACCGCCCCCGGTGGCCAACCCGTCGGTCACCGCGGTGGAGATCGGCTACGACCTGGCCGGCCCGCCGACGGTGGCGCGCATCCTGTTCGACTGGCGTTTCGACCTCATCTTCGGCACCGCAGCCATCCTGTTCGCCGCCCTCTATGTCGCCGGGGTGATCCGGCTGCGCCGACGTGGGGATGCCTGGCCGGTCGGCCGGACCATCGCCTGGCTGTGCGGCTGCGCAGTGCTGCTGTTCGCGACATCGTCGGGCCTGGGCCGGTACATGCCCGCCATGTTCAGCATGCACATGGGCGCGCACATGCTGCTGTCGATGCTGTCCCCAGTGCTGTTGGTGCTCGGGGCTCCCGTGACGCTGGCACTGCGTGCGTTGCCGACCGCCGGTCGCGGGTCTCCGCCGGGTATGCGGGAATGGCTACTGGCAGCACTGCACAGCCGGGTGTCCCAGGTGCTCACCAACCCGTTCGTGGCCACCGCCTTGTTCGTCGGTGGCTTCTACGGCCTGTACTTCGGCGGCATCTTCGACGCGGTGGCCGGGATCCATGCCGCACACGTGGCGATGAACCTGCACTTCCTGCTGTCCGGCTACCTGTTCTACTGGGTCGTCATCGGAATCGATCCGACCCCACGGCCCATTCCAGCGCTGGCCAAGTTGGGCGTGGTGTTCGGCTCACTGCCGCTGCATGCCTTCTTCGGCGTAGTGCTGATGGGCACCCAGACGGTGATGGCCGAGAGCTTCTACAAATCGCTACAGCTGCCCTGGCATACCGATCTGCTCGCCGACCAGCGTCTTGGCGGCGGAATAGCCTGGTCGGCCGGTGAGGTGCCGCTGGTGCTGGTCATGCTGGCGCTACTGATCCAGTGGCGGCGCAGCGATGACCGCACCGCCAAGCGCCTCGATCGGGCGGCCGACCGAGACGAGGACGCCGACCTGGCCGCCTACAACGCGATGCTGGCCAAACTGGCCGACCAGGAGACGGGCCGCGGCGGTTAGCCCGGCAGGCCCTGTTCTTCGGTGGGCAGCGGCGCCGGACCGGTGATCTGCGGTGCCGCGCTCATCATCGGAGGGCGCACCTCGGCCGGGGCGCCGGGGGTGTTCGTCACGGTCACACCGGTTTCCATGCCCGCCGCCGAGTGCATATCCGGCGACGACAGGCTCGCAGTGCCGGCCAACGCCGCCAGCGCCACGGCACTGGCGGCCGCACCGATCAAGGACGTGAGAGTCAGACCCTTCATATTCGTTCCCCTATGTATTTTTTCGGTAATTCGCGTGGGCCGGAGCGGTCCATGCCGCCCCATGCAGGCCCTTGCCTATACAAGAAGTTATATAGGGTAACGATCAAAAAGTCCATCAGGCTGCTGTGAGTTTTGGCGGGCGGTCCAAAGGTCACTGCCGCAGTGCTTTTCGGCCTTCTTGGCGGCGGCGGCTCTTGTATGCGTACACCTATGTAAATGTGGCCGACGTCACGCGTACGACGTCAGGAGCCGTAGTTCACCGTGATGATGCCGTCCCGGTTGACGGGAGTACCGGGCGCCGGGTCCTGCTGCACCACCTTGTTGCGGTTCGCGGGGCCGGCATCGATATCGGGTCCCTTGTCCAGGCGCCCGGTGAAGCCAAAGGTGGCGAGGTAGGGAACCAGGTCCGTGTACACGTAGTTCCGCACATCGGGCATCTCGAACTGGTTTCCGCGGGACACCTTGATGGTGATCGGCGCGTCCGCTGCCGCGGAGGCGCCCGCCGGCGGATCGGTGCCGAGCACCTGACCCGCAGGCAGGGTGCCGTCGGTCGGTATCGGCAGGACCGTGGTGAATCCCGCGGTGTCGAGAATCTGCTTGGCCTGGTCCTCGGTCTGTGTTGCCACATCGGGTACCTGACGCGTCGCGGGGCCCGCACCGACCACGATGATGATCTCGTTGCTGGTGGCCGAATCCTGCTGCGCCGCAGGGATGGTCTCGACCACGCGGTCCTTGTCCTCGGCCGTGGAGGGCTGCGACATGCGCCGGACGTTGTCGAACCCGGCGTCGTGCAGCGTGCGCACCGCCTGGTCGTAGGTGGACTTCGAGACGTCGGGGATACGGCGCTGTTCGGGTCCGGTCGACACGTTGAGGGTGATATCGCTGCCGGAGGCCACCGAGGAGTCGGCCGCCGGGTCGGTATCGATCACCCGGCCGGCGTCCACCGACCCGTCCGGTTTGGTGTCGACCTGGGGCTTCAGGCCCTGGTCCTGCAACCGGCTCACCGCGTCCTGGCGGCTGAGCCCGTGGACGTCGGGCACCCGCACCCGGTTCATGACGCCCACGATGTACACACCGGCGAGCACCAGCAGCACCACCGCCGCGAGCGCACCGCCGATCAGCCAGCGCCGGGATGGGCCGCGGCGCTCCTGGACCGGCATCTGCAGGGTGTGCGGGCTCGGATCGTGTGCTGCCGGGGTCTCGTCGGTGTCGGGCGGCGGCTGCACCGGTGCCTGCGGTGCGTTCCCGCTGCCGACGCGCAGCAGGTCGGCATGCAGTTCGGCGGCGCTCTGATAGCGCTTGTCGGGTTTCTTGGCCAGTGCCTTGAGCACCACGGCGTCGAGGTCGGGGGAGATGCCCGCGCGTCGTTGCGACGGCGGAACCGGCCGCTCCCGGACATGCTGGTAGGCCACAGCCAACGGCGTGTCACCGGTGAAAAGGGCTTGTCCGGTGAGCATTTCGTAGAGCACGCAGCCCAGCGAGTAGACGTCGGTGCGGGCGTCGACCTCCTGGCCACGGGCTTGCTCGGGGGAGAAGTACTGGGCGGTGCCCACGACGGCCGACGTCGCGGTCAGCCGGTCACCGGTGGTGGCGTTCATGGCGTGCGCGATTCCGAAGTCCATCACCTTCACCGCCCCGGTCGGGGTGATCATGATGTTCGCCGGTTTGATATCGCGGTGCACGATCCCGCGGCTGTGGCTGAACTCCAGCGCCGTGCAGACCTCGCCGATGATCGCGATCGCCCGGTGCGGCTCCATCGCGCCGTGCCGCTGGATCAGCTTGCCGACCGTCTGGCCCTCGACGTACTCCATCACCAGGAACGGCAGGTTCCCGTTGGGTGTCTGCGCCTCCCCGGTGTCGTACACCGCCACGATCGACGGATGGTTCAGCGCCGCGGTGTGCTTGGCCTCCCGGCGAAAGCGCTGGTAGAAGCTCGGATCGCGGACCAGGTCGGCGCGCAGGATCTTGATCGCGACGTCACGGTGCAGCCGGATGTCGCGGGCACGGTGCACCTCCGACATCCCGCCGAAGCCCAGGATCTCGCCCAGCTCGTAACGATCGGTCAGTTGCTGAGGCACCGTCATCGCGCCACCTCGTTCCCGCCGACACTGTCATAACCCACGCCATCGATCATCGCTCAACAGCGTCGCGGCGGGACCGACACCCCGGTCGGATCCGCCGCGACCTGGGCAATCAGCCCTGAACAGGCAGCGCCTCGGTGTCGGCGTCACCGGCGTGACGCTTCGGCTGATACGGCACGAACTGGTAGTCGCCGCGCGGGTAGACCACCTGCGGCCACCAGAACCAGCGGCCCAACATGGTCGCGATGGACGGCATCAGCAGTGACCGCACGATGAACGTGTCGATCAGCAGACCGATGGCAATGGTCGACCCCATCTGGGCCAGCACGACCAGCTTGCTGGCCATCATGCCCGCCATCGTCGCCGCGAACACCAGCCCGGCGGAGGTCACCACGCCGCCCGTGCCGGCCATGGACCGGATGATGCCCGTCTTCAACCCGGCATGAATTTCGTCCTTGAACCGGGACACCAGTAGCAGGTTGTAGTCCGAGCCCACGGCCAACAGGATGATGACCGACATCAACATGACCAGCCACTGCACCTGGATGCCGAGCAGGTCCTGCCAGAGCAGCACCGAGATGCCGAACGACGCGGCGATGGAGCTGCCGGCGGTCCCGACGATCACGAGGGCCGCCACCGCGCTGCGGGTCAGGATGAGCATGATCATGAAGATCAGCGTCAGCGAGGACACCACCGCGATCAGCAGGTCATAGCGAGCGCCGTCGGACATGTCCTTATACGTCGCCGCAACCCCGCCGAGATAGATCTTGGCGTCCGACAGTGACGACATCTTCAAGGCCTCCTGCGCGGCCTTGCGCTCGGACTCCACCCGAGCGATGCCCTCCACCGTCGCCGGGTCGGTCTGGTGGGTGATGAACATGCGTGCCGACTTGCCGTCGGGCGAGAGGAACATCTTCAGGCCGCGCTCGAAATCGGGGTTCTGGAAGGCTTCCGGAGGCAGGTAGAACAAGTCGTCGTTCTTGGCGCCGTCGAATGCCGCACCCATCGACAGCGCCGTGTCGTTCATCGCCTGCATCTGGTCGATCAGCGCCTTCTGCGAGTTGTACGACGCCAGCGACAGATCGCGGCTGGTTTCCATCGACGCGATGGTCTGCGGCAGCAGGGCGGTCAGCTTCGGCGCCAGGTCGGCCAGCTTGTCGGTGTTGACCTGCACCTCGCCGGTCTTGTCGGTCAACTGGTCGATCCCGTCCAGGGCGTCGAACACCGACCGGGTGGCCGCACACATCGGGATGTCGAAGCAGTGCGGCTCCCAGTAGAAGTAGTTGCGCAGCGGCCGGAACTGGTCGTCGAAGTTGGCGATGTTGTCGCGGACCTGCTCGGTCACCTTGAGCAGCTCTTGCGACTTCGCAGCGGAGGCCTGGGTCAGCTGGGTCTGCTCGAGCGACAGGGCGTACTGCTTCTTCAGGATGTCGATCGACGTATTGGTCGCATCGATCATCCGCAGCTGGTCCTCAAGCTGTTTACGCTGAAACGGCAGGTTCAGGTTACTGGTCTGTCCCGAAATACTGGTCTGGAACGGAATCGAGCTGTGCTGGATGGGGATACCCAGCGGCCGGGTGATGTTCTGCACCATCGCGATGCCTTCGGCGTGCATCACATTGCTCGAAATCTTGTTCAGCACCAGCATGTCTGCGGGGTTACGCATATCGTGGCCGGACTCGACCATCAGGATGTCCGGGTTCATCCTGGCCTGCGAGAAGTGTCGGTCGGCGGCGGCGAAACCGATGTTCACCGGGGCGTCTTTCGGTAGGTAGTACTGGTCGTTGTAGGCCGGTTTGTACCCGGGGATCGCCACGAGCCCGATCAGCACGACGAACAGGCTGGCCACGAAAATCGGTGCGGGCCAGCGCACCACGGCCGTGCCGACCTTGCGCCAGAACGTGCTGTGCGGCGGCCGCTTGGACTCGTAGAGGCCGATACGGCTACCGAGGTAAAGGACCGCCGGCCCCAGGGTGACCGAGATGGCGACGACGACGAGCATGCCGATCGCTACCGGGGCGCCCATGGTGGAGAAATACGGCAGCCGGCAGAAGCTGAGGCAGTACGTGGCTCCGGCGATGGTCAGTCCCGAACCGACGATCACCGGCGCGACGGATTTGAAAGTCGCGTAGTAGGAATCATCGCGGTCCAGGCCAAGGCCCCGGTCTTCGCGGTACCGGCCGAAGATGAAGATTCCGTAGTCCGTGGCAGCCGCGATGGCCAGCATGGTCAAGATGTTGCCCGCGAAGGTGGTCAGCCCGAACACGTTGTGGGTGGCCAGTACCGAGACGACGCCGCGAGCGGTGAGCAGGGCCAGGAAAGTCAGGAACAATTGGACCAGCGTGGTCCTGATCGAGCGGTAGACCACCAGCAGCATGAGGGCGATGGCCACCAGGGTGATCAGGGTGATCTCGGCCAGGCTCGCATTGCCGATGACGTGCAGGTCGTCGGTCAAGGCCGCAGGGCCGGCCACGTAGGCCTGGACCCCGGGCGGGGCTTTGGTCTCCTCGATGACCTTGCGGACCGCGTCCACTCCCTCGTTGGCCAACGTCATGCCCTGTTCGCCGGCGAGGTTGATCATCACGTAAGACGCTTTGCCGTCGGCACTTTGGGCACCGGCGGCGGTCAGCGTGTCACCCCAGAAGTCCTGGATGTGCTGGATGTGTTCGGGATCCTGCTGCAGCTTGTGGATGATCTCGTCGTAGTACTTGTGCGCATCCGGGCCCAGCGGCTGCTGGCCTTCGATGACCACCATGATGGTGCTGTTGGAGTTGAACTCCTTGAAATTCGCGCCCATCAGCTTCATCGCCTGCATGGACGGCGCGTCCTCGGGAGCCATCGGTGCGGCGTGCAGCTCGCCGACCACCTCGAGCTGGGGTGCGATCACGTTCACCACGACGGCGATCACGATCCAGACCAGGACGATCGGCCACGCAAGGATGCGGATCAGACGCGGGAAGGCGGGCCGTTTCGCCGTACCGGTGGATTCGGTTGTGGTCATGCGGACTTCACCAGGCAGTAGGTCTGGGCGTTGACACCATTGGCGCTCTGCTCCTCACGGACAATGCCGTTGACGGTGACGCGGCACCCGATCGCATCGCCGCTGGATCGACTGTCGCTGCGCGCCATCAAGTTCGCGCTGACTGTCGGCAGCGTGGTCGACAGGGTGACCGACCACGGCAGCGGCGCGCTGACCGAATGCACGTTGGCATCCGGGTCGAAATAGCTGATCTCGGCGAAGGTGCCCGGCGCCCCGTACACCTCGTAGACCAGCACCTTGGGGTTGAACTGGACGATCTCGATACCGGCGCCGGCGTTGGCGTTCAGGTCCTGCGACCCGAACATCTTGTGCAGCCGCGAGACCACCAGGCCCGAGACGGCCAGCACGATGATCAGGACCACCGGGATCCATATCGCCTTCAGCCCACGGCCCACTCGAACTTTCTTCACCCCAACCTCTTTCACCGTTCAATCGGTCGTCTCGACGGGAACGTCGTCAGCCGGATCCGTCGTCGTTCGGCCTCGTAAGCGGGTCGTCGGCGGTCAGCCGCGCCAGGATGGGTCCTGCGACGCTGGCCGCCAACGCCAGCGCGCGTTCGTCTTCCGGGGACAGGCTTGCCAGGAACTGCTGTAGCCGCTCCCGGCGCGTGCGCCGGCGATTGTCGAGCAACGCCTGCCCCTGCTCGGTGATCGCGATCAGGCAAGCCCGACCATCATCCGGATCCGGCACCCGCGCCACGAGTTCGGCCCGTTCCAGGCGTTGCATCAGTTGTGTCATCGACGGCTGGCTCACGCCTTCCTTGGCGGCCAGCATGGTCAGCCTGATCGGCCCCTCTCGGGAAACCCGGTGCATGGCGTAGGCGGCGGAGGCGCTCAGTTCCGTCCGATCCGAGAGGAATCGCGCGGTCAGGTCCGTTGCGTTGTCGAGCAACTGGCCGATGCACTCTCGTGCATGGTCGTCGGACCGGGGCGAATCCACATCCGTATCTATATCACGAAGCTTATCTAATCGATAGCCGAGCGCAGGAATGGGCCAAGCTCCTGCAGGCGTTTGCGTGACCTGCGGATAGGAATGATGGGATGCGTGATGTAGTCGGTCGCCGGCTCAGCGCACGAGTCGCTCGGCGATATCTGCGTAGAGTTCGCCGAGCTTGACCGCGTCGTGGTGTTTCTTGGAGGGGAACCAGCGGCACACGTCCACGCACAGCGAGGAGATCGCCATCACGATCTCGTCGACACTGTCGACGCCGAATTCGCCGGCGCGGATGCCGCCGGCGATGATATCGGTCAGCACCGCGGTCGCCTCGTGCCGCAGTGGCGCGATCTTGCGGTAGTGGGCGGCGGTCAGGCCGTGTAATTCGTACTGGACGACGCGGGCCTGCTTGTGATTCTCCGCGTGCCATCGCGCGAAGGCGGCGACCACGGCGCGGAGTCGCTCGCCGAAGGTCGTGGTCAGCGGATCCGCCTGCTTGAGGGCGGCCAGCACACTGCTGTGGCCCTCCAGTGCGATCGCGAAGAGCAACTCCTCTTTCGACCGGTAGTGCGGGTACATGGCCGTCGCGCTCATGTTGAGGCGTTTGGCGATCTGGCGGGTGGAGCTGCCGCCATATCCCGACTCGGCGAACGCTTCGATGGCAGCTCGCCGCATGCGTTCTGCTGCAGCTGAATCCGAAGATCGGTCGATGGCCATGACGATGGGTGATCCTACACACAATTGACACCGGCGGCACCGACGTCGCAATATTAGCGAGCGCTCATCAAATGAGCGTTCGCTAATTTTTTGCCCATCCGAAAGGCGCGACCATGGCCGACTTTCTCTCGCGGCGCGATATCGACTTCCTGCTCCACGAGTGGCTGGATGTCACCGCGCTGACCAAGCGTGATCATTTCGCCGAACACTCCAGGGACACGTTCGACGCCGTGCTCGACCTTTCGGCCGACATCGCGGCCAAACTCTTTGCTCCACATAACAAAAAGGGCGATCAGATCCAGCCCGTGGTGCGGTCCGACGGTTCGGTCGTGCTGATCGACGAGATCAAGGAAGCGCTGGATGCGTTCAGCGCCGCGGGCCTGATGGCGGGTCCGTTCGACGAGGCGATCGGTGGGATGCAGTTGCCGACGGTGGTGTCGCAGGCGGCGTTGGCCTTTGCGCGTGCGGCCAACCCCAGCACCACGGCCTATGCCTTCCTGACAATGGGCAATGCCAATCTGCTGGCCGAGTACGGTTCCCAGGAGCAGATCGACACATGGGTGCGGCCCATGTTGGAGGGTCGCTACTTCGGCACGATGTGCCTGTCAGAACCCGAAGCCGGATCATCCCTCGCCGACATCACCACCAGGGCGGTCCGTACACCGGACGGCACCTACCGTGTCACGGGCACCAAGATGTGGATCACCGGTGGGGACCACGAGTTGACGGAGAACATCGTGCATCTCGTGCTCGCGAAGGCACCCGGCGGTGGTCCGGGTGTCAAAGGCATCTCCCTGTTCATCGTGCCGAAGTACCTTCCGGACGGCACCCGCAACGACGTGGCGCTGGTGAGCCTGAACCACAAGATGGGTAACCACGCGACGACGAATGCGCTGCTGAACTTCGGCGACGGAACCCACCCGGTGGCCGGCGGCGAGGGTGCCATCGGTTACTTGGTCGGCGAGGAGCACAAGGGCCTGGCGTACATGTTCCACATGATGAACGAGGCCCGGATGGCGGTCGGATTACAAGCCAGCGCAACCGGTTACGCCGGATACCTGGCAGCACTGGAGTATGCCAAGCAGCGTACCCAGGGCCGCCCAGTCGGGAACAAGGATGCGTCCGTGCGACCCGTGCCGCTGATCGAGCACGCCGATGTCAAACGAATGCTGCTGGCGCAGAAGTCATATGTGGAGGGCGGGCTGGCGCTGGGGCTGTACTGCGCGAACCTCGTCGACGAAGCCCGAACCGGCACAGACAGCGAGCGTGACCGCGCGCATTTGCTTCTGGAGGTCCTGACCCCCATCGCCAAGAGTTGGCCGTCGCAGTGGTGCCTGGAGGCCAACAGTCTTGCGATCCAGGTTCACGGTGGGTACGGCTACACGACGGAATTCGACGTCGAGCAGTACTACCGGGACAACCGCCTGAACGCCATTCACGAAGGCACCCACGGGATCCACGGCCTGGACCTGCTGGGCCGAAAGGTCGTCATGCAGGACGGGGCGGGCCTGGACCTGCTCGTGGCCCGGATCGGCGAGACCATCGACAGGGCTGCGGCTGCGGACTACGCCGCCACCCAGGCAGGTGCCCTCCGGCGGGCCGTCCAACGCCTCCAGGAGGTCACAGCGATCCTCTGGTCGGCCGATGAGCTCGCCACCACCCTCGCCAATGCGTCGGTGTACCTGGAAGCGGCGGGTCACGTCGTGGTGGCCTGGCTGTGGTTGGAGCAGCTGCTCGCGGTGAGCGACAACCAGGGGAGTTTCTACGACGGGAAGCGTGCCGCGGCACAGTATTTCTTCACCTACGAGCTGCCCAAGGTGGGTCCGCAGTTCGATCTGCTGGCATCGCTGGACCGCGTGACCGTCGAAGCCCGGCCCGACTGGTTCTGAGTCCGCTACACCGCTCCGGCCGCGATGGCTGTGTCAGACCGCTCCGGCCGCGGTGGCTGTGTCAGACCGCTCCGGCCGCGGCGGCTGTGTCAGACCGCTCCGGCCGCGATGGCCGAAGGCCAACTGCCGTAGGAGCTGATATCGAGCCCGGTCGCGGCCGACGCATCGGCGGCGAATGCGGTGCGCCAGGTTCCGTCGGCGAACTCGACCTTGCCCAACTGCATCGGTGCCGGCAATGCCGCCAGGAACCGGCCCAGCGCCGCGGGGGGCAGCAGCCACCGGTGGCCCAGTAGTGCCGCGCCCTCGTCACCCTCGGCGACGCGGGTGACGGCAGGCTTGGCCGGCGTCGTCGGCAGCACTGTCATCCGGTACCGCGGCGCCGTCGTCAACTCGCCGTCCCAGCGGGCACCCAGATCGGTCAGCTGCGACACCAAGGCGCCGCCGCGCAGGTGCGCGCCGAACACCACCAGCTCGGTATGGTCGGCGACCGCCAATGGCCACACCTGCTGGGGTCCTTCGATACCCGTGGCCATCGCGGCGATATCCAACGCGACGGCGTCGTCGAACGCGCGGGCCAGCACCGTGACACCGAACTGTGCGTCGCCCGCGGTTCCGGCGGGCACCGCGACGCCGCACATGTCGAACAGGTTGCAGAAGTTGGTGTAGGTGCCCATCGTCGAGTTCACCCCGATCGGGTCGGCGGCCACCTGCTCCAGGGTCGGATGCAGCGGCGCGGTGGGCACCAACAGAGCGTCGGCCCCGTCCAATGACCGCAGCGCCACCGTGCGCAGCCGGGCCACCTCGCGGCGGTCGGTGACCAGGCGGTGCGCCGGGATGTCGCGGGCCTTGGTGATGATGTGGCGCACTGTCGGATCAAGGTCCGCGTCCGGGTGGCTGTCGATGAATTCGCCTACCGCGGCGTATCTTTCGGCCACGAGTGCACCGTCGTAGAGTAGCCGGGCCGCGGCCAGGAACGGGCCGATGTCGACCTGGACGATGCGGGCGCCGGCCTGCTCCAAGGTCTGCACCGCGGCGGCGAACGCGGCCTGCCAGGTGTCGTCGAGCGCGGGAAGCGACGATGGCACGGCCACAATGGGATTCGGTGGTGCCGCCAGCCGGGTGTCGGCGGGCCACGGCCGGTCCCCGGCCGCCGCCATCGCCGCCATCGCGGTGTTCGCCAGCTCCAGGTCGCGGGCGAAAATTGTGACACAGTCATAGGATTCGCAGGCCGGGACGACACCGTCGGTGCTCACCACACCGAGCGTCGGTTTGATCCCGACGATGCCCTGTAGTCCCGCCGGCACCCGGCCCGACCCCGCCGTGTCGGTGCCGATCGCAATATCGGCCTGCCCGGACGCGACCGCGGCGGCCGATCCTGAGCTCGAGCCGCCGCTGATGTGGTCGGGTCTGCGGGTGTCCGCTACCGCACCATACGGAGAGCGCGTCCCGACCAGCCCGGTGGCGAACTGGTCCAGGTTCGTCTTGCCGACCACGACCGCACCCGCCGCGCGCAACGCCGCGACAGCAGCCGCATCCACGGCGGGCTCATAGCCGAACTGCGGGCACGCCGCGGTGGTGGTCAGACCGGCGACGTCGACGTTGTCCTTCACGGCCAGTCGCAGCCCGGCCAGTGCCCCGCCGGCCGCGCGGCTGGCGGCCAGGTCGGTCTCGATATCGGCATCGGGGCGTCGGCTGATCCACACGGTCATGGGCCAAACCCTAGAGCCCGGTTATCCACAGTGCCCGATTGATCCACAGGCGGCGCGCGGCGACGGGCTCGTGATACCGGGCCTGTCGGTGCCGGGCGGGTCAATGGGTGCACAGGCCGGCAGCGCGAGCGTCCGCCGCCGGCACCGAGGAAATGACTGAAAGGCAATGCCATGTTCGAGACACCGTTTTCCGTGGTCGGCACCGTCATCACCGACGTGGTGCCGCGTCGCATCGGCGACCAGGAGTTCATCCGGTTCCGGGTGGCCAGCAACTCCCGCCGGCGAACCGCCGAGGGCGGCTGGGAACCCGGCAACTCGCTCTATCTGACCGTCAACTGCTGGGGCCGGGTCGCCGACGGTGTGGCCGGTGTGCTGTTCAAGGGCGACCCGGTGGTCGTCGTCGGACAGATCTACACCAATGAGTACGAGGACAAGGAGGGCAACCGCCGGTCCACGATCGAGGTGCGGGCCACCGCGGTCGGTCCCGACCTGACCCGGTGCCGGGTCAAGATCGACCCGGCACGGCGCTCTGCCGAGCCGGCCGAGCGGTCCGAGCCGACCGGCGTGGACGGTGAAGCGCGCGCCGAAGCCGCCGACGACGGCGTCGAGCAGCCGGGGGAGCTGCCGATCTCGGCGTAACCACGATTTCCGGCCTTGCCTAGGATGGTCTGCGAGTTTCATCGAGATCGCAGCCGGACGAAAGGCAAGACGACGGCAATGGCCGAATTCATCTACACGATGCGGAAGGTCCGCAAGGCGCACGGCGACAAGGTCATCCTCGACGACGTCACCTTGAACTTCCTTCCCGGCGCGAAGATCGGCGTCGTCGGCCCCAACGGGGCCGGTAAATCGAGCGTTCTGAAGATCATGGCCGGTATCGACCAGGCCAACAACGGCGACGCCTTCCTGGCGCCGGGCGCGACGGTCGGCATCCTCATGCAGGAGCCGCATCTCGACGAGACCAAGACCGTCCGGGAGAACGTCGAAGAAGGCGTCGCCGTCAAGGCCAAGCTCAACCGGTACAACGAGGTGGCCGAACTGATGGCCACCGACTACACCGATGAGCTCATGGAAGAGATGGGCCAGCTGCAGGAGGAGTTGGACGCGGCCGACGCCTGGGATATCGACTCCCAGCTGGAGCAGGCCATGGACGCGCTGCGCTGCCCGCCGCCGGACGAGCCGGTCACCCACCTGTCCGGTGGTGAGAAGCGCCGCGTGGCGCTGTGCAAACTGCTGCTGTCCAAACCCGACCTGCTGCTGCTCGACGAGCCGACCAACCACCTCGACGCCGAGAGCGTGCTGTGGCTCGAACAGCATCTGGCCTCCTACAAGGGCGCCATCCTGGCCGTCACCCACGACCGGTACTTCCTGGACAACGTCGCCGAGTGGATCCTGGAGCTCGACCGCGGCCGGGCCTACCCGTACGAGGGCAACTACTCCACCTACCTGGAGAAGAAGGCCGAGCGCCTGGAAGTGCAGGGCAAGAAGGACCAGAAGCTGCAGAAGCGGCTGAAGGAGGAGCTGGCCTGGGTGCGTTCGGGCGCCAAGGCCCGGCAGGCCAAGAACAAGGCCCGGCTCGGCCGCTACGAGGAGATGGCCGCCGAGGCGGAGAAGACCCGCAAGCTCGACTTCGAGGAAATCCAGATCCCGACCCCGCCGCGGCTGGGCAACCTGGTGGTCGAGGTCGAACATCTGGACAAGGGGTTCGACGGCCGCACCCTGATCAAGGACCTGTCCTTCACCCTGCCGCGCAATGGCATCGTCGGCGTGATCGGCCCCAACGGTGTCGGTAAGACCACCTTGTTCAAGACCATCGTCGGACTGGAAGCGCCGGACAGCGGCACCGTGAAGGTCGGTGAGACGGTCAAGCTGAGCTACGTCGACCAGAGCCGGGCCGGTATCGACCCGAAGAAGACGGTGTGGCAGGTCGTTTCCGACGGGCTGGACTACATCGAGGTCGGCCAGAACGAGATCCCGTCCCGAGCCTACGTGTCGGCGTTCGGGTTCAAGGGCCCCGACCAGCAGAAGCCCGCGGGCGTGCTGTCCGGTGGTGAGCGCAACCGGCTCAACCTCGCCCTCACCCTCAAAGAGGGCGGCAACCTGATCCTGCTCGACGAGCCCACCAACGATCTCGATGTCGAGACGCTGAGCTCGCTGGAGAATGCCCTCGAGCAGTTCCCTGGTTGTGCCGTGGTGATCTCCCACGACCGCTGGTTCCTCGACCGCACCTGCACGCACATCTTGGCGTGGGAGGGCGACGACGACAACGAGGCCAAGTGGTTCTGGTTCGAGGGCAACTTCGGTGCGTACGAGGAGAACAAGATCCAGCGGCTCGGAGCCGACGCGGCGCGCCCCCACCGGGTGACACACCGCAGACTCACCCGCGACTGATCCCGCGGGCAGGGGCCGGAGCGACGCTCGGGAGGACTAGTGTCGCTCGTGCGTGCCGCCAACGAGGGTGGCACGCCGGCGTGAGTGAGGAGCCTTCGGCATGACGGTGAAACCGGCAGCCCCACAGCAGGTGCGTCTCAGCGAGGACGTTGTGGGGCGTCTGGCGACGGCGTACCTGGCCACCCATCACGGCCCGCACGGCGACGCGCCGTCCAGTGACGTCGCCGTCACCGTTCCGGTCGATCGAGCCATCACCGGCAAGGTGATGTCGCCGGAGCTGCTGGCGGCCCACACCGCACTGGGCCGGCGTCGGGCCCCGGGGGAGACCCTGGTCGCGGTGTACCCTTCCGCAGCCCGCGGGGCGAGCGAAGCGACGGGGAAAATTGGTGGGGCGAGCGAAGCGACGCCGGAGACCTCACCCGAGTTCGCGCCGGCGCTGCAGGTGGTCACCGATCCCAGCCCGATGATGATGGATTCGGTCACGGTGCTGCTGCACCGGCTCGGTGTCAACTACGTGTCGATCATGAATCCGGTTCTGCGGGTGCACCGCGGACCCGATGGTGAGCTGCTCGACGTCGCCCCGTCAGTCGGACCCGGTGCGCCGGCCGACGGCATCGACGAGACCTGGATCCACGTCCGGCTCGCGCCGACCGCGGACCCCGCCGCCGTCGACGAGGCGGCCAGGCTGCTGCCGAGCGTCCTCGCCGACGCCCGGCAGGTCGCCGCCGACTCCTCGGCTCTCAACGCCACCCTTGTCGGCCTGGCCAACGCGCTGGACGCCGACCATGCCGGCCATTTCGCCGGGCCCGACCGTCGCGACGTGGCGTCGCTGCTGCGGTGGCTGGCCGACGGGCACTTCGTGCTGCTGGGCTATCAGCGCTGCGCGGTGCAGGGTGGCGCGGCCACCGTCGACCCCGCCAGCCGGCTCGGTGTGCTGCGCTCGCGCACCGACGTGTTCCCCGAGCTGACCGCACCAGGGGACCTGGTGGTACTGGCGCAGGCCACCATGCCCAGTTTCCTGCGCTACGGCGCCTATCCGTACATGGTGGTCATCCGCGAGACCCCGGGCGGGGTGGTGTCCGGCCAGGCCGTCGAACACCGGTTCGTCGGGCTGTTCACGGTGGCCGCCATGAATGCCAATGTGTTGGAGATTCCGCTGATCGCCCGCCGCGTCGACGAGGTGCTGGCGCGCACCCAGGCCGATCCGAGCCATCCCGCGCAGCTGATGCTCGACATCATCCAGACCATCCCGCGCTCGGAGCTGTTCGCGCTGACCAGTGGGGAACTGTTGGACACCGCACGGGCGGTGGTCGATCTGGGTTCGTTGCGGCGTGCCCTGCTGTTCCTGCGGGCCGACCAACTCGGGCACTTCGTGTCCGCGCTGGTGTACCTGCCGCGTGACCGCTACACCACTGCGGTGCGGTTGGCGATCCAGGACATCCTGGTCCGCGAACTCGGCGGTGTCAGCATCGAGTACGCCGCTCGGGTCAGCGAATCACCCTGGGCGGTAGTGCATTTCACCGTCAAGATGCCCGAGGGGGTGCGCCGAGCCGATATCGACACCTCGGCGGAGAACGAGAACCGGATCCAGCAACTGCTCACCGAGGCGTCCCGCACCTGGGCCGACCGGCTGATCGGATCGGTGAAATCCGGCGCGATCGGCCAGGGCCTGGCCGAGCATTACGCCGCGGCGTTCCCGGAGGTATACAAGCAGGCGTTCACCCCCGCCGAGGCCATCGACGACATCGCGATCATCGAAGAGCTGCAAGACAACTCGGTCAAGCTGGTGTTCGCCGAGGGAACCGGTGAGGACCGGGTCGCCAAGCTCACCTGGTACCTGGGCGGCCGGTCGGCCTCGCTGTCGGAACTGCTGCCCATGCTGCAGAGCATGGGTGTGGTGGTGCTCGAAGAGCGGCCCTTCACCGTGACCCGCGCCGACGGTCTCCCGGTGTGGATCTACCAGTTCAAGGTGTCCCCGCACCGATCCGTCCCGATCGACGAGGATCCCGATGCCACCGCGACGCTGTTCGCCGACGCCGTCACCGCCATCTGGCAGGGCCGGGCCGAGATCGACCGGTTCAACGAGCTGGTGCTGCGTGCCGGCCTGACCTGGCAGCAGGTCACCATTCTGCGCGGCTACGCCAAGTACCTGCGCCAGGCCGGATTCCCGTACAGCCAGTCCCATATCGAGACGGTGCTCAACGACAACGCCGGCACCGCGCGCTCGTTGGTGGAACTGTTCGAGGCGCTGTTCGATCCGGCCGGAGCCGATCCCGCCGGCTCGCAACCGCCGCGCGACGCCCAGGCCGCGGCCGCCGCCGTGGCCGCCGATATCGACGCACTGACCAGCCTGGACACCGATCGGGTGCTGCGGGCGTTCGCCAGCCTGGTGCAGGCCACCCTGCGGACCAACTACTTCGTCACCGACCCGAACTCCGCGCGCGCCCAGGACGTGGTGTCCTTCAAACTCAATCCCGGTCTGATCACCGAACTTCCGTTGCCGCGCCCGCGGTTCGAGATCTTCGTCTACTCGCCCCGGGTCGAGGGCGTGCACCTGCGGTTCGGCTTCGTGGCCCGCGGCGGCCTGCGGTGGTCGGACCGCCGGGAGGATTTCCGGACCGAGATCCTGGGCCTGGTCAAGGCGCAGGCGGTGAAGAACGCCGTCATCGTGCCGGTCGGCGCCAAGGGCGGCTTCGTCGTCAAACAGCCGCCGGTGCCCAGCGGTGACGCCGCGGCCGACCGCGATGCCCAGCGCGCCGAAGGCGTGGCGTGCTACCGGCTGTTCATCTCCGGCCTGCTCGACCTCACCGACAACGTCGAGAAGTCGACCGGTGCCGTCGTCACCCCGGCCGGTGTGGTGCGCCGCGACGGCGACGACGCCTACCTGGTGGTCGCCGCCGACAAGGGCACCGCGACGTTCTCCGATATCGCCAACGACGTCGCCAAGTCCTACGGGTTCTGGCTGGGCGACGCGTTCGCCTCCGGCGGCTCGGTGGGTTACGACCACAAGGCGATGGGTATCACCGCCAAGGGTGCCTGGGAATCGGTGAAGCGGCACTTCCGCGAAATGGGTGTCGACACCCAGACCCAGGACTTCACCGTGGTCGGCGTCGGCGATATGAGCGGCGACGTGTTCGGCAACGGAATGTTGCTGTCCAAGCACATTCGGCTGGTCGCCGCCTTCGACCATCGACACATCTTCCTCGATCCCAACCCGGACCCGGCCACGTCGTGGGCCGAGCGGGAGCGGATGTTCGCGCTGCCGCGGTCCAGCTGGGACGACTACGACCGGTCGTTGATCAGCGAAGGCGGCGGCGTCTACAGTCGCGAGCAGAAATCCATCCCGGTCAGCCCCCAGGTGCGCTCCGCGCTCGGCCTGGCTGACGATGTCGTCGAGATGACCCCGCCCGCCCTGATGAAGGCGGTGCTGCTGGCGCCGGTCGACCTGTTCTGGAACGGCGGCATCGGCACCTACATCAAGGCCGAGACCGAGTCCGATGCCGCGGTCGGCGATCGCGCCAACGACCCCGTCCGCGTGAATGGAAATCAGTTGCGGGTCAGAGTAATCGGCGAGGGCGGCAACCTGGGCGTGACCCAGCGCGGCCGGATCGAATTCGCCCTCGCGGGTGGGCATGTGAACACCGACGCCATGGACAACTCGGCCGGGGTCGACTGCTCCGACCACGAGGTGAACATCAAGATCCTGGTCGACTCCTTGGTCACCACGGGCAAGGTCGGCGCCGACGAGCGCACCGAGCTGCTGATGTCCATGACCGACGAGGTCGGCGAGCTGGTGCTGGCCGACAACAAGGATCAGAACGACCTGATGGGCACCAGCCGGGCCAATGCGCCCAGCCTGCTGTCGGTGCATGCCCGCCAGATCAAGGAGCTCGTCGACGAGCACGACCTCAACCGCGAGCTGGAGGCGCTGCCCAACGAGAAGGAGATCCGCCGCCGCACCGAAGCCGGATTGGGTTTGACCTCACCGGAATTGGCCACCCTGATGGCGCATGTGAAACTGGCGCTCAAGGATCAGCTGCTGGCCAGTGACCTGCCCGACCAGGAGGTGTTCGCCGCCAGGCTGCCGTCCTACTTCCCGGCCCAGCTGCGCGACCGGTTCGGTGCCGACATCCGCAACCATCAGCTGCGCCGCGAGATCGTGTCGACCATGCTGGTCAACGACCTCGTCGACACCAGCGGCATCACCTATGCCTACCGAATCAGTGAGGACGTCGGCGTCGGTGCCGTCGACGCGGTGCGCAGCTACGTGGCCAGCGACGCCATCTTCAAGGTCGGCGAGGTGTGGCACGCGATCCGTGCCGCCGGTGCTGCCGGGGTACCGGTCGCGGTGACCGACCGGATGACGCTGGACCTGCGCCGGCTGATCGACCGGGCCGGTCGCTGGCTGCTGAACTACCGCCCGCAGCCCCTGGCCGTCGGCGCGGAGATCAACCGGTTCGCCGAAAAGGTCGCCGCCCTCACCCCGCGGATGTCGGAATGGCTGCGCGGAGACGATAAGGCGATCGTGGAGAAGGACGCCGGCGAGTTCATCGCCCAGGGCGTGCCGGAGGACGTCGCGTACATGGTCGCCACCGGCCTCTACCAGTACAGCCTGCTGGACGTCATCGATATCAGCGACATCCTGGAGCGCGATGCCGCCGAGGTGGCCGACGCCTACTTCGCTCTGATGGATCGCCTCGGCGCCGACGGCCTGCTCACCGCGGTGTCCCGGCTGCCTCGCGACGACCGGTGGCATTCGTTGGCGCGGTTGGCCATTCGTGATGACATCTACGGCTCGCTGCGGGCCCTGTGCTTCGACGTGATGGCCGTCGGCGAGCCGGACGAGACCGGTGAGCAGAAGATCGAGGAGTGGGAGGTCACCAACACCTCACGGGTGGCCCGCGCGCGCCGCACCCTCGACGAGATCTACGCCGAGGGCGAGCGGGATCTGGCCACTCTGTCGGTGGCCGCGCGCCAGATCCGGAGCATGACCCGCACGAGTGGAACGGGAACCAGTGGCTAACGGGTTCGTCACGCCGGTGCCGGTGCGCTGGTCGGATATCGACATGTACCAGCACGTCAATCACGCGACCATGGTCACCATCCTCGAGGAGGCCCGCGTCCCGTTCCTGAGCGAGCCGTTCGCCGGTGACGTCACGACCACTGGACTCTTGATCGCCGAGGTCAAGGTGTCCTACAAAGGCCAAGTGCGCCTGACGGATTCACCGCTGCAGGTCACCATCTGGGTCAATCGGCTGCGCGCGGTGGACTTCACCCTCGGCTACGAGGTGCGCTCGGTGCACGCCGACCCGGATTCCAAACCGGCCGTCATCGCCGAGACCCAGCTGGCGGCGTTCAGCATCGAAGAGCAGAAGCTGGTGCGCCTGGCGCCGCATCATCGGGAGTACCTCGAGCGCTACCTGCGGCCATCGGCGTGACCGCCGCAGAGCGCGGCATCTGGCTGGCCGGCCCGGCCCACCGTGACGACTTGGGCGCCTTCGCCGAACGCACCCTGCGCCTCGACGAGGCCGCGGTGATCCGGCTTCGGCAACGCGACGACGCCCATCTCGTCGCCTGGGTGACAACGGGTTTCGACGTGCTGGCCAGTCGGGTGGTGGCCGGCCGGGTGAGCCCCGCCGACCTGTGCGTGGGCGCCGATCACCTGGTGACCGCGTTACCCGCAATGGCTGTGTCCGGCTTCGTCGAACCGGGCTTCGCGATGGATTCGGCCTGGCGCGGGGCGCTGCCACCGGACACCGGCTTCGCGCACCTGGACGACGTACCGGCCCGCGCCGTGCTGGACCTGGCCGACCGCGGCGCCGAGCTGGCCAAGGAGCACGGCAGCGCCCACGGTCCGCCGGCCTCCCTGCTGGACCAGGAGGTGCTGGCCGTGAGTGCGGGCGACACCAGGGTCGGCATCCCCATGCGATGCGTATTCGCTTTGACCGCACTGGGTTTCCTGCCGTACACCGGCAGTGAGGTCAGTGCCGAGGAGATCGTGCGGGTGCGAGTGCACCCGGCCTGGCTGCGGATCGACGCCCGGTTCGGCTCGGTGTACCGGCGCATCGGCGACCCGGCACTGGTCTTGCGCTGAGCAGCGATTTGTGGAGCCGCACCCGTAATCATTACGGGTGCGGCTCCACAGATCACACCAACCAGGCGGCCGTGTCCGGTGGCAGCAGGCCACCGGGCAGCGGTCCGCTGGCCAACAGCACCTCACCGGCCGGCAAGGTCACCGGCGCCGCACCGGTGTTGAGCACACAGTGCAACCCGCCGTCGCGAGTGAACACGCCGTCGCGCACCCAGTGCACGCCGCCTTCGAATTCGGCACGCCCCGAACGTAATTCGATGGCGCGGCGATAGAAGTTCAGCGTCGACGACGGATCGGCTTCCTGGCGCTGCACCGTCAAACCGGCCCAGTCCGCGGGCATCGGCAACCAGGTGTCCGGGGTGGCCGAGAACCCGAACGGTGGCGCGTCACCGGACCACGGCAGCGGCACCCGGCAGCCGTCGCGGCCACGCTCGGTGCGCCCGGAGCGCTCCCACACGGGATCCTGGAGCACGTCGTCGGGCAGATCCACCTGCGGCAGGCCGAGTTCCTCACCGTTGTAGACGAACACCGCGCCGGGCAGCGCCAGCATCACCAGGGCCATCGCCCGGGCCCGGGCCAGTCCCCGTGGGCCACCGCCATAACGGGTGACCTCACGCTCCACGTCGTGATTGGACAGCGTCCAGGTCGGCACGGCACCGGCCAGATCGGCTGCGGCCATCGCATTGTCGATCGCCGCCCGCACCTCGGCGGCATCGAAATCGGCTTGCACCAACCGGAAATTGAAGCCGAGGTGCAGTTCGTCGGGCCGCAGATATTTGGCGAACCGCTCGTTGCCGTGCACCCACACCTCACCCACGGCCACCGACTCGGGGTAATCGTCGAGCACCCGCCGGATGAAGCGGTGGATCTCGTGCACGCTCTCGTTGTCGAAACGCGGATCGTCTTCCTTGTTGCGCAGCAGCGCGTTGTCGGTGAGCGACATGTCCGGCAGCCCGGGCGGTTTGGCCATGCCGTGCGCCACGTCGATGCGGAATCCGTCGACGCCGCGGTCCAGCCAGAACCGCAGCGTCTTCTCCACGTCCTCGAAGACCTCGGGGTGCTCCCAGTTCAGGTCGGGCTGGGCGCTGTCGAACAGGTGCAGGTACCACTGTCCGTCGGGCACCCGGGTCCAGGCCGGGCCGCCGAACACCGACACCCAATTGTTGGGCGGCGCGTCACCGATCCCGTCGCGGAAGATGAACCGGTCGCGCCGGGCCGGATCGGCCAGCGCCTCGAGGAACCAGGGGTGGGCGGAGCTGACGTGGTTGGGCACCAGATCCATGGTCACCCGGATGCCGCGAGCGTGGGCCGCGGCCAGCAGCCGGTCCAATGCGGTCAGGTCACCGAACAGCGGGTCGATATCGCGAGGATCGGCGACGTCGTACCCGTGGTCGGCCATGGGGGAGACCATCACGGGGTTGAGCCACAGTGCGTTCACCCCGAGCGCGGACAGGTAGTCCAGCCGCTCGGTGATGCCGTCCAGGTCGCCAACGCCGTCACCGTTGCTGTCGCGGAACGACCGGGGGTAGAGCTGATAGAAGACGGCGTCGGCCCACCATTCCCGGCGAGCGAAGTGACGGATCATCAGAACGCCGAGTTGACCATCGAGTCGGCGGCCATGGTCAGGTAGTTCAGCAGCATGGTGCGGTGTGCGTCGTCCAGCGTCTGCGCGTCGATGGACGCCACCGCGGTGTGCATGCAGCGCAGCCAGGCGTCGCGTTCCAGGAAGCCGATCCGAAACGGGGCATGCCGCATCCGCAGCCGCGGATGCCCGCGCTGGTCGGAGTAGGTGCGCGGGCCACCCCAGTACTGCTCCAGGAACATCCGCAGCCGCTCCTCGGCCCCGTCGATATCGTCCGGCGGATACAGCGGGAGCAGGATTTCGTCCTCGCGCACCAACTCGTAGAACCGCGACACGATCTTGTCGAACGTGTCGTGGCCACCGACTTCGTCGTAGAACGAGCGCTCCGCTTGAGTCACGTTGACCATTGTCCCGGATCGCCCGCGGTGTGCTGCCGATAGCCGGGCTCAGCGACCCGTCACCCGATGTTCATCGGACTGACCAGCGAACACCCGCCAAATTAGCGTGCGGTCGCCGCCGATCCATGGTGGACTGTGCAGCGGAGGACGAATGTCGCAGCGCAAGAAAAGCCCTGCTCGACGAGCGGGCTACCGGTACCCCACGGCCGCGGTCACTCCTGTCGCTGCCCATTCATCGCAATTCGCCGACGTCCCGCCGGCCGTCCACCCCGCCACGGTCTGGGGTCGGCGCCGGGTGTTGCTGCTGAACTCCACCTATGAGCCGTTGACCGCGCTGCCGATGCGGCGCGCGGTGATCATGTTGATGTGCGGTAAGGCCGATGTGGTGCACGACGACCCGTCCGGGCCGGTCATCCACTCCGCGACCCGCACGATCGTGGTGCCCTCGGTGATCCGGCTGCGCACCTTCGTGCGGGTGCCGTACCGGGCGCGTATCCCGATGACCCGCGCGGCACTGATGCACCGGGACCGCTTCCGCTGCGCCTACTGCGGGCAGAAGGCCGACACCGTCGACCACGTCATCCCGCGCAGCCGCGGCGGCGAGCACTCCTGGGAGAACTGTGTCGCGGCTTGCTCGTCGTGCAATCACCGCAAGGCCGACCATCTGCTCAGTGAGCTGGGCTGGACGCTGCGGGCGGCCCCGATGCCGCCCAAGGGACAGCACTGGCGCCTGCTGTCCACGGTGAAGGAACTCGACCCGGCCTGGGTCAGATACTTGGGTGAGGGCGCGGCGTGAAACGCCCTGCGATACGGTTTGCGTCGTGAGCATTGCACTGACCCATTCCCTGCTCGGCGGGGTCCCGCTGGTGGTGTTCCTGCTGCTGGCCGTCGTGACCCTGTCCCGCAAGGGCCCGCACCCGGCGACCTACAACCTGTCTGAGAAGTGGACGCACGACCCCATCCTGTGGGCGTCGGACGAGCCCGCCGACCATGGCCACGGCGGCCACGGCGCACATGTGAACGTGGGAGGTTCCGCAAGTGGCAAGTGGTGATCTGGCGACTACGGCCAAGACCGACGTCGACCTGCCCTACGGCTACGCGCTGACCTCCAGCGGCCGCATCTCGGGTGTCACCGAGCCGGGCGAACTGTCGGTGCACTACCCGTTCCCCACCAAGGACCTCGTCGTCCTCGACGACGCACTGAAGTACGGCGCCCGCGCGGCCAAGGCCCGCTTCGCGGTGTACCTGGGGCCCCTCGGTGCGGACACCGCTGCCACCGCACGCGAGATCCTGGGCCGGGTGCCCACCCCCGACAACGCCGTGCTGCTGGCCGTCTCGCCGGACCAGCACGTCGTCGAGGTGGTCTACGGTGCCGACCTGAAGGGCCGCGGCATCGAGACCGCCGCCCCGCTCGGGGTGTCGGCCGCCATCGCGTCGTTCAAGCAGGGCAACCTCATCGACGGCCTCATCAGCGCCGTCCGGGTGATCTCCGCCGGCGTTTCCCCGGCCTGAGTTTCCTTCCGCGAGCGGCCGCGTTTGCACGCCGACACGCCGTCATGGCTGTGCAAACGGGGCCGCTCGCGTGTTTCTTACGCCAGGCCCGCGGTTCTGATCGCCACGTAGCGCTCCAGGAACGCGCGCTCGTCCAGGCGTTTGCGCCGCATCCAGCTGGTCACCTCGTCATTGCACTTGCTGGCATTGCAGGCCGCACAGGCGGGCACCACATTGTCGACGGTGTAGCGACCGCCGCGGGAGATCGCCATGACGCAGTCTCGTTGCAGTGGTTTGCCCGTCGCGCCGCAATAGGCGCAACCGTTCCACGCCGCCTTGAGCGCGGCCCACTGCTCCTCGGTGAGGTCGTTGATCGCCGCCTTGACCCGGCGGGCTCGCCGGCGCGCCGCGCGGGCTCTCCGACTGTTGGGGGCGGCCATGGCCAGCAGCGTAAGCACCCCCGGCGAGCGGCCCCGTTTGCACGCGATCTACGGCGTGTCGGCGTGCAAACGCGGCCGCTCGCGGAAGCAAGCTAGCTGATGTCGAAGCTGCGGGCTCGCAGCGCCCGCTCGACACCGGCCCGGCCTTCCAGCACCAGGCGGCGCAGGGCCGGCGGCAAGTCGGGATCGGCCAGGTAGGCATCGGCGGCGTCCAGTCCGCCCTGGCTGACATCCCACGACGGGTACAGGCCGATGACCACCGTCTGGGCCACCTCGCTGGAGCGCCGCTCCCACACCCCGCCGATGGCGGCGAAGTAGAGGTCCCGGAACGGGGTCAGCAGCTCGGTCTGACCCGGCTGCACGATTCCGCCGACGATGGCCCTGGTGGTGATGTTGGCCAGCGTGTCGTCCTCGATGACTTGTTGCCAGGCAGCCTCTTTGACCGCCTTCTGCGGGCGGGCGGCCGCGGCCGCGGCGGCGTTGCGCTTGCCGGCGGCGGTCGGGTCGTTGGCGGCCTCGCCGTCGATGAACGGCGATGCGGTCCCGTCGGCATCGATCGCCCCGGCTGCGGCCAACGCGGTGACGATGCGCCAGCGCAGGTCGGTGTCGACCACCAGGCCGGCCAGGTTCACCGCGGCCGGCTCGTTGTCGAGCAGGGTGGACAGCACCGCGATGTGGTTGGGCGACAGCACCGAGGTGCACAACGCGTTGACGAAGGCCAGCTGATGGTCCGAGCCCGGCGCAGACTCCCGCGCCCGGTCCAGCAGCGCGTCGGCGAAGGCGGGCCAGCCGTTCTCCTTGGCCCACACCGGGTCGGCGTAGGCATTCAGCGCGGTCTGGGCCTGCAGCAGAAGCCGTTGCGCCACACCCACTTCGGTCTCGGCGTGGATGCCGCTGATCACCAGGGCGACGAAGTCGCGAGCCTTCATCTCGGCCTCACGGGTCATCTCCCAGGCCGCCGACCAGGCCAGGGTGCGGGGCAGCGGATCGGCGAAATCGGCGATCCGGCTTAGCACCGTGTGCAACGAGTCCGGGTCCAGCCGCACCGCGCAGTAGGTCAGGTCCTCGTCGTTGACCAGGATGAACTTGCCGCGTGCGGCCCCGACCAGTTCGGCCACCTCGGTGCTCTCGCCCTCGATGTCCAATTCCACCCGGTTCACCCGCACCAGCTTCCCGGAGGCATCGTCGTCGTAGATGCCGACGGCCAGCCGGTGTACGCGGGTCTCGCCGGCACCCGGCGCGGCGCCGGACTGCAGCACCGCGAAGCGGGTGAAGTTCCCGTCGGCGTCGACGTCGAAATCCGGGCGCAGCGTGTTCAGCCCGGTGGTCTTGAGCCACTGCCTGCCCCACTGCGACAGGTCGCGACCCGACGACTTCTCCAGGGCGCCAAGTAGATCCCCGAAGGTGGCGTTGCCGAACGCATGATCGCGGAAGTAGTCGCGCAGCCCGGCGAGAAACGCTTCCAGGCCGACGTAGGCGACCAGCTGTTTGAGCACGCTGGCGCCCTTGGCGTAGGTGATGCCGTCGAAGTTCACCTCGACCGCGTGCAGGTCCGGGATGTCGGCGGCGACGGGATGGGTGGACGGCAGCTGGTCCTGCCGGTAGGCCCAGGACTTCTCCACGTTGGCGAACGTGGTCCATGCCTGCGTGTACTCGGTGGCCTCGGCCTGGCACAGCACGGAGGCGAAGGTCGCGAAGGACTCGTTGAGCCACAGGTCGTCCCACCACTGCATGGTGACCAGGTCGCCGAACCACATGTGCGCCATCTCGTGCAGCACCGTTTCGGCGCGGCGCTCATAGCTGTACCGGGTCACCTTGGACCGGAAGACGTAGTCCTCCAGGAAGGTCACCGCGCCGGCGTTCTCCATGGCGCCTGCGTTGAACTCCGGCACGAACAGCTGGTCGTACTTGCCGAAGGCATAGGGGATTCCGAAGTTGCGGTGATAGAAGCCGAAGCCCTGCTTGGTTTCGGTGAACAGCCGCTCGGCATCCATGTATTCGGCCAGCGAGGCGCGGCAGAAGATGCCCAGTGGGATCTCGCCGTGCTCGTCGGTGTAGACGTCGTCCCAGCGGGCGTACGGCCCGGCGATCAGGGCCACCAGGTAGGTGCTCATCTTCGGGGTGGTGGCGAAGGTGTGCACGCCGTTCTCCGACGATTCCGTGGCACCGTTGGAAATCACCTGCCAGTGTGCGGGCGCCGTCACGGTGACGGCGAAGGTGGCCTTGAGGTCGGGCTGGTCGAAGCAGGCGAACATGCGCTTGGCGTCGGCCGTCTCGAACTGCGAGTACAGGTACACCTCGTTGTCGACGGGGTCGACGAAGCGGTGCAGGCCCTCGCCGGTGTTGGAGTACCGGCAGTCGGCCTCGACGACCAGGACGTTGGTGGCCTGCACACCGGTCAGCGCGATGCCGGTGGACTCGTCGTAGGCGGACACGTCCAGGGCGACACCGTTGAGGGTGGCGCTGTGCACCGTGTCGGCGGCGATGTCGATGAACGTCTCGGCCCCGGGTAGCGCGTCGAACGTCACCGTGGTGACGGACCGGAACACCTTGTCCCCGGTCGTCAGGTCCAGATCGATGCGGTAGTTGTCAACGGTGACCAGCGCGGCGCGCTCGGCGGCCTGGTCGCGTGTCAGATTGGGAAGTGCCACCTGACCAACGTAGTCCGTCGAGTGCGAGTGCGGGAGTCGGTCGATGAGGGCTGTGTGGCGGGAAACGAGTAGTCGACTACTCATCCACAGGGGGTGAGGCGCTGCGATCGTTGGCGTGATCGGCATCACAGGCGATATCCAAGGCCCGGCATCACCTCGACTGAGTCACACGAAGATCGGCAAATCTCACCATGGCCAATTCCCGCATCCGTCAGGACATCTGGACACTGTCGCGTGAGGCCACCTGGCACCCTGTCATCCGGGCCTACGCCCGCGCTGTCGGCGTACTCAAGTCTCGGGATGGGGCTCCCGGACATCGAGTCGATCCCGCCAGTTGGAGCTATCAGACCGCCATTCACTGGGACGACAACGCGCCGGCGGCCGATGAATTCCGCAACAAGTGCCAGCACGGCACGTGGTTTTTCTTACCGTGGCACCGGATGTACCTCTTCCACTTCGAGGCGATCCTGCGATCGGTCATCGAACAGGACGCGGCGATCGACGATGACACCAAAGCCACGTGGGCTCTGCCGTACTGGAACTACTCCAAAGACGCCCAAGCCCTCCTCCTGCCGCCCGCCTTCGCAGATCCGATGCTGGACGGCCAGCGCAACCCGCTCTTCGACAGCACCCGATTCCTGAACAACGGTGAGAGTCTCGACCCGCGGGCTGTTCTCATCGACGCGGCGCTGCGGCCGCGCCGGTTCGCAACCAGCAATATCGCGCCGGGATTCGCCGGCTCGAAGACCGGATTCATGCACTATCAGCGCAAGGGTGGAGGTCCCCTCGAAGCGGCTCCGCACGGTTCCGTGCACAACTCGGTCGGCGTAAACATGAGCCAACTTGACACCGCTCCCGCGGATCCAATCTTCTGGTTGCACCACGCCAACATCGACCGGCTATGGCAGGTCTGGCTGGGGACCGGGCACGGCCGCGCGAACACCACCGACCCTGATTGGTTGACCGGCCAGCGGTTCCGCTTCCACGACTCCGCCGGCACGGAGGTGACGATGACTTCGGATCAGGTCCTCAACACCGCTGCCCAGCTCGGCTATACATATGAAGACACCTCCGCGCCCTTGGAGGGGGAGGCCATGGAGCCCGAACCGGATCATCCCGCGCAGCTCGTAGGGGCGACTGACAAACCGGTACAACTCACCGGGAACACCGCCTCCGTGCGCTTTCCGATCGGGATGCCGGCGGGCCCGCTGGCGGCCGAGGCCGAGCCCAGCCGGGTGTATCTGCAACTCGACGGCCTCACCAGCCCGGACGTCCCGCGCGTGCCGTACGCGGTCTATCTGAACGTGCCCGACGACGACCCGGCGACGCCCGACGACCACTTTGTCGGAACCGCTTCGACGTTCGGGATCGAGCGGCTCGGTGATCCGCGCACCGACCACCCCGAGGGAATGCAACTGGTCTTCGACATCACCGACCTCTATCGCAGCCTCAAGGCGAAAGGGGAATGGAGCGACCGCGTGAGTGTCCGGTTCGTGCCGCTCTATGTGCGACCGCCGGCGGTGGAGCCGGAGGCTGAGCAACGGGTTGCCGGTGCCCGACAGCAACCCGGCACCGTTGACATCGGTCAAGTCAGCGTGCACTTCCAGTAATTGGGCCGACTCCCATGACCTTCGCGGGGACTCCTTTGCACTGCGGCATCGGCGACGTGCTCGCAGCGACGCGGCGGGCGCACTGGCGATATCCGGAATGGCCGCTGGTGCCGATCGCCATCACGGCGTGGATGGCGATATTCGCCCTGGATGCCGTCGCGCCTCACGGGCGACCTTCGCAAGCAGTCGTCCACTCCCACACCGTCGGCAACCCCGCTGGGACCAGTGTGGACGCGCTGCATGTGACCATGTCGCACTGGATCTTGATGGTGCTGGCGATGATGCTCCCCACCATCTTGCCGGCCGCGCGCGCCGTGGCGTTGGGCAGCCGTTGGCGTCGGCGCCACCGTGGCCAGGCGATCTTCACCTTCGGATACCTCGCTCCCTGGGTTGCGCTGGGGGTGGTGACTGCGACTGCGCTGCCCGGGATCGGGCAACCGCCACCTCGACTCTTCTCCGCGGCCCTCGTTGTGGCGGCGTTATGGGAGTTGACGGGCTGGAAGGTAGTGCTGCTGAGGGCATGTCATCGGCTTCGGCCCCTGCCACCCGACGGTTGGCGAGCTGATACCGGCTGCCTCGCGCGTGGTCTGGTCCACGCAGGCACATGTATCGGCGCGTGCTGGGCGCTGATGGCGGCAATGGTTGCGGCCGGCCACGAGTCGCGCTCGTGGCTGATGCTTCCCGTGACCGCCCTCATCATGACGGAGAAATACACTTCGCGACCCGATCGTGTCGTACGACCGGTAGCGGCCGGTCTGGTCGTGATGGCCGCGATCGCACTGCTCATCTGAACTGACCGACCGCGCAGCACTCGACCGAAAAGGACTTCTGAAATGCCGATCTGGACCGCAAAGACCAGCTTGCTCGACGGCGGCCTCGCCGCCGAGGCACGTGACACCTCAAGCCCGCCGGCGCTGGGACTGGTGCAGCCGGAGATGGTGCCCCGGCAGTGCCGGCTCGCAGGCTACCGACCGCGGCAGATCTCCCCTGTTGTGGTGCGCAGCGACATCATCGCCTATGCGTCTCCCGACTCGACTTACCCGGTGACCAAGCAGCTGTTCGACGAAGCGAAGAGATCGATACTGATCGGTATCTACGACTTCACCGCCCCACATATGAAGCAGCTGGTACTCGATGCGCTGGCCCGCGGGGTGCGGGTCGCGCTCATGCTGGACATCGACGGCGCCGACGAGGACAAGCTCTTCGATGAGCTTGTCGACGTGGGGGTCGAGGGGGTCTCGGCGCCTTCGTGCGCCAACAAGAACATCCACCTGTTCGCGTCCTCACACGAAAAAGTCATCGTGATCGACGACGAGTGGACCCTGGTGCAGAGTGGAAACTACAGCGCCAACTCGATTCCGCTCAACGAAGCCGACGGTCTCGCAGGAGCGCAATTCCGCACTGGTAATCGCGACGCGGGACTCGCGGTTCGGTCCAGGCCGCTGGCCAAGCTGTTCACCGTAATCTTGCGTGCGGACATGCAAGCCAGCACCGATGCCCCCGCCGTGGCGCAGCCGGAAGCCGAAGCGGCGCAAGCGACGCAGGTCCTGCTCGAACGAGCCCCGAGCAAGCGACCGTCGAAGCTGTTCCCCAGTAAGCATTTTCAACTTGATGCCGGCCTGCGGGTGCAACCTGTGCTCAGCCCCGACAATTACATGAGCGTGGTGCCGCCGCTGATCGCAGCAGCCACCACATCCATCGACATCGAGCAGCAGTACATCAAGGCTCACCAACCGGAGGTCCGCACACTGCTGGAGGCCATTGCCTCAGCTCGCAGCGCACGTCCCAGTCTGAAGGTGCGCATCATCTTGGGCAGGGTGTTCAGCCGCGCGGACCTTGATGCGGAGCACAGGAACCTGAAGCTGCTCGCCGCCGACTTCGCCCTCAAGTTGGGCACTCATATCCGCTACATCAACACCGACAGATTGGTGCACTGCCACAACAAGATGATCGTCGTCGATGACGCCAAGGTTCTTATCAGCTCGCAGAACTGGTCGGATTTTGCTGTGACCAAGAATCGGGAGGCAGGACTGTGGGTGCCGCACTCCGGGATAGCTCAGTACTTCGGGGCAGTATTCGACACCGACTGGGGTACCGCGTTCAAGACACCAGACCAGATCTTCGCCGGCCCGGGGGCAACCCCGGAGTCCCTGGCCCCGGAAGCGCTGGGCGCTGGCGGGTTCATCAAGGTAGAACCCGGTGACTACCAGGAGGTTTGACGTCCTCGCGAGCAACGATCCGAGGCCGTGAAAGGAGACTTGATGACACCGACGCAGACCGACAGGGAACAGTACCGGGCCGCGCGCTCGTACACCAAACGTGTGTACGGCAGCCATATGGCCGAAAAGGCTTCTGACAGTTTTTGTTTGAGCGTGTATCAACGGACCTTCGGTCAACCGGTCGCGCGGGGGCTGCAGCCCGAGGCGCTGGGCGTCGCCGGCGCGCCCCCGCAGCCGATGCCGACGGTGTTGGAATTCGAACCGAGTGCCGCACTTCAGGCGCTCACCGAGGAACCGCCGACGGGCGGAGACCGGACGCTCGATCGCTCCGAGGCGATCCAGCGCGTGCGGACCGCCAACTATCAGGTGATGTCGCCCGTCTACACCGAGATCGACCGACTGTCGACGACCACGGTGGGGCTCTCGCCCGAATTTCTGGGCTGGCCGCAGATTCAGTCGCTGGTCACCCAGGTGTGCTGGCTCAACCGCAGTGTCCGCACCTGGGCGGGCCCGGAGGCGCTTGCCGATGTCACGGCGGACAGTGCGGTCACCTCGATCGATATTCCGCGGCTGCTTCAGCCTGAGGCCGCTTCCGTCGATCACGTCGCGATCAAGCTGCCCGATTTCGTCGAGCGGACAGGTCTGACCGGCCACGGTGTCACAGTCGCGGTGATCGACTCCGAAGTGGCAGGCATGCATCCGGCGTTGACCGGCCGCGTCGTACAGCGGCGCAACTACACTGCCGAACCGTGGGGCAATCCCGGGATCCACGGCACCGCCGTGGCCGGCCTCATTGCCGCTGACGATCGGGACAACGGGGGTATTGCACCCGGGGTCACGGTCTACAACTACAAGGTGCTGGCGACAAATCGTTTCTTGCACGCCGACGACCACGCCGGGGCCCTGGCGATCCAGCAGGCTCTCGAGGACGGAGCGGGCGTGGCGAACTGCTCGTGGGGGGCCGGCGCCATCACAAAGACCAAGAGCCGCGAGGCGATCGCTGTCGACTCTGCCTGGGCCTTGGGCATGCTGGTTGTCAAGAGTGCCGGGAACGACGGTCCGCTGCGTTCGACCATGACCACGCCGGCCGATGCCGACGGCGTCATCGTGGTCGGTGGGACCGACCTCGGTGGCACGTTGGTCTGCGACTACAGCAGCAGGGGACCGGCGCTGCGGCGTACACGTCCGCATCTCGTCGCACCCGGCGGCGAGTCGGATGGTGCCAGGCTTAGCTGCTGCTTGACCGCGGGCGGTTTCGGTGACGCGGGGTACGGCACCAGTTATGCGGCGCCACAGGTCACCGGTGCCATTGCTCTCCTGTTGCAACAGAACCCGCAGATGCATCCGGATGACATACGCCAGCACCTGCTTCGCTCAGCTCGGAAGCTGCCGGGGTTCACGCCCAACGACCAAGGACATGGACTTCTCCAGCTGAACTAGCGGGCGGGGGCATCAGTCGGGTTGGAGGCCAACCGGCGAGTCGATGGACTGCACATCCTTGTCGTCAGCCAGGGTCTTGATCTGATCGGGCGTCGCGAGAATACGAGCCGTGGAATTGATCCAGGCCCCGTCGAGCACTTTTCCGCCCGTCGAGGACAACCGGCTCGTCAGGTCCGCCATTATGCGGTTGAACGTCGTCCTGGTGGCGTCGATTCGCTCGGCGCGCGATCCCTCGAAAGGAATCTGCGGGGGCTCGAGCTGCACGATGACTTCCAGCGGCTCGTCCGAAGCGACCGACTTCAGCCGCTCTTCCAGTGAGGGAGAGATCTTGGCGGTCATGCCTCTCCTGGGTGAGTCGTCGCGATCTCGGTGACCTGTGCGTTCGCCTACCAGGATAGCCGTGATCGGAGCGCGGACCGGGCCACTGTGGAGGGGGTCGAGGGCCGTCCCGGGAACATCGGCCGCGCCACCGCAGTTGTGTTGGGAGGATTGTCATGCCCACGTCGAGAGGACTCACCGCCATGGCGAAGAAAGATGTCGCAGATTTCTGGTTCGATCCGCTGTGCCCGTGGGCGTGGATCACCTCCCGCTGGATCTTGGAAGTCCAGAAGGTGCGCGATATCGACATCAACTTCCACGTGATGAGCCTTGCGGTGCTCAACGAAGGGCGTGACTTGCCCGAGGAGTACCTGGAGATGATGAAGAAGGCGTGGGGCCCGGTCCGCGTGGCCATCGCAGCCGAGCAGGCCAAGGGGCCGGACATCCTGGGCCCGCTCTACACGGCGTTCGGCACCCGGATCCACAACCAGGGCAACAAGGATTTCGACGTGGTCATCCGCGACTCGCTGGAGGAGTTGGGCTTGCCCGCCGAACTGGTCGAGGCGGCCACCAGTGACAAGTTCGACGAGCCGCTGCGCAAGAGTCACCACGAGGGCATGGACCCGGTCGGCCCGGATGTCGGCACGCCGACCATTCACGTGAACAAGACGGCGTTCTTCGGCCCGGTGCTCTCCCGCATCCCGCGGGGCGAAGAGGCCGGCAAGCTGTGGGACGCCTCGGTGATCTTCGCCGCCTACCCGCACTTTTGGGAGCTCAAGCGCACGCGGACGGAGTCACCCGAGTTCGACTAGGCGTCTGACATGCGGAATCGGTCGCGATGCCGGATGTTCATCGAGGATTCCGCCGGCAACCCTCGCACATAACCGGCTGATCCGCACTGCGCGCCGCGGTGCGAGATGAGAAAGTACCTCTCATGACAGCGGCCGAACCCACCACCGACGGGTCCTATCGAGACAAGATCGCAGCAGTCGAACCCGGCGGGAATGAGTTCATCGCAGAGGCCGACCGGCACGGCAAGCCCAGTCAGTTGTTCTGGACGTGGACCTCGCCCAACCTCGAATTCGCCACCATCTTCGTCGGCGTCCTCGCGGTCGCCTACTACGGCATGACGTTCTGGCAGGCCGTCGCCGGGATCGTGGTGGGCACCGGGCTCGGTGCCATTGCGCACTACTTCCTGTCGGCGCGCGGACCGCTGCACGGGGTCCCGCAGATGGTGTTGGGCCGGTTGCCCTTCGGGTTCAAAGGCAATGTGGTTCCCGCGGTGCTGATGTCGGTGACGGCCGGGGTCGGCTGGTTCGCCACCAACAGTGTCAGCGGGGCCTTCGCGCTGTCCACCCTGTTCCATATCGGTCCGCTACTGGCCTTGGTGATCATCGTGGTGTTGCAGACCGCGCTGGCCTTCTTCGGGCACAACCTGGTGCAGGCCTTCGAGCGGTGGGCCTTCCCGGTGCTTGCGGTCATCTTCGTGATCACCTCGGTGGCCATCCTGGCCAAGTCCCATCCGGGTGCGCCGGCCGTGGAGGGCGGCGTCGGCGGCCTTGGTGGCTTCCTCTTGACGGTCGGCACCACGTTCGGTTACGCCGCCGGCTGGACGCCGTACGCCGCTGACTACACCCGCTACCTGCCGTCCAGTGTGAACACCAAACGCACCGGGTGGTTCGCCGCCGCAGGACTTTTCGTGTCGTGTGTGGTGCTGGAGGTGGTCGGCGCCGCGTCGGTGACCATCGGTCCGGCCCTGTCGGAGAATCCCACCGAGGCGTTCACCTCCGAGCTGGGCTCCTGGCTGGCGAAGCTGACGCTGCTGGCCATCGCGATCGGTGCGGTGGCTGCCAATGCGATCAACGTGTACTCCGGCGCCATGGCGTTCGTCACCATCGGGATCAAGCTGCCGCACCACGTGGCGCGCGCGTTGGTCACCGTGTTCTTCGGGGTGGCGGGATTCCTGATCGCCTGGTGGGCCCTGGCTGACGCCGCGGCCAGCTATGAGGCGTTCCTGTTGATCATCGCGTATTGGATCGGGCCGTGGCTGGGCGTGGTGTTCGCCGACCAGTACCTGCGCCGCGGGCAGTCGGTCGCCGGATTCCTGTACGACCGCTCGTATGCGAACTGGCCAGGGCTGTCGGCATTCCTGCTCGGCCTGGTGGTCTCGGTGCTGTTGTTCTCCAACCAGGAGAAGTTTGTCGGCTTCATCGCCCGCGGGGTGCCCCAGCTCGGTGACATCACCTTCTTCGTCGGCTTCCTGATCGCCGGCGCGAGCTACCTGGTGCTGTGCCGGTCCAAGGTCGCCGCGGAGCGTGCCCTGGTATGACACCGGAGCAGATGCTCGACGTCGCGGTCGAGGAAGCCCGAAAAGGATTGTCCGAGGGTGGGATCCCGATCGGTGCGGCGTTGTTCAGTGCGGACGGGGAGTTGCTGGGTGCCGGGCACAACCGCCGGGTGCAGAACGATGATCCGTCGGTGCACGCCGAGACCGATGCGTTCCGGGCTGCGGGCCGTCAGCGCGGTTACCGGTCCACCGTGATGGTCACCACCCTGTCGCCGTGCTGGTACTGCAGCGGGCTGGTGCGGCAGTTCAACATCGGTGCGGTGGTGATCGGGGAGGCCCGCACTTTTCACGGCGGCCACGACTGGCTGGCCGAGCACGGGGTGGCGGTTACGCTGCTGGACGACGAACGATGCGTGGCGATGATGGAAGAGTTCATCGCCGCCAAGCCGGAACTGTGGGCGGAGGATATCGGCGAATGAGTGCCATTGCGACGGTGGATATTTCCCGTTGGTATGCCGGCGGTGCCGATGCCGACGCGCTGGCGGTGGAGGTGGACGAGGGTCTGCAGCGGGCCGGGTTCATCGTGATCACCGGACATGGGGTGGATCCGGAACTGGCCGCCGGTGTGCGGGCCGCGGCCCGGGAGTTCTTCGCCCTGCCCGACGAGGTGAAGCGGCGCTACTCGGTGCCGGTCGGTGGGCACGGTTGGATCGGCCCGGGTGCGGAGGCCAACGGCTACGCCGAGGGCACCGAGACCCCGCCGGACCTGAAGGAGAGCTACAGCCTGGGCGCGGAGACCGCGACCGGTGATCCCGAGGTGGACCGGATCTGGTTCGCACCCAACGTGTGGCCCGCCGAGGTGCCGCGTCTGCAGGGCCTGGTGGCCGAATACACCGCCCAGATGCGCAAGGTGTCCGACGATCTGTTGGCCCTGTTCGCCCACGCGCTGGGCTTACCCGCGAATCCCTTTGCCGCGCTGGCCGATCGGCCGACGTGGACGATGAACATCAACCATTACCCGCCGGTGAGCGTGGTGGGTGAGCCCGAGCCGGGGCAGTTCCGGATCGGGCCGCACACCGATTTCGGCACCGTGACGGTGCTGGACCGCGAGCCGGGTGCCGGGGGACTGCAGGTCTTCTCGGAGGCGGCGGGGTGGGAGGACGCGCCGTGGCAGCCGGGCGCGCTCACGGTGAACATCGGTGATCTGCTGGAGTATTGGAGCGGACGGCGGTGGCCGTCGGGCCGGCACCGCGTGCTGCCGCCGCAGCCACATGCACCGGAAGAGGATCTCGTCTCGCTCATCTACTTCTACGAGGCCAACCACGACGCTCTGGTCACGCCGCTGGAGCCGCCGATCGGCAAGGTCGCCGGCCTGGATCCGGTGACGTCATCGGCGTTCATCAAGGAACGCCTCGACGCCATCACCATCGGGTAGTTCGGCCGCGACGGCGTCCAGTGCCGCCAACTGTTCGGAGCTGAACGCGATATCGCCGGCGGCCAGGTTCTGCTCCAGGTGTGCCACCTTGGAGGTGCCGGCGATGAGCAGGATGTTCGGGGCGTGCGCCAGCAGCCAGGCCAGCCCGACCTGGGCGCCGGTGACGCCGAGCTCACTCGCGATGCGTTGCACCACAACGTTGTCCGCGACCTTGGGGAAGCGGGGAAAAGCCGAGCCCAGCGGAAAGAACGGTACCCAGGCGATGCCCCGCTGGGTGCACAGCGCCAGTTCGTCCTCGTGCGTGCGATTGAGGATGTTGTAGGCGTTCTGAACGCACACGATCCCGGCCGGCAGTGCGCGGTGCAGGGTGGCCAGGTCGACATTGCTGATGCCGATGGCGCCGATCTTGCCCTCGTCGCGCAACGTGATCAGCTCGGCCAGTTGGTGGTCCAGGTCGACGATCTGGTCGCCCTCGGCGATCAGGCCCGGCCCCAGGTCGGCCCGGCGCAGGTTGACCACCGGGATTCGTTCCAGTCCCAGCCCGGCCAGGTCCAGTTCGACAGCGGCGCGTAGCTCGGCCGGTTGCTGGGCCAGCGCCAGCGGGAGCGGTCCGGAGGTGGCGGACCGGGCGCCGACCTTGCTGACGATCACCAGGTCGTCGGCATACGGCGAGAGCGCATCCCGGATGCGCCGGTTCACCACGCCGTCGGCGTAGAAGGACGCCGTGTCGATGTGGTTGACGCCCAGCGCGACGGCTCTGCGCAATACCGCCACCGCGTCGTCATGGGGGACGTCGTGCTCGAGTCCCATGGCGCCGTAGCCGATTCGGGCGACGGCGTGCTGGCCGAGGGTGCCGGTACCGCCGGGGTGTGAGGTGGTCATGCCGAGCTCCTGGAATGTCATACTGGACAGCGATGCGGAGGAACCTCCGCTTTCACCGTAACAAAACGGAGGTGCCTCCGCTATGGCGGAACGGTCCGATGCCCGGCGCAACCGCGCCCGGCTGCTGGCGACCGCGGCCGCGGCGTTCGCCACGGCCGACGGACCGGTCTCGTTGGAGGCCATCGCCCGCGACGCCGGCGTCGGCATCGGGACGTTGTATCGGCACTTCCCCACCCGGGAGGCGCTGATCGAGGCGGTCTACTCCACCGAGCTCGCGGAGGTCGCGGCGTCGGCCGACGAGCTGTTGCAGCGGCATGACCCGGCGCCGGCGCTGCGACACTGGATGGACCGGTATGCCACCTTCGTCGCCGCCAAGCGCGGGATGGCCGAATCGCTGCAGGCGATGTTCGCCTCCGGGGTGGTGCAACCCAGTCAGACCAGGGAGGCCATCGTCGGTGCGATGTCGGCCCTGCTCGGCGCGGGTGCCCAGGACGGCAGCCTGCGCGACGACGTCGACCCCGACGACGTCGTGACGAGCATGTTGGGCATCGTGCTGGCCAGCAGGTCCCCCCGGCAGGCCGCCCGCCTGCTCGACCTCCTGGTCGACGCTCTGGTGGCGAAACGCTGACAGGTTAGGGTTACCGCCATGCGCGTCTACATCGGTGCCGACCACGCCGGATTCGAATTCAAGAAAACGATCATCGACCACCTGCTCAAGAGCGGCCACGAGCCGATCGACTGCGGCGCCTACGCCTACGACGCCGACGACGATTACCCGGCGTTCTGCATCGCCGCCGCCATCAAGACCGTCAACGACCCGGAGAGCCTCGGCATCGTGCTGGGCGGCTCGGGCAACGGCGAACAGATCGCGGCCAACAAGGTGCCCGGCGCCCGGTGCGCCCTGGCGTGGAGCGTCGAGACCGCGCAGTTGGCCCGCCAACACAACAACGCCCAGCTGGTCGGCATCGGTGGTCGCATGCACACCACCGAGGAAGCGCTGGCCATCGTCGATGCCTTCCTGTCCACGCCGTGGTCGGAAGCCGAGCGGCACCAGCGCCGGATCGACATCCTGGCCCAGTACGAGAAGGACCACATCGCGCCGCCGGTCCCGGGCGCACCCGCCTGATCTACGGCCCGATCGATGCCAGAGGGGCACACCCTGCACCGGCTGGCCCGGTTGCATCAGAAGCGGTTCGGACGCGCACCGGTGACGGTGTCCAGCCCGCAGGGCAAGTTCCCCGACGCCGCCGCCGTCAACGGACAGGTGCTGCGCAAGGCCGACGCCTGGGGTAAGCACCTGTTCCACCACTACGCCGGCGGCGCGGTGGTGCACGTGCACCTCGGGCTGTACGGCAGTTTCACCGAGGCGCCGGTACCGCTACCGCTGCCGGTCGGTCAGGTCCGGATGCGGATGGTGGGCGCCGAGTACGGCACCGACCTGCGCGGGCCTACCGTCTGCGAGCTGATCGACGAGCCCAGCGTCGACGACGTGGTGGCCCGGCTCGGCCCGGACCCGCTGCGTTCCGACGCCGACCCAGAGCTGGCATGGAAGCGAATCGCCAAGTCCCGCAGAACCATCGGCGGTCTGCTGATGGACCAGACGGTGCTGGCCGGGGTCGGCAATGTCTATCGCAGCGAACTGCTGTTCCGGCATCGGATCGACCCCTACCGCCCCGGCACCCATATCGACGCACGCGAGTTCGGGGACATGTGGACCGATCTGGTGGCGCTGATGAAGGTCGGGGTGCGGCGCGGCAAGATCGTGGTCGTGCGCCCGGAGGACGACCATGGCGCCCCGTCCTATCGCGAGGGCCGGCCGCGCACCTACGTGTACCGCCGGGCGGGGGATCCGTGCCGGGTGTGCGGCACCACCATCCGCACCGCCGAACTGGAGGCGCGCAACGTCTTCTGGTGCCCGAACTGCCAGTCCTAGCTTTGGAGCATGTCTTCGATCGTTGTGATTGCAGTGATCATCTCGTCGGGGATCTCGTTCAGGTGTAGCCGGACCGATAAGGCGCGAGCGCTTACCGCCTTTCCCCCTGACTTTTGAATCGATTGATTAATCTTACTCAGCACATCCTTTCCGGGGACAATTGAGAGCCGCCAAGATGGATCCTTCCAGCGTTCTTCAAACTCTATATGTGTCCTCGAAATAGTCGTTGACGTGTGCTCTCCTAGCGGCTTGCTCCTTTCTAAGGCCTGTGCCAATATCTGCGCGTAAGATGCCTCCTTCAGGCTTTCGTATGCATCGTCCAGCAGTAGAGTTACCTGGTCAACACCTAGGTCGCTTAGACGCGCAATGCATGTAGGAGAAATTAGATAACTTTCTAGTTCGCTACGGTTCCAAACGTGTCCGTGGCGTGTTCCCGGTGAACGAGTCCAGCGAGTTCTAGAGTCCTGTAGCCCGATGGTGGGCGAGAAGGGACGATGAACGTATGGCTGGTCGGAAGCGGAACTCCGCAGAAGACATCGTGCGCAAACTGCGCCGCGCGGACGAACTGGCCGCGGAGGGCAAGACCGGCGAGGAGATCGCTGCCGAGCTCGAAGTCTCGCCGGCGACGTTGTACAACTGGCGCCGCGCCTACGGCGGCATGGACACCGACGCCGCCAAAGAGCTTAAGGAGCTGCGGGAGCAGAACGCCCGATTGAAGCGGCTGTTGGCCGAGGCTGAGCTGGTCAAAGACGCCTTGCGGGAGGTCGCGAAGGGAAAATTCTGAGCCCAGCTGCCAAGCGCCGCGCCGTCGACATGCTCACCACCACGATGGGCATGTCGGAACGGCTGGCGTGCAAAGCTGTTGGGCTGGCTCGCTCCACCTGCCGCCGACTCCCTCAGGCACAGACACCGGCTGATCCCGATACCGAGATGCGGGCCTGGCTGCGTTCCTACGCCACCAAACACCCCTGCCATGGGTTTCGGCGTGCCTGGGCGGCGTTGCGCTACGACGAACGCCGCGAGGTCAACAAAAAGAAAGTCCACCGCCTGTGGCGCGAGGAAGGGCTGCAGGTGCGGGTACACAGTCCGCGCAAGCGGGCCGGGGTGGCCTCGATCCCGCCAGTCGAGGCTGATGCCCCGAACGTGGTGTGGGCGATCGACTTCCAGTTCGACTCCACCATCGACGGCAAGGCCATCAAGATCGCCTCGATGCTCGACGAGCACACCCGCGTCTCCCTTCTGCACATCGTTGAGCGGTCGATCACCGCCGACCGGCTCGTTGAGGAGTTGAAGAAGGTGTTCGCCGCCACCGGCGGCCCGCCGAGGGTGCTGCGAATGGATAACGGTCCGGAGTTCATTTCTCAAGCGCTGCAACGGTTCTGCGACGGTCGGACTGGCATGTCGTATATCCCGCCGGGGACGCCGTGGAACAACGGACACATCGAATCGTTCAACAACCGACTACGCAAGGAGTGCCTCAACCGCAACCACTGGAACACCCTGCTCGAAGCCCGCGTGGTCATTGGTGACTTCAAGACAGAACACAACACCGGGCACCGCCACTCGGCACTGGGTTACCGCACGCCAGCCGAGTACGCTGCCGTCTGCAGGTGTACCCACACCCCGATGGCCTGCAGCATCAATTGAATCTGGATCACACCACCCCGACTCCAGAACCGGGTGGACTCGGAAACGGGGACTCGCCATCCGACGATCGAGTTTTGTTGAAATTCTTTGAGGATTTTATTTACCGCATCTTGATCTAGGTAGTCGCGGTCCAAGTACACCGCTACGCGAACTGAAGAATCGAGTAAGGTTTTGTTTACCCAGCCGAATGACTCCGCAAGCCTCCGCTTAGACGATCCCCCCATCGGGATGACTGTCAAGCCGTTCTCGCGATGAAAATTTGTGGCGCCTATTGTTCGCGCCAAATTTGAGAGTATCTTCATATCTTTCCCTTCGACAAACAAAACAGTTTTCGAACGAAGGGCTTTTGCGAGCCTTAAGTTGAAGCCAGAACCGAGTGCGTTATTTAGCGCTGAAAGATCGGCGGCTGAAGAGACCTTCTTCGAAGAACGACGTGTGCGATCGAGAAGCACGACTGCGTCTCTGCTCGACTCCGCAAGTATTTCGGGTGCATGCGTTGAGAGGATCACCTGAGATGAGAGGTCCTCTAGTATGCCCACTAGTCTTCGTTGTAAGTCAGGATGCAAGTAGACGTCGGGTTCATCGAGAATAATCGAATTGCAGTTCCTAAGCCTCCAAATGTGGAAAAGTAGCTGAAGCCAAATCTGAAGGCCGTCGCCTGCCCAATATATTTCTTTCTCTACGCGCGATTTATATTCGGTAAAAAATAAGTCGAGGTCGGCATTATATTTTGAGCGGACAACCTCAATTCCGGTCAGTTCCGGCGTATGCTGTAAAGCGAATTCAATGTACTGGCTGTAGCCCTCTGGGTCGTTAGCTTGAGTCAAATACAACTGGTTTCTGAAGTGCTTGCTCGCTAGCCTTGTTCCGATGCTCTTCTTGATATGGTCTTCGGACAGAACTGTTTCGCGATGCTCGACAGGTGTCAATGTTTGCACCACGCCTACCGAGGGGTAATCGCGCCGGGTCACCTGAAGGGATGGGGGTTGGGCGCCCGCTATGTGCTCAAGGTAGTAGAACGGTTGATCGTCAATTGGCCAAACAATGTACAATGCCGCTCGGTTCTTGAATTGTATCTCTACGCGAGCCTCGACTTCCCGAAATTCGTGTGCAATATTTTCTGCAATGAACTCAGCTGGAGCCGAAGACAGACGATATGCATGAACACTCCGACCGCGCAGAGTATCAAGGGTTGTAAAATCTGATTTACGCATTTTCGAGTATGAGAGTAAATGTGCACTTAGTCGAAGTGCGCCGATCGCTGTGCTTTTGCCGGCATTATTCGGTCCGACAAGGATTGAGGTTCGTCCGCCAAGGTTCAACGTGAAGTTCTCAAAACCTTTAAAATTGACCATCCGCATTTTACTGATCAACTGGCGCCAATGCCTTTTCGTTCGTAATGTGCGACCTCGACCTGCGGAGGTCACCGTCTAATCGCTGGCGGGCTTCAGATCATGGGTCTAATCCCGAGTCGTTATTCTAGACGGGGAGCCTCAGTTTTGTGGTGAGCCCCGCCGTGCTTGTGACCTCTACTGGTTGGGCGGAGCGTCCGACCGGACTACGGGACAATCAGTACGTGGAACTGATCCTTGTCGTCGTCGGAGCCATCCTGGTCACCGCCATCGCCCACCGTCGTGGCTTCGAACCCGCCCTGATGATCGTGGTCGTCGGCATCGCCGTATCGTTCCTGCCCGGATTCGAAGCACCCGAACTCGATTCGCACATCCTGCTGACGGTGGTACTGCCGCCCCTGCTGTATTCGGCCGCCCTGGACTTCTCGTTCCCGACGTTCCTGCGCAACATCCGCCCGATCCTCGGCCTGGGTGTCGGCCTGGTGGTGATCAGCGCATTCGCGGTCGCCGCGGTGTCCTCCTGGCTGGCCTTGGTGCCGTTGACCTTCGGCACGGCGCTGGTGCTCGGCGCCATCGTGGCGCCACCCGATGCCGTCACCGCGGTCGCGGTGGGCCGCAAACTCGGCCTGCCCAAACGCGTGATGGCCATCCTGACCGGTGAGAGCCTGATCAACGACGCGGCCGCGCTGGCGTTGTTCTCGGTCGCCGTCGCGCAGGTGGCCGGCAGCCACACCTTCATCGAAAATCCGTTCCTGCTCTTCGGGTACAGCGCGGTGGTCGGGCCGCTCGTCGGCGCCGCGCTCGGCTACGTCACCCTGTGGATCCGCCGCCGGCTGGCCAATCCGGGCCTGGAGACGGTGCAGGGCCTGGTCGTGCCGTTCGGGGCGTTCATCGCCGCCGAGGAACTGCACGCCTCCGGTGTGCTGGCGGTCGTCGTCGCCGGTTTCGTGGTGGGCAACGGCACCCTGGGTGCCGGCTATCAGACCCGGCTGCAGGAGCGGTACGTGTGGAACTCCGTCGACGTGCTGCTGGAAGCGTTCGTGTTCGCCTATATCGGCTTGCATCTGCGGTTCGTGTTGGAGGATCTGCGCGAAGCCCACGAGTCGCTGATGGAGGTGGCCATCGCCTCGGCAATCGTGCTGGTGATCGTGCTGGCCATCCGGCCGCTGTCGGTGTTCGCGATGTTCGGTCGCAACAAGCTGTTCCGCCACGTGGAGACGCGGCTCAGTGTGCCGGCGCCGGCGCGGGCGCGTGGCGCGGTCGGGACCCGACGCAAGCCGCCGGGCAAGTGGCGCTCGCGCATCGACCGGCGCACGCTGTCCTGGCAGGAGAACGTGGTGGTGTCCTGGACCGGGATGCGGGGCGTGGTCACCCTTGCCGCGGCGGCCGCGATTCCCGCGACGACCATGGACGGGGACCCGTTTCCCGAGCGCGCCACCATCCAGGCCATCGCCTTCGTGGTGAGCGTCGGCACCTTGCTGATCCAGGGGTGGTCGCTGCCGTGGCTGATCCGCCGCCTCCAGCTGTCCCGGTTCAACGACGACCACGCCGCCGACCGGGAGGAGGAACTGAAGGCCGAACGGGTGGTGCACGCCGCGGCCGACCGGGTGCTGGCGGAGTTCCGGGACAACCCGCCCGAGGGGATGGATCCGCAGGTGCTTGCCGAGATCCGCACGGCGATCGCCAGGCACTCGGAGGATGTCGAGGAGATGCCCGATCCCGAGGCGCCGACCAAACGCGCGAAGGTGTTCTCGGCGCTCTACCGCGACGTGCTGTCCGCGCAGCGGGCGGCGCTCATCACCGAGCGCGACGAAGGCCACATCGAAGACGAAGCGGTGCGCGCCATGCTGGAGCGGCTGGACCTGCAGGAGGCCGGGGTATCGTCCCGCCTGGAAAGCCGGCTCTAGCTGCCGCCGCAGCCACCGCCACCACAACTGGACCCACTGCAACTGGACCCGCTGCAGCCGGAGTTGCCGCCGTCCCAGCTGCCGCTGCCGGTGTCCCAGACGCCGTCGGAGCCGTTGCCCTGGTCGAACCCCTGCTGAAAACCCTGATCGAACCCGGTGCCATAGCCATTCTCGAAACCCTGTGCGCCGTAATCGACTCCGTGCATGCCGTCGAACAGCGCGTCGAACAGCAGGACCGAGCCCACACCCCAGGCGCCGGCGATCAGGGCCGGTTTCCACCAGGGTTCGGAGTACCAGCCGGCGGGCACCGGGCGGCCGGCGACCCGGCCGCCGGGGTAGTAGTTCGGCGTGCGCGGCGACGGGGTGGGCGAGGCCTCGATCTGCCTGCCCTCCACCGTCACACGCCGGTCCTGGGTGACCGCACCCGCCGCCCGCTGACCGCTCAGCGTCTCCAGCTCCGGTCCCGGATCCAGGCCCATCGCGGCCCGCGCGGCCCGGACGTAGTACAGCCCCTCGATCGCACTCTCCTTGGCCAGCGCCGCCTGGCGCGCCGTGGTGGCCTGATCGATCTGCGACGCCGCGGCGTTGTAGCGCTCGGAGGCATCGGCCAGGGCCTGTTTGGACGCGTCGTCGGTGCCGGTCAGATTGAACACCTGGCCCCCGAGCCGTTCGATGACCCGGCGCGCGTCGGCCTTGGCATCGGCCAGCGTGGCGGCGTTGCGGCTGCCTGCCGCCTTCGAGGACGTGTACACCAGCAGACCGATGCCGGCGATGACGAACAGGATGAGGATCAGCAGGATGCCGTTCATGGCGATCAGCGTAAGCGGATCAGAAGTCGAATCCGCCGAAGTCGCCGCCGCCGTCGAATCCGCCGAAGTCGCCACCCCCGTCGAAACCGTTGCCGCCGCCCCAGCTGTCACCGCCCCAGCCGCCGTCGGCGCCCATATCCTGGCCACCCTGGTCGAGGCCGGCCTGCTCGCCCTGCTCGAAGCCCTGCTGGAAGCCGTCACCGTAGCCGTTCTCGAAACCCTGTGCGCCGTAATCGACTCCGTGCATGCCGGAGAACAATGCGTCGAACAGCAGGACCGAGCCCACACCCCAGGCGCCGGCGATCAGGGCCGGTTTCCACCAGGGTTCGGAGTACCAGCCGGCGGGCACCGGGCGACCGGCGACGCGGCCGCCGGGGTAGTAGTTCGGGGTGCGCTGTGACGGGGTGGGTGAGGCCTCGATCTCCTTACCGTCGAACTGGATTCGGCGATCCTCGGTGACCGCGCCGGCCGAGCGTTGGCCGGTGAGCGTCTCCAGCTCGGGGCCCGGATCCATACCCATGGCGGTGCGTGCGGCCCGGACGTAGTACAGGCCTTCGATGGCGCTCTCCTTCGCCAGCAGTGCTTGCTTGGCGGTGGTGGCCTGATCGATCTGCGAGGACGCCGCGGTGTAGCGCTCGGAGGCGTCTGCCAGGGCCTGTTTGGACGCGTCGTCGGCGCCGGTCAGATTGAACACCTGGCCCCCGAGCCGTTCGATGACCCGGCGGGCGTCGGCCTTGGCGTCAGCCAGCGAAGCGGCGTTGCGCTGCCCGGATGCCTTCTGCGAGAAGTACACCGCGGCGCCGATGGCGCCGATGACCAGGACGATGAGCACGAGCAGGACGCCATTCATGGCTTTCAGCGTACCGACAGAAATCGCCTGGTCTGCGGCCTCGGAGCCGCTTTGCTGAGAGCGAATCTAAGGCCCGCGCCCACTACGCGCGGCCCCGATTTTCGTTACGCAGCGATTCGTGAGCGAGAACGGCTATCGAGCGATTTCCGCAAGAAAAGATAGCTGTAGCAAATTCCTATGTGGCATGCTGGCGAATTCGGTCGACGCGAATGAGGGCCATCCGCCGGCCCGCCTGATCAATGGTGATTCCTGCCCGCGTCCTCGCCCGATAGTCGCCGCCAGGTTGCCATCCAGGCGCCGCGTATTTACTTACAAGTGAATTAATTGGCGATATATCCGCAGTTCACGCCGGTTTACCGAGCCCATCAAAGATTCTCTGCCGATGCAGAAGTTTGCTGACTCGTGATTGACAGCCGCGCTGCGCGGGTAACGCATAGAGCACGGCGCTGTGATGCAGAACGCGACAAGTGATGGGTCGGGAGAAGGTTGGAGCAAGGATTATGTGGGGTTCATGGAAGTGCCTAGCAAAACCGATAGCGCTTGGGGCAGCGCCGTTATTGGCGGCCACTCTGATGGGTGCGGCGGCGCCGCCCGCCCCGACGCCCACCGCACTGCGTCAGGCGTCCTATGACGTGGCGCTCGCCGCGGCGATCGACACGTCGTCTGATGCCGTCGGTGTCGCGGAGTCCCAGCTGTATTTCATGACACCGGAGGAAGTGAACACCGCGCTGGACACCATGCAGTCGCTCGGTGTCACGCAGTTCCGGATGTTCGTCCCCTGGCGTGCGGTCGAACCGGCGCCCGGGGTCTACGACTGGACCAACGTGGACAAGGTGATCGACGCCGCCGAGGCGCGCGGCATGGCCGTCCTTGCCGCGGTCACCAGCACGCCGACGTGGGCGTCCGACAACCAGACCTCGGCCTATGGGGCGCCGAACGATCCCGCGGACTTCGGCACCTTCATGGGCGCGCTGGCCACCCGATACGGCGCGGGCACCGGCGACCCGGAGAGTGCGCGCATCTCGGCCTACGAGATCTGGAATGAACCGCAGAGTTACGTGTTCTGGAATCCGAAGCCCGATCCCGCTGCGTACACCGAGTTGCTCAAGGCGGCGTACACGGCGATCAAGGCGGTCGACCCCAGCGGAACCGTCGTCGGCGGGGTGGTGACGGCCGGGCGCACCGTCGGCGATATCAACATCAGTCCGGTGGAGTTCGTTCAGGACATGTATGCCGCCGGTGCGGCAGGGTATTTCGACGCGTTGTCCTATCACCCGTACAACTACGACTGGAAGTTCGGCGACGGTGTGGGAAATCCGATCTCGGCGGAGGGGCAGCTTGAGGCGATGCGCCAGCTGATGAACGAGAACGGTGATGCCGCCAAGCTCATCTGGACCAGCGAGTACGGCCTGCCGACTTCGTATGTCTCGGAGGCGCAGCAGGCCGACTTCATCAATGACTTCATGGACACCTGGTCGACGCTGGACGGGGTGGGGCCGATGTTCATCTACTCACTCGTCGACCAGAACTCCAGCTCCACCGAGGTCGAGGACACCTGGGGACTGTTCCGGGACGACTGGACACCCAAGCAGGCGGCCGCGGTGGTCCGGAACTGGATTGCCGAGCACGGCGGGCAGGTTCCGGATGTGCAGCCGGCCGATCCGGTCGCGGCGCCGGTGCAGACACCGACGACGACGACTGATCCGGCGCAGAGTTGGGCCGATTCGGTGGCCGCCGCCTGGGTCAGCTGGACGGCGTCGGTGCAGCAGGCTCTGAACCCGGGCACCACGACAACGACATCGACCGCTACGACGGCCACGCCGATGCTGCGAATGGCGCCTCTCGACACTGCCTCGGACGCGGCCGAAACATCTACGGCGACAACGCAACCGACGGCAGCGAGCGCCGAAACCAGCCCGGCCACCGGGGATTCGCTGCGGGCTCCGCTGATCGCCGCCACTCAGGCCGAACCCGATCGGGTTGCCGCACAACAGGAGTCACCTGAGCCGACGGCGGGTTCACAGCCTGAGCCCACCCGGGTGACACCTGCGGCCCCGGCAAAGCCGGCCACCCCGGCCACCCCGGCGACCCCGGCGCCGCCGGCCACGTCGACGAACCACGCGACCCGGGCCACGCCCGCAACCCCGGCTACGCCGGCTAGCCCGGCCACCCGCGCGAGCGATGAGCGCGACAGCGCGTCCACGCGTTCCCAGCAGCGGGGCACGGCCGAGCGTCCGAGTGGCCACCGCGAGCGGGCCGTGAGCGACCGGTCGGCGAAGCCGGGTGCCAATGACCGCGCCCCGGACCGGAATCGGGCTTCTCAGTCCTGATCGGCCCGCACCTGTGACCGCGCGATGCGTTTCGCATCGCGCGGTCGCAGCGCGGTGCGGCTGATATCGCCGCCGTAGACATCGAGCACGCGCGGATCCATCACCCGCCGCCACAAGGGCGGGCACAGCGAGAGCACGAGCATCGCGACATACCCGCCCGGCAGTTGGGGCGCCTGTTCGGTGTCGCGCACGGCCTGGAACCGGCGCAGTGGATGCAGATGGTGATCGGAATGGCGCTGCAGGTGGAGCAGGAAGACGTTGGTCATGACGGCGGTGCTGTTCCAGCAGTGCGCAGGCCGCAGTGGCTCGTATCGTCCCGATGCCAGCCGCCGGCGGCGTAAACCGTAGTGCGACACGTAGTTCATCGCCTCCAGTAGGAAGATGCCGACGAGCGCTTGGCCGGCCAGCCAGGGTAGATCCACCGCGCCGAACCAGACCGTCAGTCCCACCAGCATCGCGGCGCTCAACAGCCAGGCGTTGAGCACGTCGTTGCGCATGGACCACATCGAATGCCCTTGACGGGCAAGACGTTTGGCTTCCAGCTGCCATGCCGAGCGGGTACTGCCGGTCACCGACCGGACGGCGAACGCATAGACGTTCTCCCGGAAGCGGGCGCTGGCCGGATCCTCGGCGGTGGCCACTCGGACGTGGTGGCCGCGGTTATGCTCCACGTAGAACTGCCCGTAGCAGGTCTGCGCCAGAGCCACCTTGCTCAGCCAGCGCTCGGCCCGGCCACGTTTGTGGCCGAGTTCGTGGGCGGCGTTGTTGGCGACCCCGCCCACCACACCGGTGGCCACCATCAGCCCCAATTTGCCGACGGGGGAGATGTGCAGCCAGCCGCCGCCCGCCCACAGCCAGCAGGCGAAGATCAGCGACAGGTACTGAGCGGGCAGGTAGAGGTGGGTGGCCGCCCGGTAGTACCGGTCGTTCTCCAGTGCTGCCAACGCCTCGTCCGGGGCGCGGTGCCGGGTATCGCGGCCGAGCACGTGGTCGACGATCGGCATGACCACGAAGGTCAGGACGGCGCCCGTCCACCAGAACGGGCTCCACCCGGTCGTCCACACCAGAAGCCAGGACAGCGCGACCATGCCGGGTGTCGCCGGAACGAGCAGCCAGAGATATCGCTTCGAGTCGCGCCAGTTCGCTGGAGCAACCTTCTTGGAAACGTCAGTCACGGAATGTTCGTGTTCCGTCGTGGGCAGCGGCTGCACCGTCATCGGATACTTATATCGCGCACACCTTGCGTTAGCAAACGTTGCTGAGTCTGGCCGCACGGGGCGATATCGATGTGACTTACCTGTTCAAGCGCCCTGAACTCTGAGCTCTCATTATTCGCTCCAAGACGCGGATGGGCATTGTCTGCACAGTCAATAAACAGGATATTGCCAGAATGGAGAATCCGACGCGGTCGTGGTGCAAATCGAGATCGGACTGGCACTCAGCAAATTCGTTGAATGGGTCAGCCGATGGCTGAGAAGCCTGGGAAAACCAGAAAACCGGCCGCGTGGGCCGGTTCTGTGGAGCGGGCGACGGGAATCGAACCCGCGTAGCTAGTTTGGAAGACTAGGGCTCTACCATTGAGCTACGCCCGCATGATCGTGCAACGCAAGACTGTACCGGCGAGGGCGCAGACAAAGCCAATTGACGCCCCAGCGTGTTGAACCCGTAGTATTCCGACCGCAGCGAAACACGGGGTGTAGCGCAGCTTGGTAGCGCATCCGCTTTGGGAGCGGAAGGCCGCAGGTTCAAATCCTGTCACCCCGACTCGGTCCGTTCTACAGATCCAGCACCAGTCGTTCACCGGCGTGCTTGGCCCGGGATACACACACCAGCATCTGGCCCAGTTCCCGCTGCTCGGCGGTGAGCAGTTGGTCGCGGTGGTCCACCTCGCCGGAGACGACGCGTTGGACGCAGGTCCCGCAGTACCCCTGCTGACACGAATAGGCCACGGTGGGAACGGCATTGCGCAACACGGCCAGCGCGCTCTGCTCGGCTCCCACGCCGACCACGGCGCCACCGCGGGCCAGTTCCAGCTCGAACGGTGCACCGTCGACCACCGGAGCGGCACTGAAACGCTCACTGTGCACCTCGACGCCGGAGTCCACCGGGATGCCGCGCAGGACGACATCGATCATCGGCGGTGGCCCGCACACATACACCGCGGTACTCGGGTCGACGTCCCCCAACAACACCTGCGCGCTGGGCAAGCCGTGCACGTCATCGGTGCGCAGGTGCACCTTGTCGCCGTAGGGCAGCAGTTCGTCCAGGAACGCCAGCGCGGCCCTGCTGCGGCCGGTGTAGCACAGCGTCCACGGTGTCCCCTGGCGTTCGGCCAGCCGGATCATCGGCAGGATCGGGGTGATCCCGATTCCGCCGGCGATGAAACGTAGCCGTGTGGTGCGCGACGCCGAACCGGGCACCGGCATCATGAAGGCGTTGCGTGGGTCGCTCACCTCGACGCGCGCGCCGACGGTCAGGCCGTGCACTTCGATCGACCCGCCACCGCCTTCTGGGCTGTGCCGCACGGCAATTCGGTACTCGCCGCGGCGTTGCGGGTCACCGCACAACGAGTATTGCCGAGTGAGGCCGGAAGGCAGGTGCACGTCGATGTGGGCGCCCGGATTCCAGCGTGGCACCTCGGAGCCGCTGTCCAGCGGTGTCAGCGTCAGCGCCACGACCTGGCCGTCGGCCGCGACGGTCCGCCGGTCGGCGATCCGCATCGGCGTCCGGTTCACCGCGGCCGGCAGTTCCGGAAGCTCTGCACCGCCGCCGAGACGCGTCACCACCGACAGAAAATGCGGCACCGCAGCCCCCGCGACGCGGATCAACAAATCCGGTGCCGTGGTGCGATACAAGCCCGGTGGCGGATCCCCGACGTAGGGCTTGAGGAACGCGCGCAGCGACCAGCGGCTCATCCGGCCATGGCGCGGGCAGCGGGGGAGGCGGCCAGGTAGGCGACCGCCTGCGCAGTGCTGCCCTCGTCGACCGGCGAGTAATCCCGGCGCAGCAGTTTCAGCCCGGACCGGACCAGGTAGGGCACGGTGGGGATGGACCCGCGCTTGCCGGAGGCGCGCAGCTTCCACGCCAGCCGCAGATAGCCGAGGTTCGGCAGCGACGGATCCTCGTGCACCAGGAATTTGATCCCGCGCAGGCTCAGTCCGAAGAACGCCACGCTGACCATGACACCCGCCGCCGCCTGCGCGAAGTAGTCCATGCCGAAGTACTTGGCGACGTTGTAGGACACGTGCCGGTGCTCCACCTCTTCGGCGCCGTGCCAGCGCAGCAGGTCGGCCATGGTGGGGTCCACCCCGAGGCTGTCCCACGCGTTGTTCAGCGACCAGTGGCCCAGTACGCCGGTGAAGTGTTCGGCGGCGCTGAGCGCGTGGGTACCCGAGGCCAGCGCCTTACGCCGGCCCGAACCGGTGACTCGTTCCATCCGCTTGTCGTATTGACCGGCCACCCATTCCAGCTGCTCCAAGAACGGCGTCGGGTCGATGCCGTGTTGGCGCACGAACTGCACCAGCACGTCGTCATGGGTGCGGGCGTGGATCGCCTCCTGACCGATGAAGCCGATGATCTGCTCGCGTAGCCGCTCGTCGCGCACGTACTCCAGCGAATCGGTCAGCAGCTTGGCGAACCAGCGCTCGGCGACCGGCAAGAACAGGTTCAGCGTCGTGGCCGCGTGTGAGCCGTACGGATCACCCGACATCCAGTGCAGAGGCGTGTTCTCCCAGTTGAACCGCGCGTCCCTGGGGCGCAGCGCCACTTCTTCCGGGGCGAATTCGTCAATCGGGCTCGTGTTGACGAGCCGCTGCTGAGTCACGACGGACCTCCTTGGGGGGTGACTGTGACACACGGTTCCCCGCGTCGAGGGCGTTTGAACATTTGCTGTGTATTCGGTGCGCAAACGGACGCGGATTGGTCGTATTGCGGATCGTCGCGACGTACGCAGCCCTGCTCGGGGACGCCAAGTGTCGGGTGGTCGAGCGGGTCAACTACCCTGTTCGCGAAGCGCGCGGGCCACCGGAGACGACTTGTTTCGTCCTGGCGTGCCGTGCTGCCACCGAAGACGCAAACAGGAGTAACGCAGTGAAAAGCACGGTCGAGAAGCTGAGCCCCACTCGGGTTCGGATCAACGTCGAGGTTCCCTTCGCCGAGCTGGAGCCGGACTTCGACCGGGCCTTCAAGCAGCTGGCCCAGCAGATCCGGCTGCCCGGCTTCCGGCCCGGCAAGGCGCCGCGCAAGCTCCTGGAGGCCCGCATCGGCCGCGGCGCGGTGCTGGAGCAGGTGGTCAACGACGCGCTGCCGAGTCGCTACAGCGAGGCGGTCACCAGCGCCGAGGTGCAGCCCCTCGGGCAGCCCGAGATCGAGGTGACCAAGCTCGAGGACAACGCGGAGCTGGTCTTCACCGCCGAGGTGGACATCCGGCCGGAGATCGAGCTGCCCGACCTCGGGTCGCTCACGTTCACCGTCGACCCGATCGAGGTCGGCGACGACGAGGTCGACACCGAGCTGCAGAACCTGCGCGCCCGCTTCGGCACCCTGACCGGTGTCGAGCGCCCCGCCGCCGAGGGTGACTTCGTCTCGATCGACCTGTCGGCCACCGTCGACGGCGAGGACGTGCCCGAGGCCAAGACCGAAGGGCTGTCCCACGAGGTCGGTTCCGGCCAGCTCATCGAGGGCTTGGACGAGGCGATCATCGGTCTCAAAGCCGACGAGAGCAAGGTCTTCACCACCACCCTCGTCGCCGGCCCGCACGCCGGCCGGGAGGCCGAGGTGACGGTCAAGGTGAACTCGGTCAAGCAGCGTGAACTGCCCGAGGCCGATGACGAATTCGCGCAGCTGGCAAGCGAATTCGACACCATCGACGAGCTCAAGGAGAACCTCGTCGAGCAGGTGCGCCGCGCCAAGCGCATCCAGCAGGCCGAGCAGATCCGCGACAAGGCGCTGGAGACCCTGCTCGCCGAGGTCGAGGTCCCGCTGCCCGAGGCGATCGTGCAGGCCCAGGTCGACGACACCCTGCACAACGCCATCCACGGGCTCGACCACGACGAGAGCAAGTTCGAGGAGTCGCTGACCGAGCAGGGCAGCAGCCGCGAGGAGTTCGACGCGGACAACCGCAGCAATGCCGAGAAGGCCGTCAAGACGCAGCTGCTCATGGACGCCATCGCCGACAAGCTCGACATCCAGGTCGGGCAGGCCGACTTGACCGAGCGGCTGGTGCTGATGTCGCGCCAGTACGGGCTTGAGCCGCAGCAGCTGCTGGGCTTCCTGCAGCAGAACAACCAGCTGCCGGCCATGTTCGCCGACGTGCGGCGCGGGCTGACCATCGCCGCGGTGGTGCACGGCGCGACCGTCACCGACACCGACGGAAACGTCATCGACACCGCCGAGTTCTTCGGACCGTCCGGTGGCGCCGAGCCTGTCGAGGCCGAAATCGAGGGTGACGACGAGCCGGCCGCGGCGGAGGCCGATGACGCGGCGGAAGACGACGCGGAGAAGGCCGAGAAGAAGGCAGCCAAGAAGGCCAAGAAGAAGGCCGAGAAGAAGGCTGAAGCCAAGGATGACGACAAGGGCGACGACGCCGACGAGTGACGCTGTGAGCGAACGCGCGCCCTCTCGGGCGTGCGGTTCGCCGCGCGTTGGTTAATGTCGGTGAACGAGTACGACAACTCGAGAAAGCAGGTATCCAGCCGTGACTGACATGCGTTCTGGCGCGTCGGGGCTCAACCTCATCGACTCGGTGTATGAGCGGTTGCTCGCCGAGCGCATCATCTTCCTGGGCACCCAGGTCGATGACGACATCGCCAATCGGCTGTGCGCGCAGATTCTGCTGCTGGCTGCCGAGGACCCCACCAAGGACATCCATCTCTACATCAACTCGCCGGGTGGATCGGTGACCGCGGGGATGGCCATCTACGACACCATGGTGCTGGCGCCGTGCGACGTGGCGACCTACGCCATGGGTCTGGCGGCGTCGATGGGCGAGTTCCTGCTCGCCGCGGGCACCAAAGGCAAGCGGTACGCCCTGCCGCACGCGCGGATCATGATGCACCAGCCGTCCGCCGGCATCGGTGGTAGCGCGGCCGACATCGCGATCCAGGCCGAGCAGTTCGCGTTGACGAAGAAGGAGATGAACCGGCTCAACGCCGAGTTCACCGGCCAGACGTTGGAGCGGGTGGAAGCTGACGCCGACCGCGACCGCTGGTTCACCGCCAAGGAGGCCCTGGAGTACGGCTTCGTCGACCACATCATCACCAGCGTCAGCGTCAACGGCGACGGACCAGGAGCAGGTATCAAATGAACCCGATGCAATCGCGCTACATCCTGCCGTCGTTCATCGAGCACAGCAGTTTCGGCGTCAAAGAGTCCAACCCGTACAACAAGCTGTTCGAGGAACGCATCATCTTCCTCGGCGTGCAGGTCGACGACGCCTCGGCCAACGACATCATGGCCCAGTTGCTGGTGCTCGAGTCGCTGGATCCCGATCGCGACATCACCATGTACATCAACTCGCCCGGTGGCTCGTTCACCTCGCTGATGGCGATCTACGACACCATGCAGTACGTCCGGGCCGACATCCAGACCGTCTGCCTCGGGCAGGCCGCGTCGGCCGCGGCGGTGCTGCTGGCCGCCGGCACCCCGGGCAAGCGGCTCGCGCTGCCCAACGCCCGGGTGCTCATCCACCAGCCCGCCGTCGGCGGGGCGATCCAGGGGCAGGTCTCCGATCTGGAGATCCAGGCCGCCGAGATCGAGCGCATGCGCAGCCTGATGGACAGCACGCTGGCCCGGCACACCGGTAAGGATCCGGCCGTCATCCGCAAGGACACCGACCGCGACAAGATCCTCACCGCCGAGGAAGCCAAGGAGTACGGGATCATCGACACCGTGCTGGCCTACCGGAAGCTGTCGGCGCAGAACGCCTAGATCCACCCGTCGAGATTGCCGTTACGGCGCGAACGTTCGAGAAGAACGCGCCGTAGCGGCAATTTCGCGTTCCGGGCAGGACACGGTGCTCAGTAACTGAAGGTGGTGGCTCCGTCGCCGATCCACTCCCACAGCTGCACTGTGCCACCCGCTTCGGCCCCGGCGATGAAGTTGCTCGAGTCCAGGTGCTTGGACTGGACGCAGATCGGGCAGACCAGGTAGCGCCCGCCGGCCTTCTGATAGCGCGCCAGCAGGTCCGACAGCGGCGGGCAGCCGTCACAGGCGGTACCGACGGCCACCCCGGGCACGGCCAGTCGCACGGCCTCCTTGGTCAGGAACATCATGGTCGGGCGGCCCGATTCGGCGGCACCGACGGCGACCAGGAAGGCCACCGTCACCTTCTCCGCGTCCTCCAAGCCGGTGGTGAGACTGATGGCGGCTTTGTTCGTGGTGTTTGTCATGAGCTGATCGTCGCCCACGCGGGGTCCGCCCATGTCGGACTTTCGCGCGATTCATCGGGGTGGCCGGGAGTCTGCTGGTGGGGCCACCGAGAGCCATGGGAAAGCTGCTGCAGATGAGTCTTCGACGGCACCAGGCAGGGCTGTGATCTCCGCCTTTGTCGGTGAGCACGCACGGTATCGTGGAACGCGGCGAAGGCACCTTCGATGACTGCGTTTCCGTTACACCGGCGACACGCCAGGGACACGGTCCGCGCGCCGACGGGTGCCGAGCCGCGAGGAGGGATATGTTCTCCTCCACGCGAACAAATACCACCCACGCGATTCGGTGTTATCGGTCGCAACGGGATGGAGCGAACGGGTAGCGTCGGGTGAACACCCGGGGCAGCCCACCAAGCGGTGTTGCAACCGAAGGCCAACAGGAAGTAGGACCCACCCACATGGCGCGCATTGGAGACGGCGGTGACCTGCTGAAGTGCTCGTTCTGTGGAAAGAGCCAGAAGCAAGTCAAGAAGCTCATCGCGGGTCCCGGCGTGTACATCTGCGATGAGTGCATCGACCTGTGCAACGAGATCATCGAAGAGGAACTCGCCGACGCCGACGACGTCAAACTCGACGAGCTGCCCAAGCCCGCCGAGATCCGCGAGTTCCTCGAGGGCTACGTCATCGGCCAGGACACCGCCAAGAAGACCTTGGCCGTGGCGGTCTACAACCACTACAAGCGCATCCAGGCGCAGGAGAAGTCGCGCGATTCCCGCGCCGAGCCGGTCGAGCTGGCCAAATCCAACATCCTGATGCTCGGGCCCACCGGCTGCGGTAAGACCTATCTGGCGCAGACGCTGGCCAAGATGCTCAACGTGCCGTTCGCCATCGCCGACGCCACCGCCCTCACCGAAGCCGGTTATGTCGGTGAAGACGTGGAGAACATCCTGCTCAAGCTGATCCAGGCCGCCGATTACGACGTCAAGCGTGCCGAGACCGGCATCATCTACATCGACGAGGTCGACAAGATCGCCCGCAAGAGCGAGAACCCGTCGATCACTCGCGACGTCTCGGGTGAGGGTGTGCAGCAGGCCCTGCTGAAGATCCTGGAAGGCACCCAGGCCTCGGTGCCGCCGCAGGGCGGCCGCAAGCACCCGCACCAGGAATTCATCCAGATCGACACCACCAACGTGCTGTTCATCGTCGCGGGTGCGTTCGCCGGGCTGGAGAAGATCGTCTCCGATCGCGTCGGCAAGCGCGGCCTGGGCTTCGGCGCCGAGGTGCACTCCAAGGCCGAGATCGACACCCAGGACCACTTCGCTGAAGTCATGCCCGAGGATCTGATCAAGTTCGGTCTGATCCCCGAGTTCATCGGCCGCCTGCCGGTTGTCGCCTCGGTGACCAACTTGGACAAGGAATCGCTGGTGCAGATCCTGTCCAAGCCGAAGAACGCGCTCGTCAAGCAGTACACCCGGCTGTTCGAGATGGACGGCGTGGAGCTGGAGATGACGCCCGAGGCGCTGGATGCCATCGCCGACCAGGCCATCCACCGCGGCACCGGGGCCCGCGGCCTGCGCGCCATCATGGAAGAGGTTTTGCAGCCCGCCATGTACGACATCCCCAGCCGCGACGATGTCGCCAAGGTGGTTGTCACCAAGGAGACCGTGCTGGACAACGTCCTGCCGACCATCGTGCCGCGCAAGCCCTCGCGGGCCGAGCGCCGGGACAAGACCGCCTGACGCCGATCTAGCGGCGAGGTACGAGCCGCGTTGAGAAGTCAGGCCATTGAAGCACCGCCTAACTCTTCGAAACCGACGAAATGGCTGTGTTCCACACCGGAACGCAGCCATTTCGTCGTTGTGGAGCCCGGTGTTCGGTGATCACCTCGTCCACCAGTGCCGCGATTTCGGCCACCCCGTCCCTTCGGTCGAACGCCGCCGCAAGCTCACGAGCCCGGCGCAGATAGCGGTCGCTCGCCAGGATTTCCCGGACCGCCGCGCCGACAGCGTCGGCCGCCGGCGTGCCGGTGCGCAGGTTGATACCCGCTCCCGCCCACTCGACCTTGGCGGCGACCTCGGGCTTGTCTTCGGTGTTCCCCGCGACCACCACAGGCACCCCCGCCGCGAGGGCGCGCTGCACCCCGCCGTAACCGCCGTTGGTCACCAGCACGTCGACTTTCGGGAGCAGCAGATCATGCGGAACGTACTCGGTTACGACGGTATTGGCAGGCAACGGAATCCCGATCCGGTCCACCGGCCGGCCTCCGGTGCTGACCACCACCGTGACATCCGCGTCGGCCAGCGCGGTGATGGCAGGCTCGATCAAGCGGGACAGATCGGCGTTGTCCACGGTGCCCTGGGTGACATGCACCACCGGACGGTCTCCGTCCAGGCGGTCCCACCATGCCGGTGGCCGGAACTCGGTGGTGGGCGTCGGTGTGACGGCGCCGACGAAGCGGACGTGAGCGGGCAGGTCGGTGCGGGGATACTCGAACTCTGGCACGGTCGGCACGATCAGCCGGTCGGCCAGGACGCCGGAATCGAGCACGAAAGCGGCGGGCTCGGGCAGACCCAGGACGTCGAGCATGGCCGCGAGCGAACGATGTGCCGGCCGTAGCAGCACGCGCTGCGCCAGCAGATTGAGGATGCGATTGCGGAGCCGGCCGGATACGCCCGATCCCGGTAGCAGGCCCATGCCGCTCGGGGCGGTATCGCAACTGGTGAGAAGCAGGGGCGTGGTCGTATAAGACAGGACCGGCGGACGGTCCCGACGGTCGCCGAGCAGCATCGGCAGGACGCCGAGGAAGAAGGCGTCGGTGAGCACCGCATCGAATGTGTTGGTGGCCAGGGCATCTGCCAGTGCCGCGGCCTGATAGGGCAGCGGCCGCACGAAGACGTGCCTGATGTCGAAGTTCACCCGTCGGATCCCCGAGGTTTCGGCGCGCCCTGGCTGGTCGGCATCCAGTGCACTGTCGTCGAAGTCGGCGAGGCTGGGCAGCGGCAGCGCCTCGGCACCGGTGGCGCGAATCGAGTCGGCGTGCCGGGCCGAGGTCAGTACCGTGACGCGGTCACCGCGCAGCACCAGGCCGCGAGCGACGTTGAGCAAGGGGCCGATGTGGCCGACCGGTGGGCAGGAGGCGATGAGGACCGTTGGCATGCCTTCGATGCTCGCCGCGGGTGGGGCCCGGCTGCTTGGAGATCGGGTGGAGAACGGGAGGAGATCTCAGGGGGCGTTATCGGATGCGGTCGGGTCGGGTGTAGACGTTCATCGACTCGCCGCGTAGGAACGCCACCAGGGTCAGCCCGGCCTGCGCGGCCAGGTCCACCGCGAGTGACGACGGCGCCGAGACGGCGGCCAGGATCGGGATTCCGGCCATCACGGCCTTCTGGGTCAGCTCGAACGAGGCTCGACCGCTGACCAGAAGTACCGTGCCCGACAACGGGATTCGCCGAGTCTCCAGGGCCCAGCCGATGGCCTTGTCGACGGCGTTGTGCCGGCCGATGTCTTCGCGGACCACCAGTTCGGTGCCGTCGGTGTCGAACAGCGCGGCCCCGTGCAAGCCGCCGGTGGTGGCGAACACCTTCTGCGCCTTGCGGAGCTTACCGGGCAGCGCGCTGAGCACCTCCGGTGCGACCGTGGTCGGATCGTCGCCAGGGGAGTGCCGGCTGATCAGCCGTACCGCCTCCAGCGACGCCTTCCCGCACACCCCGCACGACGAGGTCGCGTAGAAGTTGCGGGTCAGGTCCACGTCTGGCGCAGGCACACCGGGGGCCAGGGTGACATCGAGGACGTTGTAGGTGTTGACACCGTCGTCGGTCGCGCCTTGGCAGTATCGCACCGTGGCGATGTCGTCGCGGTCGCTGACGATGCCCTCGGTGAGCAGAAAGCCCTGGGCCAGTTCGATATCCGAGCCCGGTGTGCGCATGGTGACCGTCAGCGGGGCGCCGTTGACCCGGATTTCCAACGGCTCTTCGACGACAAGGGTGTCCGGCCTGGCCACCACCCCGTCGGCGGTGTGGTGGCTGATCGGCCGGCGGGTGGTCACCCTGCCCATGGTTCCAGCCTGACGACGACAGCCTTGGACACCGGCGTGTTGGACCTGACGGCCGTATGATCCAGTGGCACCAGGGGATTGGTCTCCGGGTAGTACGCGGCGGCGTTGCCGGCCGGGGTGGAGTACGCCACGATGCGGAAGTCCTCAGCCCGCCGCTCCTGGCCTTCGAACTCCGAGACGAGGTTCACCCGGTCCCCGTCCTGGAAACCGAGCGCCGCGATATCGGCCGGGTTGACGAACACTACCCGCCGGCCTCCCTTCACGCCGCGGTACCGGTCGTCCAGACCGTAGATGGTGGTGTTGTACTGGTCGTGGCTGCGCAGTGTCTGCAACACCAGCCGGCCCGGCGGCACCGGGACCCACTCCAACGGGTACACCGAGAAGTTCGCCTTGCCGGTGTGGGTGGGGAATTCGCGGGCGTCGCGCGGCGGATGCGGCAGCTGGAAGCCGTCCGGCTGCCGCACCCGGGCGTTGTAGTCGGTGCAGCCGGGGACCACGTCGGCGATGGCGTCGCGAATCAGGTCGTAGTCGTCGTTGAACGCCTCCCACGGCACCGGGTGATCGGGGCCCAGCAGGGTGCGGGCCAGCTGACAGACGATGGCCACCTCGCTGCGCACCTGATCGCTGGGCGGGTGCAGGTTACCGCGCGACAGATGCACCATCGACATCGAATCCTCCACCGACACCAGCTGTTTGCCGGCCCGTTGGAAGTCCTTGTCGGTGCGGCCCAGCGTCGGCAGGATCACCGCGGTGCGGCCGTGCACCAGGTGGCTGCGGTTCAACTTCGTCGAGATCTGCACTGTCAGAGCGCAATTGCGCAGCGCGGCCTCGGTGACGGCGGTGTCGGGAGTGGCAGAGACGAAGTTGCCGCCCATCCCGATGAACGTCTTGGCCTGGCCGTCGCGCATGGCCCGGATACCGTCGACGGTGTCGTGGCCGGGCTTGCGCGGGGTGGTGATGCCGAACCGGCCGTCCAGTGCCGCCAGGAACGCCTCGGGCATCTTCTCCCAGATGCCCATGGTGCGGTCGCCCTGGACGTTGGAATGTCCGCGTACCGGGCACACGCCGGCGCCCGGCTTGCCGATCATGCCGCGCATCAGCAACAGGTTGGTGGCCTCGCCGATCGTCGCCACCGCGTGCCGTTGCTGGGTCAGGCCCATCGCCCAGCAGATGACCGTTCGTTGTGACTGCGCGAACATCGCTGCCACCCGGCGCAATTGGGTGTCGTCGACCCCGGTCGCCTCGGTCACCACGTCGAGGTCGACGGCGCGGGTCTGGCGTTCGTAGGCGTCGAAACCGGCGCAGTGGGCATCCACGAACGCACGGTCCACGATGGTGCCCGGTGCCGTGTCCTCGGCCTCCAGGAGCAACCGGCCCAGCCCGGCGAACAGCGCCATATCCCCGCCGATGCGGATCTGGACGAACTCGTCGGCGATCGCGATGCCGTGTCCGACGACGCCGCGCACCTTCTGCGGATCCTTGAACCTCATCAACCCGGCCTCTGGCAACGGGTTGATGGCAATGATCTTGGCGCCGTTGCCTTTCGCCTTCTCCAGCACCGACAACATGCGGGGATGGTTGGTGCCGGGGTTCTGCCCGGCGATCACGATCAGATCGGCATGTTCGACATCGTCGACGGTGACCGAACCCTTGCCGATGCCGATCGAGTCGACCAGCGCGGTACCCGAGGACTCGTGGCACATATTGGAACAGTCCGGAAGGTTGTTGGTACCGAAGCTGCGCACCAGCAGTTGGTACAGGAACGCGGCCTCGTTGCTGGTGCGTCCTGAGGTGTAGAACAGCGCCTCGTCGGGGGAGTCCAGGGCAGTCAGCTCGTCGGCGATCAGCCGGTAGGCGGCATCCCAGTCGATCGGCTGGTAGTGCGTCGCGCCCGGCCGCAACACCATCGGCTCGGTCAACCGGCCCTGCTGCGACAGCCAGTACTCGGGCTTCTCGGCCAACTCGGCCACCGAATGCCTGGCGAAGAAGTCGGCCGTCACACGTCGTTTGGTGGCCTCCTCGGCGACGGCTTTGGCGCCGTTCTCGCAGAACTCGGCGAGCTTGCGTCCGCCGTGCTCCTCGGGCCACGCACAGCCGGGACAGTCGAAACCGTGCCGCTGGTTCAGCCGGGACAGCGCGGCCAGCGTGCGGCCCGGCCCCATCTGCTCCAGGCCGCGCTGCATGCTGACCATCACGGCCTTCACCCCGGCGGCCTCGTGCTTGGCGGCGGTGACCGAGACGTCGCGTTCGTCGTAGTTCGCGTCGATGTCCTCGGTACTGGTCATACCTTCCAATCTAATCCCGGCAACCGGCCGCTCGCCCACGATGACGGCGGCCGGTATTTGGTATTTGACATGCAGTGATAGCCGACGTCTATCGTCAACCGATGGCTGGAGATGTGTTGTTGCAGCACCTGGACTATCTGCTGGCGCTGGCCGCCGAGCGGCACTTCGGCCGGGCGGCCGCGCGCTGTCACATCAGCCAGCCGACGCTGTCGGTGGCGATCCGCCGGCTGGAGCGCGATCTGGGCATCGTGATCGTGCAGCGCGGCCGCCGTTTCGAGGGCTTCACCGAGGAGGGGCAGCGGGTGGTGGCCTGGGCGCAGCGGATCATCGCCGAGCGTGATGAGATGCTCGCCGATCTCGACCGGATGCGTGGGCGGTTGACCGTCACCGCACGGCTGGGTGCCATCCCGACGGCGGTGCCGGCCAGTCCGTTCATCACCGCCGAGTTCCTGCACCGCAATCCGGCCGCGTCGGTGCGTATCGAGGCGTTGTCATCGCGTGAGATCGCCCGGCGGCTGGCCGATTTCGAGATCGACGCCGGATTGACGTATCTGGACGACGAGGCACCGCCGGGCACTCGGTCGGTCGAGTTGTACCGAGAGCAGTACGTCCTGATCGCGTCGGCGGATCATCCGCTGGTTGGCCGGCCGGAGGTGAGCTGGGCCGACGCCGCCGGTTTGGAGTTGTGCGTGCTGACCACCACGATGCGTAATCGCCGCATCCTGGACGCAAACATGGCGGCCGAGGGTGTGCACTACCGTCCGGTCGTGGAGGCGGATTCGGTCGATGCGCTGTACGCGCACCTGACGCATGCCCGACGGGCCACCATCGCGTCGACCGCCTGGCTGCCGCAATTGGGTGTGCCCGCAGGTTTCGTCGCCCGGCCGATGGTCAAACACGGCCCCAGCCCGGCGATCGGGTTGGTGGTGCTCGACCGCGCCCCGGCGTCCATCGTGGCGGCGGCCCTCGTTGCCGTGGCCGAGGGGATCGATCTCGGCGCACGCATCGACACCGCGACCCGCTCGCTCTGAGTCGCGGCCCGGGAACCGGGCGGGCCGGCATTCACGGGCCGCGCATTCCCGTACCGCCGTGGGCGTGGTCGGTGCCGGCGCCGTCGACCGGCCTCAGGAGCAGCTCGGGCCGGTGCAGATAGTTGATCCGCTGTTGGCCATGGTCGAGCCAGGGTGGCGGCTGCCATTCGACCTCGCCGCGACGGTTGATCGTGGTGGTGTAGCCGCTGTTGCGGTGCACCATGCGATTGTCGGGCCCGCAGGCCAGCGCCATCTCGTCCACGTTGGTGTTGCCGCCGTGTGCCCAGTCGGCCACCGCATGATGCACTTCGCTGCCGTAGGCACCCACGGTGCAACCCGGTTTGGTGCAGCCGCCGTCGCGCGCGATGAGCATGATCCGCTGTGCGCGCGACGCGGTACGGCGCGCCCGGAACAGGGCGAGGGCCGAGCCGGTGGCCTTGTCGAACACGGCCAGATGATGGTTGGCATGGGCCGCCAGCCGGATGACGTCCCTGATGGGCACCTTGGTGCCGCCGCCGGTGACGCCGATCCCGGCGCGGGATTCCAGATCCTGCAAGGTGGTCCGGATGATCACCGCGACGGGTAATCCGTTGAGCTGACCGAGTTCACCGCTCATCAGAGCGATCCGGCCGATGGCGATCAACGCGTCGTGCCGGCGCTGGGCCGGGGTGCGGTGGTCGTTGTCGATCTGCGCCTGGGTCGGGGTGCCGGAGATGCACGGTTCGTCGTCCGCCGGGTTGCACATCCCCGGCGCCGCGAACTTGGCGAAGAGCACCTCGAAGACCGCCGTCGCTTCCGGGGTGAAGTTCGCCCTGGCCGGCGTCATCGCATCGCGGCCCTGTTTGCCCATCGTGACCCCGCGCTTGCGTTCGCGCTCGGCGTCCTCGGGTACGGGTCCGTCCTGATCGAGCAGGAACAGGCGCAGCTCGGCCGTGTCCTTGAGTTCTTGGGGCCCCACGCCGGTGGCGATGCGCACCAGGTCGTTCTCGAACTGCTCCCGGGTGGTGGTGTCGACGAATCCCGGCAGGCGGTCGATGACATCCCGCAGCACATCGACGTGGCCACCGTTGATGAGCCCGGCGGCTTGCGCGGCGGCGACGGCGGCCAAGGCCGGCGGCAGCGGCTCACCCGTCAACGACCGACGCGGGCCCAGGTCGGCGGCCTCGGCCAGGCGGCGGCCGGCCTCGGCGGTGGACAGCCGCCAACGAATGCGCAGCAGTGCATTCCAGGACTTCGCGCCCAGCTCCTGCGGGGTGCCGTCGGCTTGCAGCTGCGCCAGCATCCGGTGCGACTGGGCGGGCAGACAGCAGGTGAGGGCTTCGAACTCGTCCATTACGGCCAGCAACTCGGCCCGTGTCAGCGTCTGGAAGTCGCACGCCGCCAAGGCCTCGTAGGCGGCGCGCAAGGCCGCCATGGCCTTGGATGTGGTGGCCTCGGACGCGGTCGTCGACATGATTCGAACATACATTCGACCACCGACAGATGGTCGCGGCATCAGCGTCTTTGCCAAAGAAAGCATCGTGCGTGTCTGTTACAAGCGAATCGCGTCCTTGACGCGCACGTAACAAATTTGCCATCGAAGATTCCTACCGTGGGTCGGTCAACCACGTGCAGCGATAGGAACTCCATTGAGTGGTAATGCCGTCCGCCTCCAGGCGATCACCAACGTCGAGGGCTATGTGCCGCCGGCCATCAGCTTCGACCCGACCGAGGCCCCCGGCGAGATCTTCGGGGCCAACGTCTTCACCAAGGCCGAGATGCAACTGCGGCTTCCCAAATCGGTGTACAAGTCGGTCGTCGCGACCATCGAGAAGGGCGCCAAGCTCGATCCGGCGATCGCCGATGCCGTCGCCGCGGCGATGAAGGACTGGGCGCTGGAGAAGGGCGCCACCCACTACGCGCACGTGTTCTACCCGATGACCGGATTGACCGCCGAGAAGCACGACAGCTTCCTGGAGCCGGTCTCCGACGGCCAGACGCTGGCCGAGTTCGCCGGCAAGACCCTGATCCAGGGTGAGCCGGACGCCTCCAGCTTCCCGTCCGGTGGCCTGCGCTCGACGTTCGAGGCCCGTGGCTACACCGGGTGGGACGTCACCAGCCCGGCCTACATCCTGGAGAACCCGAACGGCAACACGCTGTGCATCCCGACGGTGTTCGTGTCCATGACGGGTGAGGCGCTGGACTACAAGACCCCGTTGCTGCGCAGCCAGCAGGCGATGGGCACCCATGCCGAGCGAATCCTGAAGCTGTTCGGGCACAAGGATTTCGACCACATCGTGTCGTTCTGCGGTCCGGAGCAGGAGTACTTCCTGGTTGACCGGCACTTCTTCCTGGCCCGGCCGGACCTGATCAACGCCGGCCGGACGCTGTTCGGGGCCAAGCCGCCCAAGGGTCAGGAGTTCGACGACCACTACTTCGGCGCCGTTCCCGAGCGGGTGCTCGGCTTCATGATGGACACCGAGCGTGAGCTGTTCAAGCTCGGCATCCCGGCCAAGACGCGGCACAACGAGGTCGCGCCCGGCCAGTTCGAGATCGCGCCCATGTTCGAGCGGGCAAATATCGCCGCCGACCATCAGCAGCTGCTGATGACCATCTTCCGCAACGTGGCCAAGAAGCACGGCATGGAATGCCTGTTCCACGAGAAGCCGTTCGCCGGTGTCAACGGCTCCGGCAAGCACGTCAACTTCTCGATGGGCAATGCCCAGTTCGGCAGTCTGCTGGTGCCCGGCGACACCCCGCATGAGAACGCTCAGTTCCTGGTGTTCTGCGCGGCGGTCATCCGTGCCGTGCACAAGTTCGCGGGCCTGCTGCGGGTGTCGGTGGCCTCGGCCACCAACGACCACCGACTCGGCGCGAACGAGGCGCCGCCGGCGATCATCTCGATCTTCCTCGGGGCCCAGCTGGCCGATGTGTTCGAGCAGATCGCCAAGGGGGCTGCCACCTCGTCGAAGGGTAAGGGCAGCATGATCATCGGCGTCGACACCCTGCCGGAACTGCCGACCGACCCGGGCGACCGCAACCGCACCAGCCCGTTCGCGTTCACCGGCAACCGGTTCGAGTTCCGGGCGCCCGGTTCGGGGCAGACCATCAACGTCCCGATGATCATCCTGAACACGATCATGGCCGATTCGCTGGACTACATGGCCACGGTGCTGGAGAAGGCCGTCGCCGACGGCACCGACTTCGACGCCGCCGTGCAGCAGCTGCTCACCGACATCATCACCGAGCACGGCGCGGTGGTGTTCAACGGCGACGGCTACTCCGACAACTGGCAGATCGAGGCCGCCGAGCGTGGCCTGCCGAATCTCAAGACCACCCTGGATGCCATCCCCGAGCTGATCAAGCCCGAGGCGGTCGCGGTGTTCGAGAAGTACGGCGTGTTCAGCGAGCGGGAGCTGCACAGCCGCTATGAGGTGCGCCTCGAGCAGTACGCGCTGACCATCGGGGTGGAGGCCAAACTCGCCCTGGAACTGGGGACGACGGTCATCCTGCCCGCTGCCATCCGCTACCAGACCGAGTTAGCGCAGAACGCCGCAACGCTCAAGGCCGCTGGGATCGAGCCGGATCTCACTCTGCTGGAAGGGGTTTCGAAGCCGATCGCCGAGCTGTCGGCGGGCCTGGCGACGTTGAAGGCGGCGCTGGCCGACCATTCCGCGGAGTCGGCGCTGGATGAGGCCAAGCATGCCCAGTCGGCATTGCTGCCCGCGATGGACGCGGTGCGTGCCGCCGCGGACGCGCTGGAAGGTGTGGTGGCCGACGACCTGTGGCCGCTGCCGACGTACCAGGAGATGCTCTACATCCTGTAAACCAGCAGGTGAGATGGCACTTACTGCGCCTGGGGCCGCACTCGGGCCGCAGTAAGTGCCTCTCCGAGCATTTGGGCCGCAGCGTTTCGCGTGCGGTCCTCCGCCTTCGGCCACAGGTGGCTGTAGGTGTTCAGCGTGAGGCTGGCCGACCCGTGGCCCATTGCCCGCTGCACCGTCACCACGTCGCACCCGGCCGCAATCAGGCCGCTGGCGTAAAAGTGCCGCAGATCGTGCAGCCGGAATGTCACCCCGGCCTTATCGCGGGTCCGGGCCCACTGGTACCCGGCTGAGTTCTGATGGAGCGCCAACCCGTTCTGGTCGGTGAACAGATACCGGTCTGGATCGTCACCACGAGCGTGGAGACGGACGTGTTCGGCAAGGATGGTCACCAGGTCCTTGGGGATGTAGACGGTGCGCTCACTGCCGTACTTGGGTGGCCGGATGTCCACGCCGCCACCGGTCACCATCTGCACCTGGCGTTGAACGCGGATCTCGCGGCGCATGAAATTGATGTCCGACACCCGCAACCCGCCCGCCTCACCGAGGCGCAGCCCGCCGAACGCGCACACCGCCACGAACGCCGAGAACCGCTCGGGGGCGTGGTGCAGCACGGCACCCACCTGTGCCGTGGTGGGAATGACCATCGCCGCGTCGGCGCGGCGGACGCGGGGGAGTGTCACCGTGGCGGTCACGTCGAACGGGATGGCACGATCCGCGACCGCTGCTCGGACGACTGCGCGCACGTGATCGAACCGTGAGCGGATCGTGTTCGCGGCCAGCGGTTTGTCGGCCATGCCTTTGATCCACGCTTGAATGTGTGTGGGCCGCAGGCGGTCCAGGCGGGTGTCGGCGAACGTCACCGAGTTGATGGCCTGGTCGACTTTCTTGACGGTGCCGGGTGCCCACACCTGGTGTGGTGACCATTGGTCGAAGTACTCGCGGAATGTCAGCTTGCCGAGGTCGTTGGTGTACTCACCGCGCGCTACTGCTTTGAGGTGTGCCTTGGCGGCCTTCTCTGAGGTGAAGCTTTCCGAGCGTTCCTTACCGTCGTCGTTGACCCACCGGGCGCGGTACCGCCTGCCCTGACCGTGGCGGGCCTTCGGCGTGCCGTCGTCGCTGTACCAGCGGTCCTCGATGTAGCCGAGGTCAGAGGGGTTCCGCTTTGTGGTGCTCATGGGCCGGGATGCTACTCCGGTCGTCAACGGCTAGAGCGTAGATAGATCAGCTAAGCAATGTGCAACTTCCCCAATTACTTTGTTGCCCAACATCTTCAAACGATCTCAACGATGACCGTGTGTTACCCTGTTAGTAGGAGTTGGGCACCCACGGGACGCCGGGTGCAAGGGAGAAAGCGGCGTCTGCTGGATGTTGCGTACCCGTTGGGGGTGCGCGGAGAGGTGCACGACTCCTATGGAACGGCTCAACACAGCCGATGCAGCCCGGTATCTGGGCAAGCCGGTGGCCACCTTGCGGTGGTGGCGGCACATGGACCTAGGTCCACGGTCCTACGCGCTGGGACGGTCGGTGGTGTATGACAAGGCTGATCTGGACGCGTGGCTGGCTGATCAGAAGGCCGCGACGGTTCGGGGTGGACGGTGACCACGATCATCGGGGCCAAGGTCTACACGCGGCACCGCTGCGACCGGCACCACCGCCTAGAGTCCGCTTTCCTCCGCTGTGCTTACCCACGACTGCATTGGGTGTTGGGCACCGGCCGGTACGCGGTGATGGCGTGGTGCGGGGGTCTGACGGTCACACTGTGGGAGAACCTGGCCGACGCTAAGGGTTCGATGGCGTGGATCGACAGCACAGGGTGCGGGCATGCCTGTGACGGGCGGCACGAAATCGTCAAGATCGGGTTGGCGGGTCAGAAGCGCGGGGAGGACTGGCCGTGAATCAATTTGCACTCAGTGCAAACCCAATTTGCACTGAGTGCAAACCCGCGAGCGCCCCACCTGCGCAATTGGGTCGCCGCTCTAAGAATCTCAACGTGTGTACCCAGTTCCGTGGACTGCAAGGCGAGGTTCGTTGAAGCGGTTCAGTGCAAAGAATCCTGGTGTGTTCCATTACCAAAATGTGTGGAGGGAACGTGCCGCCGATGGTGAGTTGCCCTTGTGGATGCGGGTGGCCTTCTTGGCGTATGGATCGCAGCTTGGGAACGGACATGCGAGTTTCGGGCCGGGTGAATTGGTGCGCATCCTCGGGAAGCGGGATGATCTGGTTTGCCGTGCAATCACCCATGCCGTCCAAAAAGGCTGGCTGACAGGGGAATCGGGCATCCGATGCTTGGTTTCTCCGCCGCACGCTGTGACTGGCGGACTCGGTGAACCCGACGCCCCATGCGCAGTGCACGACGGTAAGCGGGTGCGCAATACGAACGGTCGTCGTCGGAACACCACACCACCCCCTGCGGGCGTGCATACGGAAGGCCGTCCGGAGGGCGAGGGGAAGCCGACGCCAAACATCACCAATCCGCCAGACATCCAACAGGATTCAGAATTGCGAGTACGTCCATGCAAGTCTGCGTTCTGCGACGGTCCGAGATATCGCGACGGGCTGTGCAAGCAGTGCTACAACCTGGAAACACGCCGACGCATGAACGCAGATACATACCCATAGGGGGTATACTGTAAGTAGTGGGTGACGTTGACCCCGTTGAGATTCCACCCGAAAGAAAACACATGCATCCAACTCGACCACCGAAATCGGTTGCACGCGAAAGTGAGATCCTGGCGTGCCGCCTGATCTTGGCGTACCTGGAATCCGACTTCCAGCCCTACATCTGGAAGATCCAGGAGGACACCGGCATTGATTGGTTGGGATTCGAGGCTGCCCGCCGGTCTGCATGGTGCGCTGCCCGCGCCTGGGAGGGGCGCGAAGACGTAGCCCGCCCCATCCTGCTCAACCGCCTCAACGAACTGCTGGAGGTCACCGAGACAGCATGACGACCACCGACCTGCCCATCTTCTACCGATGCCCGTCGTGTGCGCGGCCCGTATCCCCGTGGCAACCCGAAGTCTGTTCACGGTGTCGCGGTGAACAGGAACGCCGCGACATGCTGGCATGGATCGAGGACAACAACTGATGGACGACACTGAGGTCACTCTGTTGCGCCCGTTCCCGACCAGCATCGGTGTCCAGGTACATCCACATGTCGATGGTGACGTGGTGTCGGTGGTGATGCTGGACGCCGCAACCACCGCCCGCTACATCATCGCGATGGACCCCGACACCGCCCACCAACTAAGCCGCGACCTACACGAGGCCACCACGTCCCCGGCGGTAGCAGCACAAGCAAACGCCATTCGTGGCTCCACGGGCCACACAGACGGCAATACGGGCCTAACGTGATCGGGTGGCGCTTCTGGGAACTGGACGACCACGGCCAACTATGCAGCCCATTCGCCGGTGACGTACTCCCACACGACGGCCGACACACCGCGCTGTGCAACCTTCCCCACCAACCCCCACACCCCGCCTGCCGATGCGGCATCAGCTTCTACCGCCACCAGACCGACGCCGAGACCGTCCTCGCAAAGCTGCCTGAACGCGAACGCTACGCGATCACCGCCGGGCTAGTCATCGGCTCCGTCCGCGCCGACAACCATCTATCCCCGTACCGGATTGGGGGCGGCTTCCACGGTCTGCCCGTGTCGTTCCGATGCGCGGCCTACCAAGTCACCAACATCTACACCACCGCCGACGCCCTGGTATACACCAACATCCCGACCCGCCCACGAGATGACACCACTACAGAAGCCATGCCTGACCTGCGGTGAACCCACGTCCGAATCACGTTGTCCTGCACACCAACTGAGCGCACCGTCGCGACAACGACCGTCGTCCACCCGACGTGGATACGACAAAGCGTGGCAACGACTCTCGGCACGCGCCCGCAAGCTCCAACCATTCTGTACTGATGCCCACCTCGGCGGATGCCAAGGCCAGCTAGAGGCGGACCATACGGCAGAGGCCTGGCGGCGCAAAGCAGAAGGATTGCCAATTCGCCTGCAGGACATCATTATTCGCTGCCATCTGCATAACGTGCGCGCAGGTGCAGCACGCGGCGCCAACGCCACACGCACGGACTAGCAGGACCGTTAAGGTGCTGCGCTGCAACACAATTCGAGAGTGCCTGCGCTGCGAATCCTGTTGTGCCGCAACCGCGTAACACATACCCCTGGGGGATAGGGGCTTGACAGCCTCGGAGAGACGCACGCTCTAGGCAAAGTTTGAGAGATAAATCGCAGCTTTGGTGACCGGTTGGCGCGCCGTAATCACCTGCGGCAGTGCGTATCTCACCTCTGCAGGTTGGCGTTATGTCTATATTTATCAATATATTTGAGGATCGTTGAAGTCTGGCGCGAAGGGTAGTGTCACCGCTGAACCATTGGTGTTCAAGGGGTGGCCGCTGGACCGTGCGCGCCGCCGGGAGCGGTTCATCCGCGAGTTTCTGGTGGTGCCGCGCGGCCAAGGGGCGGGTAAACCGTTCAAGCTTCGGGACTTCCAACTGGACATTGTTCGTGGTTCGTACGCCAAAGGGGTTCGCACAGCGCTTGTTTCGATCCCGCGCGCGAATGGCAAGACGATGTTGGCGGCGGCATTGGCACTTGCGGAGTTGTTCGTCGGTCCGCCGTCTGCCGAGGTCTTGACTGTCGCGTCGGATGCTCGCCAGGCCGCGATCACGTTGAAGTACGCGCGCCGGATGGTGGAGCTGAACCCGGTTCTGTCGGAACGGGTGCAGGTGTATGCCGACCGGCTGTATCTGCCGGAGAACGACGCAACATTGTTGCCGCTGCCTGCCGAGCCCGGGGCGTTGCACGGCCATGACCCGTCGCTGTTGATCGTGGACGAATTGCACGTCGTCACAGAGGCGGTGTGGGAGGCCGTGACCTCGGTATCGGGTAAACGGCCGGAGTCGTTGACGTTGGCTATCTCCACCCCGGCCAGCACACCCGATTCTGTGATGTGGCGGTTGGTGGAGCACGGGCGTGCGGGTACCGATCCGTCGTTTTTCTTCCGTGAGTTTTCCGCGCCGGAGGGGTGCGCGCCTGATGACCGGGAAGCGTGGCGGATCGCTAACCCGGCGTTGTCGTGCCGTGACCCGTTCCTGGCCGAGGACGGTTTGGCCGCCGCGTACCGAACGATTCGGTTGCCGGTGTTTCAGCAATTGCGCCTCGGGATGTGGGTGTCCTCGGTGGGGGCCTGGCTGCCTTGGGGGGCGTGGGACGCCCGCGCGGCGGAGAGGCCGAAAACGGGCCGGGTGGTGTTCGGGTTCGACGGGTCGGCATCTGGTGACTCCACGGCCCTTGTGGGCTGCACCATGGATGGCCATATTTGGCTAGAGGGTCTGTGGGAGAACCCGGGTGACCCGGATTGGCGGGTGCCGCGCAGTGAGGTCGACGCCGCCATTGCCAGAGTGTTCGACACCTACGACGTGGCCGCGCTGTGTTGTGACCCGTGGGGGTGGCGGTCAGAGATTGAGCAGTGGGCGCAACGCCACGGTGAGAAGAGGGTTTTGGAGTGGAACACCGCCGAACCGAAGCGGATGGCACCCGCGACTGACCGCATGTATCAGGCGGTGACCACCGGCGCCCTGACGCACGATGGTGACCCTCGGTTGGCTGCGCATGTCGCGCACGCCGTTGTGCGATCCACTGCGAATGGTGACGTGATCGTGAAAGACAAACGCGGGTCGCCCAGGAAGATCGACGCGTGCATTGCGGCAATCATCGCCTTTGATCACGCGGGCTGGCTTGCTAACCGTAAACCCAAGAGATTCAGAGTGATTACCCGATGAGCGATTTGCTCCGAGAACTGTTGCACCTACTTGACTCCCCGCAGGGCTACTACACACAGTTGCAGCGCTATGCGACGGGGCGGCAGCCGCTCGCGTTCCTGTCCCCGGCGTCACGCAAAGCGCTGGATGACCGCCTGGTGCGCATGTCGGTGAACATTCCGGCGTTGGCGGTGTCGGCGCTGACCGAACGCCTGCGGGTGACCGGGTTCAGTGACCCTGCCGTGTTCGACCTATTCACCGCGACAGACCTTGACCAGTTAGTCGGCCAGGTCCACACCGACGCTCTCACCTACGGGCAGGGGTTCGTGTTGGTGTGGGCCAAGAACGGTAAGCCGGTGGCCTCGGTGGAGTCACCGTTTCAGTGCGCGGTGTTGCGCGACCCGGCTGACGGGTCGGTGATAGCTGGCGTAAAGCGTTTCAGCGACAAGGATTCCACGCACGCGTATGTCTATCTGGCTGACCGGGTGGACCACTACCGGGCCCCGCAGACCGGGGCGGCGGTGTCGGGGTTCGTCCTGGTGGACTCGGTGGAGCACAACCTCGGTCAGGTGCCGTTGGTGTGTTTCGACAACCATCGCAGCGAGATTGACGATTTGCGTGACCTGACCGACGCGCTGGTCAAGGTGACGCTGGACATGGTGGTCGCCAGCCACGCAGCCGGGTTCGGGCGGAGGTGGGTCACTGGGGTTGAGTTGGTCGAGATGCCGGTACTGGACTCTGACGGCAATCCCGTCATGGGGCCGGATGGTGAGCCCGCCACCACGACAACGACCCCGTTCGATGAATCGGCGACATCGTGGGCCATTGCCGAGAACACCGAAACCACGTTCGGCAGCTTCGCCGAGGCCAACCTGTCCGGCTTCGAAACCGCCGTGCGGGTACTGGTGTCACAAATTCAGGCCGTGTCCGCATTACCTAGCCACTACTTGGGTGTGTTGCAGAACCAACCAACGTCGGCGGACGCCCTTCGCGCCTCGGAGGCGTCCCTGACCGCCCGTGCCGAGAGCAAGCAACTGTTGTTCGGGCGGGCATGGGAACAGGTGGGCCGCCTACTGCTCGCGGTCCAGACCAACACCGACACGACCGACACCCCGTTGCGGGTGCAGTGGGCCGACGCCGCGACACGATCGACCGCGCAAGAAGTGGACGCCGCCGTGAAATTGGTGCAGGCCGGGTTGCCGTGGTCGTGGGTGTTGAAACGGTTGAACTACAGCGACGACCAGATCACCGAGATTCGCGCCGCGATGCGTGCCGAGGCCCTCGACAAACAGGGCGTGAACCTTGACCTCGGTGAGGACACGTGACCCCGGCCGACAAATTCCAGGCCGCATTAGAGGAACTAGCCGACGACACCGCCGCGCGGGCCGCCCGCATCGTGCACGCGCACCGATCCAAGGCCGAACGGGTGGCCCGCCTGGTGGCTCTGCTGCAACGGTCCAACGCCGCCGCCACCGCCCTGGCGGACGCGTCCGCCAGCCGCCAGCTAGAGGCCCTGACCGGCCGCGCAACACCGGCGGCGGGCGTGCTGCCCACCGACGACTCAGAACGCCTGTTGAAGGCCGCCAGGACCGCCCTAGAGGACCGCACCACGTCGCTGGACCGTGTGACCCGCCTAGCCCGGTCCGAACCCCTACAGACCGCACAGCAGGCGTTCACCCAGGCGTCCAGTGGGATGCGGGTTGGCCGGGGCGGATACATCGGGTGGATACGGCAGACGAACGCCGGGGCCTGCGAACTGTGCCAGCACTGGGCCAGGGGTGGGCGGGTGTTCCCACCCGATCACGGGATGGCCCGCCACCCCAGCTGTGCGTGCGTGCAACGCCTCGTCATCTCCCCAACCAAACCCAAGCAAGTGAGGAAACCTAAGTGAGCGAGACCGACATCACCGAGGACAGCGACGTGACCGAAGACCGCGCGGACACCCCCGAGGATCAGACCCCTGATGGCCTGGACCCCGCCACCGCCGAGGTGCTGGCCAAGGTCCGCCGCGAAGCCAAGAACCTACGCGAACGCGCCAAGGCGGCCGAGGCCCGCGCCGATGAACTAGCCCGGGCGCTGTTCACCGCCCGCGTGGCGGCAACCGGAAAGGTGGAGAACGCCGCCGAGATTCCATTTGATGCTGACGTACTTGATGACGACGATGCCCTCACCGCTGCGATCGATGCCGCAATCACTGAACGCCCATACATCAAGGCACGCAAGGTATCCGGGGACATCGGCCAAGGGGTGCGTGGCGATCAGACTGGCCCTAAAGACTTTTCGGGTCTGCTTCGTTAGCCCGTTTGCTATAATTAGGGTAGCTAACCAACCCTGGTGGTTGGTGCTGACTTTCTAGGCCCTGGTGCCTGCCCTACATTTCACGCCCTGGTGGCGAATCTAATTCGCTTACCAGGCAAGGAATATCCACAGTGGCAGTAACCAACGCAGGTCTACAGACCGCGTTCACCCCCGAAGACTACGGCAAGCTTATCGATACCGTGATCGCTGAAAAGTCGATTGCGTTTCAGGCGGGCACCGTCATCTCTACCGGCTCCGAAACGATCCGCTTCCCGAAGATCACCGCCGACCCCGCCGTCGGATGGTACGCCGAGAACACGCAAATCTCGCTGACCGACCCCACCACCAATGAACTGGTGGTCACCCCGAAAAAGGTTGCGGGGCTGACACAAATCTCCAATGAGGCCGCCGACGACAGCAATCCCGCCGTGGCCGATCAGGTGGGCCGCACCCTGGCCCGTTCCATTGCGAAGAAAATCGATGCGGCGTTCTTCGGCAACACCGTGACCAACGGACCGTCAGGACTGTTGTCGCTCACCGGCATTATCGAGATTGACACCGACACCTTGCCGTTCACGAACCTTGACGCCTTCCACACCGCGAAGTCCGATGCGCTGGCCGGTGGCGCGACCCTGACCCATTTCATCGTGGCCCCCGATGTGGCCCTGGCCCTGGCGACCGCCAAGGAACTGACCACCGGCAGCAACAAGGGCCTACTGGACTCTGTAGGTGACGGTGTGACCCTGGCCGGTGTGCCCGTGCTGGTGTCCACCGATGTGGGCGCAGGCAACGCGTGGGGTGTGGACGCATCCCAGATTTTCGTGGTGCAGCGCACCGGCACCACCGTCACCCGGTCCACCGAAGCCGCGTTCGACTATGACGCGATCCAGGTTCGCGCGACGGCCCGTATCTCGTGGGGATTCGCCAATCCCGCTGGCATCGTCCGGATTTACGACACCGCGTAATGCCGACACCCGCTGAGCTGGCCACCTACGCCGGTCGAACCGTCACCACCGAACAGGCCACCGCCGTCCTCGGTGTGGTCAAAGCGATGGTGTCAGCCCACACCCGTGGGGTGGGTTTCACAGACGGTGAACCGAACAACGAACTGTCCGCAGTGATCCTGTCCGCGTCCGCGCGCCTGCTGATGAATACCGGCGGGCTGGAAGGCGAAACCATGGCGGCGTTCTCGGTGCGGTACGGCTCCGACGCGTTCGGATTCACACTGCCTGAGTTGATGGTGTTGAACCGATACCGCAAGAAAGCGTTGTAACACAACAGAATCTCCCCGGCCCGCACGCTGTCTGGTCAGTTGGCAACCATCCTTCCGGTGTGCGGGTGCAGGGGTTCAAACAATCCCGGTGTGACCCGCCGGGGTTTACGGGCGGCCCTGACCGCCTGGTCGTTGAGTCCCGAAGATGACTCGATACGGAATGAGCAAGGCCCCGGTGGTGATCCCACCGGGGCCTTGCTCCGGGCCGTCTATACGGGTCTCATCCCACGGTCCAAGCGACTACGTCCCTCAGCCGTACCCGCACCACCTCGGGTCGCTCGGAATCCCCGGGCATCACCGATAGCGGTTGAACGCTCAGGTGGACATATTCTGCATCGTCCGGTAGCGGCGCGATGTTGCCGGTGTATGCCGATTCATCTCCCAATCGACCTGTTGCCCAACGGCAGAAGTCCTCATGTGACGTTGTGTCTCCGTACACTCGACCTGACGGCAGGTAAAGGTCCAACGGAATCGACACCCCGGCAGCGACCGTTTCAGCAACCAGCTTCCTGAGTAACGGGTCGGCCTTGCTGGGGAGGGGCGGCGGATTGACAGTCGTCATGCTGGGTGTCGTCACGCCCGTTCCTCCTGTGCATCGGCTTGTTTGAGGAGACTGTTGATTTCTTCCGCCAGGTCTTTGATCTTCTGATCTTCCACGGCGGCGAACTCGGCGGTCAGGGCCGCGCCGTTGACGGCGGCGGCAAGCTTGTCCTCTACGTCCTTGATGTGCTTTCGCAGATACTCAACATTGGTGAAGGTCACCACCCAATCTCGTCCCCAAGGTGGTTCTTTGAGGACCTGAAACCCTTTTGATGCCAGTTCGACCTCTTCGAACGGCGTTACCTTTCTCGTTAGGCCGAGGATCACGGGATAGTGCGTGTCTGGTTTGCCCTCGCTCTGTAGCCAGCGTTTCGTGTAGGGCGCCTCATCCGTAAGGCGGATGCAGACAATTCGAAGCGGATCAGTCATGCTTCTAACGCTAGTCGAGGCGACCGACAGTATTTGCAGGATCACGTGTCGTTTGATCGGGTGAATTACAACGCGCCCAGCGGTCACCTACTTCATATCGGTGTCTGCCTCCCGGTCGTCTGCACGTAGATCATGCTTGTCAGCCAGTTCGAGGCGTTCCTGTTCGGTAAGAACCTCCGCTTCGCCTTCATCCCTGCTGCGCAAGTGTTCGGCCTCTCGACGGTGCTGGTCAATATAGGCCTGGTCCTCATCGGTGCCGTCGATGCCGTAGGTATCGCTCTCCATGACTTTCTACGGTATGTCGGTGGCGCGCTGGCGTGCGGCCGAAAGGCCGAAATGGGGCGCTGAATCGTTAGTGGCTGGTCGGACGTGCCTTCGTCGGGGCCGCAGTGGGGCCGCAGTTGGTGCCGTTGGGCCCGGATTGGCGGCATTCGGCGACAACTGGATAGGTGCACGTCAGGCCGCGTGTTGCCCACACTCGCCCAGCCCCGCCCACATCTGCAAACGCGCAGTCAGAACTAGCTCTACATCCTCTGATCGCCCCCCGTTTGTGCGGTTTCATCCGCGGCGCGCCGACGTCCACGGATGGAACCGCACAAACGCGTCAGCGGACTGGGTAATACTCGGCGGCATGACTGTACGCGTAGGTGTGATCGGGGTCGGCGTCATGGGCGCCGACCATGCCAGCAAGCTCGCCAGGGTGATCTCGGGCTCCGAGCTGGTCGCCGTCACCGATTTCAACAGCGAGGTCGCCGACACGGTGGCCACCGAACTCGGTGCCAGGGTGTCCCCGGACGGTCAGGCGCTGATCGCCGACGCCGGCGTGGACGCCGTGGTCATCGCGACCCGCGACGACACCCACGCCGACCTGGTTCGTGCCGCGTTGCGGGCAGGTAAGCCCGTCATGTGCGAAAAGCCCTTGGCCCCAACGGCTGCGGAATGCCGCGAGCTCGTGGCGGCCCAGCGGGAACTGGCGCAGCCGGTCGACCTGGTGACGGTCGGTTTCATGCGCCGGTTCGACCCGCCGTACCTGGCGCTGCGGGAGCGTGTGCGCGCCGGTGACCTCGGCGCGCCCCTGATGGTGCACGGCATCAGCCGCAATGTGTCCAGTGCCCCCGGTGGTGATTCGGCGTCGTCGATCACCAACTCGGCCATCCACGAACTCGACATCATGCCGTGGCTGCTCGACTCGCCGATCGTGGAGGTCAGCTATCAGCACGCCCGCTCCTGTGCGCACTCCGGCGCCCGGCAGGACCCGCAGTTCTATCTGTTGCGTACGGCGTCCGGCGTGCTGGTGACCGTCGAACTGTTCCTCAATGCGCGCTACGGCTACGAGACCCGGTGTGAAGTCGTCATGGAGACCGGCACCGCCGCACTGGCATTGCCCGCACATATCGTCACCGACGCTGATAGTCGCCGGGCCGTGGACTATCCGGCCGACTGGATCCCGCGCTACAGCGATGCCTATCGCATCGAACTGCAGGAGTGGGTGGACTCCGTCGCGGCCGGCCGTCCGTCGGACCTGGCCACCGCCGAGGACGGTCTGCGCGCGGCGCTGGTGGCCGACGCCCTCATCGAGTCGATGAATTCCGGCGGGCGGTGGATCGAGGTCGCGGACTGACCGTGATCAGGCCAGCGCCAGAAAGAGCTTCTCCAGTTCGGCTTCGCTCATCGGGTTCGACCCGTCGGCCGTCTCACCGGCGATGCATTCGCGCAGGCCGGTCGCGACGATCTTGAAGCCGGCCCGGTCCAAGGCCCGCGAGACCGCCGCCAGCTGTGTCACCACGTCCTTGCAGTCGCGGCCCTGCTCGATCATCGAGATCACGCCGGCCAGCTGACCCTGCGCACGACGCAGTCGGTTCAGCACCGCAGTGATATTTTCCTGGTCACCGGTCACGGTTCACGTCCTTCACTCTCGCTCCACGGCAACAGCGTACCCGCGGGGGTATATTCCCGGCGGACGCTGCGCCGCATGTCAGATGACAGCACCGGGCGTGCCATCGTCGCGGATGACCTCCAACCCGGCATGCTGCCAGGCCGTCATGCCGCCGTGGATGTTGTAGACCGTCATGCCGACGGCCGCGAGCTGGGCTGCCGCGGCACCGGATCTGCGGCCCGACTTACAGATGGCGACGACCGGAACCGTGCTGTCGAACGTGCCCACCGCCAGATCGCCCAGGCGGACATGCACCGCACCCGGTGCGTGGCCGGCGGCCCATTCGTCGTCCTCGCGAACGTCGAGCAGGATGGCGCCGGACTGGGCGACGACGGCGGTCGCGGCCGCCGGATCGATATCGATGACGTTCACCTCGTGTCCTGAGTTGTCGGAACGAGTCATGTCGAAACCTCCTGGTGTCGTTGATTGTTTTCGTCTGAGTCCGGTGCCGGGGGTGGTGTATTCCGGGTCGCGGGGCGCCATCGGACTTTGAGCGGCCACCAGAACCATGGCCCGAGCAGTGCCGCGATGGACGGCGTCATGAGCGAACGCACGATCAAGGTGTCGAGCAGCAGCCCGATGCCGATGGTCGTGCCGCCCTGTCCCACGTTCAGCATATCGCCGGACGCCATGGCGCCCATGGTGAACGCGAAGACAAGGCCCGCGGCGGTCACGACGCTGCCGGTGCTGCCCATCGACCGGATGATCCCGGTCTTGATACCGGCGCCGATCTCCTCCTTGAATCGTGAAACGAGGAGCAGGTTGTAATCGCTGCCGACGGCCATCAGGATGATGACGGCGAATGCCAGTACGATCCAGTTCAATTCGATCCCGATCACCCGTTCCCAGACCAGCACCGAGAGACCGAAGGCTGCCCCGAGCGACAACACGACGGTGCCGACGATCACCAGTGACGCGACCAGTGCTCGGGTGATCACGATCATCACCAGGAAGATCAGGGTCAGTGCCGCGAATGCGGCGATCATGGTGTCGTACTTCGCCCCGGATTGGATGTCCCGGTAGGTGGCGGCGGTCCCGGTCAAGGTGATCTCCGCGTTCGCCAGCGACGTTCCCTTCACCGCTTCGTGCGCGGCGACGAGTTCGTCGTCGACGGTCGAGATCCCCTGTTCGGTGGCCGGATCGACATCGTGGGTGATGATGAGGCGCGCCGCCTTGCCATCGGGGGACAGGAACAACGCCAGTCCCTTCTGGAAGTCCGGATTGGCGAAGACTTCGGGTGGCAGGTAGAAGTAGTCGCCGCTCTTGGACGCGTCGAAGGCTTCGCCCATCGCGGTGGCGGTGTCGGTCATCTGCTGCATCTGGTCGATCAGGCCGGCGAAGCTGCTGTGGATGGTCTGCATCGTCTGCTGCATCGAGGTTGCCGTCGAGATGATCGGTGGGAGTTGGTTGACCAGCTGTGGCACCAGCGCGTCGATATCGCCCATCCCGTTCGTCATGGCGTCCATGTCCTTCAGCAGGACGCCCATGTTGTCGCTCAGGGTGCCGACGCCGTCGATGGCGTCGAATGCCGACCGCACGCCCCAGCAGGCCGGGATGTTGAAGCAGTTGGGTTCCCAGTAGAAGTAGTTGCGGATCGGCCGGACCTCGTCGTCGAAATCGGCAAGGTGGTCGCGCATCGTGTCGACCGACGCCTTGAGGGTGTTCGCGTCGTCGACCGTGTGTTGGGCCGACGCCGAGGTGCGGTGCATGGCGTCGGAGAACTTGACCATCAGATTCTGTATCCGGGTCATCGCATCGATCATCGTGCCCAGGTTGACCGACATCGAGTCGATGTCAGCCACGCGCTGCTTGAGGAACTGCAGATTCTGGGTGATGGGTACCGATTGCATACTGACCTGATAGGGAATCGAGCTGTGCGCGATCGGCGATCCCAGCGGTCGGGTGATGCTCTGGACCATGGCGATGCCACGAACCCTGAACAGTGATTTGGCGATTCGGTCCAGCACGATCATGTCGGTGGAGTTACGCATATCGTGATCGGATTCGACCATGAGGATATCGGGGTTCAACCGGGCTGCGCTGAAATGCTTTTCGGCGGCCGTGTAGCCGATGTTGGCCGGCACATCGGCGGGAATGTAGTGCCGGTCGTTGTAACTTGTCCGATACCCGATCACGGCGAGGACGCCGAGAATGGTGATGGCCGTCGCCACCGCGAGAATCGGCTTCGGCCAACGGACCGTCGCGGTGCCGATCCGGCGCCATCCTTTGGTCTTCATCTTCCGTTTCGGATCCAGCAGGCCGAATCTGCTTGCCACCACCAGGATGGCAGGGGCGACGGTGAGTGCGGCCGTGACGGCGACGATCAGCGCGATGGCTGACGGATAGGCCAGCGACTTGAAGTAGGCCAGGCGGGTCAGTCGTAGGCACAGCATGGCGCCGGCGATGGTCAGTCCGGAGCCGAGAATGACATGGGAGACGCCGTGGAAGGCGGTGTAGTAGGCCGATTCCGGATCTTCGTCGTTCTGGCGCGCCTCTTGGTAGCGGCCGATCAGGAAGATCGCATAGTCGGTTCCGGCGGCGATGGCCAGGGCCGTCAGCAGGGGAACCGAGAAGGTCGAGAAGTCGATCACCCGGAAGTGCCCTAGCAGGGCGACCGCGCCGCGCGCGGAACCCATCTCGATGCCGACGATGGCGAGGATCAGCAGCACCGTGCTGAACGAACGGTAGACCAGCAGCAGCATGATCGTGATCACGACCATGGTGACCACCGTCATCTTGACCATGCTTTTGTCGCCGGTCTCCAATGAGTCGGTGGTCAAGGGCGCCGGACCGGTCACGTACACGTGTAAGCCGGCCGGCGGTGCGGTGTGGTCGACGATGTCGCGCACGGCCTCGACCGATTCGTTGCCCAAGGTGCTGCCCTGGTCGCCGGCGAGGTTGAGCTGCACGTAGGCGGCCTTCCCGTCGGCGCTCTGGACCCCGGCAGCGGTGATCAGGTCACCCCAAAAGTTCTGCACGTGCTCGACATGCTTGGTGTCGCGCTGGAGGTTCGCGATCAGCTCGTCGTAGTAGTGGTGCGCCGCGGCGTCGAGCGGCTGGTCTCCGGTGAGCACCACCATCGCGATGCTGTCGGAGGTGGATTCGGCGAACTTGGCACCCATCTTCTTGGCCGCGATGACCGATGGTGCGTCCTGCGGCGACATCGACACCGCGTTGTGCTTGCTGACCGACTCGACTTGGGGGAGTAGAAGATTCAAGGCTGCGGTGATCGCCACCCAGATCAGGATGATCGGGATGGCGCCGGCCCGGACCAGGCGGGCGGCCAATGGCCGCGGGATCTGGTCGGTCATGCGGCTTTGTCCAAGCAGAAGGCCTGGGCGTCAGGACCTGCGGTATGGCGTTCGACGACCACCTTGCCGTTGACGAGGATGCGGCAGCCGAGAGAGGTGCTGTCGCCCTGGGCGACGACGTTCGCCAAGATGCCGGGATCCGTCGTGACCACGTCTGCCGACCACGGCAGCGTCGTGAACGTCGCTTCCCGCGTGTTGCCGCCGGCGTCGAGGAAGCTCACCCGGCCGGTGGTGGCCGCGGGGCCGACGACTTGGTAGGTGACTCGCTTGGTGTTGAACGGGACGATGGCGTCCACGCGCTCGGACCCGGCCACGAACGGCAGATCCGAGTCGAAGAATGTGCGCAATCGGCTCACCACGGCCACGGCTGCCATCAGGGTCAGCACCACTACGGCCACCACCCAAAAGCGTTGTAGAAAGCCGAACAACGGCGGCAACTTCATCAGTGGAGCCCTATCTCGGATGTGTGCACCGGCCCCCGGTTGACGGAGGCCCGGCGGGGGAATACCCCAGGCGGTATTTTCCTGCCCACGGCAGCATAACGCGAGCCATCGATTTATACCATAGGGGGTATGGTATGTTGGCAACGTCACGGGATCGCGCCTACGTGGCGATCATGGTTCGCAAGACCGTCCGGACGCCCCCGCTGCCGAAGAGTTCGAGCGGGTCTGGCTTGAGTTGCCCTCGCCAGGGAAAGGAGTATCGCGATGTGTCGCGCTGTCACATGCCGGGTATGTGGAAAGACCACGTGGGCCGGTTGCGGGATGCACATCGACACGGTGCGGCGCGGGGTGCCGGCCGGTCAGTGGTGCGCCGGGCATTCGTCGGATGGGCCTGCGCCGGCCCGGCGGGGTTGGTTCGGCCGACGCAAAGCCGGGAAGGGCAAAACCTAATCCGGACCGCGCGGCGGTTACCGGCCGCGAGGTGACCAAAGCCTCTAGTGGAAAATACGGGAGGGGGTATCGTTCGAGATGGGAGCGATACCCCCTCTTCCTCGCTCCGGAGCTCGGAATAAATACCCTGGGGGGTAACTTGTAGATACCCATAGGGGTATTACAACCACGAAAGAGGAGACCGCAATGATCCTGCAGCAGTACTACCTGGATTGCCTGTCCCACGCGTCCTACCTGATCGGCGACGAGACCACTGGCCGCGCCGTTGTCGTCGATCCGCAACGCGACGTCGCTGAGTACGTGAACGACGCCAGAGAGCAGGGACTGGCCATCGAACTGGTCATCGAGACCCACTTCCACGCTGATTTCCTGTCCGGTCACCTCGAGCTCGCCAAGGCCACCGGCGCGAAAATCGTCTACTCCTCGGTCGCCGAGACCGAATTCGAATCCATGGGCGTCGAGGACGGCGAACGGTACTCGCTCGGCGATGTCACGCTGGAATTCCGGCATACCCCGGGGCACACCCCCGAGTCGATGAGTGTGGTCGTCTTCGAGCATGCCGATGATCAGGTGCCCTATGGGGTGATGACCGGTGACACCCTGTTCATCGGCGACGTGGGCCGCCCCGACCTGCTCGCGTCGATCGGCTTCACCCGCGAAGAGTTGGCGGACAAGCTCTACGACTCGCTGCACAACAAGTTGATGACCTTGCCCGCCGCGACGCGGGTTTACCCGGCACACGGCGCGGGCTCAGCCTGTGGCAAGAACCTGTCGACGGACCTGTGGTCGACGATCGGCGATCAGTTGGCCACCAACTACGCGCTGCGGGCCCCCGACAAGGCCACCTTCATGAAGCTCGTCACCGAAGGGCAACCGCCTGCGCCGGGCTACTTCGTCTACGACGCCATCCTCAACCGCAAGGACCGGGACCTGTTGGACGAGAACAAGCTGCCGACCGCGATGACCTATGAGCAAGCCCGTCAAGCGATCGACGGAGGAGCCGTCCTGGTGGACGGGCGCACGCCGGAAGAATTCGCGCAGGGCCACCTGCGTCAGGCGATCAACATCGGGCTCGAAGGCCGCTACGCCGAGTTCGCCGGTTCAGTGCTGCGGTCCGATGTCGACATCGTCCTGTTCACCGAACCCGGCCAGGAACTGGAGGGAAAGAACCGGCTGGGCCGGATCGGCTTCGACCGCGTCGTCGGCTACCTGGCCGACCCGTACCGGGCGATGTTCACCAATCAGGACGACGTCGTCGTCGCGTCGCGCTTGACAGCGAAGGCATTCAACGAGCGTGCGGCCCGCATCAAGGACCTGCAGATCGTCGACGTCCGCAATCCGGGCGAGGTCGAGGCCGGGGCGATACCGAACGCGATCCCGATTCCCGTGGGCCAGTTGCCCGCCCGACTGGGCGAATTGGATCCCGCCAAGCCGACGGTCGTGTACTGCGCCGGTGGTTACCGGTCATCGGTGGCTGCCAGCCTGCTGCGGCACAACGGATTCATCGACGTGAGCGACATCCTGGGCGGATACGGCGCCTGGGAAGAGACCGTCCAGAACGCCTGAAAACAAGGACACATCATGACCATCTCTGCCAAACACCAGATTGTGATCGTCGGCGGCGGGACCGCCGGCATCACCGTCGCGGCGCGCTTGCTGCGTAAGGGCTTCACCGACGTCGCAGTCATAGAACCCTCGGACAAGCACTACTACCAACCGCTGTGGACACTTGTCGGCGGCGGTCAGGCCAAGGCGTCGGCGACCGAACGCGCCGAATCGTCGGTGATGCCCAAGGCTGCCACCTGGATCAAGAAGGCCGCGAGCACGATCGATCCCGACGCCAACACGGTGACCTGTGCTGACGGATCCAGTTACGAATACGAGGTGCTGGTCGTCTGCCCGGGCATCCAACTCGACTGGAACCGTACCGACGGCCTGGAGGAAACCCTTGGGCGCAATGGGGTCTCGTCGAACTACCGGTTCGATCTCGCGCCGCGCACCTGGGATCTGATCCGCGGACTCCGTTCCGGAACCGCCGTGTTCACGGTACCGTCAGGCGCCATCAAATGTGCCGGCGCTCCGCAGAAGATTGCGTATCTGGCGGCCGACTATTGGCGCTCGGAAGGTGTGCTCAAGGATATCGACATCCACCTCGTCATGCCCGGGGCGCGGCCGTTCGGGATTCCGGCGATCGCGGACAGCCTCGACAAGGTGATCGCCGACTACGGAATCACCTTGCACACCAACTCCGAAGTGACTGCAGTGGACGGAGCCGCCCACAAGGTCGGTATCAGCAGTGTGGCACCGGGCGGCACCGACACCATGCTGCCCTATGACATCGTGCACGCCGTGCCGCGGCAATCCGCACCGGACTGGGTGAAGAGCAGCCCACTGTCCACCGGCGATGCCGTGGGCTACGTCGATATCGACAAAAACACCATGCAGCACGTGCGGTATCCGAACGTGTTCAGCCTGGGTGATGCCGGTTCCTCGCCGAACTCCAAGACAGGTGCCGCGATCCGGAAGCAGGCGCCGGTGGTGGTCGACAACATCGACGCGTACCTGAACGGCCGGCCGCTTGTGGCCTCCTATGACGGCTACTCGTCGTGTCCGATCGTCACCTCGTCGCACTCGATGCTGCTGGCCGAGTTCGACTACGACCTCAACCTGGAGCCCACGTTCCCGCTGCTCAACCCCACCACGCCGCACCGCGCGTACTGGTACCTCAAGAAGTACGGGCTGCCGTTCCTGTACTGGAACCTCATGCTGCGGGGCTTGGCCTGAACATCCCGACTCGAAAGGAGACAACGATGACCATCAACAAAACCACCAAGAATCTGACCACTGCCGACTTCCAGTCGACGATCTCGGAGAATCCCATTGTGATCGTGGACTTCTGGGCGTCCTGGTGCGGCCCGTGCCGCGCCTTCGCTCCGGTCTTCGATCGGTCCGCGCAGTCGCATCCGGACGTGCTGCACGCCAAGGTGGACACCGAAGCCCAGCAGCAGCTGGCCGCGGCGCTGGAGATCCAGGCGATCCCGACGATCATGGCGTTCCGCGACGGCGTCCTGGTCTACCGGCAACCGGGTGCGATGCCTGCTGCGGCGCTTGAGGATCTGATCGCCCGGGTCAAGGCGTTGGACATGGACGACGTGCGGGCCAAAGTCGCTGCGGCGCGGCGCTGACGCATCATGACCATCGTCCTTGCCCTCGCCCTCGGCGCCGTCATCGGGGTACTGCTGGGCCTGCTCGGCGGAGGTGGTTCCATCCTGGCCGTACCCGCCCTGGTCTACGTGCTCGGGCTTGGGATCGAACAGGCAATTCCGATGTCGCTCATCGTGGTCGGAACCGCCTCGGCGGTTGGTGTCCTGCCGAAAATCCGTGCCGGGCAGGTGCAATGGCGCCTCGCCGCGGTGTTCGCACTGGCGGGTATACCGGCCACCTTCATCGGCAGTCTCATCGGCAAGCAGCTGCCGCAATCGGTGCTGCTGTTGGGTTTCGCCGCTGTGATGGTGTTGGCCGGTGTGCGCATGCTGCAGGAGAACGCGTCGACCGGGACCGCGTGCAGGGTTGGCGACTCGGGCATCAACTGGCGCCGCTGTGCGACGCGCTCCATCCCGGCCGGGTTTGTCGTCGGCTTGCTCACCGGCCTGTTCGGCGTCGGTGGCGGCTTTTTGATCATCCCGGCGCTGGTGTTGATGCTCGGGGTCGAGATGCCGGTCGCCATCGGAACATCGTTGGTGATCATCGTGGTGAACTCGGCGGCGGGGATCCTGTCGCACCTGAGTGGCACCAGCATCGACTGGACGATCGCCGCGGCGTTCGTCGGCACCGCGATCATCGGGTCCCTGCTCGCCGGACATCTGGGCACCCGGCTCGACCACCGGCGACTCCAACACTGGTTCGCCTACCTGGTTTTCGCGGTGGCGGCCTACGTGCTGGTGGATACGCTGGTCCTGCGCTGAAGCTCAGCGGTCTGACGGCCGGATGAGCGGGCGCTGTACCCGCTTCCACTCGGCGTAGCGTTGGTAGGCCTGCTGGGTCGAGTCCAGTGTCGACTCCTGACTGACCGGGACATCCCACCAGGAATGGCTGTCCGGCGCGTAGATCCGTGGATCGGTCTCGACGTAGATCACGGTGATGCGGTCGGCGGCCTTGGCCACCTTGACCGCGTCCGCGAATTCGGCTGCGGTGCCGGCCTTAATCACATCGGCACCCAGGCTGGCCGCGTTGGCGGCCAGGTCGACCGGCAGGGTGGCGCCGTCCAGGCGGCCGCCCTCGCCGCGGTACCGGTAGGCGGTGCCGAAGCGCTGGGAGCCGACCGACTCGGAAAGCCCGCCGATGGAGGCGAATCCGTGGTTCTGCACCAGCACCGGGATGATCTTGACGCCTTCCTGGACGGCGGTGACGATCTCGGTGGCCATCATCAGGTAGGACCCGTCACCGATCATGACGAACACGTCGCGTTCGGGCGCGGCCATCCGTACACCGATACCACCGGCGATCTCATAGCCCATACAGGAGAACCCGTACTCGACGTGGTAGCCCTTGCGGTCCCGCATCCGCCACAGCTTGTGCAGGTCACCGGGCATCGATCCGGCCGCACACACCACGATGTCGTGCGGGTCGGAGAGCGTGTTCACCAGGCCGATCACCTGGTTCTGGTTCAGTGCGACACCGTCTTCGGTGGCGTACGCCGCGGAGACCGTGTCATTCCATTCGGCGACCAACTCGGCCGTGCGCGCCCGGTAGTCGGCACCGACCGTGTAGCCGTCGAGTGCCTCGGCCAGTCCTTCGACGGCCTCCCGCGCATCCGACACCACGCTGAGGCCACCCTGCTTCACCGAATCCAGCGATGCCACATTGATGTTGACAAACCGGACATCGGGGTTGTTGAACGCGGTGCGCGATGCCGAGGTGAAATCGCTGTAGCGGGTTCCGATGCCGATCACCACGTCGGCTTCGGACGCCAGCGCGTTGGCGGCGGTGGTGCCCGTCGAACCAATGGCGCCGACGCTCTGTTCATGATCATGCAGCAGCGAGCCTTTACCGGCCTGGCTCTCACCGACCGGGATACCGGTCTGCGTGCAAAACGCGGCCAGCGCGTCGGAGGCGCCCGAGTAGATGACGCCACCCCCGGCGATGATCAAGGGTTTCTCGGCAGATCGGATGATCTCGGCCGCGCGGGCGAGCACCGCGCGCTCCGGCAACGGGCGGGCAATGTGCCAGGTACGTTCGGCGAACAGCGATTCCGGCCAGTCGTGCGCCTCGGCCTGCACGTCCTGCGGCATCGCGATGGTGGCCGCCCCGGTTTCGACGGGGTCGGTCAGCACCCGCATCGCACCGAGCAGCGCTGAAGGCAGCTGCTCGGGACGCCACACCCGGTCGAAGTACCGCGACAGTGGTTTGAAGGCGTCGTTGACGGTCACATCGCCCGAGGACGGCAGTTCCAATTCCTGCAGCACGGGGGCGCTGACCCGGGTGGCGAACGTATCGGCGGGCAGCAGCAGCACCGGCAGCCGGTTGATGGTGGCCAGCGCGGCACCGGTGAGCATATTCGTCGAGCCGGGGCCGACGCTGGCGGTGACCGCCCAGGCTTGCAGCCGGTCCTTCTGCCGGGCGTACGCCACCGCGCTGTGCACCATTGCCTGCTCGTTGCGGCCCAGCACGTACTTCAGCCCGGGTTCGCGCCCCGCGGCCGACGACTCGACCTCATCCTGCAGCAGCGCCTGGCCCAAGCCCGCCACGTTGCCGTGCCCGAAGATGCCGAAGCACCCGGCGAAGAACTTCGATCGTTGTCCGTCCCGTTCGACGAACTGGTTGGCCAGGAATCGAACGGTCGCCTGCGCCACCGTGAGTCGGACCGTCGGCTCGGTATCGGCGAACTTCGCGGCGGACTTCGGTGCGGTCGAAACCATGGCTCAGGCTCCTCGTGAGGCGGTGGTGAAGGGCAGCCGCGGGTCGACCGCCTGGTGTTCCCAGCTGCCGCGCAGCCAGGTGTGATTGGGGTCGTCGCAGATCAGCCAGGCCCGGTCGGGACCGGATCCAGCCATCACGTTGAGGTAATACATGTGGTGGCCCGGTGCGGCGATCGACGGTCCGTGGTAGCCGTGCGGCACCAGCACCACATCACCGGTGCGGACCTCTTCGAGTACCTCGATGGGGCGTTCCGGGGTGCCGTACACCCGGTGATAGCCAAATCCCGGTGTACCGGCCGGGCTGTCGTCGATCTCGAAGTAGTAGATCTCCTCCAATTGGGTCTCTACGTCGGAGTTCTCGTCGTGTTTGTGCGCGGGGTAGCTCGACCAGTTGCCGCCGGGGGTGATCACCTCGCAGGCGATCAGCGAATCGGCCTCGAAGGCGGTGGCGGTGCCGAAGTTGTGCACCTGCCTGCTGCAGTTACCCGCGCCGCGCAGCTCTACCGGGACGTCCGCGGCGGCCACCCTGCGGTTCGGGAACGAGCGGCCGGCGCGTGCCCCGCAGATCGCGATCCGGCCGGAGCCGCTGACGGTGTACGCCTGGTCGATTCCCACGTAGACCATGTCGGCCGGGCCGTCGAACACCGAACCTCGCGGCGACAAGGCAAACGTCTCGCCGCCGGCCGCGACGGTGCCGCTGCCGGACAGCGGCAGGATCATCACCTCGGTGCCCGCGGTGTTCAGGGTCACCGAACCGTCCGTGCCGAGATCGACCACATGCAAGGAGGATTCGGTCCAGCCGGCGTCCTCGGGGGTGATCGCGACGGTGAACGGCGCCGCCGCACTGTTGGCGCGGATGTACAACTTGGAGTTCATCGGACCAACTTCACTGCCGTCGAAACCGCGGCGCTGACATCATCATCGGCGGGGTAGAGCAGGGTCCGGCCCACGATCAGGCCGCGTACCGCGGGCAGGGTCAGCGCCTTCTCCCAGGATGCGAACGCGGCGTCGGGATCGGTGGGATCACCACCGAGCAGCAATGTCGGCATGGTCGTCGATTCCATCACCCGGTCCATCTCCGGCACCACCGGCAGCTTCATCCAGGTGTAGGCCGAGGTCGAGCCCAGGCCCTGACTGATGTGCACTGACTTGATCACCGCGTCGGGGGACAAGTCGTTGCGCACCTTACCGTCGACGCGGGTGGACATGAACGGCTCCAGCATGGCGATCAGCCCGCGGGCGGCCAGTTCGTCGACGGCCCTGGCGCACGAGGCCATGGTGGCGACAGTGCCCGGATCGTCGAGGTCGATGCGGCACAACATCTTTCCGCCGTTCATCTTCGCAGCGGCGGTGGACGCCGCGGTCGCTCCCGTCATCCGGTCGTCGAGCTCGAACGAGGATCCGGCCAGCCCGCCGCGGTTGAACGAGGAGAACACCACTTTGTCCTCCAGCGCGCCGAGCAGCAGCAGGTCATCGAGGATATCGGCGGTGGCCAGCACACCGTCGACGCCCGGGTCGGCCAGAGCGGTGCGCAGCCGGTCCAACAGCTCGATCCGGTTGTTCATGGCGGTCGGCCGGGCGCCGACGGCCAGAGCGCCACGGGCCGGGTGGTCGGCGGCGACGATCATCAGGCGGCCGTCGCCGCGGACCGTCGGCCGGGTGGTGCGCTGCTGCCAGGCCCTGGTCACCGCGCCGGGATCGGCGGCCCGCAGCTCAGTGATGGCGGCGTAGTCGGCGCAGACAGGGGCGAGTGATCGTGCGCCGGTAGCGAGATCAGACATTGACGGCCTCCACGGCGGTCTTCTCGGCGAGGTCGGAGACCTCGGCGGCGGTGGGCATCGCGGTCGAGCACTCCAGCCGGGACGCCACGATGGCACCGGCGGCGTTGGCGTAGCGCAGCGTCTTCTCCAGTGGCCAGTCATGCAGCAGACCGTGGATGAGGCTGCCGCCGAAGGCATCTCCGGCACCCAGGCCGTTGACCACATCGACCTCGTTGGGCGGCACGGTGACCGAGCTGTGGCGGGTCTTGCCCAGCACACCGCGCGGTCCCTGCTTCACGATGGCCAACTCCACGCCGAGGTCCAGCAGCGCGTCGGCGGCCTTGTGCGGGTTGGTCTCACCGACCGCGATCTCGCACTCCTCTCGGTTGCCGACGGCGACCGTCACATGCTGCAGGGCCCGCTGCACCTGCTCGGTGGCCGCGGCCGGGGAAGCCCAGAACATCGGCCGGTAGTCCAGGTCCAGCACGGTCAGCGGGGCACTGGAGCCATTTCCCGTCGCTTCGCTCGCCTTGGAGCGTGCCTCCCAGGCCGTGAAATGCGCACTGCGACTCGGTTCTTCGGACAGTCCGGTGACCGTCGACCAGAACAGACGGGCGTTGCGGATGGCGTCCAGGTCCAGTTCGGCGGGCTGGATCTGCAGGTCCGGGGCCGACGGCTTGCGATAGAAGTACAGCGGGAAGTTGTCGGGCGGGAAGATCTCGCAGAAGGTCACCGGGGTGGGGTACTCGCCGTGGGTGGCGACGAACCGGTTGTCGACGCCGAGCCGGGCCAGTTCGTCACGGACGTAGCGGCCGAACGGGTCGTTGCCGACGCCGGAGATCAGGGCCGTGCGGTTGCCCAGGCGCGCCGCGGCGACCGTGACGTTGGCGGCGCTGCCCCCGAGGAACTTGCCGAACGAGGTGACGTCCTCCAGCCCCACTCCGACCTGTAGCGGGTAGACGTCCACGCCGCTTCGGCCGATGGCGATGGCGTCGAAAGCCTGGTTGACGGTAGCGGTCACGACTGACTCCCGAATGCGATGTGCTGACTGACCCCGGTGGCGCGACTGCGCCCGGTGTTGACATCGACTCTGCGCTCTGGCGCCACGTCATGTCAATACTTTGTCCGGACATTCTTACTTACAATCATTTTGCGGGTACTCTTGGCAATCACTTCCGGCAACCCCAGCCCGAACCCACGTCGATCGGAGTGAGAGTGACCCCGACATTGACTGTCGAGCTCGATCGGTCGAGTCCCATACCTTTGTACTTTCAGGTGGCTCAGGTCTTCGAGAAGGCCATCCTCACTGGGGAACTCAAACCCGGGGACCGTTTCGAGAACGAACTGGCACTGGCCAGCCGGCTCAGTCTGTCTCGGCCGACCACCCGTCGAGCCATCCAGGAGTTGGTCGACAAGGGGCTGTTGGTGCGCAAGCGCGGCGTCGGCACTCAGGTGGTGCAGACCCCGGTGCACCGGCCTGTCGAGCTGACGAGTCTGTTCGACGATCTGGCGCGGGCCGGCCAGGAACCGGCCACCAAGGTGCTCGACTACGTGGTCGGTCCGGCGTCCTCGGAGATCGCCGCCCATCTCAACCTCGAGCCGGGTGCCGAGGTGGTGATGATGCGCCGGCTGCGGTCGTCCGGGGGGCAGCCGCTGGCGTTGATGACCAATCATCTGCCGTCGCCGTTGGCCCCTGACCGGGAAGAACTCGAACGAGTCGGGCTGTATCAATCCCTGCGCTCACGTGGGGTGCACATCCGACTGGCCCGCCAGCGCATCGGCGCCAAGGCCGCCGATCGGGACGAGGCCCGGCTGCTCGCCGAGAAGGTCAAAGCGCCACTGTTGGTCATGGAGCGCACCGCATTCGACGATTCGGGTCGCATTGTCGAGTACGGCAGCCACGCCTACCGGGCGTCCCGGTACTACTTCGACACCACACTGGTGGACCGGTAACGCTTCGCCGACAAGGGATTTGGCTTATCTCGTGCCTGGGACGTGGGTCGCTCACGATGCGCGCAGCCGCGTCTCCGGCATTTGATATGCAGTCCTAATGTCAGAACAAAGTCTTGACTTTCGGATGTGAGCGGTATTACATCATGACCGAGGCCGTGTCGCTTGCCACTGGAGTCCGGGTGGAGCGAGTGCCCGCGGTGAGGTCGATAGCAAGGAGAAACGATGAGGTTCAGTCGGCTGATGGCGGTGGCCGGGGCGAGCGTGCTCGTGTTGGGTGCCAGCGCGTGTTCCAGCACCGGCGGCAAGCCCGACAGCAACGGCGGCGGCATGGGGGCCGGCTCGGCCGACACCCCGCGGGCCACCATCGCGATGATCACGCACGAAGTCCCTGGTGACTCGTTCTGGGACATGGTCCGCAAGGGCGCCGAGACCGCCGCCAAGAAAGACAACATCGAACTGCGCTACTCCAACGACCCGGAGGCCCCGAACCAGGCCAACCTGGTGCAGACCGCAGTGGACAGCGGGGTGCAGGGCATCGCCGTCACCCTGGCCAAGCCGGACGCCATGAAGAGCGCCGTCGAAGCCGCCACGGCCAAGGGCATCCCGGTGGTCGCGTTCAACGCCGGCGCCGATGCCTGGCAGGCGATGGGCGTCAAGGAGTTCTTCGGCCAGGACGATTACATCGCAGGGCAAGGCGCGGGGAAGCGGCTGGCCGCCGAAGGCGCCAAGAAGGTCATCTGCGTCATCCACGAGCAGGGCCACGTCGGCCTCGAATCCCGCTGCGCCGGCGTGAAGAACACCTTCCCGGCCACCGAGGTGCTCAACGTCAACGGTAAGGACATGCCCTCGGTCGAATCGACCATCACCGCCAAACTGCAGCAGGATCCCGGTGTCGACTACATCGTGACGCTCGGTGCGCCGTTCGCGATGACGGCCATGCAGTCGGTGAAGAACGCGGGCAGCAAGGCCAAGATCGGCACCTTCGACACCAACGCCGCGCTGGTGAACGCCATCAAGAGTGGCGATGTCCAGTGGGCCGTCGACCAGCAGCCGTTCCTGCAGGGCTACCTGGCCGTCGATTCGTTGTGGCTCTACCTGAACAACGGCAATGTGCTCGGCGGCGGCCAGCCGACCCTGACCGGTCCGTCGTTCATCGACAAGACCAATATCGACGCGGTCGCCAAGTACGCCGAAGCGGGGACTCGATAACAATGACCACCCAGGCAGACCTCAACCTGGAGACCCATACCGTCGTCCGCGACGAACGGGTCAAGGAACAGAACCGCTTGCAGCGCTTGCTGATCCGCCCTGAGATGGGGGCATTCGTCGGCGCGGTCGGCATCTTCGTCCTCTTCCTCATCGTGGCGCCGCCGTTCCGTACCCCGGAAGCGCTGGCCACGGTGCTCTACGCCAGCTCGACCATCGGCATCATGGCCGTCGGTGTCGGCGTGCTGATGATCGGCGGCGAGTTCGACCTGTCCTCGGGCGTCGCGGTCACCACCACCTCGCTGGCCGCGTCCATGCTGTCCTACAACCTGCACCTGAATCTGTGGGTGGGAGCGGCACTCTCGCTCGTCATCGCGCTGGCCGTCGGCTTCTTCAACGGCTATATGGTGATGCGAACCAAGATTCCGTCCTTCCTCATCACCCTGAGCTCGTTCTTCATGCTGACCGGTATCAACCTGGCGGTCACCAAACTGCTGTCCGGCCAGGTCGCCACCCCCAGCGTGTCGAACATGCAGGGCTTCGATTCCGGCAAGGCGGTGTTCGCCTCGTCGTTCACCATCTTCGGTATCTCGGTCCGGGTCACCGTGCTCTGGTGGATCTTGTTCACCGCCATCGCCACCTACGTCCTGTTCCGCACCCGGGTGGGCAACTGGATCTTCGCCGTCGGCGGCAACCAGGACAGTGCCCGCGCAGTCGGTGTTCCGGTGACCAAGGTGAAAATCGGGCTCTTCATGGTCGTCAGCTTCTGCGCCTGGTTTGTCGGCATGCACCTGCTGTTCGCCTTCAACACCGTGCAATCCGGGCAGGGTATCGGCAACGAGTTCTTCTACATCATCGCCGCGGTGGTCGGTGGCTGCCTGCTCACCGGTGGGTACGGCACCGCGATCGGCACGCTGATCGGCGCGTTCATCTTCGGCATGACCAACCAGGGCATCGTGTACGCGGGCTGGGACCCGGACTGGTTCAAGTTCTTCCTGGGCGCCATGCTGTTGTTCGCGGTGATCGCCAACAACGTCGTCCGCAACTACGCAGCGAAGCGTTAGGAGATCGTCGTGACTACTGCTGCCGAGACCCCCGTCGCCGAGACCCCGGCCGACGGCGGGGTGCCGCTGGTCGAACTCAAACACGTCGGCAAGAGCTACGGAAACATCATCGCGCTCAAGGACATCAACCTGCGGGTGGGTGCCGGTCAGGTGACCGGTGTCCTCGGTGACAATGGTGCGGGCAAGTCGACACTGATCAAGATCATCGCGGGCCTGCACAAGCCGAGCGAAGGCGAACTGCTCATCAACGGCAAGCCCACCACGTTCGAATCGCCCAAGGACTCGTTGAACGCCGGTATCGCGACGGTGTATCAGGATCTGGCGGTTGTTGCCCTGATGCCGGTGTGGCGCAACTTCTTTCTGGGCAACGAGCTGCGCAAGAAGGGCATTCTCAAGTCGTTGGACATCTCCGCGATGCGGGCGACGACCATCTCCGAGTTGCACAAGATGGGCATCGACCTGCCCGACGTCGATGCTCCGATCGGCTCGCTCTCGGGCGGCCAGCGGCAGTGTGTGGCCATCGCCCGCGCCATCTTCTTCGGGGCCCGGGTGCTGATCCTCGACGAGCCCACCGCCGCACTGGGTGTCAAGCAATCGGGCATGGTGCTGCGGTACATCACCGCGGCCAAGGAACAGGGTTTCGGGGTCATCTTCATCACCCACAACCCGCACCACGCGCACATGGTGGGCGATCACTTCGTGTTGCTCAACCGCGGCAGGCAGAAGCTGGACTGCACCTACGACGAGATCACGCTGGAGCACCTCACCCAAGAGATGGCCGGCGGCAACGAGTTGGAAGCGCTCAGCCACGAACTGGGCCGCCGCTGACCCCCAGCGGCTTGCCGAGGCTACGCTTTCTGGCCGGAACCACCGGGTTTTCGCTCAGAAAGCGTAGTTTCGGCGTTCCGGCATCTCGTCGCGGAGCCGGACCGCGTCCTGGCCCGGTGGAACGCCGAACAGCCGGCGGTACTCGCGGTTGAACTGCGAGGGGCTGTCGTAGCCCACTCGGTGGCCCACACCGGCGATATCGCCGGGCCGGGTGACGAGCAGCGATCGGGCCTGCTGCAGCCGAATCCGTTTCTGGAACTGCAGGGGGCTCATGGCCGTGACGGTCCGGAAGTGGCGGTGGAACGCCGACGCGCTCATGCCCGACATTCGAGCAAGGTCGTCGATACGCACCGGCTCGGCGTAGTTGTCCCGCATCCAGACGATCGCCTTGTTGACGTGGGTGAGCGTGCTGTCGGCGACACCGATCTGCCGGGCGATCGGGCCTTGCGGACCGGTGAGCAGCCGCCAGAGGATCTCCTGTTCGAGGAGCGGCGCCAGCACGGCGGCGTCGGTAGGGGTATCCAGTAACCCGACCAGTCGGGTGACCGCGTCCAGCAGTGCGGGATCGGCGTCCCCGGTGCCGAGTGCCGGGACGTCCACCGAACCGCGTGTCCAGGGCCGCGGTGGCGCGTGTAACAACAGCGCCGACAGCACCTCCGGACGCAACACCAGTCCCACCGCCAGTGCGGGATGGTCGCAACTGGTATCGAGATAGTGGCCGGTGACCGGCAGGCTTGCCGCCACCACCAAGCATTGTCCGGCGCGGTATTCGAACACCTCGTCCCCGAGCAGCAGTCGTTTGCCGCCCTGGGCCATCACCACGAGCAGCGGATCGGTCAGCGAGTAATCCGGGCCGTCGGCTCCGGTGACCTTCGACAGCAGCAGGCCGTCGATCCGCGTGTGCAGGTCGGGCCGCGCGTGCACGTCGATCAGTCGTCTGAGTTCGGACAGGGAATCCGTTGCCGAGCGCATACCGACAGCGAACCACATCGATGACATGATCGGCGCGATATCGGCAGGATTGTGCAATAGCGAAGGTCGATCAATCTACCGAGCATCTACTCCTCGGGATGGAATGGAGAAGTCCAATTTCCCTATCAAAGGAGCAGTTCGATGCCGCTCGACCACTACGTCACCCTCGGCCGGTCCGGTCTTCGCGTCAGCCCGTTCGCGCTGGGAGCGATGACCTTCGGAGAGGATCCCGGCGCTGCCGGAACCAGCGTCGAGGAGTCCGAGCAGATCCTTTCGGCGTATCTGGACCGCGGCGGCAACTTCGTCGATACGGCGAACTTCTACACCAACGGGCACTCCGAGAAGATCCTCGGAGACTTCTTCGCCCGCAGCCCCGGCCGCCGGCAACGCGTGGTGCTGGCCTCGAAATTCTTCGCCAATCTGTACCCGGGGGACCCCAACGGCGGCGGCGCGGGTCGCTCGGCGATCATCGCGCAACTGCACGAAACCCTGCGCCGGCTCCAGACGGACTACCTCGACGTCTACTGGCTGCACAACTGGGATCGGCACACGCCCATCGAGGAGACCATGCGCACCCTCGACGACCTGGTGCGCGCCGGGACGATCCGTTACATCGGTTTCTCGAACACGCCGGCCTGGGTCACCGCGCAGGCCCAGACCATGGCGGTGCTGCGGGGGTGGACCCCGTTGATCGCGCTGCAGGTGGAGTATTCGCTGCTGGCCCGCACCGTGGAGGGAGAGCTGGCACCGCTGGCGGCGGATCAGGGCATGGAGCTGGTGCCGTGGAGCCCGCTGAAGAACGGCTTCCTCTCGGGTAAGTACCGGCGGGGAGGTGAGGTGTCCGACTCGGCCCGCTCGGCCTACGTCGGCGGCCCGAGTGACGACGAGTTCACCGTCATCGAGACGGTTGACGCCATTGCGGAAGAACTCGGAACCAGTGCTGCGGCAGTCTCATTGGCCTGGTTGCGCGCTCGGCAAGGCACCGTCGTGCCGATCATCGGGGCCCGTCGGCTGGCGCATTTGGAGGCCAATCTGGCCGGTTTGGACGTCGTGCTCACGCCGGAACAAGGCGACCGCCTGGATCGGGTGTCCGCACCCGCGTTGAACTACCCGGCAGATCTGAACGGGACGATGCGCGCCACCCTGCAATTCGCCGGCACCACCGTCGATGGGCAGCCGTCCGGGGTCTATCCGCCGCTGCTGGCCAGCGCGGTGCGGTACTGAGCGTCACCGCACCGGCAACCCCGCCGCCCGGTACACCGCGTCGACCAGCGCCATATTGGCCACCGCGTCGTCGGTGCCGAACGGCAAGGGCCTGCCGTGCTCGACGTACGCGGCGAACGCCTCCAGCTGGTAGCTGTAGCTGGGGCGGGTGCCCAGATGCTGCACGGTGGCGCCGGCTGCCGTCGTCACCGTGAGCCGGTCGTCCTCGGCGGGATGGATGAAGTCGTGCACGAATGCGTCACCCTCGGTGCCCGTGATGCGCAGTGTGAACGAATAGTCTTCGGCCACCATCGAATTGGTCGACAGCCCACGGGCTCCACCCGGGAATGCGAATTCGGCATCACAGCGGGCGTCCACGCCGGGGGAGCGTTGCTCGGCATGCGCGCGCACCACCGACGGTGCGCCCGCCACGCCGGGTACGTCGAGGCGGCCGAGCGTCCGCATGATGTGCACGGCGTAGCAGCCCAGATCCATGACCGCGCCACCGGCGAGCTCCAGGGACCACCGCGGGTCGTCCGGGCCGGGTGCCGGCATCGCCATCCGAACCTCCACGGAGCGGATCTCGCCGAGCGTGCCGTCGGCGGCCAGAGCGAACGCGGTCTGTGTCACCGGATGAAAGGCGTAGTGGAAACCCTCCAGTACCGGAACGCCGGTGGCTTGTGCCGCGTCGGCGACGCGCCGTGCCTCGGCCTGATTACGGGCGAACGGCTTTTCGCTGAGCACCGGCTTGCCCGCCGCGATGGCGGCCAGGTTCCATCGCGCGTGCAGCGCGTTGGCCAGCGGGTTGTAGATCATGTCGACGTGTGCGTCGTCGATCACGTCCTGGTAAGAGTCGAGAACCCTTTCCACGCCGTACGTGCCGGCGAAGGCCTCGGCGCGACCGCGGTCCCGGGCCGCCACGGCCACCAGCCGGTGACCGAGTTCGGCCGCGGGCCCGACGATCGCGAGCTCGGCGATCCGGGAAGCACCCAGAACGCCGATCTTCACGCGGTGACGCTGTTCAGGAACGCGACACTGGCCCGCACGTCGGCGACCGGTCCGTCACCGGCGGGCACACCGTCCAGGATGGTGTCCTGCTCCATCACGAACCAGCCGTCGAAACCGTTGTCCCGCAACACCGACACGATGCCCGCAATATCGACGTCCCCGGTGCCCAAGGGCGTGTACATGCCCGCCTTGACGGCTTCGGTGTAGCTGAGCTCGCCGGACTGCACCTTGGCGGCCAGCGCCGCGTCGACATCCTTGAGATGCGTGTGTGCGATCCGGCCGGGGACGGCCTTGGCCAGCTCCAGTGGATCGGTGCCGCCGATCAGCAGATGCCCGGTGTCCAGGCACAGCGGGATCGTCGAGCCCGCCAGCACGCGGTCGACGTCCGCACGGGTCTCGACCATGGTGCCCACATGCGGGTGCAACACCGCCAGCAACCCGCGCGCCGAGACGATTCCGGCCAACCGGTCGAGATTGGACAGCAGCAACGACCACTGCGCGTCGTCCAGTACCGGCCGCGAGTCGTATCCGTCGGATCCGGTGGCCGCGGCCAGCACCACCACCCCGGCGCCGGCGGCCACCAGTGAATCCAGCGGGCCGGCAAGGTCTTCGGCGGGATCGTGATCGGCATCGTGCAGGACGACGGGGACGAATCCACCGACACAGGCCAGCCCGTGCCGCGCCAGCACCGACTGAAGTTCGGCGGTGTCGGTCGGCAGGAAGCCCTCCGGTCCGAGTTCGGTGGCGGTCAGTCCGGTGTCGCGCATCTCGGTCAGCACGCGCTCGGGGTCGAGTTGATATCCCCAACCGGGTACCTCACAGACGCCCCATGAGATCGGCGCTCCGGCGATCTTGATCGTCGTGCTCATGCCTTGCGAACCTCATCGAGGCGCACCGGGGTACCCCGGCGCAGCGACTCGGCGGCGGCCTCGGCCAGCCACGCCACCTCCACGGCGTCTTCGACCGTGGCGCCCGCGACCGGCGCGCCCTTGACCACCGCGAGGAAAGCGGCCAGTTCGGTGCGGAAGGCCTCGGTGAACCGGTCCATGAAGAAGTGGTGCGTAGGTCCGGTCGGGAAGCCGGACGGACCCGAGTTGTCGGGGTCCATGTTTCGCAGTGGGGCGCCCTGATCCCAGCCGGCGGCCACACTGTCGTCGAAGCCGTGCACCTCCAGGCGGCAGTCGTACCCGCGGGCGTTGTAGCGGGCGTTGGACACCACGCCCAGCGCCCCGCCGTCGAAGCGCACCACCACCGCGGCGGTGTCCACGTCGCCGTACTCGGTGAACAGCGGATCACCCTGGACCGATCCCGTGGCGTATACCTCGACCGGGTTCTGGCCGGTGATCCAGCGGATGACGTCGAAATCGTGTACGGCGCAATCCCGGAAGATCCCGCCGGAGCCCTTGATGTAGTCCATCGGTGGGGGAGCCGGATCCATGGTGGTGCTGCGTACCGTGTGGATGCGGCCGAGCGATCCGTCGTCGACGGCCCGTTTGGCCGCGGCGAAGGCCGCGTCGAACCGGCGCTGATAACCCACCTGTACCGGCACCCCGGCGCGGGCGATGGCTTCGGCCACCCGAGCGCTCTCGGCGGCGGTCGAGGCGATCGGCTTCTCGCAGAAGGTCGGGATACCCCGTTCCACCGCGGCCAGCGTCAACTCGGCGTGCGCCGGGGTCGCGGCGGCCACCACCACACCGTCGACACCGGAGGCCAGCAGCTCCTCAACGGTGTCGACGGCCTTGGCGCCGTGCTTGGCGGCGACGGTGGCCGCCACATCGGTCCGCTCGTCGGTGATCACCAGACCATCCAAACCGTCGAGATGCGAAAGGGTTTCGGTGTGGAACGCGCCTATGCGCCCCAGCCCGATAACGCCGAGGGTGGTCATGGAGTTCTCCGTTCTTGCTGTTGGGTGAGAATGGTGTCGAGCTCGTGGGAGCTCAGCTCGTCGGCCAGTGCGGCCAGCACGATGTCGACCTGGCTCAGGGGCGCCAGGCTGCCGATGGGCTGGTCGCTGTCCAGGTTGGTGGGAAAGGCGTAACCCTCGGCGGTGGCGTTGACCACATTGCTCAGGTCCCGCACCGGACGCCCCGCCCGCTTCATGGCCAGAAGCGCCGGGTACACCGCGCGCACCATGGCGGTGCGGTCCAGCGATTCCATGGCGCGGCCGAACGGTGAGGAGATCTGCAGCAGGTTCGCCATCCGAATGATGTCTTGCGAAACATTTTGACCCGCACCGTGATACAGGGCCGGATTGAAGAACACCGCGTCCCCCTTGCGCAGCGGCAGCTGGACGTGGTGCGCGGCGAAGAATTCGATGAACTCGGGTCGGTAGAAGGCGATATACCCGGCTTCGAAGCGCTGGGAATGGGGTAGCAGCATGGTCGGCCCACTGGCCACCGGCATATCGCAGTGGGCGACCGCACCCTGCAGCGTCAGTGCGGGGGACAGCCGGTGCAGGTGCGCCGGGTAGTCGGCCAGGTGTTGGGTGTCGACGAAGCCGAGGTGGTAGTCGCGATGCGGAACCTGCGCGCTGCCACCGGGATTGACGACGTTGACCTGCGAGGTGACCTGGTAGCGCGGCCCCAGCCAAGCCTGTGCCACCAGCGCGAGGGTGTCGGCGGCGTAGTACTGCGCGAATACGTCGGGGGCGAGCAGTGCGAGCTTCTGCGCGGCGTTCCAGATGCGGTCGTTGGCGCCGGCCTTGCCGAAGTGGTCACCTGCGGCACCGCCGGCCGCTCGCTGGCCGGCGATCAGGTGCTCGAACGCGGCGCTCGCGCGGTCCACCGCGTCGTGGCCGAAGGCACCCTCGAACACCACCACACCGGGGCCGTCGCTCAGCGCGCGGATCAGCTCGGTCTGCAGCCCGCGGCGATCGGCGCCGGCGATGGCGTCGGCCGAATACACCGGGACGTTATGCCGCACCTCGATGGCATGTGGGTAGTCGGCCGGGTCGGTGTCGCGCAGCACCTGGGCCCGGAAATCCGCCAGCGAGCAGTCGGATTCGGTGACCCAGGTGGATCTGGTGAGTGGCGCGACCATAGCCGCCAGTCTTGCTGTGCGCTGTGTCATAATCAACGGCGAAAAACCATCAAAAAACCATCATCCAAAGGTCGTGATGCACCGGTACAAGGTTCGTGAGATCGCGCAGCAGTGCGGGCTGAGCGAAGCGACGGTGGACCGAGTGCTCAACGGCCGGCCCGGGGTGCGGCAGAACACCCGGTCCGAGGTGTTGCAGGCCATCGCCGACCTGGACAAGCAGCGGGCTCAATTGCGGCTCAACGGCCGTCGCTTCCTCGTCGACGTGGTGATGCAGACGCCACGGCGGTTCTCCGACGCGTTCCGGGCGGCCATCGAGGCCGAACTGCCTGCCTTCGCCCCGGCGATGCTGCGCGCCCGCTTCCATCTGTGGGAGTCCGGTTCCTCCGACCAGATGGTCGAGGAACTCGGCCGAATCAAGGGCAGCCACGGGGTCGTGCTCAAGGCCCAGGATGAGCCCGCGGTGGCCGAAGCGGTCGATCGCCTGGTGGCCGCGGGGGTCCCGGTGGTGACGTATACGACCGATATCCCCACCAGCGCCCGCTGTGCGTACGTCGGCATCGATAATCACGGCGCCGGTGTCACGGCGGCCTATCTCATGAATCAATGGCTCGGATCCTCCCCCTCGGGCGTGTTGATCACGCTCAGCCGGACCGTTTTTCGTGGCGAAGGAGAGCGCGAGGTGGGGTTCCGATCCGGACTGCGGGGCACCGGCAGGGAGATCATCGAGGTCAGCGACAGCGACGGCATCGACGCCGCCAACGAGAGATTGGTGCTCGACGCGCTGGAGCGGCATCCCGGGATCGAGGCGGTGTACTCACCCGGCGGCGGCAATACCGCGACGGTCGCGGCCTTCGACACCTTGGGGCGTCGATGCAAGGTGTTCATCGGCCACGATCTGGACGTCGACAATCGGCGGCTGCTGCGGGACGGGCGGATCTCGGTGGTGCTGCACAACGACCTGCGCGCGGATGCGCGCCTGGCGATGCGGGTGATCCTGGCCCAGCACGGCGCCCTGCCGGCCGAGCCTGTCCGCCCGACGCCCATCCAGGTCGTCACGCCGTACAACGTGCCGGCCTAAGTGGCCTGCTCAGGGCCCGCTCGGGTGCCCAGTCGGCCGCGGAATCTGATTCCGCGGCCATCGCGACTACGATTCCGCGAGAAAGTAAAGACATAAGGAGAACCGTTCGATGACGCCAGAGTTGGTCCCCGGCGTGACCGTGCTGGGCAACCTGGCGATCGACATCATCGACGGGGCCCAGCCCAGCCCCGGCGGCTGCGCCTCCTTCGCCGGGGTGGCGCTGGAAGCCGTCGAGGTGCTCGGTCACATCGTGGCGATGGGCGCCCCGGACGACCACGAGTTGTTCGACGAGGTCCTGGACCGGTTCGGCGATATCGTGCGGTTCCTGCCGTCGGACCGCACCAGCGGTTTCCGCCTCGACTACGACGACACCGACCACCGCCGGATGTCGGTCGACGCGATCGGCCCGGTGTGGACGCCCGCCGATATCGACACCGACGACCCACGCACCACGTGGATCCACCTCGCCCCGCTGCTGCGCACCGACTTCCCGGCCGGCACGTTGGCCCATCTGGCCGCGCGTGGGCACCGCATCGCCTACGACGGCCAGGGTCTGGTCCGAGCCGACCGGCTCGGCCCGCTGACGCTGGATCGCAACTTCTCGCCCGATCTTCTCCGCCACCTCGACATCCTCAAGCTCGCCGAGGACGAGGCGGTCATCGTCGCCGACGGTGATTTCGATGCCTCGACCGCCGAGTGGCTGGGAGTGCCGGAAATCGTGGTCACCTACGGCTCGGAGGGGTGCGACATCTACAAGGACGGCGCCGTGGTCCGGGTTCCCGCGGCGTGGCGGGTGTTGGGCGTACAGACCACCGGTGCCGGTGACATGTTCACCGCCTGTTACGTGGCCAATCGGGCCGATGGCGCGGACCCGCACCGGGCCGCCGAACTCGCCAGCGAACTCGTGGCCAGGGAGTTGCAGAAGCGCGTCGAGGTGGGGTCGGCGGACCGGCTGTGATGCCGATCCACGCCTGCTAAAGTTGACGGGTGTCAACTTTGATCACGACTCGGAGGCGCTCGGCTACTGGCTGGTAGCTAGCTTCTTAGAAATGACATTCTCATCGACGTGATGAACGCCACAAATATTGGGATTGGTGCCGTTCCCCACGTCCGTGAGCTGGATGTTTTTCGTTCAGTTACCCGCGTGTCGTCCGTTCGTGCTGGCAAAGACACCTTAAGAGAAGTGCAATAATGGTTACCGGTAGTGACACCAAAAATCTTCGACGCAAGGCCTCTCCTCGAAGCAGCCAGAGTTGATGGGGCGTGAAAGGCAGGGAGTCGTGGGCCAGAACGGCAATGGGGCCGCCCCGCGGCAGAAGCTGGAAAAGGTCGTTATCCGCTTTGCGGGCGACTCCGGCGACGGCATGCAACTCACCGGTGACAGGTTCACCTCGGAAGCGGCGCTGTTCGGCAATGACCTTGCCACCCAGCCGAATTACCCCGCGGAGATCCGCGCCCCCCAGGGCACCCTGCCCGGTGTCTCGTCGTTCCAGATCCAGATCGCGGACTACGACATCCTGACCGCAGGCGACCGTCCCGATGTGCTGGTGGCGATGAACCCCGCCGCGTTGAAGGCCAATGTCGGCGATCTGCCGCGGGGTGGCCTGATCATTGCCAACTCCGACGAGTTCACCAAGCGGAACCTGGCCAAGGTTGGGTACGAGGCGAACCCGCTGGAGACCGACGAGCTGTCCGACTACGTCGTCACCCCGGTGGCGATGACGACCCTCACCTTGGGCGCGGTCGAGGCCATCGGCGCCTCCAAGAAAGATGGCCAACGCGCCAAGAACATGTTCGCCCTCGGCCTGCTGTCCTGGATGTACGGCCGCGAGCTGGCCCACAGCGAAACCTTCATCCGGGAGAAGTTCGCCCGCAAGCCCGATGTCGCCGAGGCCAATGTGCTGGCGCTCAAGGCGGGCTGGAACTACGGCGAGACCACGGAGGCGTTCGGGACTACCTACGAGGTGTCCCCGGCCAAACTCAAGACCGGCGAGTACCGCCAGATTTCCGGCAATACCGCGCTGGCCTACGGCATCGTGGCCGCCGGTCACCTCAGCGATCTCCAGGTGGTGCTCGGCACCTACCCGATCACTCCGGCGTCGGACATCCTGCACGAGCTGTCCAAGCACAAGAACTTCAATGTGCTGACCTTCCAGGCCGAGGACGAGATCGCCGGTATCGGTGCGGCCATCGGCGCGTCCTACGGCGGCGCGCTCGGCGTCACCAGCACGTCGGGCCCTGGTGTATCGCTGAAATCCGAGGCCATGGGCCTGGCGGTGATGACCGAGCTGCCGCTGATCGTGATCGACGTGCAGCGCGGCGGGCCGTCCACCGGCCTGCCCACCAAGACCGAACAGGCCGACCTGCTGCAGGCTCTCTTCGGGCGCAATGGCGAATCACCCCTGGCGGTGCTGGCACCGGCCACCCCGTCGGACTGCTTCGACATCGCCGTGGAGGCCGCCAGGATCGCGGTGCACTACCACACGCCGGTCATCATCCTGTCCGACGGCGCGATCGCCAACGGCTCGGAGCCGTGGCGTATCCCCGATATCGCGAGCTACCCGCCGATCAAACACACCTTCGCCGAGGCCGGGCAGCCGTTCCAGCCCTACGCCCGTGACCCGGAGACATTGGCCCGGCAGTTCGCCATCCCCGGCACTCCCGGTCTTGAGCACCGCATCGGCGGCCTGGAGTCGGCCAACGGCTCCGGGGCCATCTCGTACGAGCCCAAGAACCACGACCTCATGGTCCGGTTGCGGCAGGCCAAGATCGACGGCATCGCGGTTCCCGACCTCGAGGTCGACGATCCGACCGGCGACGCCGAATTGCTGATGCTGGGCTGGGGTAGCAGCTACGGGCCGATCGGTGAGGCCTGCCGGCGGGCGCGACGCAACGGCGTCAAGGTGGCGCACGCTCAGCTGCGCTACCTGAATCCGTTCCCGGCCAACCTCGAACAGGTGCTGCGGCGGTACCCGAAGGTCGTCGTTCCCGAGATGAATCTGGGCCAGCTGGCCTTGCTGCTGCGCGGCCGGTTCCTGGTCGACGTGCAATCGGTGACCAAGGTCGAAGGCATGGCGTTCCTGGCCGACGAAGTCGAGGGCATCATCGGCGCGGCGCTGGACGGCACGCTGCGGCAGAAGGAAACTGACAAGGCGAAGTTCGCCCGGTTGGCCGCGGCCACCGTGGAATCTGTGGGAGCAGGAGCAGGAGCATGACCGACCTGATTGGCGCCGACCTGGGCCTGACCGAAGCCCTCACCAAGACGGCCCTGGTTCCGACGACGGATCAGCCGCAGAAGGGCAAGGACTTCACCAGCGACCAGGAGGTGCGCTGGTGCCCCGGGTGCGGTGACTACGTCATCCTCAACACCATCCGCAATTTCCTGCCCGAGCTCGGTCTGCGGCGCGAGAACATCGCGTTCATCAGTGGCATCGGCTGCTCAAGCCGGTTCCCGTATTACCTGGAGACCTACGGTTTCCACTCGATTCACGGTCGCGCCCCGACGATTGCCACCGGGCTCGCGCTGGCCCGTCCGGACCTGTCGGTGTGGGTGGTGACCGGCGACGGTGACTCGCTGTCGATCGGCGGCAACCACCTGATCCACGCGCTGCGCCGCAATATCAACATCACGATCCTGCTGTTCAACAACCGGATCTACGGCTTGACCAAGGGGCAGTACTCGCCGACCTCCGAGGTCGGCAAGATCACCAAGTCCACCCCGATGGGCTCGCTGGACTACCCGTTCAATCCGGTGTCGTTGGCGCTGGGCGCCGAGGCAACCTTCGTCGGGCGGGCGCTGGACTCCGATCGTGCCGGCCTGACCGAGGTGCTGCGCGCCGCGGCCAGCCACCGCGGTGCCGCGTTGGTCGAGATCATGCAGGACTGCCCGATCTTCAACGACGGATCCTTCGACGTGCTGCGCAAGGAGGGCTCCGAGGACCGGCTGATCAATCTACATCACGGTGAGCCGATCACGTTCGGTGCCGATGCCCAGTACTGCGTGGTGAAGTCGGGGTACGGCCTGGAGGTCGCCAAGACCGCCGATGTGGATGCCGACCAGATCGTGGTGCACAACGCCACGCTCGACGACCCGGCGTACGCGTTCGCGCTGTCGCGGCTGTCCGAGCAGAACCTCGAGCACATGGTCACCGGCATTTTCCGCCAGGTGAGCAAGCCGACCTACGACGACGCGGCCCGGCAGCAGGTTGCCGACGCACGCGCCGCCAAGCCGGGCGACACCGCCGCCCTGCAGGCATTGCTTCGCGGTAAAGACACCTGGTCCGTCGACTAGTCACGCTAACGTCATCTAGGTGACGTCATCTCCGCCACTGGCAGCAGTTGTGTTGGCAGGCGGGGCATCCCGCCGCATGGGTCGGGACAAGGCGATGCTGGTACTCGACGGGCAGACCTTTGTGGAACGCGTCGTCGCGGCGGTGTCTGAGCGGTGTGCGCCCGTGTTCGTGATCGCCGCCCCCGGTCAGGCCCTTCCCGAACTCCCTGCCGAGATTCTGCGTGACGAGGCGCGCGGTGTCGGCCCCTTGCTGGCTACCGCGCGAGGTCTGCGGGCCGCCGCCGAAGCCGGAGCGCAGCGGGCTTTCGTGTGTGCCGTCGACATGCCCTACCTGTCGGCCGAGTTGATCGACATCCTGGTCGCCGAGCCGTCGGTGGCCGATGTGGTCTTGCCCTGGGATGGCCGCGATCACTACCTGGCCGGTGTGTATCGGACCCGGCTGGCCGGTACTGCGGCGCAGCTGGTCGAGGCCGGTGAGCGCAGCATGCGCGCCCTGGTCGACGGCACCGTCGGGGTCGATACGCACCGCGTCGTGCTGGACGAGCAACGTGCGCTGGCCAACGTCAACACCGCGGCGGACCTCCCCTGACCGCGGTGAATTGCCCTCCGGTGCCATAGCAAATTGTCAATTCTGGCGGCTTCTGGCTCGAATTCAGGCCGGTATGTCGTTATTGGCTTTTATCTCCGACCGATAACGGAACGCACTATTTATTTGTCATCCGCCGCGGAACAGTGCGGTCGATGGGGATGCGGCCTCTGGCAGGTCGAAAACTGTTGCCTGACAACGGCATCAACCGTTCGATCCTGCGGTGCGGTTCGGGTTGTGCGCCGAAAGGCTCAGTGAGACAAGGCGGTAAGCTGTCCTAACTTCTTGCTGGTGTGGACGCCTCGTCCGCCCTCGTCGGATGGGGTGGTGGATCGACCTTTCGGTGGTTCGGTTTTGTCAACGGGGCAAGCCAAAGTGGCTGTGGCGCAGGATTTTTGGGCGTAGTGCTGATGCCGCGTCCTGATCTCCGCGTTTCGGCCGATGTCATTCGAACACCTTGCGGCAAAAGGGTTTTCGCGGATCGGAGGTATCGAGGGGGCGGTCGTGCCGGCCAGCGAACCGTGCGAGGGTAAAACCGCAGGTCAGCGTTCCCGAGTCGGCTCCAGTGGCGGACGTGAGGGAGGGTGGTTGAGCAAGGGTGGTCCAGCTCACAAAAACGTCGTGAGATGAATCACCAAATGATTGAGCACGCCGGTTTCGGGCATCGCCGTCAATCTTTATGCTGACCTGCACAGTTGACCCATAGGGACCGTCGTGATCTTCTCGTGATCTTCTCGTGACACGTTCTAGATGTGATGTGACTTCGCCGGGACGGTTTTGTACGTTTTTGTCGACTCCCTGACCGGAGCAAATAATTTCACATCAAAACCTGCGTGTGTGCGGGGCTTCTGCGGCGAGGACCGTGGGAGCGGCCGGGGCCGATTTCCCCGGCGAGGCGATCGTCATGCCTCCCGCTGTCGTGCCCGACCGAGAAGGCACGGCCCAATTTCCCGCCTGGGTGATCCAGGCATTTCACGCCCGCGCGAGTGCGGGTGTTCTTTTGGCGCGCGCTTGGCGAGAGGATCGAAGTTGAAGAACATCCGCACGACGTTCGGTATGGCCGCCATCGCCGGGGCGCTCGCAGTTGCGCCTGTGGCCCTGGGGGCGGGTACCGCCAATGCGGACAACGGTGTGAACTGGGATGCCGTCGCGGCCTGTGAATCGGGCGGCAACTGGGCCATCAACACCGGCAATGGCTACTACGGGGGTCTGCAGTTCACCTTGGGCACCTGGCGGGCCAACGGGGGCAACGGTTCGCCCCACCAGGCCAGCCGGGAGGAGCAGATCCGCGTCGCCAACAACGTGCTTCGCTCGCAGGGCATCGGCGCCTGGCCGGTGTGCGGCCGTCGGGGCTGACGCGCGTCCTATATCAAACACGTCACAATGGCGCCGGGTTTCGACTTCGGCGCCATTGTTTTCTCACGAATAACGCCAATATCCAGGGGCCACATAAGAAACCCCTAAAACTTCGGCATCGTCAGTAACACACGATTTCCCTCACTCGAAACACGGGTAACCGCAGTGCCAGAAAGCACCATCAAACACATGCGGAACTTGTGTCACCGGTCGGGGAAGGACCGCAATGAAGAACATCGGCGTTGCTCTGCAGAAGACTCTCACCCGCATGCTGTGGGTTGTGGCCGCGGCCGGTGCCTTCGCCGTTGCGCCGCTGACCCTGGCGGCGACGGCCAGCGCCGACAGCGGCGTCAACTGGGACGCCATCGCCCAATGTGAGTCGGGCGGCAACTGGTCCATCAACACCGGCAACGGGGCGTCCGGCGGACTCCAGTTCAAACAAGCCACCTGGACCGCCAACGGGGGAGTCGGGGCGCCGCACCAGGCCAGCCGCGCCGAGCAGATCCGCGTTGCCGAGAACGTGCTGCGCACCCAGGGGCTCGATGCCTGGCCGAGCTGCGGCGCCAAGGGCGCCACCCCGGCTGTCTGGACCACTCCCGCACCCGCCGGCCAGACCCCGGCCGCCACCGGTTGCCAGGCCATCCGGCCCGGTGCGATCCTCGGCATCTTCGACATCCGCAAGATGTGCACCGCGCTCGCCGCCTTCGGACAACCGCGCTGACGTCCCCGCGAAAGGTTTGGGATCGGTAGCCGCGTCTCTCACCCACGCTGGCGGAACCACCGCATGACCGCGCTGGCTCCCACCAGAGAAGAGAGATCGATGACTGCGTTACCCCTTCGATTCGGCCTGACCGCAGCCGTCCTGACCGTCACTGCGCTGAGCGGCTGCTCGGCGGTCACCGACATCCGCACGATCACCGACGCGGCCACGACGGCGGTGGAGCGTATCCAGCAGGGGACCGGGGCGCTGTCCGAATCGACAGGCAGTGTGCTCACCGTCGACGGTGTGAACAAGGCACTCGCGGCCATCTCCGCAGAGGTGGGAGCCGACCCCATGCAGGTGGTCGAGGTCAGCCTGATCCCGACGACGGTCACGGTCCAGGCCATCGATCCGCACGCGCCCACCGAATTGAACCAGTGGACCTACACCGCAGGACATGTCGGCGCTCCGCACCCGGTGGACTATGACGACGATACAGAAGCCCTGCGGCAGAACCTCTTTGACATCACCGCGGTGCCGGCCACGGCGATCATCGCCGCGGTCGACGGCGCCGTGGCCGCCAGCGGAATCGCCGACGGGAAGGTGCAGTCGGTGGTCGTCGACCGCAACCTGCCGTTCGACGACAACCTGCGCATCCTCATCAACGTCGCAGGCGACCGAAGCACCAAGCAGGTGCGCGCCGACAGCGCCGGGCAGATCACCGACGTCGTCTGAACCGGTTAGCGTGGCGGGATGACGACTCGCCACGCCTTCGGTGACCTCGACCGCTTCTTGGAACTGCCGAGGGTGGCCGGGCTGGCCGTCTCACCCGACGGCTCCCGGCTGGTCACCACCATCGCCGAGATCAACGACGACCACACCGAATTCGTCACGGCGATATGGGAGCTGGATCCGGCCGGACAGCGTGCCGCGCGGCGGCTGACGCGCGGAGCCAAAGGGGAAACGGCGCCGGCCTTCACCGCCGGTGGCGACCTGCTGTTCATCGCGGTGCGCCCTACGCCCGGCGACGACAAGCCTCCGGCGGCGCTGTGGCGGTTGCCGGCATCCGGCGGCGAGGCCGTCGAGCTGCTGACCCTGCCCGGAGGGATCGGTGCCGTTTACACCGCAGCCGCGGCCGACCGGGTCATCGTGACGGCGCCGCTGCTGCCCTCGGCGGTCACCGTGGCTGACGATGCGCGCCTGCGCAAGATACGCAAGGACAACCAGGTCTCGGCCATCCTGCACAGCAGGTATCCGGTGCGGTATTGGGACCACGACCTCGGACCCGATCACCCGCACCTGCTCGATGCGGCCGACTCTCGTAACCTCACCCCGTCGCCCGGTGCGGCGCTGCGCGAGGCCGGCGTCGCCGTCAGCCCCGACGGCACCTTCGTGGTGTCGTCCTGGCATGCTCCCGGGCCGGGCGCCTCGATTCGCGTTTCGCTGATGCGCGTCGACACCGCCACCGGGGCGCGGCAGGTGGTCGCCGAGGATCCGGAGGCCGATCTGGGTCATCCCGCCCTCTCACCCGACGGCCGGCGGCTGGCGTTCCTGCGTGAGACGGTGTCCACCCCGGATAGCGCGCCCCGAATCACGTTGTGCGTGATGACATTCGGCGAGCCGTGGACAGAGGTGAGCCGGGACTGGGATCGCTGGCCCGTCTCGGTCGGCTGGACAGCCGACGGGACGGGCCTCGTCGTCACCGCTGACGACAACGGCAGATGCCCCATCTTCGCGGTTGACCCGGACGGGGGCGCCGTCACCAGGCTGACCGAGGACGACTACAGCTACACCGACGTCCACAGCACATCCGGCGGAGTCGTCTACGCGCTGCGCCATTCGTACGCCGCACCGCCGCATCCGGTGCGCATCGACGCCGACGGGCAGGTGGTCGTGTTGCCCTGTGTCGACATCCCGCAGCTGCCAGGCGAATTGGACGAAGTCACCGCAACAACAGCCGATGGGATACGCGTCCGGTCCTGGCTGGTGCTGCCGGAAACCACCGAACCGGCGCCGCTGCTGTTGTGGGTGCACGGCGGCCCACTGGCCAGCTGGAACGCCTGGCACTGGCGGTGGAATCCGTGGTTGCTGGCGGCTGCGGGCTACGCCGTGCTGCTACCGGACCCGGCGTTGTCCACCGGATACGGACAGGACTTCATCCAGCGCGGCTGGGGCGCCTGGGGCGCGGCGCCCTACGCGGATCTGATGGCGGCCACCGACGCGGCCTGCGCACACCCGCGGGTGGACGCCGGACGGACAGCCGCCATGGGCGGATCCTTCGGCGGATACATGGCCAATTGGATCGCCGGACACACCGACCGGTTCGATGCGATTGTCACGCATGCCAGCCTGTGGGCACTCGACCAGTTCGGGCATACCACCGACGGCGCGTACTGGTGGGCGCGCGAGATGACCGAGCAGATGACACAACTCAATTCACCCCACCGGCACGTCGACCGGATCGGTACTCCGATGCTGGTGATCCACGGCGACAAGGACTATCGCGTGCCGGTCGGTGAGGCATTGCGGCTGTGGTACGAGCTGCTCACCGAGTCGGCGCTGCCGGCCGACGGCGACGGCGACAGCCCACACCGGTTTCTGTACTTCCCCACCGAAGGGCACTGGATCGCCGCGCCGCAGCACACCAAGATCTGGTACCAGGTGATCCTGGCCTTTCTGGCCCGTCACGTTCTGGGTGAGGACGAACCCCTGCCCGAGGCACTCGGGTAGCTTCGGGCGCATGACCACGCAGCGGGAATTCGACCTCGTCCTCTACGGTGCCACCGGGTTCGCCGGCAAACTCACCGCGGAATACCTGGCCAAAGCCGGTGCGCCGGCCCGGATCGCGCTCGCCGGCCGGTCGGCCGAGAAGGTGCGTGCGGTGCGCGACACCCTCGGCGAGCCCGCACACGACTGGCCCATCATCGAGGCCGATACCAGCGCAGCGGCCTCGCTGGCGGCGATGGCCGCCCGCACCCAGGTGGTGGTCACCACGGTCGGGCCCTACACCCGCTACGGGCTGCCGCTGGTGGCAGCCTGTGTGGAAGCCGGCACCGACTACGCCGACCTGACCGGCGAGACCCCGTTCATCCGCGACAGCGCCCACCAATTCCACAAGCAGGCCGCCGACACCGGTGCCCGCATCGTGCACTCCTGCGGATTCGACTCCGTCCCTTCGGATCTCACCGTGTACGCGTTGTATCGCCGCGCCCGCGAGGACGGCACGGGCGAGCTCACCGACACCGATCTGGTGCTGCGCCGGTTCGCCGGCGGCGTCTCAGGTGGCACCGTCGCGTCGATGGTGGAGTTCTTCCGCACCGCCGCAAGCGATCCCGAGATCCGGCAGGCGATGCTCGACCCCTACACGCTGAGCACCGACCGTGCCGCCGAACCCGAGCTCGGCCACCAGTCGGATACGCCATGGCGTCGCGGTGCCCAGATCGCACCGGAACTGGCCGGGCTCTGGACAGGTGCGTTCGCCATGGCGGCACCCAACTCGCGAATAGTGCGCCGCAGCAACGCGCTGCTGGACTGGGCGTACGGCCGGAAGTTCCGCTACGGCGAGCACATGAGCACCGGATCGTCCGTCCTGGCGCCCGTGGCGTCGGCGCTGGACACGGCGGTCAACGCCGCGGCCATCGGACTCGGGATGAAGTACCTCGACAAGGTGCCTGCGGCGCTGCTGGAGCGGATCACCCCCAAACCTGGTAGCGGGCCCAGCGAACGCACCCGGGACAAGGGGCATTACCGCATCGAGACCTACACCACCACGACCGGTGGCGCCCGCTACCGCGCCGTCATCGCCCAGCAGGGTGACCCCGGCTACAAGGCCACCGCCGTGCTGCTGGGTGAGAGCGGATTGGCCCTGGCCCTCGACCGCGACCGGCTCTCCGACCTGCGCGGCGTGCTCACCCCGGCGGCGGCGATGGGTGAGGCGTTGCTCACCCGGCTACCGGCGGCCGGTGTGACGTTGGAGACCACCCGACTGAACTGAACGCCTCAGTTCCGAGCACCGATATCGTCGGCCGTCGCGCGGGTGCCAGAAATCTCCACACAGCACCGGGAACGGGGGCTTGTTCGGGCACGCGTGCGGTTTCCTTAGAATCGAGCGGTGACTGCCAGCCCTTCCTCGCGCGCCGATGCCCTGCCCAAGTCCTGGGAGCCGGGTGCGGTAGAGAGCGAGCTGTACCAGGGCTGGGTCGACGCCGGCTACTTCACCGCCGATCCGTCGAGCACCAAGCCGCCGTACTCGATCGTGCTGCCGCCGCCCAACGTGACGGGCAGCCTGCACATGGGCCACGCCCTGGACCACACCCTGATGGACGCCCTGACCCGGCGCAAGCGCATGCAGGGCTACGAGGTGCTGTGGTTGCCCGGCATGGATCACGCCGGCATCGCCACCCAATCGGTGGTGGAAAAGCAGCTCGCCGTCGACGGAAAGACCAAAGAGGACTTCGGGCGCGAACTGTTCATCGAGAAGGTGTGGGACTGGAAGCGCGAATCCGGCGGCACCATCGGCGGGCAGATGCGCCGGCTCGGCGACGGGGTGGACTGGAGCCGTGACCGCTTCACCATGGACGAGGGCCTGTCCCGCGCCGTCCGCACCATCTTCAAGCGGCTCTACGACGCCGGGCTGATCTACCAGGCGGAGCGGCTGGTGAACTGGTCGCCGGTGCTGCGAACCGCGATCAGCGATCTCGAGGTCAAGTACGAGGACGTCGAGGGCGAGCTGGTCTCCTTCCGGTACGGCTCCATGGACGACACGCAGCCGCATATCGTGGTGGCCACCACCCGGCTGGAGACCATGCTCGGCGACACCGCCATCGCGGTGCATCCCGACGACGAGCGCTACCGCGCCCTGGTCGGCACGACCCTGCCGCACCCCTTCCTCGACCGCGATATCGTCATCGTCGCCGACGAGCACGTCGACCCCGAATTCGGGACCGGCGCAGTCAAAGTCACGCCCGCGCACGACCCGAACGACTTCGAGATCGGCGTCCGGCACAACCTGCCGATGCCCTCGATCCTCGACATCACCGGTGCGATCACCGGCACCGGAACGCAATTCGACGGAATGGACCGGTTCGAGGCGCGGGTGGCGGTGCGCGAGGCGCTGGCCGCGCAGGGCCGCATCGTCGCCGAGAAACGGCCCTACCTGCACAGCGTCGGGCATTCCGAGCGCAGCGGCGAACCCATCGAGCCGCGGCTGAGCCTGCAGTGGTGGGTCAAGGTCGAATCGCTGGCCAAGGCCGCCGGTGACGCCGTGCGCGATGGTGACACCGTCATCCACCCGGCCAGCCTGGAACCGCGCTGGTTCGCCTGGGTGGACAACATGCACGACTGGTGTATCTCGCGCCAGCTGTGGTGGGGGCACCGCATCCCGATCTGGCACGGACCCGACGGTCAGCAGGTGTGCCTGGGTCCCGACGAGACCCCGCCGGAGGGCTGGGAGCAGGACCCCGACGTGCTCGACACCTGGTTCTCCTCGGCGCTGTGGCCGTTCTCCACGATGGGCTGGCCCGAGCGCACCCCGGAGCTGGAGAAGTTCTATCCGACCAGCGTGCTGGTCACCGGCTACGACATCCTGTTCTTCTGGGTGGCCCGGATGATGATGTTCGGCACCTTCGTCGCCGGTGACGACGCGATCGGTGCCGGTTCCGTGCCGTTCCGGAATGTGTTCCTGCACGGCCTGATTCGCGACGAATTCGGCCGCAAGATGAGCAAGTCCAAGGGCAACGGCATCGACCCGCTGGACTGGGTGGAGAAGTTCGGTGCCGACGCGCTGCGCTTCACCCTGGCTCGTGGGGCCAGCCCCGGCGGTGACCTGTCCATCGGTGAAGACCATGCCCGCGCGTCACGTAACTTCGCCACCAAGCTGTTCAACGCCACCAAGTTCGCCCTCATGAACGGCGCCGCACCGGCCCCGCTGCCGGCGGCCGGTGAACTGACCGACGCCGACCGCTGGATCCTGGGCCGGCTCGATGAGGTGCGCGCCGAGGCGGACGCGGCGTTCGAGAGCTACGAGTTCAGCCGCGCCTGCGAGGCGCTGTACCACTTCGCCTGGGACGAGTTCTGCGACTGGTATGTCGAGCTTGCGAAAGTCCAGATTTCCCAGGGGCTTTCGCACACCACAGCAGTGCTCGCCGCGGTGCTGGACACCCTGCTCAAACTGCTGCACCCGGTGATGCCGTTCGTCACCGAGACGCTGTGGAAGACGCTCACCGGCGGTGAGTCGATCGTCGTCGCCGACTGGCCCGAGCCATCGGGCTTCGCCCCGGATGCGGTCGCCACCCGGCGCATCACCGATATGCAGAAGCTGGTCACCGAGGTGCGCCGGTTCCGCAGCGACCAGGGCCTGGCCGACCGGCAGCGGGTGCCGGCCCGGCTCAGCGGCCTGAACACCGCCGACGTGGAATCACAACTGCCCGCGGTCACCGCGCTGGCCTGGCTCACCGAACCGGCCGACGGGTTCAGCGCGTCGGCATCGGTCGAGGTGCGCCTGACCGAGGGCACCGTGGTGGTCGAGGTGGACACCTCCGGCACCGTCGACGTCGCCGCTGAACGGCGCCGTCTGGAGAAGGACCTGGCCGCGGCGGAGAAGGAATTGGCACAAACCACAGGCAAACTCGGCAACGCCGAGTTCCTCGCCAAGGCGCCCGAGGCCGTCGTCGACAAGATCAAGGGCCGCCGTCAGCTGGCCCAGGAAGAGGTCGAGCGCATCACGGCGCGGCTCGCCGGGTTGCGATGAGCAATCCGGAGCCCACCCCGGACGAGATCGCGGCGCTGCTGCAGGTCGAGCACCTGCTCGACCAGCGGTGGCCGGAAACCAAGATCGAGCCGAGCACCGCGCGCGTCGAGGCGCTGCTGGAACTGCTGGGTTCACCGCAGCGCAGCTACCCGTCCATCCACATCGCCGGCACCAACGGCAAGACGTCGGTTGCTCGGATGGTCGATGCCCTGCTGACCGCGCTGCACCGGCGCACCGGGCGGACCACCAGTCCGCACCTGCAATCGGCCGTCGAGCGTATCTCCATCGACGGAAAGCCCATCAGCCCAGCGCAATACGTCGCCACCTACCGTGAGATCGAACCGTTCGTCGAACTCGTCGACGCGCAATCCGAAGCGGCCGGCGGGCCGAAGATGAGCAAGTTCGAGGTGCTCACCGTGATGGCGTTCGCGGCCTTCGCCGATGCCCCCGTCGACGTCGCGGTGGTCGAAACCGGCCTCGGCGGCCGGTGGGACGCCACCAACGTGGTCAACGCGCCGGTGGCCGTCATCACCCCGATCGGGATGGACCACACCGAGTTTCTGGGCGACACCATCGCCCAGATCGCGGGCGAGAAGGCCGGCATCATCACCAAACAGGTCGATGACCTGGTGCCCACCGACACCGTCGCGGTGATCGGCCGCCAGCCGCCGGAGGCGATGGAGGTGCTGCTGGCCCAAGCCGTCACGGCCGACGCCGCGGTGGCCCGGGAGGATTCGGAGTTCACGGTGCTCAGCCGCCAGATCGCCATCGGCGGTCAGGTGTTGTCCCTGCAGGGGCTCGGCGGGACGTACGACGACATCTTCCTGCCGTTGCACGGCGAGCATCAGGCGCACAACGCCGTTCTCGCCCTGGCGGCGGTCGAGGCGTTCTTCGGGGCCGGCGCGCACCGCCAACTCGACGTCGACGCCGTCCGCGCGGGATTCGCTGCCGCGGCCAGTCCTGGCCGGCTGGAGCGGGTGCGCAACGCGCCAACGGTCTTCCTGGACGCCGCGCACAACCCGGCCGGTGCCGCGGCGCTGACCGCCGCGCTGGCCGAGGAGTTCGACTTCCGCTATCTCGTCGGCGTGGTGTCGGTGATGGGGGACAAGGACGTCGACGGCATCCTGACGGCGCTGGAACCCGCATTCGACCAGATCGTCGTCACTCACAACGGTTCGCCGCGCGCCATGAGCGTCGAGGAGCTGGCGCTGCGCGCCGAGGAACGGTTCGGCCAGGAGCGCGTCATCAGCGCCGCGACCCTGCCCGATGCCATCGAGACAGCCATCGCGACGGTGGAGGACTCCGCCGGCGGGGAGGGTCTTTCCGGCAGCGGCATCGTCATCACCGGCTCGGTGGTGACGGCGGGCGCCGCACGGACCTTGTTCGGGCGGGATCCGGCATGAGCGCCCCCGATCCCTGGAAGAGCTTCCGTGGCGTGATGGCCGGCACGCTGATCTTGGAGGCCATCGTCGTGCTGCTGGCGCTGCCGGTGGTGTCGGTCGGCACCGGCGGCCTGACCTGGCGTTCCGGCGGCTTCCTGATCGGCATGGCGGTGTTGCTGGTGCTGCTGTCGGGTATGCAGGGTCGACCCGGTGCCATCTGGATCAATCTCGGCGTGCAGCTGGTGTTCGTCGGCGGGGCGTTGATCCACTGGGGCATCGGCTTCATCGGGGTGCTCTTCGCCTTGGTCTGGGTGTTGTTGATCTTCTTGCGCGGCGAGGTCAAACGCCGCCAAGAACGCGGCCTCTTGCCTGGTCAAAACCCCCGCGGCGATGGCGGCGAGGACTGATTTCTCGGATCGGTTACCGACCGGTACGCTGTCCGCCGTGACTGAGCGCACCCTTGTTCTGATCAAGCCCGACGGCGTCCAACGGCACCTGATCGGTGAGATTGTCAGCCGGATCGAGCGCAAGGGCCTGACGTTCGCGGCTCTGGAACTCAAGGTCGTCAGCGACGAGCTGGCCCGCCAGCATTACGCCGAGCATGACGGCAAGCCGTTCTTCGGCTCGTTGCTGGAGTTCATCACCTCTGGCCCCGTGGTGGCTGCCGTGGTCGAGGGACCGCGCGCGATCGCCGCGTTCCGTCAGATCGCCGGCGGCACGGATCCGGTGGAGAAGGCCACGCCAGGCACCATCCGTGGCGACCTGGCCTTGGTCACCCAGGACAACCTGGTGCACGGCTCGGATTCGCCGGAGTCGGCGGCCCGGGAAATCGCCCTCTGGTTCCCGGGCTTGGCAGGCGCTTAGCTCGCGGTTCGGCCGCTTCGTCAGATTCCGGCCCGCGGTATGGGATACTGGCGGTGGGAGACCGGCGCCACAACGGGGCCGGCCTCTCGGATGAAGACTTCGACGAGCGCGACCATCGCCACCAAGCGGTGTGGCGCCGACCGTCCAGCCATCATTCAGCCAGGCACCGAGTGGGTTCATCCAGAACCGCTCGGGGCGAGACCATGACAAGTCCGGGGGAAGTGTCCCGGATCCATAGCGGAAGCCCTCGCGTGGCCGCGTCGAACTGACGCGCCCGGGGGCTTGAGGAGAATACGTGGCCGAAGATGCCCATACCCAAGACCTTTCCCAACCTGCGCAGCACGAGGAACTGCCGGCGAAGCTGAGAGTCCATTCGCTGGCCCGCGTGCTCGGCACCACCAGCAAGCGCATCGTCGACGTGCTCGCCGAACTGGACGGCCGCGCGCGCAGCCCCCACTCCACGGTCGACAAGGCCGAGGCCGAGCGTGTCCGCGATGTGCTGACCGCGGCCGAGGCGGCCGAGAACGAGCCACCCGTACCCACCGGGTCGGTCGAGCCCGCCGAGGTGGCCGAAGCGGTCGACGTGCTGACCGCCGAGGTCACCGAGACCACCGCAGCCGTCGACTCTCAGCCCGACGAGCCGCCGGTCCCCACCGGATCGGTCGAGCCGTCCGAGGTGGCCGAGGCCGTCGAGGTGGTGACCGCCGAGCCCGAATCCCGGCTGCTGCTGGAAACCCCCCACGCGTTCGAACTCGAGGTCGCCAGCGAGCTCAGCCCGCGTGCCGACGTCGAGCCGGCGCCCTATCTGCCGCTGTTCGTCGCGCCGCAACCGGTCGAGTTCCAGCCGCGGGTGGCCGATGCCGACGAGAGCGACGACACCGATGAGGGCGACGACGCGGACGCCGATGTCGACGACGCCGAGGCCGACGGCGAGGATGGGCAGTCCGATCGACCGGCCGCCCGCCGGCGCCGGCGCGGACGCCGGGGCCGCGGCCGTGGCCGCGGTGAGCAGAACCCCGACGAGGCCGGTGAGGACGCCGACGCAGAGGGCGGTACGGACACCGGTGAGCAGGCCGGCGGCGACGATACCGACGACGCCGAGGACACCGATGACGACACCGGTGAAGAGGCGGGCAGCTCCGAGGGCGGCAGCCGCCGGCGACGCCGTCGGCGGAGGCGCAAGACCGGCAATGGCGACAACGGTGATTCCGAGGAGGGCTCGCCCGACGATCCGCCGAACACCGTGGTGCACGAGCGGGCGCCGCGGGAACGGTCCGGTAAGTCCGGTAAGGAATCGGACGAGATCCAGGGCATCAGCGGGTCGACGCGGCTGGAGGCCAAGCGGCAGCGCCGCCGCGACGGCCGTGATGCCGGCCGCCGGCGTCCGCCCATCCTGAGCGAGGCCGAATTCCTGGCCCGCCGCGAGGCGGTCGAGCGCACGATGATCGTGCGGGACAAGATCCGCACCGAGCCGCCGCACGAGGGTGCCCGCTACACCCAGATCGCGGTGCTCGAAGACGGGGTCGTGGTCGAGCACTTCGTGACCTCGGCGGCATCGGCATCGCTCGTCGGCAACATCTACCTGGGCATCGTGCAGAACGTGCTGCCCTCGATGGAAGCCGCTTTCGTCGATATCGGGCGCGGCCGCAACGGCGTGCTCTACGCCGGCGAGGTCAACTGGGAAGCCGCGGGCCTCGGGGGCAACAACCGCAAGATCGAGCAGGCGCTCAAACCGGGCGACTACGTCGTCGTGCAGGTCAGCAAGGATCCGGTCGGGCACAAGGGTGCCCGCCTCACCACGCAGATCTCGCTGGCCGGGCGGTACCTGGTGTACGTGCCGGGCGCCTCGTCGACCGGGATCAGCCGTAAGTTGCCCGACACCGAACGGCAGCGACTCAAGGAGATCCTGCGGGAGGTGGTGCCCGCCGGCGCCGGCGTGATCATCCGCACGGCATCCGAGGGTGTCAAAGAAGAGGACATCCGCGCGGACGTCGAGCGTCTGCAGCAGCGCTGGACCGAGATCGAGGCCAGGGCTGCCGAGACCACCCAGAAGAAGGCCGGCGCCGCGATCGCGCTCTACGAAGAGCCCGATGTGCTGGTCAAGGTGATCCGCGACCTGTTCAACGAGGACTTCTCCGGCTTGATCGTGTCCGGCGACGAGGCCTGGAACACCATCAACGGCTACGTGAACTCGGTGGCTCCCGAACTGGTTTCGCGGATGACCAAATACGAGCCCAGTACGCCGGACGGCCCGGACGTGTTCGCGGTGCACCGCATCGACGAGCAGCTGGCCAAGGCCCTGGACCGCAAGGTGTGGCTACCGTCCGGCGGCACGCTGGTGATCGACCGCACCGAAGCGATGACGGTCGTGGACGTCAACACCGGCAAGTTCACCGGCGCCGGCGGCAACCTCGAGCAGACGGTCACCAAGAACAACCTCGAGGCGGCCGAGGAGATCGTCCGCCAGCTGCGGCTGCGCGATATCGGCGGCATCGTGGTCATCGACTTCATCGACATGGTGCTGGAGTCCAACCGCGATCTGGTGCTGCGGCGACTCACCGAGGCGCTGGCCCGCGATCGCACCCGGCACCAGGTGTCGGAGGTGACCTCGCTGGGCCTGGTTCAGCTGACCCGCAAGCGACTGGGCACCGGCCTCGTCGAGGCCTTCTCGACCACGTGCACGCATTGCGCGGGCCGGGGCATCGTCCTGCATGTCGACCCGGTGGACACCGCGCAGGCGGTGGCCCGCAAGGCCGAGTCCGGCGGAGGCGCCGGTGGTGGCGGCGGTGGCGGACGGCGTGGGAAACGCGGCAAGAAGGCTGCCAAGCCCGAAGAGGTCCAGGTGGCGAAGGTGCCGGCGCACGCCGCCGGTGAGCACCCGATGTTCAAGGCGATGGCCGCGGCCAACGGCAAGCACGACGACGAGGACGCCGAGGCGTTCGACGATGACACCGTGGACGAGGGGACCGGCGAGGACGATGCCGAGACCATCACCGGGGCCGACGACGAGCTGACGGCGGCCGATGGCCCCGAGGATGCCAACGGCATCGACGACGACGTCGAAGACGAGTTCGACGACGACTCCGAGGACGACGACTCCGAGGACGACGCCGACGAAGACGAAGCCGACGACATCGACGAGGACATCGACGAAGACTCGGACGACGACGACGACGAGTTCGAGGACGACGAAGACGAGGACTCCGACGACGAGGACTCGGACGATGAGGACGAGTTCGAGGACGACGACTCCGAGGACGACGACACCGACGACGATGGCACCCCGGCTGAGCTGGGCGTCGTCGGCGACGAGCCGTCGGCCGAGGCGGTCACACCGGCGGGCCGGCGTCCCCGGCGCCGCGCGGCGGCCCGGCCGGCAGGCCCCCCTGGGGGCGCGGTTTGACCCTGTCCACGCTGCTCACGTACCCTTGACCAGTTGTCGCGAGGCTTGCAGCCGCGAAAGCTGGCTCAGTTCGCAAACAAGACCTGCACGTGCACCGTCACCGATTGCGCGCGCCCAGAAGAACGAAGTAGAGGAACACTAACGATGGCAGCCGATAACGCCACGTACGCAATCGTCAAGACCGGCGGCAAGCAGTACAAGGTCGCCGTCGGTGACGTGGTCAAGGTCGAGAAGATCGAGTCCGAGCCGGGTTCGTCCGTCTCGCTGCCCGTCGCCCTCGTCGTCAACGGCGCGAAGGTCACCACCTCGGCCGATGAGCTGGCCAAGGTCGCGGTCACCGGCGAGGTGCTCGAGCACACCAAGGGTCCCAAGATCCGCATCCACAAGTTCAAGAACAAGACCGGCTACCACAAGCGGCAGGGCCACCGTCAGCAGCTGACGGTCCTCAAGGTCACCGGAATCAAGTAGTAGGAGGCGAACGACATGGCACATAAGAAGGGCGCTTCCAGCTCGCGCAACGGTCGCGACTCCGCCGCCCAGCGACTCGGCGTCAAGCGGTTCGGTGGCCAGGTGGTCAAGGCCGGCGAGATCTTGGTGCGGCAGCGCGGCACCCACTTCCACCCCGGCGTGAACGTCGGCCGTGGCGGCGACGACACCCTGTTCGCCACCGCCCCCGGTGTTGTGGAGTTCGGCGCCAAGCGTGGCCGCCGCACCGTCAACATCGTGCGACCGTCGGTCCAGGAAGCCTAGTTTTTCGAGGACTTTCCGCGAAGGTGAAGCTGCTGCGAGTTCTCCAGACAGGACTCTCGGCAGCTTCACTTTTTCTAGGAAGGACCTGATATGCCCCGGTTCGTCGACCGCGTGGTCATCCACGCGCAGGCCGGTAATGGCGGCAACGGCTGCGCTTCGGTGCACCGCGAGAAGTTCAAACCCCTTGGCGGGCCCGACGGTGGGAACGGTGGCCGGGGCGGCAGCATCGTCCTGGTCGTCGACCCTCAGGTCCACACCCTGCTGGACTTCCATTTCCATCCACACGTCAGCGCGCCCTCGGGTAAGCAGGGCGCCGGCAGCAATCGGGACGGCGCGGCCGGAGACGATCTCGAGGTGCGGGTGCCCGACGGCACCGTCGTGCTCGACGAGCAAGGGCGGCTGCTGGCCGATTTGGTAGGCGCCGGAACGCGTTTCGAAGCGGCCGCCGGTGGCCGCGGCGGACTCGGCAACGCCGCGTTGGCTTCTCGGGCCCGGAAGGCGCCCGGCTTCGCGCTGCTGGGGGAGAAGGGCCAGACCCGCGAACTCACGCTGGAACTCAAAACGGTCGCCGACGTCGGCCTCGTGGGATTCCCGTCCGCCGGCAAATCGTCACTGGTGTCCGTGATCTCGGCGGCCAAACCCAAGATCGCCGACTATCCGTTCACGACGCTGGCGCCCAATCTCGGCGTGGTGTCGGCAGGGGATCATTCCTACACCGTCGCCGATGTCCCCGGTCTGATTCCGGGCGCGTCCCAGGGCCGCGGCCTCGGTCTGGACTTCCTGCGCCATATCGAACGGTGCGCGGTGCTGGTGCACGTGGTCGATTGCGCCACCATGGAGCCCGGCCGCGACCCCATCTCCGATATCGACGCGCTGGAAGCCGAACTGGCGGCCTATCAGCCGACGTTGCAGGGCGATAGCACCCTCGGCGATCTCGCCGACCGTCCGCGCGCCGTGGTGCTGAACAAGATCGACGTGCCCGATGCCAAGGAGCTGGCCGACTTCGTCCGCGAGGAAGTGGCCCAGAAGTACGGCTGGCCGGTCTACGAGATCTCGACGGTAAGCCGGGAAGGCTTGCGCCAGTTGACCTTTGCATTGTGGGAACTGGTCGCAGCGTATCGGGCCGCCCAGCCGGAGGTGGCGCCGCGGCGCCCGATCATCCGGCCGATCCCCGTCGACGAGACGGGCTTCACCGTCTCGGCGGACGGGCAGGGCGGGTTCATCGTCCGGGGCACCCGGCCCGAGCGCTGGATCGCCCAGACCAACTTCGACAACGACGAGGCCGTCGGCTATCTGGGTGATCGGCTGGCCCGCCTCGGCGTCGAAGACCAATTGCTCAAGCTGGGCGCGACACCCGGGTGTGCGGTCACCATCGGTGACGTCACCTTCGACTGGGAGCCGCAGACACCGGCCGGTATCGACACGCACCTGTCCGGACGTGGCACCGATATTCGACTGGAACAGACCGAGCGAGTGGGGGCCGACGAGCGTAAGGCGGCACGGAAGGCGCGCCGGGAGAGCGGCGAATGAGCGACGCTTGCGGAGCGAATCATGACTCGGGCGACGCATGCGGAGCGAATCATGACCGGAGCGCATACCGCGACGCGATCCGCACCGCGCGCAGCGTCGTCGTCAAGATCGGAACCACCGCGCTGACCGCGCCGACCGGGGTGTTCGACGCCTCCCGGCTGGCCAACCTCGCCGATGCCATCGAGGGTCGGATGAAGGCAGGCTCGGACGTGGTGATCGTGTCCTCGGGGGCCATCGCTGCCGGTATCGAACCGCTCGGTCTGACCAAGCGGCCGAAGGACCTGGCCACCAAGCAGGCCGCCGCCAGCGTCGGTCAGGTGGCCCTTGTCAATTCCTGGAGTGCCGCTTTCGGCCGCTACCACCGCACCGTCGGCCAGGTGCTGCTCACCGCGCATGACATCTCGATGCGGGTGCAGCACACCAACGCCCAACGGACGCTGGACCGGCTGCGTGCCCTGCATGCCGTGGCGATCGTCAACGAGAACGACACGGTGGCCACCAACGAGATCCGGTTCGGCGACAACGACCGGCTCTCGGCGTTGGTGGCGCACCTGGTGGGGGCGGACGCGCTGATCCTGCTCTCCGATATCGACGGCCTCTACGATTCCGACCCCCGCAAGGGACATGCCCGCTTCATCCCGGAGGTTGCCGCGCAAGGAGACCTCGACGGCGTGGTGGCCGGTGCCGGCAGCAGCCTTGGCACCGGGGGTATGGCATCCAAGCTGTCCTCGGCGCTGCTGGCCGCCGATGCCGGGGTACCGGTGCTGTTGGCGGCCGCGTCCGACGCTGCCGCCGCCCTCGACGACGCCTCGGTCGGCACGGTGTTCGCGCCGCGCCCGGAGCGGATGTCCGCCCGCAGGTTCTGGGTGCGCTATGCCGCCGAGTCGGCGGGTGCGTTGGACCTGGACGCCGGCGCGGTGCGCGCGGTGGTCAAGCAGCGGAGGTCATTGCTGCCTGCGGGTATCACCGCGGTAACCGGCAAATTTCATGGTGGCGATGTCGTCGATCTGCGCGGGCCCGACGCGCAAACCGTTGCCCGCGGGGTGGTGGCTTACGACGCGGTCGAATTGACCACGATGATGGGTCGATCGACCCATGACCTACCCGTCGAGCTGCGTCGGCCTGCGGTGCACGCCGATGACCTGGTGGCCACCTGACGCGTCGCGATCGTGCGACTTTCGCAAAATTTTGGGGCCGGTTTCCCGGTGTCTGCGCAGTTCGCGGGCCTGTGCGCGGTGAGGCCTGCCTATCATGGCGATGAGCTAATGTGCGCGAATCGCGGAAATTATGGTTATGCTGCCTAAATCCAGCGTTCAGCAAAGTGAAAGCCAGGGGGCATGGCGCGGCGATCGGTACTTGCAGTGGGGGCCCATCCCGACGATATCGAACTCGGGTGTGGCGGGGCGCTGGCAAAACACGTGGCAGCGGGTGACCACGTCACCATGCTGGTCGTGACGCGCGGCGAAGTCGGACCCGGCGACACCGCGCAACGGGTGGCCGAACAGCATCGCGCCGCCGAAGTATTGGGCGTCGACGAGTTGTTGTGGGGCGAGGGGTTCGCCGACTGCCGGGTGTCACTGCAGGAGTTCGAACTCGTGCACCTCATCGAGGACGCGATCGAAAAGGTGTCGGCGAACATCGTCTACACACACATGGCCAACGACAGCCACCAGGATCACCGGGTGGTGTCCCGGTGCACCATGGGCGCAGCGCGCTGGGTGTCGACGATCATGGCCTACGGCGGTCCGTCGGCGGTGGGGTTCAACCCGACCGTGTTCATCGACATCTCGGATTCCTTGGACAAGAAGGTCCAGGCGCTGATGTGCCATGTCTCGCAGGCCGAGGCCAGCGAGAAGGTCAGCGCGTCGTGGGTGCGCAGCACCGCGGAGCATTACGGATTCCTGTGCCGTCGGCCGTTCGCGGAGGGTTTCGAGCCGGTCCGCCAGGTCTTCGACTTCTGACGCGGTGTGTGGGGCGAGCGCAGCGACGGGGTTACGCACAGGGCGAGCGCAGCGACGGGGTTATGAATCGGCCTTTTCTCGTCATCGGCGCCGGCACCACCGGTATCGGGGCGGCGGTGCGGCTCACCGAACTGGGTATCGATCATCTGGTGGTCGACGCAGGTGATCGCATCGGCGGGATGTCCGCCTCGGTCACCGATGACCAGGGTTTCACCTGGGATCTCGGCGGTCACGTATTGCACAGCCATTTCGCCGAGTTCGACCAGGCGGTGCGGGCCAGTGGCGTCGGCATCAATCAGGTGCGCCGCAACGGCTGGGTGTGGCTCACCGGTGACGGACCGCAGAGCCTGGTGCCCACCCCGATCCAGCAGCAGCTCACCGAGTTGCCCACCGACCTGCGTCCGGACGCGCCGGTGCACCATCTCGCCGACTACTACCGCAACCACTTCGGAAGCTGGCTCTACGAAAGGTTTTTCGAGCCGTACAACCGCAAGATGTGGACGGCACCGCTCGATCAGATCGACCACAGCTGGACCTCGTTGCGCAGCGGTAGCCACACCCCGAACGTGCCGCGGCTGGCGTTGGCCGGGAGCACGTCGGCGGCGCCGGCCGAGACGTTTCCTTATCCACGCGGCGGCACGGGTGCACTGTGGCGGGCGGTGCAGCACACCCTGATGAAGCCGGGCTCGGTCCGGCTCAACACGGCGGTGCTCGGCCTGGACGCGGCCGCCCGGGTCGCCACCCTCGCCGACGGTTCCACGGTGTCTTACCAGTACTGCATCAGCACGGCGCCCATCACGACGGCGCTGGACTGGATCGGCCAGGCGCAGCGGGGCGCGGGTCTGCGCGCCAGCCGGTTGCACGCCGTCGGCCTGGGCTATCGGGGTGAGCCGCCGCCGGCCTTGGCCGACAAGACCTGGCTGTACTGCCCCGACGAGCGGGTGCCGTGGTACCGCGCGACGATGCTGAGCAACTACGACCCCGGTAATGCCGGGCCGGGACGCTGGAACGTGTTGTGCGAGGTGCCGTCGTTCGCCGATCGGGCCGACGCCGCGCAGGCGTCGGTCCAGGCGGTGCAGAGCTCGTTGGCCGCGCTGGGCGCCGACCCGGAGCTGGTGGTCAGCCGGTTCGCGCAGACCATCCCGCTCGGATATCCGGTGCCCACGCTCGGCCGCGATGAGGTGCTGCGCGCGGCCGATGTGATGCTGCGTGGGGTCGGCATCTACAGCCGCGGCCGATTCGGTGGCTGGCGGTACGAATCCTCGAATCAGGATTACGGGTATCTGCAGGGCCGTCAGGCCGTCGACAACGCGCTCACCGGTGCCGACGAGGACGTGTACTGGCACCCCGAGCGGTTCTCCTGAGTCACTCGATCTCCTTGAGATACAGTGCACCCCAGACGATTTCGGTGAGCGCGGTGGCCAGCTCGGCGTCGTAGGACGGCGGCCGTGACGGCAGGTTCTGATGGCAGCTGCGCTCCACCATCCAGGTCAGTGAACTGGCCGTGGCCGCCACCGGCAGCGTGCGGCGGATGGAGCCGTCGGCCTGGCCCTCGGTGATGATGCGGGCCACCTGGTCGGCGATCCCGGCGAGCAGTTCGCCGTAGGTGTCCCGGACGGCTGCGTCGTAACCGGCCATCTCGTTGAGCGCGACCAGGACGGGCTGGTGGCGGCGGTAGCTGGCGATGATGCCCGCCATCGCGGCGTGCACATCCGAGGGATCGCGCCGGCCCGCCACCTGCCACCACCGGCCGGCCGCCTCGGCGAGCTCGCCGAACACCTGAGTGGCCAGCCGGCGCAGCAGGTGGCCCTTGTCCTCGAAATAGATATAGAAGCTGGCGCGCGAGATGCCGGCCTCGGTGGCCAGTCGATCGACGCTCAATTCGGTGAAGCTGGTGCCGTCGGCCATCAGCCGGTCGGTGGCGTCCAGCAGGTCGCGTTCGATCTGCTGGCGCCGCTCTTGGCGTTTGGCCTGCGGTTTCCGTGTCACCGACGGCATGCCGCCAGGATATCGGCTCCGCACACGCCTTGACTAGACACACTGTCTAGATCTATCGTCAGCGCCATGACTGTGTCACCGATCACACCGCCTGCGACCGATCGTCCATACGATCCGATCGACCTGTCCTCGCGTGCGTTCTGGGCCACCACCGCCGCCGACCGGGAGGCGTCGTTCGCGGCCCTGCGGGCGTCGCGACCGGTCAGCTGGCATCCTCCGGTCGAGGACGCTCTGATGGAGGACCCGAACGACAAGGGCTTCTGGGCCGTCACTCGGCATGCCGACATCGTCACCGTCAGTCGTGACAGCGAGACCTTCCTGTCCGGCAAGGGCGTGTTGTTCGAGACGGTGCCCGAGGAATTGCTCGAGGCCTCGCAATCCTTCCTGGCCATGGACGCCCCGCGGCACACGTTGATCCGCAAGGTGGTTCATTCGGCCTTCACCCCGCGCCAGGTGGCACGCATCGAGTCGTCGATCAAGCACAACGCCAAGGTCATCGTCGAAGAACTGGTGGCCGCGGGCAGCGGGGTGGATTTCGTCGCGCACTGCGCCAAACAACTGCCGGTGCGCACCCTCTCCGACATGGTCGGGATCCCCGAATCCGAACGCGACCAGGTGGCCAATGCCGCAGACGCCCTGGTGTCCTGGGCGGACCCTGAGTATCTGGCCGGGCGCAACCCGCTTGAGGTGCTGCTGGAGAACCAGATGTATCTGCATCAGGTGGCCGGGGCGCTGGCGGCCGAACGGCGCGCCAATCCGGGCAACGATCTGATCAGCGCGTTGGTGCACGCCGAGGTCGACGGTGACCGGCTCACCGATTTCGAGGTGTCCGCGTTCTTCGTGCTGCTCGCCGTGGCCGGGAACGACACGACTCGTCAGACCGCCAGCCACGCGATCAAGGCGCTCACCGACTTCCCCGAGCAACGGGCCTGGCTCATGGACGACTTCGACGACCGGATCGGTACGGCGGTCGAGGAGTTCGTGCGGTGGGCCAGTCCGGTGATGACGTTCCGGCGCACCGCCGCCGTCGATGTCGAACTGGGCGGGCAGCGCATCGCCGCGGGGGAGAAGGTGGTGATGTTCTACGCCTCAGGAAACTGGGACACCGAGGTGTTCGACCGGCCGGAGGTCTTCAACCTGAGCCGTAAGCCCAACCAGCACTTGGGTTTCGGTGGCGGCGGCCGGCATTTCTGCCTCGGCGCGCACGTCGCCCGCACCCAGCTGCGGGCCCTGTTCGCCGAACTGCTCACCCAAGCGCCCGGCATCGCCGCCGGTGAACCCTCCTACGTGGCAGGCAATTTCGTGCACGCCGTCCGGTCCATGCCGTGTTCGTTCTAGGGTGCGGTGAGCGCCGTCGGCAACTCGGCGGCCAGCAGGGTCAGCAGCTCTGAGCAGCCGCCCTCGATCTTCACATCGGCCTGCGCGTCACCGCGGGTGGGGCCGCGGTTGATGATCGCGATCGGCATGCCCGCCGCGGCGGCATGCCGTACGAACCGGTATCCGGAGAACACCGTCAGCGACGACCCGGCCACCAGCAGCGCATCGGCCGCGTCGACCATCGAATAAGCCTCGGCCACGCGATCTTTCGGAACGCTCTCGCCGAAGTAGACGATATCGGGTTTCAACATGCCGCCGCAGCGCGGACAATCCAGATAACGAAAACTCGCGGTATCGGTGACCACGGCGTCGGCGTCCGGGGCCACCGCGATCCCGCCCACCCGCTCGACACGTTCGAGGAAACCCGGATTGAGCACTTCCAGCTCGTCGGCCAACGCGGCCCGCGACATGGTGAACCCGCACGACAGGCAGACCACTTGCGCATAAGTGCCGTGCAGGTTCACCACTCGGCGGCTGTCGGCCTTGGTGTGCAGCAGATCGACGTTCTGGGTGATCAGGCCCGTCACCACGCCGGCATCCTCCAGTGCGGCCAGCGCGCGGTGGCCGGCGTTGGGCCGGGTGTCGTCCATGTGCCGCCAGCCGACGTGGTTGCGCGCCCAGTACCGCTGGCGAAAGACCGGATCGGAGGTGAACTGGGCGATGGTCATCGGATTGCTCGGTGGCGAATCCGGTCCCCGGTAGTCCGGGATGCCGGAATCGGTGGACATTCCCGCGCCCGTCAGCACCGCCAACCGCAGTCCGGTGAGCGCAGAGACGAGTTCGGGGGCTTCCACCTCATCCAGGATAGGGATAATGGCCGGGTGGACTTCTACTCCGCCTACCGGCACGGGTACGTCCGGGTCGCCGCCTGCACGCACCACACCACCCTGGCCGACCCTGCCGCCAACGCCGAATCGGTGCTGCGGCTGGCTCGCGAATGTCACGACGACGGCGTCGGGCTGGCGGTGTTTCCGGAGCTGACCCTGTGCGGGTACTCCATCGAGGACATCCTGCTGCAGGACACCCTGCTGGACGCGGTCGAAGAGGCTGTCGCCCAGCTGGTGGCCGGCTCGGCCGACGTGCTGCCCGTGCTGGTGGTCGGGGCGCCGCTGCGGCACCGCAACCGCGTCTACAACACCGCGGTGGTGATCCACCGCGGCGCGATCCTCGGGGTGGTGCCCAAGTCGTATCTGCCCACCTACCGCGAGTTCTACGAGCGCCGCCAAATCGCCCCCGGCGACGACGCCACCGGAACCATCCGATTGGCAGGCCGGGATCTGCCGTTCGGACCGGATCTGCTCTTCGCCGCGACCGACCTGCCGGACTTCGTGTTGCACGTGGAAATCTGCGAGGACATGTGGGTGCCGGTGCCGCCGAGTGCGCACGCGGCCCTGGCCGGCGCCACGGTGCTGGCGAACCTGTCGGGCAGCCCGATCACCATCGGCCGGGCCGAGGACCGCAAGCTGATGGCGCGCTCGGCATCATCGCGTTGCCTGGCCGCCTACGTGTACGCCGCCGCCGGCGAAGGGGAGTCCACCACCGACCTGGCCTGGGACGGGCAGACCATGATCTACGAGAACGGCGTGCTGCTCGCCGAATCCGACCGCTTCCCGCACGGCGAGCGACGCAGCGTGGCCGATGTCGATGTCGCGTTGCTGCGCGCCGAGCGTATCCGGATGGGCACCTTCGACGACAATGCCCGCCACCACCGCGCCGCCGAGACGACGCGCCGGATCGAGTTCACCCTGAATCCGCCCACCGGTGATATCGGCTTGCGCCGTGCCGTTGAGCGGTTCCCGTTTGTCCCATCGGATCCGCAACGCCTGCAACAGGATTGCTATGAGGCCTACAACATCCAGGTGTCCGGGCTGGAGCAGCGACTGCGCGCGCTGCGCTACCCCAAGGTGGTCATCGGGGTGTCGGGTGGCCTCGACTCCACCCACGCGCTGATCGTCGCGGCCAAGGCGATGGACCGCGAAGGACGTCCGCGCAGCGATATCCTGGCGTTCACGTTGCCCGGGTACGCCACCGGCGACCGCACCAAGAACAACGCGATCGCGCTGTCCCGCGCCTTGGGGGTGACCTTCGCCGAGATCGATATCCGCGGGGCCGCCGACGTAATGCTGGCCGAGATGGGGCATCCGTTCGCGCGGGGCGAGAAGGTGTACGACGTCACGTTCGAGAACGTGCAGGCCGGTCTGCGTACCGACTATCTGTTCCGGCTGGCCAACCAGCGCGGCGGCATCGTGCTCGGCACCGGCGACCTGTCGGAACTGGCGCTGGGCTGGTCGACTTACGGCGTCGGGGACCAGATGTCGCACTACAACGTCAACGGCGGCGTCCCGAAGACGCTGATCCAGCATCTGATCCGGTGGGTGATCTCCTCCGACCAGTTCGGCGGCGACGTCAACGAGATCCTGCAGTCGGTGCTGGACACCGAGATCACCCCGGAACTGGTGCCAGCCGGCGAGGACGAGGAGATTCAGAGCAGCGAGGCCAAGGTGGGCCCGTATGTGTTGCAAGACTTTTCACTGTTCCAGGCATTGCGGTACGGCTTTGGGCCCGCCAAGATCGCGTTCTTGGCCTGGCACGCCTGGCGTGACGCCGATCGGGGCGACTGGCCGGCCGGAATCGCTGCGCACAAGCGGCCGGAGTATTCGCTCAAGGAGATCCGACACTGGCTGACCGTCTTCGCGCAGCGGTTCTACTCGTTCAGCCAGTTCAAGCGCTCCGCGCTGCCCAACGGTCCCAAGGTCTCGGCGGGCGGAGCGCTGTCCCCGCGGGGTGACTGGCGTGCCCCGTCGGATATGTCCGCCCGGATCTGGCTCGAAGAGATCGAGCGGGCCGTCCCGACGGACTAGCGCCCGGCCCCCGCCATCGGGGAGCCCGCCGCGATATCGCCGCGATGGTCGGCCCGGGACCGTGCCGCTGCGCGGACCACAACGGCAAAGCAGACCGTGATAGGGATTGCCGCCCCGTCCATGCCCCCGGCGATGATCGCGTCCGCGGCGGTGAAATCGGGCGGCACGATCAACGAGTACAGGCTTGCCCCCGCTGGGGCTGCCGCGAAACCCCAAAGCAGCCAACCCCATTGGCATTCCCGCGCGGTGTCGCCACCAGTGCGGGCCCGAACCACGCCCACCGCTGTGAGAGCGATGCAGATCCACACCGGAACCAAGTGGAATGCCACCAGCGAGTGCGGGATGGGCGCCGGCAGCCGTTGCGTGAGGACGATGTAGGCGAGCGACCCGAGCACGGCCAGGGCCGCCGCGGCACCGTAGCGCCACACCGGTACCCGCCCGATCGCCGCAGCCCGCTGCGAATCTCGGCGTCGGGAGGACGCGGACAGCATGAAGGCGAACGCGGCGACCCCGGGTGCCGCGACGCCCAGGATCAACGAGCCCACCCCGATATTGGTCAGCAGATCGTGCTGCGGGATCAGCAGCTGGATCCCGATCCAGACGAAGCGCAGCAGCGGTGCCGTCATCATGAAGGCGATGCTGAAGGTCATCCAGGCCCGGTGCGTGACGATGTCACGGCGACGGATCGCGTACACCGCATACCAGGCGCTGGCCAGCGTGCCCACCGCCAGCCCACGCAACTGCGTCTCGAACGCCGGACCGATGAAGTGCTGGGCCGGCGGGGTGACGTAGAGAAAGATCAGCGCGGTCAGCATGCTCGCCGACATCAGCGCCAGATAGCCGCGGCCGGTCCATCGATGCACGGCAGGCCGGCGGTCGCGGAGCCGAGCCGAGAACTGGAACATGGCCAGCAGCAACGCCAGAGCGCCAAGTGTGGTGTGCACCAGCAGCACCACCCGGTGTTCGGCGTAGGCCGCGTGCCGAACGGCTTCGACCGAGCCGTCACCCAGCGCATACCCGTGACCGTTGATTGCTGTGTTGACACTGTCCTGCCAGCGCGGCACGCCGCCGCTGAACAGTGGCCAGGTGTAATTCAGGGCAAGGGGCAGGTAGAGAAGGGCGACCACAGCAGTGACGATGAACAGTCCCCGCGACAGCGCCACGTGCTTGGTATCCATTGAGAGCCAGATTCTAAGTGGTGGCCCACCTGACGCACGGGATTTTGCTCAGGTGGTCGGGAGGTCCGTGTTCACGCTGCCCACCACATACCCGTGCCACGGACTCACCGTGGTCGGCTTCCACGTGCTCCGGCGAGATTGCGTTCACGGCTGCGGGCACGGGGCAGCTTCGGAACGACAGCGAACAACCCTGCATTCAATCTCGCCGGAGCACGGTGACCGACCCCACCAAGCCTGACCCGTGCATGCCCGTTACCCTGGCTAAATGAGCGTGAAAGCGTCCCCGGAGGGCAGGAGCACCGCGATCGGGGAATCGATCGATGTCGATCTGCGCCGGCAGGTGCATGACGCCGCGGCCGCCGCGCGTGCCGCCTCCCGTGCCCTGGCGGCGCTGAGCACCGAGACCAAGAACCGGGCCCTGCACCAGGCGGCGGACACCGTCCTCGAACACACCCACGACATTCTCGCCGCCAACGCCGCCGACCTCGAAACCGCCCGCGCCGCAGGGACTGCCGAGGCCATGCTGGATCGGCTCGCGCTCAACCCGCAGCGCATCGACGGCATCGCGGCGGGCCTGCGCCAGGTCGCCGGCCTGCCCGACCCGGTCGGCGAGGTGCTGCGCGGTTCGACATTGCCCAACGGCCTGCAGCTGCGTCAGCAGCGCGTCCCGCTCGGTGTGGTCGGCATCGTCTACGAGGGTCGGCCCAACGTCACCGTCGACGCGTTCGGCTTGACCCTGAAATCGGGTAACGCGGTGCTGCTGCGCGGCAGCTCGTCGGCCGCGCAGTCCAACACCGCCCTCGTCGTGGCCTTGCGGGAGGCGCTGTACGAGTCGGGACTGCCGATGGACGCGGTGCAGTTGCTGCCCAGCGCCGACCGCGCGTCCGTCACACATCTGATCCAAGCCCGTGGGCTGGTCGACGTCGTCATCCCGCGCGGTGGCGCCGGGTTGATCGACGCGGTGGTGCGCGACGCCACCGTGCCGACGATCGAAACCGGGGTCGGCAATTGCCACGTCTACGTCGACAAGTCGGCCGACCTGGACACCGCCGAGCGGATCCTGCTGAACTCCAAGACCCGGCGGCCCAGCGTGTGCAATTCGGCGGAGTCGCTGTTGGTCGACCGCGCGGTGGCCGACAGCGTGCTGCCCCGGCTGGTGACGGTGCTGCAGGATGCCGGCGTCACCGTCCACCTGGATCCCACCGAGGAGGAGCTGCGCGCCGAGTTCCTGTCCCTGGAGATGGCGGTGGCGGTGGTCGACGGCGTGGAGGGCGCCGTGGCGCACATCAACGAGTACGGCACCGGGCACACCGAGGCCATCGTGACCACCGACCTGGCTGCCGCGCAGCGTTTCACCGAAGCGGTGGACGCGGCGGCGGTGATGGTCAACGCGTCGACCGCCTTCACCGATGGCGAGCAGTTCGGGTTCGGCGCCGAGATCGGCATCTCGACCCAGAAGTTGCACGCCCGTGGCCCGATGGGGCTGCCCGAACTGACCTCCACCAAATGGATCGTGTGGGGTGACGGTCAGACCCGTCCCGCCTGACCCTGTCTGCCTAGGAGCAACGTGAGCGTTCCCGCCCGCCCGGCGTCGCTGTTCGCCGATATCGACGACGTCGCCACCCGCCTCGCCGAGACCGGTTACCTCGCCGACAAGGCCACCGCGACCGCGGTGTTCCTGGCTGACCGGCTCGGTAAGCCACTGCTGGTGGAGGGCCCGGCCGGTGTCGGTAAGACCGAACTGGCCCGCGCCGTCGCGCAGACCACCGGCAGCGATCTGGTGCGGCTGCAGTGCTACGAGGGTGTCGACGAGGCGCGCGCCCTCTACGAGTGGAATCACGCCAAGCAGATCCTGCGGATCCAGGCCGGCCAGAATGCCGCCGGCGGTGACTGGGATCAGACCAAGACCGACGTGTTCACCGAGGAGTTCCTGCTCAGCCGGCCGCTGCTGACCGCCATCCGGCGCACCGAACCGACCGTGCTGCTGATCGACGAGACCGACAAGGCCGATATCGAGATCGAGGGTCTGCTGCTGGAGGTGTTGTCCGATTTCGCGGTGACGGTGCCCGAACTCGGCACCATCAAGGCCGAACGGCCACCGTTCGTGCTGCTCACCTCCAACGCCACCCGCGAACTGTCCGAGGCATTGAAGCGGCGCTGCCTGTTCCTGCACATCGATTTCCCCGACGCCGATCTGGAGCGGCGCATCTTGCTGTCCCGGGTGCCGGAGTTGCCCGAACGCATCGCCGCCGAACTCGTGCGCATCATCGGGGTGCTGCGCGCCATGCAGCTCAAGAAGGTGCCGTCGGTCGCCGAGACCATCGACTGGGGCCGCACGGTGCTTGCGCTGGGCATGGACACCATCGACGACGAGCTGATCGCCGCGACCCTCGGTGTGGTGCTCAAACACCAATCCGACCAGATCAAGGCGGCCGGAGAGCTGAAGCTGAACTGAGAGGCTCGAGGCGATGACATCCCGACGCACCCGCCCCCCGCAACCACTGGCACCGCACGGCATTCCGGGCCATCTGGTGGGGTTCGTCGAGGCGTTGCGCGGCGCAGGCATCTCGGTGGGGCCGTCGGAGACGGTGGACGCCGGGCGGGTGCTTGCCGAACTGGGCTTGGGCGATCGAGGCGCGCTGCGGGAGGGACTGGCGTGCGCGGTGCTGCGCCGCGCCGATCACCGCGACACCTACGACGTGATGTTCGACCTGTGGTGGCCCGCAGCGCTGGGTGACCGCACCGTCCTCGACGAGGAGACCGACGAGCAATCCCGCGCCGGTGAGCAGTCGGGTCTGCGGTCCGAGGACATCGACGAACTGCGCCAGGCGCTGCTCGACATGCTGGGCCCCGACGCCGATCTGGAGAACCTCGACGACCGGTTGGCGGCGCTGGTCGCGCGCATCGTGGAGGCCTATGGCCGGTACAACTCGAGTCGGGGGCCGTCCTACTCCTCGTATCAGGCGCTCAAGGCGATGGCGCTGGACGAGCTGGAGGGCAGGCTGTTGGCCGGGTTGCTGGCGCCGTACGGCGAGGAGCCCACGCCGACGCAGGAGCAGATCACCAAAGCGATTGCCCAGCAGCGTATTTCGCAGCTGCGTAAGATGGTGGAAGCCGAGACCAAGCGGCGCACCGCCGAGCAGCTGGGGCGCGAGCACGTGCAGATGTACGGGGTTCCGCAGCTGGCCGAGAACGTCGAGTTCCTGCGCGCCTCCGGCGAGCAGCTGCGGCAGATGCGTAAGACCGTGCAGCCGCTGGCCCGGACCCTGGCCACCCGGCTGGCGGCCAAACGGCGCCGGTCCCGGGCCGGCGAGATCGATCTGCGCAAGACGCTGCGCAAGTCGATGTCCACCGGCGGGGTGCCCATCGAGGTGGTGCTCAAGAAGCCGCATCCGGCCCGGCCCGAACTGGTGGTGCTGTGCGACGTGTCGGGATCGGTGGCCGGCTTCAGTCACTTCACGCTGATGTTGGTGGCCGCGCTGCGCCAGCAGTTCTCCCGGGTTCGTGTCTTCGCATTCATCGACACCACCGACGAGGTCACCGAGATGTTCGGCCCCGAGGCCGACCTGGCGGTGGCGGTGCAGCGCATCTCCCGCGAGGCCGGGGTGTACACCCGGGACGGGCATTCCGATTACGGGCACGCGTTCGTGTCGTTCCTGGACGGCTTCCCGAACGTGCTGTCCCCGCGCTCGTCGCTGCTGATCCTGGGCGACGGCCGGAACAACTACCGCAACCCGCAGGCCGACCTGCTGGCCCGGATGGTCAACGCGAGCCGGCACGCGCACTGGCTCAACCCGGAGCCCAAGCATCTGTGGGGCAGCGGGGACTCCGCGGTACCCCGGTACCAGGACATCATCCCGATGCACGAGTGCCGCTCGGCCAAACAACTGGCGTCGGTGATCGACGGCCTCCTCCCCGTCTGATCTCCGCCCAATTGCGCATTTGGGCGGATTTGTGCGAGAGCGTCCCGGCGAAACGTCGATCTCGGCGCGCGCGGACCGCCGCGCACCCCTCCCGTAAGCTGGCTCTTCGTGACCAGACGCAGGCTCGGGGTGATGGGCGGGACGTTCGATCCCATCCACCACGGCCACCTCGTCGCGGCCAGTGAGGTCGCCGATCTGTTCCATCTCGACGAGGTGCTGTTCGTCCCCACCGGCCAGCCCTGGCAGAAGCGGGATCGGCATGTCACCGCGGCCGAGGACCGCTATCTGATGACGGTCATCGCGACCGCCGCCAATCCGCGGTTCTCGGTGAGTCGGGTGGACATCGACCGCGGCGGCCCCACCTACACCAAGGACACCCTGCGGGACCTGGCCGCGCTCAACCCGGACGCCGACCTGTACTTCATCACCGGCGCCGACGCGCTGGCCTCGATCCTGTCCTGGCAGAACTGGGAAGAGCTGTTCTCGCTGGCCCGCTTCGTCGGGGTCAGCCGGCCGGGGTACGAGCTGGACGGGGAGCACATCGCCGCCGCGATGAAGGAACTACCCGACGACGCGCTGAGCCTGGTGGAGGTGCCCGCCCTGGCGATCTCGTCGAGTGACTGCCGGCTGCGTGCCCGGCGGTCGCGGCCGATCTGGTACCTGGTGCCCGACGGCGTTGTGCAGTACGTATCCAAACGAGGGCTATATACAGAGGAGGCCCGCGCATGAGCGCCACGACCGAAGCGGTGGCCGCGGCCACCGTCGCCGCGCGGGCGGCCGCGGCCAAGCTCGCCGAGAACATCGTCGTCATCGACGTGTCCGGGCAATTGGTCATCACCGATCTGTTCGTCATCGCATCGGCGTCGAATGAGCGCCAGGTGAACGCGATCGTCGACGAGGTCGAGGAGAAGATGCGGTTGGCCGGATACAAGCCGGCCCGCCGCGAGGGCACCCGCGAAGGCCGCTGGACGCTGCTGGACTATGTCGACATCGTGGTGCACATCCAGCACAGCGAGGAGCGGGAGTTCTACTCGCTGGACCGGCTGTGGCGGGACTGCCCGCAAGTGTCCGTCGACCTCGATGCCGCCGACGATGCGGAGAGTTCCGAGTGACCATTCGGCGGCTGGTGCTGTTGCGGCACGGGCAGACGGAGTGGAACGCGGGCAGCCGCATGCAGGGGCAGCTCGACACCGACCTCAGTTCACTCGGGCGCGAGCAGGCAGACGCCGCCGCCGAGGTGCTCGCCAAACGGCAACCCTTGATCATCGTGTCCTCGGATCTGCGTCGCGCGTTGGATACCGCCACCGCGCTGGGGGATCGGTCTGGGCTGCCGGTGCATGTCGACGAACGCTTGCGTGAGACCCATCTGGGTGACTGGCAGGGCCTGACGCATCTGGAGGTGGACGCCGTGGCGCCGGGGGCCCGGCTGGCGTGGCGCGACAATGCCCGGTGGGCGCCGCATGGCGGCGAGAGCCGGGTGGATGTCGCCGAGCGCAGCCTGCCCGTGGTCGCCGAACTGCTTGATTCCCAGCCGGAATGGGGCGCAGACGGATCGGACCGCCCGGTGGTGCTGGTGGCGCACGGCGGGCTGATCGCGGCGTTGGCCGCCGCCCTGCTGGACCTGCCGGTCGACAATTGGCCGGTGCTCGGCGGCATGGGCAATGCCAGTTGGGTGCAGCTGTCCGGGCATATCGTCGACGACGCCGTCAAGTGGCGCCTCGATGTGTGGAACGCTTCGGCGCAGGTGGCCAACGATGTCCTCTGATGCGCCAAGGCGGACCTTGTTGGTGTTCTGCGACTCGCTGTCCTATTACGGCCCCACCGGTGGTTTACCGGCCGACGATCCGCGCATCTGGCCCAATATTGTTGCCGACCAGCTGGGTTGGGATGTGGAGTTGATCGGGCGGATCGGCTGGACGTGCCGCGACGTCTGGTGGGCGGCCACGCAGGATCCGCGCTCCTGGGCGGCGCTGCCGCGGGCCGGCGCGGTCATCTTCGCGACCTGCGGTATGGATTCGCTGCCGTCGCCGCTGCCGACGGCCCTGCGCGAACTCATCCGCTACGTGCGCCCCTCCTGGCTGCGACGCTGGGTCAGGGACGGGTACGGGTGGGTGCAGCCGCGACTGTCGCCGGTGGCGCGGCCGGCGCTGCCGCCGCACCTGTCGGTCGAATACCTGGAGCAGACAAGGGCGGCACTGGATTTCAACCGGCCGGGGCTCCCGGTGGTGGCGACGGTGCCGTCGGTGCACATCGCCGATACCTACGGCCGGTCGCACCGCTGGCGTGACGCGACGGTGGATGCCATCACCGAGTGGGGTGAAGCCAAGGCGGTCCCGATCGTCGATCTCAAGGCCGCCGTGGGCGAGTACGTGCTCAGCGGTCAGGGCAATCCCGACGGGATCCATTGGAACTTCGAGGCGCACGCTGCCGTCGCCGAACTGATGCTCAAGGGACTTGCCGATGCCGGTGCCTACCGACCTGGGGCGAGCGAAGCGACGGGGACATCGTCGGATTCGCCCAGCCGCTCATGACGGTGCAGGTGGTGACCGATTCGTCGGCACGGCTGAGCGCAGAAGACTTGCAGCACTGGTCGATTCGTCAGGTTCCGCTGCACGTACTGGTCGGTGACACCGACCTGCGCGACGGCATCGATCCGATGCCCAATGCTCTGCACGAGCGCAGCCAGGTGACGACGTCGGGGGCGTCGCCTGCCGACCTGGCCGACGTCTACCGCCAGGCGTTGCTGGACAGCGATGGCGACGGGGTGGTCGGGGTGCATATCTCGGCCGCGCTGTCGGGCACCTTCAGCACTGCCGCCGGCATGGTCAGGGAGTTCGGTTCGGCTGTGCGCGTGGTTAATTCGCGATCGGCGGCGATGGGAATCGGGTTCGTGGCGCTGGCCGCCGCGCGCGCCGCGGCCGCCGGGGCCGAACTGGACGCGGTGGAGGCAGCGGCCAGGGCTGCGGTGCCACGCGGGCACGTGTTCATCGTCGTGCACCGGTTGGACAACCTGCGCCGCAGCGGCCGGATCGGTACCGCGGTGTCCTGGCTGGGCACCGCGCTGTCGTTGAAACCGCTGCTGCATCTCGACGTCGACGGCAGGCTGGTGCTGGCCCAGCGAATCCGCACCGAGTCGAAAGCCCATGCGGCCATGGTGGATTCGATTGCCGAGATGGTGGGGGAGCGGGGTGCCTCGATCGCGGTGCACCATGTGGACAACTATGACGACGCGGCCGAACTCGGTGCGGCGCTGACTGCACGGCTGCCGCAGATCGAGTCGCTCACCGTTTCCGATATGGGCCCGGTGCTGGCGGTGCATGTCGGCGGCGGTGCGGTGGGGGCCTGCGTCAGCCTCGCCGAGTGATCAACCGGCGAACCGTCCGGTGATCGGGGGCAGGTCTTTGAGCGTGGCGATGCCAGGAGCGGCGGCCACCACGGCCGGTACCGCGTTGGTCACCGGCAGCGCGGTGTAGATCATGCCCAGCCCCATGAATCCGGGTTCGGTCCAGTCCCGCGGCGGCAGGCAGTGCAGCACCGTACGCATGTTGGGCAACCCGAAGACTTGGATGACGTGGCCGTGCTCAAGGGGTTTGGGCGGCGTCACGTGGCTGCCCATGGTCCAGTTGAACCCGACGCTGACGACGTTGCGGTCGCCGACCCAGCCGCGGTGGTAGCCGTACACGCTGCCCACGGTGCCCTTCGGGATCTGCATGAACCCCAGGTCGGTGTCGCCCGTGGCCGCGGTGAAGGTGACGTCGAAGGTCATCCGGTCCAGGTGTGCGCCGATCGCGTCGGCCATCATGGCGGCCGATTCGGCGAACACCTCGCTCTCAACCCGAACGCTCTCGGCCAGGCCGGGGGTGTCGGGATCCTGGCCGAAGCCCATCGCCGATTGGGTGCCTGCCGATTCATAGGTGGAGCAGTCCACCGATTCGGTAATCCTGATCTCGTCCACCCGCTCGCACGAGCCGGAGAGCACCATGCCCACCATATTGGTCATACCCGGGTGGGCGCCGCTGCCGAAGATGGTGGAATTGCCTGTCGCGCATGACTTCTTGATGCGGTCGAGGTCTTCGGGTGACTGCTTACCGCCGGTGATCCAGGCCGCACTCGAGCACACGTTGATACCCGATTCCAGCAGCCGAACCAGTTCGTCGATATTGGGCCACAGCGGGTTGTAACAACACGCATCGGGTTGCAGTGCGATCAGCGCGTCGATGTCGTTGGTGGCCGTCACGCCGGTCGGCTCCGGCCAGCCGGCCAATTCCGCGGCGTCCACGCCCACCTTCTCGGCGCCGTGCGCGTACACCCCGACCAGTTCCATATCCGGTCTGCCGATGATGGCATGCAACGAGCGTTTCCCGATGTTGCCGGTGGTCCACTGGATGACGCGTAACGGGCTCATGGGTGAACACTATTGCCGAAGTGTTCATGGTTGTCGATGGTGCGAGTCGGCGGTGAGAAGCTGCGGCTAGAACGCTCCGCAGTTCGGCGTGGTGGGTAGGCCGTTGAGGCGGTCGGCGATCCAGTTGAGCACCCAGGGCGCGTCGACGACGATCGGCAACCCGTGGTTGAGCATCATCTTGTTGAAGATCGGTGGTGCCTCGTTGGTGTTGAACTGCACGTCTGCGCCTTGGGCGCACCAATCGTGTCCCAGTTGCAACGCGGGCCCGTAGGGCACCAGTGGGTCGTAACGGTTGCTGTTGATCAGGACCGGTGTGGTGGGTTTGAGCCGGCCGATGCGCTGTTGCTCGAAGATGGTCTTGAAGGGTTCGGTTTTGATCGCAGCGTCGGCGTCGACCGCCAGATAGCGCGCGGCGTGGCGGAACATGAAGTTCACGATCGTCTCCCCCAGGCACTGATTCTGCGTTTTGGCGATGAGGTCTTCACCGTCGGGGGTCAGAACGTTGTGGATGGCGTCGGCGTACTCGGGGTAGGCCGCGATGGCGGCGTTGATGACGTAACCGAGGATGCCAGCGGCGAGACTGCCGTCGAGAAAGGGCAATTCGTAGGACAGGTCAGCGGGTGGTGCACCGGCATAGGTACCAACCAGCGGCAATTCGGGCGCGTAGGTGGGGGCCAATTCTGCTGCCGCGGCGGTGGCCCCGCCGCCTTGGGAGTAGCCGTACAGGGCCAGCGGCCCGTGGCGGTCCAGCCCGGTGTCGGGGAGCTGGTAGGCCGCCCGGGCAGCGTCGAGCACGGCGTGGCCTTCGTCGGCGCGCACCACGTAGGTGTGCACCCCCGGAGTTCCGAGGCCGATGTAGTCGGTCATCACCACTGCCCAGCCGCGTCGGATCATCCGCTGAATGACCAGCAACTCGTATTCGAGGAAGACATCCAGCGGGCGGGAGTGATACAGGTAGACGTCGATCAGCCGCGAAGGAGCGCACTGATCACCCTGGCCATGAGTGCCGACGGCGAACGAGATGAGCGGTCGCGGGCCGGGACCCGGCCACGGGGTGTTGGGCTGGATGAATGTGCCGCTGACTGCGACCGGCTGACCGTGGGTATTGATGGAGCGGTACAGGATTCGCGTAGCGGTGATGTCCAGCAGATCAGGTCGGTCGTCGGCGATGTTGATCGTCATGGGTTCGGTGCGGATGAGGTCACCGGGCGCGCCGGCAGGCAGTGGATCCGGAGGGATGTAGAAGTTGCCGTGGTAACCGTTGTCCGCATGCGATATCGGAGTGGCCGAGACGAACGCTGCGAGAAGAGCTGGCACGACGAGACCCGCAAGTAAGCGAGAGCCCCGGCTTTGGTTTGTCGCCATTCAATCGAACGCGATGACGCCGCGAATGTTCCGGCCGGCCCGAAGGTCTCGCATCGCTTCGTTGATATCGTCGAGCTTGTAGCGCTGGGTGATCAGTTCGTCGAGCCGAAGCGAGCCCGCCTCGTACATCGACAGCAACCTGGGCATGGCCTCGCGCGGGTTCATCTCGCCGTAGAGGACGCCTTTGAGGGTCTTGCAGGAGCTCACCATGTCGGGCAGGATCAACGGCACCATCATGTCGGTGACCTTGGCCATGCTCGTCACAACGCAGGTGCCTCCTTTGCGCAGCAGCATCATGGCGACCAGCACGAGGTCCGGCGGGAGGACCCCCGGCGTCAAAACAACGCGGTCGGCCATCACGCCCCAGGTGAGTTCCTTCACCAGTTCCACGGCTGCCCCGGCGTCGGTGCTCGTGTGCGTGGCGCCGAACGTGGGGGCGCTCTGGCGCTTGAACTCGTTGGGATCGACGGCGACGATATGTTTCGCGCCAGCTGCTTTCGCGCCCTGCACGGCATTCATGCCGATGCCACCGACACCGATCACCACGACGGTGTCACCGATCTGCGTCCCGGCGGCGACGGAACCGGACCCGAATCCAGTCGTCACCCCGCAGGACACCAAAGACGCGGCCTCAAGCGAGATCCAGTCGTTGATCTTGACCAAGGAGCGTTCGGAGGCGACGACGTATTCGGAGAAGGTGCCCACCTGCATCATCGCCATCAAGTCTTCGTCCCCGAGGTGGCGTCGGCGGGTCCCGTCGGTGGTCATCTCCTTGCTGTAGATGTCCGCGCCGACGTCGCAGAGGTAGGTGTGGCCGGTCACGCACCAACGGCAGCTGCCGCATGCGGGGAAGAATGAGATGGCCACGTGGTCACCGGGTTTGAGTGAGGTGACGCCGGGCCCGACTTCTTCGACGATGCCGGACCCCTCATGTCCGCCGAGCATGGGGAACCACTCGGGCACCCGCATGCCGGAGGCTCGCATGAGCTCCTCCATGTCCTTGCTGGGCACGCTGTCGCCGGTGTAGAAGTGTTCGTCAGAGTGGCAGATGCCCGCGAACGCCATCTTCACCAGCACCTCGCCGGCGAGGGGCGGGTCGAGTTCGATGTCGGTGACCTCCCAGTCCACGCCGACATCTCGGAGTACCGCTGCCCGTGATTTCATCGTTCGTGCTCCTAGGCGTTCGCTGGGGTTGCCGGCCAGCCGACCGTCTTGGTTTCGGTGAAGATCTCCAGACCTTCGATGCCGCATTGCCGCCCGATGCCGGACTGCTTGTAGCCGCCGAACGGGGCGTCAGCGCCGTACCAGAGGCCGCCGTTGATGCCCAGAGTGCCGGTCCGGATCCGGCTCGCCACGCTCTTGGCTCGCTCCAAATCGTTGGCGAACACGACTCCGGACAGGCCATAGATCGAGTCGTTGGCGATGCGCACGGCGTCGTCGTCGTCCTCGAACGCGATGACCGAGAGCACCGGGCCGAAGATCTCCTCCTGGGCGATGGTCATCCGATTGTCGACGTCGGCGAAGACCGTGGGCTCTACGAAGTAGCCTTTCGGCGTGTCTGCAGGCACCTTGCCACCCATCACCAACCGAGCACCCTCCTGCTTGCCCTTCTCGATGTAACCGAGGACGCGGTCCTGCTGGCGTTTCGAAATCTGCGGTCCCTGGAGCACCGAGGGGTCGGTCGGGTCGCCGTATTTGTTCTTAAGCATTGCTGCCGTCACGATCTCGACTGCTTCCTCGTACCGGGAGCGGGGGACCAGTAGCCGCGTCGGCATGGCGCAGCCCTGGCCTGCGTGCATCGAGATGAAGGCGCTGCCGGCGATCGACCCCTTCAGGTCGCCGTCGTCCTCGAGGACGAGGTAGACGGACTTGCCGCCCAGCTCCAGGAAAGTGGGCTTGACCGTCTCGGCCGCGGCAGCCATCACGCGGCGCCCGGTTGCGGTGGATCCCGTGAAGGCCACCATGTCGACCAGCGGTGAAGTGGACAGCACTTCGCCGACGAGATGGTCGGAGGATGGGACGATGTTGACGACGCCGGGTGGGATGTCCGTCTGCTCGGCGATGATGCGGCCGATTCTCGTTGCATTCCAAGGTGTATCGGGCGCCGGTTTGAGCACGCAGGTATTGCCCATGGCCAAGATCGGCCCGATCTTGTTCAGGATGATCTCGAACGGAAAGTTCCACGGCGCGATGACGCCGACGACACCGATCGGTTCCTTCCAGACTTCACGCACTGCCGGAGTCCCCATCCCGAACGCGTCCTTGTCCGGAAGGGTTCGTTTCCAAGGGAACTGGGAGATCATGTCGGCGGGCCAGGTCAGCGCTTCATTGAGCGGCACGTCGAGCTGTGGGCCGTAGGTGCTCAGAACCGGACATCCCACTTCGGCGACCAACTCACTGCGCAGGTCTTCGCGCTCGGCCTCCAACGCGGCCTGCAGTTGGCGGAGCCCTGTTTCGCGTAGCTCGCCATTGCGGGACCACTCGGTGTGGTCGAAGGCCCGGCGCGCAGCTGCCACCGCGCGCTCCATGTCGGTTTTTGTGGCGTCGGTGGTGGTGCCGAGCACTTCTTCGGTGGCGGGGTTGATGTTGTCGAACCGGTGCCCGGACTCTGATTCGACGAGTTTGCCGTCGATCAACATGCGGCTTTCGTGGTTCACCATTTGCGGAGCTCCTTGACCGAATCGGAGGCGCGCGGCGCCATGGTGAGAAAGGGAATGAAACTACTCTTACCGCAACGGATCACCGAGTCGACGACGTCGGTGAGGTGATCGGCGTCGACCAACCCGCCTTGCATGTACTTGTTTTCCATCCACATGCGGATCGCGGTTTCGAGGGCGTCGGGATCCCAGCCCTTGTTGAATTCGGTCTGTGCGTCGCCGACCCCGCCGAGGCTGTCTCCGACTGCCAGCCTCGTGAAACCTATGTTCGGGTGCTCGACTCGCCATGCCTCGACCAGCTTGTCGAGAGCTGCCTTTGTCACCGCGTATGCGCCGAGCAGTGGCCACGGTGTCGTGTACGACGCACTCAGAGACGACAGGTAGATCGCTGACCCTTGGGAACGTGCGAGATGAGGTGCCGCGGCAGCGGTCACCAGCGATGCGCCGGTGACATTGGTGGCGAACATTTCCGCCCACTGCGCTGGAGTGACATCGATGAGGGATGAGAGTATCCCGATGCCCGTCGTGTAGATCAAGGCGTCGAGACCGTCCAGGTCTGCTGCTGCCTGCGAGATGGCTCGCTGGCAGGCCTCGCCGTCGGTGACGTCGCAGGTGATGGCGATCGCCCCGTTGCCCGCTTCGCGGGCCGCGTCAGCGAGGCGCTCTCGCCGGCGTGCGATCATCGCCACTCGCGCACCCTTGGCCGCCAGGCCGGTACCGATGCAGCGGCCCAGGCCGGCCGACGCACCAACGATGGCTACTCGCAATACCTTTGCGTCAGACATTCCACATCACCTCTGTTATGGGCGTTGCGCTGGTTTGGCGCGGGCAGGAAGAACGAGTCTGGGACTGCATGCGTCTCCTTCGACGAATCGAGAGTGACCATATCATCTGAATGAGAGTCACTTTTTCCGATAATGTAAACGACAATTACCGCGAGGCGTGAGGCTCACCGTGCGTTTGGCTTCTGACGTGCAAAACTGGCGAGAATGCGGTCCAGCACCGCCGCAGTGCTCTTACGGGTGGCGGTGGGAGTATCGGAGTGCGCGACCATCAGAGCCGCTTCTTCGACGGTGGCGACGAGGATCTGCGTCAACACGGCGACGGGTTGGTCGTCGATGACGCCGGCTGCGATGGCCCCACTGATGACCTCCTCGATCATGGCGACGCTGCTGCCGCGTTGGATTCGGCGTTGTGCCGCCCAGCCCAGCACGACGGGGGCGTCGATGAGCATGACGCGCTGGACCTCGGGCTCGAGCGCCGCCTCGAGGAATTCGTGTAGCCCTCGGGTCAGCCTCTCCCAAGGGTCGGCGCCGCGCGGCGGGTTGGCGATCGCTCGCGCAGTCAGGTCGCGTTCCACCTCTTCGAATACCGCGTTGAACAGCTCGGCCTTGTCGTTGAAGTGGTGGTAGAAAGCACCGCGAGTGCCGACGCCGGACGACTCGACGAGATTGCCGATGCTGGTGTTGAAGAAGCCTTTGTCTACGAACAGCCGGCGGCCCGCATCGATCAGTGCGCGCCGGGTCTCGTCGCCCCTGGCTCGCCGATCGTCTTCGGTGCCGCCCCTTCGCGCCATTCGGCCATGCTAGCAACATTCATCTTGTATGTTGGCGATATGGCAGATGGCGGCGCGCGCGCGTACGGATCCGTGGCTCCGCTCAAAGTTGGTCTCTTGAACGACTATCCGACCCGCGCCGACGCCGACGACGACACCTTTGATGCGCTCACGCTCGTCTTCGACGAGGCGTTGGCCGCTGGGGTGGTCGACCGGCCCATCGAAGTGGTCCGGCGCAACGTCGTCGGGCTGCCGAACGGTACCTATCATGCGGTGCAGCAGGCCTACGACGAGTTGGTGGCCGCGGGATGCCTGGTGATCTTCGGGCCCTACGTGTCCGACAATGCCGTCCCGCTGACCGCGCACGCGAACCGGGTTGCCGAAGTTCCTAACATCGTGCTGTCTGGATCGGAAGGCGCGTTGGGGGAATGGACCTTCGCGCTCAACAACGGGTCGATGCCGGAGGAGAGCCGCATGTTGGCGGCGATCCTGCGCGGAGACGGTCATCGCCGGGTGGCCGTCGCCTACGAGGGATCGTTGATCGGCAAGGAGTATCTGGCGCACGCCGACCGGGCCTACAGCGAGGCCGGCCTCACCGTCGCGGCAACGGTGCCCATCCCCCAGGTCGAGGCCGACAAGTTGGAGGCTGTCCGTCGGTTGCGCGCAGCTGGCCCAGACGCCGTGGTGCATGTTGGATTCGGCCATGGACTCTGGGGCTTCAACGATGCGCTGGCCACCGAACACTGGGACCCACCCCGATACACCACAACGGCTTTCGAGATGGCGCACATCGACGACGTATGGCTACGGCAGCTCGCCGGGTGGATCGGTCTGGATAGCTATGACGAGCGCAACCCGGTCGGGCAGGAGTTTCTGAAGCGCTTCGCGAAGCGTTATGGACGTCGGCGCGACTACTTCATGCCAGGTCTGTGCCACGACGTGGCGACGGTGATCGTCCTCGGTCTCGCCGGGGCCCGGCCGTTGACCGGCACCGGTGTCAAGGACGCCATGGAGGACATCAAGCTGGTCCCGAGCGCGAGCGGTGCACCCGGCACGTGCATGCGTTTCGGTCGGTTTATCCGGCAGGGATGGATGGGTGTCGACTACCTCGTCGCCCGCAAAGTCCTGCCGGACGCGAGCGCGCACGTCTTCTACGCTGCGCCCAGTCAGTACTTGTCACGCGTCGCCGTCGGATAGGTCGATCGCCCCGAAGACCGGCGCGGTCACGATGCCTGGCGGGGCGGCGAGCACGTCAGGGATGGCCCGCACCGCGCTCATCGCGATCATGATATGGCCCGGCAGGGCGATTTCCCCGGCGGCATTGCGCGATGGGCCTCCCACGTCGAGTTGCAGTTCGAAGCTGGGCACACCGGCCACGACTGCGCGGATCAGCGGGGCCTTCTGTCCAGGCTCCAACGGCGACAGGCCCCACTGCGGTAGATCGCGTGTCAGCACCCATTCCTCGTGAATGGCCAGCAGTGGATGATCTCTGCGGTAACCCGTCCACGAGAAGCGTTGACCGACAACCGTTCCGGCGTCGATGCGGCCGGCGGGCAGGTCGAGGGGGTGGTCGATGGTGGTGGCGTCGACCGAGACCTCGATGGCCGACAAACGGACACCGAGAACGTCGGCGGTCGAGTTGAGTGCCTGCCGGTAGGCCATGTCGAGCTTGCCGATGATGGGGGAGTCGACGGTGACATCCTGCGGTGGGCGACCCATGCCCATCAGGTCGACCAGCATCGGCCTGCTGTCGACCTGCGATACGTCGGTTGCCTCGTACAGGTCGATCCGTTCGACCGACTTGCTCAGTCCCGTGAGCGTTGTGACCAGGCGTTCGAACATGAATCCGGGGTTCTCACCGGCAGCGTGGAATCGCGCCCCGCCCTTTCGGCAGGCATCCTCGAACGCGGCCGTCAGATCGGCGCCGTAGGTCGGCAGATGGTTGTAGGACGTCGTGGTGATGACGCTGATCCCGGCGGCGAGCAGCTCGCAGATGTCCTCGGCATTGGTGTTGACGCTGTGCGCTTTGCTCGCGGTGTGAATGACGACGTCGGGCGCGAGCGCGATGATCTCCGCCTTGTCCGTCGTTGCCAGGACGCCTGTCGGTTCTGCGAGGCCGCAGAGCGCGGCCGAGTCCTCGCCCGCCTTGCCCGGGTCGTAGACGTGCACGCCGACGAGCCGGAAATGAGGGTTCTCGATCAGTTCCGCGAGTGCTGCGCGCCCGACGGCGCCGGTGGCCCACTGGCCGACTCGAATGGTCAATCGAATACTCCTGGTTGCATTTTGACGATCAAGCCACGGTCTCGCGACACCGACGGTACCCCATGGTGCTTTCAACCAACACACTGTATGTTGAATCGGCGACGAACATGTTCGAGGAGGGTCTCATGGCCGAACCCACAGTCGCCGACGACGTCGAGCAGCGCATCCGCGCTGCGCAGGCGAAGTTCAACGCGGGGATGGGCGCCGACGGTGACGCGTCTCCGTACCCGTTGCTTCGCGAACTTCGCGCCAAAGCGCCGGTACACGGCGGCTGGCCGGAAATGGGTGTTCCCGAGGATTCCGGTTCGGGGCGAAAGACGTTCACCGCTTACAGCTTCGATGCGGTCAAGGCTGTCTTCACCGACAACGTCACCTTCAGTACGCGCTGTTACGAGGAGGTGGTGCGGCCTCTGCAGGGCCCCACCATCCTGGAGATGCAGGAGCCCGAACACGCGGTCTACCGCAAGCTCCACGAATTCGCATTCGCGCGTTCGTCGATGAAGCGCTGGGATGCCGAGTTGGTCGGGCCGCTGGTGGACAACACCGTCGCTCGGTTCGCCCGTGATGGACAGGCCGACCTGGTGGATGCGGTGTTCATGCCGGTTCCGGTCAGGGTGATTGCCGCGTTGCTCGGACTGCCCGAGTCCGACATCGGCGAGTTTCACCGGCTGGCCATCGACCTGTTGGGCTTTCGTGGCGACATGGACGCGGCCATGAAGGCCTCCGCCGAGATGAAGGAGTACTTCGTCGGCATTCTTGCCGAGCGCCGGGCGTCGCCGCGCGACGATATGGTCTCAATACTGGCCGGTGCCGAGGTCAATGGCGTGCGCATGTCAGATGAGCAGATTTATGGCTTCATGCGCAATCTGTTGCCCGCCGGAGCCGAGACGACGTCGCGGTCGACAGCCAGCTTGGCGCTGGCTCTGCTCACCCACCCCGATCAACTGCAGGCCGTCCGTGCGGACCGCAGTCTGCTACCCCAGGCGATCGAAGAGGGGATCCGCTGGGAAACGCCGTTGTTGAACTTCATGCGGGAGGTGACCTGCGATGTCGACTTCTTCGGTGTGCACATCCCGCAGGGGTCCATAATGATGCTGAACCTGGGCAGCGCCAACCACGACGACAGTCGCTGGGACGACCCCGAATCGTTCAACATCTTCCGCGAACGCAAATCACATATCGGGTTCGCCCACGGCGCCCATGTGTGCCTGGGAATGCATCTCGCGCGCCTGGAGAGCATGAAGATCTTCAACGCGCTGCTCGACGAGCTGCCCGGGCTGCGTCTCGATCCGGATGCTGCGTCTCCGTTCGTGACCGGCACCATGTTCCGGTCGCCCGAGACTCTGCGTGTCGTCTGGGAACGAGCCGGCTCGTGACGCGAGTCATCCAGTGGGCCACGGGCGTGACCGGCGCGATGTCCCTGCGGCATGTGGTGGATCGCCCTGATCTGGAGCTCGTCGCGGTCCGCGTCTACGGCGCCGAGAAGTCGGGCGTGGATGCCGGGGCATTATGTGGTCGCGCCGACATCGGACTCCTGGCCACCGACGACCGGGACGCCGTCATCGGGGCCGACGCCGACGTCGTCCTGTATATGGGCAAGGTCGAGATCGACACACCGGGCTGTTTCGCTGACGTGTGCGAGCTGCTGGCGTCGGGTAAGGACGTCGTCGCGACCGGCAGCCGGTTCGTCCATCCTGCATCACTGAGTGTGCAGCTTGCCGATGACATCGAAAAGGCTTGCGCCGAAGGTAGTTCGACATTCCTTGGCCTGGGACTGTTTCCGGGATTCGTCGGGGAGAGCCTAGCGCCGGTGTTGGCGAGGTTGACCCAGCGCACAGACCGAATCGACATCCGCGAGGTCCTCGATTACTCCACTTACGCGAGCCACGACCTGGTTTTCTCTGCCATGGGTTTTGGGCACGACCCGCAGGACACAACTCCGCTGCTGGCAGACACCGACTACGCGATCGCGGCGTGGCTTGGCAGTGCAACGGTGCTTGCCGATGCCTTGGGTCTCATCGTGGCCGGGGTGGAGGGTTACCGCGAGGTGGCTACCACACCGCGACCGTTGTCGGTGGCCGCGGGGGAGATACCGGCCGGAACTGTCGGTGCCATGCGCTTCGGTGTGATCGTCGACTGCGGGGAGACCACCCTGAGCGTCGAACACCTCACGAGGATGGCCGATGATCTCGCGCCCGATTGGCCCTCGGACATCGGCTACGAAGTGCGCGTTGCCGGGGAACCCAATATGCATCTGCGCCTGCTGATCGGTGACGACGGCGAGGACCACGCTCGGCAAGGTTGCCTGGCCACCGCCATGCATGCGGTCAACGCCATTCCCGCTGTGCAGGCCGCTCCACCGGGCCTTTTCGATCTGGCGAGCATCGCACCCTGGTGGGCACGACGACGAAGCGACGGACGTCCTGGTACGGCCGGCGCCCGTGCGTGATCACACGGTGAGAAAGGCCGGGGCGACGAATCGTTCGAGCAGATGCCGCTCCGCTTGACCGTTCGAAGGCGGGCGTTGCACGAGGGACATGACGATCCGCACGAGCCACTGTGCTGCTTCGGTGTCGTGATCGGTGATTCCTGTCAGCTCTGCCGCCAGGCGACTCAGTAACGGCGACTCGTAAAGGTCGCCGATCATCGCCATGTTCGAGTCCTTGAGGAGCAAGTGGCGGATATCGTCGGACCGGACCTGATCGAGCGCGACGGTGATGGCGACCACGACTCGCTCCGCCCCTTCGAGCCCGTCGACTTCGCGGCGAACCCTGTCGACGATTCCTGCCGCGAGCCGTATCAACACCACATCTCGAATACGGGCCTTGCCACCGGCGTGCCGATAGATCGTCGCGCGCGAGCAATGCAGTTGCGCTGCAAGCCTGTCGACGTCGAGAGCATCCAGTCCTTCTGCCCGTACCAAATCTGAAGCCTTGCGGTAGATGCGTTCCGCGGCAGCCACGCCGTGATCGCCGCCGACCACCCAATTCCGCCCCGACATCGTTGTTCCTCTTCTCCGCGGAGAATTGCCAGTCTCACCAATGAGACAGACCATGGACCTGCCTCACATGAAAGCACTGATCACGGCCGTGGCGTGAGATATCTGCGGGATGTCGTAGGCGGGGGTCATCTCGACTTTGATTCGAGTCGTTGACGGCGAACCTCGCGGAAGCTTCGCTGGTGTCGTGGCAGTCCTCCCCCTTGACGGTGCGCTCGGTCTCGCGCTGTTCGATGACGACAACGTGCAGAATCCTCACCCTCTGTATGCGCGGATGCACTCCCTGGGGCCGGTCCACCGGATCGGTGACTCCCAGTTCTTCGCCGTGAGCGGATGGAATGCTGTCCAGGCCGCCATCGCCCGCAGCGAGGATTTCTCCTCAAACCTCACCGCCACCATGACTTGCCAGGGCGACGAGGTGGCTGCTTTCCCGATGGGTGAGCTTGGTGGGCCTACGCAGATTCTCGCAACCGCCGACGAGCCCGCCCACTCCGTGCATCGTAAGATGATCCTTCCCCGTCTCGCGGCTAAACGAATGCGCGCGCTCGAACCGTTCATCGTGGAGGCAACCGACGAGATTTGGCGTACCCGGTTCGGCGACAGCGGCGAGTGGATGAGTTCGATGGCCAACCGTCTCCCGATGCTCATTGTCGCGCGGATCATCGGTGTGCCCGAGAGTGATATCGACCAGCTCATCCGGTGGGGCTACGCGGCAACGCAGTTCGTGGAAGGTCTGGTATCACCCGATCAGCTGGCAGCGGCCGGTGCCGACGTCATGGCGCTGGGCGGGTACATCACCGATCAGTTCCAGCGCGCAGCAGGCCAACGGCGCGACGACTTGCTCGGCGATCTGGCCGCAGCCAACGTTGCAGGCGACATCGATGACATCGCGGCGCTGACGATGATGATCACACTCTTCAGCGCCGGCGGAGAATCGACGGCATCGCTGATCGGGACCGCAGCATGGATTCTGGCCACAGATCCTGAGACTCAACAGCAGTTGCGCAACGAGCCCGACTTGCTTCCGGCCTTCCTGGAGGAAGTACTTCGATTCGAGCCCCCGTTCCGCGGTCATTATCGACACGTCCTTCGCGATACCCATCTGGAAGGTGTCGACCTACCGGAAGGGTCCCGCCTCTTGCTGCTCTGGGGTGCAGCGAACCGGGACCCGGCGCAGTTCACCGACCCAGACCATTTTCGCCTCGATCGACCGGGGGCGAAGGGCCACTTGAGTTTCGGCAAGGGAGCGCACTTCTGTGTCGGCGCAGCGCTCGCCCGCCTGGAGGCGACGCTGGTTATCGGGGAATTGATCAAGCGAACGCGTTTCGTCGAGGCGACGCAGGTCGGTCGTTGGTTACCAAGCCTTCTGGTGCGCAGACTCGAGCGGCTCGACTTGAGGTTTGTATGACGACGCACGATGAACTCGCCGCATATCAGGCGCTTGGGCTGGCCAAGGCACGATACTGCCGCGCCATCGATACCAAAGATTGGGCCATGCTGTCCGGGCTGATGCTCGAAGAGGTCGAGTTCGGAATGGCCAACGACGACGCCACGGCCGACATGATCGTAGGGCGAACATCGGTGATCGAGAGTTTGCAACAGCTCACTGCAGGTGCCCGGACCGTCCATCAGGTTTATAACCCTGAGATCGAGTTGTCTGGCGACGAGGCCCGAGTGGTTTGGGCAGTGCAGGATCACGCCGTGTACGACAATGGGTTCTCGGTCACCGGTTATGGTCACTATTTCGAACGGTGGATGAGGGTGGACGACGGGTGGAGAGTTGCTTCGGTTCTCCTCAGGCATCTCATCGTCGACACGGCTTCTGGTTGAGCCGATCATGAGACGTTCCTGTGTTGAGATTGGTCGTTTCCGTTATAGGAAATGCACTATTCTCGTCCTGGAGCTCATGGAAGGAGCCTGCCGTGCAGGATGTATTGGGTTATGAAGGCAAGTCGGTGGTGGTCACCGGCGCCGCCTCAGGGATGGGGCAGGCCACGGCTGCAATCCTGGCCGATCTGGGAGCCGAGGTCACCGCGCTCGACATCAAACCGACCACCGTCTCCGTCACACGCAGTCTGACGATCGACCTTCGCGACCGTGCCGACATCGAACGGGTCGCCGCCCAGATCGACGGACCGATCGACGGACTGTTCAGTTGTGCGGGTCTGCCGGGACCTCCATTCAGTGAGTGGGACACGATGCTGGTGAACTTCGTCGGCGCACGGCATCTCGCGGAGCAGCTCGTGCCCAAGATGAGCCGCGGCTCGGCGATCAGCGTGATTTCGTCGTCAGCGGCGATCGGGTGGCAGGACCACATCAAGACCGTCACCGGTCTTCTCGAGACGCGTGGGTTCGACGCCGCCGTCGAATGGCTGCAGGCCAACGAGAAGAAGTGGTCCTGGAGCGGTTACGCGTACTCCAAGTATGTGATCGACGCATGGGTCGGCTGGTGGTACCCAGAACTCGGCGCCTCCGGGATCCGAATCAATTGCATCAATCCGGGGCCTACGGAGACCGCGATGATGCCGGCGTTCCAGGATCTCATGGGTAAGGAGACGGTCGATCAGGCCATCGGCCCGGTTGGCCGCTATTCCACGGCCGAAGAGCAGGCGTGGCCGCTCGTCTGTCTGGGGAGCCCACGGTTCAGCTACGTGGGTGGCGAAGTTCTGTGGACCGACGGTGGGTGGAACGGTGCCATGACCATGGGCCGCCACCAGGCGCAGTGGGCGCAGGACACCGAGGACATCATGGCCAAGAAGGGATGATGCGACAGCGCAGGGTAGTCCGCGCCGCTAGATGAAGTCCGAACCCCCGTCGACGTTGACCGTGGCGCCCGTGATGTAGGTGTTGCGGCGCGATGCCAGATAGGTTGTCACCGAGGCGATTTCTTCGGGCAGCCCGGCACGGCCGATATCGCAGGGGTGATGGAAGGTCTGTTCGACCCATCGCATGACGTCGTGTGGGTCGGCAGAGTTGAGGCCCTCGGCGGCCAGCGTGTCCCTCAGCGTCTCGGTGAAGCTGGCCGTGACGATCGTGCCTGGGCACACACAGTTGACGAGAATGCCCTCCGGACCAAGACTTTTCGACAGGTTCTTGGTCAGGCTGGCCAGCGCGGACTTGGCCGCGGTGTAGGCGACCAGCCGGGGGCTCTGCCGCTGAATCGAATGCGCCGCCAACGTCACGACGCGCGCCCACTCTGCTGCGCGCAGAATCGGCAGGGCCGAGCGCACGGATCGCACCGCGGACAGGGCTCCGAGGTCGAAGGCGGACTTCCAGTCCTCGTCGGTGAGGTCTTCGAAAGCGCCGGCATCTGGCCCTACGGTATGGACCAGGACGTTGAGCGCACCCCATGCGCGGCCAATCTCGGCGAATCCGCCGGCGATCGACTCTCCGTCGGCCATGTCCACGCACACGGACAGCACCGCAGGTGCGCCGGCCTTCGCGACCGCTTCCGCGGCCGCTTCGAGAGCGTCCTGGCCTCGGGCCATGAGTGCGACCGAAGCGCCCTCGGCGCCAAGTGTTTCGGCAATCGCCAGTCCCATACCCTTGCTTCCACCGGTGACGACGGCTGTGGCGCCGGTCAGACCGAGATCCATCGAGACTCACCCTTCAGAGAACGTCAGTGCGCCGGCTGCAGCCGAGGCGCCAGGCGCACGATGTCGCAGACCACCGTCGGATTGGCGCGAGACATGGCGACGAGGGACAGAATCGAATTGGCGACATCCTCCACCGCCGACATGCGCGCAGGGATCTGTCCTTCTTGCGCCCAAGCGCGGTAGAGATCGGCGAGCAGCTCGCGATCGGCACCTCGCAGGATCTCGGTGCCCTCGGTGGGGCCGACGCTCACCCTGATGGTGGCCAGCTCGGGGTGCTCAGCCCGCCAGGACCGCAGGATCTCATCCAACGCGGCCTTGCTGGCGTGATAGGCGGCCACGCCGACGCGGGGGCGCCCGACATCGTGACTGGAGGCGACCACCGCCACCGAATCGGGTGACAGGTGGGGGAGTGCCGCGCGCAGTAGATGTGAGGCGCCGACGGCGTTGACCGCGTAGGCGTGCAGCCATGTGGTCACGTCGGTGTCCTCGATCAGCGCAAACGGGACGACGGCGCTGGTGAATACCAGGGCGTCGAGCCGACCGAACCGCGCGGCGACCTCATCGACCACGGCCTCGATTGCGCGCGGGTCTGAGATGTCGAGCTCATGCGCCGTCCCGCTCAACTGTTCGGCCAGGGGGGCCAAGACGTCGAGCCGTCGGGCGGCCAGGGCGACGTCGGCGCCGCGGTGATGAGCAGCGGCGGCCAGGGCGCGCCCGATGCCTGAAGACGCTCCGACGATGAGCATCTTCATTCCTACGATGCTCGAATGCTTCTCGTTCATAAGGCGTTTCCCTCCGCGATGTCCGGGTTTGGGCACAGCGATTCGATGACGGCCCGAACGGTACGGCGGCATCGTCCGCATTCCGAACCTGCTCCGCAGGCGGCGGCAATCTGCCGCGTGGTGGTTGCACCGCGTGCGACAGCGTCCGACACGGTGGTGTTGGTGATGCCCAGACACAGGCAGACATACATCAGCGTGGAACCCTCACCGCCGGTTGGGGAAAGCGCAGGGCGTGGACGAAACGTCCCACGAAGACCGGGGGGTAGGCGCCGATGCCTGCGGCCGCAAGCCACGATGCGGCGATTTCAGATCGCGCTACCCAGTTCAACGCAGTGTTCTCGCTGGCCAATTGCTGCAGGAACATCACCTCGTCCGCATTGTCGAAGGCCTGGTAGACCAATGTCCTGCGAATGTCTGCAGCGGAGAATTCCTGTAGCGACGCTCGCACCGTGGCCATGAACTCCTTGATGTCTGGCACCGGAGTCACTGCGGCGACGACGATCTCATTGCCGGGCTCGGGAGGCTCTCCGAGGTCGAACCGTTCGACGGTCGCCCCCGCAAAGACGGCCGGGAAGTCGCTGATCCCGACAGCGTCGAACCACTCGCCGAAGTACGGTGACCGCAGCAGATTCAGGAGCGGCTGCTCCGAACGGATGCCGATGATGACCAGCGCGCGACCCGGCTCCACGATCGACTCGTAGACGAACGCGTACCGGGCGCCGAGATCGACAAGGCTCTCCTGATGTCGGTCGAGGACTGTGGAGATCCGTTCCGGCAGGGGCACGGTGAATTCGACGGCGAAGACGTAGTCACGTGTGCCGGCGCGTGCCATCGGTCTCCTTTCCACATCGAATGCGAAACCGCCTAGGGATGCACGCAGTGTATGGGTAAAGTCACTGAAAGAGAATATCCATTCTCATAAGCATGCTCTCGAATCCCGTAGGAGGACACGAATGAGCTGCCGTGTCGTACATGTCGGAACTGGGTTGACCGGTGCACAGGCGCTGCGTGCGGTGATCGACGATCCTGCCCTCGATCTGGTTGGGCTTCTCGTGCATACTCCAAACAAGGCCGGCCTGGACGCCGGCGAGATTTGCGGTATGACAGACACCGGGGTGATCGCCACGTCCGACCGGGACGAGGTGATGGCGCTCGAACCGGACTGCGTCCTCTATTGCTCCACCGCGATACACCGTGAGGACGCGGTCCTGACGGACATCTGCGGTTTTCTCGAATCGGGTATCGACGTCGTGACCATCTCGACCATACCGATGGTCTACCCGGCCGCGGCACCGGTGCCGTGGCGCACGACGATAGAGAAGGCCTGCGCCGCTGGTGCGTCGACGTTCTATGCCACTGGGGCCGAACCAGGGTTCATCAGCTTGAACATACCTACCGCGTTGCTCAGCGGGTGTGGCGCTGTCCGATCGTTCCGGCTCGATGAATACGCCCTCGACCTAGACCGCACCTATCCCATCTGGGATGTCCTGCACGAATCCATGGGTTTCGGCAAGCCGGACGGACACGTGCCCGCCCGGATTGCGTCGGGCAAGGTAGAGCAGGACTGGCAGACTGTGGTCCGCTACCTCGCCGGGATCCTCGGAGTGACCCTGGACCGGGTGGAACTCGCGTGGGAAACCTTGCTCGCGCCGGGTGATCTCGTCACCGAGTGCGGAGTCATTGCGTCGGGAACGATCTGTGCGCACCGTTGGAAGCTTTCCGGTGTGGTCGCTGAGCGGGACGTCATCGGCGTCCAGTACTTCGCGACGGTTTCGTCGACGCCGTGGCCCGCGCACTGGCCACGGCCTGTTCAGGCGGGCCGGGGTGGCATGGTGTTCCGCGTCGACGGTGATCCGGAGGTCGAGCTGGCAGTGCATTTCGGTGAGCCTGGCGTCGGGCAGGTCAATCCCGGCGTGGTGGCGACGGCCTGCGCCGCGGTGAATGCGATACCGGCCGTGGTGGCGAGTCCGCCCGGTGTCGTGGACATTCCGCTGTCTGGACCCACTGCGGTGTCGCGGCGGGCGCGGGCGGTTTGGTGACCACTTTCGTTCTCGTACACGGCGGACTGCATCGTCCATCGTGCTGGGACGCCGTGGCGGTCGAGCTCGTCGGTCGCGGCCACGCGGTCATCGTGCCCGATGTGCCGATGGACCAGGAAGGTGCAGGCGCGCAGGAATGGGCTGCCGCGGTGGTAGCAGCCATCGATGAGGTTGCGGGCTCACGACCGCGGGCCGATATCGTGGTCGTGGGGCACTCGATCGCCGGATTGTGCGTGCCCGTGGTGGCGAGCCTGCGGTCGGTACGACAGATGGTGTTCGTCGGAGCGCTGCTACCCATGCCGGGTATGTCGTTCGTCGAGCACCTGGACACCGGTCCGAACGCGATCACGTTTCCGGCGTTCGATGCGGGCGGCACCGGGCCGTTCGGTCTGACCTGGGAGTCGGTGTTCGACGGCTTCTATCACGATTGCTCGCCGGACATCGCCCGGCAGGCGTTCGATCAGATGCGTGGCCAGGACTTCACCGTGTTCGTAGAGCGTTGTCCGCTGACCGGCTGGCCGGACGTGCGTTCAACCTACATCGTGATGACCGACGACCGTGCTGTCGACGGGGACTGGGCGCGGAGCAACGCAGCACGCGTCGGTGCCCAACTGCTGGAGCTCGAGGGCGGTCACTGCCCGTTCTTCTCCCGACCTCTGGGATTGGCGAGGGTTTTGATCGAGGCCACAACGCCGGAATGAGAATAATTATTCTCCAATGTTGCATGTGACTGTTATCGTCGCGGTATGCCGCGGATCGCGGCACCGACTGCTAGGGGTGGTAGACATCGTCGCCGAGCTTGTTCGTCTCAGTTTCGCCTGGGGAGCCATGGGTGCCATCGTGTGGTTCTGGTATTGGCTGTTGTCGAACATCGGGACATTCTGATGATGCGACGCCGGTGCATCGGCGCGCGACGATGAACGATCAGGATCGCCGCCGACGTCGCGCGCTCGTCGCCTTCCAGGTTTTCGTCTACGGCTGGCTGGTCGCGATGTTCCTCATTCAACTGCACATGCTCTCGGTGCGGGACTGGTAGTCACGATGGACTTCCCCTCGTTGAAATCGACTCGCCGCGCAGCCAAGGCAGGCATGGTGGGAGCGGACGCACTCACCATGCACGATGACGAGAGTCGCCGTGCGCAATCGCGCGCCGATCGGTGGCTGATCGTGGGTACGGTGCTCATGGGTACCCTGGTGCTCGGACCGATCGGCCTACCGGTGTTCTGCCGCGGCGTCTACCTCCTTCGGGTGGCCCAGAAACGAGGCTATTCGGTCCGACCCATGATGGTGACGCTGATCGGTTACGTCGTCATCTTGGACGCCGCGATCAACAGCATCGGCTGGGGTCTGGACGTCTTCGCCAACCACGCGCTGATCACCCGCACGATTTTCACGGCTTGGGGCAACCTGATGGACGGCGGTTACTTCTGGCACTACAACGAGCTGTGGATGGGTGGGGCCGGAGCGCCGGGCGAGAAGTCTTGGATCATCGTGTGTATCGCGATCGTCTTCCCGATGCGGATTGCCGCGGGTATCGGATTGTTGCAGATGAAGCGCTGGGGCCATCAGTGGATGATCGTCACCTGCTGGTTCGGGATCATCGTGTGGCTGGGATACATCCTCAATATGACGATGTATGCCGATGTGCGCTACGCCGGCACGGCCTTTCCGGTGGTCGGTTGGTGGCTCTACAACATCTTCTACATCACGCCTTTCCTTGCCATCCCGTACCTGCACACGGTCAATCGCGAGATCTTCACGGATTGAGCGCCGCACCGCTTCTGCCCGAAAGGACGGTCCTACGATGACCGACATCGCACCAGCGCCTGCAGAACGAGAACTCCCCCCGGGCACGACGCCGACCTTCGCCGGCATGCACCGCTGGCTCAAATGTGGACTCTTCGTGTGTCTGTTCGGATTGGTCATCGAGGGTGCGCTGACCGTTCCGGCGCTGGCTATCTGGTATGGCTGGCCGACTCTGTCCTTGACCGACATCTGTTCGGAACTTCTCAAGGTCCGTTACTCGGACGATGCGCTGACCTGCACGCAACCCTATCCGTTGGGTGGGCCACCCTTTGGTGGCGCGCCGGAGGCCGCGAATCAGGCGACGGCGCGTGACGACTGGGGAATTCAGCCGGTCCCCCTATACCCCCGTATCGGGTTTCGCGAACTCGTTCGCATCCATGAGCAGCGACTGGCTTCTTCGAAGCCGTGATCACCTGTGAAGCAATGTGTTTGGCGATCGCTTCCGATCGGCTGGATGAGCGGACCGCGAGCGGCGAGAGTGAATATTCTCGATTAGAGGAAACAGAGTTATCGCCTGCTTGTCACGAATGGTACCTTCGACACGTGCGCGAGGTGACCGACTTGGCAGTGGTGATCACTAGCTGCGGGCGAGCGCCGGCGCATTCGCCTTGTCGTCGTGGTGATCCCCCTTGTTCAAGGATTCTGGTCGACTTGGCAGCAGCAGCTGGTACGGCGCCTCTCATGGGCGCTACGGAGACGAGCAGACGCGCCCTGATCGGGCAGGCGAGACTAGTTCGTGCGCGGTGGCGTGTGGCAAGCAGGCTCGATGTTGGTGATCTCGGACGTGAGGAGCAGCAGTGAACAAGGACGACATGATCTTGATCAGCGTCGACGATCACATCGTCGAGCCGCCGGACATGTTCAAGAACCATTTGGCCAAGAAGTACCAGGCTGACGCACCGCATTTGGTGCACAACCCCGATGGTTCGGACACCTGGCAGTTCCGTGACGTCGTGATTCCGAATGTGGCGCTCAACGCCGTGGCGGGCCGCCCAAAGGAGGAATACGGTCTGGAGCCGCAGGGTCTTGACGAGATCCGGCCCGGGTGCTGGCAGGTCGATGAGCGGGTCAAGGACATGAATGCCGGCGGCATTCTGGGGTCGATGTGTTTCCCCTCGTTCCCGGGGTTCGCCGGCCGGTTGTTCGCCACCGAAGATCGGGAGTTCTCGCTTGCCTTGGTGCAGGCCTACAACGATTGGCATGTCGAAGAGTGGTGCGGTGCTTATCCCGCACGGTTCATCCCGATGACGTTGCCGGTGATCTGGGATCCGGTGGCATGCGCAGCGGAGATCCGGCGCAACGCAGTACGCGGTGTTCACTCGTTGACATTCACCGAGAACCCTTCGGCCATGGGTTATCCCAGCTTCCATGACTTCGACCATTGGAAGCCGATGTGGGACGCGCTGGTCGACACCGACACCGTGCTGAACGTCCACATCGGCTCGTCGGGCCGACTGGCTGTCACTGCTCCGGATGCACCGATGGATGTGATGATCACTCTGCAGCCCATGAACATCGTCCAGGCCGCCGCCGATCTGTTGTGGTCACGGCCTATCAAGGAGTACCCGGATCTGAAGATCGCCTTGAGTGAGGGTGGAACGGGATGGATCCCGTATTTCCTGGAGCGAGTGGACCGCACCTACGAGATGCACTCGACCTGGACCGGCCAGGACTTTGGCGGCAAGATGCCCAGTGAGGTGTTTCGCGAGCACTTCTTGACCTGCTTCATCGCCGATCCCGTTGGGCTCGCCACCCGCCATCGGATTGGGGTGGACAACATCTGCTGGGAAGCCGACTACCCGCACAGCGATTCGATGTGGCCTGGCGCGCCTGAGCAGCTCGACGAGGTGCTCAAGGCCAATGACGTCGCCGATGACGAGATCAACAAGATGACGTACGAGAACGCTATGCGCTGGTATCACTGGGATCCGTTTAGCCGCATCGCCAAAGAGCAGGCCACGGTCGGCGCGTTGCGCCAGACTGCTGCTGGCCACGATGTGTCTATTCAGGCGCGATCTACCAAGGAGAAGACGGGGGCGACGTTCGCAGACTTCGCCTCGAGCACGCGGCAGCAGCTGACGGGTAACAAAGACTGACAGCACCGCCCGCTTGCGAGGGCACGCCTCCGCGGTGTTGGGGGAGACACCGCAGAGGGCTCGGGTCAGTCCACGACAACGTTCGAGGGCGCCGTGATCGGCGGTCCGTGGATGTCGCAATACCCGGCGATGCCGGCACCACTTGGGGAATGACGTTCACCACCCGCATCGCGGTGGCTCCCATCGCGTTGTCGTTGGCTGAGACGGCTGTGCCCTCAGCTGGTCGGAGTTCGGTGGCGGATGGGGCGTGTTCAGAAGGTGGCCACTCGACGTGCCAGATCCTCAGCCAGTGCCGACTTCCTGACCTTTCCGGACGCCGTGAAGGGAAGTTCGGCTTTGTCGACGATCCAGATGTGCTTCGGAACCTTGTATGCGGACAATCTCTTACGGACCTGCGCGCGTAATGCGTCGTCATCGAGCGTGTGGCGGGCGCGTGCGACAACCGCCGCCGCAACCACGGTTCCGTTGTCGCCGTGTGGGATTCCCACCACATAGGCCTCGAGCACGCCTTCGCACGCCATGAGCGCCGCTTCGACTTCGTCCGGCGTGACGTTCGTGCCGCCGCCGGTCTTGATCAGATCGCCCAGTCGGCCGGTGAAGGTGATCCAGCCGTCGGACTGCCGAACTCCGCAATCGCCGGTGCGGTAGAAGCCATCCGCGGTGAAAACGTCCTCGCGTTCCCTCTTGTACAGGCCTTGCATCAGCGAGTAACCCCGCACCCAGATCTCTCCGGAGACACCGTCGGCGACGACTTCGCCCGTCTCGGGATCGGCGATCACATGTTGGAGACCTTCGATGGAGTAGCCCCCGGTTTCGCGACGGCCCGCGGGCTGCGGCAGGTAGGGGTCCACACCGAGGTGATTGCCGCACAACTCGGTCATACCCAAACCGTGCGGACCAAGGGGGCGGCGGTCCTCGGGAACCATCGCGGGCATACTGGTGCGGCGCACCGAGGTGAGATCCGTTCGGCTGAAATCAGGATGGGCGGCCAGGGTTTTGCCTTGCTGCGGCCACCCCAGCACAATAGTGGCGCGATGCCGCTCCATGAGCTCGAGAGCATCGGCGGCGTCGAAGGCCGGCTGCGTGATCAGCGTGGCCCCGTGATGGATCACGGCGTTGAGTCCCGTGATGAACCCGCCGATCCAGAAGAATGGCATCGAAGTGAATACGACAGCGTCCGTGTCGATACCGTAGGGGAAGGTGAGGTTGTACGAATGCCGGATCACCGTGCCCTGGGTATGCACCGGAGCCTTTGGATCGCCCGTGCTGCCCGAGGTGTAGATGAGTGTCGCCCGGTCCGCGGGGGTCACTGTCGATTCCACTGCGATCAGGTGGTCCTCGTCTAGCCGCGTCGCCTCCTCGGACAGACACGTTGCCCACGGCCGGTTGGTGGCGGTGGTGAAGGCAATCGTTCGCAGGCGTGGTGCGCTGCGCAGCGCGAGTGCCGAATCCTTCTGCTGGGCGAGATCCGGCAATGCCTCTTCGAGGCGCCGTACGAAGTCGTGGCTGCGGAACAACGGGTGGGCACAGATCATGGCCAGGTCAGCATGTCTGACCGTCCAAGCCAGCTCCTTGGCCTGATAGAAGGTGTTGAGGGGGACGGCCACCGCGCCGATCCGGGCGATAGCGAACCAGGTCAGCGCCCAGTCGATGCCGTTGGGCATCAGGATGCCGATGTGGCTGCCCTTGTTTACCCCAGTGTCAAGCAGCGCACGCGCCAGACGCGCCGAGCGCCGGTCGAGTTCGGTGTAGGTCAGTGTCTCGCCGGCGCATACCAGGAACGAGGAGTCGCGAAAGCGGGCAGCGCTCGAACGGATCAGAGCCGGAAACGTCGGAGTGATGGACGGGAAGGGCATCGTCACGACCTCGCATCGGGGAACTGCCGTCATGCAAACGGGTGGTCCTGTGCAGGATAGAGGCAATGGCGACGCATGAGAACTAGTATTCTCGTTGTACGCGTATCGTGTCGGAGATGGATCGTTCGATCGAAGACCGGCTCGACCGAATAGAATCGGCAGCGGCGATCGGCCAGCTTCCGGCCAGGTATGCCATGGCGCTCGATGCGCGTGACCTCGATACACTGGTCAATTTGTTCGTCGACGATGTCGATGCAGGTCGGCGGGGCCGTGGTCGGGAAGCGCTCAGGGCCTGGTACGACAGCATCCTCCGCAGGTTCTATCGCAGCATCCACCTGATCTGCGGCCATCAGTTCGATTTCGTCGATGCAGATCACGCCGTCGGATCGGTGTTGTGCCGAGCTGAGCACGAGGATGGCGATGGCTGGTACGTCATCGTGATGCGGTATGAGGACGATTACGAACGTCGCAACGGTCAGTGGTGCTTCGTGCGCCGGCGCGAATATCCCTGGTATTCGGTGGATGTTATCGAGCGACCCGGCCCGGAGTTCTTCCGCTGGCCGCCCGACATCACGCTGCGCGACGCGATGCCGCATCGGATGCCGACGTGGACCTCCTTCTGGCGCGACGGCGACTCGGATGCTCCGAAATGGTTGTCCGCACGTCCCTGACCGGGCCGGAAAATCCCTGACTGTACATCCGTAGCGAAAATTGGCATTCTCTATTACGTAAACTCGCGCTACCGCGCAGAGTTCACGCGACAATCACGGCAGCCGGTACCTCATCGGCGCCGAGGATCCCCGGGAGGATGTCATTTCCGACGACAGAGTTCTCAGCGGCGTACGTGTTCTCGAGGTGGCCGCCTGGACATTCGTCCCCTCCGCAGGCGCAGTTCTCGCCGAATGGGGGGCTGAGGTGATCAAGGTCGAGCCTCGCGAGGGCGGTGATCCGCAGCGCGGCCTGGTCACCATGGGCATCGTTGACCAGGGCAGTCGCGCGGTGAACTACATGATCGAGATCCCGAATCGGGGCAAGAAGTCCGTGGGGGTCGATCTCACGACCCCAGGAGGCCGGGAGGTCGTCCGTCGCCTGGCGGCGTCCTGCGATGTCTTCCTGACCAGCTACCTGCCTGCGCGACGGAGCAAGTTGGGCATCGATCTCGAGGACATCCGCGCGGTTAACCCCGAGGTCGTCTATGTGCGGGGATCGGGCCACGGCCCCAAAGGCCCCGACTCGGACAAGCCGGGATATGACGGTGTGTCGTACTGGGCGCGCGGTGGCATTGCCACGGTTCTGAGCGATGAGGACACCGTCGAGCCAGTTCGGTCGCGCCCGGCCTTCGGTGATCTGCTGGGCGGTATGACGATTGCCGGCGGTATCGCCGCCGCGCTCTACAAGAAGGCTAGGACGGGCAAGGGTTCGGTGGTCGACGTATCACTGCTCGGCCTCGCCGCATGGAACTTGAGCCCTGATATCGCGGTCAGCCAACTACACGGCGGCAGCGCGATTCCGAAATATGGGCATGCCGACGCGCCGAATCCTCTCGTCGGTACGTACAAGACCAGCGACGGCCGATTCGTTCAGCTGATGATGCTGCAACTGGACAAGTTCTACGCCGAAGCGATGACTGCCATCGGGTTGCCCGAGCTGATCTCCGATCCGCGCTTCGCCGATCCGGCCTCGCGCTACCAGAATCGCGGTGAACTGATCTCCGCCCTGGATGCCAGATTTGCCGAAAAGCCGTTGGCGCAATGGCGAGATCAGCTCGCGGGGCTCTCTGGTGCCTGGGGGGTCGTCCAAACGCCCGGGGAGCTGTGCACCGACCCGGCAGTGGCGGCAAACGGCTATGTCGCGCAGACGGAGACGGTCGGAGGCACACCCTTTGTGATCCCGACGAACCCGGTCCAGTTCGACGAACGCCCGGTCGTGCCCCCCGGTGCGCCAGAGCACGGGCAGCACACCGAGGAGGTTTTGATGGACGCGGGAGTCGAGTGGGAGGCCATCGAGAAGTACAAGGAAACGGGGGCGATCTTGTGAACGAGTCGCCCACCACCGTTTCCGAACCCTTGGAGTTCGATCCATTCTCCCGGGATTTCTTCGACGGCGCCTATGACACCTACCGCCGGTTGCGTGACGAGTCTCCGGTGTACTACAGCGCAAAATGGGACTTCTGGGCGCTGACCCGCTACGACGACGTCGCGGCTGGAACCAGGGACCACGAGACGTTTTCTTCCGCCAAGGGCGCCACGCTCGACATGGTGCACGCTCACGACGACGCCATCCCGGTACCGAAGGTGATCATCTCGATGGACCCGCCGGAGCACCAAAAAATGCGCAGACTGGTGAGCAACGTGTTCACCCCGCGGGCGGTCGCGGCGCTGGAGGACATGGTGCGTGAGAAGGTCCACGAACGTCTCGATCTGGTCGATCCTGTGTTGTTTGACGCGGTGGCGGATTTCTCCGCATGGTTCCCGAACGACGTGATCACCACCATGCTCGGGGTTCCGAAGGAGGATCGCGACCAGATTCGCCGCTGGATCGACCTGCTGGTCGAGCGTGAACCGGGGCAAATCGCTACAACCAAAAGGGGTTTCGACGCCTCGGTGCAGACCGGGATGTACTACTACAACCTGGTCCAACAACGCCGCACCGAGCCGCAGGACGATATGATCAGCCGCCTGATCGAAACGGAGATCGAACGCGACGGGCAAATCGAGAAGCTCACCGATGTCGACATCACCGGTTTCGCAACCATGCTCGGCGGCGCAGGGGCAGAAACGGTCACCAAACTGATCGGCAACGCGATGGTGGCGTTCTCCCGGTTCCCGGAGCAGTGGCGGCGATTGCGGGCGGACCGAACCAAGATCCCGGCCGCCGTAGAGGAGCTGCTGCGCTACGAGCCGCCGTCGCAATACCAGGTGCGCACGGCCACCCGTGACGTGACGCTGCACGGCGTGACAATTCCCAAGGACAGCGCGGTCTTGCTCGTCACAGGTTCGGCGACCCGCGACGAGCGGATGTTCGAGAATCCCGACGTCCTCGACATCGACCGCGATCGCAAGATGGGGTTCAACCTCGCCTTCGGTTACGGCATACACAGTTGTCTGGGTGCAGCCTTGGCACGAATGGAGGGCCGAATCGCCATCGACGCGCTACTAGATCTGCTCCCCGAGTTCGAGGTGGAATACGAAGGGCTGCGCAGGGTGGCCATGTCAAACGTGGCCGGATACTCGAACGTACCGGTTCGGCGAATCGGCTGAGGCAGAGCTCAGCGGCGGCGGCCGAGGTCGTCGACGAAGCCGCGGACCGCATAGGCGCGTGCGAAAGCCGCCACGGCGGGCTCGTCGGCGATCTCGAAATGTGGCGACGGAGTGGTGAACAGCGAGAACAACATTCGCGCAAACCATTCCGTCGCCGAGCGCAGGTCGAGATCTTGACGTACCTCACCAGTTACCCGAGCGGCCGCGAAGTAGGGTGCCAGGAAGTCCGCGCACTCCTTGAGCAGGTGCGCCGCGTTCTTCGTCATCATCACGTTGACCGTTTCGTCGTCGAAGTAGATCTCCGGCTCGATCATTCGGCGTGCCTGGGTGACGAAGACCGCCATTGCTGTCAAGCGGTCCTCCAAAGAGCTGCCGCCTGTGCGGTCGACTGCCTTGGCCATGTTGCGATAAAAGAGTTGGGAGGCCAGTTCCGCGCACGCCTGAACGACAGCGTCCTTGTCGCGGAAGTACTCGTAGACCGTGCTACGAGACACCTCAGCCGCGCGTGCGATGTCGACCATCGTTGTCTTGCGTAGACTCTGGGTGCGGAAGCACCGAAACGCCGCGAGCAGGATCGCCTCGCGGGTGTCGGTCGTCATCGCCTGGCTCATGCCGCCCCTCCCTGAGAGCTCGAACCGCCTGAACAACGTCCACCTGTGGGTGAGGTGACAATAGCGCGAGCATCGCTGGTCACCGATGTCAGCGGTCGGGGGAGAGAATCAAACCGCTGGTCGGCACTCCGGTTCCCGAAGTCACCAGGACGTGCTCGACGTCCTCGACCTGGTTGTACGAGGTGCCGCGCACCTGGCGAACACCCTCGGTGATGCCGTTCATTCCGTGAATGTATGCCTCGCCGAGGAGCCCACCGTTCGTGTTGATGGGCAAGCGGCCCCCTATCGAAAGATCCTCCACGGTGACGAAATCCTTGGCCTCGCCACGACCGCAAAAGCCCAGCTCCTCCAACTGCGTGAAGACGAACGGAGTGAAGTGGTCGTACAGGAATGCCGTCGAGATGTCGGCGGGTTTGAGACCCGAGTTGCCCCACAGTTTGTCCCCGACCACACCCATCTCCGGCAGCCCGGTGATGTCGTCGCGGTAGTAGCTCGTCATCACCTCCCCGTCGTAGGCGGCACCCTGAGCCGCGGCGGTGATGACCGCCGGCGGATGAGGAAGAGCCCGGGCCCGCTCAACGCTGGTAATCACCATCGCAACCCCGCCGTCACTCTCTTGGCAGCAGTCCAGAAGGCGTAACACGGGGTCGATGATCCAGCGCGACTGCTGATGCTGTTCCAGTGTGATCGGTTTGCCATAGAACCAGGCATCGGGGTTGTTGGCCGCGTGCTTGCGGTCGATCACCGAGATCTTGCCGAAGTCGGCGTTGGTCACACCGTATGTGCTCATGTAGCGCTGGGCGTGCAGCGCAACCCAGGCAGCCGGCGTCATGAACCCGAACGGTGCGTACGGAGCCATCCACAGCGGCGTGACACCGGGCTGACGTCCGGCCCCGCCGAAGCGGAAGCCGGAGCGCTCGTTGAACGCGCGGTAGCAGACCACGGCCTCGGCCACACCGGTCGCGACAGCCATCGCCGCCTGCATGACGGTGCCCGCCGCTGCGCCGCCCCCGTGTGGAACCCGGGTGAAGAAGTCCAGATTCTGGATGCCGACGTTGCGGGCGACCTCGATCTCTTCGTTCTCGTCGACGGTGAACGTCACCATGCCGTCGATGTCCGAGGGGGTCAGGCCGGCGTCGAGGATGGCGGCCTTGACCGCCTCGCACGCGAGTTGCATCTCTGTACGGCCGGACTCCTTGGAGAACTCCGTCTGCCCGATCCCGACGAGAGCGGCCCGCCCTCCGATACCGTCGCGCATCAACGCTCCTCACCCGTCGCGCGTGACTCGGTCACGCGGGCAGTCCGTCCAGCAGGCTCAGCACTGCCGTACCGCTCACGTGGTTGCCCAAGCTGTTCTCGCCGGTGAACGTCACTTCGATCAGACCTTCCCCGTCGCCCAGCGACTTGTCGGTCACCGTGCCGCGAAAGCGCAGCGGATCGTTGGGATACGCCGGAACCCCGAGGCGGATGGAGAGTTTCTTAATCATGGCTTCGGGTCCCGCCCAGTCATGCAGGAACTTCGTGCACAGACCGTTGGTGGTCAGGATGTTGAGGAAAATGTCTTTGGAGCCCTGCGAATTGGCGAAATCGCGATCGTGATGGACCGGCATGTAGTCGCGCGAGGCGATGGCTCCGGCAACGATCAAGGTGGTGGTCACCGGCACGTCCATCGGCGTGACCTCACTGCCGACCTCGATGGCGTCCCAGGCCAGAGTCGTCGGTTTGAGAGTCGTGGTCATGCGGTGAATCCTTCCGAGTAGGCGCTGCCCATACGGGCCAACTGTTGTGATGCCGAGCCCAGTGTCAGTTCGATCTGCTTGGCCCACAGGAAATATCGAGACAACGGATAGGTGATGTCGATACCCATGCCGCCGTGTACCTGCTGCGCGGAGGCGACGACACGGGCCCCGGCCTCTGCGGCCCAGAACTTGGCGATGCCGGCGGCGCGGTCCGCCGGGCGTCCTTCGGCGATCAACCAGGCGCTGTACCAGGTGGTCCATCGGATGGCTTCCACGTCGATGAATGCGTCGGCGAGCCGCTGCTGCACCGCTTGGAACGAACCGATGGGGCGGCCGAACTGTTCGCGCTGGGAGGTGTAGCTGGCGGCGAGTCCGAGGGCGCGCTCCGTGACACCCGCCTGCTGGGCGCACAACCCGACGAGTGCTCTCGCATACAGCGCAGCAACGACGTCACCGACGATGTCGACGGTCAGACGACGTGCGCGTGCACCGGCCAAGGCGATATCGGCATAGGGTTCGCCGTTCGTCGTCGCGACGGGTGTGATCTCGACACCCGTGTCGGAGGTCTCCACGACGAACAGGCCGGGGCCGTCCTCGGCGGCAGCGGAGACCACGAGCGCTTCGGCCAGTTGCGCCGCAGGAACCAATTCCTTTGCGCCGTCCAGACGCCAGGCGTCACCATCGGCGGTGGCCGTTGTACGGGGTGTGGTGGGGTCGGAGTGACCCGGCTCCGCGAGTGCGGCCGACAGGAGGGTGGTCCCCTCGACCACTCCGGGCAGGTAGCGCTGCTGGAGCTCGGAATCTCCGTGGCGGGCAAGGGTATCGGCGCCGAGCAGCAGTGTCGCGTACACGGGGACCGGTGCGACGCTGTAGCCCACCTCGCTGAGCAGAACGCACAGTTCGAGGAACCCGCCTGCGCTTCCGCCGAATTCCTCGGGAAGTGCGATGCCGAGTAGATCTGCCGAGGCGAGTTCGCGCCAGAGATCAGCGTCGTATCGTAGTCCGCTCGTCTCGAGGTCTGACAGATGTTCTGGGGTCGCGCGGTGTTCGAACAGTTGGCGGGCGACCTTGCCGACCGTTTCCTGATCGTCAGAAAAGGTGAAATCCATTGTCACTCCATGTCATGTTGCGGGCCGGAACTGGTGCAGTGTCAGTTCGTCACCGCTGGGCAGAGCAGAGAACGTCTCGTAGTACACCTCGACAGGCATCCCGACTTCGATACGGTCGGGTTCGATACCGGTCAGGTTGCTGACGAGGCGCACACTTTCTTCGAGTTCGATAAGCGCGACCACGTAGGGGTATTCGAGGAACGGCAGTGGTGGATACTGTGGCATCACAAAGCTGTAGACCGTGCCGCGTCCGGTCGAGATCACATAATCCCAATCGAGCGATTGGCATCGACCACACATCGGTCGGGGTGGCACGCGTAAAGTACTGCAGCTGGTGCAGCGCTGAATTCGTAATTCGCCGTCCTTGAGGCCGGACCAGAAGAATTCGGTGTCCGGGCTGATCGACGGTGCGAGTCGGGAGCTCATCAGCGTGCCGACTTGAAGCGCAGTGTGCGGAACCTCTGCTTGCCGATGACCTCGCCGTTTTGATCGCGATATGTGGTGATCCACGTGACGAAGAAGCCGTTGCCCATGGCTGTTTTCTTTTCGTCGGAGATGGTTTCGTAGACCGTCTCCGCGGTGATCTCGTCACCGACTCGCGGGTAGCGTTCGATCTCGAACTCCGAGTTGGTGGCCACGGTGCCGGTGTAGCCCGCATCCATCAGGAACTGCAGCGGGTTCGACTTGATCTCTATGGGCACCCCACCACGTTCGTGGATGCCCTCGAGCTTGGGCGGCGCCATGGTCCAGGACTGGAGCATTACCGGCGGTGACACGATGGCCCCGAAACGGGAATTCGCCGCGAATTCCGGGTCCAGATAGGCGGGGTTCATATCGCTGAGTGCATAGGCCCAGTGTCGGATCATCGCGGTGTTCACCGGGTCCGGTGCCGCGGCAGGCTGCCCGGGACCGACTGGCTGTCCGATGAGCGCGTCGAGTCGTTGACGAATCTCCGACGGGTCGAGATCGGTCATGCTGCGGGTCCTTTCGCGGGTGCGGTGGATCGGACGTCACGGGGTGCCCGTGGCATCCCGAGGCCGGCCATTGCGATGATGTCGCGCTGGAGTTCATTGGCTCCACCGCCGAATGTGTTGATCACTGCCAGCCGATACGCGCTTTCGAGTTCGCCCTTCAGCGGTGCGTCGGCACCCTTGCGGGTACCGGCCTGGCCCAGGACGTCGAGGAGTTCGCGGGCGACCTTCTGGGTGAGCTCCGTCCCGAAAACCTTGGCCGCGGAAGCCTCACCCATCGCCAATGCCGACGACCCCATGTTGGCATTTACCCGCAGGTTCAGCAGCCGGTAGGCAGCCACCTGCGCTTCCACCCGCGCCAACGCCTGCTGCACCCACGGCTGGTCGATTACGGTGCCATCGTCCAGCGGCGTCGTTCTGGCCCACGCCAACGTCTTCTGGAACAGCGGCTCGAGCGCCCCCAGATTGCCCAATGCGGCGCGCTCCAGATTGAGCTGGTTGGTAACCAACTTCCAGCCTTCGTTCTCGCCCAGTACGATTGCGCTTTCGTGGACCCGGACGTCATCGTAGAACGTGTAGTAGGTCGACACGCCCGGCATGGTGGGCAGCGGCTTCCACGAGAAGCCCGGGGAGTCGGTCGGCACGATGAAGACGGTGATTCCCTTGTGCTTCTTTGCTTCTGGGTCGGTACGCGCGGCAAGCCAGACGTAATCGGCGAACTCGGCGCCGCTGGTCCACATTTTGGCGCCGTTGATGACGAAGTAGTCTCCGTCGCGTACCGCGGTGGTCCGCAACGCGGCGAGATCGCTACCGGCGCCAGGCTCGGAGTAACCGATGGCGAATTCGATTGTGCCCTTGAGGATCTTCGGGAGGAAGGCCTCCTTCTGCTCCTGGGTGCCGTATTCGATCAACGTCGGACCGACGGTGTTCAGTGTGATCATCGGCAGGGGCGCGTTCACGCGTCGCGCTTCTTCGCCGAAGATGTATTGTTCGAGTGCTGAAAGACCATGCCCGCCAAACTCTTTCGGCCATGCAACCCCCAGCAGACCGGCATCACCGAGTGCCTGCCGGCACTCACGGACTGCCGGACCGCCCTCGGCAAGGCCCGCCACCGCTGCGCGACGTTCCGGAGTCATGACCGCTTCGAGACGTTCGCGGTAGTCTTTGCGGAGCTGCTCCTGCTCGGCCGAATAATCGAAATCCATGTCAGACACTCACTCCCAGTCGAACGGGCATACGTTTGACGCCGGGCACCATCGTGGCGCGCAATCGGCTCACATCGCCGGTGAGCTCCATCGTCGGGTAGGCCCCCAATAGGACCTCGAACATCACCCGTGCTTCCATCCGGGCCAGTTGAGCGCCCAGGCAAGCGTGCTCACCCGCACCGAAGGCGATGTGCGGATTGGGATTTCGCGTGATATCGAAGACCTCGCTGCTAGGACCGAAGACATCCTCATCCCGATTCGCCGAGCCATAGAGCATGACCACTTTCTCGCCGGCACTGATCTTTTGGCCGCGGATCTCGACGTCTTCGGTGGCGCAGCGCGCCATGTGCGTGACCGGGCTCGTGAAGCGAAGCATCTCCTCGACCGCGCACGGCAGCAGGGACGGATCGGAACGAAGCAGTTCGAACTGGTCAGGATGTTGTAGGAGCGCCAGCGTCCCGAGGGCAATCAGGTTGCGGGTCGTCTCGTTGCCTGCGACCAGGAGCAGGAAGGAGAAGTTCAGAAGGTCCTCGTCGGTCAGCCGTTCACCGTCCACCTCCGCGGCGGCGAGAATGCTGAGCAGATCCTCGTCGTCGGTGACCTTTCCCGAACGGCGTGCGGTGATCAGCGCCATGAAGTACTCGTACAACTCCGCCATCGCGGCCAGTGGCTCCATTTCGATGTCCGGGTCGTCACCCCCGACCGCGGCATCCGACCAAACACGGAACTGCTCCCAGTCCTCCGGCGGTGCTCCCAGCATGTCGGCGATCATCCGGGTGGGCAGTGGCGCAGCGATCTCCTCGGCGAATTCGTATTCCCGAGAGGGGTCGATATCGTCGAGAATGCCCTTGACAATGTCTCTGACCTTGGGTTCCAGCAACGCCACCTGGCGTCGGGTGAAACCCGAGTTGATCAGCTTGCGCAACTGCCTGTGTCGCGGCGGGTCCGTGAAGATGAGGTTGCCCTCCTGGACCATCTCTCCGCGCTCCGGGTCGGGGATGATGATCCCCTTGGCCGAGGAGAACAGCATTGGGCGGCCCGACACCTGGCGGACGTCTTCGTACTTCAGCAGCGCCCAGAACTCGGTGGTCTCGTTCCAGACGATCGGGGTCTGCTCCCGCAGCTGACGGTAGGCGGGGTAGGGATCGCCTGCGTAGAAGTCGGGTGAATGCAGGGGCACTTCGCTGGTGGGGCGCACTGGAGGCCTTCCTCGCCGATGGCATCAGACATAACCGGGCTGAATGTCCGACTAAAGATGTGTACAGCACACATCAAGTGGCTGTCAACGAACCTAAAACCCCAGTTAATTCGCCCAGACGTTGACCGGGGTTGGCATGCGGGTGTACACACGACGGTCAGATGTAGGAATATGATCTACGACACTCTGCGCTTGTCCGCAGTTACCGACTCCAGCACGGAGGTGCCCTCTGATGGCCGGCCCACAATCGCTTGTCGACGACTACGCCGCCTATATCAACGGGACGTGGGTGGCACCCGATGCCGGTCGCTACGACGTCACCGACCCGTCGACGGAGCGGACCCTCGCCTCAGCGCCCGACTCCGGAGTTGCCCAGGTCGGCGACGCGGTGGCCGCGGCCAGAGTTGCGTTCGATAGCGGTCCGTGGCCGCGACTCGATCCGGCGGAGCGCGCACGTTGCCTGCAGCAGCTCAGTACGGCGCTGCTGGCCCGCGGCGACGATATCTACGCCCTCGCACAGGCGGAATGGGGGTGTACGGCAAACGAGCGGCTGATCCACGTAGAGGGTCCCGCGATCATGATGGGCCGGGCTGCCGAGCTCGCAACCGAACCCGCTGAAGCACCCATGGACGCGTGGGGGGCAGCCGGCCGGACGATGCTGCGCTACGAGCCACTCGGTGTGGTCGCCGCGCTGACCCCGTGGAATTTCCCGCACACCCTCAATGTGATGAAGCTGGGAGCGGCACTGGCCGCGGGCAACACCGTCGTGCTCAAGCCGTCACCACTCACCCCGCTGGCCGGGCTGGCGCTGGCGCGTCTCATCGACGAGGAGACGGACATCCCGCCCGGTGTCGTTAACGTCGTCACGCCGTCGAGCGTCGAGGCCAGCCGGGCACTGACCGTCGATCCGCGCGTCGACATGGTCAGCTTCACCGGTAGCACCGCGGTCGGCAGGGATGTGATGGCCGCGGCAGCGGCCACGATGAAACGCATCCTGCTGGAATGCGGCGGCAAGTCGGCGAGCATTCTCGTCGAGGATGTCGATCTCAATGATGAACTGCTGCAACGTATTCTGTTGGAGGGTTGCACTTTGCACGCGGGGCAGGCCTGTATTCTCAACAGCCGGCTGCTGGTTCCCGACGCACTGTACGACGACGTCGTCGCCGGTCTGGCGGAAGCTGCGCGCGCGGTGGTGGTCGGCAATCCCGCGGACCCGCTGGTGGAAATGGGTCCCCTCATCAGCAGTGCGCACCTGAACCGGGTGGAGAGCCACGTCCATCGAGCCGAACGCGAAGGCGCGACGGTCATCGCAGGCGGGCGGCGCGCCAAAGAGCATGCGACGGGCCACTTCTTCGAACCCACGATCCTGGCCGACGTCACACCCGACTGCTTCATCGCCCAGGAAGAGGTGTTCGGACCGGTGCTTACCGTGCTGCGCTATCGCGGCGATGCCCAGGCCGTCGAGATCGCCAACGACTCCAGCTACGGTCTCGGCGGAGCGGTCTGGGGAGGCGACGTCGACCGTGCAGTGCAGGTCGCCCGCGGGCTGCGGACCGGCCAGGTCTCCATCAACGGCACCATCCCCGGTGACGCCCCGTTCGGCGGGTTCAAACAAAGTGGCATCGGGCGCGAGGGCGGCGTGATGGGGCTGCGGTCCTACATGGAGCCCAAGGCGATCGGTGTCCCCGCATGACCGGTCCGCTGGACGGCCTGCGCGTGGTCGAGGTCGCCACCGAGGTTGACGGTCCGTACTGCACCAAGCTGCTCGTCGACCTCGGCGCCGATGTGGTCAAGGTCGAAGCCCCGTCGGGTGATCCGATGCGAGGATGGGCGCCGTTCGTCGAGACGGCCGACGGAGTCCGGAACAGTGGAGTGTTCGAGTACCTCAATGCCGGCAAACACCCGTACACCGTGGATCTTGAACATGACTCGGCCGCAGACGATCTCCGCGCAGTTATCGCCGGCGCCGACCTGCTCGTCGAGAACCTCGGCTCGCAACGCACAGCCTGGCAGCTGGACTCGGCTGCCTTACAGGCGGTCAACCCCGGTCTCGTCGTCGTCCGAATCTCCGACTTCGGTACCGAGGGGCCGCTACGCGACCGGGAGACGACCGCGCTGACGCTGCAGGCTGCCGCAGGGTGGGTCAATCAGCGGGAATTCGACCGTGCCCCGGTGCAAGCCGGTGCCCGCATTCCCGAATACATCACGGGGGCGTACGCAGCACTCGGTGGACTCACCGCGCTGCGAGTGGCGCGTGGATCCGCGCGTCCGGTGGAAGTCGACGTCTCCGCATTCGAAGCCTTGTTGTCGACGCTGCCGTATCCCATGCTGCTCGCCGAGCGACTCAAGAGTATGGGCCTGCCGCCCAATTCGAAGGCCGGACCGATGCTCGGCATCGTTAGCGCCGCCGACGGCTGGATCGGCATCAACTGCCTGACCGGCCAGCACTGGCTTGATGTCTGCGCCATGATGGGCTTGCCAGACTTCGAGGAGCACCAGCTCTCGATCATGCTCGGAGGGCCGGAGCGCGAGGAGTTCTTCGCAAAAGCGCAGCCGTGGCTGGATGCGATGTCAGTGGCCGACATCGTCGACTTGAGCCAGGCCATGCGAATCCCCGCCGCGCCGGTTACCGATGGCGCAACGATCCTCGACTGCCCGCAGTATGCGGAGCGTGGATTCTTTCTCACGGGGTGCGCCGAGGCGGCAGCCGGCGCGATGGTGCGGCCCGGGGCGCCCTTCAGGTTGTCTCGGACCCCCGTCGGCCCATCACGGCCCGCGCCGACACTGGGCGACACCACCCCGGTAGCATGGCCGACGCGTCAAGCGCCCTTCTCCGCTGCACCAGCCGCGTCGGTCGACCTGCCCTTCGACGGACTTAAAGTGTTCGATCTCAGCACATTTTGGGCGGGCGCCTACCTGACGTGTTATCTCGGCGGCCTCGGTGCAGATGTGGTGAAACTCGAATCCATCCAGCGCCCCGATGGACACCGCTATTCAGGCGCGCTTCTGCGCGAGGGTGACGACTGGTATGAGCGCGGTCCGCTCTGGCAGGGGACGAATCTCAACAAGCGCGACCTGACTCTCGACCTGTCGACAGAGGAGGGCGGGCGTATAGCTCTGCAACTCGCGGCAGAGGCCGACGTGATCGTCGAGAATTTCTCACCGCGCGTGGTCGAACAGTTCGGTCTGGACTACAACTCGGTCACAGCGGTCAACCCCGACGTGATCATGGTTCGCATGCCAGGTTTCGGACTCGAGGGGCCCTGGCGCGATTTCGTCGGCTGGGCGCTCAACATCGAACAACTGTCCGGAATGGCGGCCGTAACCGGCTATCCCGACGGGCCGCCGTGCAGCCTGCAGGGTCCGGCAGATCCCATCGCGGGCGTACACGCCGCGGTGGCCCTGCTCGCCGCCCTCGAACACCGCGGCCGTACGGGCGAGGGGCAGCTCATCGAGGTCGCCCAGATCGAGGTGGGCGCAGCGGCGGCGGCCCAGCCGGTAATCGAATACTCGGTGACCGGTCAGGTCAGCCCGCGAGAAGGCAACCGCCACCGTATCTACGCGCAGGGGGTCTATCCGAGCGCGGTGTCCGACGAGTGGGTCGCCGTCAGCGTCCGCCACGACGGTGATTGGGCCGCGGTGTGCGACATCATCGGCCGACCGGAGCTGCGCGACGACCCCCGATTCATCGATGCCGACGCACGCCGACGTCACCACGAGGAGTTCGATGCCGTCCTGGGGTCGTGGCTTGGTACCGTGCGGCCCGACGAGGCCGCTGATGCACTCTCGGCGCGGGGAGTCCCGGGGGAGTGGCTGATGACAGCGGATCGCATGTACACCGTCGAGCAGCTCGATGCCCGCGGGTTCTATGACGACATCACTCACCCGATCACCGGTACACATCGCTACCCCGGCTGGCCGTTTCGTATCAGCCCGGGTCCCACCCGGCACCATCGAACGCCACCACCCACACTCGGACAGCACAACGCCGAGGTGCTGGGTTCGCTGGGCCTGTCGGCAGGCGATATCGCGGAACTCGAGGAACGGGCGGTCATCGGACATAAGATCTTGAACGCCTGAGCCATTCGGGATCACGCGCCAATGGGCGTGCTATAGGCTCACGGGGGGTCGGTGGAAACGATAATTTGCGGAATCGAGAAGGAATTGTTCTCACACCGAGCCTTTGACCCGTGCTTGGGCACGAGAGGTGGTTCCCATGGCTGAGCGGATAGCCGCACCGGCAAAGGGACCGGACCGCTGGTCGACCGGTCTGTCGCTGCCGGGAGGTCTCTCTACTGCCATGCAGGCGGTCGGCGGCTTCTTCGCGATGGCACTCGACGCGGTGCTCTTCCTCTTCCGGCGGCCGTTCCAGTGGCGGGAGTTCCTGGAGCAGTCGTGGTTCGTGGCGCGGGTATCGATGGCGCCGACGCTGTTGGTGGCGATCCCTTTCACGACATTGGTGTCGTTCATCCTGAACATCCTGCTGCGAGAGTTGGGCGCCGCGGATTTGTCGGGGGCTGGTGCGGCGTTTGGCGCGGTGACGCAGTTGGGGCCGTTGGTGACGGTGCTGATCGTGGCCGGAGCCGGGGCCACTGCGATGTGTGCCGATCTCGGATCACGCACGATCCGCGAGGAGATCGACGCGATGGAGGTGCTGGGCATCAACCCGGTGCAGCGACTGGTGACACCACGGATGCTGGCCTCGGGCCTGGTGGCGTTGCTGCTCAACAGTCTTGTGGTGACCATCGGGATCGTCGGCGGCTATGTATTCTCGGTGTTCGTCCAGGACGTCAACCCCGGGGCGTTCGCGGCGGGGATCACCTTGCTGACCGGGGTGCCCGAAGTGATCATCTCCTGCATCAAGGCAGCGCTATTCGGCCTCATCGCCGGTCTGGTGGCATGCTACCGGGGCCTGACCATCACCGGCGGCGGGGCCAAGGCGGTGGGCAACGCGGTCAACGAAACGGTCGTGTACGCGTTCATGGCCTTGTTCGTGATCAACGTGGTGGTCACCGCCATCGGCATCCGGATGTCGGCGAAGTAGTCGGTCATGAGTACAGCAGCAGTGTTGCGGTCGCGCTTCCCCCGGCTTGTACGTTATGCCCGGCGCCCGATCGACGGGCTGGCCGGGCTGGGGGATCACCTTTTGTTCTACGGCCGTGCGTTGCGCGGGGTGCCTTATGCGGCAGCGCATTTCCGTAAGGAGTGGATCCGGCTTATCGCCGAGATCTCCATGGGCGCGGGGACGTTGGCGATGATCGGCGGCACCGTGGTGATCGTGGGGTTCTTGACCCTGGCCACCGGGGGTGTGCTGGCCATCCAGGGATACAGCTCCCTGGGCAACATCGGTATCGAGGCGCTGACGGGATTCCTGTCGGCGTTCATCAATGTGCGGATCGCGGCACCGGTGGTGGCCGGCATCGGATTGGCCGCCACGTTCGGTGCCGGGGTCACCGCTCAGCTGGGGGCGATGCGGATCAACGAGGAGATCGACGCCTTGGAGTCGATGGGGATCCCGCCGGTGCCGTATCTGGTTTCGACACGGATCGCGGCGGGCATGGTGGCCGTCACCCCGCTGTACGCCATCGCGGTCATCTTGTCCTTCGTGGCCAGCCAGTTCACCACGACATTCCTGCTCGGCCAGTCCAGCGGGTTGTACGCCCACTACTTTGACACCTTCTTGAATCCGATCGACCTGCTGTGGTCCTTCCTGCAGGCGGTTTTGATGGCGCTGGCGATTCTTTTGGTGCACACCTATTTCGGGTACTTTGCCTCGGGTGGCCCGTCCGGTGTGGGTGTCGCAGTCGGCAACGCGGTACGCACCTCGCTGATCGTGGTGGTATCGGTGACGCTGCTCGTATCGTTGTCGGTGTACGGCTCCAACGGCAACTTCAACCTCTCCGGATAATCGGCCGGCCATGGTAAAGAACAATATTCGTCCGCTCGCCGGTTCAGCCTTGATCGTGACCGTGGCCATTGTCGTGGCCTTGGCCATCGCATTGTTTCGGGGCAGCTTCACCTCGACAGTTCCGGTCACCGTGATCGCCGACCGCGCCGGCCTGGTGATGAACCCTGACGCCAAGGTCAAGATGCGTGACGTACAGGTCGGTTTCGTCGAATCCATCACCGACACCGGCGACGGCCGGGCAGCGCTGAAACTTGCGCTGGACCCGTCGAAAATCCACCTGATCCCGGGCAACGTCGGAGTCACCATCGCCTCGTCGACGGTCTTCGGCGCGAAGTTCGTTGAGTTCGACGCACCAGCAAAACCGTCTGCGGAGTCGCTGCGGTCGGGGCAGGTCCTGGAGTCCGACCACGTGACCGTCGAGATCAACACCGTCTTCGAGCAGCTGACCAAGCTCCTCGACAGCATCAAGCCGGAAGAACTCAACACAACGCTGAGCACCTTGGCGCGGGGTATCAGTGGACGGGGCGAGCAGATGGGTAGCACCATTGCCGACTTAGATCAGCTGCTCCGCCAACTCGAACCGAGTCTGCCGAATCTGTCGCGCGACTTATCCGCAGCGCCAACAACATTTAGCACCTTCGCCGACGCAGCTCCGGACCTGCTGTCCATCGCGGACAACGCCAGTGCGATCTCCAGGACACTCGTGGATCAGCAACGTAACCTCGACGCGTTCTTGGTGAGCACGACTGGTCTCATGGGCCGCGGCGCTGACGTCGTGGGCGCCAATCGTCAGCCGCTGACTGATGTCCTCCAGATGCTCGTTCCCACCACTGATCTGCTCAACCGATATCGCGATGTTCTCAACTGCTCCCTCACGACAATGCTCGAACTCCTCAAGAATCCACCACTGGACAAGCCGGGTGCCGTGGTGAACACGGGTTTCAATCTGGGTCTCGACAGGTACCGGTACCCTTCGAATCTGCCGAAGGTCGCGGCCACCGGTGGTCCCCAATGCCTGGGCCTGCCGAATCTGCCCTTCGACAGTCGTATCCCGTTCGTGGTCGCCGATACCGGGGCCAATCCGTTTGCCTTGAACAATCCCGGGATCGTGCTGAACGCCGACGGGCTCAAACAGTTCCTGTTCGGGCCGATTGACGGGCCACCCCGGAACACCGCTCAGATCGGACAACCCGGATGAAAAGTTCGCGAATGACCATGGTCAAGTTCGTGGCTTTCGCTGCGGTCATGATCACGTTGACGGCGTTCATCGTGATGACGTTCAGTCGGTACGAGTCCCGGGACACGTTCGACTATTCAGCGGTTTTCGTCGATGCGTCGGGTTTGCGCACGGGCGACTCGGTGCGGGTTGCCGGCATCCGCGTCGGCTCGGTGGGAACGGTGAACCTGCAAGACGACAAAAGGGTGCTCGTACAGTTCTCCCTCGATCGCTCGATCCCTCTGACGCTGGGTACCCGCGCGGCGATCCGGTATCTCAACCTGGTCGGCGACAGGTACCTCGAGATCGTCGACGGGCCGGGCTCGACACGCAAGATGCTCCCGGGCTCTGTGATACCCGCCGATCGCACTGATCCAGCACTTGACCTCGACACGCTCCTTGGTGGGTTGAAGCCGGTGATCCAGGGCCTGGACCCCAAGGACGTGAACACGCTCACGAGCGCGCTCGTGGATGTGTTCCAAGGGCAGGGCGGCACACTTGAATCGCTGCTGTCCCGGACATCGTCGTTCACCAACACCCTGGCCGACAACAGTACGGTCATGGAGCAGGTGATCGACAATCTGACCGCCGCCATCGGCACGATCTCGGACAACGGGCAGCAATTCTCTGTCACCCTGGACCGTCTACACGAGCTCATCGGCCAGTTGGCCGGCGATCGCGATCGGATCGGCTCAGCCATTGAATCGCTGAGCCGTGGCACCGCATCGGTGACTGAACTCCTGAGCCAGGCGCGTCCACCGTTGGCGAAGACGGTCAACGAACTGGACCGACTCGCAACAAATCTCAACGCGCAACCCGATCGACTGGAGACCTCTATCCGGAAGGCGCCGGAAAACTATCGCAAGATGATGCGGCTCGGTTCGTACGGGAGCTTCTTCAACTACTACCTCTGTGGGATCACGATCCGCGTGAGCGACTTGCAGAATCGCACGGCGGTGTTCCCCTGGATCGAGCAGACCACCGGAAGGTGCTCTGAGCCCAAATGATCAAATATCGCAGCAGACGACTGATCCGTGCCGGCTTCATCGGCGTTATCGTGTGCGTCCTCGTCATTCTTGTCGGCCTCAACCCGGACACCATCCTCGGTCCCGCCACCAAGGTGCGCTACGAGGCGGTTTTTGCCGATGCCGGCGGCCTGCAGCCCGGCAACGACGTCAAGATCTCCGGCGTGAAGGTCGGAACCGTGTCGCAGATCCAGCTGCGCTCGGGCAAGGCGTGGGTGCAGTTCACCGTTGACGCCACCGTCCCGCTCGGTGACCAGTCTACCGCTCACGTGCGCACGGGCACCCTGCTGGGTGAACGCATGCTGACCGTAGACTCAGCGGGCAGCGCCAGTCTGAAACCGCTTGACGTCATCCCGATCTCACGAACCTCGTCGCCGTACTCACTGACTGACGCGGTGGGTGATCTCACGTCGAACACCGCGGGAATCGACACCGGTGCGCTCAATAGGTCTCTGAACACGCTGGCCGATACGCTCGATCAGATCGCCCCTCAACTCGGTCCGACGTTCGACGGGCTGAGCCGAGTGTCGAAGTCCCTCAACAGCCGTAATGAAACGATCGGGGAACTACTGCGAAACACCGGCCGGGTGACCGAGATTTTGGCGCAACGCAGCCAAGAGGTGAACTCACTTCTGCTCAACGCCAACGATCTGGTGGGTATGCTCGTCGAGCAACGCGAAGCCATCGCCTCACTGTTGGCGAGCACCTCATCGTTGGCGCAGCAGGTGTCCGGGCTCATCGCCGACAATCGCAAGCAGCTCGCGCCTGCGCTGCAGAAGCTCAACAGCGTCTTGGATGTGTTGCAGCGCAACCGAGACGACCTCGGCAGGGCGTTGCCCCTGCTCGCCAAGTTCCAGAGCGAGTTCAGTGAGATCGTCGCAAGCGGTCCGTTCTACATGGCCTACATCCCCAATCTGATTCCCGGACAGCTTCTTCAACCGTTCTTCGACTATGCATTCGGCTTCCGCAGGGGTACCAATGCCGGTCAGCCGCCGGACAATGCCGGCCCGCGTGCCGAGCTGCCGCTGCCGTACAACGGGATTCCTGAGAGGCCGCGGTAATGCAGCGATCGAGAATCGTCGTGGTGACTGCCGCTCTGCTCGCGGTCGCTCTGCCCGGCGGTGTGGGCGCGCTCGTGGTCGATCATGTGCGAGCGCCGCTGTCGATCGACGCGTACTTCACCAGTGTCACGGGAGTTTACGCCGGCGATGAAGTGCGTATCGCCGGCGTAAAGGTGGGCAACATAGCGTCCATCACTCCAGCGGGTGACCGGGTGAAGATGGGGCTGACCGTCCACCACGGGGTATCTGTACCGGCCAACGCCAACGCGGTCATCGTGGCGCCGAACCTCATTTCGGCGCGCTTCGTTCAGCTCACCCCCGCCTACGAGGATGCGGGCCCCACTATGGCCAGCGGCGCGGTGATTCCGATCGAGCGGACCGCAGCGCCCGTCGAGTGGGACGAGGTCAAACGTCAGCTCACTCGACTCGCCACCGATCTCGGCCCTCGCAGCGACGTGTCGACCACGTCGGCCGGGCGCTTCATCGACAGTGCCGCGAACGCGATGAATGGCAACGGGGTCAAGTTGCGCGATACACTCGCGCAGTTGTCGGGCGCTGGTCGTATCCTTGCCGGCAACAGCGGCGACCTCGTTGCGGTGATCGAAAACCTGCAGACATTTGTGACGGCCCTTCGCGACAGCAACGAGCAGATCGTTCAATTCCAGGGACGGTTGGCGACCGTGTCGAGCGTCCTGAACGGCAGCCGGTCGGACCTTGACTCCGCGCTCCGGAATGTCGCCGATGTCGTCGGCGAGGTGCAGCAATTCGTGAGCCAAACGCGAGATCCGGCCTCCGAGCAGATTCAACGGCTAGCGGATGTCACATCGAATCTTGTTCAGCACAAACAGGATCTCGAACAAATCCTGCATGTGGCACCCAACGCGCTGGCGAATACGGTGAACTTCTTCGACCCGCGAGACGGTGCGATCAATGGAGTTTTCGGCTTCAACGAGTTCTCTAACCCGATCCAGTTCATCTGCTCGGCGATCGGAGCCGTCGAAAACGTGACGGCCTCCGAATCGTCGAAGCTGTGCGCCCAATACCTTGGTCCTGCTCTTCGGACGCTGAACTTCAACTATCTGCCGTTCCCGGTTCATCCCTTCCTTTCGAGTGCACCCACACCGGATCAGATGGTCTACACCGAACCGGGTTTGGCGCCGGGCGGCACCGGAGGTAAACCGGGACCCCCTGAGACTCCGCCGGCGGTCTCGGCGTACACCGGAGCCGGCGATGTGGCACCTCCGCCGGGGTACGGCCCACCCCCAGCACCACCATCGCCCTCACTGCCCGGATTGCTGCTACCCGCAACCCAGCCCGCGCCGCCTGACACACCGCCGAACACTCCGCCAGGGCCTCTGTTGCCGGCAGAGGCGACACCCGCGCCGCCCACCGCGCCCGCACCACCTCAGGAGCCGCAGCCATGATATCGACGCGACGGACGTTCGGGTTCGTAGCGGCGGCGATGACGGCCGTCGTGACCTCAGGATGTGGTTACCACGGCTTGAATTCGCTGTCGCTTCCGGGGACTGTGGGAGGCCGCGATGGCGTGACGTATCACGTCGAACTGGCCAATGTCGGTACCTTGGAATCGAATTCCCCGGTGCTCGTCAACGACGTTGTCGTCGGAAGTATCGGTGCGATGACCGTCGAGAACTATCACGCCGATGTCACCGTCAAAGTGCGGCCCGATGTCAGCATCGCCGAGAACGTTGTCGCGCGGGTCGGGCAAACCAGCCTGTTGGGGTCGATGCACCTGTCGCTCGATCCGCCGCTCGGTGAGCAGCCACAAGGAAGGCTCGCGCCAGGGGCCACGGTCCCCCTCAACCGGTCGACGACGTATCCCTCCACGGAGCGTACGTTGTCGTCGCTGGCAGCGGTCGTCAACGGTGGTGGACTCGGCCAGATCGGTGACATCATCCGCACAGTCGGAACGGCGCTGGGAGGGCATGAACAAGAGGCGCGAGACGTGTTGGCGCGACTCGACGATTTTATCGGAACCTTCGACAGACAGCGTGAGGATGTGGTCGCCACCCTGCAAGCCCTCGATCGCCTCAGCGCCCAGGTGGCCGGTCAACGTGACGTCATCGCCGAGACGCTGCGCGACCTACCGCCGGCTCTCAACGTCCTCATCGACATGCGGCCGCAGTTGATGACCGCGCTGGACACCGCACGCGAATTCTTCGACGTCACCACCCGGCTCGTCAACGACTCGCAGAACGACCTGGTGACCAACCTGAACAATCTGAGCCCGACACTCAAGGCACTGGCCGACGTGGGTCCCGAAATCGACTCCGCGTTGGGATATGTCACCGTCCTGCCATACGGGCAGAACGTCATCGACCGCGGGGTGAAAGGCGATTATCTGAATCTCTACATCATCCTCGATCTGACGCGCAATCGGCTCAAGCGAACCCTGTTGTCCGGCACCAGATTCGGTGACCCACACGTTCCACTCGTACCGGCACCGGGTGACCGGGGGTATGACGCCTTCTACGCCGCTCCGCCGCCGACTGATCCGCTGCAAGCTCCGATCATGGCCCCGCCCCCTGCTGGCGGCCCGCCCCCGGAAGCCGCCGCGCCGGCGACGCCTGCTGCTCCGGCGCCGCCGACCCCGGGCCCATCTCAGGGAGGCTGAATGCTCACCCGGTTCATTCGCATCCAGCTGGTGGTCTTCGCCGTCGCCTCCGTCATCGGGCTGGTTCTGATGGCGGTCAACTATCTGAAGGTGCCGATGTTCCTCGGTATCGGCCGTTACGACGTCACCTTGGAACTGCCCGCGGGTGGAGGTATCTATAGGTTCGCCAACGTCACCTACCGCGGCGTGCAAGTCGGCAAGGTCACCTCGGTCGACCTGACGCGCGACGGGGCGGTGGCAACCCTGTCGGTCACGTCGACACCGCGCATCCCCGCCGATCTCGATGCCGAGGTGCGCAGCCTTTCTGCGGTGGGGGAACAGTACGTCGACCTCAAACCGCGTACCGATGATGGACCCTATTTGCACCAGGGGTCGATCATCCCGGCATCCCGGGCGGCTGTTCCGCAACCCGTGGGTCCGATGCTGGACCGCTTGAGCGATCTGGTGAGTTCCATACCCGAGCAGCGTATTCCCGGACTGCTACAGGAAACATCCACCGCGCTCGACGGAGCAGAATACGATCTCGGGTCACTGCTGGATTCTGCGGCGCGCCTGTCCGCAGATACCCGGGCGGCGTCAAATCAGGCCCGCGGCCTCATAGATGACAGTGCGCCATTGCTCGAGGGCGCCGTCCAATCCGCAGCCGACACTCGGCGATGGGCCGCTGACCTCGCAGCGGTATCGGCTCAGTTGCGCACCAATGATCCACAGCTGCGCCAGATCGTTCAGACCGGTCCCGGAGCTTTCGACGAGGTCTCCAAGCTGCTTGATGACGTGAAGCCAACGTTGCCGATATTGTTGGCCAATCTCACGAGTCTCGGACAGGTGGCGCTGACCTATCACCCCAGCCTCGAACAGGTCATGGTGCTGTTGCCGTCATTTCTCGGCGGCTTCGACCAGATCTCACAGGGTAAGAACGCGACCGGCGTGCCCATCGGTAACTTCCACCTCCAGATCGGTGACCCGCCCGCCTGCACCGTGGGATTCCTGCCGCCCTCGCAGTGGCGGTCACCCTCCGATACGACGACCCTCGACACCCCCGACGGCCTTTATTGCAAGCTTCCGCAAGATTCACCGATCGCAGTGCGCGGTGCGCGGAACTTCCCGTGCATGGGACAACCGGGCAAACGTGCGCCGACCGTCGAGATCTGCGATAGCGATAAGCCCTATGAGCCTTTGGCACTTCGCCAGCACGCGCTCGGTCCGTACCCCATAGATCCCAACCTGATCGCCCAGGGAGTCCCTCCTGACGACCGTGTCGAAGGCGGTGCCGCAATCACAGCTCCGCTTGAGGGGACCCCGCCGCCCGCCGGGGCGGCGCCGCCGGAGGGAGCTCCCCAAGAACCTGGCCCAGTCGAACAGCCGCCGGCCGTTGGTGTAGAGCCCACACCGCCGGTCCCCGCCGCGGCGCCGAACTCCGTTGCGCCGTCCAGCTTTCGCTCCGGGGGATCGCCGGGGATCTCAGTTGCCACCTACGACCCCACCACCGGACGCTACGTCACCGCCGACGGCACGACCCAACAGCAGACCAACCTGGCGCACGCAGGTGTGACTCCCGGCTGGCGTCAGATGGTGCTGCCGATAGGGGAAGATAAATGAACGACGGCACCCTGTGCGCACTCGGGGTTGCAATCAGTGCTCTGGCGATTGTCGGCGCGTCGCCGCACACCGCCGCAGCGGCACCGAATGACGGCGTCGCCCTCAACGGTGTCTACACCGTGGTTTCCGACGGTCAGATGGCCAAGACCAACGAACGATTTCAGGACGAGGCCACGGTGACCGCGCGGTGGACCGTGTCCAGCGATTGCACCACTTTTCAAGATTGCACCGGACATGTCGAATCCGATCAGGGGTGGACGGCCGACATCAAGTACATCAGTAACGTCTGGTACCTCCGACGCACATTGCCGAACTGGGAACCGTGCCCTGACGGTTCGGCCGCACCAGGGGAACAGACCTACTACTTCTGGCGCGATCCCGACAACACCGCAAACCTGACCGGATGGGACATGACGCTAGGCAGCAGCGGTGCGTGTGGAATCAACAAGCAGCTATCGATCAGGATGCCATTGCACTTGGCTCCGGCATGAATCAGGCGTCCACCATGGCGGCGATCGTATCGACGACACACGCCGGCTTGTCGGAACCTTCTACCTCGACCGTGACCCGGACCGTCGCGCGCCCACCGCGGTCGTTACGATCGACCTTCAGCAGCTCCGCGCCCGCGCGGATGCGGGAGTCCACGGGGACCGGGGCCGGGAAGCGCAGCTTATCCACCCCATAGTTGACCTGCATCGACAATCCCGTGACCCGGTAGATCTGCTGCACCAGAACAGGCACCAGCGACAGCGTCAAGTACCCGTGGGCGATCGTCTTGCCGTACGGGCCCGCGGCGGCGCGCCGCGGATCGACGTGGATCCACTGGTGATCACCGGTGGCCTCGGCGAACAGATCGATTTCCCGCTGGGTCACCTGGCGCCAGTCACTGTAACCGAGATGTTCGCCGACATGGGCTTCGAACGCGGAGACTCCGTCGAATACGGTGGGCCCGGTGCACGCCTGAGTCATACCGTGACCTTGAGGCCCAGCTGTTCGATGGCGTTGCCGCCCATGATCTTTGCCTTCGTCTCTTCGGAGAAGCCCTCGAGACGGTCCACGAAGCTCAGCGGGTCGCCGATACCCTCGGGGTGCGGGAAGTCCGAACCGAACATCACATGGTCCTCGCCCATGATGTCGACGATGCTCTTGACGTCGTCTTCGAGGAAGGGGTGGATGTAGACGTTGCGTTTGAACACCTCGACCGGGTGCTCGTCGAACTCCTTGGGCATGGTCCGGTACGCCTTGTCCAGCAATCGCAGCAGGTTCCTGACCCATCCGCTGCCGTTCTCCACCACCAGGACGCGCAGATCCGGGAAGCGCGAGAGCGCACCGTGGCAGATCAGCGCGGCGAGCGTGTCCTCCATTGCCCGGAATCCCATCACCACTTCGCGCAGCGCACTGGGCTTGAAGGACAGGTACTCGTTGCCGCCCTCCCATTCCATCAGGTGCTTCTGGTAGCCGCTGTCGGAGGCGTGGAAAGTCACCGGAATGCCGGCCTTGACCACCTCTTCCCAGAATGGGTCGAATTCGGGCAGCCCCATCGACCGTGAACCCCCGAAGCGGCTCGGCACCGGTGCGGGCCGCAGCAGGAATGTCTTCATGCCCCGATCGAGGCACCAGTGGAACTCCTTGATCGCCTCGTCGACCAACGGCAGGCAGATGACCGGGGTGGCGAAGATCCGGTTCTCGTAGTTGAACGACCAGTGCTCGTGCATCCATTCGTTGAGTGCGTGGATGATCGCATGGGTCAGGATCACGTCATCGGTGGTGCGTTCCTCGATCAAGCTTGCCAAGGTCGGGTACATCACGCACTGGTCGATGCCGAGCTCGTCCATGAGCTCGAGACGAGGTGCGGGGGACTGGTAGGCGGGGATGATGTCCATGGCTTCGCCGATGAACTCGCGAAAACTGAGGCCCTCCGGATTGTTGCCGAGGAAGTAGTCCTCGGCGCTGCCTGGGCGTGCGACCCGCTCGAACGTCGGGTTGGGGATCATGTGGCTGATGTGGTCCTTGACGACAAGCTTGGGGCGCCCGTTGACCTCGACGTAGCCGACCTTGCCGCGGTGTTCCTTCGGCAGGTATTTGGTGAGCGCATCCGTGGTCTCGTACATGTGATTGTCGATGTCGAAGACGGGGTAGGGAAGTGAACGGGACGGCACGGCTGGTTCCTCCTCTGAACAGCGAATATGTTAATTCTCGCTTGTGGATACTGACGTTATCACCTCTTACCCATCACATCCAGGTGGTTCCCGTTCGCGTGACGGCTCCCTTCCACGTGTCGAGGATCTGCTCGGCGGTGGTCACGGTCGCGAGCAGGGCAAGGGAGTTGTCGATCACGGCATCGGAGTATTCGCGCGGGAACCCGCTGACGGCATCGCGGGGAAGGACGAACTGGTATCCGCGGTTGACCGCATCCATGACGAAGTTGGTGATGGCGATGTTCACCGAAACGCCCACTCCGACAATCGTTGTGATGCCGAGATTGCGTAGAACCGAGTCGAGGTCGGTTCCGGTCATCGGGCCCACCCCATGCGTTCGGGTGAGCACGAGGTCGTCCTCGGCCGGGCCGAATTCGGGCAGCACGGCAGCGCCAGGGGTGCCCGGGGTAAGGTCGGCGCCGAACGAGGCGCCGGCTGCGAACAGCCTGGCGTTGGTGTTCGAACCGCGTCCGTCGGGCCGGCGCTGGATAAGGCAGTGTACGACGGTGACCTGCGCGGCGCGCGCCGCGGCAAGTAGTCGGCCGATGTTCGGTATCGCCTCCCGCCTGGCCTCGTCGGCCAGCATCGGGAGGCCGGCTTGGGGGCCGATGACGCCCCCTTGGCACTCCTGGGTCACCAGCGCCGTGGTGCTTGGTTCGAGTAATTGGGCCAGGTTGGGTCGGGGCATGGAAATACACGTTATCGTCTGTCTTACAGCAATTTCCACCAGGAGTGATCATGGAGCTTTGGGAACTGGTCGCGCGCGAGTCGATACGGCAGCTGATGGCGGATTACACCGCGGCCACCGACCGGTTCGATCTTCAGACGCTTGCGGCGTGTTTCGCACCGACGGGCGTTCTGGAGTTCACTGGCGGTGCCGAACCGCTACGCGGGCGGGACGCGATCGTCACAGGTCTGACCGCGGCCCTGCGTCGGCCCGCCGCGTCGTCCCGCAAGGCCCCCGCTTTCGTTCGCCACCACGTCGGTAGTCCCCAGTTCGGTGCGGTGGGTCACCAACGCGCCGAGGCGGACAGCTACTTCGCCGTGTACACCGATGCCGGCGCCGACCACTGGGGCCGCTACCGCGATATCCTGGCGTCGGTGGACGGCCGCTGGCTGTTCGCCCACCGCACCATCGCCGTGGACGCGTTCTCACCCACGAGTCTGATGGCTGGGTGATTCGATCAAGCGCTGACGAATTCCTGTGCGAACGCCTGCGCGCGGTCGATGACCTCGGCCCGGTCGGCGCCGGGATGTGCGATCGGCAGCCAGGTCACGCCCGCCGCCTCCAATCGTTCGAGCAGAGCGTGTCGCTCGTCGGCAGATCGGCTGTCGTCGAGCAGGTTGCCGGCGGAGAAGCAGATGTCGAGGGGTTCGGTGCGACCGATTTCGGCGGCGTACTTCTTCGCCCAAACGATTGCCGCTTCCAGTTCGTCCACTGTCGAAATCTCGGCGGTCCGGGAGGCGGTCGCGTAGCCGAACGTGTTGAACGGAGCCCATCCCTGCCCGCGTGACACCGCCCGCCGCACCGCCGGTTTGCTGTTGCCGCCGATCCAGACCGGCGGGGCCGTGACGACTGGCCGTAGGCGAACACCCCGCGCCGAGAACGTCGTGCCTTCGAATGCCACGTCGCGACCCGATAGGGCTTCGGCCAGCACGTCGAGCGCTTGATCAAGTGCCGCCGCACGACCGTCGAAATCGATACCCAAAGACCGAAATTCGGGCTTCAGGTACCCGGCTGCGGTTCCGAGGATCAGTCGGCCCGACGACAGCAGCTGCAGACTCTGGATCTGCTTGGCACCGAGGAAGGGGTTGCGATAAGCCGCGATGTAGACGTTCGTGAGCAGCATGATGTCGTCCGAGGCCGCAGCGGCGAACGACAGAGCGACGAAGGGGTCCAGCGCATGGTGTCCGCCGTGGTCCAGCCATTTGGCATCCGGTGCGGGGTGGTCGGTCACGTGAACGGCGCCATAGCCAGCCGCTTCCGCGGCCCGCGTGATCTCGGAAATAGCCTCGGCCGTGACGAATTCGTCCGCACCATCCACCCGATGGGTTGGTAGTTCGAGGGAGAAGGAGAGGGGCATGAGAGTCCTTTCAGCTGCCGACGAGTTCGGCGAGTCGTTCTGCGTGTTGATGAGGGTCGCCGAACATGAGCTCACTCGACTTCGCTCGACGGAAGTACAGATGTGCATCGTGTTCCCAGGTGAACCCGATACCGCCGTGCACCCGCATCGTGTCCACGGCCACCGAGAGAAATGCCTCGGAGCAGGCCAACTTCGCCACCGCCGCGGCGACGGCAAGCTCAGACGGATCGTCACAGCCGGCGGCATGGGTGACCGCTGAGCGCGCGCCCTCGACCAGGACGAGCATGTCGGCGCATCGGTGTTTGACGGCCTGGAAGCTGCCGATCGCCCGACCGAACTGAATGCGGTTCTTGGCATAGTCCACGGCCATGTCGAGACATCGGCTGGCGGCGCCGAGCTGCTCTGCGGCCAAGGCCACCAGTGCAAGGTCACCGGTGCGCCGGAGCCCGTCTGCAGCCTGCTCACGGCCGCCGATCAACCGCGCGGGCACGTCGGAGAAGGTCACGTCAGCGATCTTGCGTGTGCGGTCCAGCGTCGCCAGTGGCGTACGGGTGAGGCCCTCCGCGTCTGCTGCGACGGCGAACAGCGCTACACCGAACGATGTTGTTGCAGCGACGAATAGCATATCCGCAGTGTGTCCGTCGAGCACTCGGGGGGCGTGACCGGACACCCGAAAACCGTCGCCGGCGGCAACAGCGGTGAGCGAGACCGATACGTGAGGATCCCACAGGCCCAGAGAACCGTCCAGGATGACGGTGCCCGTCATCTCACCGCCGACCATCGCCGGTACGTATTCCGAGATGGCGCCCTCGTCGCCGCTGTCCAGCACGGCGTTGACAGCTAACGCGACGGTGGCGAAGAAAGGCGCGCACAACAGTGCGGCCCCCATCTCCTCGAAGACGACGACGATCTCACGAAGCCCCGCCCCGGCGCCTCCCCACTGCTCGGGAACGGCAATCCCGTGCAGTCCGAGTTCGGTGGCCATGGTTTTCCACACCGCAGCGTCGTACCCACGGTCTGTGTCCATGAGGGCGCGGACCGAGGCGCTCGGCGACGCATCGTGGAGGAAGCCACGGACCGCCTCCCTCAGTTCGTCGAGTTCAGTCTTCGCCACGTTTGAACCCCTCGGCGCCGTCAAGTGCCCGGCACAGCGAAGGAATCGACCTGTCGACCATCATTTCGTTCATTCGACCCTTCGCGTGTGATCTGCGTCCGATGCCGTAGCACGGGCGTCGAGGCGGTGTTCCGCCAGACCTGGGAGTAGGCATTCTTAGAACAAGATAGTATGTTTCCTGCCTAGGGAGAATAGACATTCTCACTCGAAAGGGGCTTCGGCAGTGACCGTGAAACTCGACTATGGGATCTTCGACTGCGACACGCACTGCTACGAGACACGCGATGCGTTCACCCGGTATCTACCCGCGAAGTTCCATGATCGGGCAATCGCACCGGTGCGCGGGATCGACGGCAAGGAGGTCATCCTCGCCGGCCACCGCGTCGCGACCTTCAACAGTGAGGCGGGCCTCGGTTTCGACCTCGCCTACCGGCCCGGATCGTTGAAGGAGATGCTCAAGCAGATGGGGTCGGGCAATCCCGACGAAACGTACGAGCCTCAGCCGATGCGCGCGGAGTATCTGGAACGCGAGCCACGGCTGCGGATCATGGTGGAGCAGAACGTCGAGCGCGCGGTGATCTTCCCTGCCGGCATGGCACTGGCCGCCGAGCACTACGTCGACGACACCGAAGCGCTCTACGCGAACCTGCGGTCGTTCAACCGATGGTTCGACGACACCTGGGGCTTCAACTATCAGGACACGATCTACGCGACTGCCCTGCTGTCGCTGCGCGATCTCGACAGCGCCATCGCCGAGACGGAGGCGATCATCGAGCAGGGCGCGCGGATGGTACTGCTACCCACCGGCCCCGCCTACGGGCGCTCACCAGGTGATCCGTACTTCGACCCGATTTATGCTCGGCTGCAAGAAGCAGGCTGCACGCTGGTCTTCCACATCCAGCCGTACTGGTACTTCGACGCGATCTCGCCGGCCTGGGGACTGAACCCCGATCCGGCGGCGTGGCACATGTCCGCGTGGCAGTGGATGAACATCTACGGGCAGCGGCCGATCGAGGACACCCTGTCGGCGTTGGTCTTCGACAACCTCTTCGGGCGGTTCCCCGGTCTGAAGGTCCTCGTCGCCGAGCACGGTGCGGAATGGGTGCCGCAGTTCGTCATTCACATGGACAAGAGCCGCGGGATGGGCCGCAACGGGCCCTGGATCGGTGGCAAACTGACCGAGCGGCCCTCGGAGATCTTCCGCCGCCACGTCGGTGTGGTGCCATATCCCGAAGACGACATCCCGGCGATTGTCGGCCGGCTCGGTTATGACGACTGCTTGCTGATGGGTTCGGATTTTCCGCACGCTGAGGGCCTTGCCGAGCCGGCAGATTTCGTCAAGCTGCTCGACCCGCTCGATGACGACGCCAAACGGCGCATCATGCGTGACAACGCAGACGCACTGCTGCGCCGGAGCTGACCACCGGTGGCCGCCGACGAACATGTCGATCTCGACCTTCTCCGGAGTTCCGCGCGGGCCTTCCTTGCCGGCCGAGGGGAGAAAGACTCGATCCAGGACCTGGCCGCGATGGACTGGACCGGGCTGCTCGTCGAGGACGAGCTGGACGGAGCGGGCTGGTTGCCGGTGGAGGCCGTGGTCGTGGCCGAGGAGCTCGGCCGGGCCGGCGATCGCTCGGGCTGGTGGGGCACCACCGTGGCGGCCGCGGCACTGGCATCGGCGCCCGACGATGTGCGTGACGCCCTTCTTCGCACGGTGCTGGCCGGCGACGCCGTCGTGGCGACGGCGCCCGACGGTCCCACCGTCCGTGTTGTCGGCGGCGTTCCCGATGCACTGGTCATCTTGGGAAGCAACGGCGTTCACCTGATCGAGAGCGCGGCGGAGCTGCCCGACCGGCCGGCCGACGATCTTCTCGACGTGCTCCGGCCGGCCCGCGCCCTCGAGATCGACTCGGTGCCTCGGCAGCTCATCGGCAGCCCGGCACGGGCGACTCAGCTCGCTACGGTGAGCAGGCTGCTCGTCAGCGCGGACTCGATCGGTGCCGTATCGAGCGCCAGGCATCGCCTGGTCGATTATCTCCGCGAGCGCGTGGCGTTCGGGGCAGCGTTGGCGAGCTTCCAAGCCATCCAGCACCGGCTCGTCGAACTGCTGGTGTTCGAGGTGAAGGCCCGCGCAATCGTCATGAAGGGTGCGCGTGCCGCGGCGGCAGGCGACGCCGGCGCCGGCGCCCTCTCGGTGGCGGCGCACGCTTTCGTGGCGGCACGCGCCACCGGCGCCGTCGACGAATGCATGCAACTGTCCGGCGGGATCGGGTTCACGTGGGAATATCCCCTGCATCACGAATTGCGCCGGGTTTTCGACAACGCCCAGCTCATGGAGTCGCCACGATCGGCACACGCCCACTATGCCGAGGCCGCCGGATGGTGACCGCTACCGGCGAACGCCCCACCGAGGAGGAGTTGGTCGCCTTCCGAAACCACGTGCGGACCTTCGTGGCAGACCACGCGCCGCCTGTCGAGGCCAGGGAGGGGCATCGCGCACCCGAGGACGCCGCTGCGGAAGCGCACCTGCGTACGTGGTTTGCCAAGCTTTTCGATGCCGGTCTGATCGGTGGTGACTGGCCTGTCGAGTACGGCGGTCGGGCCGATCATCATCCGTTGCATGACCGGATCGTCAGCGAGGAGATCCTGCGCGCCCGGGCACCTCGGCCCGTCGACCAGGTCAACCTCGCCGCCCACGTGCTGCTGCACTTCGGTTCGGAGGAACAGAAGCGATCGCTGCTTCCCGCCATCCGGCGCAGCGAGCATATTTGGTGTCAGCTGCTCAGTGAGCCGGATGCGGGAAGCGATATCGCCAATGTGCGCAGCCGGGCCACTCGCGTCGGCGACGGCACCTGGGTCGTTGATGGTCAGAAGACCTGGATCACCGACGGGCACTGGGCCGATATGGGACTTGCGCTGCTGCGTACCGACCCCGGTTCTTCTCGTCACCATGGTCTGTCCGTGTTCACGGTGCCCTTGGATGCCGAGGGGGTCGAGGTCCGGCCGATCCGCACCGTCGGCGACGCCATCGAGGTCAATGAGGTGTTTCTCACCGGTGTCACACTGAGCGCCGATCAGCTGGTCGGCGAGGTTGGCCAAGGGTGGTCGATCATCATGGCAGGGCTGGACTTCGAACGTTTCGGCATCGGCGGCAACGTCATCCTGCTGGAGCTGTTGATCGACGACCTGGTGTCGTTGGGGCGCGCCGGAACAGTCGACGGCAGACCGGCTCTGAACTGCGAGGACATCCGGCTCACGGTGGCGAATCTGGCCGTCGAGGTCGAGGTTGCCAAGGCATTCATCGACGATCACGTCGAACGAATGGTCGTCGGCAGTGACGAGGTCGGCGACGGGTCGATTGCCAAACTGAGTTTCGCCGAAACCTATCACCGGGTCTCGGCCTATGGTGCTGAGCTGGCGGCATCGGTTACCGTCGATCCCTCAGACGAGGCCGCCCGGCGCGCCAAGGACCGGTTACGCGAAAGTTGGCTGTGGTCACGGGCGTATACCGTGTCCGGAGGTAGTTCGGAGATGATGCGCAACATCCTGGCCAAGCGTCGGCTGCTGCTCCCGAGCCGATGAGCGTGCACGCGGGATCGACCTACTGGCAACTCGTGGTACACACCGCGCAGCGCCATCCCGACCGTGTGGTGCTCGCCGACGACTACGGCCGAACGCTGACCACCAGCGAGTTGCACGACGCGTCCCTCGCCACTGCCGCCGCACTGCACGACCGCGGCGCCCGCGCCGGCTCGATCGTCTCCTGGCAACTGCCCTCCACCCTGGAGGCCATGGTCGTCATGGTGGCCCTGGCACGTCTGGGAGCTGTGCAGAATCCGGTCCTGCCAATCTGGCGGGAGAGTGAAGTACGTTTCACGACAGAGCAATTGCACACCCAATTCTTGATCGTCCCCGGCGTGTGGCGTGGCTTTGACCACGAGGAACTCGCACGCACGTTGGCCGACGGCGGTTCGATGCAGGTTGTCGTGATCGACCACAGCGCTCCTGCGGGTGAGGGGCTACGACTACCTGTCAGTGATCCCGGCGTGCTGCCTGCTGCGCTGGGCGACGCGTCGGAGACCCGGTGGATCTACTACTCTTCGGGCACAACCGCCACTCCGAAGGGTGCCCGGCACTGCGACGCCTCGGTGATCGCGGGGTCTGCAGGTGTCATCGAGATGACGGGTGTCACCAGCGCGGACGTGAACCCCATCGCTTTCCCGGTCACCCATATCGGCGGAGCCGTCATGCTCGCCGCAGCGTTGAAGACGGGAATGCGCCTCGCTCTGTTCGATTCCTTCGATCCCGTGACGACGCCGCATGCCATCGCCGCGCACCGCCCGACCCTGTTGGGCTCGGCGACGCCATTCCTGGTGGCGTTCGTCGCCGCTCAAGAAGCACATGGTTCCCAACCGCTGTTCCCGGATCTGCGCGGCTGCGTCGGTGGGGGAGCTCCGATCACGGCGCAACTCGGCGAGTCGGTGCGTCGCACGTTCTCGGTACCCGGGGTTGCCAATGCGTGGGGCCTCACCGAGTTTCCCGTCGCCGCATCCCAGACCCCCGACGCGTGCCCGGATCTGCTCGATCACACGGTGGGCCGCCCGGTCCGGGGCGTCCGAGTCCGGGTCGTGGACGAGGCGGAACGCCCAGTGCCGCATGGCCAAGAGGGCGAACTGCGACTGAAGGGCCCCCAGTGCTTCCTCGGCTACGTCGACGCGGCACTCGACGCGCAGGCTTTCGACGACGATGGGTGGTTTCGCACCGGTGATCTGGGACGTATCGACCACCAGGGCAACGTGGTGGTGACTGGTCGCATCAAAGACGCGATCATCCGCAATGCGGAGAACATCTCTGCACTCGAGATCGAGGACGTTCTCGCCGCCCATCCGGCGGTGACCGACGTCGCCGTCATCGGTGTGCCGGACAGCCGCACCGGTGAGCGCGTCTGCGCCGTGGTGGTGGCCCGCCCGGGAGCAGAGCTCACCCTCGACGCGATCGCGGCGCACTGCCGGGCGCAAGGGCTGAGCAATCACAAATCGCCGGAGCGGCTCGAAGTGGTGGACGAACTACCGCGCAATCTCACCGGCAAGGTTCTCAAAACCGTTCTTCGCCAGCGGTATACGTCAACGGAAGGAAAGTAGATGGCAGGACGGCTCGACGGCAAGGTCGCCTTCGTCACCGGTGCGGCCCGCGGGCAGGGTAGGGCGCACGCGGTCGCGATGGCCCGCGAAGGAGCCGATATCGTCGCGGTGGACATCTGCGCCGATATCGTGTCGAACCCCTATCCGCTCGCGACTCCGGATGATCTGTCCGAGACCGAACGAAAAGTCAAGGAACACGGCCGTCGCGTGGTAGCCCGGACAGCCGACGTCCGCGACCGCGCGGCGTTGCGTGAGGTTCTGGAATCTGCGCTCATCGACCTCGGCCGCCTCGACATCGTCGTTGCCAACGCCGGCATACTCCCGATGGCCATGGGCACACCCGATGCCATGCATTTCGTCGACGCGACCGATGTCGATCTGGTGGGCGTGATGAACACCGTCGCCGCCGCGGTCCCCCATCTGGCCGACCGGGGATCCATCATCGTCACCGGTTCCACCGCAGGCATGATGCCTGGACAGGCGGACAGTCCGGAGATGGGGCCGGGCGGCGCCGGATATGCCTGGAGTAAGCGGGTTCTCATGGAGTACGCCGAGCAGATGGCGATCCATCTGGCTTCGCGGTTCATCCGGGTGAATGTGATCCATCCGACGAACTGCAACACCGGACTACTGCACAACGACGGTATCTACGGAATTTTCCGGCCGGACATCGCCGCCGAGGGTCGCACCCCGACTCGCGACGATGCCGAGTTGGCATTCACCTACTTCCAGGCCATGCCGATTCCCTATATCGAACCGGAGGACACTGCCCACCTGGCGGTGTTCCTGGCCAGCGACGAGAGCCGCTACATCACCGGTCAGCAGATCCGCGTCGACGCGGGCTCTTTGCTGAAGTTCCCGAACGGGCCGGGTAAATGACCGACAAGGGGAGCGCCGTGGTTCGTGATATCCGGGAACTGGCCGGCGATCCCGCCGCCTATGCTGCTGAATTGCACCGCCGGTGGGGTGGTCTGCTCAGCTACCGCTACATCGGCCGACACCACGCGTCGATGACGGTCGGCCCGGTCGACGACACCGTCGCGCTGCGCCATGACATGCGCGACGGTCGCGGAGCCGTTCTGCTCTCGGTCTACGGAATGGCCTCGCCAGAGGGAGGTCTCATTTCCGACCTCGAAGCCATCCCCAATCCGGTGGTGCACTCGTGTCAGGTGATCGACCACGGCATCGGCGTATCCCGGTTCGAAGTCCGCACCGAAAATCTGAAGGCGGGCCAACGGATGAGCTACAGCCGCTCGGTCATCGTCGATGCGGACGAGCCGACCCGCGTGCTCGCCGTCACCGAAGGTCAGGGAGTGTCTCTCGGTGCGCCGCCCGACGGCCTGGGGAAGATGGAGGTCGACCCGATCCTCGTCGAGGATTCACCGGATCTGCCGCCGCTGTGGCAGGTGTTCGGCGGTTCTCGCGCCGGCGACACGACGTGGATGCTGCCGGAGCTCTCCGCCGATGTTGCGTCGCCCGACGCCGCACTGCACATCGGTCCGCAGTTCGCGATGACCGAAGCAGCGGCTCGACTCAGCGTGGTCGAATCAGTGGGCACCGAACGGGTGACCGGCATTTCGTCGCACGTGATGTTCGTCGCGCGGGGGAAGGTCGGACCGTTCCGGTTCGATACAGAGGTTCTCGGTGGCGCGGTCGGCACACGTGCGGTACGGACGTCGGTCCACGACGAAGGGACCGACGACAGGCTGATCACCGCGGCCACCCACGTGTTCGTCTACGACGTCTGAGCGCTGGGCTCAGACGTCGAGCAGCGCTTTGAGGTTGGCGCCCATCACCCGGACGGTGGCATCCGGTGACAGGTTGGCGAGCTCATCGACGAACTGCGCGGGTTCGGCGAGGCCCTCGGGATGCGGGTAGTCGGATCCGAACATCACCCGATCGACGCCGAGGATCTCGACGAGGCCGGCCATGTCCTCCTCGTGGAACGGGTTGACCCAGATGTGCTGCTTGAAAATCTCCACCGGGTGGCGGTCGAAATCCTTGGGTTTCTTTCGGTATACGCGGTCGAAAGCCTCAAGGAGACGGGGCGCCCACGAGCCGCCGTTTTCCACCACTCCGATCCGCAGGCCCGGGAACCGATCGAACACCCCGTGCGCCACGAAGGCGGCCAGCGTGTCGAAAATGTGCCGACTTTCCTCGTAGATGAACCCGCGAAACGTGGTGAGCTGGAAACCCTGGAATTCTTCGCCGCTTTCCCAGTCCGAGAGGTATTTGTCGTAGCCGGGGTCGGAGTTGTGCATCTGCACCGCAATGCCCGCGCTTTCCACCAAGCGCCAGAAGTCGTCGAATTCCGGCAACGCGGGTGAGCGGGACGTGCCGTCCCCCCGCGGCACAGGCGCGGGCCTGATCAGCACCGTCCTGGCACCATGGTCGAGGCACCACTCCAACTCACGCACCCCCATCGCGGGATCGTTGAGTGAGATGGCGGGAACCGCGAAGATTCTGTCGTGGTAGTTGAACGTCCACTCGTCGAGCAGCCACTGATTGAAGGCGTGGGTGACCGCGTGGGTCAACTCGGTGTCAAGGCGTAGACGTTCCTCCAACATCCCTGCCGTCGTCGGAAACATCACCGTGCCGTAAATTCCCTGGCGGTCCATCAGAGCCAGCCGTGGTTCGGGCCGGCGGAACTCCTCGGGGCAACGGATGGGTTGCGCGAGCTCGCGCAGCGTCTTTCCCTCTGGGTTGATACCGCGGTAGTAGTCGGCCCATGCCCCCGGGGTTGGGATGACGTCATAGGTCGGGTTGGGAATCGTCTCGGTCACCGTTCCGAGGATCTGCAACTTAATCCGACCGTTGATGTCGACGTACTTGATTGCCTCTGAGTACTTCTCGGGCAGGTAACGCGTGTACGCGTCGACGGTCTCGTACATGTGGTTGTCGGCATCCCACACTTCGAAAGGCGTTGCGGTGGACATTGGAGCCCCTGTTCGTCGGTATCTCATGCGAAAACAACCATATCTGGAAAAGAGAATATTTGATCTCAAACGTTTCAGTCTCGCCAGGCTGCGATGCGTTCGACCAGGCACAGTGCCGCCCGTGGTTCGATGACCGGTAGCACGAGCTGGAGGTGATGGACTCCGACGTCGCGATAGCTGCTCAAAAAAGCCGGGCTGACATCCGGGCCGGCCACCGTTGAGGCCACCACCAAGAGATCGTCGGCGTCCCGACCCTGCTCCTCCGCGAGCCGGCGCAGTGTGGCCAGTAATCCGGCCAGTCGCTCCGGCGGCATCGGACCGGCGATCCAACCGTCGCCGACGCGTACCGCGCGGGCCAGGGCTCCTGCCGAGTGCTCGCCTATCAGTATCGGGATGGGCCGTTGGCACGGAAAGGGGCTGGGATCGATATCACTGAAACTGAAGTACTGCCCGTGGAAACTGACTAGCGGTTCGCGGGCAGACCACAGGTGTCGCAGGAGCGCGATGTGTTCCTCGCTGCGCGTCGCCCGATGGTCCCACGGCAGGCCCATGGCCACGGCCTCCTCACGCATCCACCCGATGCCCGCGCCGTAGACGACGCGTCCCCCGGACAGAGCGTCAAGGGTGGCGAGCTGGCGGGCGTTGCAGATGGGGTTGCGAAGTGGGAGTGCCGCCACCGAGGTCCCCAAACCTATGCGCGTGGTTCGGCCGGCGATCCAGGCCAGGGTGGTCAGCGACTCATAGCTCGGGGCGAGATACTCCGACAACCAACCGTCGGCAACTCGCACGGGCTGACGTCCCGACACGTATGGTGATTCGACGCGATGGGGCAAGACCAGATGATCCACTGCCCACAACCGATCGATACCGCAGCTCTCGGCGGTCAGCACAAAATCTTCGACAAACGTCGGTGACGCCATCGGCCCGGTATGGGGTACCACCAGGCCGAGTTCCATCGTCACAGACCCGTGAAGTGGCCGCCATCGACGCCGATGGTCTGACCGGTGATGTAACGGGCGCCTGGGCTCATCAGAAACGCTACGGCCGTGCCTACGTCCGAAGCGGGATCTCCAATCCGCCCCATCGGGATGCGCCGTGCCATTCGGGATTCCATGGCAGGTTCAGCCTCGATCGCCGCCGCCATGGCGGGTGAATATGCCAGCGGCGAAACGGCGTTGACGGTGATCCCGTGTGGTGCCCACTCGCGGGCGAGGCTCTTGGTGAAACCGCGCAGCGCACCCTTGACGGTCGCGTAGAGCGGGAGGGTGGCGCTGCCTTCGATTCCCGCGGGCGACGTCATCACCACCAGGGCGCCCCCACGCGCTTGCAGCGCGGAAAAGGCGTGCGTTGCGAAGTGGAACGCGCCGGTGAGTGAGACCGCGCAGTGCTCCGGCCAGTCGTCGCGGGCGTCCTCGAGCCGTGCCGGTCGGCTCGAGGTGTTGCTGGTGGCGTTGTGCACGACACCGTCCAGGCGCCCGGTAGTGGCAAGGGCAAGACCCACAGCGGCGCAAACCGATTCGCTATCAGTGACATCGCATTGCACCCATGTTGCCGACCCGCCCTCGGCCCGCAGATCGCGCACCGCGTCCTGACCGTTGGACGAGCGGGTGGCGACCACCACATGTGCGCCGTCGGAGGCCAACGTCGCAGCGATACCGCGACCCACACCGGCGCCCGCACCGGAGACCAGTACCGTCATACCGGACAGGGTCACGGCAGCATCACCGAGCCTCCATCCACCACCAGTGTCGCCCCCGCCAGATGGTCGAGTTCGTGGCCGAGCAGAACAGCGACTGCTCGAATCACGGTGGCGGACAGGTCGACGTCTCGACCGAGAGCCGGTGCGCTGTGATGAGCGTCCGCCGAGGCCAACTCCGGTGCGATCAGCCCGACGGGGACCGCCACGAGATTGACTCCGACCCCCTCGCAGGCCCATTGCCGTGCAGCCGATTTCGCCATCGCCCGGATGCCCTCCATCGCCGTGGTGTAGCTGACCAATCCGGGCGCTCCCGTCACGCCGAGGGTCGGCACCACCAGAACGATGCGGCCGCCGCTCGGCATGGCAGCTTTGGCGTCACGCAGGACTGTGAGCGCCGACGCGACGCTGAACTCGACGTCGCGGTGCCAACGGTCGGCGGTCAACGTCTCCAATGGTTGCGCCGAGCCGGGTTGGCCACCCACGACCAAGACCACACCGTTCGTTCCTGAAGGGATGGCAGCACCCGGCGCGGCCCGTGGCGTACCGAGGGCTTCGGCGAGAATCCGCGCGATGTCACCGTCACCCAACACCACTGAGCGCACGGCGTTCACCAGACCGGCACCATCGGTGGGGCGGCCGGCAGGCAACGGTCACACACGGGCATGAGCCACCAGATCGCGTTTGAGCACCTTGCCGACGTCGTTGCGGGGCAAACTGTCGACGAACACCACGCGGGCCGGAACGCGATAGGGCGTCAGCCTTTCCCGGCACCAGTCGGTCAGTGACTGCTCGCTGACCGACGCGTCGCGCCGGACCACGAATGCCCAAGGGACCTCGCCGAGGCGCTCATCGGGCACTCCGACAACCGCGGCCTCGCGCACACCGTCAGCGCTGTGGAGAACGTCCTCGACCGCACCGGGGAACACCTTGAGGCCACCACGGTTGATCATGTCCGACACCCGACCGTCGAGCCAGAGAAACCCGTCGTCATCGAGCCATCCGAGGTCGCCGGTATGGAACCAGCCGTCCTCAGTCAAGCGGTCGTGGAACGCCGGGTCGACCTGCCGCGATGCGGTTGTCGGTGTGCGCACCAGCACTTCGTTGTCAATTATCGTCACATCGATGCCGGGAAGTGGCCGACCGACCGAGCCCAATTTGGCCACGCCGTAGTCCCTCGCATCGGAGGCCGACCACCCGACGACTTCCCCGCCGAGTTCCGTCTGCCCGTAGGAGTTGAGCACCAGCACCCCGAACTTGTCCCGGAAGCGTGCGGCCTGCACCGGAGAGAGCGGGGCGGTGATCGACCGCACGATGCGCAGCGGGGACAGGTCGGACACCGAGTCGTCGTGTAACACCATGGTCAACGCGGCCGGGGGCAGCACCGTCGAACGGAGCTGGTGGCGCGCGACCAGCGCGGCGAACCCGCCGGAGGAGAAGCGATCCATCAGGATGACACCCGCACCGGCCCGAAATGCGAACAGGACCTGGTAGATACCGGCCCACAGTGACAGGGATAGCGGGACCAGGTTCGGCATGGGCGGCCGATCACTGCTGCGGTCGCGGCCCCCGCGCAGTTTGGCCAGCAGGCGATCGATCAGGTCGATGACCGTCTCGTGGCGCAGCGGCACGGGTTTCGGTGCGCCGGTCGTTCCCGACGTGAACTGGAGCAGCGCAACCGCGGGGTCATAGCTCTGCGGATCGAGTGCGTCCTGGCGGTGTGCCGGTCGGTCTGCGCTCGTCCAGCGCAGGTCGCCGCCGACGAGTACCGGGATATTGGTGCCGGCGAAGCGGTGGGCGGACTCGGCGGTGGTGAGCACCGCCGATGGGCGAAGTGTCTGCAGCTGCGTGGTGAGCTCGGCGTCGGCGGCGCGCGGGTTGAGCGGTGTGTAGACCCCGCCCGCACCCCAGGTTCCGAACAACGCGGAGACCGTGGTGGCGTCATTGGGCAGCATCGCCGCGACCACGTGACCGGGGCGCACACCGGCAGCAATCAGTTCGGCCCGGAGTGCAGCCGAGCACCCGCGCAACCGTGCGGTCGGGATCTCCGCGTCGAGCGTGTACACGGCGATATCGGGTAGATCGTCGAGGAGTTCCGAGAGATTCACGAATCACGCTCCAAGGGGAGCCATTTCGGTTGGCGCTTCTGGGCGAATGCTTGCGGACCCTCGTCCTGGTCGGGATGGCCCCACATCGACGTGAGATGCTTGGCCCCGGCTCGGCAGGCGTCTGTCAGCCCGGATTCCAGACCGCCCCACAACGCGCGTTTGGTGGCACGCATCGCTGTCGGCGAGTTGCGCGCGATCTTCTCCGCGAGATCCTGTGCCACGTCGCGCAACGCCTCGGGCGGATCAACCACCTGGCTGATCATGCCGAGTTCGTAGGCACGTTGGGCGCTCATCCGTTCGTGGCTGCCGAGCAGGGCCATCCGTAGCACTGCTTCCGCAGGAATCTTGCGCATCAGCGCGATGGTCTCCAGCGCGCTGACCTGCCCGATGGACACGTGGGGGTCGACGAACGTGGCGTCCGACGAAGCGATGACGATATCGCCGTCGGCCACCCAGTGCAGCCCGCCGCCGGCGCACACCCCGTTCACCGCCGTGATGATCGGTTTGCCGACGTTGCAGTGCCAGCCGGTCAGCTTCAGATCCAGCGTGCGCATCGTCTCCTGGAATTGCTGTACGGCATCCCCGTCGAGCTCGGCGACGTCGGCGCCGACCTGGAATGCTCGCCCGTTGCCCGTGTGCACGATGACCCGCACCTCGGGATCGGCTTCGAGTTCGGCCCACGCGCGCGGGAACTCTTCGCGCATCACGACGTCGTAGGCGTTCAGATGGTCCGGGCGGTTCATGATGAGCCAGCCGACCGGCCCCCGTCGTTCGACGATGAGCCGACGATAAGGCGCGTGTTCGGTGGTCGTCACGACACTGCTCCGGTCTCGGAGTCGAGCGGCTGCCACAGCGGCGCCCGCTTCGCGCGCCAGGCCCGCGCTCCCTCGATGACGTCGGGGTGGGTGGCCAGCGAATCGATCGTCACGGCGGCCTCCCGGTAAGCCACGGCGCGCCCTACCTCCAGGGCCCGCCACAGCGCTTGTTTGGTGGCACGCAGTGCGGCGGGAGAGTTGGCGGCGACGGCCGACCCCAGCGACGCGGCGCTTGCGCGCAGCTCATCGGCGGGAACCACCTGCGACACGATGCCGAGTTGGTGTGCCCGCTGCGCAGACATTCGTTCTTCTCGGCCCATGAGCGTCGTACGCATTATCGCCTCCATCGGTGATTTGCGAATCAGGGTGATCGCCTCGTACGCCACGGCCTGCCCCACCGAGACGTGCGGATCGACGAAAGACGCAGCCTCCGAGGCGATCACGATGTCGGCATCGGCGACCAGGTGCAGTCCGCCGCCGGCACAGACGCCGTTGACGGCGGCGATCACCGGCTTCCACACCCCGCAGTGCCAGGACGAGATCCTCAGCTCCGCGTCACGTGTGCGGCGGGAGTGCCGTCGCATGGCCGCTTTGTCGCGGGCCACCTGCACGACGTCCATGCCGGTACAGAACGCTCTGCCGTTCGCGGCGTTGACGATCACCCTCACCTCGGGATCCGCATCGAGTTCGACCCACGCTCGTTCGAGCTCGTCGAGCATCACCGCGTCGAACGCATTTCCGGCGTCGGGGCGGTTCAGGATGAGCCACCCGATTCCATCGGATCGCGAGACCGTCAGCCGCTGGTAGGAGGTCATGATCGCGGGACATCCCGCCAGGGCTTGCCCTTCCACGGGTCCGGTTCGCGTGGCAGTCCGAGCACGCGTTCGCCCAGGATGTTCTTGTTGATGTCCGTTGTGCCGCCTTCGGTGCCGTTGGCCAGGCTGCGCAGCATGCCCCGCACCTCCCGCGGCAACGCGTCAGGATCGTCGGTCGGGGCCCACGCCAGCGCCTCGGTGCCCAGGATGTCGACCATCAGATTCTGGATCTGCTGGTTCAGCGTCGCCTGATGAACCTTGCCGATCGAGGAAGCCGCCCCGGGCGACTGCCCGGCCGTGAGGGCAGCGCGTACACGAGCGTTGGTCCAGCCGCGGATCTGTTCCTGGGCCCAAACATGCATGATCCTGCCCCGGATCACCGGGTCAGCCCACCGGCCCTTCTCCTTGGCGAGTCCGATCAGCCGGTCGGCGCTGGAGCCGCCCAGGCGGCCCATCCCTCCGGAACCGGACCCCGACACCATCTGTCGTTCACTGGACAGTGTCGACGCGCTGACCCGCCAGCCGTCGTTCACGTCACCGACGCGCTGGAAGTCGGGAATGCGAGCGCCGTCGAGGAACACCTCGTTGAACTCGGATTCTCCGGTGATCTGGCGCAGCGGACGTATCTGGACGCCGGGCTGCCTGAGGTTGAGCAGAAAGTAGGTGATGCCCTCGTGTTTGGGACGGTCGATGTCGGTGCGGGCCAGCAGAATCGCGAAATCTGCTTCGTCGGCCCACGTCGACCACACCTTCTGGCCGGTCACCATCCAATCGGCGCCGTCTCCGGCACCGTCGCGAACAGCCCGCGTCGACAGTGACGCGAGATCCGATCCGGCGCCAGGCTCGCTGAACAGCTGGCACCACTTTTCCTCGTTGCGCACGATCGGAGGCAGAAAGCGACGCCGCTGCTCCTCGGTGCCGTGACTGAACAGTGCCGAGGCGGCATTGTTCAGTCCCAGCGGATTGAGGCGTGTCAAGCGCAGCGGAGCCAACTCGACATCGATCGCCCGTGCGACATCGGCGGCCACACCGAGTCCGCCGTGTTCGGGTTGCCAGGTGGGCACCACCAGTCCTGACTCCGCGAAGGCCGGGTACCACGCCGCGTAGTCGGCGGGGGTGCGCACCGCGCGCAACGCCGCGGGACCCCGGTCTGCGGCCGCGCGCCAGTCCTGCGGCACGGTTGTGGCGACCCACTCACGAACCGCGACGCGGGCCTGGTCCGGCGAGCTGGTCGGGGTGATCGGTAACTGCGTCATCGTCCGGTGAACTCCGCGTCGCGTTTGGCCTTGAATGCCGCCAGGCCTTCCCGGAAATCCTCGCTGCGACTGGATAACTCAAGGGCCAGGGCCTCGTTGTGCAGCTGCCTGTCGAGATCGAGGCCGTTGCTGGTGTGAAGCAGCCACTTGGTCAGACCCAGCGCGACGGTCGGTGCTATGGCAAGGCGTCCGATGAGGTCATCGGCGACCTGGTCGAGCTGCTCTTCGGCGCAGGCTTGGTGGATCAGATCCCACCGCGCGGCCGTGGCGCCGGAAAGTTCGTCGCCGATCATCAGAATCTTGCGACTGCGTACCAGCCCGATGACCCGGGGCAGCAGCCACGTGCCACCGCTGTCGGGAGTGAAGCCACGCGCCATGAACGGCTCCCAGAATCGGGCGGTATCGGCGGCCACGCAGAAATCTGCCGCGAGCGCCAGGTGAAAACCCAGGCCCGCGGCCCAGCCCCGCACCACGGCCACGATCGGCACTTGCGTTTCGGTCAGCAGTGGAATGAGGCGATTCGCCTTGTGCGGCAAGCGGCGCTGCGTGCTGCCGACTCGCGGCTTGCGTTCGGTCGACGCGTTACGCGCGATGAGGTCTGCCCCGGCGCAGAAATCGGGACCTACCGCGTCGAGGCGGATCACCCGCACCGATTCGTCGGTCCCGGCAGCAGCGAGATGATCGATCATCGCATCGAGCATGACGTCGTCCACAGCATTGCGCCGGTCCGCGCGGTCCAGCGTGAGAGTGAGCACCGACCCCTCGTGTGCGGCGCGCAACCCTGGAACACTCTCGTACACAGCGGTTCTCATCGTTCTTCGAAACGTTCCGCCACCGCGGTCAGCACCTCCGAGAGATTGCTGGCAGCGCCGGGTGGGTCGGGTAACCGCACGGGGCCGTGCACCCGACTGGGCAGCAGAACGGTTGCCCGCCCGGGCGCGGTGATCTCCCCGCGGTGATTGGTAGCCGCGAGTTCCAGGTCGACCGCCGGCCGGCCTCCCTCGGCAAGGTATTTCTCGACCACGGTGCCGGTGATGGTGTGCAGGTCGCCGATGTAGTTGAACAACCGAAACTCGCATTCCAGCTTCCATAACCAGGCGTCGTCACCCATCCAGTTCGTGCACAGGTGGATGAGCCATGTCTCGCGCATCCGCCCGTAGTCGAAAGTGGTGGGATTTCCTGCGTTACGCGCGGCGTCGGGATCCCAGTGCACGCGCTGCTGTACATCCGGCACGCCGGCCTCGTTCAGGCTGTAGAAGCGCGGGATGCGTTGGCGGTTTCGCCACGCCAACCGAAGCGGGCGCACGCCGTACATTCCCGTACCCATTCCGACATGCCAGCACACCATGTCGGTGACGGTCAGTGGGCCCTTGGTCAGTGGTCCCACGGTGTCGCCTTCGGCAACGTCCTCCCACCAGCGCGGTTCGGCGCTGCGGGGCTGCTCGCCGGCATAGCGCGCGTCGATGTCGGCGATCTCTTCGGATGACCACGTTTTCAATTGCACCGCATCGTATTTCTTGCGATCCCGCGCCTTTGTGCGTTCCGTTCGAATCATGTTGCGGTACTGGCCGCCGAGCAACACACCTTGGTCGTCACGGAAGACCTGTGCCGTCCATTCGTGCACGGCGCGACCGGCAAATTCACTGGGTTTGTCGAGCGCGGCGACCAGTGCGTTTCGTCGGTATACCCGCCGTCCGGCCCGTAGCGGTGCCCACCATTCGCGCGAGGACGATGCGTAGAAGGCATGTACGCCGCGCAGCGGGTCCCCTTTGGTCAGTGCGCGGTCCGACTCGCTCAGTGCGGTGACCTCGTCTTCGCCGATGAGCGTGTCACCGCCGACGAGCGCCGGGGGAGCCACCGGCCCACCCCACACCGTCGACCTCGCGTATGCCGGATCGCACCACAGCGGATTCCCGTCGCCATAGCTTTCCGCAACATGCCGGAACGCGTCTTCATTCGGCCGGAGGAAGTGCGGCGGCTGGGTGTGGGGGACCGAGATCCCGATGGTGGCTCGCAGCCGCGCAAGTCCCTCATCGGTGATCTGTCCAGTCGTCGAGGGCATCGATGAATGGGTGGATGACGTGGTAGCAGTCGACGACGCATCTACCATCCCGCGACCTCCTCGTGTGGCACGCTGTCCATTAGTGGAAATGAACATACCCGAAATATGAGAATGCAGATAACGGCGGTGCTGGGGAAGGGGTGATGGCGTGGCGGAAGAGGATCCGGGGATCCGGTCTCAGGTCGGTGGCGACGGAGTGCAGTATGTCCATATCGATCGCGCTGCGGTGGGAAATTCGTTGTCGCCCAGTGCTCGTGACGCATTGACCGATGCTTTCGAGGCCGCGGCGAACGATCCGCGGGTACGGGCGGTGCTGTTGAGCTCGGCGGGGGAGAGGCATTTCTGTGCCGGTGCCGGACTCTCGACCCGGCCGGCGGCGACGACCCCTGCGCCGGAGAAACGCCCCGGTGACGTAGCGCGGCTGCTCCAGCGGGGTTGGCAGCGGCTGATTGCTGCCGTCCTCGACTGCGACAAGCCGGTCGTGGCGGCGCTGAACGGGACGGCCGTGGGGGCCGGAGTGAGTCTTGTCCTGGCTTGCGATTTCGTCGTGATGGCCGCGGGGTCGACGCTGATCGAAGCGTTCGTCGATCGCGGCATCCTGCCCGATGCGGGAGCCATTCACCTCTTGACCCGGATCGTCGGGCTGCGGCGGGCAAGCGAGATCCTCATGCTGGGCGAGCCCGTGGATGCGGCCCGATGCCTGGAATGGGGCCTGGTGAACCGCGTGACGGGGAGCGAAGAGGTGCACGACGTCGCCGCAGACGTGGCAAGGCGCCTCGCCGCGGGGCCGTCGGTGATGCTCGCGCTGACCAAGCGCCTGCTGTCGGTGTCCTCGGAGTCCGACCGCGCCCGTGCCTTCGAACAGGAAGCCTGGGCGGCGGAGATCGTGTCGAGTACCGCTGACCTGGCCGAAGGTCTGCGTGCGTTTGCCGAACGCCGGCCGGCTCGGTTCGAGGGCCGCTGACTCGCGATCTCAGGCCATGGCCGGCTTGCCGGGTCCGCCGCGGATGGTGAAGGCCGAGGCGTCATCGATGAAGTCGATCGCCGCAGCGACGGATTCCGCGCTCAGTTCGACGTCTTCGATTCCGCGGCTGACCCCGATGAACACCCGGGACACCTTGCCTGCGCCCACCGAGTAGATGTGTGCGGTGCGGTCGCAGTCGCGATGGGCGAGATACACCACCACAGGGGTGACGAGTTCGGGGTCCATGGCCGCGCCCGCCTCGCCCATGATGTCCTCGGTCATGCGGGTACGGGCGATGGGCGCGATGGCATTGACCGCGATGCCGTTACGGGCTCCTTCGATGGACAGCACATGCATCATGCCGACCAGTCCCATTTTGGCCGCGCCGTAATTCGCTTGTCCAAAGTTCCCGAAAAGCCCTGTTCCGGAGGTCGTCTGGATGATGCGACCGTAGTTCTGGACGCGCATGACCGGCCATACGGCCCGCGTGACGTTGAATGCGCCGCCGAGGTGGACGGCGATCACTGCGTCGACCTGCTCGGGGGTCATGTTCTTGAAGGCGGCGTCTCTGAGGATGCCCGCGTTGTTGACGAGGATGTCGATCCGGCCGAAGGCCTCGTGGGCGGCGGTCGCGATCGCCGCCCCGCCCTCGGGTGTGGCCACCGAGTCACCGTTGGCGATGGCAGTGCCCCCGGCTGCCGTGATCTCGTCGACGACAGCCTGGGCCGCTGAGGTCGAGGCTCCGCTGCCGTCGACGGCGCTGCCCAGGTCGTTGACGACGACACGGGCGCCGCGGCGGGCGAGTTCGAGGGCGTGGCAGCGCCCGAGGCCGTTACCGGCACCGGTCACGATGGCAACTTGATCGTCGAAGGTCATGTATGACATGGGGGAGAGGATACATTTACGACAAAGAGAAGCAGCATTTGCATAGGAGGTCACCGATGACGACCACGAGGGGTCTGCTCGAACACGCACAGCGTCGGGCGGAGTCGTTGCGTGACCGGTACCGGGCGGCGGGGTTCTGGTCGGCAGCGCCGGTCGACCTGCTTCGCGAGGCGGCCCGTCGGTATCCGGATTCGACAGCCCTGGTGGAGCGCGGGGTGGCGCTGAGCTACGGCCACCTCGACGCGGCCGTCGACAGCAGCGCGCGGGCAATGGCGGCCGCCGGGGTCGAGCCTGGCGAACCCGTGGTCGTCGTGGCAGGCAACGACGTGAGCTCGGTGATCACTTTGCACGCGGCCGCTCGTGTGGACGCGGTCACGCTGTTGGTCGCACGCAGTTCGGGTGCCGCGGCAATCCTGGACATAGCGGCCAGATCCGGTGCGTTGCATGGTGTTGCACCCGGATGGGCGTCGCCCGAATCGGAGCTCGGCGGTCCCTGCCGATGGCTTGGCGCACCCTCCGCCGCGACCGTCGAGACTCTCGAGCACGGCGTGGCGCCGCCTGTACGCGCTGCCGACGAGCCATCGCTGGTCCTCTACACGTCGGGTACCACCTCACGCCCCAAAGGCGTGATCCACTCGCACAGTACGTTGATCAAGGCGGCGCGTAACTACATCGCTGCGGCGGGGTTGGGTCCATCCGATCGCGTCCTTCTCATCAGCCCGATGGCGTCGGTGACCGGTGTGCTGCAGGCCGTCTACATCGCGCCGCTGCTGGGCATCCCGGTCGTTCTCGAGGACGCGTGGAGCCCCGCGGGTACCGCCGATCTGCTCCTGGCAACCGACGCGACGTGGTACGGCGGACCGGACCGCCTCCTTGACCGGCTGCTGGACGAGATCGGCCGGCGCCGGGGGGAAGTCCCACTGCGCGCGGTGTACCTCGGCGGCACCACGCTGGATCGACGTATCGTCGAGCGGGTCGAGAAAGACTTCGGCATCGTGGTCATGCGTGCCTACGGATCGTCGGAGGTGCCGGTCAGCACGTCGGGCCGGCGCGACGAGCCGGCGGCCGTGCGTCACGCCGACGACGGTGCGCCATTGGCCGACGTGGACGTCCGGGTCGGGTCATCCGTCGAACCGACCGAATGTTGTATAACCGGACCGCATACCTTCCTGGGCTACACCGATGCCGCCGACGACGCCGTGGCTTTCGACGACGGCTGGTTCCGTACCGGCGATGTTGCCGAGCTGGTGGACGGACGAGTGCGCATCGTCGGACGGTTGAAGGACATCGTGATTCGCAACGGGCTCAAGATCCCGGCCGCGGAGGTCGACGAGGCTGTCGCGAGAGTGCCCGGAGTGAGTGAATGCGCGGCGTTCCCCGTGCCCGATGCCACGACCGGGGAACACCTGGCCGTTGCGGTGGTCCTCGAACCAGGGGTCAGCCTCTCGTTGCCTGACATCGTCGCTGCACTCACCGCGGCCGGCCTGCCGAAATACAAACTGCCCGAGGAGATCGTCTACTGGGATCGCCCTTTGCCGCTCAATGCCAACGGCAAAGTACAGCGCAACATGCTCAAGGGTCTGTCGGTGGGTCTACCACGCTCACTGTCCGCCAGGATCGTGCCGCTGCCCGGCTAGGAGCCGCGGAAGATCGGTACGACGAAGCCGTCGTCTTCGTGCCGGAAGGCGAGGACGAGCGCCATTCCCGCGAGCAGATCGCTGAGGGGTGCCTCGACTGTCGACATCAGTCGTGGCCCTTCGTCGAGGTCGATCATGCCCACGACGTACGGCGTGCGCGCGTCGAACGGCGCGGCGTTCTGGTGGATCACGCTCCAGGTGTAGAGGCGCCCTCGACCCGACGACGGCACAGCCGCGACGTCTTCACTCCAGCAGAACGGGCAGAAGGGGCGCATGTACAGGTGATGGCGCCGGCACGACCGGCAGGCATTCAGGAGAAGTTGACCGTCTTGGACGGCCTGCCACCACCCCTCACTCTCCACGTCTGGTGTCGGGCGGTCCGGGCCGGGGCGGATGTCCATCACCGATTCCCCAGGATCACGGTGGCGCTGTGGCTGAAGAACCCGCCCATCGCGTGCACGCAGGCCAGCGACGCTCCCTCGACCTGCCGCGCACCGCATTCGCCACGCAACTGTGCCACTGCCTCGATCATCAGGAACATCCCTCGCATTCCAGGGTGGCAGGACGCGAGCCCGCCCCCGTCGGTGTTGGTGGGCAGCGCGCCGCCGGGGCGTAGCGCCCCCGATTCGATGAACGGCCCGCCCTCCCCTTTGGCGCAGAAACCCAGGTCCTCGACGGTGAGGAGGACTGTCGAGGTGAACGAATCGTAGAGCTGGCATACGTCGATGTCGGCGGGCGTCACGCCTGCGCTGGCGAAGGCGCGCGGCCCGGACACCGATGCTGCCGACGTCGTGAAATCGTCCCAGTGGCTCATGCTGACGTGCGAGGTGCTGTCGGCGGTGCCCAGGATCCACACGGGTGCCTTCGCGCAATCGCGCGCCACGCGCTCGGAGGCCAGTACCACGGCGCCGCCGCCATCGGTGCGCAGGCACACGTGTTTTGCCGTGAACGGGTCAGCCAGCGTGGGTGCCGCAGCGACCTCGGCAGCGGTGATCCGGTGCGGCTCGAACGCGTTCGGATTCATCGCGGCCCATTCGTGGGCGGCAACCGCCACTTCGGCGAGTTGGTCGATCGTTGTCCCGTACTCGATCATGTGCCGCCGGGCGGCCATCGCGTACTTGGCGATCAGTGTCGCGCCATACGGCGCCTCGTATTGCAGAGCCGCACCGGTACTCATCGCGGCCGCCGGGGCACGCGCCCGCCGCTTGACGTCCGAGCGTGCCGTCGACCCGTAGGTCAGCAGCGCCACGTCGATCTCACCGGCGGCGATGGCCGCTGCGGCATGACCGGCCAGCACCTCCCATGACGAGCCGCCCACGTTGGTGGCGTCCACCCACCGTGGCCGGAGCCCGAGGTATTCACAGACGTCCACCGGCGGTAGGAGCGCTCCGTGACCGCCGAAGCCGTCGATGTCATCCTTGGTCAGGCCGGCGTCGGCGAGCGCGCGACGAGATGCCTGCGCCATCAGACCCATCGCAGTCTTGTCGGGCACCCGTCCGCAATCCGACAGTGCCGCGCCGACGATCGCGACCCGGGGTATTGGCATGCGTCATGGTTATCACACCGAGAAGGCGTGTCACCAAAAAAGTGCAACTGCCGTTCTCGGTGCGTTACGGTGGCATGCGTGCACGCATCGATTCGTGATGCCCTCCGGTCCGACGGAGGCTTGGTGCTTTGCCTTGCTCTGCTGAACTCGCGAACACCGGATGTTCCCGCGATTGCGGCAGTGGCCGGATACGACGCGGTGTACGTGGACCTCGAGCACACAGCGACGTCACTGGAGACAGCCGGCCTGCTGTGCGTGGCCGCGCAGGGAGCGGGGATCGCCGGACTCGTGCGGGTGCCATCGCAAGACGCGAGCATGATCGCCAGGGTGCTCGACATCGGTGCAACAGGAATCATTGTCCCGCATGTAGATTCGAGGTCCGAGGCGCAGGCTGTGGTTGACGCGGCGCGGTTCCCCCCGGTCGGTCATCGGTCGATCTCGGGCCCCAATGTGGTGAGTGGTTATGAGCGCAGAGCGGCTCCCGACCTTGCCGCACTCCTGGAGCGCCGGACGGTGGTCGCGGTGATGGTGGAGACCCCCGAGGCGGTCGATGTCGTCGATGACATCGCGGCAGTCGACGGCCTGGACATGATCCTCATAGGACCTAGCGACCTGACGGCCGAAATGGGCATTCACGGACAGTATGAGAATGATCGTTTCCATCATGCAGTAGAGTGTGTGGCGGCGGCATGCCGTAAGTACGGCGTGGCGCTCGGAGTGGCTGGTATCGCCTCGCTGGAACTGCTCGGGCGATTCGTGGACCACGGTCTGCGATTCATCTCCGCGGGCACAGACGTCGGGATGATGACAGAGGCAGCCACGCAGCGAGCTCAGGCGCTGCGTGGACTCGAGGACCGACCAACCGGATAGCTCCGACAACCGAGTGCCGGATAACAGGAGGACGGATGCCCACCGCGATTTACACCCAGCAGGCCAACGACTCGATGGCGTGGACGGGCGCCGACTTCAGCAGTAAGGAGGACTTCTGCTTCGATCTCTCCTCCCGCAACATCGCTGCGCTGGAGTCGATCCTGGCCAAGACGGCGAACAAGGATCGTGACGACATCACGCCCGAGGACGCCCGACATCCCGATCTCGACGATGATCTCGCGCGGCTGTACCAGGACCTGATGTTCGGCAAGGGGCTGGCCTGTGTTCGAGGCTTCCCGGTCGAGCAGCATTCGATCGAGGACCTAGAGCGGATCTACTGGGCGTTCTGCACCCACCTCGGGTATCTGGTCTCCAACAACTCCTTCGGTCACCGCATGGTGCGGGTACAGGAGGAGGTGCTACCCAATGGCGTGCAGCCGGCGCGCGGCACGAAGTCCCGCGCGGAGTTGGCGATGCACAACGACGCGGCCGACATCTTGTCCCTGCTCTGTGTGTATCCGGCGGCCGAGGGTGGCGAGAGTCAGTTCTCAAGTGGCCCCGCGGCACACAATCGCATACTCGCCGAGCGGCCGGATCTGCTCAAGGTGCTCTACCAGGGGTTCCCGCACCACCGCCGCAGTGAGCAGCCCGACGACCAGCCCGATGTCACCCCCTACGACGTGCCGGTGTTCTCCCAGGTCGACGGCCGCATCTGCATCAACTTCACCTACAGCAGCATCCTGCCTGCGATGAAGACGCTGGGACGCGAATTCACCCCCGAGCAGGAGGAGGCGATCGAGTTCCTGCGTCGCGTCTTGGTCGAACAGCAGGTCGAATTTCGACTTGAATCGGGGGAAGCGGCCGTGGCCAACAACTTTGCGATGTGCCACTCGCGGTCGGATTTCGTCAGCAGCACTGATCCGAAGAAAGCGCGCTGCTTCCTGCGAGCATGGATGGAGGTTCCGCGCGAGGATCGCCGGCTGCCACTCGGCCGCGAGTACTTCCACATGGAGAACAAGGATCTGCGGCTCGGGTACGACGTCGTGGAGGGGCGTGACGGCACGATCGCCCGCAACGACTACAAGAACGTCGACCCTGCGTTGGCCGACATGTTCAAAGCGGCCCAGGCGAAACCCAAGATCGATCGATGATCAGCGCCGCGCGTCCGAGACTCGTCTACGAGCGGTGGACCGATCCTGTCGCCGGCGAACTCCTCGGTCGCGCCGAGATCGAGGTCGTCAGGCTCGACCTCCAGGCCAGCGCCGAAGAGGGTTGGGCCGCATTGGAATCCGCGCACGGATACCAGGTGGCCACACGCACCGACGTTGCCGGGGCCGACAACGGTGATCAATGGCTGGCCGGGCAGGCCCTGGTGGTGCGCTGTCCGAACCTGCTGGCCGTGTGTTCGGCCGGCGCAGGATACGACGTCATCGACGTGGAGGCGTGTACGCGGGCGGGTATTGCGGTGTGCAACAACTCGGGCCCGGGCGCCGAGGCGGTGGCCGAGCATGCGCTGGGATTCATGCTGGATCTCGCGAAGAAGGTCACTGTCGCTGACCGCGCTCTGCGTCGCGGCCCACTCGGTGATCGGATGACCCTGCAGGGTACCCAGCTGGCCGGTAAAACGCTCGGGGTCGTGGGGCTCGGCGCCATCGGCGGGAGACTGGTGGAGTTGTGCGCACCGTTCGGAATGGACGTTCTCGCCTTCGACCCGTATCTGGATGGCAATGCCGCGCGGTCCCGCGGCGTCACCGCGGTGGGGCTGGATGAGCTGGTCGAGCGATCGGACTTCGTCCAGGTGACGTGCCCGTTGACCAACGAGACACGCGGGCTGTTCGGTGCCAGGCAGTTCGCGGCGATGAAGCCGACGGCGTTCTTCATCACCACGGCACGCGGACCGGTGCACGACGAAGAGGCTTTGTACGCCGCCCTGGTCAGCGGTTCGATCGCCGGCGCTGGTCTCGACGTATTCCACGAGGAGCCGCCGCGGCACGACAACCCGTTGTTGCGTCTGGATACCGTCGTCGCCACGCCGCACACCGCGGGAATTACGGTCGAGGCGGCACGGGATATCGCAGTGGCGACGGCCGGCCAGTGGCAGGCCATCTTCGAGGGGCGCCGACCTCCACGGCTGCTCAATCCCGAAGTGTGGCCGCGTTATCGCGATCGCTTCCGCGACATCCTGGGCGTGGCTCCCGAACCGGCTACGGTGGGAGTCCGGTGATGGCTGAGGCGCCGTTGGCCGACGTTGCCGGTTTCGACACCCTGGATACCCTGAACTTCGAGGTCCGCGGGCACACCGCGTGTGTGACGTTGAACCGTCCACGGGTGCTCAATGCGATCAACGACGAGATGATTGCCGAACTCGCCGAGGTCTACGACGAGGTCGAGCGGTCGCAGAACATCTGGACGATCATCGTCACCGGCGCCGGGCGTGCTCTGTGCGTCGGTGCCGACGTCAACAAGGCGGCCGACCACGACACCGAGAATGCCGCCGGTATCGACACACAGGGTGAACCGGTGCTCAGCTCGCTGCGGCAGTGGGACGCCCCCCAGGAGGCGACCCCGCCGTGGTTGCAGATGACCAAGCCGATCATCTGTGCGGTCAATGGAATCGCCTGCGGAGCCGGCCTGGACCTCATCACCACCGCCGACATCACGATCGCCTCCGACCGGGCATCGTTGATGGATCCCCATGTCAGCATCGGCGTGACGTCCGGACGAGAAGCTGTCCGGCTGGCACGGATCCTGCCATTGCCGGTCGCCATGCGGCTGGTGTTGATGGGCAAACATGAGCGCCTGGATGCCAGTCGTGCCCACGAGCTCGGAATTTTCACCGAGGTCGTGGCGCACGAGTCGTTGATGGAGCGTGCCTGGGAGATCGCCGAGACGGTGAACGCCAACGCACCCCTGGCCGTTCGGGGTTCGCGGATGGCCATTCGCAAAGGGCTGACACTGCCGATCTACGAAGCCGAGTTGCTTGCCGAGAACTACCGGATGAAGGTTGCGCTCACCAAGGACGCGATCGAGGGTCCCCGGGCGTTCCTGGAGAAGCGGCCGCCGCAATGGGAGGTCCGCTGAGGGTCCGATGCGCCGGCTCGCGGTGGGGTGAACCGTCGATCTCACCACGAAGAAGCGGCATGCCCGCCCGGGTAGATCGCACGTTCTCGCACGCCCGGCGTAACATTCATGTCCATGCCCGCCAAGGATGACCAGGACGTCGCCGAACTCGAGCTCGTCGAAGCTGAGGTCGAGATGCCGACCTCGTGGCAACAGCGAACGATCGAGCGCCGCCTGAGCACGGCGCGCGCACGCGCGCTGGCCCGAAGCTCGCGTTTCCTGGCCGCCGCGCTCGAACTCGTCGAGGAACAGGGCAGCGCCGACTTCACGATCCAGACGTTGATCGATCGTTCCAACCTCAGCCTGCGCGCGTTCTATCAGCACTTCGCAGGCAAGGAAGAACTTATGTTGGCGCTCTATGAGAACGTCACCAGCCAGTTCACCGAGAGCATCCGCCAAGAGGTGGCCGCGGCCGACGGTCCACTGGAGCAACTCGAGGCGTTCTGCCGCGGTTTCCTTTCCCGCGCCGAATCTTCCGAGCGGGTAGGTGGTCGTGTCATGACGATCTACAACCTCAGCCTCGAGATCGAACGGCCCGAAGACTTCACCAAGATCTGGGAGCCCCACCAGAGACTGCTGACCAAGATCCTCACGTCGTGCTCCCGGGCGGGGCTCATCCGCAAAGACCTGACACCGGCGCAGCTGTCGACACTGCTGAATGCGACGCTCACGTCACTGGCGCAGATCGGCGTGTTCCATCTCGGATCAAAGGGCACCGCCGCGCTGAGCGAAGATCAGTTGTGGGCGTGGTGCCGCCAGGCGCTGACGGAACCAGACACCCCGAAGACCCGCGCCCCGCGGGCCAAGCCGGCGGCGGCCAGGACCACGACGTCACGGCGGCCCAAGAAGTCAGCGGGGTAGGCCCAGACCTCGCTGCGCGATGATCGAGCGCTGTACCTCGCTGGTGCCGGCGTAGATCGTGGTGCCCAGGGAAAAGCGCATGATCTGCTCGAACCGACCGTCCTCGGGCGCCGTCGGCTCCAGGTAGCTGCGCAGACCGTCGGGGCCGACCATTTCCACGACGTCCTGGCTGGCCCGTTCGAGCGCCTCGGTGCTGAAGAGCTTCGACATAGGGCCTTCTGCCACCGGCGAGCGGCCCGTGTCTGCCATCCACACACAACGGCGCTCCAACAGGGTCGAGACCTCGACCTCCATCGCGATGCGGCTGAGCCGTCGGCGTACATCGCGGTCGGCCAGCCGGATGGCGCCGTCGGGTGAGTCTGTCGAGGATGCCCAGCGCTCGGCGTGGTGGAGAAGCCTGGCCAGATGTGGACCCCAGCCTGAAGCATGCTCGTCGGCCAGACATTGGCTGAGCACCCGCCACCCCCCGTCGACGTCCCCGATGCGCCACTCGTCGCCGATCCGAACGTCGCTGAAGAACGTGATGTTGGTGCGTTCACCGGACAGGGTCACCACCGCTTGGGCTGCAAAACCCTCACTGGCGCACGGAACGAGGAACATGGTCAGGCCCTGGTGTTTCGGTTTGTCCGGACTGGTCCGGGCCAGCAGGAACACGTAGTCGGCCACGTGGCCGTTCGTGGTGAACATCTTGGAGCCGTTGATGACCCAGTTGTCGCCGTCGCGTACCGCCCTGGTCGCCGCCGCCGCGACGTCGGAACCGCACTCGGGCTCGGTGAACCCGAGCGCGATGGTGATGTCACCCTTCATCGCCCCCGAGAGAACGGCCTCCTGCATCTGCTCGCTCCCCACGGCGCGGATCACCGACGCCACCATCCGCGTCGTGGCCGACAGGTACACCGGAGCGTCGTAGCGCATCATCAGCTCACCGAGAACCTGTCCGTCCCAGATACTTCGGTTTTGTCCGCCGAATTCGGCCGGCCATTCGGGCGCGAAGTAGCCGCGGTCGACCAGACCCCGGCTGAAGTCCTCGTCGTGGGCGACGCCGCTGCGATAAACGCGAGCCTCGAATTCCGGGGTGATGACCTCTTCGAGGTGCGTACGCACCTCCTCACCGTACTCGCGGGTCTGCGGGTCCAGGAGAAAATGCATTGCGCCATCCCGTCTGTCCATACGCTCTGGGGAAATGTAGTCGATCAATGTTAATCTCATTTTCAAGAATGAACATATTCAACCAGGACGGAATGGACGACGTGGACCTGGCCCTGTCTGACGAACAGAAGCAACTCGTGGATTCGTTCGGCTCGTTGTACGCCCGCGCCTCGACGCCCGAGCGGGTGCGTGCCGCTGAGCCCATCGGTTTCGACTCGGCGCTGTGGCGTGGCCTATGCGACACCGGCATTCTCGACATGGCAGTACCCGAGCGAGCCGGGGGATGGGGCGCCACGGTCGCGGATCTAGCGCTGACGACCGAGCAGCACGGACGAGCGCTCGGTTCGGCGCCGGTGGTCGACGCCCAGGTCGCTGCCACCCTGCTGGCCGCTAGCGGAGCTGCCGGCGTCGAGCTCCTCGACGCCGTCTTGGCGGGTACCCAGCTCGTCACCTTCGCGCCCCGGCCGGGTCGAGGGGAGCGTCTGGCGATGACGCCTGCCGGGGCGGTGTCGGATGTCGTGGTCGCCTTGGTTGACGGTGTGCTGGTCGCCGTGCCGACCGTCGGTGCGGCCCACGTTCCGAATCTGGCGTCGCTACCCCTGGCCGACATCGTCGTCGGGGCGGACCACGTGGTCCTCGCTACGGGTGATGAAGCAGCGCAACATCATTCACGGGCACTCGATCTCTGGCTGACGCTGACCGCAGCGGCGCTGTCCGGCGCCGCGGCGCGCGCGGTGGAAATGGGCGTGGACTACGCCAAGCAGCGGCACGCGTTCGGACAGCCCATCGGGGCGTTCCAGGCGGTGTCCCACACCCTGGCCGACTGCGCGACAGCCGCCGATGGAGCGCGCCTGCTCGCCTTGCGTGCGGCATGCGCGCAGCAGGAGGATCCCGCGCGCGTCACCGAACTCGCGGCCATGGCCTTCGGCTTCGCCTACGAAGCTGCCCGCGAGGCAACGCATCGCAGTCTGCACATCCACGGTGGTTACGGATTCGGCTTGGAGGGGGACATCCAGCTGTACTACCGGCGGGTCAGGGGCTGGGCACTGGTGTTCGGCGACGCCGACGCGGCGATGGACCGCGCGGCCGACGCGCGCTACGGCAAGCGCATCGCCGGCTGACCCCGCCGCTGACGGGGCCAAGCGGCTGCAGCGTCAGGCCAACCCGAAGAAGTTCTTGGCGTTGGTGGACAACACCTTTCGCTTCGTCTCTTCGTCCAGACCGGCGGTGGCCTTGTTGGCGACGTCGGTGCTGTGCGGCCAGTTGGTGTCATTGTGGGGATAATCGGTCTCGAACATGAGCTGGTCGGGCCCGACGAGATCCAGAATGCGGAAGGCCACCGGATCGCCGAAGGTGGAAAACCACACCCGGCCGGGGACCTGGCTGCTCGGCGGCTCAGTGAGCAGCGGATGGATGCCGCCCCAGGCGCGGCGGTCTTCCCAGACCTCGTCGACCCGCTGCAGGTAGTAGGGAATCCAGCCGGCCTGCGCCTCGGCGAACGCGATCTTGAGCTCGGGGAACTGCTTGAGTTTGGCGGAGAACAGCCAATCGACCAGCGCGATGGTGCAGTTGACGGCCATCAGTGCGCTGGTGACGACATGTGGAGCGTCCGGCGAAGACTTCGTCAACGACGAGCTCGACCCGATGTGCAGCATAATCCCCACTCCGTTGCGCTCGCACGCGGCGAAGAACGGATCCCAGTAACCGCTGTGGATCGACGGCAGATCCAGGCGGGCCGGAAGCTCGGAGAAGCAGACGGCGGGCATCCCCTTCGCGGCCACCCGCTCGACCTCGGCGACGGCGAGGTCCACGCTCCACAACGGAATGATGCCCAGCGGGATCAGCCGGCCGTTCGAACCACCACCCCACTCGTCGATCTGAAAATCGTTGTAGGCCTGCACGCAGAGCAGCGCGAGATCCTTGTCCTTCGCATGGAGGAAACGTTGTCCGCAGAACCGCACGAGGGTGTTCGGGAAGCACGCCGAAGCCTCGATGCCGGCAATGTCCATGTCGGCGATGCGGTCGGCGGGACGAAAACAGCCGGGACGCATCTCGTCGTAGGTGATCGGGTCGGTGGTCAACTCGTCGATCTCATAGCCGGCCGCTGCACTGATCAAGGGAATCGGAATGATCCAGTCCTCGTAGTGCCAGATGTCGGCATAACGGCCACTGTCATCGTCGATGAACGCGACATCGGAGGTGACCGATGGGTCCATCCGACCGCGATGCCGGACGATGCGCGGTCCCACGTCGCGGTAGCGTGCAGGAAGCCGGCTCGTCCACAGATCGGCGGGCTCCACCAGATGATCGTCCGGTGAGACGATGGGGATGTCGACAGTCAACGTGGAGCTCCTTCGAGGACGGGCCCGCGGCGGCATGATGCAATCGCTGCCTCACCGTTGGCGAGAATGACCGTTTCCAGACTAGCGTAACGGGGCCTCCGCTGGGCTCAACCAGTGGCCAAGATCGCGAAACTCAGGGTGGCCCGGGCGGCCTGACGATCCGCGCCGACGTCGAACACGTCCACGCCCACGACGATCAACCGGCGGCCCGCACGGACCAGGGTGGCGACAGCGCGCGCAGGCCCGGCCACGATCGGGGCCAGGTAGTGCACCGTCAGATCGGCCGTACTGACCCCCGCGCCGCCTGCCACGCGTTGCGCCAACCGGCCGCCGGCGATGTCGATCAGCGTGGCGACCAAGCCGCCTTGCAGTGCACCGCGGATGTTAGCGAGGTCAGGCCGATTATGCAGGTCGACAACGATCCTGTCGGGCTCGTCGGCAACGTCGTAGAACGGCATGGCGGCAAACAGGTGACCCGGGATCGTCACCTCCATCGGCGTCGTCACTCCGCGCGCACCCGGTCCTTGGTCGCGAGAACGACAGCGGGCGCGCTGCGCCAGTCCGGGACGCCCTGTTCGGGGCCGGCGGTAGCGCGCTTGTCGTCGCGGACGATGGACCAGTGTGAATGGTTGAGCTGGTGAAGCGTGAAACAGGCCTGCAAGGAGTTGTAGAAGCCCATGTTGTCGACGGTCTGATTGACCGACTCCTTGATCAGCAGCGCGGCCATGGTCGGCACCTCGGCGATCCGCCGTGCCATCTCCAAGGTGCGCTCGGGCAACTCGTCGCGGCCGAACACCTTGCTGACCATGCCGAGGCGATGCGCTTCGTGGACGTCGATGGCATCGCCCGTGAGCATCAACTCCTTGGCCTTGCGCGGTCCGAACTCCCACGGGTGACCGAAATACTCCATGCCGCACATCCCGAGGCGGGTCCCGACCACGTCGGCGAAGCGCACGTCGTCGCTGCCGACAATCAGATCGCAGGCCCACATCAGCATCAAGCCCGCCGAGAACACGTCACCGTGCACCTGTGCGATGGTGATCTTGCGCAGGTTGCGCCAGCGCAACGTGTTCTGGAAGAAGTAGTGCCACTCTTGCAGCATGCACTTTTCGGCAGCCTCCCGCGTGCCGCCGTTGATGGCGGCCGTCGGGTGTTGGTCCGGTCCAGGCCGGTACTCCTTGATGGCCTGCTTGGAGCCGATGTCGTGCCCTGAGGAGAACATCTTGCCCTCGCCGGCCAGGATCACCACCCGGACGGTGTCGTCTGCTTCAGCGCGGCCGAATGCTTCGTCGAGTTCTACGAGCATTCCGCGATTTTGGGCGTTGCGCTGGTCGGGACGGTTGAGGGAGATGCGGACTATCTGACCCCCGTCGAAGGCCTCCCACTTCAGGAATTCGTAGTCGGGCACGAGGTCTCCGTTCGGTCGATTCTGCCGCGGTAATAGCGGTTCTACTGGATGAGAAGCTATGTTCTCACAATGACGGTAAACGATTCCATGCCTCGGGTGATCCTCTGGGGGCCGGGTCAAGTGGGGGTCGGCGCTCTTCGTGCCGTCATCGCGCACCCCGGGTTGGAACTGGTCGGCGTGGTCGTGCACAGTGCGGCCAAGGACGGCCGCGACGCGGGCGAGTTGTGTGGGTTACCGCCCACCGGCGTCTTCGCGACTCGCGACATCGACGCCGCACTTGCGCTCGATGCCGACGTGGTCGCGTTCTTCGCCTCCGGCGACTATCGCTACGCCGAGGCAGCCGAGGACGTGGCTCGGTGCCTGCGCGCTGGCAAGAACGTGGTGTGCACGTCGTTGGTCCCGCTCTGCTACCCGCCTGCCGCGGACGAGAAGACCGTGGCGCTCCTGGAGGCGGCCTGCCGGGAGGGCGGCGTGAGCCTGTTCAACAGTGGAGTCGACCCAGGCTGGGCCAACGACGTGATCCCGCTGGTCATGTCGGGCTTCAGCTCCTGGGTGGATACCGTCACGACGCAGGAGATTCTCGACTACGGCGGCATCGATCAACCCGAGATCATGTTCGACTTCATGGGATTCGGTCATCCGCCGGACTTCCCGGCTCCGCTGTTGGATCGCACTCGGTTGGCCGACCTGTGGGCGCCGGTCGTCCATCTGGTCGCAGACGGTCTGGGTCTGACCCTGGACCGGGTCGACACCGAGATCGAACCGTGGATCGCCACCGAGCGGTACCAGGTGGCTTCGGGCTGGATCGAGCCCGGAACGATGGGTGCGATGCGGTTTCGGCTGGCCGGCGTCGTCGATGGAGCAGAGCGGGTCATTCTCGAACATTTCACCCGGATGGGGGAGCAGTCCGCACCGGACTGGCCCCGGCACCCGTCGTCGCACGGTGGTTACCGGGTGATCACCGACGGGATGCCCACCTACACCGTCGACATCGAGATGCACGGACGGGGGAGCAATCTGCGCGGCCTCACCTATGCAACGGTCATGCGGGAACTAAACGCGATTCCCGCAGTGATGGCGGCGCCTCCCGGCCTGCTGTCGACCTTGGACCTGCCGGTCGTGACGGGCTATATGCGAGGAGGGACGTGGACCGGGACCATGCGGCGAGCAGTCTGACCGTGCCCGGTGCGCCGGCGCCGGACGTGTGGTCGGTGATGAGCACCGCCTCGGCCGTCCGGCGGTACCGCGACGACCCGGTCGACGACGCGATCGTGCAGCGCTGCCTGACCGCAGCCACCTGGGCCCCCTCCGGGGGCAACCAACAACCCTGGCGGTTCATCGTGGTCGACTCGCCGGCTCTTCGCCAGGTGATCACTGCCGGTGCGCGGCGCACGTGGGAGTCGATGCGCGACTTCTACGGAATCGAGGAACCAGCGGCAGAAGCCGGTGATCCCAAGTCCCGGGTGTTGCGTGCGATGGCCGAGCACATGCGACGCGGTGGCGACGCGCCGGTGATCGTGGTGTTCTGCGTACATCCCCAGGCTGGTGCCTCCGATCTCCAGCAGGGCGGGTCGATCTTCCCCGCGATGCAGAACTTCCTTCTCGCGGCGCGGGCGGAGGGGCTCGGGGCGGCCGTCACCCTGTGGTATCAATCGTGCGAGGACGATCTGCGTGCAGCCGTGGGTATACCAGCCGACTGGCAGATCGCCGCCCTGGTCACTGCTGGATGGCCGCAGGGGGCCCACCGAACTGTCCGGCGGAAACCGTTGTCCGAAGTGGCTGCGCGAAACGATTGGCAGACACCGTTCCGCTGTGCACGGGCGGAGGAGAGCCGATGATCAGACGCGCGGTGGTACCCAGGCGATGACGGAACTCTTCCGGGGTGGCTCGGCCCTGCGAGACCGAAAGGGCGTTGGCAATCCACACATCGGACATCAGGCCCCCGATCGCCATGTGGTGATCGGTGAACGACCCGCCCCCGATCGTCTCGGCGAAGATCTCGCTGAGGTGCAGTCGCACGCTCTCGACCTCGCTGGCGGCATCGGTGCCGGCGAAGGTGTATGCCCTTATCACCGCGTCGGCGAGGTCGGGAGAGCGGCGCAGCGCATCGAAGATCGCCACGGCCACGTGGTGCAGGCGCGTCACCGATGTCTGGCCGTCGTCGTCGTGTCGATCTCGGTCGAAGTCCTCGAGCCATTTGCTCCACACGGCCACCAGCACGTGCGCCTTGGACGTGAAGTAGCGGTAGACCGTAGCGGTACTCATGCCTGCCCCCTCGGCCACCTGCCTCATGGTCATACCGTCGTAGCCGACCGCGCTGGCCACGATGCTGGCGGCAGTCACGATGCAGTGCCGTCTGCGCACCCGCGACGCCGACACCAAAGAGTCGGGTACCGCGGCGCGAACCGTGGCGTCGGGCATCTGACTCCTTATAAGTATCCGCTGATCGCAAATGTGAGAACTGATGTTCTCACATCGTCGTCGACGGCGCCTCCCTGCTGGAGACCAGCGAGAAAACCTGTGCTCTCATGGATCTGAGTAAACACAGGGGGTCGCCCAGGCCGGCGGTCATTCTCGACCGATCTGGGGCGGAAGTGTCCTTCGATACGCTCGACTGCGATGCCAACCGGTTAGCCCGGTATCTGCGAGGCCAGGGCCTCCAGGTGGGTGACACTGTGGCAGTGCTGATGGACAATTGCGAGCACGTCCATGTAGTCATGTGGGCAGCGCGACGCGCAGGCCTCTACTACACGATGATCAACACGGACCTGACGGCGTCCGAAATCGCCTATATCCTCGCCGATTCCGTCGCCACGGCGATTATTGCCTCGGCGTCGATGCGCAACCTCTGCGACACCCTTAGTCGGGAGCACTGCGATGCCATGCCGCCGGTGCGCCTCGTCGCCGACGGGGATCTCGATGGCTGGATGCGGTACCCGAGCTGTTGCAGCACCGAGTCGGATGCGCCCATGTCATCTGATCGAGAGGGCCAGCTGCTTCAGTATTCGGCGGGAACAACGGGACGTCCGAAAGGAATCCGTCGACCACTCAGGGCGCCGGAGACCGGCCGCTCATCACTGCGCACGCCGGTGTTCGACGCACTCGAGATCACGCAGGGGTCGGTATATCTGAGCCCGGCGCCGATCTATCACACGGCCCCTGCGATGTGGACTATGGCGGCCCAATCGGTGGGCGCGACGACGGTGCTGATGCAAGGTTTCGATGCGGAGCGGGCGCTGCACTTGATTGAACGCCACGCCGTCACGCACGCACAATTCGTCCCCACCATGTTCGTACGGATGCTGCGGCTACCCGTCGATGTCCGGGAGTCCTATGACATCTCGAGCCTGCAACGTGTCGTCCATGCCGCCGCGCCGTGCCCGCCGCACATCAAGCGGGCGATGCTGGACTGGTGGGGGCCGATCATCGACGAGTACTACGGGTCATCGGAAGGAGCCGGCGTCACGTTCATCCGCGCCGAGGACTGGTTGACCCATCCCGGTTCGGTCGGACGGCCAGTGCTGGGGCGTCCGCATATCGTCGCCGAGAGCGGCGTCGAGCTGCCGCCGGGCGAGACAGGACTGGTGTACTTCGACGGCGGTTACGAGTTTGAATACCTGAATGACACTGCCGCCACGTCGGCAGCCCGTTCGCCGGAGGGTTGGGTTTCGGTAGGCGATGTCGGTCACCTCGACCAGGACGGTTACCTGTACCTCACCGACCGACGGCACCACATGATCATCTCGGGAGGTGTCAACATCTACCCGCGGGAGGCCGAGAATGTTCTGCTCGAGCACCCGGCTGTCGCCGACGTAGCCGTCATCGGACTACCCGATGCCGATCTGGGGCAACGCGCGGTCGCCGTCGTCGAACTGGTCGACCCATTCTCTGCCGGAGTCGATCTCGCAGGCGAGCTGATGAAGTGGGCGCGTGCTCGCCTCGGCCGGCACAAGTGCCCGCGCGCAGTCGTGTTCGACCGGCACCTTCCCCGGACCGACGCTGGCAAACTGTACAAGGACCGCCTCGTCGACCGATACAGTCATAACGCATCATGGTGACAACGGTCGACGCTCTTGGACACGTGGCGAACATTGAGCGCAGTTGTGCGCTCACGGCATACGGGCTCAGTGGGCATCGTCGCGTCGGGGCTCGCCTCGTCGGTGGGCGCGAGCGGGCCTTCGGACTTAATGCGTCGTTGAGTACCGTCTACGTGCCTTACCCGGCACTGGACCGAGGCTGGACTCAACGGTCGCTGACCTGCGCCATAGCCCTGCAGTGCGCGCCGTCGAAAGACCGGCTCGCCGGATTTCGGCTCGACAAGATGTCCGGCCGTGAGCTGACGGCCCTCACACTCGTCGAAGCGGGTGTCGCGTTCGGCTGGGCGCTCGAAGAGTGGCCCGGGCTGGCCGGAGAGTTCCGGCGTCTGCTGCCCGATTGGGAACCATCCGACGCCGACATGAGTGCAACCCAAATGCTGTACACTGCAGTCGAATTGGCGGACAGCGGACAAGCACTGTCGGTGCCCGCTTTGATGGGGAGCCTGCCACGTGCGCTCATCACTCCCCGCGCGCCGATCGACGGATTACGCCGAACCTTCGGCCGGCTGCCCTGGACGAGTACGCAGAAGCGCATGCCGCGAGCACATTCGGTGCCTGTCGGCGGCGAGGGTGGCGTTCGCGGCACGAACCTGCCGCCCCCCGGTCGACCTCAGGACGACGACGCCGACACCACGCCTGAGCATCGCCAAGGCATCCCCTACCCCGAGTGGAACCTATGGACCGGTCGGCTTCAACCCGACCACGTCGCTGTCGTCGAACGGCCATGTCCTCAGCACCGGCAGCGCCCGGTGGCCATAACGGTCGATGTGCGAAAGTGGTTCGAGAAGAACACCGACCGTGCCATGAGGACCGGCCTTGACGACGGTTCTGACATCGACGTCGATGCCTACACGGCCCACCGCGTCGAAGTCGCCTCGGGAGTCGCACGCGAGCCGCGGATCTTCGGTGAGCTGTCACCTGCGGGACGCGATGTCACCACCGCGCTGCTCCTCGACGGCAGCTCGTCGCTCAGCGCCGCAGGCGGCGCAATTTTCCGACTCGAGCTCGCATGCGCCGATGCGCTGTCGCGCGCGATGACGTCTGCCAGGGAACGACATGGCGTCTTCATCTTCACCGGCAACACCCGCCACCACGTCGAGGTCACCTGTCTCAAAGACTTTCCCGACCGTCGCTTCGCGGCGCCAGGCGCCTTGGGGTTGTCCACCGGCGGTTACACCCGGCTCGGCGCACCCATCCGCCACATGACGCACCGGCTGCTTGCGCAGCCATCCGCACGGCGACTGCTCATCGTCCTCGGAGACGGCCTGGTCTCCGATGAGGGATACGAAGGTCGGTATGCGTGGGCGGACGTCGCGCACGCGGTGCGGGAAGCCGAACAGGGCGGCGTCACCGTGTACTACATAGGAATCGGCGCAGCTCGGGTCGATCCCTTGCCAGAGGTGTTCGGGCCCCGGCGGTCACAGCGTATTCGCCGGGCCGAGGATCTCCCTCGAGTACTTGCCCATGTGCACAGACAGCTGGTGAGCTCTTGACGAACACCGATTACGTCGCCAACAACAACGAGGTCGCTCTGTTCGAGCTGGCGCATCGACAACAACTGCCGGTGATGCTCACCGGACCCACCGGATGCGGCAAGACTCGGCTCGTCGAACACATGGGTGCGCGGCTGCGAAGGCCCGTTGTCACCATCAGTTGCCATGACGACCTCACCAGCTCCGATCTCGTCGGCCGATTCATGATCACCGGTGGCGATGTCACGTGGTCCGACGGACCACTCACCCGAGCGGTCAAGACGGGCGCAATCTGCTATCTCGACGAGGTGGTGGAAGCACGCCACGACTCGTTGGCCGTATTGCACTCGCTGACCGACCATCGGCGGACTTTGTTCCTCGACCGGGCGGGTGAGGTGGTGCACGCGCCCTCGGACTTCATGCTCGTCTGTTCCTACAATCCGGCGTACCGGAGCTCACTTAAAGAGCTCAAACCCTCGTTTCGGCAAAGGTTCGTCACCTTGCCGATGAGTTATCTGGCACCTGAGCGAGAGGTTGAGGTCGTGGTGTCCGAGACCGGTGTCTCGGACCCCACCGCAGCGCGGTTGGTTCGCTGCGCCGCTTCGATTCGCACGGCGGATGAGGCGTTCCACTTCGAGCCGCCATCCACGCGGGTGCTTGTCGCTGCGGCGCAGCTCATTTCAGCAGGTGCCTCGGAAGTCGCCGCAGCCGAGGCCTGCATCGTCGCTCCGCTCGCCGATGAGGGCGCCCTCATCGATGGGCTCCGCGAACTGGTCGCGGCGGTGCTCGTCGACGGGGCGACACTATGACAACGACACTGTCGAAAGACACACGAGGAAGGCATTCATGAGCGGTCGCTTGGACGGCAAGGTGGCATTCATCACCGGTGCAGCGCGCGGGCAAGGCAGGGCGCATGCGGTGAGGATGGCGCGAGAGGGCGCGGATATCATCGCGGTTGACATTGCAGGCAAGCTGCCCGCCTGTGTGCCGTACGAATCGGCACGTCCGGAGCAACTCGAGGAGACGATCAGTCTGGTTCAGCAGACTGGTCGGCGCATCTGCGCCTCGGTGGTCGACACCCGTGATCTGGACGGTCTGCGCGAAGCTGTCGACGACGGCGTGAAGGAACTCGGTCGACTCGACATCATCGTCGCCAACGCCGGCATCGCCGCGCCGCGGGTGTGGGATCAAATCTCCGTTGGCGAATTCCGGGAGGTGTTGGACATCAACACGACCGGTACCTGGAACACGGTCATGGCCGGCGCACCGCACATCATCGCCGGTGGCCGAGGTGGGTCGATCATTCTCATCAGTTCAGCAGCAGGTCTGAAACTGCAGCCCTTCATGGTGCACTACACCGCGAGCAAGCACGCGGTCACCGGGCTTGGTAAGGCGTTCGCAGCCGAGTTGGGAAGGTACTCGATCCGAGTCAACAGCGTTCATCCTGGACCGGTGAACACCGACATGGGATCGGGTGACATGGGCAAAGTCATCGCCGAAACGCTGGAGAGCAACCCTCAGTTGACTCACATGATGACGCCGTTCCTGCCGGTGTGGATGGCCGAGCCGGAGGACGTAGCCGACACGGTGCTCTGGTTGGCCAGCGACGAGTCCAGACTGGTGACGGCTATGCAGATCGCGATCGACCAGGGCTCCACGTCGTACTGAAGGTCCTCGATCAGGCACTCCAGCTGGTTCGACTATCCGGCGGCGCTTCAGGCTTGGGTAGGTGGCCGGTAGAAGATTGCCAGCTGCCCGATTCCACCGGCCAGACCCAGCACCAGTGCGACGAGTAGGCCGCCCCATCCGCTCAGCCATGGGGAAAAGCCCGCGCCGCTGAACAGCAGATGGTCGAGGCTGAACCGGCCTGCTCCGGTCGCGGCGACCGCCGCGGCCGCGGCACCGAGAATGAGGTTGTACTCCCAACCTTCCTTGACGATGAAGAAACCGTTGTGCCGGTGCACCGTCCATGCGGCCACCAGCATCAGCGCGATAAAGCCGGCGGCCGGAATGGGGGTCAGCAACCCGACCGCCAATCCGACGCCTGCGGCCATCTCGGTGCTCGCGGCAACCCGCGCATGGAAGGCACCAGGTTTCATCCCGATGCTGTCGAACCAGCCGGCAGTTCCCTTGATCCGGCCGCCTCCGAAGAACTTGTTGTACCCGTGGGCGGCCATCGTTACACCGAGGGCCGCCCGAAGAATGAGTAGTCCGACGTCGTATGCGGTCATGAAGGCCAACCTCCATCAGGCGACGAGCGCGTAGCGAGTGCGCGGGTTGTGTCGGGCATGTGAGACAACTGGCGGTCAATCGTCTAGACGCAGCAACGCCGCGCGGGGGCACTGCGCGAGAGCCTGCTCGACATCGGACTTGCGCTCTGCCGGAACGTCTTCCAGGAGAATGATGACTTGATCGTCGTCGTCGAGGTCGAAGATGTCCGGGGCTATCCCCACGCACACCGCATTGCCCTCGCACAGATCCCTGTCAACACCTACTCGCATTCGCGGCTCCTCCCAATCGATCCTGCGCTCAGTGTCTTACTTCGGCGCGAACCGCTGACCGCCGTCGAGCCGAATGCACTGTCCGTTCAACATTTGGTTGTCCACGATCGCGAGCGCCAGCCTGGCGTACTCCTCGGAGCGTCCGAGGCGACGAGGGAAGGCCGCATCCTTGGTCAATTGCTTGGCTGCTTCGTCCGGGATTCCCTCGGTCAGACCCGTCGCGAAAAGGCTTGGGGCGATGGCGAGCACCCGGATACCCAGACTGCCGAGATCGCGGGCCATCGTCAACGACATCCCTGCGACGGCAGATTTGGCCGCGGAATACGCCACCTGCCCGATCTGACCTTCGAAAGCGGCGATGGACGCGGTATTGATGATGACGCCGCGCTCGTCGTCCTCGGGCTCATTCGCGCTCATATGCCAGGCCGCCAATCGATTGACATTGAACGTGCCGATCAAGTTGAGGTCGATACACGCGCGGAAGTCCTCCAGCTTGTGTGGACCGTGTTTGGTCACGGTGCGCTGCCCCGCCCCACCTCCAGCGGTCGTCACCGCAACGTGCAGGGCACCGAGATCGCCGACAGCCTGGCTCAGAACCTCTTCGGTGCCGTCGAAGTCCAGCACGTCGACAGGGTAGAACGTTGCACCGATCGCTTCGGCGACCTTGGCGCCAGCAGACTGCGGACGGTCGAGCACGGCGACGGCTGCGCCGGAGGAGACGAGCAATTCCGCGGTTGCGCGTCCGAAGCCCGAGGCTCCGCCGACGACGATCGCCTTTTTTCCTGAAACCTGCATCCCGTTCCTCTCGAACAGACGCCTCCCGGGACTGTGCGCGGGCCCGGGGACGGTGGAGTCCGTCAGCGCTATGCGGCATATCGAGCAATAGACTAAATCATTTATCTGATTTACGCAGCGATCTCGGATCGCAACGCGAGCGCCTTCCTGCGCCGCGTCAGTCGGTATGCTGTGACCCTGCCTTTCCCCACATCGAGGAGATCAATGATGGAGCCCGTCATTCGGACCCCGGTCGCGGGAACGACGCCAATTCGGGCGCCGAAGGTCGCCGACTTGGTCGCCTCGAACCTCCGCCGTCAGATCGTCCGCGGCGAACTTGCCGAAGGGGCAGTCCTGCCGAACGAGAACGAACTTATGGAACACTTCTCGGTTTCGAGGCCGACGCTTCGGGAGGCATTTCGCGTCCTCGAGTCAGAGGGACTGATCAGGGTGCTGCGCGGCTCCAACGGGGGCGCCCGTGTGCAGCGGCCCGAACCCGCCGTGGGTGCTCGATTCACTGCGCTGCTGCTGCAAATGAGGGGGACCACACTCGAAGATGTGCAGCAAGCGCGCATGGTGCTCGAGCCCGCAGCGGTCCGCATGCTCGCCGAGAAGCCGACGAAGAAGGCCGTCGCAGCGCTGCGCGCGGCGGTGGCCGCCGAAGAGGCCGAAGCGGATCACCCGATGGAGAATGCCCTGGCCTCCGTCCGTTTCCACGAGACGATTATGGAGTTGGCCGGTAACACAACCCTTGCTGTTCTCACCGGGATGCTGCACGAAATCGTCGAAAGTGCTTACACCTCCGCAGTGGATGCTGCGCCCAGCTCCGAAGAGCAACGGGCCCGGCTTCTCCGCTATGTGGATTCGCACCGGAAAGTGGTCGACCTTATCGAGTCGGGCGAGTCCGACCGCGCGGAGAAGTTTTGGCGGAACTATCTTGCAGCGAACAGCCGCTACCTGTACTCCTGGGTGCCTGCCAAGTCCGTCGTCGACCTTCTGCAGTAGCCATCGGTGGTTGCCCACGGTTGGGCTGCTGAGGTGCAAAGATCCTGAATCACTGTGATGTCATGCCTACCGAGGGCGAGCGAGATTAAGCATGTCGACGAAGGTCATAGCGGCCATCACGCCACCATCGCAGATGATGTCTGTGCCGGTGAGATATCCGGCCTTATCGCTGGCGCAGAATCTAAGAAGCTCAGCGATCTCGCTGGGCTGGCCGAAGCGTTTGAGGGCGCCGAGCTGAACCAGTGCGCTCGCGCCGGCGTTGGCTTCGAGCCGCCCCATCGACGTGTCAAAAGATCCCGGGGATACCGAGACCACGCGCGCACCCCTCTGCCCGAAATGGGCGGCCATCTCTTTGCTGTACCAGATCACGAAGTTTTTGCTCAGCACGTATGCCAAGTGCGGTCGCCGGGCGCGGGGAACCACGCGACACGCCTTGACTAGCTCCATCTGTAGCCGGTTGGCATCAGTTGAGAATTTTCGGTAGCTCCTCATGGGGGCCAGCATGGCGGGGAGCTGGTGCCCCGCAACTGACGCCACGTTGACGATGCCCATTTCTGGATGGGCGATGGCGAGAAAGGCTTCGTTGATCACGATGGTGCCGACGACATTGACCCTGACGATGAGGTCGGCTGAACCCATGCTGGGGCTGACCCCAGCGGTGTGGACCACTGACGTCACGGTCCCCAATTGTTGAGCTTGTTCGACGACCGCGGCGACGGAGCTACGGTCGGTGATATCGCAGGCGGTGGCAGCACAGTGCACGCCAGCCTCGCGGAGGTCCCGCTTTGCAGCCTGCAGACGTCGAGAATCGACATCGCAGATTAACACTGCGCTGTCGCGACCGAGGGCATGCGCCGCAGCAAGACCCATTCCGCCAGCCCCGCCCGTCACCACTGCCACGTTCGTCATGGTTGGCTTCCACCCCTCACACGAGTTGTTCGCGGAACGACAGACTGCCCTGTCGGTCATACCTCGATGACGACGGCTCCGCCCTGACCGCCGCCGGCACACATTGCCGCGACCCCGATGCCGCCACCGTTTCTTCTCAGCTCGTAGATGAGAGTGGTGAGCATTCGTGCGCCGGAGGCAGCGATCGGGTGGCCTAAACTGCATCCGCTGCCGCTCGTGTTGACGCGGTCCTCGTCGATCCCTAGCTCCTGGCAAGCGGCGATCGGCGTGGAGGCGAACGCCTCGTTGATTTCCCATCGCGCCACATCGGCGACCGTCACGCCGGCCCGCTCGAGGACCGGGGGTATGACCCGGAACGCTGCAAGCCCGGTCTCCCGCGGCGGCACTCCGATCGAGCCCCAGCCTCGAATTGTGGCCATGACGTCGCCTTCGGCACGCGCGACATCCCGGTCGGCGATCGTCAACGCGGCTGCGGCATCATTGATTCCACTGGAGTTGCCTGCCGTGATCGAGAAGCCCTCGATCTCGGGGTGTAGCACCTTCAACGATGCCAGCCTCTCCAGAGTGGTATCCCGACGAGGATGCTCGTCGACGGAGAACTCGGTCGTCGACCCATCCGCGGACGTGACCTTGAGAGGCAGAATCTCCTCAAGGAAATGTCCTTGATCGATGGCTGTCACGGCACGCTGATGGGACCGCAACGCCCAGGCGTCCATCTGCTGACGGCTGATGCCCATGGACTGGGCGGTGTTCCATCCCACCGTGATCGACATGTCGGCGGCCGGCGCGTCGTGGGTTCCGACGTGGGTTGGCGGTAACCAGCGCTCTTGCATGTCTCCTCCGCGGCCGGGTTTGCGCCAGGACATCTGCGGAGCGAAGGAGATCGATTGCACCCCGCCGGCCACGATCGCCGAGGACATACCTGCAGTGATCTGCGCGGCGGCGAATCCGACTGCGGTGAGACCAGACGCGCAATGCCTATTCAGCGCTACGCCGGGTATGTGGTAGAGCCCCGCGGCGGTTGCTGCATAGCGCGCAAGAGCGCCACCACCGTAGTTGCTTTCGCCGAAGATGACATCGTCGATCAGTTTGGAATCGATCCCGGCACGGCGAATCGACTCTTCGAGAATGGGTGTAGCGAGTTCCTCTGCCGGTGTGTCCGCCAGACTTCCCTTGAAAGAGGTACCGATTGCCGTTCGAACCGCAGACATAACGACCGGTTGACGCATCTGTGCTCCCCACATGAAGTAGTGCAATTCTGTCTATCATCTAGATGATTGAGGAGCAACGTCTAGTGTGCCGGTCGGTTCTCGGTCGGGCTCACACCGGGTCGAAAGCGTCGATCAGCCAGGTGCCGTCGATTTTCGTCAGCCCCACCCGCACGCTGCTGGCGGCGAAGGCGCCGTCCGGGTTCTCCTTGCTGGTGGTGCTCTGGTTGATGAACACCAGCACCTGGGCCTTATCGGGCTGCATTTGGGACACCGCGGCGCGCACCACGGAGGCGGACGTCTTGACAGATTTCTGCTTGGCCGCCGGGGTGACGATCTGTTCGGTGAACTGCGTGTAGTACGAGAGGAAGGAACCGGTCAGACGGGCCTTGGCGGCAGCGAAGTCCTTATCGAGGGACTCGGGGGAGTACGACAACAGAGCCACGGTGCCCGTAGTGGCGGCCTCGAGCGCCGCCTTCTGTGCGGTCGGGTCGGTCTGTTGGTCGGGGCGGTACTGGCTCAGGTACAGCCACGCGGCCAGTCCCGCCGAGGCGGCCAGCGCGGCCGTGAACAACCCGGCCAGAATGGTCGTACGCCAGGTGCGCCGCGAGCGAAGTCCACTGTCGGCTGAGCCGACGGCTGGCTCGTTCTCTTCAACGGCAGGGGCGACGACTTCGGCTCCGGGCGACTCGACGTCCTCAGATTCGGCGGCGCCGTGGTCATGGCTCATGGCACGAACTCAACTTTCGACATCTTGATCTGATCGCCCTCGCGTTGCAGATCGACGCTCAATCGCCAGCTGCGGGGCTCCTGTTTGGCCCCAGCCGCATTGCTGACCCGCGACGAGGCGGCCACCAGGACGACTGCGGAGTGCTCGTCCATGCGTTCCACCGCCGACGAACTCACGGTCACCTCGGTCACCACTTTGGAGTCCTGAGCCACCTTCACGAAGTCTTTCGCTTGGGACTGGAAATCGTCTTTGAAAGAACCGGTCGAGTTGTCGATTATGCGCTGAACATCGTCTTGAGCTTTCGAGAAGTCGAGCGACATGAGTGTGATGACGCTCTGGCGGCCCGCTGCGGCATATTCGGCGGCCTGCTGGCGCAGCTTCTCTGCTTGCCGGTGCTGGTAAAGGAAGAAGCCGCTGAGGCCGATAAGTGCCAGCGTGGCGACGATGACCAGGGACGCGGCCAAGACCGTCCAGCGCAGCCGGCGACCAGGCCTAGGCGAGGGGGCGCCGGCGACGGTATCGGATCGCACATCAGATGCGGCGGAGTCGTCTGCAGCGGACTCGTCACCGGCCTCCGGGAGGGTCTCGGTGGCCTCGTCGATGATGTCGAGCGCAGTGGTGGCCGGCCGATCCGCGGTCCGTTGTGCTTGTTCGGCTTCGCGGCGCAGCCGCAGTGCGCGAGCACGCGCCTTCGCAGCCGCCGCTCGTGCTTCGGCCTCAGCTGCTTCGGCTTCCGCCTCTTCGGCGAGGGTGCGGGCTAAATCTGGGTCCGACAAATGACCAGAAGCCATGTCCTCGCCCGCTCCGTCGCTGGGCACCGTCGTACGGCGCCTGAAAGACGGCATCGCGACCTCCTCGTCCGACCTTGCGCTCCAGCGTGCGGAGAATTCCATCCTTCGAAAGGCCAGGATGACCGCCGACGGTACCTCACGCTGCTGCAGACGGGCCGCAGTTTACCCCGACGAACCGCAACTCATCGACATTCCGGAAATCGAAGGCTTGTCTAGGAGCACTCCGACCACGTGAAAGTCGTCCGGGATGTCCGAACGCCTCATAGACTACGAAAATGCGTTTGGCCAAGGCACTTTCGATGGTGGCGGTCGCGGCGACGACGGTTATGACTTCCGTTGCCGCACCAGTGGCCGGCGCCGAACCGCCACTGCACCGCGTGCGTTACACCGTCGGTGCAAGCCAGGACGTGGTCAACGCCGAGATCTACTTCCGCGAGGTCGAACCGCCGAACTGGGCCGACTACAGCCACAACCCTTATGAATTCAGCCCGAACATCGAGGCTGATCTCGGACCGGGGAAGGCGTGGGTTCGAGAGGTGATGCTGGCCAACCCGGACGAATGGGCCATGGTCGTGGTCGGTTTACCAACCATCGTCGATGCGCCGCTGGACGAGCCGGGTTTTGTGTGCGAGTTGCGAGTCGACGACGTTGTCGTCAAGACCGCCAAAGGGGCCAAAGGAGCACTCTGCTCGCTTCGTCCGTGGTAGGTCGGAAGAATCAGGCGTCAGAGGTCGCCACGCTCCCAGAACGTTCGTCCGTCACGGGCTAAGCACGTCAGAAACATTCCGTCGGGCGCCTGCGCCACCTCACCCTCTTGGGTGGGGCACAGCTCACCCAAGCCCTTCACACCGCGCATCTCCGGCGAACGAAACCAGCGGGGTTCGTAGCGGCGCGGAGAACCGCAGAACACCAAGCGCCCCCAATCGGTCACCCCAAAGACGTAATAGGTTGGGTTGTCGCAATATGAACCGAGCACGATATGCGGTGCGATGCCGGGCGTGCAACCGGGGTAGTCGCAATCACCGGTCCGCGGCGCGGGCTCGGCCGCGGCGGGTGCAGCCCCGACAATGACGCCCGACGCCGTGACAACGGCCGTCAACATGGCGATCACGGAACGCATCGCTACAGTGTCCCATCCCAGAAATCAGAATTCTCACATTTCGGAAAGCTGCCCTCTACCGTGGTCGGAGCCACCCCTACGTCTCGGTTACACTCCGTAGCACTGCACGCGGTGTGTGACTGTCGAGTACGTCGGGCCCGTCCACCCCTCGGAGATGGAGGAGCCATGCGCGACGATCCGCAGCCGTCGGCCGCCCGAATGCCGCTCCCGCAGTTGACGTTCGACAACGAGTTCTTCTGGACCTCAGGGCAAGACGGGATTCTGCGTATCGAGCAGTGTGGTGACTGCTCGGCACTCATCCACCCCCCTGAGCCGGTGTGCCGTTATTGCCGCAGTTGTAACGTGGGTGTCAGGGAGGTATCCGGGCGCGCCGTGCTATCGGCATTCACCGTCAACCATCGGTTCAGTATCCCGGGGCTGCCGGCGCCCTACGTGGTGGCACAGGTTGCCCTTGTCGAAGATCCGCGGGTGCGGCTGACCACCAACATCGTCGATGCCGATCCAGAAGACCTGGCAATAGGTCAGCTTCTCGAAGTGGTCTTCGAGAGGAACGACGATGTCTACCTGCCTATCTTCCGGCCCGTCACACCGCACGAGATGGGCACCCTGCCAGAGGACGACATCGCGCCCGAGGACTTCAGCCGGCACGTAGCGCCTATGCTGACCACCTCGAAGTTCGAGGATCGCTGCGCGATCACTGGGATCGGCGCCTCACAGCTCGGCAGACGCCTGATGGTGTCCCCGCTCGCGTTGACCATCGAGGCATGCAAGGCCGCCGTAGCAGACGCCGGCCTGACCTTTGCCGACATTGACGGATTGTCCACTTATCCGGGCGTCGACACCGCGGGTATGGGGGAGGGTGGGGTATCGAAAGTCGAAGGTGCGCTGGGGCTGCGGCCGACCTGGATCAATGGCGGCATGGATACTTTCGGTCCGGGAGGATCGGTGATCGCTGCCATGACGGCCGTGGCTACCGGGATGGCCCGTCACGTGCTGTGCTTCCGAACGGTGTGGGAAGCCACATACGGCGCGCTGGTCAAGAGCGGTCGGCTCAGGGCGCCCGGCGGCAGTCGAACCGACAGCTGGCAGGCTCCGTTCGGAGGCATCTCAGCCGCGCACACGCTTGCTCTCAACGCCCAACGGCACTTTCATCGTTACGGCACCACCCGGGAAACGCTCGGGTGGATCGCCCTGAACCAACGCGCCAACGCCGTGCTGAATCCTGCTGCGATCTACCGCGATCCGATGACGATGGATGACTACCTGGGTGCACGGTTGATCACCACGCCGTTTGGTTTGTACGACTGCGACGTGCCGTGCGACGGTGCCGTCGCCGTCATTGTCTCCGCCGTCGAGACGGCGGCCGACCGCCCGAAACGCCCAGTGTTCGTCGAGGCGGTGGGCACTCAGATCGTCGAGCGAATCGACTGGGACCAGAGCACGCTCACCCACGAGCCCCAGGTGCTCGGTCAGGCCGCACACCTATGGACACGGACGTCTCTTCGGGCAGGCGATGTCGACGTCGCCGAACTCTACGACGGGTTCACCTTCAACTGCCTGTCGTGGCTCGAGGCGCTCGGTTTCTGCGGAATCGGCGAAGCCAAGGACTTTCTCGACGGAGGCGCCGCCATCGCGCGCGACGGCGTCATCCCGCTCAATACCCATGGTGGCCAGCTGTCGCACGGTCGCACCCACGGCATGGGCCTGGTGCACGAAGCCGTAAGCCAACTGCGTGGCGAGGGCGGTGAGCGCCAAGTCGCAGACGCGCGCGTAGCGGTGGTCAGCAGCGGTGGTCTCACCCCCAGCGGCGTGTTGCTGTTACGCACGGCGGGCTGACGGCGGGATGGCAGACACGGCTTTCAATCCGTTATACGATTGCGCTAATTCACGGATTTCACCAGACTGGAGCGGCCGTTGATGAGGCAGGGCAGCACGATGGCTGTATTGGGAGACCGGCATCGTCACGTCGACCGCAGGTACCTTGACCGCATCCGGCATGGAGGTTTGTCGGCGTGAGCATCTCTTTGCTCCTCGAGATGGCGTCGGATGCGGGCCCGGATCGGACCGCTGTCGTCGCCGACGGGGCGCGGTGGACCACCGCCGAGCTCAGCTCATTGGCCGACGGCGGTGCCGGGATCATCGCGGCGTCCGGCGCTCGCCATGTCGCCTATGTGGGTACCGGCGGTGCGATGCTGCCGCTGCTGTTGTTCGCCGCGGCGCGGGCGGCAGTGCCTGTGACGCCGCTGAACTATCGGCTCTCTGCTGAGGGTCTACGCGCACTCATCGATCGGCTACCCGAGCCGATCGTCGTGGTCGATCCCGAGTACCGCGAGGCCGTCGGTGACCGCTACCGCACGATCGGTTCGGCCGACTTCCTCCAGAGTGCGCGCGATAGCGAGCCCGCGTCAGAGTTCGCCGACCCGGACGCCGTGGGCGTTGTGCTGTTCACCTCGGGTACGACCTCACGGCCCAAAGCAGTGGAACTGACCCACGCCAATCTGACCAGCTACGTCATGGGCACCGTCGAGTTCGGTGCCGCCGAACCCGATGATGCGGCGCTGATCTGCGTACCGCCGTACCATATCGCCGGTGTCAGCGCAGCGCTGTCGAATCTCTATGCAGGCCGAAAGATGGTGTACCTGACGCACTTCGACGCCGACGAGTGGATACGGCTGGTTACCGCCGAGGGGGTCAGCTCGGCCACGGTCGTACCTACCATGCTCGACCGCATCGTGACGGCGCTCGAAGCCACCGACGTCCGGTTGCCGTCTTTGCGCACCTTGGCGTACGGCGGATCAAAGGTGCCGCTGCCGTTGGTGCGGCGGGCGTTGTCGCTGCTTCCCGACGTGGGATTCGTCAATGCCTACGGACTCACGGAGACGAGCTCGACAATTGCCGTACTGACACCTGACGATCACCGTGCTGCGCTGGTGGCTTCCGACGAGGCTGCCGCCCAGAGGCTGGGATCGGTAGGCCGTCCGGTCCCCGGCATCGAGTTGCAGGTCCGTGCCGAGGACGGCGCAGTGCTCGGGCCCGGTGAAACGGGCGAGCTGTATGTGCGCGGCGAGCAGGTGTCGGGCAAGTACACCGACGTCGGTTCGGTGCTCGACGCGGCGGGCTGGTTTCCCACCAGAGATGTCGCCTCCCTTGACGACGAGGGTTACCTCTTCATCGGCGGCCGCTCGGACGACACCATCATCCGCGGGGGAGAGAACATCGCCCCCGCCGAGATCGAGGATGTGCTGGTCGAACACCCGCACGTACGTGAGTGTGCCGTTGTCGGTGCCGACGACCCGCAATGGGGCCAGATCATCGTCGCAGTGGTCGTTCCTCATCCCGGCATCGAGCCGGACGTCGAGAAGCTACGCGAACACGTCCGTACCCAGCTGCGCGGTTCGCGGACACCGGACCGCGTGGTGTTCCGTCACGAACTCCCGACGAATGCGACCGGCAAGGTGCTGCGTCGTGAACTGGTCGACGAACTGAACGCCACGGCAAAGGAGCCCGCATGATCAAGAACGGCACACGCTTGCAGAGTCAGGTCTGTGATACCCAGGTCATTGTCGTTCGCAGCGCGGACAGCCTGGACGACCTGCGCGCCGGCGGCGCGCCGATGGTGCCGCTCGGCGACCCGATGGACTCGGCACTGACACTTGACGGTTCGCTCGCCCACGGCACGTTGATGGGCAAGCGCTACGTCGACGATAGCGGAGCCGAGGTTCTGGTCACCAAAGCCGGGGCCGGTACGCTCACCGTCGGTGTGACACCGTTGAGCCTCAAGGAGGCAAAGCCGCTACCGGCCAGCGATTAGTTGAATAGCCGGGCAACAGGCGGCCGGCTGGTGACGCTCGGGTTGCGAACTCTCCATGCGTGGTCAGCAGTCCAGCCCGGCGAATGTTGTGACGGTCGAGCGAAATCTCTGGGCGAGCACCTTGCTTGCCAATCTACGGACGGTTGAAGGCATATTGATGGGCGACTCGGTTCGTAAGTGCGATCCCCGACCGTTGGCGTCGCGTGCGCGACTCGTCGATGCGGCGTCCACGTTGCTCCGGACTGGCGGAGCAGTGGCCGTCACGGCAGAAGCTGTAACGCGGCTATCGGGTTGCGCAAAGGCAACGATGTACCGACACTTTGCAACCATCAATGAACTTACGGCTGCCGCATTCTGTGCTCTCATCTCGGAGACCGAGCGACCGTCGTCTCCTGAGCACGTGGAACCACTCAAAGGGGCGATTCTGGCGTACGCCAGATTTCTCTGCGACGGTGGTTATGGAATAGCCGCGACAGTTTGGCTGGCGAACAAGCTTCCTAGGAAACAGAACTCGTGGTCTGCCACATCCCATCCCCGCCCCGAGCCAGGTGTCGAGTTCCATCGACTTCAGAGCACGTTGCACAACATCCGCCTCGCTGCCATTGAGCCGGTGGTCGACGTGGTCTTGCGTGGAGCGCAGGCCTCCTCAGCTGACAAAGATCGGATGGCGTTAGAAATTCTCGGCCCGGTGCTCCTCGCCTACTTAACACGGGCTGAGGTCGATCCCGAACGTCTTGCGGATCAGTTGGTAGACACGGCTGTCACGATCCACTGCCGTCCCGGTGCCTCTCCAAGATCATTGCAGTGCGGGGCTATTCGTCACTGACTAATTTCACACCGTGCCTCGGACCGGGTTTGATGCCGGCTTAATGTTTGAGCCGTGGCCCGCTGGGCGTATGGAGTTGAGCTGAGCGTAGTGGGTGGATCTCAGCCAATCCTCTAACGATGAGATCCACGGTCCGGTAACGGGAGAATCAGTCGCAGGTATCGAAATTCAGACCCCGACAGGGCCAACGGGGATAAGCTTTTCCACGTGGGGATACTGTTTGGCTTCCTACCGTGGATCGCCTACTGGATTTTGGTTGGTAATGTGCCTTTCGCCGCGGCGGCGCTCGTCGCGCTGACTGCCGCCGCGGCTTCTCTGCTCGTCGCCCGGCTCAGGGAAGCGACTGTTCGCACACTGGAACTCGGGGCGCTGGCAACCTTCACGGTCCTGGCGGTCCTCACCTTCTCCACCGGTCAGGCATTCATGGAGCGATGGCTTCAGCCATTGAGCATCCTGGGTATCTTCGCGGTGTCGTTGACCAGTGCGCTCATCGGAAAGCCGTTCATTCGTGAGTTCGCCGCAGAGGGTCAGTCCAAAGAGGCGATCTCGACTGACTCCTTCGTCCGAATCACCGCCACGCTCACGTGGATCTGGGTAGCCGCCTTCGGCGGGATGACAATGTCCTCGCTCATTCCACCGCTAGCTCGGAGGGATGCGACGATCCTCGACACCGGGGCTGCTCTCTCGGTCGTCTGCTACTGGGTGGTGCCCGTCTCACTGCTTGCTATCGCGGCCCTGCTGAGTCGGTTACTCCCACAGCGTATGGCGCCACCCGCAGACGAGATCATCCGCAAGACGACGTTCGTGGCATTCTCGGAAGCGGAGATCGACCAGCTCATCTACCTGGCCACTGAACACGCCAACCGGGAGGTTGGCGTGGGCAAAGAAGCATACGACGTCCGCATCGGCGGCAAAGGAATTCCGCTGGTCGGAGACGAGACCCGGCAGTCGTGGCCCTCCACATACAAGGTGCGCGAACGCAAACGTTGACCCGCCCTAGAATTCGGCCAGGCAGGGGCCATGCAATTGTGAGCAGATACTGTGCGAAGTTACCCGTCGGAGGCCTTCGATCGCTGTGGTCGCCACGCATTGAGCACTCGGTTCGGTGAGTGAATCGCAGGCGGGACGACAGTTCGCATAGGCACCAGATCTACCGGTGGTTATGCGTCGCGGCATCTCTGCGTCCGCCCAACCGCTTTGCGTGCATTATCGGTTTTTGCATAGTATTTTTCGGCGATGATCCGTTCTACCGCAGCGTTGTCGGCACCCAGCGCGTGCGCCGCCGTGACAGGTGCCGGGGGCACCGGAGCGGGATCGCTGCCTGACGCCGGTTTGACGTAGGTGGCGGCCACCTGAGCCAGGCCGATCTCGATCAGTTCACCGCCGCCGCGACGCAGGGCGGCCAACACCGCCGCGGCGGCCTCCAGACCGGTCAACGGGTCGGCGAGGGCGTCACCGCGGAAGACCGGTCCCGTCGCGTCGAATCCGATCAGGCCGCCGGCGACGGCGGCGTCGTCACCGAATGCCACTCGGTCGGGTGAGTCGCCGCCGTACCCGCTGATCCGCAACCACACGCGGCCCGCAGGCCCCGGGAGTTGCTCGGGACCCAGCCTGCGGCGGGTGAGCCCGCCGGCGCGAGAGCCTTCCAGGACGACATCGGCGGCACTGAGAAGGGCCGCGAGGGCGGTGCGTTCGGTATCGAAATCAACCCCATAGCAGAGCTTGTCATGATTGATCCAGTTGAAGAAGGCGACGTTTCCGGCTCGCGTGCCGTCCGGGCGCTGCGGGCTTTCCACTTTCACGACCACCGCTCCGGCATCGGCGAGCAGGCGCCCGCACAGCGGACCGGCCCATAACGACGTGAGATCGGCGACCAGCAGTCCACGCGGCTCCCGAGGTCGACTCCGAGTGCCGCATGCGGTGATCCGTGGCGGCGCGGCGGCGGTTTCGGCAGGTGTCGCTGCCGGCAAACTTAGTAGTCGCGCGCGTTCCACTACCGCCGCAGCGGGCTGCGTTGCCGCCCAGGCCGTCACGGCCGGCCACGGGTCGGCGCCGATTCCGTCGGCGCCCACCAGTGCAGGCACGGCGTCGATATCGTCGGGTCGTGACAGCGTCAGCGCGAACCACCCGTCGCGGGCCTGCAGTAGCCGGGTGGCGCCCCCTGCGCTGATCCGGCCGCGCGGGGCCCAGCCGGTCAGGGCTGCGCGGCCGGTGAGCAGTTCGGTGGCGTCGGCGTGCAGCGGTGCGGCGACCGCGGCGGCACGGGCCAACAGCTGCTCGCCGATGCCCAGTGCGCCCATCGCGCCATTGTCTCTCACAACACGAACGTGGTGAACCGCCGCTTCAATAGCTGGTGGTCGGAGCCTGCAGGGCACACCGCGTCGAGGTCAATGGAGTTCGTCAACCAGGCCCCAGTCCAGGGCGGTCGCGGGGGAGATGAACTCGCCGGACAGCACCAGATAGGCGGTGCGCCAGCGGCCGATGCGTCGGGTGATGCTGACGGTCCCGCCGGCTCCGGGGATCAATCCCAAGGCCAGTTCGGGCAATCCGAGCGTGGCATCCGGGTGGCATACCAATCGACCGCAGAATGCCGCCATCTCCAGTCCGCTGCCGAGGACCTGTCCGTGCACCTCGGCGCGACAGCGGGGGCCCAGGCGGTCGGTCAGTGCAGCCACTGCCAGCGCTGGACTGTGGCGCGTGCGGGCCAGATGCGCGGCGGCCGGATCGGGGAAGGACCCGAATTCGGCTAGGTCTCCTCCGCTGCAAAACGACGGTCCCTGCCCGCTGAGCACGACCTCGCCGATACCGTCGTCCAGTAGTGCGACGGTCAAGGCCTCCAAGAGCGCTGCGCGTGCGTCGGTGCTGAACGCGTTATGCCGTGCCGGCCGATTGAACCGGATGCTCAGCACGTCACCGCGACGTTCGGCAATAACCGGTTCGGCTGTTACTGGCACCTGGGTTGGCCCGCGCTCGCGAAGCCATCGGGCGAATTCCGGGCCCGCCTGCAGCGTCGAGTAGGCCAGCGATTCGGTGACCACACCGCAGAAAGCCGGGGCCGTGGTATCGACGGCGCGCAGCACATCGTCACACACTGCAGCGGCCAGCGGCCAGCGTGCGGTGCGCTGTGCAAGTGTCTGCAGTGCGTCGGGCACCGATCCGACGACGACAGTGCGCCGGTCCGGCGATGGAACATCGGTCAGTGTGAAAGTGGCTGCCTGCAACCAGTATTCGGTGTCGTGGCCAGCGGGGTCGCCGGTGGCCACGACGATATCGCCGGGCTGGGGATCGTGCGCCGGCGGCGGGTCCGATAGGTCGACGATCCGCACTACGTGCGACCCGCGCCGCGGTTATCGATCAGGCTCTGACCACGAAGCTTGCCCGCTCCTTCGAGTACGGGTTCATGGTGGCCAGGCACCTTTTCCGGTTGATATCTCATTGGTCGAGTGTGGTCGTGCACCCCGACAGCACCGAGAGCGAGAATGTGATACCGCATTGAGACAAACTACCCGTGACGCCCAGTGAGACGGCCTGCGTCGGTCGCAGCTCAGCTGGGCGCACTGTGACATCGAGGTTGAGAAGCGACAACGACGGTGCGAGTCGGTTGATCGCCGTACCCGCACCATCGGCGCCGACGTGCAGGACCGCAGTTACAGTGTCTGCGCGAGCTGGCGCAGCCGGGCGTGTGTGCCCTGATAGGCGGTGGCAGCCGGTAACAACCCTTTGTCGATCTTGGTGACCGCGCTGTAGTTCACGTCGACGACATTGGCCAACGGTGACCGGCAGAGTTGGCTGCACAGTTGGTAGGCATCGAGCTGGCCGAGGTGATAGAGCTCCTGCAGCCAGCGCACCATCTCGACCTGCGAGCAGCGCCAGGCATCCTCCAGTGGTCGGGCCGACCCCACGGTGAGTAAGGCGTCGTCGTGTTCGAACCGTGGCCACGCGGGCGCACCGCCCTTGATCAGGTCGACGATCAGGCGGACGTTCATCGCGCCTTCCAGTGCCGTGCCGCAGGTTTCGCCTTCCCCTTGCCGGTAATGGCCGTCGCCGACCGAGAACAGGGCGCCCTCGACGTTGACACCGAGGTACACCGTCGTGCCGGCGCGCAACTCCGGGGTGTCCATGTTCCCGCCGAAGTAGTCGGGTACCAGCGTCGTGCGTACCTCGCGCAGCGCCGGGGCGACACCGACGGTGCCCAGCATAGGAGCCAGCGGCAGTGTCATCGTGAAATCCGATTCGTGGGCGACGAAGGTCGCCAGCGCGGCGGCCCGGTCGACCTCGTAGATCCACGTCAGTTCGGTGAGCGGACTCTGTAATCCTGCGGTTCGGTCGGTGCCGGTGAGCGCACCGAACAGGGGGATCGTGGTGGAGGCGGCCCAGTCCCTGGCCGGCTCCAGAGAGACGATGTGGATGGCGAGGGTGTCCCCGGGTTCGGCGCCGGTGACGTAGAAGGGACCGGTCTGCGGGTTGAGCTCCTTAGGGTTGAGCACTTGACTCGGTTTGTCCGTGCGCGACGTCACCCGACCGGCGAACGCGTCCTCCGTCCAGAGCTGTAGCGCCGTACCTGGCGCCACTTCGAGCGCCGGTTCGGCCCCACCGAAGGTCCAGACGTACTGATCGGGGGTGGGCGTGAATTCAACGATGTCCATGCAATACCTTCGTCCCGTTGGTGGTAGGGGCCTCGAAGTCCCGTCGGCGTCCGGGCAATAGCAACGCGAATCCGGCTCCGATCACTGCCCACATGATCGCCTGGCCGACGAGCGATCCGATCCTGAAGTCGCTCAACAGTTCTGCGGGGAAGCCGCCGAACACGAGCTCACCCGTGGGTGCGCTGAGGGGAAGCGGCACCTCGTGAAACGAGGGGAGTGCCGCCGCGATGGCGCACATCGCCAGTGCGTATCCGACGAAGCTCAGCGTGGCCGAGAGCGCCGCTCCGAACTTGGCCGTGAGCCGGATTCCGATCACCGTCGCGACCGCGGCCAGCGCGACGGAGGCCAGCACGATCACCAGGTAGGCGGTGGTCCGATCGCCGATCGTCTCCTCCAGGCCGACGCCGGGCGGATTGGGCGGGTAGGCGAGCGCCGGCACGAGCGTGATCGATACGAACGCCGCCACCGCCAACCATGTGGCGACGCTACGCTGGCTGACCGTGGCCCTGCGTTGCAGCAGTCGCACCGCCACGGTGAGTGCCACCGCGAACAGCGCACCCATGACGATGCAGAACAAGACCGTGCCGGCGCCGGCGCCGACGTTCTGCTGGAATGCTCGGCTGAAGACCTCGTGTTCGTGCGGATGCGCTCCGCTGAGTGCCGCCTCGGCATGGGATCGGTCCGCCTCATACCCGATCGCGGTGTCGATGAGCGGCGTGATCACCGTTCGCGCATAGCCGAACGACACCACGCCGGCCACCAGGCCCGACCCTATGCCGAGCGCTGTGTACTTCTTTTCCATGTCGAATCGCTCTCAGTGGCAGGGGAAACCGAGCATGTGTCGCGCGTCGTGGAAGAGCTCGTGGACATGGGTGTCGGCCCCGAAGACGGACACAGCCCCCTGGTCGTACCCGAGGAAGTAGTAGGCGATCAGCGCGAGGGTGGCTGTGGTCGTCAGCCACAGGGCGGTCCCCACGACGGTGCTGTCGGGTGCCTCGACCGCGACCGATCGAGTGCCGGCGGAGGTGGGTGATGCGGTCATTGTTGGATCCTTCCTGAAGTGATTACTTCCAATAGACAACTATTGGTTGCCAACTGGATTCTGTTGGCCCAGCGGTGGGCGCGTCAACCCGGGAGTACCGGTTTGACGTGTTTGGAAACCAAGTCGTAACAGCGAAGACGGGGCTGCGTAAAAGCTGTGTTACGTACTTCCCCAGCGATTGCGAGACCCGGCCAGGTGCGATTACTTGTATATCGGAAGTATTGAACCGACCAACTAAAGATCGGAGATCCTAGGTATGCATGGCCCACATGACGTGGGGGGACGCGATGGGCTCGGGCCCATCGCCGCTGAGTTCCTCGAGCCGGGTATCCCGGATTGGCGTTACCCTTTCGAAGGCCGGATGCACGCCGTCACGGCGATGGCAATCGCCAAGGGCGCATTCAATCTCGACGAGCAGCGCCACGGTATCGAGCTGATGCGGTGGAGTGACTACACCGACTCGACCTATTACGCGCACTGGCTGTTCTCTGTCGAGAAACTGCTCAACGACAAGGGCTATATCACCCACGACGAGATCGACGCGCGGATGGCCGAGTTGGGAGCTCCCACCATGACGCCGCACCCGGCCAAGCCGGATACGCTGTCGCCGTTCGCCGAGCAGATGATCGACGTGCTGTGGAAGGGCACTCCGCACGATCTACCGGCCGACACCCCTCCGGCCTACGAGGTCGGTGCCTCCGTGCGGGTGCGCAATCTCCACGAGACCACGCACAACCGGCTGCCGGGATATCTCAATCGAGCCGTCGGCGTGATCGCCAAACAGTACGGGGCTTATCACGATCCGGCGGCCAGTGCGCACCGGCAGGTGGACGAACCACACCAGCTGTACATGGTGCGCTTCACGTCCACCGAGCTGTGGGGCGAGCACACACCCGAACAGTTCGAGTTGTACGCCGACCTGTTCGAGAACTACCTCGAGCCCGTTACCGACTGACCGAACCAAGAATTACAAGGAGATTGACGAGAATGGACTGGTTGTCGCTATCCGACGTCGAAGCGCGCGTCAATGCGCTGGAGTCACTGATGGTGGAGAAAGGGCTGGCCGAATCCGAGGCCGTCGACGCGGTCGTGGCGTCATTCGAGAACGACATGGGTCCGGTCAACGGCGCCAAGGTGGTGGCTCGGGCCTGGACGGATCCGGACTATAAGGAGTGGTTGCTGCGAGATGCGACCGCGGCCATCGCCGACATGGGCTTCACCGGTCTGCAGACCGAGCACATGATCGCAGTGGAGAACACCGCGGAAAAGCACAACATCGTCGTGTGCACGTTGTGTTCGTGCTACCCGTGGACACTGCTGGGCATCCCGCCCGCGTGGTTCAAGTACCCCCAGTACCGGGCTCGCGTGGTCAAGGAACCGCGCAGCGTGCTCGCCGAGTTCGGGGTGACCCTGCCCGATGAGGTCAGCATCGACGTCTGGGACAGCAGCGCCGAAATCCGTTACCTGGTGGTGCCTCAACGCCCGGCGGGCACCGAGGGCCTTTCGGTGGACGAGTTGATTCCGTTGATCAGCAGGGACTCGATGGTAGGCACCGCGCTGGTCGGCACCGGGCCGGGAGCCTAGATGTCCACGACGCTCGATTTCACCGAGTTCGACACCGAGGGTGCGGCGCTGGCTCTGCCCCGGTCCAACGGCGAACTGATCTTCGATGCACCCTGGCAAGGCCGATTGTTCGGTCTGGTGGTGCACTCGTGCAAGGCAGGCGCGTTCGAATGGGACGAATTCAAGACCCATCTGATCGCCGTCATCGACGAGTCCGGGCTCGTCGACGTCTGTGATCCGGCGGTCTACTACCGACAGTTCGGCGAAGCGTTCTGCCGACTGGCGGGACAGAAGCGCTTCTTCGACGCCGATGCACTCGAGCAGCAGACGCTGATCGAGTTGGAGCAGCTGTCCCACGCTGATCACGATCACGATCACGATCACGATCACGACCATGATCATCACCATTAGGAGAGTGGCGTGTCCAAGGTGACTGCATTGTCGATCAGTGTCGGTTTCTTCGGTGCGGTGTCGACATGGTTGACGGCGACGGTATGGCCGCTGCCGGTGTGGGTGCTGTTCCTGGCGTGGGCCTCGTTCTTCTTCGTAGGGTCGGGTTGGGCAGGGTTCGTGAAATCGGTGGCATGCAACTGGGCCGGAATCTTGATCGCGACGCTGACGCTGCTCTCGGTTCAGTTCACCGGCAGTGCGGTGGTGCTCGCGATCGCGGTGGGAATCGGGAGCCTGGCCATGGTGCAGGCATCACGGCTCCGGTGGATCTCGGCAGCCCCGGCGGTGGTTTTCGGATTTGCCATGACGGTCGGCACGATCGCGGCCACGGGTAATGGCATCACGTCCGCAGGACTGTCGAACCCGGCACTGGTCGCAGCGACAACCGCTTTGGTGGGGGCGACGTTCGGGATCGCCTCCGAATGGGGCGCTTCCGTGGTGGCGCGGCTGATGCGATTGCCCGACGGCGGCGAGACCGCTGCTCCTGCATGATCGGTACTGATGTACCGCTAGCGGGGATATGCTGCACCCCAACGAATATCCGATGACAGACAGCTTCAGGCAGGAGACGAAGTGCCTTCCACGACAAGCTTGGAGAGCCTTTCCGAAGTAATGTTCGGAGTCGAGCGGTGGTGGAATGGCACCCTGTCGAACGCCCTCTTCGACGCGGACGTCGCGAATCTGGACGGGTGGCGCGTGCTCGGGGCGCTACGTTCTGGCGATGGGTTGACCATGAGCGAGCTGTCGGCCGGGATGGCGATCGCGCCGCCCACCCTCACCAGAATCGTGGACAAACTCGTCGACGGCGGATTCGTCCTGCGTCGCGTCGATGCGATGGACCGACGACGGGTGCTGGTCTATCTCTCGGCGCGGGGTAAGACGAAGGTACGTAAGCTGATTCGGCATGAAGGGTGGGTCAAGTCCACCTTGGTCGAGGAGTTCGGCGAAGAGGCTGCGGTGGCGCTGGTCCGGGGGTTGTCCCGGTTGGCGCAGCTGTCCGTGCCGGCCGTGCGTTAGGCAGATGTTTGTACAAGGCAACTTTTCCTTGCCAGAACAGTTGTGAAACATCGGTGTAACACCCGCAGTCGAGCATGTATCCCGAATGGTGAACATTCGTTGGAGGTGTGGTGATGAACGAGTTCGCGCCGCCAGTGTGCCGCGACACCATCGATGTCGCGTTGGTCATCCCGTTCAATGGTTCGGCGGGCATCTATGGTCCGTCGTGCATGGCGTGTGCCGAACTGGCCATCGCCGAGGTCAACAACGGCTCGGGGTTGCTCGGCAGGCCGATCCGGCTGATCCCGGTCGACGGCAGCAGGCCACCCGCCGAGGTGGCCGCCGAGGTCTCGGCGCTACTGAGCCTGGGTGCGATCGATGCGGTCACCGGCTGGCATATCTCGCCGGTGCGCCAGGCCGTGGCTCGCGTCACCGCAAATCGGGTGCCCTACGTCTACGGTCCGCTCTACGAGGGGGGAGAGCGGACACCCGGGTTGTTTCTGACCGGCGAGACGCCGTCTCGGCAACTGCTGCCCGCCATGGATTGGATGAAGGCCGAATACGGCATCGACAAGTGGCTTCTGATCGGCAACGACTACATCTGGCCGCGCCAGACCGGTTTGGCCGCGCGGCTGCACGCACGCGCCAAGGGCCGTCCGTTGATCGACGAGATCTATCTACCGCTGGGGACCGGGGACTTCACCGACGCCATCCGGCAGGTGGACGCCAGTGGCGCGGCAGGAGTACTGCTGCTGCTGGTGGGTGGCGACGGCGTGGCATTCAACCGGCAGTTCGCCTCTGCCGGCCTCGCCGCCTCGGTGCCGCGGCTGAGCCCTCATGTCGAAGAGAACATGTTGATGGCCAGCGGTAGTGAAAGCAATGGTGGATTGTTCGCCGCTGCTGGTTATTTCGAGGCCCTCAACACCACCGCAGGTGCCGAGTTCAGTAGCCGCTACTACGCGCATTTCGGAGCCGCGGCCCCAGCTCTGAACAGCATCGGTGAGTCCTGCTTCGAGGCGATCACCTTGCTGATCGCCCTCGCGACGCGGGCGGGTTCACTGCGGATACCGGACATGATGGCGGCCACTGCAGGGATGACCTATACCAGTCCCCGGGGCGACGTGAGCTTACGGGGAAATCAGTTGGCGCAAGACGTGTACGTCGCCGAGGCAGTAGGTCTGGAGTTCGAGATCCGCGACCGGATCTTCGCTGCCTGACGGTCGAACCCGACCCGCCATCAGGTCCGCTCAGCGCGGTCCGCGTTCGCATGGATTGCGGCGCGGCAGTAGGCGGCAAAGCCCGGGAGTCCGAACGCTTCGTCGTACCTGGCGACATAGTGCGGGTCACTGACGTACATGTCGCCCAGCGTGCGATGGAACGCCGGCGGGCACTCGTAGAACCAGCGATTGACCTGCAGGCGATGCCGTTCTGCGGCATCCATCGCCTCCACCGAGTCGGCCGGCAGCCCCGAGCGGAACGCGTCGGCCAGCGCCTTTTCGGCGGCCTCGCCCTGGGCCTTGATCCGAACCCAGTCCTGCTTGCCGTACCGCTGCTTGCGTCGCTGCGACTCCTTCCATTCTTCGGTTTGACCCCACTTCTGCTCGGCTTCGGCCTGATAGTCGTCGAAACCGTCGCCGAACAGCTCGCGCATGTCGTCGTCGGACATGGGGGTATTGGTCATCGCCTTCTCCAATGCCTGGTCGATTGCCTCGACGAGCTCCTTCATCTCGTCGAGTCGGGTCATGACGCGTTCGCGCTGGCGAATCAGGTGGCTGACGGTGTCGCCCTCGTTCAGCAGATCCGCGATCTCCTCGAGCGATAGCTCCAGTCGGCGATAGACGATGATCTGCGACAAGCGCGTCAGGTCGGCCGGTGCGTACACCCGATAGCCTGCGGCGGCACGCCGGCTCGGGGTCAGCAACCCGATCTCGTCGTAGTGGTGAAGCGTGCGGACCGTGATGCCGAATCGCCGTGCGACCTCGCCCACGGTCAGCTCGTCCACCGGTGTCTCCTGCGCCATGTCGGCCACATTGGTGCCTCACGTGACGTGAGGGTCAAGTCTTGACCTGGAATCGATTATTCCGGGTGGTGGTGAGGGTGGGGCCTCGCACACCAAATAGATCAACGGCCGGCCGCGTTCATCGAGGGTCTCGTGATGGCGGTCGAACCCGATCTTGTCCAGGACGCGCAGCGACGCCTCGTTCCAGGCGCCGACGGTCGACCAGATTCGGGTCCGACCTGTGGCGAATGCTGCGGCCAGCACCGCGCGAGCCGCTTCCGTCGCGTACCCGTGCCCGTGGAACCGTTGGAACAGCTCGTAGGCGATCTCGGGTTCGTCCAGGGTGCAGCGGCCGACGATGAGTCCGCAGTAGCCCAGTGGTTCTTCGTCGGAGCGCCTGCGGATCGTCGCGAGTCCGATTCCGTTTTCGCGGGCCATCTCTCGTTGCTCGGCCATCCGGCGGCGGACGCTCTCCAAGGACTCGGTTGTCCCGCCGTCACGCTCACCGAGAAGTTCGTGATTCCACTCGGCGTCGCTTGCCTCGCGCTGGTGTAGACGCAATCGTGGCGTGCGTATCGACAGCTGCATCGCGGCGTAACGCATCGTCGGGGCTCCTGGCGTAGCGGATGATGTCACCGTAGCCGCCGGCACCGCTGGGATGTCATGGACGCCACATGCCTTCACACGCATCGCGCAGGCAGCCCTTCGCGCCGCTGGGTGTCGGTTACGATGCGCATTCGGCTGGACCCAGCGCGCCACCGCGCTCATTCGGGGAGAAGAACATGACATCGCCTCCTTCTGAGGCTCATGACGAGCTCGATGAGATCGACCGAGTACTGATCACGGCGCTTCAGAAGGACGGCCGGATCGGTTACGCGGAACTGGGGGAACTCGTCGGCCTGACCGCCGGTGGCGCACGCAAGCGATTCATGCGACTGCAAGACCGCGGAATCCTGAAGGTTGTCGGCATCACCGATCCGCTCCGCCTGGGGTATCGCAGCATGGCCATGGTCGGCATCGTCGCCGACGGAGACATCGAGGCCATCGCGGCGGCGCTCAACGAGATCGACGACGTGATCTATGTGGTGCTCGCGGCCGGCCGTTACGACCTGCTGGTCGAGGTCATCGCCACCGACCAGGCCGGACTCTTCGAAGTGATCAACCAGAAGGTGCGGGCCACTCCTGGGGTGGCTCGTGCCGAGACGTTCACCTACTACGGGATCCGGACACATCGCTTCGAGTGGGGGGTGCGCTGATTCCCGTCTGGTGTTGATAAGTCATAGAAAGACCGCGATCAGTGACGTATAGTGACTGACAAGATCGGCATGGTTCGAATTGATGAGTCAGGTGGGAATAGCGTGACCAGTGATCGGTGGCGCCTCGTGCGCCCCGGCGTGGAAGCCGAGCAAGCCGCCGAACTAGTGGCCGAGCACTTCGGCATCCGCGGCGCCGTCGTCGAGCTGGGCAGTCAACAGGACCGGAATTACCGCGTCGATCCGGACGCCGGTAACGGACTGCTGTTCAAGGTCAATCACCCTTCGGTGCCGGCCGACGTGCTGGAGCTGCAGGCCGCGGTGTCCGACCGGTTGCGGGCCGCGGGAATCGCAACGCCTGCGGTGCTGTCCACCGGGCACGGGCTGCGATCGGTCGAGGTCCGCACGCCCGAGGGAAGTGTGGCGCGCGCCTGCGCGTTCGAGCTGGTCGCCGGGGATGCGATTGCCGACTGCGGGCCGATGACCGGGGTGCTCGCGGAGCAACTGGGCGCACTGGCCGGGCGCACCGTCGCCGCGCTCGCGAGCCTCGAGCACCCCGCTTCGCACCGAGAGCTGCAATGGGAACTCAGCCGCAGCCTCGATGTCGTCGAGGCGTTGTCCGGCGATCTCCCGCCCGACCGCCGCGAGGTCTGTCTACGTGCAGCCCGGCACGCGGCCGCGCAACTGGACGCGCTGGCTGCGGCACTGCCGCGACAGATCATCCACGGAGACCTCACCAGTGACAATGTGCTTCGAGACGGCCAGGGCACGCTCTGGGTGGTGGATCTCGGTGACGTCATCACGTCGTGGCGCGTGGCCGAACTGGCCGTACTGGCGGCCGATGTTCTCGGGCGCACGGACAGTCTGGCCATGGTCGGCCGAGCGGTTCGGGGATTCGTCGGCAGCGTCACGCTGAGCGACGACGAACTCGCCGCCATCTGGCCGATGATGATCCTGCGCGGGGCGGTACTGGCCGTCAGCGGATGGTCGCAGCTGCGCATCGACCCGGACAACGAATACGCCCGCGAGCGTCTCGAGCACGAATGGCAGGTGTTCGAGCGGGCGGTGGACTGCGATGCGGCGCAGGCCATTCCGCAACTGCGGCTGGCGGCCGGCCGGGCCCATATCCCGGGATTGGACTACGCCGAGGTCGTTGCAGGACTGCATCGTGCCGTCGTGCTGGACCTCGGTATCCGCAGCGAAGCGCTCGACCGGGGGCGCTGGCTCGCGTCCGGCGTGGAGCGCGAGCTGGTCCGTGAGTCGCTGGCCGGCGCGCCCGTCGCCGCAATGCGGTTCGGGGAGGCCCGGCTCAGTCGTGTGTCGCTCGACGTGGGGCAACCCGCACCGACGCGGGCCCGCTGCGTCGAAGTGTGGACTCGCCCGGGAACCGTTGTCAGCGCGCCCTTTTCGGGAGAGCTGCTCCAGGATGAATCCGGTGTGGAGCTCAGCGACAACGGGGTGGTGCTGCGGATCGAGGGTGTCACGAGTCTTGCCGCCAACGGCGAGGCCCGCGCCGGCGAACCGATCGGCCGGGTACGTCCGGATCCAGAAGGGCTCGGCCGGATCGTCGTCACCCGCCGAGTGCGAGACGCATCCGCAGAGCCGTTGTTCGCCGGCCCCGACGACGAATACGAGACCGACGGTGCGGCAGACCCTTCACCAGTCCTGGGCATCGCATCCGTGTCCGACCCGCTCCTCGAGCTGAGCGCGGCACGGGAGCGCCGCGACCGCGCCATGGGCGGCGCCGCCGAGCGCTACTACACCGAGCCGCCTCAGATCGAACGTGGGTGGGGCACCAGGCTCATCGACACCCAAGGCCGGGCCTACCTCGACATGGTCAACAATGTCACGGCCATCGGACACTGTCACCCCCGGCTCGCCGACGCGGTCGGCAGGCAACTTCACCTGCTCAACACCAACTCGCGGTTCCTGTACCAGGCCTACGCCGATTTCGCGGAGCGCCTGGCCGCCCGCTCGCCGGATCCGGCACTGGACACCGTGATTCCGGTGAACAGCGGCTCCGAAGCGGTCGACCTCGCCCTGCGGCTCGCCCAGGTCGCCACCGGGCGACGAGATGTCATCGCGGTGCGCGAGGGTTACCACGGCTGGACCATGGCGTCCGACTCGGTGAGCACATCCGCATTCGACAATCCCAGTGCCCTGTCGTCGCGACCCGATTGGGTGCACCTGGTCGACGCGCCCAACACGTATCGAGGACCCTTTCGCGGACCGGACGCGGGATCGCGTTACGCGGCTCAGGTTTCCGAGGTCGCGGCGGAGCTCGTCGCTCAGGACCGCGCCCCGGCGGCGTTCATCTGTGAGCCCGTGTTCGGTAACGCCGGTGGGGTGATCCCGCCGGCGGGCTACCTGGCCGGAGTTTATGCGGCCGTCCGGCAACACGGCGGCCTCGCGATTGCCGACGAGGTGCAGGTCGGCTACGGGCGGCTCGGAAAGGCGTTCTGGGGCTCGGAATTCCAGGGCGTCATCCCCGATATCATCGCCGTCGCCAAAGCCGCGGGAAACGCGTATCCGGTCGGTGCCGTCATCACCCGCCGTGAGATTGCCGACGCACTGCGCGAGGAGGGCATGTTCTTCTCCTCCGCAGCCGGAGCGCCCGCGAGCGCGGTGGCGGGCTCGACCGTGCTCGACGTGATCCGCGATGAAGGATTGCAGGCCAACGCGGATCGGGTCGGCGACCACCTGCGGCGACGACTCTGCCAGCTGGCCGACACGCACCCGCTCATCGGGACGGTGCACGGGGCGGGCCTCTACCTCGGTGTGGAACTGGTCACCGACCGCGAATCGCGCACCCCCGCAACGGATGAGACCGAGTGGCTGTGTGAGCGCATTCTGGCCTACGGCATCATCTTGCAGGCCACGTCCGAGCGCCAGAACGTGCTCAAGATCAAACCACCGCTCACGCTCACCCTCGATGAGGCGGATGTCTTCGTCGACGCACTGGACCGGGTGCTGACCGAACTTCGCGATCGATGACAACAGAACCGAAGAGGAATGCGATGAACTCCTTCGACACTATCGTGGTGGGCGCCGGCGTGGCCGGTCTCACCGCGGCGAAACTGCTGAGCCAGGCCGGTCAGCGGGTGGTGGTGCTCGAGGCGCGGGACCGGGTGGGCGGTCGATTGTGGACCGACCGATCCGCGGGATTCTGTGTTGATCTGGGTGCGTCGTGGATTCACGGTGTCGAAGGCAACCCGTTGACAGACCTGGCCGAGGCGTTCGGGATGCAGACCGTGGAGTTCACCGTGGGCGCATTCCAACCCGACAGCCGGCCGATCGCCAACTACGGCCCAGATTTCCGGCCGTTGGATCCGGCCAGCGCACGGCGGTGGGCCGACGACGTCCATGCCGCGGACGCCGAACTGGAGCGGATCGTTGCGGGATCGACGCCGGGGCAGAGTTATGCCGACGTGGCGGCACGGGCGCTGGCGGCGCAGGCCTGGGACACCGAGCGGGGCCAACGGGTGTGGGAGTTCTACCGTCACCGCACCGAAGAGCAGTGTGGCGCGCACATCAGCGATGTCGCGGCGCACGGCTTGGACGAGGACGCGATTGTCGGAGACGAGGTGATCTTCCCGGGAGGTTATGACCAGCTGGCCGTGAATATCGCTCGCGGACTCGATATTCGGCTCGAACAGCTGGTGCGGACGGTCAGCTGGTCGGAGACCGGCGTGCGAGTCGAGACCGATTCGGCCACCTTCGAGGCACCCAACGCGGTTATCACCGTCCCGCTCGGGGTGCTCAAGGCAGGCTCGATCGAATTCGTGCCTGCCCTGCCCGATGTGGTCGCCGGCCCGATCGAGCGGTTGGGCATGGGCGTCTTCGTCAAGGTGTTCCTTCAGTTCCCGCAACGATTCTGGCCCGACGGTGTGTACGCGATCCGGCAACAGGGTGCCGCCGGCGATACCTGGCATTCCTGGTACGACGTGTCAGCGGTCAGTGGGCAGCCGATGTTGTTGACGTTCGCCGGTGGACCCCGCGGCCGCGAGGTGGAGGCGATGAGCGATGAACAGGCCGTCGCTTCGGTGCTGAGCTCCCTGCGTCGGATCTACGGTGAGCGCGTTGCAGAGCCGGTCCGATCATGGGTGACCGGGTGGGGCAGCGATCCGTTGTCTCGCGGTTCGTATTCGTATGTGGCGGTGGGCGCGTCGCATCACGATCACGATGCGATGGCCACCCCGGTGGGTGGCGTGCTGCATCTGGCGGGCGAGGCGACGTGGAGTACCGATCCGGCGACGGTGAACGGGGCGTTGTTGTCCGGGCACCGCGCGGCCGAACAGGTCCTCGGCAAGCCCGTCCCGGTCACACTGCTGCAGCAGCGGTAGCGCGCGAGCCGTCGAATCGTTTCCGGGTGCCGCCGGCACCCGTCAGATGTCGTGGCTGCTGGGCCCGCCGGATCTCGGACCGTAGCGCTCGGCGTAGGCCCGGTGGACGTGTGCGTTGCGCTCGCGGGAGAGCTTGTCGACGAGATCGGTGCTCAAGCCGTGCTTGGCCAGCATATGGCGCCGCCACACCTTGTTGAGCGCGTGCGAGAAGAACACGAACGGGATGAAGATGGGCAGCGTCATGCTCACGTGCAGATAGAGCGACATCGGGATGAACCAGATGGGTGCCAGGACCAGGACGGCCGGCACGGCAACCCTGGCCATCATGCGCACCGTCGCGCCCGGGCCCGCCAGGTCCTGGGCGACCCAGGCCCGCATGGAATCCGGCAACCGCTTTCCGTAGCAATACGCGATGTACTGCAGCGCGCCCGGTCTGGCTGAGGGCACGCGTTGGGTCGGCATGGACCAAGCATAGCTAGCGGTATGATGGATTGCGAATTACCTCAATCCACTATCCGGAAGGCCGAGCGACGTGGCGGACAGCTTCCTGGGCGGGCCGGAGCGACCGCTGTACGAGATCAAGGCCAATCTGTTCAAGGCCCTGGCGCATCCGGCGCGTATCCGCGTACTGGAGATCCTGTCCACGAACAGCGCGCCGACGCCGGTCAGCACCATCCTGGCCGAAAGTGATCTCGAGCCGACTCTGCTCTCGCAGCACCTGGCCGTGCTCAAGCGCCACCACGTGGTCAGCGGGCAGCGCGTCGGCAATGCCGTCTACTACCGGCTCGCGCATCCGAAGATCGCCGAACTGTTGGTGATCGCTCGCACCTTCCTGGTGGACACCCTTGCCGCACAGCGTGATCGGCTGGACGTGGTGGGATCCTTACCGCCCATCGGATCGTCGACGTGATCAGCCAGCAGGTACGCCGCGCCGTTCGGATGCTGCCGCGTACCGCCGACTACACCGGGTTGCGGACCACCTGGACACGTGACCTCGTCGCCGGGCTGACGGTCGGGGTGGTGGCACTGCCGCTGGCGTTGGCATTCGGAATCAGCTCGGGTGTCGGCGCGGCGGCCGGCCTGGTGACGGCCGTGGTCGCCGGCGTGGTGGCGGCGGTGTTCGGCGGCTCGCACGTGCAGGTATCGGGTCCGACCGGGGCAATGGCGGTGGTGTTGGCGCCCATCGTCGCGCATTACGGGGTGGGCAGCGTCGCGCTGGTCACCGTGCTGGCCGGCGTGATCGTCGTCGTCGCCGGTCTGACCGGGCTCGGGCGCGCCGTGACCTTCATCCCGTGGCCGGTGATGGAAGGGTTCACCCTCGGCATCGCGGTGATCATCTTCCTGCAGCAGGTTCCGGCCGCCCTCGGCCAGCCGGTCCCGCAGGGCCGGCCACCACTGGCGGCCGCGGCGCAGGTGGTTGCGGCGGCCGACATCGGCACCGCCGGTGCCGCACTGGTGGTGGTGCTGGTGACGGCCGCACTCATGGTCGTGCTACCTCGGCTGCATTCGGCGCTCCCGGCCTCACTGCTGGCGGTCGTCGCGGCGACCGTGCTGGCGGCGGGCGTGAGCCTGACGGTCACGCGCATCGGCGCGTTACCCGACCAGTTGCCGACTCCGCAGTGGCCGCACACAGACCTCGCCGCGCTGAAGACACTCGCCGGTGCGGCACTGGCGATCGCCGCCCTGGCGGCCATCGAGTCACTGCTCTCGGCTCGGGTCGCCGCGGCGATGTCCGCGACCGGACCCTATGACCCCGATCGGGAACTGGTGGGTCAGGGCTTGGCCTCGGTCGCCTCCGGAGTGTTCGGTGGGATGCCGGCAACCGGCGCGATCGCGCGCACCGCGGTGAACGTGCGCTCGGGTGCGCGAACCCGGCTCGCGGCCATCACGCATTCGGTGCTGCTGCTGGCCGTGGTGTACCTCGCCAGCGGCCCGGTGGGGGAAATCCCGCTCGCGGCCCTGGCCGCGGTGCTGATGGTGACCGCGGTGCGAATGGTCCCGTACCGCAGCATCGCCCGGATCGTGCGGGCCAGCCGGTCGAGCGCGGTCACGTTCGCGCTGACCGCTGTCGTCACGGTCTGCTTCGACCTCATCGATGCCGTCGAGATCGGTATCGCGGTGACCGCGCTGTTCGCCCTGCGGGGCCTGGCCCGCCGCAGCAGCGTCGCGCGGGAAGAACTCCCCGGGCCGGCCGAGCCGGGGGATGAGCGGATCGCGCTGCTCCGTCTGGACGGTGCCATGTTCTTCGGCGCGGCCGAGCGCATTTCGGCAGCGATCAGCGACGCGCGTCATCCCGAGGTCGACGTGGTGATCATCCGGCTGTCCCAGCTCGGGCTGCTCGACGCCACCGGGGCACACACCCTGGCCCAGATCACCGGCGAGCTGGAAGCCAGCGGCATCACCGTCATCATCAAAGGCGTTCAGCCCGAACATGAGTCGCTGCTGCGAAATGTCGGTGTCTTCGAGGGTCTGCGCCACGACAACCATCTGGTGGACACCCTCGACGAGGCGATCGCCCACGCCCGCAGACACGTGACGGCCTGACGGCGCGGGGCCGGGTCAGCGCTCGACGATCCGCGTCACCCGGTCAGGCGATGCCGAACTCCTTGATCTTTCGATAGATGGTGGCGCGCGACATCCCGAGCGCCTCGGCGGCGATCGCCTTGCTACCGCAGTTCTCCTGCAGGCTGCGCACGATCGCGTCGCGTTCCAGGGCCTCCATCCGGGTGAGCCGGCGCCGGGCCAACGAGCGGCACTCCGCGGGCAGCTTGTCGATGCCGATGGTGCCGGACCGCTGCACGGCCACCGTCTCGGCAAGAACCTTACGCAGCTGGGCGACGTTGCCCGGCCACGGCAGCTTGGCCAGTTGGCGCATCGCCTCGGGCGCCAGCTGGACGTCGGCCCCGCGGGTCAGTTCACGCAGTAATGCGGGAACGAGTTGTTCGAGATCCTCGATCCGGTGCCGCAGGGCGGGAACGGTGACCGTGTGGGTGAAGAAGGGCAGCAGCAGCGCGTCGACCATGGGGGAGCGCTGCTCGGTCCCCATGGTGGCGGCCACCCAACCCCGGCCCGCGCGGGTCTGCAGTACCGCGGCCAGCGGATCCAGCGACTCATCAGGTAGCGCATCGACATTGGCGATGATCACCGCGAAATCGTCGCCGTCGGTCTCGGCTTCCACCTCGGCGATGACGGCATCTGTGGTGGAGAAGTCCTCGGCGCGGAGCACCCGCACCGTGCGGGACGGATTCACATGCTGGGCGACCGCCTGACCCAGCCGCGCCCGTCCGGACCCGCGCTCGCCTTCGATCACCACCCAATCCCGGTCGCGGCAACACCGGTCGACCTGCTGGCAGCTGCGCAGCCATGAACTGCTTCGGCCCGCGAGCCGCGGAATCGCCTCCGCCGAGCCGCGCCCGGCAATGGCGAAGTGGTTGTTCAGATGGACGTGAAGAACCGCGCTGCGCTGTGCGTTACGCGCCGTAATAGATTCTGCGACAGTCATTTTCACGCTGACACCGGTAGGGAGCGTCATGATGGCGGTTGACGGATCGGCACTGTGGGCCATCTCGGCGGCGTGGTCGAGCAGCGTGCTCTGATCACCGGCGTCGAGGGTCCGGCGCAGATAGGGATTCATCAGCACGACATCGCCGCCGATGGCGAGCACACCGCCCGGATATCGGCGGGTGTGCTTGAGATACGAGTCCAAGAGCGCGGTTTCGCTCTCGTTGCGTAACGCGGTCAGCCGGTCCTCGATCTGGCTGCCGGCGCTCTTGGCCAGCACGAACAATAGCGGATCGGACTGACGGGCCCAGCAGGTCAGGTCGACGACGCCGAGCACCCTGCCGGTCACCGGGTCCCGGATCGGCGACCCGGCGCAAGCCAGCCGGTCCAGCGTTCCGACGTAGTGCTCACTACCGCGGATGAAGGTGGGCGTGCCGGTTTCCAGCGTGGTGCCGATGCCATTGGTGCCCGCGAACTCCTCGGCGTAGCTGTAGCCGCGCACCAGCCGGACCTCGTCGAGCGCGCGCAGGATCGCCGGGTCGGATACCACCCTGTCGAGCACCACACCGTCGGCAGAGGTCAGGATGACGCTCACCGCCTGCGCGGCCAGGTCGCTCGCGACTCGTCGCAGCACCGGTGTGGCAGCTGCCAGCAACGGAGTCTCGGGATCTGGCTCCCGTACGAAGGGCAGTTCCACCCGGTCGGGATGTACGTCCAGTGCTTGCGATCGGCGCCACGAACTCAATACATCGGGTGTGACCACGCCCGTGTGGGCGCCGCCGCCGGCCAGGAACTCCTCCCGGGCCCGGCGCAAATCACCGGCGGTGCGGATGCTGTCGGCCATCTGCGCTACCTCGACGTCGAAGTGGATGCCCTAGGAGAATAGACCCCGGTGCTGTGACGTGCGTCTCAAAATGAGACGCGCCGTCGCGCTGTGCGAGTGTGACCCACATCTCATAGTGAGACGGCTATCGGCGATGTCCCGGGGTTGCATCTGTGTGCATCACCACCGCAGCCCAGCGGTGGCCCGCACACAGGAGGCGCACTTTGAGTAGGCAAAGCCTGACCAAGGCCCATGCAAAGATCACCGAGCTCTCGTGGGAACCGACGTTCGCCACACCGGCCACCCGATTCGGCACGGACTACACCTTCGAGAAAGCTCCCAAGAAGGACCCCCTCAAGCAGATCATGCGGTCCTACTTCCCGATGGAAGAGGAGAAGGACAACCGCGTGTACGGCGCCATGGACGGTGCCATCCGCGGCAACATGTTCCGGCAAGTCCAGCAGCGCTGGCTGGAGTGGCAGAAGCTGTTCCTTTCGATCATCCCGTTCCCGGAGATCTCCGCGGCACGCGCGATGCCGATGGCCATCGACGCGGTGCCCAATCCGGAGATCCACAACGGCCTGGCCGTCCAGATGATCGACGAGGTTCGGCACTCCACCATCCAGATGAACCTCAAGAAGCTGTACATGAACAACTACATCGACCCCGCCGGCTTCGACATCACCGAGAAGGCGTTCGCCAACAACTACGCCGGCACCATCGGGCGCCAGTTCGGCGAGGGCTTCATCACCGGGGACGCCATCACCGCAGCCAACATCTACCTCACGGTGGTTGCCGAAACCGCATTCACCAACACCCTGTTCGTCGCCATGCCGGACGAAGCCGCGGCCAACGGCGACTACCTGCTGCCCACCGTTTTCCACTCCGTGCAGTCCGACGAGTCGCGGCACATCTCCAACGGGTACTCGATCCTGCTGATGGCGCTGGCCGACGAGCGCAACCGCCCGCTGCTGGAACGCGATCTGCGCTATGCGTGGTGGAACAACCACTGCGTGGTGGACGCAGCGATCGGCACCTTCATCGAATACGGCACCAAGGACCGCCGCAAAGACCGGGAGAGCTACGCCGAGATGTGGCGGCGCTGGATCTACGACGACTACTACCGCAGTTACCTACTGCCGCTGGAGAAGTACGGCCTGTCCATCCCGCACGATCTGGTCGAGGAAGCGTGGAAGCGCATCGTCGACAAGCACTACGTGCACGAGGTGGCCCGGTTCTTCGCCACCGGCTGGCCGGTCAACTACTGGCGCATCGACACCATGACGGACACCGACTTCGAGTGGTTCGAGGAGAAGTACCCGGGCTGGTACTCGAAGTTCGGCCGCTGGTGGGAGGCGTACAACAGGCTGGCCTACCCGGGCCGGAACAAGCCGATCGCCTTCGAGGAGGTCGGCTACCAGTACCCGCACCGCTGCTGGACGTGCATGGTGCCCGCACTGATCCGGGAGGACATGGTCGTCGACAAGGTGGACGGCCAATGGCGGACCTACTGCTCGGAAACCTGCCACTGGACCGACGCGGTGGCGTTCCGGGGCGAGTACGAAGGGCGACCCACACCGAACATGGGCCGGCTCACCGGATTCCGGGAATGGGAGACCCTGCACCACGGCAAGGACCTCGCCGATATCGTCGCCGATCTCGGCTATGTCCGCGACGACGGCAAGACCTTGATCGGTCAACCGCACCTGGATCTGGACCCGAGCAAGATGTGGACGCTCGACGACGTCCGCGGCAACACCTTCAACAGCCCGAACGTGCTGCTCAACGAGATGAACGATGAGGAGCGGCAGGCGCATATCGCCGCCTACCGCGCCGGTGCCGTCACCGCCTGATCGTCCCGTTCTCCGGTGGGTGGCGTGCCGCCTGGTCCTGCGCCACCCACCGGATCCCACCCGAGAACGCCAACGCCTGTGAGGAGGCACGGTGGCTGACACCCATCGCATCAGTTTCGAACCCGTCGACATCGAGATGGATGTCGCGGAGGACGAGAACATCCTGGACGCCGCGTTTCGGCAGGGCATTCACCTGATGCACGGCTGCCGCGAGGGCCGCTGCTCGGCCTGCAAGTCCTACCTGCTCGACGGTGATGTCCAGATGGACAACTATTCGACGTTCGCCTGCAACGATGCCGAGGTCGAAGAGGGCTACGTGCTGCTGTGCCGGTCGCACGCCTTCAGCGACTGCACGATCGAACTGCTCAACTTCGACGAGGACGAGCTCCTGGGCGGCGTGTCGATCCAGGATGTCCGCACTCGGGTCGCCGCGGTAGAGCCGGTGACCCGCGACATCGTCTCGCTGCGACTGCTGGCGGTCGAGCCGACCACCTTCGAGTTCAAGGCCGGCCAATACGCCGACATCCATATCCCGGGCACCGATGAGCACCGGTCCTTCTCCATGGCGAGCACCGCGGCCACGCCGGGGCAGGTGGAGTTCCTGATCAAGAAGTACCCCGGCGGAAAGTTCTCCGGATTGCTCGACGACGGGATCGGCGTCGGTGACGAACTGACCATCACCGGGCCGTACGGCACCTCCACGCTGAAGGACGGTCACATTCTGCCGGTGATCTGCGTCGCCGGTGGCGCCGGTATGGCGCCGGTACTGGCGCTGCTGCGGCACATGAGCGAGACCGCGAGCCCGCGCGCCGTGCGGTTCTACTACGGCGCCCGGACCGCGGCCGACCTCTTCTACCTCGACGAAATCGCCAAGGTGGGGGCGGGTTTGGTGGATTTCACCTTCACCGCCTGCCTGTCCGAGTCGATGGCCGGTGAGCTCCCCGACACGGTGACCGTCGAACACGGCAACGTCACCGACGTCGTCGCCCGGCATGAAGGCGATATCGCCCGTTCGGAGATCTATCTGTGCGGGCCGCCTCCGATGGTCGATGCCGCCCTTGAGTTGCTCGACACCCACGCCGTGCCCAAAGACCAGGTGTTCTACGACAAGTTCACCAGCCCGATCTTCGACTGACCGGTTGCCGCCCACAGAAAGAGAGAACCATGTCCACAGCCACTACGGGGCCCTCGCCCACCACGACGAAGCAGCGCAGCTTCCCCAAGATCGAGTTCACCGACTCCGAGGCGGGGGCACTGGAGTTCCCGAGTTCGCGCAGCCGGAAGTTCACCTACTATCAGCCCGCCAAACTGCGCTCCACGATGTACGAGGACGTCACCGTCGACGTGCAGCCCGACCCCGAACGGCATCTGTCCCAGGGGTGGATCTACGGATTCGGCAACGGCCCCGGCGGCTACCCGCAGGACTGGACGGCTGCCAAATCCGCCAACTGGCATGCCTTCCTCGACCCGAACGAGGAATGGGACCAGACCATCTACCGGAACAACACCGCGGTGGTCAAGCAGGTGGAACTGTGCCTCAAGAACGCCAAGCGGGCCAAGGTGTACGACGGGTGGAACGGTGCCTGGCTGACCTTCCTGGAGCGCAACGTCGGTGCCTGGATGCACGCCGAGAACGGGTTGGCGCTGCACGTCTTCACCTCCATCCAACGGTCCGCGCCGACCAACATGATCAACACCGCGGTGGCGGTCAACGCCGCCCACAAGATGCGCTTCGCGCAGGATCTGGCGCTGTTCAATCTCGACTTGTCCGAAGAGGCACCGGGTTTCGACGGCCAGGCGCACCGACAGGTCTGGCAGTCCGCCCCCGAATGGCAGCCCACCCGTGAGGTGGTCGAGCGGCTGACCGCCGTCGCGGACTGGTGCGAGCTGCTGTTCGCCACCAACATCGTGTTCGAGCAGCTGGTCGGCTCGCTGTTCCGCAGTGAGCTGGTGATGCAGATCGCCGCCCGCAACGGTGACTACATCACCCCCACCATCGTCGGTACCGGCGAACACGACTACGACCGCGACCTGGCCTACACGCGAAACCTCTTCCGGCTGCTCGTCCGCGACGAGGAGTACGGCGATTCCAACAAGCTGCTGTTCTCGTCCTGGCTGTCCACCTGGGTGCCGCGCTGCCTGGCGGCCGCCCGTGCGCTGCAGCCGTTGTGGTCGCAGCCGGCCGAGAAGACGATCACGTTCGCGGCCAGCCTCGGCGCCGCCGAGGAGAAGTTCGCATCCCTGCTCGAGGCAATCGAGCTCGATACCCCTGAGGAGTTGGTCAAGTGAGCATGCAGTTCGGATCGGCCACCGAGTTCTCCAACAAATGCGGTGTGACACTGATGAACACGCCGATCGGCCGAGTCGTCGCCGACGTGATGGGCGCCAAGGACGGGGTGGAGCTCACCGAGTATCCCTCGATGATCCGGGTCGACGGTGAACGGTTGTTGGACTTCGACTACGCCGAACTCACCGACGCCCTCGGTGAGGAGTTCGACGGTTCGATCTTCGAAGAGATCAGCTCCACCCATTACGGGCGCATGGTGCACCTTGACGACAAGACGCTGCTGTTCGCCAGCCCAGAAGACGCGGCCGAGTACATCGGCTTCGACCTCACCGCGAAATAACCCCACCAGCAAGGAGTCTCGATGTACACCAAGGACGGCAACTCCTATTTCATCGTCGACGGGCACGTCCACATCTGGGACGGCCGCGCGTCGAACCACAAGAACGTGCACGGAAAGCAGTTCATCGACTGCTTCTACGACTACCACCGCAACCTGTCACCGGCGGACGCGCTGTGGGACTACGACACCTACACCTATTACGGCGGTGAACGGTTGATGCGTGATCTGTTCGTCGACGGCTACGTCGACCACGCCATCTTCCAGGCCACCCTGCTCAGCGACTTCTATGTCAACGGTTTCGGCCAGACGGAGGAGGCGTTCGGCCTGGCGCGCCGCCACCCCGACAAGCTGACCTACAACCACGCCTACGACCCCCGGCACGGTGAGGCAGGCCTGGAGCAGCTGCGTCGCGATGCCGAGCGCATGGGTCTGAAGGGCGTCAAGCTCTACACGGCGGAATGGCACGGCGATTCCCGCGGCTACAAGCTCGACGATCCCTGGTCGCGGCGCTACCTCGAAGAGTGCATCGCCCTCGGTATCCGAAACATCCACGTACACAAGGGCCCGACGATCCGGCCCTTGGACCGGGATTCCTTCGACGTCGCGGACGTCGACAAGGTGGCCACCGACTATCTCGAGCTCAACTTCGTCGTCGAGCACGTCGGACTGCCCCGGCTGGAGGACTTCTGCTGGATCGCCACCCAGGAGTCGAACGTCTACGGCGGGCTGGCCGTCGCGCTCCCGTTCATCCACACCCGCCCGCGCTACTTCGCCCAGATCATCGGCGAGCTGCTCTACTGGCTGGGCGAGGACCGGATCCTGTTCGGCAGCGATTACGCCCTGTGGACCCCGAAGTGGCTGGTGGAGACGTTCGTCGACTTCGACATCCCGGAGGACATGCGTTTGGAGTATCCGTCGATCACCGTGGCGCAGAAGCAGAAGATCCTCGGCTTGAACGCCGCCGCCCTCTACGGCCTGGACGTTCCCACCCAGTTCCACGGACAGGACAGCGCCATCGCCATCGCCGAGGCGGTCCCGCTGTGACCGCGATGCTGGCCGCGGTGGATGCCCTGGTGTGGGCGGCTCTGGACACGGTGCTCGATCCGGAACTGGACCAACCGATCACCGAGCTCGGCTTCGTCAGATCGGTGGCGATCGACGACACCGGTGTCACCGTGCACCTGCGGCTGCCCACGGCATTCTGTTCGCCGAACTTCGCCTATCTGATGGCGTCGGACACCGTGGATGCCCTGCGGCTGGTCGAAGATATCGGGGAGGTGCGGGTACTGCTCGACGATCATCACGACAGCGACAAGATCAATGCCGGACTGGCCGCCGATGCGGGCTACCTGGGCACGTTCGGGTCCGAGGCGGTCGAGAGCCTCGACGAGTTGCGAAAGACCTTCCAGCGCAAGGCGCACACGGCGGCCATGGAGCGCTGTGTGGTCGGCGCCATCCGCGCAGGCCGCTGCACGGCCGAGGACATGCACCGGCTGATGCTGCGGGACCTGCCGGACGGTGACGAGAAATCGGCGCTGCTGCGCCGGCGGTTCACCGTCGGTTTGAGCACCTGCGCCAACAGCCGGGTGCTGGTGGACGAGGACGGCCGACCCTTGCGCCCCGAGCAGGCGCCGATGCGGCTGCGGTTCGCGCGGTCGGTGCGGATCTCGATCGAGGGGAACGCGCATTTCTGCCGGGGCCTGCTGGCCACCCGCTACGGCGAGAAGGCGACGTCGGCAACACAATTCACCAACACTAGAACCAGGAGTCCGCGATGAAGGCAGTCCAGGTGGTCGGGTACCACACCAAACTGCAGATGACCGACGTGCCGGCCCCGACCGTCGGAGGGCCACTGGATGTGGTGGTCCGCATCGGCGGTGCCGGTGTCTGCCGCACCGATCTGCACATCCTGGAAGGCCAATGGGCCGAGAAATCGGGGGTCACGTTGCCTTACACGATCGGTCACGAGAATGCGGGGTGGGTGCACGACGTGGGTGACGCGGTGACCAACGTGGCGCCGGGGGACAAGGTGATCCTGCATCCCCTGATCACCTGCGGGCTGTGCCGGGCGTGCCGCTTCGGCAACGACGTCCACTGCGAGAACAACAGGTTCCCCGGCATCGACACCAATGGTGGGTACGCCGAGTACCTGCGCACCACCGCCCGCAGCGTGGTGAAGATCGATGATTCGCTGGAACCTGCCGATGTGGCTGCCCTCGCCGATGCCGGCCTGACCGCCTACCACGCCGTCGCGAAGGTGGCGCGGGCCACCCGCCCGGGTGACGTGTGCGTGGTGATCGGCGCGGGTGGTCTCGGGCACATCGGCATCCAAGTGCTGAAGGCGATCTCGGGTGCCACCGTCGTGGTGGTCGATCGCAATCCGGCGGCGGTGGCGCTGGCCGTCGAGATCGGCGCCGACCGGGGCATCGTCGCCGACGGTACCCACGTCGAGCAGATCCGTGATCTCACCGGCGGACACGGCGCAGAGGCGGTCCTGGACTTCGTCGGTGAGGGTGGCGCGACCAAGGAAGGCGTGGCCATGTTGCGCCGCGCCGGGAACTACTTCGTCGTCGGCTACGGCGAGAACATCGATGTCCCGACCATCGACATCATCTCGACCGAGATCAATTTCATCGGCAACCTGGTGGGTTCCTACAACGATCTGCAGGAGCTGATGACGCTGGCAGCCCAGGGCAAGGTCACGTTGCACACCAGCAAGTACGCGCTCGACGACTTCCAAACCGCGCTCGACGATCTCGATGCCGGCCGGGTACGCGGCCGCGCGATCCTCGTGCCGTAACCCGGATCCGAAAGACCGACAGAAAGGAACAGGCCATGGCCAAGGAACTGCGGTACAACACCGATGCGCGTGCCCGGCTGGAGTACGGCGTCAACGCACTGGCCGACGCGGTCAAGGTCACGCTCGGGCCGAAAGGGCGAAATGCGGTGCTGGAGAAGCTGACCGGTCCGCCCACCATCACCAACGACGGTGTCACCATCGCGCGGGAGATCCAACTGGCCGACCCGTTCGCGAACATGGGCGCCCAGCTGGTCAAGGAGGTCGCGATGAAGACCAACGGTGTGGTCGGCGACGGCACCACCACCGCCACGGTGCTCGCCCAGGCGATGGTCCGGGAAGGATTGCGGGCGGTCGAGGCCGGAGCCAACCCGATGCGGCTGCGCAAGGGCATCGAACGCACCGTTCCGGTGGTACTGCAGGCGCTCACCGAACAGTCCGTCCCGGTGGGCGGCGGTGACCTGCTGCGCATCGCCACCTTGGCCGCCAGCGACGACGAGACGATCGGCGAGGCGATCTTCCGCGCGGTCGAGCACGTCGGTGAGAGCGGGGTGATCACCACCGAGGAGGGCGATGAGCTCGGGCTGACGGTCGACGTGGTGGACGGTATCGAATTCGACCACGGTTACGTCTCGGCGTACATGGTCACCGATCCCGAGCGGATGGAAGCTGTCCTGGAGCATCCGCTGATACTGCTGACCAACCGCAAGATCACCGCGGTGCAGGACATCATGCCGGCCGTCGAAGCGGCCAAGCGTGCAGACCGCCCGCTGCTCGTGCTCGCCGAGGACGTCGACGGACCGGCCCTGCAGCTGCTCGTAGGCGGCAACATGCACCGCACCATGCAATCGGCGGTGGTCCGGGCGCCGGGCTTCGGGCATCGCCGGGTGGCCGAACTCGAGGACCTGGCCGTGGCGCTGGGCGGTCACGTCATCGCCAAGGACACCGGTATCGAATTGTCCGAAGTGCTCGGTGAACACCTCGGATCGTGTGAACGCGTCACCGTCACCGAGGACCAGACCACGATCGTCGGGGCACATGGCGCCCAGCGGTTGGTCGACGCCCGGGTCAGTCAGTTGGGAGCCCAACGCGATCGCGCCAGGATCGACGCCGATCGCGACAACCTGGAGCTTCGGATAGCCCGGTTGACGGGGCGGGTGGCCGTGATCCGGGTCGGCGGTGCCACCAGCGTGGAACTCAAGGAACGGATGTTGCGTGTCGAGGATGCCCTGGCGGCCACCAGGGCGGCGATGCAGGCCGGCATCGTGTCCGGCGGGGGGACGGCGCTGGCCCAGGCCCACCGTGCGCTGGCGGGGCTGCAGCTGCCCGGTGACGAAGCGGTCGGCACCCAGGTGGTCAGCCGGGCCCTGGCCGAGCCGCTGCGCTGGATTGCACACAACGCCGGTTTCGAGGGCGATGACGTCGTCCAGATCGTGCAGGATCTTCCGCTCGGCCACGGATTCGACGCGCTGACAGGCGAATACGGCGACATGTTCGAGGCGGGAGTGATCGACCCGCTGAAGGTGACCCGTGCCGCGTTGGAGAGCGCCGCGTCCATCGCCGCCCTGCTGATCACCACCGAGACGGCGGTGGTCGAGCAGGTGATCGGAAATCCGGGAGCCATCATCGCACCCGGTTTCGGTGACCTGGCCGAGGGCATGGTCCGTCCGTCGAACATCTACTGAGAGCCTGTGCGCTCAAAGGACTACGCGCTCACAGGACTACTGGAAGGAACACACCGGTGATTTTCATCGTGGTCAAGTTCGAGGTGATGCCGCAGCGGCGAGACGAATGGCTCTCGACCACTGCCGATTTCACCGCGGCCACCCGAGCCGAACCGGGCAACCTGTGGTTCGAATGGTCGCGCAGCGTCGTGGACGACGCGGAATACATCCTGGTGGAGGCCTTTCGGGATCAGCAGGCCGGCATCGACCATGTGCGATCACAACATTTCCGCGACGGACTCGCGGCCATGCGTCCACTGCTGGCCCGCACACCGCGGATCATCAACGTCGAGGTGGACGGCGACGACTGGTCGGAGATGGGCGAACTACGGATCGAGTGAGCCGTTCATCGGTGAACCCGAACCGCTGCATCGACGGAACGGGTTTTGTCGGCAGCCGCCAGGCGCGAATACTGTCCGCATGCCGGGCACAGTCACCGTCGGGATCGCGCAATGGCAGCCACGCTGCGGGGACCCCGACCGCAACCTGCGGGATGCGCTGGATTTCATCGCCACCCTGGCGGCCCGCGGATGCGACTTGGTGGTCCTTCCCGAGCTGTGGCCGTGCGGTTATGACCCGGCGACAGTCGCTGCCGATGCATCGGCAGCGGCAGAACCGCTCGATGGCGCCCGCGGGCAGGCGCTCGCCGCGGCGGCCCGCGAGCACCGGGTGTGGCTGTTCGCCGGCACGGTGCCCGAGGGTGACGGCACGGACCTGTACAACACTGCGGTGGTGTACGCGCCGGACGGCCGGCTGGCGGCGACCCACCGCAAGGTGTACCTGTACACACCGCTCGGCGAGGATCGGGTGTTCACGGCGGGGGACCGGGCCACGATCGTGGACGTCGACGGCATCGGCACGGTCGGTATCAGCATCTGTTTCGATGGTGACCATCCCGACTATGCCCGGCTGCTGCACGACCGCGGCGCGTGCGTCGTGGTGGCGCCGTGCGCCTACGAGGTGGAAACCGAAAGTTGGTGGGATATCTTGTATCCCGCCAATGCACTGGCCAATGGGCAATGGTGGGTGATGGCGAATCAATGCGGCGGCGCCCTGTTGGGCAAGAGCCGGATCATCGCCCCGGACGGCAGCGTTGCGGCGCAGGCGAGCCGAGTCGCCCACGGCGCAGCCCCCGAACTCCTGGTCGCCACCGTCGATCTGGCCGCCGGTATCCGCACCGCCGAATCGGCCGCCGGCGCGCTCTGGGCGCAGCCGGCACCACCGCTGAAGCAATAGCTGCGCTTCAGCGCAATATTTCGTGCGGCCCGCCGGGGGCCGGTACGGTACCGGGGAGAGGTGCCGAGCGGAGAGGTGGGTCGTCATGGCGCGGGTGCGTAACCAGGACGCGCGACGCCACCAGCTCGTGTCGGCCGCCATCGAGGTCATCGCGCTGCGCGGAGTCGGCGGAATGCGGGCCAAGGACATCGCCGACGCGGCTGAGATCTCGCCCCGGCTGGTGGCCTACTACTACCCGGAGATCGACGACCTCATCGACGACGTCTATCGCAGCGCGGTGGACCGGTACTACTGGCGGCGGCTGGAGGCCATCAACAAACTCGACGACCCACGCGACCGGTTGGTCAATCTCATCGAATCGGGTCTGCCGGCCGGTGCTGATGACATGCTCAACCGGGCGCTCTACGAATTGGCTGTCAATGCGGGTCGCGACCCCTCCCATGGGACACTGCTGACCCTGCTGTTCGACCGCGAGGTGTCGCTCTACGTCGCGGTGCTCGAAGCCGGCCGAGCGTCGGGTCAGTTCACGCTCACCGAGCCGGTACTGGCCATCGCCCAGAACTTCGTCGCTCTCGAGGACGCTTACGGCATGCACCTCAACGGGGGGAATTCGTCGTTGGACGTCCCGACCGCCGCCGCGCTGTTGCGGTCCTACGCACGCTCTGTCACCGGCGCCGAACTCTAAGTTCCGCGCGTTCGCCCCGTCGCGCCGATACTCGGCTGGGCGGCTGATCGCTCGCTCCGCATTCCGGCCCCGGCTTGACTGCGTCGCCGCGTGCGGGCATTCTTTGCGGTTAAGCGCAGAGAATCCGTGAGAGGCGACCAGCGTGCGGAAATGTGACGACGGACGGACGGGCTTCTACCACGACGAGCTATGCCTGTGGCACAGCACCGGCGAGGCGGTCCTGTTCCTCCCGGTCGGTGGCTGGCTACAGCCGCTGGCGGGCGCCGGACATCCCGAATCCCCGGAGTCCAAGCGCCGCCTGAAGTCGCTGCTCGACGTCTCAGGCTTGACCGCCAGGCTGGCGGTCAGTAGCGCCGACCCCGCCACCGTCGACGATCTGCAGCGGGTGCACACCGACGAGTACATCAGGCGGTTCCAGGCGCTCAGTGCCGACCGCGGCGGCGAGATCGGCCCCGAAGCGCTGTTCTCCCACGGGGGTTTCGACATCGCTTCGCTGTCTGCGGGATTGGCCAAACAAGCCGTCCTGGACGTGCTCGACGGCAAGCATCCCAACGCCTTCGCACTGTCGCGACCGCCGGGACATCATTGCCTGCCCGATACCGGCATGGGATTCTGCCTCTTGGCCAACATCCCGATCGCGATCGAGGCCGCGAAGGCAAGCCGCGGACTGGGCAAGGTCGCCGTGATCGACTGGGATGTGCACCACGGCAACGGCACCCAACATATCTACTACGAGCGGGACGACGTGCTGACCATCTCGCTGCACCAAGAGAACTGCTTTCCCGTCGACTCCGGCGCCGTGACCGAGCGCGGCGACGGTCCGGGCCGCGGCTTCAACATCAATGTGCCGTTGCCGCCGGGCTCCGGGCATGACACCTACCTGCACGCCATGCGCGCCATCGTCATCCCGGCCCTGGAGCGCTTCCGTCCCGAGCTCATCGTGGTGGCAAGCGGTTTGGATGCCAACGCCGTCGACCCTCTGGCCCGGCAGTTGTTGCACGCCGGATCTTTTCGGGAGATGACACGATTGGTGCACGAGGTCGCCGACCGCTTGTGCGACGGGCGACTGGTTGTGGTGCACGAGGGCGGCTATGCCGAGTCGGCCGTTCCCTTCTGCGGGCTTGCCGTCATCGAGACACTGTCGGGTATCCGCACCGACGTCGTCGATCCGTTCGAGCAGACGTTCATCGCCCAGCAGCCCACAACGCGGGTGCTGGCTTACCAGCACGCCATCGTCGACGACATCGCCCACGAACTGCGCTCGCCACGTATCGCCATCAACCGAGAGGACGGCATCCACCCATGACCGACATCATCGAGGCCCAGCACGCTGCGGCTCCCGACCTGGACACGAACGACCTGGGCCGGCTGGCCCAGCGTCACCTCGTCATGAGCTTCACCCCCGGTACCGCATACACGGACGCCCCGCCACCGGTGATGGTGCGGGGCGATGGCAGCCACCTGTGGGACGCGCACGGCCGCGAATACGTCGATGCTCTGGCCGGATTGTTCTGTGTGAACGTCGGATACAGCTTCGGGGCCGAGATCGGCGATGCGGTCCGCAACCAGATGGCCGATCTGCCGTACTACACCAACTGGGGGGTGGCCCACCCGCCGGCGGTGAAGCTGGCCGCCAAGATCGCCGAACTCGCGCCGCCCGGTTTGGATCGCGTGTACTTCACCTCCGGTGGTGGTGAATCCAACGAGGCGGCCATCAAGCTGATCAGGCAGTACCACCAGGCACGCGGTGAATACACCAGGATCAAATTCCTGTCGCGCCGGGCCGCCTACCACGGCACGTCGATGGGCGCCCTGTCGCTCAACGGGATGACCAACCTGCGCAAGCAGTTCGAGCCGTTGATGTACGGGTCGCGGCACATCACCAACAGCAAACGTTACAAGCGGCCCGCCGGTGAGACCGAACAGCAGTTCACCGCATCGCTGTTGCGCGAGATCGAGACGCTGATCATCCAGGAGGGTCCCGACACCGTTGCCGGGATCTTCCTCGAGCCGCTACAGAACGCCGGTGGGTCGCTGGTTCCGCCCGCCGGATTCCACGCCGGCGTGCGCGAGCTCTGTGACCGGTACGGGATCGTGCTCGTGGCCGACGAGGTGATCTGTGGTTTCGGCCGATTGGGGGAGTGGTTCGGATCGAGCCGGTTCGACGTCCAACCGGACATCATCACCTTCGCCAAAGGGGTGTCCTCGGCCCACGCACCGCTCGGCGGCATGATCACCAAGAGTGAGATCCTCGACGCCGTCAACGACGGGCCGGACGGAATGTACTTGCACGGCTTGACCTTCGGCGGACATCCCGCCGCCTGCGCGGCAGGACTGGCGAATATCGCGGTGATGGAGCGCGAGGACGTGCTGGGCAACGTCAGGCGTAACGAGGCGTACTTCCGCGCTGCGCTGGACGGCCTGCTGGAGACGCGACTTGTCGGTGACGTCCGTGGCATCGGCTATCACTACTCGCTGGAGCTGGTCACCGATAAGGACCGGTGTGCGTGGACGGCGGCGACGAGTGCCAACGACTTCGTCTACACCATGCTGCAGCCGGCCCTGCTCGACGCCGGAATTCTGTGCCGCGCAGCGGTCGACCACGAAGGCACCCCGCTGGTGCAGTTCTCGCCGCCGTTGGTGTTCACCCGGTCGGATATCGATGATCTGGTGACCCGGATGCGCGGACTGCTCGAGGAGCTTGCGGACCGCGTGTTGTGAGGCGTTGACAGTTCGCCCGCACCCCACGGGATGCGGGCAAACTGTCGTGCGCGCGAACCGATCCCGCTGATGCAATGAAATTGTCTGTGCCGCAACGAGTATCTGAATAATCGATCTTCTGTGCAGGAAAAGAGTTCTTTACAGATTGCTGCGGTGGCCGCAGTGTCATACCGCACAGTGGCGGCACCGCCCGCCCATCACATGCCTATCGAAGGTGCGATACATGGTCTCAGATAAGCCATTCGAAGTGTCCGCGGACCAGCAGACCGCGCGGGCCGCCAGCGAGACCAAACATCTGCAGAAGTCGCTGGGCCGCCTGGACATCATCTTCCTCATCGTCGCGGCGGTGGTGTCCATCGAGGTGCTCGGGCAGGTTTCCAGTTTCGGCGGTCAGACGTTCACCTGGGCGCTTGTGCTCGCGGTCTTCTTCCTGGTGCCGTACGGCCTGATCTTCGCGGAGATCGGCAGCACCTTCACCGACGAAGGCGGGGTGTACGTCTGGGTGCGCCGTGCCTTCGGACGCCCGATGGCCGCGATCGCGTCGCTGCTCACGTGGATCACCCAACCGGTGTGGGTGGGCGGCTCGTGTACCTTCATCGCCGCCGAGGTGTGGAGTCAATACGTCATGCCCTTCGACCATGGTTCGCTGACCGATTACCTCTTCAAGACGGTATTCATCTGGATCACCGTGCTGGCGGCGGTGGTCAGCCTGCGTCACGGCAAGTGGATCCCCAATGCCGGCGCCATCCTGAAGATCCTGTTCCTCGCCGGTTTTCTCGTCACCGCTGGTATCTACGCCGCTCGCAACGGGTTTGCCGGCCTGACGGCCGGTGACTTCTCCCCGACGCTGGCCGGCCTGCTCGGTGTGACGCCCCTGCTGCTGTTCTCCTACCTCGGCTTCGAATCCGGCAACAGCGCCGCCGAGGAGATGAAGAAACCGGCACGGGATGTGCCGATCGCCATCGCACGATCCTCTGCCATCGCCGCGGCCGCCTATCTGCTGCCCATCGCCGCCATCCTGCTGGTCGTGCCCGCCGACAAGATCACCGGCATCGGCGGTTTGATGGAAGCCGTCGCCACCGTCTACAGCGTCTACGGTTCGGCGGCCCCGGTCATGTTGACCCTCACCGGAATTGTTTTCACCCTCGTCCTGATGACCCAGGGATCGGCGTGGATGATCATCAGCGACCGGATGCAGGCCATGGCGGCCGCCGACGGGGCGTTCTTCCGTGGCTTCTTCGGCCGCTTCCACCCGAAGCTGGGCACCCCCGTTCGGGTGAACCTGCTCTCCGGCGTGGTGGGCACCGTCTTCATGGTGTCCGCGATGGCGGTCAGCGGTTCCGCGGCCGCGGTGTTCGCCGTGGTGCTGTCGATCGCGGTCTCGACGTTTCTGCTCAGCTACCTGATCTCGATCCCCGCGGCGGTCCGGCTGCGCACGGCGTTTCCGGAGGTCACCCGGCCATTCAAGGTGCCGGTGTCCGACAACGGCTTCCGGGCCCTCGGTGCACTGTGCTTGGCATGGGTGGTGCTCGGCAGTTGGGTTGCCGTGTTCCCCGGGACCCTGGATCGCCTCTTCGGCCTGGATTACGACTTCGAGGCGACCTGGGGGGTGAGCGCGGTTGTCTTCGAAGCGTTCACCCTCGGCACCTTGGCCGCGCTGGCTGCACTCGGGCTCGTCGGTTATGTGACCGCCAGGCCGCTGCGCATGGAGACCGCACGCAGTGCACGTTCGACCGGGGAGGGCCGGCCCGCCGAGCGGCCCCGGTAGCGCACTGGCCAGCTGTATCGCCAAAATCGATGCAGTTGCGCGATTCTTTGTGATTTACCTGTCCTAGCCGCTCGCCAATACTCAGGTGATCGAGGACACCACCGCGGAAACGCCGTTTGTCGAAAGTCGGTATCGCATGACTGCAGCCACGCCCACACCCGAATCGGTCGAGCGAAGGACGATCGAACACATCCCGATCGACGAGCGGCACGGCCGCGCTCGCGACCTGTTCACTGTGTGGTTCGGCTCCAACATCATGTTGCTGACCATCATCACCGGCGCCCTGGCCACCACTGTCTTCGGCTTGCCGTTGTGGGCCGGCGCGCTCTCGGTGGTGCTGGGCAACGTCGTCGGCGCCGTGGTGATGGCGCTGCACGCCGCCCAGGGGCCGCAGATGGGCGTGCCGCAGATGCTGCAGACCCGCGCACAGTTCGGCTCCTACGGCAGCCTGCTGGTCGTCGTCCTGGTGGTGTTCATGTATCTGGGCTTCTTCGCCTCCAACGCGGTGCTCGGCGGACAAGCGCTGGCGAAGGTGACCGGGTTGCCGACCAGCTGGGCCATCGTCGTCATCTGCGCAATCAGCGTGGTCGCCACCATGGTGGGCTACCGGCTGATCCATCGGGTGACCGCGATCCTGTCGGTCGTCGCCGGCGGCGCGCTCGTCGTCGCGTTCGTGTGGATCATCGGAGTCAACGGTGTTCCGGATGGCACCTGGCACACCGACGGTTTCTCGTGGGCCGGCTTCATGGCCACCCTGTCGGTGGCCGCACTTTGGCAGATCGCCTATGCCCCTTACGTTTCGGACTACACCCGCTATATGCCCCGCGATACCGGTCAGCGCGCCGCGTTCTGGGGCACCTACTCCGGCTGCGTCCTGGGCTCGGTGCTGCCCATGCTGCTGGGTGTACTGGTGGGTGCCGCACTACCGGACGATGACACGATGGAGGGGCTGTCCACCCTCACACACGGAGTCAGCACCGGGGTGTTCGCCATCTTCGCGATCGGTATCACGGCGACCAACGCGATGAACCTGTACTGTGGCACGTTGTCCACCATCACGGTGGGGCAGAACATCTTCCCGACGTGGAGCCCGCGGGCCGGCAGCCGCGCGGTGGTGTCGGTAGTGCTGTGCATCATCGCCCTTATTCCGGCTTTGGTCAGCGCCGACGACTTCCTGGCCAACTACGCCAACTTCCTGGCGCTGCTGCTGTGCGTGCTCATCCCGTGGACGGCGGTCAACCTGGTCGACTACTACCTGCTGCGGCACGGCCACTACGACATCGACGCCCTGTTCGAACGCGACGGTGGCCGCTACGGCCGGTTCAACTGGGTGGCCATCGGGTGTTACTTCGCCGGCATCCTGGTGCAGATCCCGTTCCTGTCCACGACGCTGTTCACCGGTTTCATCGCCGAGGCGATCGGGCATGTCGACATCTCGTGGATCGTCGGTCTGGTCGTCATCTGCCCCCTGTACTACGCGTTGATGTCGCCGCGGATGCGTGCCGAGGCCGCGGACGCCGCCGACGCCGTGCACGGGGTGGAGAGCGCCGCGTGAACCATCCGGACTACCTGGTCGTCGGCGGCGGCACGGCCGGTTGTATCGTCGCCGCCCGGCTGTCGGAGGATCCGGGCGTCACGGTGACCGTCGTGGAGCCGGGTCCGAGCGATGTCGACGAGCCGCGTGCACTCGACATCCGCCGGTGGGCCGAAATGCTGGAGGGTGAGTACGATTTCGACTACCGCAGCATCGCCCAGGAGCGCGGCAACCCGAACATCCGGCAGGCCCGCATGCATATCCTGGGCGGCTGCTCGACCGCGAATACGATGATCACCTGGCGCCCGCTCGCCGCCGATCTCGACGAATGGGTGGCCTTGGGGGCCGACGGGTGGGACTCCGCGACGCTCGATCCGTACTACGACAGGATCGCCGCCCCGATCACGCCGGTCGCGGCCAAGGACCAGAACCCCTACGTCGCCGACGTCGTCACCTCGGCGCGGCGCGCACTCGACCTGCCGGCCCGGACCGCCTGGAACAGCGACCCTGATTTCGCCAGAACCGGCCGGGGCGCAGGGTTTTTCGAGATCGGCTACACGCCCGAGACCCATCTTCGTTCGTCGACCTCGGTGCACTACCTGCACGAGGCCATCCGCAGCCGGCCGAATCTGCGCGTGCTGCACGGGCTGACGGCCGTCAGGGTGCTCATCGAGGACGGGGCGGTGGTCGGCGTGCTGGTGCGCGACGGCGGTGGGTCCACCTCGGAGCTGCGCGCGACGCGGGAAACGGTGCTGTGCTGCGGCGCGATCGACACCCCGAAGTTGTTGCAGCTGTCGGGGATCGGCCCCGCGCCGATGCTCGCCGACGCGGGCATCGAGGTGCTCGTCGACAGTCCGGGCGTGGGGGAGAACCTGATGGACCACGCCGAGGGACTGATCGTGTGGGAGGCCCGCCGCGAGGTCCCGGACACGTGTGCCACCGGCTGGGACGCGGGTGCGGCCGTGCGCCTGCACGACGAGGGGCCGGCCCGGCCGGACATCCTGATGCACTTCCCGGTAGAGGCCGTCGCCGAGCACGCCGTGACCTATGGCACCGAACTCCCGGATCGCATCGTGTCGATCGCCCCGAACGTCGCCAAGCCCAAGAGTCGGGGCCGGGTGTGGATCACCACCGCCGATCCGTCGGTGGCGCCCAACATCGACTACCGCTATTTCACCGATCCCGACGGCGTCGACGAGGCGAACCTGATCGCCGGCGTCCGGCTGGCGCGTCGCATCGCGGCGCAGGCACCGATGGCGGACTGGATCGGGCGCGAGGTGTTTCCCGGGGCCGCGTTGACCACCGACGACGAGCTGTCGGCACCGTTGCGGGCCACCCATCAGACCGTGTACCACGTGTCGGGCACCTGCCGCATGGGTGCGGCGAACGACCCGATGGCCGTGCTGGATTCGCGGCTGCGGGTGCGCGGTGTCGAGCGGCTGCGCGTCGTGGACGCCTCGGTGTTCCCGACCATCCCGTCGGTGAACCCGGTGGGGACCATCATGACCGTCGCGGAGCGGGCCAGTGACCTCATCGCCGAGGACGCCGGCCCGCCCGGCCGTCCGGCTGTCGCCGGCCGGTTGGTGTCGCGCTGACCGCGGGACACCAACCGGCCTCGATCACAACGCGATCCAGGTGGTCTTGAGGCCCGTGTACTTGTCCAGGGCGTGCAGTGACAGATCGCGGCCGAACCCGGATTGTTTGAACCCGCCGAACGGTGTCTGGGCGCTCAGCGCGTCGACGGTGTTGACCGACACCGTGCCGGCCCGCAGCGCCGCCGAGACGGTGTGGGCTCGACGCAGGTCGGTGGTCCACACCGAGGCGGCCAGCCCGTACTCGGTGTCGTTCGCCATCCGGATGGCGTCGTCCTGATCGTCGAACGTCTGCACGGCGAGCACCGGGCCGAACACCTCATCGGTGACCAGTTCGGCGGCCGGGCCGAGGCCGGTGACGACGGTCGGGGTGATGAAACAGCCGCCGTCGACCCGCTGCCCGCCGACCCGCACCTGCCCATCGGCGCGTGCCCGTTCGACGAACCCGAGTACATGTTGGGTGTGGGCCTCGTCCACGATGGCGCCCTGTGCCGCCGCCGGGTCAAGGGGATTGCCCGGCCGCATCTCGGCGGCGCGCGCGACCAGGTCCGAGACGAACCGGTCGGCAATCGAGTTCTGCACCAGCAGACGCGAATTCGACGAGCACACCGCGCCCTGGTTGTAGAACGCGCCGAAGAGCGCCTTGTCGACCGCCTGCTCGAGATCGGCGTCCTCGAACACGAGGTTCGGGCTCTTGCCGCCGCACTCCAGCCACACCTGTTTGAGGTTCGAATCGGCGGCGTAGCGCAGGAATTGCTTGCCGGTGGCGGTGGACCCGGTGAAGGCCAGCACGTCGACGTCGGGATGCCGGCCCAGCGCGGAACCCGCGGACCGGCCGAAGCCGGGCACGACGTTGAACACCCCGCGGGGCAGGCCGGCCTGGGCGGCCAGCTCGGCCAGTCGCAGTGATGACAGCGGGGCGCGTTCGGACGGTTTGAGCACCACAGAGTTCCCGGCTGCCAGGGCCGGGGCCACTTTCCACACCGCCAGGTCGAGGGGGAAGTTCCACGGCGTCACCGCGCCCACCACACCGAGCGGCTCACGGGTGACCAGCGCCAGGTTGCCGGGCTCGGTGGGTGCGATCTCGCCGTTGATCTTGTCGATCGCCTCGCCGTAATAAGCGAAAAGCCCTGCGGCCGAGGGAACGTCGACGGTGTAGGCCTCGGCGACCAGTTTGCCCATGTCCATCGAGTCCAGCAGCGCCAGTTCGACACTGTGCTCTTCGATCAGCTGCGCCAGTCGCAGCAGCACCCGTTTGCGCTCGCTGATCGAGCTGCGCGACCAGTCGCCGTCGTCGAAGGCCCGGCGGGCGCTGGACACGGCGCGGTCGACATCGACTTCCTGCGCCGACGCCACCGCGGCGATGACGTCCCCCGTCGCCGGATTGATCGAGTCGAAGGTGGCGCCGGACTGCGCGGGCCCGAACTCGCCGTCGATGAAGATGCCGTCGCGCGGGCGCAGGTCGGCGGCATGGCGAGTCCAGTCCGCCAGCGTCGCGGGGTGAGCATCGGCAATGGTCGTCACGTGTTCTCCTTGAGCAGACCGAACGGTGGACACAGGTGTCGAGTCCACCCTGCAACGCCGCTGTGCATCTGTACAGCCGGGGTTTCCGAACCCTAGTATCGATTTTCCAAATGCGAGAGGTTTGCGATGTCCGACTACACCTTGCGCCAGCTCGAGTACTTCGTCGCCGTGGCCGAGGCCGGTAGCGTCACCCGCGCCGCGGCATCGGTACACCTGTCCCAGTCGGCCATGTCGGCCGCCCTGGCCGACCTCGAAAACGCGTTGTCGGTACAACTTCTCGTGCGCCACCACGCGCGTGGCATCAGCCTGACGCCGGCGGGCAAGGAACTGCTCGTCGCCAGCCGCCAACTCCTGGCGTCGGCGGCCGACCTGCGCGCCGTGGCGCAGGGGCTGGGTACTTCGCTCAGTGGCACCCTGTCCATCGGGTGCTTCCAAGTCGTCGCCCCGTATCTGCTGCCCGAACTGCTCGCCGCGGTGGCCGAGAAGCTGCCCCGGCTGCATCTGCACACCACCGAAGTCGATCTCGCCGATCTCGCCGAGGGGGTCGCCAACGGGACCTTCGAACTCGGCATCGGATATGACCTGGTGGACGATCCGCGGTTGAAGCGCTGGCCGCTGTTCACGCTGCCGCCCTACGTGCTGCTGTCCGGGGAGCATCGCCTGGCGACAAGAGACAGTATCGATCTGGCCGAACTCGCCGACGAACCCATGGTGCTGTTGGACCTGCCGCACAGCCGCGACTATTTCCAGAGCGTGTTCACCGCCGCCGGTGTCACGCCCAACATCCGGTTCCGGTCCACCACGGTCGAGACGTGCCGGGCGCTGGTCGGCCGCGGTCTGGCCTACTGCGTGCTCAACCTGCGCGCGGCGGTGCCGACGGCCCTCGACGGCCATCCCGTCGCCGCGGTGCCGATCAGCGGTGACCCGCCCAGCCTCACCGTGATCCTGCTGGACGCCGTCGCCGCCCGGCCCACCCGGCGCGCCGGCGTCGTCGCCGAGTTGTGCCGCACGTTGTTCGCCAATCCCCCGGGAGCCTGACGCCTCCGACGTGCGAGGATCGTTTTCTCCGATGCCATACATCGGATCTATGCGCTGTACAGATGTAGTCGTCGCGCTGAACCATGGAAGACGCGTGCAAGGTAGTCGATTCCGTGGAGGTCAAGTTGTCGAGCCAAGAGGTCGAGGTTCTCGTCGTCGGGGCGGGTCAGGCGGGGATCGCGATGAGCGAACACCTCGGGGCTCATGGCGTGCCACATCTGGTCGTCGAGCGCGACCGCATCGCCGAACGCTGGCGGTCGTGGCGTTGGGATTCGTTGGTGGCCAACGGCCCCGCCTGGCATGACCGGTTCCCCGGCCTGGAATTCGACGTCCCGCCGGACGCGTTTGCCGGCAAGGAACAGGTCGCCGACTACTTGGTCGCCTACGCCGGCAAGATCGACGCACCCATCCGTACCGGTGTGCAGGTGAAATCGGTTCGTAAGGCGGAGGGGCGTAACGGGTTTCACGTCGAAACCTCCGACGGCAGCATCCACGCCCAATTCGTGGTGGCCGCCACCGGCGCCTTCCAGAAACCGGTCATCCCACCCGTCGTGCCCGAAACCGCCGGGGTGCACCAGATTCACTCCAGCGGCTACCACAACCCCCAGCAGTTGCCCGACGGTGCGGTCCTGGTGATCGGGGCCGGGTCGTCCGGGGTCCAGATCGCCGACGAGCTCCGGCAGTCCGGCCGCCAGGTCTATCTCGCGGTCGGCCCGCACGATCGCCCGCCCCGCCGGTACCGCGGTCGCGACTTCTGTTGGTGGCTGGGCGTTCTGGGCAAATGGGATATGGCCGCCCCGCCGCGCGGCGCCGAGCACGTGACCATCGCCGTCAGCGGCGCGCACGGCGGGCACACCGTCGACTTCCGCGATCTCGCCGGCACCGGTATCACCCTGCTGGGTATGGCGGGTCCGTACCGGGACGGTGTGATGACCTTCGCCGCGGACCTGCGCGAGAACATCGAACGTGGCGACGCCAACTATCTTTCGATGCTCGACGAGGCCGACGCCTACATCGCCCGCAACGGGCTGGACCTGCCCGAGGAACCCGAGGCCCGGGTTTTCGGGCCGGACCCGGAATGCATGACCGACCCGATCGGCTCCCTGGACCTCGCAGCCGCCGGAATCACGTCCATCGTCTGGGCCGTCGGCTTCGCCTTCGACTACGGCTGGCTGCACGTCGACGCCTTCGACGAGCACGGCCGACCACGCCACCAACGCGGCGTGTCCACCGAACCCGGCATCTACTTTCTGGGACTGCCATGGCAGTCGCGGCGCGGATCGAGCTTCATCTGGGGTGTCTGGCACGACGCCAAATACCTGGCCGACCAGATCATGATCCAGCGCGGCTATCTGGCCTACCCGGCGACGGCGCTCGCCGATCGCTGACGGCCCAACGTGATCGAGAAAGGACTCCCGACGATGACCGACGCCACCCCGGCCGGGGCGACCCACCGCAGGATCCGGCCGTTCAACACCAAGGACACCTACCCGGAGCAGAACCTGGACAACGACCTCTGCCAAGCCGTGGTCGCAGGCGGAGTGGTCTATCTGCGCGGGCAGATCGGACAAGATCTGGACACCCGCGCGTCGGTGGGCATCGGCGATGTCGAGGCGCAGACCGAGAAGGCGATGGCCAACATCGCCATGCTGCTCGACGAAGCCGGCAGCAGCCTCGCCGACATCGTGAAAGTGACCGTTTATCTGGTCGACATCAGGTACCGGGAAACGGTGTACCGCGTGATGGGCCGCTGGCTCAAGGGCGTCTATCCGGTGTCGACCGGACTGGTCGTCGACGCGCTGGCCCGGCCCGAATGGCTGGTGGAGATCGACGCCACCGCCGTGCTCAGCCAGGGCCGGTCGTGACTTTCTCGCTGGTGGTCCGCGACGGGTCGGCATTCGGCATGGTGGTGTGCTCCTCCAGTCCCGCCGTCGCGTCGCGCTGCGTGCACCTGCGCGCGGGCGTGGGTGCGGTGGCAAGCCAGAACGTGACCAACCCGAGGCTGGGCACCGCGGCGCTGGACGCCCTGGCGGGTGGGGCGGATGCGCGTGCGGCGCTGGACGCGACCATCGCGGCCGAGCCGCACGCCGACTACCGCCAACTCGTCGTCGTCGACGGCGTCGGCCGCACCGCAATCCACACCGGCGCCAAGGCACTGGGCATCCGGCACGAGGTCAGCACCGACAACGCCGCCGCCGCAGGCAACATGCTGGCCGATCCGGCCGTCGTCACCGCGCTCATCGAGCGGTACCAGACCTCGACCGCCCCCACCACCGAACAACGCCTGCTCGACGGGCTGGCCGCCGCGCTGGCCGCCGGTGGCGAGGCCGGCCCGGTGCACTCGGCGGGCCTTCAGGTGGTCGACGACGTGCCATGGCCGGTAACGGATCTGCGCGTCGACTGGCACGATGACCCGATCGCCGAACTGCACCGGTTGTGGGCCGTCTGGGAGCCGCAAAAAGCCGACTACCGCACCCGCGGCCTGGACCCCACGGCCGCGCCGTCCTATGGGGTGCCGGGCGACTTATGAGCACCGCCTTGGAAGACGCCGTCCGCTCCGCGGGTGAGCGGACACACGACCGGATGCTCGCGCTGTCCCATGACCTGCACGCCCATCCCGAAATCGCCTGGGAGGAGGTGCGTTCCTGCGCTCGGGTTGCCGGCGAACTGGCTGACGCCGGCTTCGATGTGCAGCCCCGCTTCACCGGCTTGGACACCGCCTTCCTGGCCCGCCGCGGCAGCGGGCCGCTGCACCTGGCCCTGTGCGCCGAGTACGACGCGTTGCCCGGCCTGGGGCATGCCTGCGGGCACAACATCATCGCCGCCATCTCGACCGGTGCCGCGCTGGCGCTGGCGCCGTACGTCGACGATCTCGGGATCACCTTGTCGGTGCTGGGCACCCCGGCCGAGGAAGGCGGTGGCGGGAAGATCGAGATGCTCGATCGCGGCGGTTTCGCCGGAATCCACGCCGCGGCGATGGTGCATCCGGGCCCGGTGGATGTCGCGCGCGCCGAACCGTACGCCGTGTCGCACAGCCATATTCGCTACGACGGCAAAGCCGCACACGCCGCGGCCTACCCGGACCGGGGCATCAACGCCGCCGACGCGTTCACCCTTGCCCAGGTCGCCATCGGGTTGCTGCGCCAACAGTTGCCGAACGACGTGCGGGTGCACGGTGTGATGACGAACGGGGGAGAGGCGCCCAACGCCATTCCGCAACGCACCGAGGGTCGCTGGTATGTCCGCGCTGGATCACTGGCCGAACTGGCCGACCTGGAGCGGCGCGTCATCCGTTGCTTCGAGGCCGGTGCTCTGGCCACCTGTTGTGAGCTGACCGTGACCCCGGAAAGCAAGCCGTACGCGGAATTTCGCACCGATGAGGCGCTGCTGGACCGCTATACGCGCCGTGCCGAACAACTCGGCAGGCGGTTCAGCTCGGGCTCGGACTCGCTGATGAACCGGGCGTCGACCGATATGGGCAATGTGTCCCAACGTATCTCGGCCATCCACCCGTACATCGGCATCGACTCGCTGCCTGCGGTCAACCATCAGCCGGAGTTCGCGGCCGCCGCGATCACCCCGGCCGCGGACCGTGCCATCATCGACGGTGTCCACGCGCTGGCGCTCACCCTGCTCGACGCGGCGTCGGATGCGGGGATCCGGCAACGGTTGCTCGCCGAGGCCGACGGGGGTCAATCGTGACGACCGGCGATACGCGCGTCGAGCATGACCTGCTCGGGGATTATGACGTCCCCGACGCCGCCTACTACGGCGTGCACACCGCCCGCGCGCTGGAGAACTTTCCCATCACCGGTACGCCGATCTCGCGGTATCCGGAGCTCATCGTCGCGCTGGCATGCGTGAAACTGGCTGCCGCCCAGGCCAATCAACGGCTCGGGCTGCTCGGCGCCGAGCGGGCCGACGCCATCGTCGCCGCATGTACCGAGATCAAATCCGGCAAGCTGCACGATCAGTTCGTCGTCGACGTCATCCAGGGCGGGGCAGGCACGTCGACCAATATGAACGCCAACGAGGTGATCGCCAACCGAGCGCTGGAACTGCTGGGCCGGCGACGCGGTGACTACCGGCACCTGCACCCCCTGGAGCACGTCAATCTGGGGCAGAGCACCAACGACGTATACCCGACCGCACTCAAGGTCGCGCTCCAATTCGCCGTACACCGACTGCAACTGGCGATGGCCGAGCTGGTATCGGCGTTCGCCGACAAGGCCGTGGAGTTCGGCGGGCACCTCAAGATGGGGCGCACTCAGCTGCAGGACGCGGTGCCGATGACGCTGGGCCAGGAATTCGGCAGCTACGCCGTCATGGTCGGTGAGGACGGTGATCGACTGGGCGAAGCCGTCCGGCTGATCTCTGAGATCAATCTCGGCGGCACCGCGATCGGCACCGGTCTCAACGCGCATCCTGGCTACGCCGAGGCGGTATGTGCAGAACTGTGTGCCATCACCGAACTGCCGCTGGTGACGGCGTCGAATCTGGTCGAGGCCACGCAGGATGTCGGTTCCTTCGTCCAGCTGTCGGGTGTGCTGAAGCGCACCGCCGTCAAACTGTCCAAGATCTGCAACGACTTACGCCTACTGTCGTCGGGCCCGAGGGCCGGGCTCGGCGAGATCAACCTGCCGCCGGTACAGGCCGGCTCGAGCATCATGCCGGGCAAGGTCAACCCGGTGATACCGGAAGTGGTCAATCAGGTCGCGTTCGAGGTGATCGGCAACGACATCGCGGTCAGCATGGCCGCCGAGGGGGGCCAGTTGCAGCTCAACGCCTTCGAACCGATCATCGCGCACAGCCTGTTCGAATCGCTGGCCCATCTGACCGCCGCGTGCGACACCCTCAGGAGCCGGTGCGTCGTGGGCATCACGGCCAATGCCGCCCGGATGCGCGCCACGGTCGACCATTCCATCGGACTGGTCACCGCGCTCAACCCGTATATCGGGTACGAGGCGGCGACCCGGCTGGCGGCCGACGCCTTGAACTCCGACTCCGACATCGCGTCGCTGGTGCTGGACCGCGGGCTGCTCACGGCATCGCAACTGGAGACCATCCTGGAGCCTGCCAACCTGACCCGGCCCTGGCAGGTGGCGGGTTCGGGCTAGCTCCCGTACAGGTGCAGGGCGCGGCCCGCCAACGTCGCGACATCGCCGCTGAGCCGCACGATCGGCGGGCCACCGCGTTGGTGGATGACATTGGCGAGCACGGCGACATAGGTGTCCGACCCCGGGTCGATCCACAGCGACACCCCGGTGAAACCGGTATGCCCGAAACTGCCGATGGGGAAGACGATGCCGCGCGGCTTGGACAGTTCGGTGTCGATGTCCCACCCGAACCCGCGCAGATCTTGTCCGGCGATGGCGGGGTAGTTCGGGGCGAGGAGGGGATCGGTTCGCTCGGGCGACTTTTCGAGAGCTTGCCGTTCGGCGGTGCGGGCCGCCTCGACTTGGCCCGGGGAATGGCCGGGCTGTTGCGGTGAGGTCATCAGTTCCAGCGTGGCCCGGCTCAGTGGGAAGGTGCTCGGCCGGCCGGCCAGCCGGTCGAGCAGGGCTTGGGCGTAGGTGCCGATGTCGGCGGCGGTCGAGAACACGCCGGCGCTGCCCGCCACCCCGCCCATGCGGCGTGCCGTCGGGTCGTGCACGGTGCCGCGCAGCAGGTGATCGAAGTCGGGGTTGAGGCCCGGGGTGTCGTCATCGTGTGCGGTCGGGGCGATGCGGCCGAGCAGATCGGTGCGCCACGCACCGGGTGGACAGAGGCTTGGGGTAGCAGCTATCGGGTCGAAAAGGATGGCCGTTCCGCGCATCTGGTGCGGTCCGCAGGCCTTGGCCGCCGGCAGGTAGCGGGTGTCGGTCAACCCCAACGGCGCGAACACGTGGTCCTGGACATAGGCGTCCAGCGGTTCACCGGTCAGCTTCTCCACGAGCGCGCCGATGATCAGGAAGTTGATATCGGAATAGTGGAATCCCTCCCCGGGGCCGAACTCCAGCGGTGCGGTCAGGGCCCGGCGGATACCCTCGGCGTTGTCCGGCGCTGTCAACCCCCACGGACCTTGCCGGCTCAGATCACCGCCGGTGCCCGAGGTGTGGGTGAGCAGCATGCGCAGCGTCACCCGCGCACGGCGCGGATCGTTGTCGGAATTGAACTCCGGCAGGTACACCTGCACCGGATCGTCGATGCGTACCAAGCCCTTCTCGTATAGCTGCAGCAGCGCAACGGTGGTCGCCAGCGGTTTGGTCAGCGACGCCAGATCGAAGATGGTGTCGGCGGTCATCGGCTCGCCGGGTGCCGGGGTGCCGTCCAGTCCGGGTTCGTCGGGCAGCCTGCGCCACCCGAAGGCCTGCCGGAAGACGACCGTGCCGGCGTGCCCGATCTGCAGTACCGCACCCGGCATCCGGTGTGCGGTGACGGCGTCGTTGACCACGCGGATGACGGACGCGAACGGGCCGGCGGGTACCACGGTCGGTGCCGCGACGGTCGGGACCGGTGGATCCGGCCGTTGCCCGGGATGGCCGCAGGCGGCCAGCGTGAGCGCGAGCACGACAGTGGCGCAAAGGCGGGCGGCGCGACCGGTCACCGGAACGACCGTAGCTGAACACACCACGCCTACAGTTCAGGCATGCCCGTCGAGACCGCCGACTTGGTGACGTCCTACGCCGGACCCTTCAACGCGGCGATCCTGCGCGGGCACGCGGTCACGTCACCGCTGGGTCTGTGGTTGCTGCTGGCGCTGGCGGGACCGGCCACCTCGGGCGCCACCCGCAGCGAAGTGGAGGCCGTTTTGGGCACGTCGGTCGAGGATGCCGCGGCACGCGCCGCCGAACTGCTCGGCGAACCACATCCCGCGGTGACGGCGCTGGTGGCGGTCTGGGACCGCAACCTGGGTCAGGCGTTCGACGCGTGGGCGCGCACCCTGCCCGACGTCGTTGCGCGCGGCCCGATACCCAGCCAGGCTGAGGCCAACGCGTGGGCGCAGACGCATTCGCGCGGCCTGATCGACGAATTCCCGCTTCGCATAGACCGTTTGACCAGAATGCTGCTGGCGTCCGCGCTCGCCACCGATATCTCATGGCGAACGCCGCTGGACACCACCGAAGAGCTGGGCGGCGAATTCGGCGCGCTCATCAGCCGCGGCTTGACGATCCGGCACGGTACGCAGGCGGTCGTGGACACCGATGCGGCGGGCCTGGTCGCCGTCACCGCCCCGCACACCAGGTCGGCGCTGGACGTCCTCAGCGTCATCGCGGCCCCCGGCGTGGCGCCGGCGGACGTGCACGCCGCCGCTCATCAGGTGGCGGCGCTGCTACGCGGCGACGACCGGGCGGCACGCCGGATACCCGACGAAGACCTCGTCGCCGGTCACGCCTGGACGGTGACCGAACACCGCGAACCGCGCAACGGCGGTCCGTCGGTGCAGACCGAATGGCGAAGTCATGTGCCCGCGTGGTCGGCGAGCAGCACCCACGACCTCAAGGACGCCCCGGGTGTGGCGCCGATCGTCAGCGCGCTGACCGGTTTTCTCGCCGAAGGCGACCTGCCCGCGACGTTCGGTGCGGCGCAGACCGCCGTCGCCTCCTACACGATCTCGGGATTCAAGGCCGCCGCGGTGACGGCCATCGGCCTGGTGGCCGCCGGGATGCCGACGTTGCACGAGGTGCTGGTGAAGCGAATCGAGATGCGGTTCAACCGTCCGTACGCAGTGCTGGCCTGCGCCGCGCGCGACGAGGGGCCACCCGCTTGGCGTGGGGTGCCGGTGTTCAGCGCATGGGTGGAGCGACCCGACGAGACGGCGGCGACGGCCGTCGGAGCGCCGCGACCTGTTCCCGTCCGGACGAACTGACCGGGTCAGCCGAAAACCCCACAGATTTGCAGAATCAGCAGAACGGCCGCCGCGACGGCGAGCAGCACGAACACCGCCAGCGGAATCATCGACGTGATCGCGGCGACCGATATCCGTGACCGGGGAGCCGGGTGCGGATTGTTCGATTGGGTTTCCTGACCGGCATCGGGCGGCGTGTCGCCGGGCTCCGTCCCGCCGCCGGGCAACAGGCCTGGTGTCGACGACGGTTCGGGGTCGGGCGGCAGGCCCGCCTTGGGGTGTCTGTCGGTGGCCATGACGCCCGGTTACCCATGTGCCGGGCGGCCAAACGGCGGGCCGGAGAACTCGCGCTGCAGTGCCCGGGGCTCGCTGGCATGATCGCCGGATGTATCACGTCCTGCCGGCCACCCCGACGACGGTGCACTGGGGGTATTTCGACCCCGCGCTCGATCCGGTGCTCACGGTTGACTCGGGTGACCTGGTGGCCGTGGAGGCGCTCACCCATCACGCCGGTGACGCCCCGGATCTGTTGATGGACAACGGGATCCGTGCCGTTTTCGACCAGGTCGCCGACCGTGGGCCCGGTCCGCACCTGCTGACCGGCCCGATCGCGGTCACCGGAGCCCGCCCGGGTGACGTGCTGCAGGTCGACATCCTGGAAGCCACGCCGCGGCTGCCGTACGGCTCGAATCTGGCCGCGCACTGGGGCTATCTGTACGACCTCACCGCCGCCGAGCGGGTCACGATCTACGAACTGGATGTCGCCGCGCTGCGCGGACGGGCGTTGTTCGGTTACGACTGGACCACCACGGCACTGGCCGACCAACCAGGAACCGTCGTCGAACCGGCGAGCGTCGCGCGCCAACCCGCGCTGTCCGGTGTCACCGTCCCGCTGCGCCCACATTTCGGCACCATGGGGGTGGCGCCGGCCGCTGCCGGCCGGGTGTCCTCGGTGCCGCCCGGCGATCACGGCGGAAACATCGACAACTGGCGGATCGGCGCGGGCGGCCGGATGTATTACCCCGTCCACACCGCCGGTGCCCTACTGTCGATCGGTGACCCACATGTTTCTCAGGGCGACGGAGAGATCAGCGGTACGGCGTTGGAGGCATCGTTGAACGGGCTGCTGCGCCTCACGGTGCGCCGCGATCTGCCGTTCACGGTTCCGGTGCTGGAGACGGCGACCGAGTGGCTGGTGCACGGTTTCGGCGATGACCTCGACGACGCGATGCGGGCGGCGGCGGTCCGCACCCTCGACCTCTTGCAGCGGCTCTACGGGCTGTCCCGCGCCGACGCCTACTCGTTCATGTCGGTGGCGGTGGACTTCACGGTGACGCAGGTCGTCGATCAGCGTCAGGGTGTGCACGCGCGGATAGACAAGCGCTGCTTTCCCGGCGAGTGGGGGACCGCGGCGTGAGCTCGTCGAGCGGTATCAGGTCCTTCACCTTCACCCCGGCCGACGGCGTGCCGCCGTCGGTGGCCCCGTTCGTGCATGCCACCGCGGCCGCCGAGACGCTCTACGTGACCGGGCAGATGCCCACCGATACCAGCGGATCGGTGGTGAGCCAGGACATCGCGGCCCAGACCGACCAGGTGCTGACGAATCTGCTGCGGGTCACCGAACTGTGCGGTGGCGGCCTGGCCGACGTGGTCTCGGTGCGCGCCTATCTCACCGACTGGTCCGAGTACGCGGCGTTCAACACCGCGTATGCCGCGTGGTTTCCCGACCGGCTGCCCTCGCGGACCTGCGTCGGTGTGACGGGTTTGGCGGTGGGCGCACGGGTCGAGATCGACTGGGTGTGTTGGCGAAGCGGCGGTTGGGGTTCGCCCTAGGATCGGGGGGTGGCACTGGATTCCGTCGCGGTGCGCCGCTGGTTCGACGACTACCTGGAGGTCTTCGCGACGGCGGTGCGTGGCGAGCGGGAGCTGTCGGAGCTGCTGCACCGGTACGCGGTGCCCCTGCTGATCACCACCGATGACGGAGTGGTGACCCTGACCACGGCAGACCAGGTGGCCGGCGTGATCCAGGGGCAGGTCGACGGTCTGCGCGCGCAGCGCTACCAGCACAGCTCGTTGCTCAACGGTGAAGTGATCGTGCTCAACGCATCCTCGGCGCTGTATCGCGGGGCGTTCGTGCGGCACGATATCGACGGCGCCGAACTGGGCCGCGTTGCGGTGACGTATCTGGTAGCAGACGGCTCCGACGGTGTGCAGATCGCGGTGCTCGCCTCGCACGGCGACTGAGGCCGTTATCCACAGTGCCGGATTCATCCACAGGTGAGGGCCCGCAAGTGCTAGAGCGCCGAAATCTGTTGGCGGCGTTGCCTACCGTCGGGGCATGGACACCGAATCTCCGGCGCAACGGCTGACCCGGCGCATCGGGGCGGCGCCCGACGCCGGCTCGACAGAGGCGCCTACGCCCGCACCGCAGGAAGAGGCGGACACCTCGCTGTCGCGGTGGCTGCCCGAGCATCCGCCCGGCTCCGGGGACTGGATCGCCGCGCTGCGTGCCGATCCGGGCCGCGCGGGTGTCATCGCCCTGGTCGCGGTGGGGGTGCTGGCCGTCCTGGTCACCGTGTTCACCCTGATGCGCGACCGCACCCCACCGGTCGCCTCCGCGAATCTGCCGTCGGTGCAGATGGTTTCGTCCGCGACGCCGACTCAGCCGGCAGCCGATGGGCCGGTGGTGGTCAGCGTGGTCGGCCTGGTGCACAAACCGGGACTGGTCACCCTGACCTCCGGTGCCCGGATCGCCGATGCCCTCGAGGCTGCCGGTGGCGCGCTGGACGGAGCCGACCTGGTCGGATTGAACATGGCCCGCCGGATCGCCGACGGAGAACAGATCATCGTCGGCATCACCGCCGCGCCGGGCGCGCCGTCGCCGATGGGCAGTTCCGTCACCTCGAATACCGTTGCGGCGCCGGCCCGGCCGGATACCGCGCCGGGCGGTGCGAAGGCCGGGGCGGCCGTGGACCTCAACACCGCCACCACCGAGGACCTCGATGCGCTGCCGGGTGTGGGGCCGGTGACAGCGGCAGCCATCATCGCCTGGCGAGAGGCCCACGGGCGGTTCGGCAGCGTCGACCAACTGGGTGAGGTCGACGGCATCGGGCCGGCACGTCTGGAGAAACTGCGCAATCTGGTCCATGTGTGAGCAGCGAACGGTCACCGCTGGACCTGCGGTTGGTACCGGCCGCCCTGACCAGCTGGGCGGTGACGGCCGCCGGGATTGTCTGGCCCGTGGGAGGAGTGTCGGCCGCCGCCGTGGCGGTCCTGCTGGCCGTCCTGCTGCACCGGTTCACCGGCCGGATGGCCGCCCGCGAACCGGACCGGCCGATCTTCGGGATGACGGCAGTGGCGGCCGTGACGTTGGTCGCGGCGGCCTTCACCGTATCGATCGCTTTGCGGTCCAACGAGGTTCGGCACCACCCGATCACCGCACGCACCGGGACGACGGTGGCCGTCACCGTGATACCCGCGGAGACGCCGCGGGTCCTGGCCGGCGGACGGTTGCTGTTCCGGGCCGGGTTACACGAACTGGCCGGCGCCCCGGCGGACGGCGCGGTGACGGTGTTCGCCCCGGCTTGGCGCGGCGGCGAGGTGGACGCGGGCCGCCCGACCACCTTCCGCGCCCGGGTGGGTAGGCCCACTCGCGCGGATCTGACCGTCGCGGTGCTCACCGCAGTGGGGGAGCCGACCGTCGGCCGCACACCCCCCGTGCCGCGGCTGGCCGGCCACATCCGGTCGGCATTCGCGGCGACGGCGCGGCTGGTGCTACCGGTCGACCAGGCGGCGATGCTGCCGGCACTGGTGCTGGGGGACACCTCGATGGTGCCTGCTCCGACCGCGTCCGATTTCCGCACGGCGGGGCTGACACATCTCACCGCGGTGTCGGGCGCCAACGTCACGATCGTGTGCGGGACCGCGTTACTCAGCGCCGCGTTGATCGGCCCGAGGTTGGCCGCGGGGCTGGCGATGGTGGTGCTGGTCGCCTTCGTCATCGTGGTGGAGCCCTCGGCCAGTGTGCTGCGCGCCGCGGTGATGGGCGGGATCGGGCTGTTGGCCCTGGTATCGCATCGGCGCAGGCAGGCCATCCCGGTGCTGGCGTCCAGCGTCATCGCGCTCATGGTCGGTGCGCCGCAACTCGCCGTCGACGTCGGTTTCGCGCTCTCGGTGGTGGCCACCGCCGCACTGGTGCTGATCGCTCCGGTCTGGATGCAGCGCCTGACCGATCGCGGCTGGCCCCGCCCGCTGGCCGCCGCGGTCAGTGTGGCGCTGGCCGCCCACTTGGTGACCGCTCCCTTGGTCGCCGGTATCACCGGCCGGTTCAGCGTGCTGTCGGTGCTGGCCAATCTGATGGTCGCCGCCGTCATTCCACCGATCACCGTGATCGGGACGGCCGCGGCGGTGCTGGCGCCCTGGTGGCCCGCCGGTGCCGGGTTGCTCATCCGTTTCACCGGCCCGGAACTGTGGTGGCTGTTGCAGGTGGCCCACCGTGTCGCCGCGGTGCCGGGGTCCACCGTGACGGTGCCTTCGGGACCGCTCGGTGTGGTGGTGGTTGCCGCCGGGGGACTCGGCCTGGTGGTGGGCTGGCGCCTGCGCTGGGTGCGGCTGGTGGCGGCCGCCGGTGGGGTCGGACTGTTGGCGTGGACCGTTTCCGGGGTTGTCGGGTCGGCGTGAAACGATCGTGGGGTGAGCGACGGACTGCACCTGGTGCTCGGTGACGAGGAACTGCTCGTGGAGCGCGCTGTCGCGGAGGTGTTGCGCGGCGCCCGCAAACGCGCCGGCAGCACCGACGTGCCGGTGGATAGGCTGCGCGCCGGTGAGGTGAGCACCAGTGAGCTCGCCGAGTTGCTCAGCCCGTCGTTGTTCGCCGAGGAGCGGGTGGTGGTGCTGGAAGCGGCCGCCGAAGCCGGCAAGGACGCGGTGACGCTCATCGTGACGGCGGCCGGCGACCTGCCGCCCGGAACCATGCTGGTGGTCGTGCACTCCGGCGGCGGGCGTGCCAAGGCCATGGCCGACCAACTCAAAAAGCTTGGTGCCCAGGTGCATCCGTGCGCCAAGATCACCAAGGCCGCAGAGCGTGTCGATTTCGTCCGGCACGAATTCCGGGCACTGAAAGCCAAGGTCGACGACGACACGGTGGCCGCGATCATCGACGCCATCGGATCGGACCTACGCGAACTGTCGGCCGCCTGCTCACAGCTGGTGGCCGACACCGACGGTCAGATCAACGTGGCCGCGGTGCGCAGGTACCACAGCGGCAAGGCCGAGGTGAAGGGGTTCGACATCGCCGACAAGGCGGTGCTCGGCGACGTCTCCGGCGCGGCCGAGGCGTTGCGCTGGGCCATGCTCAGCGGCGAACCGCACGTCGTGCTTGCCGACGCACTGGCCGAGGCGGTGCACACCATCGCGCGGGTCGGCCCGTTGTCCGGTGACCCGTATCGGCTCGCCGGCGAACTGGGGATGCCGCCGTGGCGGGTGCAGAAAGCGCAGAAGCAGTCGCGGCGCTGGTCGCGGGATCGGGTGGCGCAGGCCATGCGGGTGGTGGCGGCGCTCAACGCTGACGTCAAGGGCGCCGCAGCGGACGCGGACTACGCACTGGAACGCGCGGTGCGCCGGGTGGCCGAACTTGCGTCCGACCGCTGAGGCCGGAGACGACGAAACGCGCGCGGGCCGGTGGGCCACACGCGCGTGTCAGTCGAGTTCGAGAAGAACCGTCAGATCTTGTTGACGGCCAGCGCCAGGGCGGACTTCTTGTTCGCGGCCTGGTTCTTGTGGATCACGCCCTTGCTGGCGGCCTTGTCCAGCTTGCGGTTGGTGGCGACGAGCAGCTCGCCGGCCTTGTCCTTGTCGCCGGACTCGATGGCCTCGCGCAGCCCGCGGACAGCCGTGCGCAGCGACGACTTGACGGACTGGTTGCGCAGACGACGGCGCTCGTTGGTCTTGATGCGCTTTTCCTGCGACTTGATGTTGGCCACGCGTGTAAATCCTTCTTCAACGTCGGTTGGTGTACGAAGTCTGTTTGCCCGGCGCAGTGTTGTGGCTGGGCAGCGGTTGTTCAGGTTACCAGCGGATGGCCGGATCTCCCAAAGTGAGAGCGTCTGGCCTGCCGAAACTGCACATGTGGTGCAGCATTGACAACCGTGAGCCTACGAACAGTGCCCAACGAATCGACGCGGACGTCGCGCAATTCAACCGCTGCGTCGAAACGCCAGGTCGGGATCTTCGACGGCTACAACGGCCGGGGTGGCTATGCCGAGGCGTTCGACGAGATGTTCGACGCACAGGGCAACGTGCGCGGCCCGTATAAGGGAATCTTCGCCGAACTGGCACCCTCGGACGCCTCGGAACTGGAGGCCCGTACCGAGGCGCTCGGCAGGGCGTTCATCGACCAGGGCATCACCTTCTCGCTGTCCGGTCAGGAAAGGCCCTTCCCGCTGGACCTGGTGCCCCGGGTGATCTCGGCTGCCGAGTGGTCGCGGCTGGAGAAGGGCATCACTCAGCGGGTCAAGGCCCTGGAGATGTACCTCGACGACATCTACGGCGACCAGGAGATCCTGCGTGACGGGGTGATCCCGCGCCGGCTCATCACCTCCTGTGAGCACTTCCACCGCGAGGCCGTGGGCATCAACCCGCCGAACGGGGTGCGTATCCACGTGGCCGGTATCGACCTGGTGCGCGACGGGCAGGGCACGTTCCGGGTGCTCGAGGACAACCTGCGCTCCCCGTCGGGGGTCTCCTACGTCATGGAGAACCGCCGCACGATGGCCCGGGTGTTCCCCAACCTGTTCGCCACGCACCGAGTGCGCGCCGTGGGCGACTACTCGTCGCATCTGCTGCGTGCCCTGCGGAAGGCCGCCGCGTCCAACGAGGCCGACCCGACGGTGGTGGTGCTCACTCCCGGTGTGTACAACTCGGCGTACTTCGAGCATTCGCTGCTCGCCCGGCAGATGGGGGTCGAACTCGTCGAGGGCCGCGATCTGTTCTGCCGCGACAACACCGTCTACATGCGCACCACCGAGGGCGAGCGACAGGTCGACGTGATCTACCGCCGCATCGACGACGACTTCCTGGACCCCATGCAGTTCAAGCCGGACTCGGTACTGGGCGTGGCCGGCATCCTCAACGCCGCCCGGGCCGGCAACGTCGTGATCTCCAGCGCCGTCGGCAACGGGGTCGGCGACGACAAGCTGGTCTACACCTACGTGCCGACCATCATCGAGTACTACCTAGGCGAGAAGCCGCTGGTGGCCAATGTCGACACGTTCCGGTGCTGGCTGGACGACGAGCGTGAGGAGGTGCTCGACCGGGTCGACGAATTGGTGATCAAACCGGTCGAGGGGTCCGGCGGGTACGGCATCGTGTTCGGCCCGGATGCCTCGCCCAAGGAACTCGCCACGATCTCCAAGAAGATCCGCGCCGACCCGCGCGGCTGGATCGCCCAGCCGGTGGTGCAGCTGTCGACCGTGCCGACGCGCATCGGCGACAAACTGGTGCCCCGCCACGTCGACCTGCGCCCTTTCGCCGTCAACGACGGTGATGACGTGTGGGTGCTGCCGGGCGGCCTGACCCGGGTGGCGTTGCCGGAGGGATCACTGGTGGTGAACTCCAGTCAGGGCGGTGGCTCCAAGGACACGTGGGTGCTGGCGTCGCGCACCTCGGCCGCCGATCGCGAACTGGCCGCCGCCGAGCTGGTGAAGGTGCCGCCCCCGAAAGCCGCACGATCGAGCAAGGCCGCCAAACCGGAGCGAGCATCCGAGCCGAATTCGCAACAGCAGCAGCAACAAAACCAGGCGGTGATGCGCTGATGCTGGCCCGCAACGCCGAGTCGCTGTACTGGATCGGCCGCTACGTCGAGCGTGCCGACGACACCGCCCGCATCCTCGACGTCACGGTGCACCAGCTGCTGGAGGACTCCAGCGTCGACCCCGACCAGGAATCGCGAACCCTGTTGCGGGTGTTGGGAATCGAGCCACCCAAGCATGCGCTGGACGTGTGGTCGTTGACCGATCTGGTGGCTTTCAGCCGGGACACCCAGGGCGGGTGTTCGATCGTGGATTCGATCTCGGCGGCCCGGGAGAACGCCCGCGGTGCCCGTGAGGTCACCTCGACCGAGATGTGGGAGTGCCTCAACACGACCTACAACGCGCTGGCCGAACGGGAGCGCGCCGCCAAACGGCTTGGCCCACACGAGTTCCTGGCCTATGTCGAGGCCCGCGCGGCGATGTTCGCCGGCCTGGCGGATTCGACGCTGTCGCGCGATGACGGTTACCGGTTCCTGTTGCTCGGCCGGGCCATTGAACGCGTCGACATGACCGTGCGGCTGCTGCTGTCCCGGGTCGGGGACAGCGCGTCGTCGCCGGCCTGGGTGACGGTGCTGCGTTCGGCCGGTGCCCACGACACCTACCTGCGCACCTACCGCGGTGTGCTGGACGCCGGCCGGGTGGTCGAGTTCATGCTGCTGGATCGGTTGTTCCCGCGGTCGGTGTTCTATTCGTTGCGGCTGGCCGAGCACAGCCTCGACGAGCTGCTCAACCGCCCGCACAACCGGGTCGGTTCGACGGTCGAAGCCCAGCGCCTGCTGGGCCGCGCTCGCAGTGAACTGGAATTCCTGCGACCCGGTGTGCTGCTGGAGTCGCTGGAGGAGCATCTGGCCGGTCTGCAGAAGACCTGCGGTGAGGTGGGTGAGGCGCTGGCGTTGCAGTTCTTCCACTCCGCGCCGTGGGTGGCGTGGACCGACGCGGGGCGCAACGGCGCCGTGGTGATCGAAGAGGGGGAAGTCTAAATGTGGCGGATGCGGGTGGTGCACGCGACGGGTTATGCCTACAAGTCGCCGGTCACCGCGTCGTTCAACGAGGCGCGGCTGACGCCACGGTCGGATTCCCGGCAGAACGTCATCCTCAACCGGGTCGAGACCACCCCGGCCACCCGGTCGTACCGGTATGTCGACTACTGGGGCACGGCCGTCACCTCCTTCGACCTGCACGCGCCGCACACCGAGTTGGAGGTGATCTCCTCCTCGGTGGTCGAGACCGAGCCCGATGAGCTGCCCGCCGAGAAGGTCACCTGGGACGAGTTGGGCACCGAGGCCGTGATCGACCGGTTCGACGAGGTGCTCGGCCCGACCGGGTACACACCGGCCAGCAAGCGGGTGCAGCGGGTCGGCCAGCGCATCGCCAAGGAGTACGACCCGCAGGACGCGGTGATCGCCGCGGCGAATTGGGCGCACAGCGAATTGGATTACGTGCCGGGCACCACCGGTGTGCACTCCTCGGGCCTGGATGCGCTGCGAGAAGGCAAGGGTGTGTGCCAGGACTTCGCGCACCTGACGCTGATCTTGCTGCGCAGTATGGGTATTCCGGCGCGTTATGTGTCCGGCTATCTGCACCCCAAGCGCAAGGCCGTCGTGGGGGACACCATCGACGGGCAGAGCCACGCCTGGATACAGGCCTGGACCGGCGGGTGGTGGAACTACGATCCCACCAACGACAACACCATCAACGAGCAGTACGTCACGGTAGGGGTGGGCCGCGACTACGCCGATGTGACGCCGCTGAAAGGCATCTACTCCGGTGAAGGCTCGACCGACCTCGACGTGGTGGTGGAGATCACCCGGCTGGCGTGATGCCCGAGGCGCACACACCGGGATGCACCTCGACCCGGTGCAGGTCGTCGCCCAGTTCGATCTGACGGTCGAAATGGGCTGCAGCCCTTGATCTCCACTCCTCTTCCTGGCCGTGGACCAGGGCGGGGACGTAGTGGGTGAGGATCAGGATGCCCACCCCTGCGCGGGCGGCGGTATCGGCCGCCTGCTCGACCGACGAGTGGTAATCGCAGATGTCGCGGAAGCGCTGCACCGGTAGCTGTTGCACCAGGTCGGTGCGGATGACGGTGTGTACCAGCGCGCCGGCCCCGGCCGCCAGGGCGTCCAGGCCGGCGCACGGCACCGTGTCACCGGCTAGCACCACCGACGCACCGTCGTGCTCGATCCGGAACCCGATGGTCGGTGCCACCGGCCGGTGATCGGTGGGGCCCACGACGATTCGTACCCCGTCGTGCTCCCAGACCTGTCCCTCGGTGTGCTCGTGTACCTGCACCGCGGGCGGTCCGGTGATATCGGCGTGGTGGGCGATCCGGTAGCCGATGTCGTGCGCGAACGCCTTCAGCGTGGCATCCACCACCTCGGCGGTGCCCGGTGGCCCGATGATCTGCAGTGGCGCCGGGTCCGGGCTGAAGGTGCCGATCCAGCGGGAGATGATCACATCGCCGAGGTCGGCGATGTGATCGCTGTGCAGGTGGGTGATCAGCAGGGCACTCAGCGCTGCGGCACTCGATCCCGCGGCGGTCAGTCGTTGCAGGACACCGCGTCCGCAGTCCACCAGAAAGGTCTGGGTACCGGCCCGCACCAACGTCGACGGGCCGGCGCGGTCGGGGTCGGGAATCGGGCTGCCGGTCCCGAGCAGGGTTACCTCGATCATGGCCTCTACCTAACTCCATAACCGCCGGGTACGTGGGCTGAATCGCGAGATGCGCCAGCACCACCACCGTTTCAATACCCTATTGGTAAAAGGTGCTGTAGTTGGGCTGTGAAGTGGTGATTTGTGACGACATCCTGGTGCAACGTTTCTATGAGTCATTTACTACTGCGAAACAGGGCGGCAACAGAACCCGCTTACCGTGAGGTGGTCACGACGACTGTGGCGACCCAACTGCCTTCCGAGTCACAGGAATTCACATGGCAACATTCATCGAACAACGGACGATTGGCGCTATCCCGGAGGAAGAACGGCACGGGCGAGCGTGGCACCTGCTCCCACTGTGGTTCTCCCTGAACGCGACGGTGATGGCCGCCACCACCGGTGCCATCGGCATCTCCGTCGGTGCCGGCCTGGTACCGACACTGATCGCGATCGTCGTCGGCAACCTCATCGGGTCGGTCTTCATGGCCTATCACTCGGCGCAGGGTCCGCAGCTCGGCCTGCCCCAGATGATTCAGAGCCGAGCGCAATTCGGATTCTTCGGTGCGGCCCTGCCCAACCTGCTGGCCATCATCATGTACATCGGCTACTTCTCCGGTGCCGGCGTCATCGGCGGCCAGGCCATCGCCAGCATCTTCGGCATACCGACCGCCACGGGAATCGTCATCTGCAACGCACTCACCTGGTTGATCGCCTTCGCGGGCTATCGCGTCATCCACGCCTTCGACCGCGCCATGGCCGTCGTCTCGGTCTTGGTGCTGGTGCTGCTCTTCGTCGCCGCGATCGGTCACTTCGGCTCGGCACCGCCGGCCGAGAGCCATCCCGGCTTCGCGAACTTCTTCCTCATCCTGTCGATCGCCGCGAGCTGGCAGATCACCTTCGCGCCCTACGTCTCGGACTACTCGCGCTACCTGCCGACCAGCCAGGGCGGCGCGAAGACCTTCTGGTACACCTTGATCGGCAGCTGCACGGGCGCGATCACGTTCATGGCGTTGGGTGCCATCGTCGGTGTCTACGCGCTGGACAGCCTCAGCGCCGACTCCATCGTCTACCTGTCGAGCCTGTCCCCGGTCGGCGCCCCCGTCATCGCGATCATCTTGGTCCTGGGCATGATCGGGGCGAACTGTGACAACCTGTACGGACCGTACATGGCAGGGTTGTCCACCGTCACCCAGGCCGGCGGCCCGCCCCACGTCTCGCGCCTGGTGCGCGCCGCGGTCACGGGCGGATTCGCGCTCCTGGGCACCGCCATCGGCATCTTCTTGTCCGGTGACTTCCTGACCAATCTGCAGAACCTCATCATGCTGCTGCTCTACATGCTGGTGCCGTGGACGGCCATCAACCTGGTGGACTTCTACCTCATCCACCGCGGCCGCTACGACGTCGCCGAGATCGTCGCGATGCGGGGCCGGTACGGCCTGGTCAACTGGAAGGCCATCGCCACCTATGCGGTCGCCGTCCTAGCGCAGGTGCCCTTCATGAGCTGCGCGCTGTTCGTCGGGCCGGCGGCCAACGCGCTCGGCGGCGTCGATATCGCCTGGGTCGTCGGGCTCATCGTCGCCGGTGGTCTGCACTACCTACTGAACCGCTCGGCAGCCGCCCGCGACGCCGACATCCCCGTTGCCCCGATCACCGCGGCCACCACCGTCACCGCCTGACCCGCAAAGGAATCGCCATGTCATTCGACTACTCCCGGCTCGCCGCCACCTGCGCGGTGGAATCGCCGGAAAACGCCATCACACTGCCACCGGAGGCCTACGGCAGCGACGAACTCTATGCCGCCGAGGTGGATCGCATCTTCAAGCGGGGCTGGATCCCGTTGTGCCGCATCGAGCAGCTGCCGGCACCGGGCAGTTACTACAGCATCGACATCCTCGGCACGCCCCTGGTGGTGACGCGGGACCGCAAGAACGACATCCGGGTGATGTCGCGCAACTGCACACATCGCTGGATGGAGGTGTGTAGTGGTGCGGGGGAGGCCGGCGTGCTGCAGTGCCCGTACCACCTGTGGTCCTTCGGACTGGACGGACATCTGGCGGGTGCGCCGGAGATGAAACAATCCGCCGGCTTCGACCGGAAAGATCATGGGCTCAAGCAGTTCCGGCACGAGGTGTGGAAGGGATTCGTGTTCGTCAACTTCGACGGGCAAGCCGCACCGGTCGCCGAGCAGCTCGCCGGCCTGGCGCCGATGGTCGACCCGTACGACTTCGAGAACTACCAGATCGTCGAACACACCGATTGGGGGGTGTGCGACTGGGACTGGAAGATCATGGTGGACAACTTCATGGAGTGTTACCACCACATGGGGCCGCACCGCGGAACCCTGGAGGACGAGTTCCCCGCCAAGCTCAGCGCCAACTTCTGTGGCGGAAGCTATTTCAGCACCATGGTGTCCAAGCAGGCCGAGGGTTACCCCGCCAGCGAACCATTCATGGCGCCGGGGGCGCCGACCCTGGCCCCGGAACAGAGCCACCAGATCCTGATCTTCATTGCCTACCCGCTGCTGCAGATCTCACTCGGTCCCGGCTTCATGTACTGGCTCAAGACACTGCCCGTCGGTGCGGGGAAGGTCGAGATCCACCTTGACATCGCGATGTCACCGGCCGCACTGGCTGCGCCCGACCTCGACGCCCGGCGCAGCCAACTGGTGAAATCCATCTGCGACATCCACCGGGAGGACCTCGATGTGTGTGCGGCCGTGCAGAAGTCGGTCCGCGCCGGGGTGACCTCCACCGGACGACTGTCGCACCTGGAACAACCGCTGTGGGAGTTCTACCGCTATCTCGGACGCGAACTCGGAATCGTCTCCCAAACCGCCGATCTGGCCTCCGCAGGCTGAAAGGACCAGAAATGACCAGCACACTCAACGGGCACGTCCAACACACCACCGCCAAGGAGGTCGCCGAACGCCTCGGTTCCGCCGGCGTCAAGTACGCGGCCATCAGCTTCGTCGACATGCACGGCAAGCCCAAGGCCAAGATGGTTCCGCTGAACCACCTGGGGCAGGCCGCCCGGGGTTCGGAGATGTTCACCGGCGCGGCGCTGGACGGCGTGCCCCAGGATGTCAACGACGACGAGGTGGCTCCGCACCCCGACTTAAGCGCGGCCATCATCACCCCGTTCAACAAGGAGGTGGCCTGGTTCCCCGGTGATCTCTGGATCGGTGACACCCCGTTCGAAGCCTGCAGCAGGCAGATCCTCAAACGGGTCACCGCCGACGCCGCGACGCTGGGCTACACCTTCAATCTCGGCATCGAGACGGAGTTCTTCCTGCTCACCGATGACCGGGCCGGCACCCCGGCCCCGGCCAGTCTGGACGACAACCTGGACAAACCCTGCTACGACCTGCGCGGCCTGCTGCACAACTATCCTGTCGTCGACGAGATCGTCACGGCCATGAACGAACTCGGCTGGGACGTGTACTCATTCGACCACGAGGACGGTAATGGCCAATTCGAGACGGATTTCACCTATACCGACGCGGTGACGATGTCCGATCGGCTGGTGTTCTTCCGGATGATGGTCGGTGAGATCGCCCGGAAGCACGGTCTGTTCGCGTCGTGGATGCCCAAACCGTTCGCCGATCGCACCGGAAGTGGCGCGCACTACAACATGTCACTGGCCGGTATCGACGGCACCAACCTGTTCGAATCGGCCGACGATCCGCGTGGCTGCGGGCTCTCGGAACTGGGCTACCGATTCACCGCAGGGATCCTGCGGCACGCGTCGGCGATCTGCGCGGTGATCGCCCCGACCGTCAACAGCTACAAGCGACTGGTCAAGCAGGGCAGCATGTCCGGGCTCACCTGGGCCCCCGTCTTCGCGTGCTACGGCGACAACAACCGCACGAACATGATGCGCATCCCCAAAGGCGGCGGACGGGTTGAATGCCGGGCGGCCGACAGCGCCAACAACCCCTACCTTGGTGCCGCGCTGATGTTGGCGGCCGGCCTGGAAGGTATCCGGGAGGGCCTGGATCCCGGTGAGCCCAACCGGGACAACCTCTACAACGTCTCAGAACTGGAGCTGGCGGCCCGCGGCATCGGGTGGCTGCCCCGGTCCCTGGGCGAGGCCATCGAGGCGCTGGAATCGGATCCGTTGGTGCGCACGGTGTTCGGTGACGCCATGTTCGATTCGTTCGTGGCCGAGAAACGCGCGGAATGGGACTCTTTCAACGCGCATGTGTCGTCCTGGGAGACCGATCGCTACCTGCGGTTCTGGTGACCATGCGGTGGGATGAACTGACGTCGACGCAACTGGCGGCGGCCGTCGCCGCCGACCCGGCCTTGGTGGCGCTCGTGCCCGTCGGCGCCACCGAGCAGCACGGGCCGCACCTACCGGTCGGCACCGACACCGTCATCGCCACCGCGGTCGCCGAGGCGGCCGCCGGCGGTGACGGACCGTCGGCCGTCGTGTTACCGGCAATTTCGTACGGCGCCAGCCAATTTCACGGCACCGACTTGGCCGGCACGGTCGCCTTCTCCGGCGCAGACACCGCCGACCGGGCTTACCAGGTGGCGCGTGCCTGTCTGGACTCCGGGCTGCGCCGCATCCTGTTCGTCAACGGACACGTCGGGAATGCCGCACCGCTGTGGTTGGCCTGCGACCGCTTCCGGCGTGCTCATCCGGACGGCCGGATCGGCGTCATGCAGTGGTGGGAGCTGACACCCGAGATCGCGGCCGCGGCCACCGCCGACGCTGTCGACTGGCATGCCAACGCCGCCGAGACGTCGATCATGCTGGCGCTGCGGCCCGAACTGGTCGACACCGACCGATTCGCCGAGGCCGACGATCCCGACCGCACGGCCGGGCTGGTCTTCCGTTACTCGGTGGCCCAGGTGTCGACCAACGGGGTGACCGGCCATCCGTCGCGGGCTTCCAAGGAACTCGGCCTGGCGCTGTGGCGCGATATCGTCACCGCGGCCCGGGATGTCGTCGCACGGGCCCGGACCGAGCAACCGCCGCTGCCGTAGCGATCGGCCCTAGAATGCGTCTCGTGCCCCCTCCCGAGCGCAAGGCGCAGGTCCGTGCCATCGGCCGCCCACGCGTGGGGTCGGTATCCGAGGTCGGCGGCGGCCCGCCGGCGTCGCCGCGTACTGGCATCGTGAATGCCGCGACAAAACTGTTCTCCGAGCGCGGTTATGCCCAGACCACGATGAGCGATATCGCCCGTGCCGCCGGGTTGCAACAGTCCTCGCTGTACTACTGGTTCCGCAACAAGGAGCAACTGCTGCAGGAGACGCTGCTGGTCAACCGGGCACCGCTGAACTTCATTGCCGAGGTGGGTGCGGGATCGGGGTCGCCCGCGGTCAAGTTGTACCGATTGCTGCGCTTCGACACGATGCAACTGGCGATGTCACCCATCGACTTCAACGAAATCCAGCGGATCGCCTACGAACAGCGCGACGAGTTCCACCAGTTCTGGACCGATTACGAGCGGCTGCGGCAATGGGTGGTCGACCTGATCGGTGCAGCCGTCGGTGAGGGCAAGTTCGTCGACTGCGACCGGGAGGAGACCGCGGGCTTGCTGCTCAACTTCGACGAAGGCGCGCAGAAGCGCACCCGGTTGCACCCGGACCGGGGCGACCGTGCCGAGGAGGCGATCCGGGTCGGGGAGCAGGTGGCGACCATCGCGGTGCGTGGGCTGCTGAAACGGCCCAGCGAAATCGGGCGTATCACGGCGCAGGCAGCACAGTTCGACGATGCCGCCATCGCCCTGCGGGTGGGCCTGGACGCGACCGACTGAGGGACGCGGCCGGGGCTTTCATCGGGGGCCGAACCGTCCTACCCTGGTGTGATCCACATCACCATGGGAGGTCCGGTGCGCATCTCCGACGTGCTGAAGAGTAAGGGCGCTGCGGTGGCGACCATCGCCCCGGACACCGTCGTTTCAGATCTGCTGGCCGGCCTGGTCGGCCGCAATATCGGTGCCATGGTGGTGGTCGGCCCCGACGGTCCGGTCGGCATCGTGTCCGAGCGCGATGTGGTGCACAAACTCCACGAGTTGGGCGCCGACCTGCTCCGACGACCGGTTGCCGACATCATGACCACGCATCTGGTGTACTGCTCACCCAGCGATTCGGTGGACAGCCTGAGCGCGGCGATGACCCATAACCGGGTGCGGCACATCCCGGTGCTCGACGGCGGGCGGCTGGCCGGCATCGTCAGTATCGGTGACGTGGTCAAGACGCGGATGCAGGAATTGGAATCCCAGCAGGAACAACTGCAGGCCTACATCACGCAGGGCTGAATAGGCTGCACGGTGTGAGTCACATCGATGTTCGTCCCGCCGTCCGCGCCGATATCGGGGAACTGTCACAGGTGCTCGGCCGCGCGTTCCATGACGATCCGGTGATGGCCTGGATGCTGCCCGATCCGGTTGCGCGGCGGCGCCGATTGCACCGCCTGTTCGCCGCCCTGACCCGGTATCACCACCTGTCGCGCGGTGGGGTGGAGGTGGCGTCGGCGGTGCCGACAATGGGGGCGGCGTCGGCGGTGCCGACAATCGGGTCTCCGTCGGCGGCGTCGGCGATCGGTGCTGCCGCGTTATGGGACCCGCCCGGCGGCTGGCAGCACACCACCGCCGAGGAACTGCGGGCCATGCCCAGCCTGATGTTGACGTTCGGCCGCACTCTGCGCCGCGGCCAGCAGGTGGACGAGTTGATGAAACGTCATCATCCCGAGGAGCCGCACTGGTATCTGGCGGTGATCGGCAGTGATCCTTCGGTCCGGGGTAGCGGTCAGGGTCAGGCGCTGATGCGTTCGCGGTTGGACCGTTGCGATGCCGAGCATGCCCCGGCGTACCTGGAGTCGAGTAATCCGGTCAATATCGGCTATTACCAACGGTTCGGCTTCGAGGTGACCGGGGAGATCAGGTTGCCCGACGGCGGGCCCTCGATGTGGCCCATGTGGCGCGAGCCACGGTAGTGCAGAAGTGGCGGCAGCCACGGTAGGGCAGATGTGGCGCGAGCCACGGTGGCGCGCGTTTCGGGTAGAGTGCGCTTGCCGACCAACAGGGGAATCCGGTGAGAATCCGGAGCTGACGCGCAGCGGTGTGAGGTGGTACGCCTCGAGTCCGAATGCCTGCGGCCGGTACCGACCGTTGACGGCCTCGCGACCGGGCCCCGCATCGTAAGGAAGCCACCGTGCGCGTTATCGCCGTGCTCCTGTCCCTTTCTCTTGCCTCCCTTGTCGTCAGCGCCTGCAGCACCGCGACATCGGCGGAATCCCCGCCGGCACCGGCCGGCACCACTGGTCACACCAGCTACCCACTGACGCTGGAGAACTGCGGTGTCCGCGTCACTTTCGACAAGCCGCCCCGCCGCGCCGTGTCGCTGTATCAGGCGTCCACCGAGATCTTGTTGGCCCTCGGGCTGGCCGATCGGATGGTGGGCACCTCGACATGGTTCGACCCGGTGTTGCCCGAACTGGCCGCCGACAATGCCCGGGTGCCCCGGCTCGCGGACAACGACCCGTCCCTGGAGACGGTGCTGGCCACCGAACCGGATCTGGTCACCTCGGCCAGCGCGCACACCTTCACCCCCGCGGTGGTTGCCGATCGGGCGCGCTTCACCCAGTTGGGCGTCCCGACGTATCAGTCGCCGTCGGTGTGTGATGGTGCCACCATCGACGGTGAGACGGTCACCCGCAGGCAACCGTTGCGCATGGACACCTTGTTTCGTGAAATCACCGAACTGTCAGCAATTTTCGATGTACAGGAGCGTGGCGCAGAGTTGGTGGGCCGGCTGAAGAAGCGGCTGGCCGCGGCACCCCCGGTGACCGGACCCGTTCCCACGGTGGCTTTCTGGTTCTCCGGGCTGCGCATGCCCTACCTGGCGGGCTGCTGTTCGGCTCCCGGGCTGTACGCCCGTGAACTCGGCGTCACCAACGTGTTCGCCGACGCCCGCGAGGACTGGCCGGAGATCAGCTGGGAAGCCCTCGCCGACCGCGACCCGGACGTGCTGGTGCTGGCCGATCTGAACCGCCGCCGGGTGGACGGGGACGCACTGGACACCAAAATCCGTTTCCTGGAATCGGATCCGGTCACCAGAAACCTGAAGGCGGTGCGCGCCAAGCACTATGTCGTGCTCACCGGATCCGAACTCGATCCGGGCATTCGGCAGGTTGACGCCGTCGAGAAACTGGCTGCCGGGTTGGCCGCGATCGGGCCGGCGCGATGATCGCCCGCGCCGCGGTAGCCCTCTGCTCGGCTCTGTTGTTGGCCGGGTGCGGTCAATCGGCGGCGCCGGCCCAGCGATCTGCCGGTGCCGCGGGTTACCCGCTGAGTGTGCCGAACTGTGGGCGCGACGTCGTGATCGACACACCGCCGACGCGGGCGGTATCGCTCAACCAGAGCTCGACCGAGATCCTGCTGTCGCTGGGACTGGCCGACCGCATGGTGGGCACCGCGACGTGGACCGACCCGGTGCGGGCGGACTTGGCCGCCGACAATGCCCGGGTTCCGCAATTGGCGGTGAACAAGCCGGCGCTGGAGACGGTGCTGGACACCGAACCGGATTTCGTCACCGCATCGTTCGCCGGCACTCTCGGTCCGGGTGGTGTCGCCGACCGTGACGAGTTCGACAAGCTGGGTGTGCCCGCCTATCTGGCGCCCAGTGACTGTGTCGGCAAGGTGGCCGGCGGCGCGGACGGGGTCCGTGCTGCGCCGCTGACCATGGACCTCATCTACGACGAAATCCGGGACCTGGCAGAGATCTTCGATGTTCCCGACCGCGGTACGCGCCTGAGTGCCGAGTTGCACGGGCGGATGGAGGCCGCCCGCGCGATCGCCGATGTCGACATCGCTTTCTGGTTCTCCGATATCCGGACGCCCTATATGGCCGGTTGCTGCGGAGCGCCCGGCATCATCGCCGCAACGGTGGGTGCCCGAAATGTCTTCGCCGACACCACCGACGAGTGGCCGCAGGTCAGTTGGGAGGCGGTCGCTGCCCGCGATCCCGATGTGCTGGTGCTGGCCGACCTGAGTCGGCGCACCATTGAGGGTGACTCGCTGGCCACCAAAATCCAGTTCCTGGAATCGAATCCGGTGACCGCGCGGCTGACCGTGGTCCGGGAGAAGCGCTACATCGTCGTCAACGGCGCCGATCTGAACCCGTCCATTCGCACCGTCGACGGTACCGAGAAGGTGGCGAACCGGTTGCGTGACCTGGGATTCGTGACGGGCAAGTGAGTCTGCGTACACCGGCGTTGGTCGCCCTGTGGGCTGCCGGCCTTGTGCTACTGCTCCTTTCGGCTGCTGTCGCTGTCACGATCGGTCCGGCCGCGCTGTCGATGCTCGATGTGTATCGCATCGTCGCCGACCATCTGGGCGCCGGACCGTCCGGCGCGACCCGGCTGCAGGACGGCATCGTCTGGCAGTTGCGCCTGCCGCGGGTGGCGCTCGCCGCGATCTGCGGGGCCGGCCTGGCGTTGTGTGGGGCGATCATGCAGTCGCTGCTACGCAACCCGCTGGCCGACCCGTTCGTACTGGGGGTTTCCTCGGGAGCCTCGACCGGCGCGGTGCTCATCGTGGTGCTCGGCGCCGGTGCGGGCGCGGTGTCCTTGTCGGCGGGGGCGTTCGCCGGGGCCCTGGTGGCCTTCGCGGTTGTGCTGGCCCTGGCCTACGCCGCCGGAGGGAGCACCGACCGGGTGGTCCTGGCCGGCGTCGCGGCCACCCAGTTGTTCTCGGCGCTCACCTCGTTCATCGTGCTGTCCTCGGCCGACGCCGAGCAGACCCGTGGCGTGTTGTTCTGGCTGCTCGGGTCGCTGGCCGGGGTGGACTGGGCCGACGTGCTGACTTGCGGGCTGGTGGTGGCGGCCGGGCTGGTGTGCTGCCTGGGGTTCGGGCGCACACTGGACGCCTTCGCGTTCGGCGAGGATGCCGCCGCGACCCTGGGCGTCGCCGTGCGTCGCGCGCAGATTGTGCTGCTGGTGGTGACGGCGTTGGTCACCGCCGCGTTGGTCAGTGCGGCCGGCGCGATCGGTTTCGTCGGCTTGGTGCTGCCACACGCGGCGCGCTTCTTCGTCGGGCCGGGCCATCTGCGGTTGCTGCCGACGGTCACCCTGTTCGGCGCGATCTTCATGGTGTGGGTGGACACGCTGGCTCGCACCGTCTTCGCGCCGCAAGAACTGCCCACCGGAGTGGTCACCGCGCTGCTGGGGGTGCCGGCCTTCGCGGTGATCCTGCTGCGCCGCAGGGGGGTACACCGATGAGCTTGCGGGCGCTGGACGTCAGCTGGACCCGCTCGGGGAACGTGGTGCTCGACGGTGTCACGGTCGATCCGGAACCGAGGAGCACGGTGGGCCTGCTGGGGCCCAACGGGTCGGGGAAGTCGTCGCTGCTGAGGCTGCTGGCGGGGGTGGACCGCCCCGACTCCGGCGCGGTCACCCTCGACGGCGAGGTGCTGCACCGGCTATCGCGCCGGGCGGTGGCGCGCCGGGTGGCGATGGTCGGCCAGCATGCCGATACCGATCTGCACATCACGGTCTACGAGGTGGTGCGACTAGGCCGCATCCCGCATGCCGGGGTGATCGGAGGCGACCGGGACACCGACCACGCGGTGCGCGAGGCACTGGCGGCCACCCGGCTGGCGGACATGGCGCAACGGCATTGGCACACCCTGTCCGGTGGTGAGCGTCAGCGGGTGCAGATCGCCAGAGCACTCGCGCAGCAACCCGGCGAATTGCTTCTCGACGAGCCGACCAACCACCTGGACATCGCCCATCAACTCGACATCCTCGCCTTGGTCCGGGCTCTCGACCTCACGACGGTGGTCGCCCTGCACGACCTCAACCTCGCCGCGATGTTCTGCGATCACCTGATCGTGCTGTCGGCCGGCCGGGTGGTGGCCGCCGGGCCGCCTGCCGAGGTGCTTACCGAGGAGCTGGTCGCCGAGGTCTACCGGGTCGACTGTCACATCACCGTCGTCGACGGCCGCCCGTGTGTTCGGTACACCGCCCCCAGTCGGTGAGCGTGCGCCGAGATCGACGTTTAGCCGGATCGCACTCGCACAACTGCGCCCATGTGATCAAACGGGCGGAATCAGGACCAGGAGAAGTCGGCCCGCAGGCGGGCGGCGACCAGTTCGAAGCGATCGCGGTCCAGGATGGCCCCCTCGCGGCGGATCCCGTCCTCGGGCACGTCGAGCACCCGGTCCAGGCGCACCCAGCTGGGCCGGCCGTCGTAATCCCAGGTACCGGTGCCGATGGCGACCCAGTCCTTGTCGTCGGCGTGGTAGTCCTGGCTGGACAGCATCAGCCCGAGCAGCACATTGCGGTCGCGACCGACCACCAGAACGGGCCGGTCCTTGCCGCGGGTGGGGTCGTCCTCATAGACCACCCAGGTCCACACGATCTCGCCGGGATCGGCCTGACCGTCGAGGTCGGGGGCGTAGATGATGCGCCGCGCGCGCTGCGCGGTGGGGACACTCGCGTCGGTGACCGGCCGGCCCGCGGTGATCGCGGGGGTCTGCTGGGCCGGCACCCCGGCCAGCACGTCCAATCCTATCTTGATGCCCTGTTGCAGCACCCGCTCCGGGGAGGGCAATTGGCGGATGAGTTTCGGCGCTTCGGTGAAGACGAGATGTCCCGCGAGGCGCTGGAGGGTTTTCCACTGCGACGCCATGGAAACGAGGATAGGTCCTCCGATTGTGTCCGCACGGCCCACGCTCGATACGCTGGAGTGACATATCGTGCCTCGACCAGGAGAAACCCAATTAGCAGTTTCGCCGACCAGACGTTCACCGCGCCGGCGCAAATACGGAACTTCTGCATCATCGCCCATATCGACCACGGCAAATCGACGCTGGCCGACCGGATGTTGCAGCTCACCGGCGTCGTCGACGACCGCTCCATGCGGGCCCAGTACCTGGACCGGATGGATATCGAGCGTGAGCGCGGCATCACCATCAAGGCGCAGAACGTGCGGCTGCCCTGGAAAGTCGGCGACGAGCAGTACGTGCTGCATCTGATCGACACGCCTGGCCACGTCGACTTCACCTACGAGGTGTCCCGCGCGCTGGAGGCCTGCGAGGGTGCGGTGCTGCTGGTCGACGCCGCCCAGGGCATCGAGGCCCAGACGCTGGCCAACCTGTACCTGGCACTGGACCGCGATCTGACCATCATCCCGGTGCTCAACAAGATCGACCTGCCGGCCGCCGACCCGGACCGCTACGCTGGTGAGATCGCCCACATCATCGGGTGTGAGCCGTCGGACGTGCTGCGGGTGTCGGGCAAGACCGGCGCCGGAGTGGCCGAGCTGCTCGACGCCGTGGTCGCGCAGGTGCCGGCGCCGACCGGTGATCCGGACGCGCCCACTCGGGCGATGATCTTCGACTCGGTGTACGACATCTACCGCGGTGTGGTCACCTACGTCCGCGTCGTCGACGGCAAGATCACCCCCCGCGAGAAGATCGCGATGATGTCCACCGGGGCCACCCACGAACTGCTCGAGGTCGGCATCGTCTCACCGGAGCCCAAGGCCAGCGCCGGTCTGGGCGTCGGGGAGGTGGGCTACCTGATCACCGGGGTGAAGGACGTGCGCCAATCGAAGGTCGGGGACACCGTCACCACGGCGCGCAACGGCGCCAAGGAAGCGCTGACCGGCTACCGCGAACCCAAGCCGATGGTCTACTCGGGCCTGTATCCGGTGGACGGGTCGGACTATCCCAACCTTCGCGAGGCCCTGGACAAGCTGCAGCTCAACGACGCCGCGCTGACCTACGAGCCGGAGACCTCGGTGGCGCTGGGCTTCGGCTTCCGGTGCGGCTTCCTCGGGCTGCTGCACATGGAGATCACCCGGGAGCGGCTGGAACGTGAGTTCAACCTCGACCTGATCTCCACCTCGCCCAACGTCGTCTACCGCGTCATCAAGGAAGACAACTCCGAGCTGATCGTCACCAACCCCTCGGACTGGCCCGAGGGCAAAGTCCGCACCGTCTACGAGCCGGTGGTCAAGACGACGGTCATCGCGCCCAGCGAGTTCATCGGCACCATCATGGAGCTGTGCCAATCACGCCGGGGTGAGCTGCAGGGTATGGATTACCTGTCCCCGGAGCGCGTCGAGCTGCGCTACACCATGCCGCTCGGTGAGATCATCTTCGACTTCTTCGATTCGCTGAAGTCGCGCACCCGCGGCTATGCCAGCCTGGACTACGAGGAGGCCGGCGAGCAGGAGGCCGACCTGGTCAAGGTCGACATCCTGCTGCAGGGCGAGGCTGTCGACGCCTTCAGCGCCATCGTCCACAAGGACGGCGCGTCGGCGTACGGCAATAAGATGACCACCAAGCTCAAAGAGCTCATCCCGCGCCAGCAGTTCGAAGTGCCCGTGCAGGCGGCCATCGGGTCCAGGATTATTGCCCGCGAGAATATCCGCGCCATCCGCAAGGACGTGCTGTCCAAGTGCTACGGCGGTGACATCACCCGTAAGCGCAAGCTGCTGGAGAAGCAGAAGGAGGGCAAGAAGCGGATGAAGACCATCGGTCGGGTGGATGTGCCGCAGGAAGCCTTCGTCGCCGCGCTGTCCACCGACGCCGCCTCGGACAAGCCAAAGAAGTGACTGCGGCCGCACCATCGGTCACAATGACGCGGTGAACAGCGCCGCGAAACCGTGCCGAAGCTTGCTCGCTCTGTCGGGCATGGCTGCCGCGGCGCTCCTGATGACCGGGTGCGTCAGCACGGTGACCGGAGTGGCGGTCCGTGACCGCAGCGCGGCTCCGGCCGACGTGCCGCCGCTGAAAGACTCCCAGCTCGACAGGGTGTTGTTGTCGGTGCGCGATATCAATGCGGTGATGGGTGCCAGCGATATGGAGATCACCAGCGAGCTGGATCAGATGACCGATCATTCCCGCGACATCTCCGATCCGGACTGTCTGGGTGCCATCTACGGCGCCGAACAACCGGTGTACGACGGCAGCGGATGGACCTCGGTGCGCGACCAGGTGGCGCGTGAGCCCGAAGAGGACAACCAGCACTGGGCCGAACAGACCGTGGTGCTGTACCCCAGCGCGGACAAGGCCCAGCGGTTCTGGGCGAAATCCGAGGCGACCTGGAAGCGGTGCGGTGGATCGGCGGTGTCGGTGGACGACGGACAGTCCAGCTACACCTGGCAACTCGACGACCTGGAGGTCAAAGACCAGATCATCACGCAACGCACCATGCAAGAGGACGCCGGCGGCTGGGAATGTCAGCACGCCATGTCGTATGTCTCCAATGTGACCGTCGAGGCGTGGGCCTGCTCGTACGGCATCAACGACGAAGCGGCGGGCATCGTGGCGAAGATGATCGACAACGCCAGCAAGAAGAAGTAGCCCGAGGCCGCAAAGGCTTTGCCGGACAACATTTTCCGCGGCGGTTAGGACAACTAGACCACGCGCAGCACGGCCTTGCCGGCAACCTGCCGGCTCAGCAGGGCCTGCGTCGCGGCGCCGACGTTGTCCCACGAATCGCGCAGGCCGATCTGCGGGTCCAGTTCGCCGTCGGCGAGCAGGGTCAGCAGGTAGCGCAGATCGGCTTGGAAGGGTGCCCGGACCGTGAACGGCTCCAAGCGTTTCCGGTTTCCCAGCCGGCGATGCGCCTCGAAGTCGATGGTGGTGGGCTCGTTGGAGGCCATCCCGATGGACTGCACCGAGCCGCCGTCAGATACCAGGGTGAAGGCTTGCGCCAGCAGTGCACCACCGACATTGTCGAGCACCCCGAACACCGGCTCCGTCACATTGTCCAGACCGACGACCACCTCCTCGGCGCCCAGTTCGGTCAGACCGTCACCCCGCGCCGGGCTCCCGACGGCGGCCACCACATGGGCACCCGCCCTGGCAGCCAATTGGACCGCGAACCGGCCGACCCCGCCCGAGGCCCCGGTGATGAGCACCCGTTGCCCGACCACCGGCCCGAGCGCCCGCAAGGCCTGCAAGGCGGTGACGCCGGCGACCGGAAGCGCGGCCGCCTCCTCGAACTCCACGAACTCGGGTAGCTCGGCCAGGTTTGCGGTGTCCACCGCGCGCCGTTGCGCCCAGCCGCCCTCACCACCGAAGGCGACCACCCGGGTGCCGACCGGCGGTCCCGACCCGTCGGCCGCGGCCTGGGACACCACCCCGGCGGTATCCCAACCGGGTACCTCGCCGGGCCGGCGCATCTGGTCGATGAAATGCACCTCGCCGAAGTTCAGCGCGATGGCGTGCACGTCGACGACGGCCTGACCGGCAGCCGGGGCGGGCTCACCGACCTCCCCGAACCGCAGGTTGGCCGGTGCGTGCGGGTCGTAGACGATGGCTCGCATGCTGTCGCCCAACACTGCGGCCTTCGACGGTATTCCCGCTTTCTCAGCAGCACACTCCCTCCGCAGAGCGACGAAAGGCTCGTAGGGTTGTCGCGGTGAGCCTGGATGACCGTGAGCGTTGGGACGCGGCCTACCGCGACCGCGAGGTGGGCGCCCCCGCTCTACCGGCCGTCTTCACCGTGTACGAAGCGGCCTTCCCGACCGCAGGGACGGCGCTGGACGTCGCGTGCGGGCAGGGCGCGGCGGCGGTCTGGTTGGCGCGTCGCGGACTCGACGTGCTGGGCGTCGATGCCTCGGTCGTCGCGATCGAGCAGGCGCGCGCCCTGGCTGCCGGGACGACGGCCCGCTTCGCTGTCGCCGATCTGGACGACGGCTTGCCGCCCGGCCCGCCCGTGGACGTGCTGCTGTGCCACCGATTTCGCGATCCCCGGCTGTACCCGGTTTTCGTCGACCGGCTGAAACCCGGAGGGCTAGTGGCGGTCTGCGTGCTCAGCGAGGTGGGCGGGTCACCTGGTACGTTCCGCGCCGCTGCCGGGGAATTGGGCCGGGAGTTCGCGGACCTGGAACCGATCGCTGCGGGGGAGGGCGGCGGACAGGCCTGGCTGCTCGCGCGGCGCCCGATGATCTGAGCGGCCGGTGTTGCTGATTTCGGCACGCTCACCCGCGGCAGCAGGCGCGGACCAGCGCGCCGAAATCGCTCCTATCTGGGGGCTACATAGGGGCATTGGCGGGCTGGAAGACCCCCGTGCTGTCGGCCTCCTCCTCGGCGCGGATGACGTGCACGACGGCGTTGATCAACGCCAGGTGGGTGAAGGCCTGCGGGAAGTTACCGAGATGCCGCCCGGTGCGCGGTTCGATCTCCTCGGCGTATAGATGCAGCGGGCTGGCGAAGGACAGCAACCGCTCGCACAGATGCTTGGCCCGGCTCACCTCACCGATCTCCACCAGCGCCGACACCAGCCAGAACGAGCAGATGGTGAAGGTGCCCTCCTCGCCGGACAACCCGTCGTCGGTCTCCTCGACGCGGTAGCGCAGCACCAGACCCTCGTCGGTCAGCTCGTCGGCGATGGCCAGCACGGTGGCGCGGATTCGCGGATCATCCGAGGGCAGGAATCGGGTCAGCACGGCCAGCAGCAGGGAGGCGTCCAGCGCGTCGTCGCCGTAGCGCTGGGTCAGCACGCCGCGCGAGTCCACGCCGTGGGCCAGGATGTCGGCCTTGATCTCCTCGGCGACCACCCGCCACTGCTGGGCGTAGGACTTCTCGCCCTGCAGCTCGGCCAGTTTGGAACCGCGGTCCAGAGCTACCCAGCACATGATCTTGCTGGAAGTGAAATGCTGCGGCTCACCCCGGACTTCCCAGATCCCGCGGTCGGGTTCGCGCCAGTGCTTGATCGCCTCTTCGACCTGATTCTTCAGCACCGGCCACAACATCTCCGGGATCTGCTCACGGGATTTGGCGTGCAGGTAGACCGAATCGAGCATGGTGCCCCAGATGTCGTGTTGCATCTGGTTGTAGGCGCCGTTGCCGATCCGCACGGGCCGGGCGTTGTCATAGCCCGACAGGTGGTGCAGTTCGTCCTCGACCAGGCTGCGTTCCCCGCCGACGCCGTACATCACCTGCAGTGGATGGCGTTCGCCGTTGTTCGCGCCGGACACATCGGCGATGAAGCTGAAGAAGTCGTCGGCTTCGCGGTCCAGGCCCAGGGTGTACAACCCCCACAGCGCGAACGTGGAGTCCCGGATCCAGGAGTAGCGGTAATCCCAGTTGCGTTCGCCTTGCGGGGTTTCCGGCAGCGACGTGGTGGGTGCGGCCAGCAGCGCGCCGGTCGGTGAATAGGTCAAGCCCTTCAACGTCAGCGCCGACCGCTGCAGGTATGACCGCCACGGGTGGTCGGGGAAATCGCCGATGTTGATCCACTGCCGCCACGACTCGCTGGTCTTCCACATCTTGTCCGAGGCTTCCTCGAACGTCTGCGGCGCCGGGTGCTTGGACCACGACAGCGCGACGAACACGTTGTCACCTTCGGTGAGCCGGGTCCGGGCGCGGGCCTCATGACCTTCCAACCCGATCCGCAGATTGGTGGTGAGCCGCAGCGTGGGATGGGCTTCCGGATCCTTATGTGCGCGGGCGATGGCCTCGCCATAGGCGGCCGCGGAGTACTCCCAGGTGGCGGGCTGACGGCCGTAGTCGAAGGACGGCTCGCAGTTCATCACCAGCTCGACCACACCGGACACGCAGCGCACCGTGCGCAGCAGGATGTGCTCGGCATCCCAGTCCATCGGGGTCCGCCGGTGCGTGCGCGACCGGGTCTCGATGTCATGCCAGGGACCCATCACCAGGGCATCACGCACGATCATCCACCCGGTGTGGGTCTGCCAGGTGGTCTCCATGATCAGGGAGCCGGGCAGATAGCGCCGCGCCGAGGGCACCGTGACGCCGTACGGGGCCAGCCGAAAGTGGCCCGCGCCCCGGTCCAGGATGGCGCCGAAGACGCTGGGGGAGTCGGGCCGCGGCACGCACAGCCACTCCACCGAGCCGGCCGCGGAGATCAGGCAGGTGTTCTCGCAGTCGGACAGGAACGCGTAGTCGGCGATCGGCGGAAACGGGTTCCGCAGCGACGGTCCCGTCGTCGCGTACGGGACGGGGGCCGTGACGGACAGCGGCGTGTCGGGGTCGGTGTGTTCCAGGACCATGCCGGACATCATCGACCGCCGGACACCCTGCCGTCCACCGGGGACCGAAACCCGGCGCTTTGCCGGTTCAGCGCCTGGCGAACGCCGGGACGTGTTCGGGCAGCGGACCGATGGCCACCCCGTAGCCGGCGATGCTGCGCAGCAACGGCATTCGGGCCACCATGCGGACGCCGGCCGGCGCAGTCTCTGGATTGTCGGCACCGCCGCCGAGGGCTCGATTGTCGGCACCGCCGCCGACGGCGCGCGCGATCACACCGGCGTGGATACCCCGTTGCACCCCCTGGATCAGCGCCGTGGGCACCCAACGCCTGGCCTGTACCCGGGCCAGCTCCCGCGTCGTCACCCGGCCGGCCCGCAACGGATCGGCCAGCATCCGCCCGGCCGCCACCGCATCGGCCACCGCCAGATTGATCCCGACGCCGCCCACCGGCGACATCGCATGCGCGGCATCGCCGATCAGCAGCAGACCGTCGGCATACCAGCGACGTAACCGGTTGAGCTGGACGTCGAGCAGTTTCACGTCGTCGAAGTCGGTGAGGGTGCCGATCCGGTCAGCCAACCAGGGCACCAGGTCCACGACGGCCCGATGCAGCGCGTCGATACCTTCGGCGCGCAACCGGGCGTCGCTGCCCTTGGGGATGATGTAGGCGCACTGGTAATAGTCGCCGCGATCGATGACGATCATCGCGTGACCCGTCCCCAGCACACCCGCCAGGCCGTGCGGGTCACCCTCGGAGCGCGGCAACCGGAACCACCAGACGTCCATCGGTGCCCCGAAAGCCTTGGGCACCAGTCCCATTCCCTCGCGCAAGGTCGATCCGCGGCCGTCACAGGCGACCGTCAGGTCGGCGTGCAGCTCGTGCTCACCGCGTGCGTCGCGGTACCGCACCCCGGTCACCGTGCCCCCGGAGCGCAGCGGCCCGAGCACCTCGGTGCTGCGCAACAACGTGAACGACGGCTCGGACTCGGCCGCCGTCGCCAGCAGCTCCAGGAAGTCCCACTGTGGCACCAGCGCGATGTGCTTGTGCCGGCCCGGCAGATGCCGCAGGTCGACATTCACCGGCGTGCCCTGCACCGACATGCTGATGGTGTCGATCAACCGGTGCGGGACGGCCGCGAACGCCGGGCCCAGGCCCAGCTCGTCGAGGTTGCGCAGTGTGCTGGCATGCACGGTGTCACCGCGGAAGTCACGCAGGAAATCGGCGTGCTTCTCCATCACGGTGACGTCCACCCCGGCACGGGCGAGCAGCAGGCCCAGCATCATGCCGGCGGGGCCGCCGCCGGCGATCAGGCATCCGGTGCGATCCGGCGATGTCGGCATGGACCCATGGTGGCATTACTGTGGTCCGCATGGGCGGGATCCTGAGCTGGTGGGACGGTGTCGAGCTGTGGCTGTCGGGTCTGGGGTTCGTCGCCCAGACCGCCGTGGTGATGCCGGTCGTGCTGGCGCTGGCCTACGGCTTGGCGGTGCTGCTCGACGGTGCCCTGGGCAACGGCATCAAACTGCTCATGCGGGCCCGCCATGAGGACGGGGATCCGCGGTGAACCAGATGCCGCGGTCTCGGGTCACGCTGATCCTGCTCATTCTCGTCGCGCTGGTCATCGTGACCTGGTATTTCACCCGCTGACGCGGCCGGGGACCCACTCGCACAGCGGACCGGGTCGATTCTGTTAGGCTTCGCGCCATGCACGCAGCGCCCGGCAGCACGCAGAGCCATGTCCTGGCTCATGCTGTCGTCGATCTTTGCGCTGTTGTCGATGTGCACTGTTGTCGCTGACCCCAACCCGTCCCGCGGTGTGGTGTCGGTGCCGGCTGTACCTCAGCCATGGATTCTCCGGCCATTTTCTCCGTCGTGACGGGCCACAGCTCCGCTCGTCCCGTCACAGATGAAGAAAGGCCTCAGATGTCCAAGACACGCACGTCGCGCTGGAGCGCGGCTGCAGCCCTGGCCCTGTCGGCGACCCTGCTCGCCGCGTGCGGTGGCGGTTCCAGCGACGTGGTCGGCGACACCGGCGGCGCCAAGGCCGAGACCACGCTGACGTTGGTGGCCTACGCGGTCCCGGAGCCGGGCTGGGGCAAGATCATCCCGGCGTTTGCTGCCACCCCCGAGGGCAAAGGCGTCGCGGTGACGACGTCCTACGGTGCCTCCGGTGACCAGTCTCGTGGCGTGGTCGACGGGAAGCCCGCCGATATCGTCAACTTCTCCGTCGAGCCCGACGTCACCCGCCTGGTGAAGGCCGACAAGGTGGCCAAGGACTGGAACGCCGACGCCACCAAGGGCGTCCCGTTCGGCTCGGTGGTCTCGCTGGTGGTGCGCAAGGGTAATCCCAAGGGCATCAAGGACTGGGACGATCTGCTCAAGCCGGGCATCGAGGTCGTCACGCCCAGCCCGCTGAGCTCGGGTTCGGCCAAGTGGAACCTGCTGGCCCCGTACGCCGCCAAGAGCAACGGCGGTAAGGATTCGGCCGCCGGCCTGGACTTCATCAACAAGCTGGTCACCGAGCACGTCAAGACCCGCCCGGGCTCCGGCCGGGAAGCCACCGACGTGTTCCTGCAGGGCACCGGCGACGTGCTGATCAGCTACGAGAACGAGGCGATCAACGTCGAGCGGCAGGGCAAGGATGTCGAGCACATCAACCCGCCGCAGACGTTCAAGATCGAGAACCCGGTCGCCGTCGTGAGCAGCACCGCGCACCTGCAGCAGGCCACGGCGCTGAAGAATTTCCTCTACACCGCGCAGGGCCAGAAGCTGTGGGCCGAGGCCGGCTTCCGTCCCGTCGATCCGGCCGTGGCCGCCGACTTCGCCAAGGACTTCCCGACTCCGGAGAAGCTGTGGACGATCGCCGACCTGGGCGGCTGGACGGACGTCGATCCGGCGCTGTTCGACAAGGACAACGGCAGCATCACCAAGATCTACAAGCAGGCCACCGGATGACGGTTTCCCCGGAGACCGCGGTGCCGCCCGACCCGGGAGCTGCGGCTCTCGGGGCGGGGCGTCGCCATCGGTTCGGCACCACATCGCTGCGGGTGGGGGCCGCATCGATCTGGCTCTCGGTGATCGTGCTGCTGCCGCTGGCGGCGATCCTGTGGCAGTCCGCCGGTGGCGGCTGGACCGCCTTCTGGCAGGCCGTCAGCTCCAACGCGGCGCTGGAGTCGTTCAAGGTCACGGTCACCATCTCGATCGGCGTCACGCTGGTGAACCTGGTGTTCGGATTGCTGGTGGCGTGGACGCTGACCCGCGACGAGTTCCCCGGCAAGCGGCTGGTGGATGCCGTGATCGATCTGCCCTTCGCGCTGCCCACCATCGTCGCCAGCCTGGTCATGCTGGCGCTCTACGGCCCCAACAGCCCGGTGGATCTGCATCTGCAGCACACCAAATGGGGGGTGGGCGTGGCGCTGCTGTTCGTCACGTTGCCGTTCGTGGTGCGCTCGGTGCAGCCCGTCCTGCTCGAACTGGACCGCGACGTCGAAGAGGCGGCGGCCTCGCTGGGCGCCAACAGCTTCACCATCCTGACCAGGATCATCCTGCCGGCGCTGCTGCCCGCCCTGCTGTCCGGTGCCGGTCTGGCGTTCTCCCGGGCGATCGGCGAATTCGGCTCCGTCGTCCTGATCGGTGGCGCCGTGCCCGGTGAGACCGAGGTGTCCTCGCAGTGGATTCGCACCCTGATCGAGAACGACGACCGGACCGGTGCCGCAGCCATCTCCATTGTGCTGCTGCTGGTTTCGTTCGTCGTGTTGTTCATCCTGCGCGCGGTCGGTTCCCGCGCGGCCAAGCGTGAGGAACTGTCGCGATGACACTCTCACCCCCGGTGCGCCTGCTGGTGCGCTTCCTCGCGCTGGCCTATGTCACCATCCTGGTGATCGTGCCGGTCGGCCTGATCCTGTGGCGCACCTTCGAGCCCGGCATCGGCACCTTCATCGCCTCGATCACCACCCCGGCGGCCATCTCGGCGCTGCAGCTGTCGCTGCTGGTGGTGGCCATTGTGGTGCCGCTCAACGTGCTGTTCGGGGTCCCCACCGCACTGGTGCTGGCGCGCAACCGGTTCCGCGGGAAAAGCGCGCTGCAGGCCGTCATCGACCTGCCGTTCGCGGTGTCTCCGGTGGTGGTCGGTGTGGCGCTGATCCTGTTGTGGGGCAGCGCCGGTCTGCTCGGGTTCGTGGAGAACAACCTGGGCTTCAAGATCATCTTTGGCCTGCCCGGCATCGTGCTGGCCAGCATCTTCGTCACCGTCCCGTTCGTCATCCGCGAGGTCGAACCAGTCCTGCACGAACTGGGCACCGACCAGGAAGAGGCGGCCTCCACCCTGGGCTCGCAGTGGTGGCAGACGTTCTGGCGGATCACGCTGCCGTCGATCCGGTGGGGGCTGACCTACGGCATCGTGCTGACCGTCGCCCGCACGCTCGGCGAGTTCGGCGCAGTGATCATGGTGTCGTCGAATCTGCCCGGCACTTCGCAGACGCTCACCCTGCTGGTGTCCGATCGGTACAGCCGCGGACAGGAGTACGGAGCCTACGCGGTCTCCACATTGTTGATGACGGTCGCGGTGATCGTGCTCGTCGTTCAGGTGATTCTCGACGCCCGGCGTGTCCGGGCGGCAAAATAGGGGCCAAGGAGACTGAGCCATGACCAATGCCATCACCGTCAAGGGCGCCAACAAGCGTTACGGCGATTTCGTGGCCCTGGACAATATCGACTTCGTGGTGCCCGACGGGTCGCTGACCGCGCTGCTGGGCCCCAGTGGTTCGGGCAAGTCCACCCTGTTGCGAGCCATCGCCGGCCTGGACACCCCGGACACCGGCGAGATCACCATCAAGGGCCGTGACGTCACCGGGGTGCCGCCGCAGCGGCGAGGTATCGGTTTCGTGTTCCAGCACTACGCCGCGTTCAAGCACCTGACGGTGCGCGACAACGTGGCGTTCGGCCTCAAGATCCGCAAGCGGCCGAAGGCCGAGATCAAGGAAAAGGTCGACAACTTGCTGGAGGTGGTGGGGCTGGCCGGTTTCCAGACCCGGTACCCGAACCAGCTCTCCGGCGGGCAGCGCCAACGCATGGCGCTGGCCCGGGCTCTCGCGGTGGATCCGCAGGTGCTGTTGCTCGACGAGCCGTTCGGTGCCCTGGACGCCAAGGTCCGCGAGGATCTGCGGGCATGGCTGCGCCGGCTGCACGACGAGGTTCACGTGACCACCGTGCTGGTGACCCATGATCAGGCCGAGGCGCTCGATGTCGCCGACCGGATCGCGGTACTCAACAAGGGCCGCATCGAGCAGATCGGCACGCCCACCGAGGTGTACGACGAACCGGCCAACTCGTTCGTGATGTCCTTCCTGGGGGCGGTGTCCTCGGTCAACGGCACGCTGGTTCGCCCGCATGACATCCGGGTGGGCCGCAATCCGGAGATGGCCATCGCCAGTGCCGATCCGAACGTCGCCGCCACCGGGGTCATCCGCGCCGTCATCGACCGGATCGTGGTGCTGGGCTTCGAGGTTCGGGTCGAGCTGACCAGTGCGACCGACAACGTGCCGTTCACCGCGCAGATCACCCGCGGTGACGCCGAGGCGTTGGGCTTGAAGCACGGCGACACCGTGTACGTGCGGGCCACCCGGGTGCCGAACCTGGCGGGTGCTTCGCAGGCGGAAGCGGCGCTGACCGCGAGCGTGTAGTCAGGCCACCACGGGCTGCGCCGGCTGCACGTCGTCGACGGGCTGTTTCTCGGTCCAGCCCGGCGGCCCGACGAGATAGCCGATGCGGCCCCGCCACGTGCCGGCCCGCCAGACATCGCGCACCATGGCGGCGAACTCGTGGAAGTTCACCTTGATCGGATTGTGGGTCTCGATGTTCTTGGTCAATCCGTAACGCACCGTTTCGGTTTCGTCGGCGTAGCTGTTGAACCAGCGGTCCCAGACGATGAGGATGCCACCGTAGTTCTTGTCGAGATACGGATTGTTGGCACCGTGGTGTACGCGATGATGCGACGGGGTGTTGAAGACGTATTCGACTGCGCGGGGCAACTTTCCGATGAGCTCGGTGTGCAACGGGTACTGGTACAGCAGCACGATCGCCTGGCTGAGGAAGATCAACCACACCGGTACACCCGTGAGCGCCAGCGGGATGTACACCACCGACGACAGGAAGCGTCCGGGGATCAGCCATGGCAGCCGGACCGCGGTCGACATGTTGAAGTGCTGGCTGGAGTGGTGCACGCTGTGCGCCGCCCAGAACATCCGGATCCGGTGGTGCATGCGATGTTCGGTGTAGTACGCCAGGTCGGCCCCGACGATCGCCAGCACCCAGACCCACCAGTCCGATGCCGACAGGGCGACCGGAGCCAGCGTTGCCACCAGCAGCACGATCGGTACCGAGATGAAGTGCTCGCCCACTTTGGCGATCCGGCCCAAGCCGTACACCGACAGGCTGGCCAGGGTGTCGCGCAGACCGAAGCCGACCCGTTGGCGCGCAGAGGTTTTCGCGGTGGCATGCCTACGCTCCAGGCGGTCGCCGACGAACTCGATGCCGAGCAACAGCAGGAAGGCCGGGATCGCGTAGAGCCCGATACTGCCGATCCATTCCACGGGAAGCTACTTTCGTCCGGAGTTCTTGGGCATGCCGGCGATCAGCCAGCGCATGGCCTGGCCGAACACGGCATCCGACACCCGGTCCGGGTCGATCCGGCGCTGCCGGATCAGACCGCTGAACAGCGCCAGGGTGGTGGTGGCGAAATCTTCGACGGACACCGCGTTCTGGTCCACGTCGTTGCGCTCCAGCACGCCGGTCAGGATCTCGCGGACCGCGGCCAGGGTGCGCGCGGACGCGTCGGCCTCGATGCGCATCAACTCGGGATTGCGTACGGCATGCAGCCAGAACTCGGTCTTCAGTACGGCGACGTGCAGGTCTTTGTCGGCAATGGCGATCAGCATCCGGCCGAGAGCCTGCAACGGATCCTGTGACAGCGCGTCGGCGGAATCGAAGATGTCGGCCACCTCGTCCATGTGGTTGGCGGCCCGGTCGGTCATCAGCGCGGCGAACAACTCGTCCTTGTTGGCGAAGTTCGAGTACACCGCGCCCACCGAGAAACCCGCCGACTCGGCGATCTCCTCGACCGACGCCGCGGCGTACCCACGGCGGGCGAAGACGTGCGCGGCGGCATCCAACAGCTGCCGGCGGGTGCGTTCCCGGCTCTCCGCGCGGGTCAACCGGCGCGGTTTCTCGTCACCATCCATACTTGGATAGTAGCCACTATTTGAATAATCGCCACTATCCGAACTTGACGCCTCAGGCGGCGGCCCGCAGGCGGCACACCGCGTCGAACCGGTCCAGTACCGTCTCGGCGACCAGGCGGTGCGGCCCGAGCGGCTGCGCCATCGCGATGCCGTGCGTAGCGGCGAAGGCTGCCATCCGGTCGGTGATGCGGCCGTGCGCCAGAAACCAGGGAGCGATGATCAGTCGGTCGGCGCCGCGATCGCGGATTTCGTCGGCGACCTGCGCCAGATTCGGGTGCGGTCCGGCGGCGAACGCCGTGCCCGCCGTCCAATTGGTGTGCGCCACGAGCGCTTCGGCCACCATCGCGGTGCGCGAATTGGCTTCTGCGCGTGATGATCCCACGGCGGTCACCATGACGCCGACGCGGTCGAGTCGGGACACTCCGGCCTCGGCGATGCGGCGGCGCAGCACGGCCACCAGTTGATCGTCCTCGCCGAGCACCTCGGTCTGGCGGGCTTTGGTCGCGGATTCGGCGATCATCGCCGGGATGTCGACGCGGGCGTGATAGGCATCGGCCAGCAGTAGTGGGGTCACCACCGCGCGGTCGCCGACCGAACGCAACACGTCGACCAGATTCGGCGAGTTCTGTTCGCAGAACGCCGGGATCACCTCCAGCCCCGGACGCATCCGGCGGATGGTGTCGGCCACGGCACCCGTGTTGGCGGCGGCGCGCGGATCGGCGCTGCCGTGGGCGGTCAGGACGAGGGCCGGTGCGCTGCTCACGCCCGCTGCCCGTTCACGAGGCGTGCAGCCCGCATTCCGTCTTGGCCTGCCCGGCCCAGCGCCCACTGCGCGGATCCGCACCGTCGACCGGCTTGCTGGTGCACGGTGCGCAGCCGATGGACGGATAGCCTTCGTAGACAAGGGGATTGACCAAGATGCCGTGTTCGTCGATGTATTTCTGCATCTCGTCGTCGGTCCACGCCGCGAGCGGGTTGATCTTCACCAGACCGAAGGCCTCGTCGAAGCTGATCAGCGGTGCGTTGGCGCGCGTCGGCGCCTCGACCCGGCGGATGCCGGTGACCCACGCCGAATAACCCTTGAGGGCCTTACTCAGCGGTTCGACCTTGCGCAGCCGGCAGCATTGCGCTGCGTCGCGGCCGAACAGATCCTTGCCCAGCAGCGCATCCTGTTCGGCCACGCTGCGCTCGGGAGTGACGTTGTGCACCTTCACGTCGTACACCGCTTCCACGGCGTCGCGGGTGCCGATGGTCTCGACGAAGTGGTAACCGGTGTCGAGGAACATCACGTCGACGCCGGGGCGGACCTGCGCGGCCAACGAGACGAGCACCGCGTCCTGCATGTTGGACGCCACGATGTAGTGGCCGCGGAAGTTCTGATCGGTCCACCGCAGCAGGTCCATCGCCCCGGCGCCCTCGAGTTCCCGGGCACCCCGCTCGGCGATGCCTCGCAGGTTTTCCTCCGTCATCAACGCTTCGTTGCTCATGTCACCTACCTGTGCCTTTGCTCTTCGCGTGAGCGCTCATCGAAGATCAGCCTCGTCGGCGCGCACCGCCCACTGAGCGAAACGCTCGCCGGGCTCGCGTTGTTTCACGAAGTTGCGCGTGACACGTTCGATGTAGTCGCCGAGCTCGGTGGACAGCACCTTGTGCTGACGCAGCTTGCGCCCGAAACCGCTGTCCAGGCCCAGGCTGCCGCCCAGATGCACCTGGAAACCCTCTTCCGGGCCGTTGCCGTCGTCCACCATCTGGCCCTTGAACCCGATATCGGCGACCTGAATGCGGGCGCACGAGTTCGGGCAGCCGTTGATGTTGACCGTGATCGGCACGTCGAGCTCGGCGTTGATGTCCTCAAGGCGTTGCTCCAGATCGGGCACCAGGCTCTGCGCCCGGACCCGGGTCTCGGCGAAGCTCAGCTTGCAGAACTCGATGCCGGTGCAGGCCATCAGGTTGCGCCGCCAGTGCGACGGGGTCGACGGCAGCCCGAGGGCGTCGAGCTCAGTTCGCAGGTAGTCCACCTTGTCATCAGGCACGTCGAGGATGATCAGCTTCTGGTACGGCGTGAAGCGGATACGGTCCGAACCGACCGACTCGGCCAGATCGGCGACCTTGGTCAGGATGGTGCCCGACACCCGGCCCGCGATCGGGGCGACACCGACGGCATTGAGGCCGTTCTTGAGGCGCTGCACGCCGACGTGATCGATGGGGCGGGGGACCGGAGCCGGCGCGGGACCGTCGATCAGCGGGCGCTTGAGGTATTCGGTCTCCAGCACCTCGCGGAACTTCTGCACGCCCCAGTCCTTGATCAGGAACTTCAACCGGGCCTTGGACCGCAGCCGGCGGTAGCCATAGTCGCGGAAGATGCTGACCACGCCCTCCCACACGTCAGGCACCTCGTCCAGCGGCACCCAGGCGCCGACCCGCTGGGCCAGCATCGGGTTGGTCGACAGGCCGCCGCCCACCCACAGGTCGAATCCCGGCCCGTGCTCGGGGTGGTTCACCCCGATGAAGGCGACGTCGTTGACCTCGTGCACGACATCCTGCAGACCGGAGATGGCGGTCTTGAACTTGCGCGGCAGGTTGGCGTATTCCTTCTTGCCGACGTAGCGCTTGACGATCTCGTCGATGGCAGGGGTGCCGTCGATCACCTCGTCGAGGGATTCGCCGGCCAGCGGCGAACCGAGCACGACGCGGGGGCAGTCACCGCACGCCTGGGTGGTCTGCAAGCCGACGGCGTCGAGGCGGCGCCAGATCTCGGGCATGTTCTCGACCGCGATCCAGTGGTACTGGATGTTCTCCCGGTCGGAGATGTCGGCGGTGTCCCTGGCGAATTCGGTGGAGATACCGCCGAGGGTCCGCAGGGACGCCGCGGTCAGCGCGCCGCCGTCGCTGCGCACCCGCAGCATGAAGTACTCGTCTTCGAGCATGTCGGTGTTCTCGTCACCGGTCCAGGTGCCGTCGTACCCGGGCTTACGTTGGGTATACAGCCCCCACCAGCGGAACCGGCCACGAAGGTCGCCCTTGTCGATGCTCTCGAAACCGCCGGGAGCGTAGATGTTCTCGATGCGTTCCCGCACGTTGAGCGGATGGTCGTCCTTCTTGGCCTGCTCGTTGGCGTTCAGCGGCTCGCGGTAGCCGAGGGCCCACTGGCCTTCGCCGCGGGGACGCTTCGCCGGCTTGGTGGTCGGGTCGGCAGATGAACCCGGTGCGGTCGTCATGGACTGGCTCCTTAGTGGAGGAGCAGGCGGAGGAATCACGCAGGCCACCGGTGGCTGTCCGGCGGCGCAGATCCGTCGGCCAGCTGAGATTTCGGGGTGGGCTGGGTCCTAGGTCAACGCAGTCAAGGAAGACAGCAACAGCTACAGACGCGCTTGAAGTCGACATGCCGCCGTGCCACCAGTGCAATACCGGTGGTGCTGTTACGGGCGGAGGTCACGTCGGCCATTGTGCCACGACCGGCGCCATCAGCCCTAACTGGGCCAGATTTGCGATCACGGTGAGCAGAATCGGTTCTGGGAGACTGGAGCCGTGAGTGCGCAGCCAGGCCCCTTCGGGATCTACATCCACGTGCCGTTCTGCGCGACCCGCTGCGGATACTGCGATTTCAACACCTACACCCCGGCCGAGTTGGGCGGAGCCAACCCGGCGGGCTGGCTGGCCGCGGTCCGGCTCGAGCTTGCGCTGGCCGCGGCGCAGGTCGGTCCGCGCCTGGTCGACACGGTTTTCGTGGGCGGCGGCACCCCCACCATGCTGGGCGGCGACGGGCTGGCCGCGGTGCTCGACGCGGTCCGTGACCATTTCACCTTGGCACCCGATGCCGAGGTGACCACCGAGGCCAACCCGGAATCCAGCTCGCCGGCCCTATTCGCCCGGCTGCGTGCCGCCGGCTACACGCGGATTTCGCTGGGCATGCAGTCGGCGGCGCCGCACGTGCTGGCGGTGCTGGACCGCGTGCACTCGGCCGGACGGGCACCCGCGGCCGCGCTGGAGGCCCGCGCCGAGGGGTTCGATCACGTCAACCTGGACCTGATCTACGGCACACCGGGGGAGACCGACGATGACCTGCGCCGGTCGGTGGAGGTGGCGGTGTCGGCCGGCGTGGACCACGTCTCGGCGTACGCGCTGGTGGTCGAGGACGGCACGGCCCTGGCCCGGCGGGTGCGCCGCGGTGAGGTGCCCGCGCCGGACAACGACGTGCTCGCCGATCGTTACGAACTGCTCGACGCGCACCTGTCGGCCGCGGGGCTGCAGTGGTACGAGGTGTCGAACTGGAGTCGCCCGGGTGGGGAGTGCCGGCACAATCTGGGCTACTGGGACGGTGGCCAGTGGTGGGGCGCCGGCCCGGGCGCACACGGATTCTTCGGGTCGACGCGGTGGTGGAATATCAAGCACCCCAATGCTTATGCGCAAGCGCTCGCCGAGGGCAGGCTGCCGATCGCCGACTCGGAGGACCTCGACGGGGCCGCTCGGCACACCGAGGACGTGATGTTGCGGTTGCGCTTGCGCAGCGGTCTGCCGATGGCGGTGCTGTCGACCGACGAACGGCACCGGGCCGAGGTGGCCATCGGCGACGGGCTGGTGGCCCGGGCCGGCGACCGGTTGGTGCTCACCGATCCCGGCCGGCTGCTGGCCGACGCCGTGGTGCGCACCCTGCTGGACTGACCCGTGCGTTGAGATGGCGTCCACGGCGGGAAAGTGCGAGTAGGCCGCGCAGTGGGCGCCAAATGAACGGGGAGGGCCGCTAGGGTATTAGGTAACCCTTACCTATGGAGCGTGGATGATCACAGTTCAGGCGGCGCCGACGCCGCCCAGGGCGACCGCGAGATACAACCAGCTGGCCGCACGCCAGGCCACCCGTGCCGACGCGTTGGCGCTGAAGGCGCTGCTCGCCCCGGTGGCCGGCCGGTCGCGGATCGCGCAGCTGCTGACCCTGGTCGCCTCCGCCGCCACCATCGCACCGTTCGTCGGGATCGTCGAGATCGGACGCACCCTGCTGACCGACGGGGCGGCCGACCCGTCCCGGATCTGGACCATCGTCGCCGCCGTGATCGCCGCCCTGCTGGTCCGGACCTGGGCCAACGGCGCCGCCATGACGCTGACCCACCTCGCCGACGGTGACCTGCAGCGCGCACTGCGCCGGCGCATCGTCGACACGCTGGGTCGGCTACCGCTCGGCTGGTTCGGCAGTACCTCCTCGGGCGAGGTCCGCAAGGCTGTCCAACAGGACGTGGGCGAACTGCACTTTCTGGTCGCCCACTCCGCGGTGGAGAACACCGGCGCACTGGCCACCCCGGCCTTCGGGCTGGCTTACTGTTTCGCGCTGGACTGGCGGCTGGGCCTGCTGGCCATCGGCACTGCCCCCGTCTATCTCGGGGTGTACATGTGGCTGGGCCGCGACGTCCGGGTGCAGATGGAACGGATGAACGACGGCATCGGCCGGATCAGCGCCACCATCGTCGAATTCATCGCCGGGGTGGCGGTGGTCAAGACGTTCGGCGAGACCGGCCGCGCGCACAAGCGGTTCGCCGAGGCCGCCGAAGAGTTCAACGACGGTTTCGCCGCCTGGATGGGCCCGATGGTGCGGGTCAAGGCGGCTTCGTCCATCTTCATCGAGGCGCCGACGGTGCTACTGGTCAACCTGGCCGGCGGCTACTGGTTCGTGCGCAGCGGCTGGGTGGCGCCGATCGACGTGCTGGGTTCCACGCTCGTGGCGATGACCATTCCCGCCGCCGTGCTCGCCGTCGGATATTCGGCCGGTGTCCGTAAGCAGGCGCAGGCCGCTGCAGGCCGGCTGGTCCGGCTGCTGGATCAGCCGAAGCTGAAAGTGTCAGCCGAACCACTCGAGCCGCATGACAACTCCGTGGAATTCGACGGCGTCGGCTTCAGTTACGCCGGCGCCGACACGGTGCTGCACGATGTCGACCTGCGCCTGGCCCCCGGCACCATCACCGCACTGGTCGGCCCGTCCGGCAGCGGCAAGTCGACCCTGGCAACGCTGGTGCCGCGTTTCCACGACGCGACCACGGGTGTGGTCCGCGTCGGCGGTGTCGACGTGCGCGACGTCGACCCGGCGGTGCTGTACCGGCATGTCGGTTTCGTGCTGCAGGACGTGCAACTGCTCGGCATCAGCGTGGCGGACAACATCCGGCTGGGCCGCCCGGATGCGTCCGCTGAGGACGTGTACCAGGCCGCCGAAGCGGCGCATATCCACGACCGGATCCTGGACTTGCCAAGAGGATACGACTCCGTGGTGGGGGAGGACGCGCACTTCTCCGGCGGGGAGGCCCAGCGGGTCAGCATCGCCCGCGCTCTGCTGGCCGACACCCCCGTACTGGTCCTGGATGAGGCCACCGCGTCGGCGGACCCGGACTCCGAAGCGCAGATCCAGGCCGCGCTCTCGCGGCTGATCGCCGGCCGCACGGTGCTGGTGATCGCCCACCGGCTGGGCTCGATCGTCGGTGTGGACAACATCGTGGTGCTCGCTGACGGCCGTGTCGTCGAGCAGGGGCGCCACGACGAATTGCTTTCTCGTGACGGTCGATACGCGCAGATGTGGCAGGTCTACAGCGCGGGCAGCGATCTGAAGGAGGCCGCGCGATGATCCGGGGCTTTCTGCGCATCCTCGGTCCGCAGCGCGGGCTGATGTTCGGCTACCTGGCCTGGGTCAGTGCCTACGGCCTGTTGCACGGCATCGCGATGGTGCTGCTGGTGCCCATCTCGCAGGCCCTGTTCGACGGCCGCTACGGTGACGCGGCGCGCTGGCTGGGGCTACTCGCCGTGATGGTGATCGCCGCGGCGATCGCCCAGTACATCCAGTCGTCGCGGGCCATGCGAATGGCGTTGGCCACCATGCGTCTGTTGCACCACCGGCTCGGTGACCACATGGTGACTCTGCCGCTTGGCTGGTTCACCCGCGACACGGTCGGGTCGGTCTCTCAGATCGCGGTCAAGGGAACCACTTTCGTGGGCACCAGTGGAGCGCACCTGATCACCCCGATCGTGCTCAATATCGTCAGCGCCGCCACCGTGGTGGTCGGCCTGGCCTTCTTCGACTGGCGCATCGCGGTCGTCGCCCTCGTCGGTGGTCTGGTGTTGGTGGGCTGCGGCCGGCTGGCGTCGCGGCTGATCACCGACGCCGAAGTGCTCAACCACGCCGCCGAGGTCGAGGTGAACACCCGCGTCGTGGAGTTCGCGCGGTGCCAGCCGGTGTTGCGGGCGTTCGGCCGGACCGGGGCGGATTTCGCGCCCCTGAGCGGCGCGCTCGATGCCCAGTACCGGGCGGGCCGGCGGGCCCTGTGGCGCTCGGTGGCTGGGCTGATCATCAACGGGGTTGCGGTGCAGGCGGTGTTCTCGGTGCTGATCGCCGTCGGTGCCTGGCTGGCTCTCGGCGGGGCGAGCGAAGCGACGGGGAATTGGGGTGCCGGGGCGAGCGAAGCGACGGGGGATTTCGGTCGATCCCTGAACCCGATCACCGCGGTGGCGATCCTGGGCCTGGCGGCCCGGTTCGCCGCACCCCTGGCCGCATTGGCCGAATACGGCTCGGCCATGCGGATGGCGCGCACCGAGTTGGACCGCATCACCGCGATCCTCGACGCCCCTGCCCTTACCGAACCCGATGCACCGCAGCGGGTTTCGATGCCGGGCCGGGTGGAGTTCGAACACGTCGCGTTCAGCTATCCGGGCCGGGAGGTGGCCACCGACATCAGTTTCGTGGCCGAACCGGGCACCATGACGGCCCTGGTCGGTCCGTCGGGCTCCGGCAAGACGACGTTGACCCGGCTGATCGCCCGGTTCTACGACACCGACGCCGGAGTGGTGCGCGTCGGCGGCGTCGATGTTCGGGATCAGCGGACCGCCGACCTCATGGCGCAGCTGTCGCTGGTGTTCCAGGATGTCTATCTGTTCGACGACACGCTATGGGAGAACGTGCGGATCGGCCGGCCGGACGCGACGGATGCCGAGATCGTCGCCGCGGCGCAGACCGCCGGGCTGACGGCGGTGCTGGACCGACTGCCCGGCGGCTGGCAGACCAGGGTCGGCGAGGGCGGATCGGCGCTGTCCGGCGGTGAGCGGCAGCGGGTTTCGATTGCCCGGGCCTTGCTCAAAGATGCTTCCATCGTGCTCTTCGACGAGGCCACCAGCGCGCTCGACCCGGAAAATGAACACCATGTCGCCGAAGCGATCCGCACCTTGGCGCAGCGCAGCACCGTCATCGTCATCGCGCACAAGCTGTCCACCGTCACCGCCGCCGACCAGATCGTGGTGCTCTCCGGGCAGGGGACCGTCGCCGATTGTGGAACGCACACCGAGTTGATGGCCCGTGGCGGCCAGTACGCCGACTTCTGGGCCCAGCGGCTCAAGGCATCGGGTTGGTCGATGACGGAGAAGGTCGGCTAACTCACATGGACGTACGACGCCAACAATAAGCTAGGTTAGGCTAAATTTACCTCGTGCTGACGTCGACTCTCAAGGTGAGGCAAAGGTGACCGTGGAGACCAGAGCGGAAAACGTTGTGGTACTTCCGCTGGCGCTACCGACGGGCATCACCCCCGCCGATGTGGTGGCCGAACTGGCCAGGATGGCCGAGAACGACGGCCACGAATACCTCGTCTACGAACACCGCGGCCAGTGGATTCTGGCAAGCGATGTCCGGGTGGCCATCGAACTGGACTCCGATGAACTGCGACTGATCACCGACGGCGAGGTGACCCGACAACCCTGGACCGGGCGTCCCGAGGTGGTCCTCGGGGCGGCGGTCGACCGGCTGCTGCTGGAGGGGCAGCGGGTCTTCGGTTGGGTGGCTTTCGAATTCGGCGCCTACCGATTCGGTCTGCAGGAGCAGCTGCCGCCCGGCACGCCGCTGGCCCGGCTTTTCCTGCCCGAAAGCCAGGTGCTCGTCACCGAGGACCAGGCCACGGTCATCGGCGGCGACGCGACCTACCCGGTGGCCATCGACCGGTTGATCGCCACGGGCGTGGCGCCGACACCGGCCCCACGGCCACTCGACGTCAGCGCCGACACCGCGGCGTACCGAACCAGGGTGGCCACCGCGATCGACGAGATCCGCTGCGGGCAATACCAGAAGGTGATCTTGTCGCGGCGCTTCGACGTCCCGTTCGCCCTGGACTTCCCGTCGACGTATCGGGTGGGGCGCCGCAACAACACACCGGTGCGGTCATTCCTGTTGCGCTTCGGGGGGATTCGGGCGCTCGGTTACAGTCCCGAACTCGTCGCCGCGGTGCGCGAGGACGGCACCGTGCTGACCGAACCGTTGGCCGGCACCCGGGCGTTCGGGCGTGGTGCCGACCAGGACCGCGCCGCCCGCGACGAACTGGAATCCGACTCCAAGGAGATCGTCGAGCACGCCATCTCGGTGCGTACCTCCATGCAGGAGATCTCCGAGGTCGCCGAGCCCGGCACCGCCATGGTCTACGACTTCATGACCATCCGCGAGCGGGGTAGCGTGCAGCATCTGGGATCGACCGTCGGCGGCCGGTTGAGCTCGTCGCTGGACCGGATGGACGCGCTGGCGGCGTTGTTCCCGGCCGTCACGGCCTCGGGAATCCCCAAGGCCGAGAGCGTCGACGCGATCCTGCGGCTGGACCAGACCCCGCGCGGGCTGTACTCCGGTGCGGTGGTGATGTTCACGGCGGGCGGTGAGATGGATGCTGCCCTGACCCTGCGCGCGGTCTACGAGCAGGACGGCGCCACCTGGCTGCGGGCCGGTGCCGGCATCATCGCGGCGTCCAACCCGGACCGCGAGTTCGAGGAGACCTGCGAGAAACTCACCACGCTGGCACCGCATCTGGTGCCCCGCAGCTGACCTGCTTCAGCCGCCGTGCGGCTAATCCGCTTCAGCGGTTCAGCTGCGCGGCAATGGTTTTCTTGATCGCCTTCTTGTCGATCTTGCCGACCGCGGTGGTCGGCAAGGAGGGCATCGCGACCAGGGTGTCCGGCCGTGAATGTGCGGCCACCCCGCGGTCGTCCAGGTAGGCATTCAGGTCGGCGAGGGTGACCGGGTTTCCACTGAAAACAACCACCGCGCAGATCTTTTCACCGAGGAACTCGTCGGGTAGCGGTACGGCCGCGGCCGACCAGATGCTCGGGTGCGTGATCAGGTGTTCCTCCAGGTCCAGCGCCGACACCGTCTCGCCACCGCGGGTGATGACGTCTTTGACCCGACCCGTCACCTCCAGATAGCCGTCGGCGAGCCGTCGGACCCGGTCCCCACTGCGATAGAAGCCGTCCGGGGTGAAGGACCGGGCATTGTCCTGCGGGGCGTTGAAATAGCCGTTGATGGTGTAGGGCCCGCGCACCAACAGCTCGCCCTCGACGCCGGGAGCCACCTCGTTGCCGTCCTCGTCGACGATGCGCAGTTCGTCCAGCTCTGACAGGGGGCGGCCCTGGGTATGGTCCAGGCGCTGCGGCCCGTCATCGAGCCGGGTGTAGTTCAACAGGCCTTCAGCCATCCCGAACACCTGCTGCAACCCCGGCGTCAGCGCGGCGCGTAGGGCGGCCGCATCGTCGGCACCGAGCTTCGCGCCACCCACCTGAACCAGGCGTAACCCTTTGGGGGCCAGCGGCTCCCAATCGCAGGCTGCCGTCCACAGCTTGGCCAGCGCGGGCACCAGCGCGGTGACGGTCACCCGGTGCCGGTCGATCACCGCGAAGGCAGCTTCCGGTGACGGGTCGGTGGTGAACACCGTGGTGGCGCCGACGCTGAGCGCGCCGAGCAGGCCGGGGCAGGCCAGCGGGAAATTGTGTGCGGCGGGGAGCGCAACCAGGCATACGTCGTCGGACGTCAGCGCGCACAAGCGGGCACTGGCGGTGGCGTTGTACACGTAATCGTCGTGGGTGCGGGGGATGAGTTTCGGTGCGCCCGTGGTACCGCCGGACACCAGCAGCAGCGCCGGGGTGTCGGTCGCCGGCGCGACGACCGGTGGCTCGGCGTCGCTGTCCAACGCCGACCACGGGAGAAAGGGGCCCGGGTCGCCGTCGACGATGACGTGACGCACCCGCGGATGGGCCGCGACGAGTTCCTCGGCCATCTTCCGGTAGTCGAATCCTGCTGCGCTGTCGGCGATGACCAGCGCTACGGCGTCGCTGACCGCCGCGAAATGGGTCAGTTCGGCCAGCCGGTGCCCGGGTAAGCACATCACCGGCACGGCGCCCGCGCGCAGCAACCCGAACAGCGCGACGGCGAAGCGTGCCGAGTTCGGCAGCTGGAGCAGCACGCGGTCACCCGGCGCGATGCCCAGCGCCGCGAAGCCTGCCGCCGCGCGGTCAGCCAGCGCGTCCAGCTCGGCGAAGCTGTGCGCGGCGGCGGCATCGGCCACGGCGAGATGGTCCGACCACGTTGCTGCCGCGGCGCGCAGGAGCTCATCGATGGTCCGGCCAGTCCAGAGGCCTGCGGTCCGGTAGTGCGCCGCACGGTCGGCCGGGAACGGCCGGAAGCCGGCCGCCAGGGCGGTCTGCGCTGCGGATTCCGCCGGTTGCGGCGTGCTCAGGGTCACGTGGTTGCCCTTCGGGGTAGGAGTTTTCGGTCATCCGAATATAGGGTAGCCTTCTCAAAATTAGGGCAGCCTTTGCTAAGCGATTGGACGGCGTTGGGAGGCGTGATGAGTGTTGCTGTGAATGCCTCGGAGCTAGCAGAAACCATCCGGCACGAGATCGCCGATCTGCTCGGCGTTGCGGCCGTGGACATCGACCCCGAGGTCGATCTGGTCAGCCAGGGACTGGATTCCATCCGGATGATGTCGTTGGCCGGGAAATGGCGGAAAAAGGGCCTGGACATCGACTTCGCGTCACTTGCGGCGCAACCGTCGGTCCGTGCGTGGTCAGAGATGATCGGCCGCGACGATGCAGAGTCCGATCCCGAACACGACGCCGAAGCCTTTGACATCGAAGCTGATTCGAGTTTCGACGCCCCGTTTCCGCTCGCTCCGATGCAGCACGCCATGTGGATCGGGCGGGAAAGCGACCAGCAGCTCGGCGGGGTCGCGGGGCACCTGTACGTCGAATTCGACGGTGATGCCATCGATTACGATCGGCTCAGCGCGGCGGCGACACAGCTCGCCGAACGACATCCGATGTTACGGGTGGAATTCCTTCCCGACGGAACACAGCGCATCGGCCCAGTGCCGCAACCCTTCCCGGTACAGCTGGTCGATCTGCGCCATTCCGACGACGTCGAAGCGCGGCTGGCCCAGCTTCGCCGGGTCAAATCGCACCAGCAGCTCGAGCACGGTGTGCTCGAGTTGGCACTGACCCTGCTGCCCGACGGCCGCTCCCGGCTGCACGTCGACCTGGACATGCAGGCCGCCGACGCGATGAGCTATCGCACGCTGATGTCGGATCTCACCCGGCTCTACAACGGCGCCGATCTGACCCCGCTCGGCTACACCTACCGGCAGTACCGGCTCGCCGCGGCACGCCGGCCCAGGGCCGCCGACGCCGATCGGCAGTGGTGGGCCGAACGCATCCCCGAATTACCGGACCCGCCGCGGTTGCCGGTGCTGCCCCGTGCCGAGCAGGCCGACCCACGGCACACCACCCGGCGCCACCATTGGCTGGACCCGCAGACCCGCGACGCCCTGTTCGGTGCCGCCCGCCGGCGGGGCGTCACGCCGGCGATGGCCCTGGCCGCCTCGTTCTCCGATGCGCTGGCCGGTTGGTCGGCCGAACCGCGCTTTCTGCTCAACGTGCCGATGTTCGGCCGCGAGCAGCACCACCCCGATGTCGACGCGCTCGTCGGTGATTTCACCTCGTCGTTGCTGCTCGATATCGACCTCGGCGCCGCCGATACTGCCGCCGCCCGGTCCCGCGCCGTGCAGGCGGCGTTCCGCAGCGCGGCCGCGCACGCCGCCTACCCGGGCCTGTCGGTGCTGCGCGACCTCAGCCGCCACCGCGGCACCCAGGTGCTGGCCCCGGTGGTCTACACCAGCGCACTCGGCCTCGGCGAACTGTTCGCCGGCGAGGTCACCGACACCTTCGGCACACCGGTCTGGATCAACTCGCAAGGGCCGCAGGTGTTGCTCGACGCTCAGGTCACCGAATTCGACGGCGGCATCCTGGTGAACTGGGATGTCCGTGAGGACGCGTTCCCCGCCGGGCTGATCGACGCCATGTTCGACCGGCATATCGGCGAGCTGCTGCGGCTGGCCGCCGACGACTCCGCCTGGGAGGCCACCCGCGCCCCGCTGATCGGCGCCGAGCAGCGCGCGGTCCGGGATCGGCTCAACGGCATCACCGCCGAGCCGGGCGGGCAACCGCTGCACGCCGGCTTCTTCGCCTCGGCGGCCGCCACCCCGGACGCCACCGCAGTCATCGGCTCGACCGACACACTGAGCTACGCCGAACTGCGCGAGCACGTACTGGCCGTCGCCGCCGCCTTGCACACCGCCGGTATCAAACCCGGGGACACCGTGGCGGTGCTCGGCCCCAAGGGCGCCGACCAGGTCACCGCGCTGCTCGGCATCCTGTCCGCCGGTGCGATCTATCTACCCGTCGGCGTCGATCAGCCGGCCGAACGGGCCGAGCGCATCCTCGCCACCGGCGGCGTGCGGATGGCCCTGGTGTGCGGTGACCAGGAACCCACCTGGCTGCCCGCCTTGACGATCCCGGAGGCGTTGCGGGTCGGGCGCCGCGCGATGGCCAACGACCCCGGGTTCGCCCCGGTGCTCGCCGATCCGCAGGACTTGGCCTATGTGCTGTTCACCTCCGGGTCGACCGGTGAGCCCAAGGGGGTGGAGGTCACCCATGCCGCGGCGATGAACACCGCAGAATTCCTCTACGGACACTTCGAGATCGGGCCGGACGATCGGTGTCTGGCGCTGATGACGCTGGAATGCGACCTGTCGGTGCTCGACGTCTTCGCCACGTTGGCCACCGGCGGCGCGATCGTTGCCGTGGACGAGGCGGACCGCCGCAATCCGGACACCTGGGCCCGGCTGATCCACGAACACCACGTCACCGTGCTCAACTTCCTGCCAGGCAGCCTGGAGATGTTGGTCGAAACCGCCACGGCTGACCTGCTTTCCACACTCCGAGTGGTACTCACCGGTGGCGACTGGGTGCGCACCGCCATGGTGCGCCGGTTGCACACCCTGGCGCCCGGGGTCCGGGTCGCCGGGCTCGGTGGTGCCACCGAAACCGCGATCCACGCCACCATCCACGAAGCAGGCACCGACCTGCCGGCGGCCTGGACCGCGGTGCCCTATGGCGTGCCGTTCCCGAACAACGCGGCGCGCGTGGTCAATTCGTTCGGCGCCGACTGCCCGGACTGGGTGCCCGGTGAGCTGTGGATCGGTGGGCGCGGCATCGCGTCCGGGTACCGCGGCATGCCGGAGCTGACCGCCACACGTTTCGTCGAGCACGACGGCAGGCGCTGGTACCGCACCGGTGACCTGGCCCGGTACTGGCCGGACGGCACCCTGGAATTCGTCGGCCGCGCCGATCACCGGGTGAAGATCAGCGGGTACCGCATCGAACTGGGTGATGTCGAGGCGGCGTTGCAGCGCATCCCCGGCGTGCGCGCCGCGGTCGCCGGCATCGTGCCCGTGGCCGGTACCCGCCGCACCGACGCGCTGGCCGCGCTGGTGAGCGTCGACGATCCCGGGCTCGACGTCCAGCAGATCACCGAATCGATGACCGACCTCGTTCCGCCGCACATGATTCCGCGGCACCTCGCGGTGGTCGAGCGTATCCCGTTCACCCTTGCCGGAAAGACCGACCGGCGGGCCGCCGCTCGCATCCTGGCCGAGCTGGTCGCCGACGGACCGGATGACCGCAGAGTGCCGGTCACCCCGGTGCAGCGGGCGCTGGCGGCCATCATCGGTGAACTGCTCGGCACGTCGGATATCGGCGTCGACGACGATTTCTTCGCCCTCGGTGGAGATTCCGTGCTGGCCACCACCGCGGTGGCGCGGATCCGGGAGTGGCTGGACACCCCGACCGTGATGGTGCCCGACATCTTCGCCACCCGCACCGTCGAAGCGCTGGCCGCGCGGCTGACGGCCAGGGAAGCCGGCAGCGACCGGCTCGACCGGGTCGCCGAACTCTATCTGGAGGTCGCCCTGATGGACGACGCGGACGTGGTGCACGCCCTCGACGCCGCCACCGCCTCGTGACCGCCGCAGATCTCACGTTCGCGCCTTGGGTCAAGCGGTACTCCCGGGGGCAGGAGCGAAGCGACCGGGGGATCGGTTCAGCCGGGCAGCCCGTGCTGGTGTTCCCGCATGCCGGCGGCGCCGCCCTGGCCTACCGGTCGCTGGGCACCGCACTGGCCGCCGCCGGTGCCGACGCCTATGTCCTGCAGTACCCACACCGCGGGGACCGGCTGACTCACCCGGCGCCGGCCACCGTCGCCGAGCTGGCCGCCGACCTGTTCGCCGCCGGCAGCTGGGACCGGCTGGCGCCGCTGCGGCTGTTCGGGCATTGCATGGGCGCGGTGGTGGCCTTCGAGTTCGCGAGACTGGCCCAGCAGCGCGGCGTCGAGGTGGCGGCCCTGTGGGTGTCGGCCAGCGAAGCGCCCGCCGCGGTGGCCGCATCGCCGGCGCTGCCGATGGCGCAGGACGAGATCATCGCCGAGATGGTCGATCTCGGCGGCACCGACCCTCAGCTGCTGGACGACGAGGACTTCGTGGAACTGCTGCTCATGGCGGTCCGCGCCGACTACGCCGCGTTCAACCGGTACAGCTGCACCGACGACGTGCGCATCGACGCCGACATCCACACCCTGGGCGGCGACCGCGATCACCGGATCGACGAAACCATGCTGCGCCGCTGGGAATCCCACACCACCGGCGCCTTCACCTGCTCGATGTTCGAGGGCGGGCACTTCTACATCAACGACCACACCGCGGACGTGGCGGAGCTGATCAATGAGCTCTGATGCGCCGCGGCACGATGACGATCCGGTGGTGATCGTCGGGATGGCCGTCGAGGCGCCCGGCGGTGTCGACACCGCCGACGCGTTCTGGGACCTGCTCGCCGAGCGGCGGGAAGCGTTGGGGCATTTCCCCACCGACCGTGGCTGGGCGATCGCCGAACTGCTCGACGGTTCCCTGCGTGACGGCTTCAAACAGATCCACGATCTCGGTGGATTCCTGGACAGCGCGGGCGAATTCGATCCGGCCTTCTTCGGCATCTCGCCCCGCGAAGCCGTCGCGATGGACCCGCAGCAGCGGGTCGCGCTGCGGCTGGCCTGGCGCGCCATCGAGAACGCCGGCATCAACCCGGATGACCTCGCGGGCCACGACGTGGGCTGCTACGTCGGCGCCTCGGCGCTGGAATATGGGCCGCCGTTGTCGGAATTCTCCTCGCACAGCGGTCATCTCATCACCGGAACATCGCTCGGGGTGATCTCCGGGCGGATCGCCTACACCCTGGACCTGGCGGGCCCGGCGCTGACCGTCGACACATCCTGCTCTTCGGCGCTGGCCGCGTTGCACACCGCCGTTGCAGCCGTGCGCGCCGGCGACTGCGCGATGGCCCTGGCCGGCGGTGTCTGTGTGATGGGCACCCCGGGCTATTTCGTCGAGTTCGCCAAGCAGCACGCTCTCTCCGATGACGGGCACTGCCGTCCCTACAGTGCCCATGCCAGTGGCACGGTGTGGGCCGAGGGAGCGGGAATGTTCTTGCTGCAGCGCAAGTCCGCCGCGGTTCGCGAACACCGGACGGTGCTGGCCGAGGTGCGCGCCACCGCCGTCAACTCCGACGGCCGCACCGTCGGCCTCACCGCGCCCAGCGGCACCGCACAGGAGCGGCTGTTCGGTAGGGCCATCGCCGCGGCCGGCCTGGCGCCCGAAGCCGTCGGCATGATCGAAGGCCACGGCACCGCCACCCGGCTCGGGGACCGCACCGAACTGCGGGCATTGGCCAAGACCTACGGTGCCACCGCGCCGGGCGCCGGGGCACTGCTGGGCTCGATCAAGTCCAATATCGGGCACACCCAAGCCGCAGCCGGCGCGCTCGGGCTGGCCAAGGTGATCGTCTCGGCACAACACGGCTCGGTACCGGCCAGCCTGCACACCGACGAGGCCAGCCGCGAAATCGACTGGGAAGAACAAGGCCTGCGACTGGCCACCAAGCTGACACCGTGGCCGGCCACCGACGGCGTGCGGATCGGAGCGGTCTCGGCGTTCGGGATGAGCGGCACCAACACCCATATCGTGGTGGCGATACCGGCTGCGGGGAACGGCCGGTGACCGCGCTGCCCGACGGACGCGTGCCGGTACTGCTGAGCGCGCACGCCGAGGGCCTCATCGCCCAGGATGCCGCCGCGATCCTGGCCTACCTGGAGCGGCGGCCCGCCGAGGTCCCCGCCGTGGCGGCAGCCACGTTGCGCACCCGCCGAATCCGCAAGCACCGCACACTGATCCGAGCCACCGACATCGCTGAGCTGACCGACGCCCTGCGCGCCGTGGCGGCGCGCGGCGACCACCCGCTGGTCGCGCGGTCCGCACAACCGATGCACAACGTCGCCTTCGTGTTCCCCGGCCAGGGCAGCCAGTGGCCGTCGATGGGCGTCGAGGCCTATGACCGGCTGCCCGGATACCGGACCGAGGCCGACCGCTGCGCCGCGGCGTTCGCGTCCGCCGGACACGCCTCACCGCTGGACTACCTGCTGGCCGAGCCCGGCGCGGCGACCAACGATTTCACCCAGGTGCAGATCCAGGGCGCCCAGTTCGTGCACGGAGTGGCCCTGGCCAGGGTGTGGCGATCCTGCGGTGTGCTGCCCGATATGACGGTGGGTCACAGTCTCGGGGAGATCGGCGCCGCCTACACCGCCGGGGCCATCACCCTGGCCCAGGCGGTCGGTGTCGTCGTCGCGCGAGCCACCCTGCTCGACGGACTGACCGGGCCCTACCGCGTCGCCGTCCTCGGACTGTCACCGGAGGCGGCGGAGCAGGCCACCGCCGATGTCGACGGCTGGGCCGAGGTGTCGGTGGTCAACTCGAAATCCTCGGTCGCGGTATCCGGCGACACCGCGGCCATCGCGGCGCTGGTGCGCCATGCCACCGACCGCGGCGGCTTCGCCCGCGAGATCGAGATGTGGTTCCCGGCGCACACCACCAAACTGGACCCGCTGCGGTCCGACCTCGCTGCGCTGCTGCCCGCCGGGGCGTTCGCCGACACCCCGGTCCGGTTCATCGGTTCGGCCACCGGTGCCGTCGTGGCGGCCGGTACCGATTTCGCCGACTACTGGTACACCAACCTGCGCAGCACCGTGCGGTTCGACCGTGCCGTCGCCGCGGCTCTCGACGGCGGTGCGCGAACCTTCGTCGAACTGTCCGCACACCCGGCACTGCTGTACGCGCTCGGCGACGTGGTCGACGATCTTGAGATCCCCGACGTGCTCGCGGTCAGCTCCGGCCGACGCGACGAACCGATCACCGATCGACTGTCGGCCGGTATCGCCGCGGTCGCCGTCAACGACCCGGGGTACCGCTGGGCCGGCCACCTCACCGGGTCGACCGCGCCGCTGCCGAATTTCCCGTTCGCCCCGATGCGGGCTGAACACCTCTGGGCCACACGGCAGCCGCTGCCACCGGTCGCGGGTATCAGTGTCGCCGTCGAACAGTGGCAACCGGTTGTCCCGGTCAGGGCCGGCGGCCGGCGGGCCGCCGTCATCGGCATCGACGACGATCTCGGCACCGCGCTGGCCCACCGGCTGGCCACCGCGGACCCCGCCGATGCCGACGTGCTCATCGTGGTGGCGCCCGCCCTGGACGGTACCGACGCCGCCCAGGCCGCCACCGAACTGGCCGGTCGGATCGAATCCGGGCTGCTCGCCTACGCGGACACGCTGAGCGGCACCGACCGTGACGTGTGGCTGGTCACGGTCGCCGGGGAGCAGGTTCGTCCAGGCGATCCGGCGCCGTTGCCCGCACAGGCCGCGCTGGGGGCCATGCACCGCAGCCTGGGTCTGGAATTCCCGGATCACCGCTTCGGGCACCTGGACCTGCCGGGCAGAACGCTGGACGAGGCCGCGGTGGACATCCTGCTGGGCCCGGTCGGGGAGTTCGCCATCCGGGACGGCATCGCCTACCGGCGGTCCACCCGTGACGAACAGATCAGCACCCCCGCGTGGACCCCGGACTCCGGGGTGCTGGACGAGGTGGTGATCACCGGCGGCAACGGTGTCGTCGGGCTGCACCTGGCCCGTTACCTGGCCGACCATGGCGCGCGGCGGATCGTGTTGCTCAGCCGCGGGGGAGTCGACACCGGCGTGCTCGCCGAGCTGAGCACCGATGTCGTCGTGGCTCGCTGCGATATCACCGATCCGGAGGCGCTGGCCGCGGCCATCGTCGAAACCGGTTCTGCCGCTGCGTCGTTGGTCATCCACGCTGCAGGTGCGGCCAGCATCACCGAGCATCGGCGGCTCACCGCGACGGCGTTCGCACAGACCGTGACGGCGAAGGTCACCGGGTTCGATCGGTTCGCGGCCGCCTGGCCGCTGCGTCCCGACGCCCGAATCCTGTTGTGCTCGTCGATATCCGGGCTATGGGGTGGTCGGGGTCATATCGCCTACGCCGCGGCCAACCGGCTCCTCGACGTGCAGGCCGCGCAGCTCCGGGCCGCGGGCCGCCGCTGCACGGCGGTGCGCTGGGGCTTGTGGCCGGGTACCGGCATCATCGACGAGGACGAGATCGCCAAGGTGCAACGCTCGGGTCTGGTGGCCATGGTCCCGGACCGGGCCGCACATGTCTGCCTGCGCGACTGGACTGCCGACCCGCTGGTGTTCTCCGCCGACCCGGTCCGGCTACACACCTTCCTCGGTGACACCGATGCAGGTCCGGCCGTACCCGCAGCGGCCCCCGCCGCCACCGGTGGCAGCGATCCTGCCGGTGCCCTGCGGACCGCACTCGGGGCGGTGCTGAAGGTGGCCGACACCACCACGCTGGACCTGTCGGAGTCGTTACTCGATCTGGGCGTCGACTCGTTGTTGGCCCTCGACCTGCGCAAGAAACTCCTGCAGGCCACCGGGCACAAGGTCCCACTGGCCACGATCCTCGGCGGTATCACCGGCACCGAGCTGATCGATCATCTCCACAACTCCGATAAGGAAAGCACTGTCGCGTGACTGATATCGCAGCTGCCCCCGCCACCACCGGGCGTGACGCCCGGCTCGAGCTGATGCGGCGCAAACTCGCCGAGCGTGGGCTGTCCGCCGCGCAGGCCACCGAACCGGATCCCGCGACGTTGTCCGACGGCCAGCGCCGGATGTGGTTCGTGCAGAGCGCCGATCCGACCGGCGTGCTGCTCAACGTGTGCGTCTCCTACCGGCTCACCGGTCCGGTTGATCCTGCCACCTTGCACGCCGCGGTCGACGCCGTCGGCCGCAGGCACCCAATCCTGCGCACCACCTACGCCGCCGACGAGACCGGCGCGCCGGTGTCCACGGTGCACGACGATCTGCGGCCGGGGTGGGCCTACCACGACGTCTCGGACAAGTCCGAACGGGCGCGCGCACTGCGCCTTGAGGTGTTGGCGCAGCGCGAGTTCGGCACCCCGTTCGACCTGCGTACCGACTCGCCGCTGCGGATCACGCTGGTGCGCACCGGTGCCGACGAACACGTGATGCTGCTGGTGGCCCACCACATCGCCTGGGACGACGGTTCGTGGCGGGTGTTCTTCACCGACCTCACCCGGGCCTACGAAGGCGCGGATCTCGGACCCGTCCCGCGCCCGCCGGCGCCGGCGGCCGACAGCACCGAGGAGGATCTCGCGCATTGGCGTGCCGTGCTGGCCGATCCGCCCGAGCCTCTGGAACTGCCAGGACCGTCCGGCTCGGCGGTGCCGACCGGATTCCGTTCGCAGCGCACCACGTTGGCGCTTGCGGCGGGAACCGTGGACAAGGTCGCCGCATTGGCCCGTGACACCGGCGCCACGCCGTACATGGTGCTGATGGCCGCCTTCGGGGCGCTGATCCACCGCTACACCCACGCCGACGACTTCCTGGTCGCCAGCCCGGTGGTCAACCGCGGCACCGACGATGCGATCGGCTACTTCGGCAATACCGTGGCGATACGGTTGCGGCCCAACGGGACCCAGAGTTTCCGGAACCTGGTCACCGCAGCACGCGACACCGCCGTCGCGGCGTTCGCCCACCAGCGCGTCAACCTGGACCGGGTGGTGGCCGAACTGAACCCGGACCGGCGACACGGCGCCGAACGGATGACCCGCGTCAGCTTCGGGTTCCGCGAACCCGACGGCGGCGGCTTCCGCCCCGCGGGCATCGGGTGCACCCGTGCCGAGCTGCGCAGCCACGTCACCCAATTGCCGCTGGGCTTCATGGTCGAATGGAACGCCGACGGCGCGACCGTCGAGGCGGAACACCTCACCGAGATCATCGACGCGGAGTTGGCGTCGAACATGTTGGCCCACTTCGCCGTACTGCTGGACAACGCGCTGACTCAGCCCGACACCCCGGTGCAGCGCCTCGAGCTGTTCACCGCCGAGGACAAGGACTGGCTACAGGCCGTGTCCCACGGCGACCACTTCGACACACCCCCGACCACGTTGACCGCACTGGTGCAGGAACAGGCGGCCCGCACCCCGGAGGCCGTCGCCGTGGTGTACGAGGGCAGGCACTACAGCTACCGCGAACTCAACGAGGAAGCCAATCGGGTGGCGCACTGGCTGATCGCCCAGGGAGTCGGCACCGAGGACCGGGTGGCCGTGCTGTTGGAGAAATCGCCGGAACTGGTGATCACTGCGCTGGGCATCGTCAAGGCGGGTGCGGTGTACCTGCCCGTCGACCCGAGCTACCCCGAGGACCGGCTGAACTACATCTTGTCCGACTCGGATCCGAAAGTGGTGATCCGGGAACCCGTCACGGGCCTGTCGAACTGCGGCACCGCCGACCCCACCGATGCCGACCGGGTCCGTCCGTTGCTGCCCGAGAACACCGCCTACCTGATCTACACGTCCGGGTCCACGGGTCTGCCCAAGGGCGTTCCGGTGCCGCACCGGCCGATCGCCGAGTACTTCGTCTGGTTCGGCGACGAGTACCAGGTGTCCCAGGACGACCGGCTGCTGCAGGTGGCCTCCCAGGGTTTCGACGTGTCGATCGGCGAGGTGTTTGGCATGCTGGCCGCGGGTGCGCGGCTGGTCATCCCCAAGCCCGGCGGTCTCGCCGATATCGGCTACCTGACCGCGCTGCTGCGCGACGAGGGCATCACCTCCATGCATTTCGTGCCATCACTTCTCGGGTTGTTCCTGTCGCTGCCCGGCGTCAGCGAATGGCGCAGCCTGCAACGCGTCCCGATCGGCGGCGAAGCGCTGCCCGGTGAGGTGGCCGACAAATTCCACGCCACCTTCGACGCCCTGCTGCACAACTTCTACGGCCCCACCGAGACGGTGCTCAACTGCACCCGGTTCAAGGTCGAGGGCAAGCAGGGCGCCCGGATCGTGCCGATCGGCACACCCAAGATCAACACCACCATCCACCTGCTCGACGACGCGCTGCAGCCGGTGCCGGTCGGCGTAATCGGCGAGATCTACATCGGCGGAACCCATGTCGCGCACGGCTACCATCGCAGGCACGGCCTGACCGCCGAACGCTTCGTCGCCGACCCGTTCAATCCCGGTGGGCGGATGTACCGCTCCGGTGACCTGGCCCGGCGTAACACCGATGGCGATATCGAGTTCGTGGGCCGCGCCGACGAACAGGTCAAGATCCGGGGCTTTCGCATCGAACTGGGCGAAGTCGCCGCCGCCATCTCGGTGGACCCATCGGTCGGACAAGCCGTCGTCGTGGTCAGCGATCTGCCGACCCTGGGCCGTAGCCTCGTCGCGTACCTGACCCCGGCCGCCGACGGTGACGCCGTCCAGGTGGACCGGATCCGGGCCCGGGTGGCCGCGGCGTTGCCGGAGTACATGATCCCGGCCGCCTATGTGGAGATCGACGAGATCCCGATCACCGCGCACGGCAAGATCGACCGGACCGCGCTGCCGGCCCCCGAGATCTCCGCGGGCACGGCATACCGCGAACCCGGCACCGACACCGAACGGGTCATCGCCGGGCTGTTCGCCGAACTGCTGGGCCGCTACACCGTCGGCGCCGACGACTCGTTCTTCGACCTCGGCGGCCATTCGCTACTCGCCACCAAACTCGTTGCCGCCGTGCGGGCCCGGTGCCGCGTCGACATCGGCGTGCAGCAGGTCTTCGAACTGGCCACCGTGGCGGCGCTGGCCGCACACATCGATGAAGTGCGGGACACCGGCACGGGCAGTGGGCGGCCCGCCATGACTCGCGTAAACCGCACGGGGCCGCTGCAGATGTCCGCCGCGCAGCTGCGCCAATGGTTCCAATTCCGCATCGACGGCCCCAACCCGGTGAACAACATCCCGTTCGCCGCCCGGCTCACCGGACCCAGCGACGTCGAGGCGTTCATCGCCGCGGTCACCGACGTCGTGGACCGGCATGAGATCCTGCGCACTACCTACCGCGAAATCGACGGTGCGCCGAACCAGATCGTCAACCCGAGCGAGCCGGTGCCGGTGCGCCGCGCCCGCGGCAACGACGACGCCTGGCTGCAGCGTGAACTCGACGCCGAACGCCGCTACTGCTTCGACCTGGAGCACGACCGGCCCATCCGCGCGGCCGTGCTGAGCACCCCCGAATGTCACGTGCTGTCTCTGGTGGTGCACCACATCGCCGCCGACCACTGGTCGGCCGGGGTGCTGTTCACCGACGTGCTCACCGCCTACCGCGCCCGGCGGGCCGGCGTCGCACCCGAGTTCGCGCCGCTGCCCGTACAGTACGCCGACTACGCGGCCTGGCAGGCCGAACTGCTGGCCGGCGATGCGCTTGCCGCACAACGTGACTACTGGACCGAGCAACTGTCTGGGCTGCCCGAGGAGAACGGGCTGCGGCCCGACTTCCCACGCCCCGCGGTGCCGACCGGCGATGGTGCCGCGCTGAGCTTCACCATCGACGCCGAGACCAGGGCCCGGCTGGCCGAGCTGACCCGGGAACTCGGTATCACCGAGTTCATGCTGCTGCAGGCCGCGGTGGCCGTCGCCTTGCACAAGGCAGGCGAGGGCACCGACATCCCGCTGGGCACGCCGGTGGCCGGCCGGACCGAACCCGAGCTCGATCAGCTCATCGGGTTTTTCATCAACATCGTCGTGCTGCGCAACGATCTGTCCGGCAACCCGACCGTGCGTGAGGTACTCCGGCGGGCCCGCGAGATGGCGCTGGCGGCCTATGCCCACCAGGACCTGCCGTTCGACCGGGTCGTCGACGCGGTCAGCCCGGTGCGGTCGCTGTCGCGCAACCCGCTGTTCGGTGTGGTCGTGCACGTGCGTGAGGAGCTACCGACGGAACGTGTCGTCGACGTGACGGAGGACGGCGAAACCCGCTTCACCGCACTGGAACCCACCTTCGATGTGGCGCACGCCGACCTGTCGCTGAACTTCTTCGCCACCGCCGCGGCGGGTTACCAGGGCACCGTCATCTTCCGGACCGAGCTCTACCAGCGCTCCACCGCACAACGCCTGGTCGATTGGCTGCTGCGGGTGGTGGACGCCTTCGCCAACCACCCCGACCGCACCCTGCGCGATATCGCGATCGGCCGCGCCGAGCAGGTGGCCCAGTGGAGCGCCGCCGCGACTCCCGAGCCGGGGTTGCCGCAGACCGCGGGCGCGAACCGGGTGTACGTACTCGACGAGTGGCTGTCCCCGGTCGGGGCGGGGGTGATCGGCGACGTGTACTACGCCGGTGGCGCCATCGACGAGGCTTGCCCGAACGCCCCTGCCGCGGCACAATTCCGGTATCCGGCCAACCCGTTCCTGCCTGGCACGCGCCTGTACCGTACCGGTGACCGGGCCCGCTGGACCGACACCGGGGCACTGGACCATGTCGAGCACGGTGACCACCGGGCGCAGGCCGCGCTCGAAGCGGTCGCCGGGGTGGCCGCCGCGCTCACCCGGTACTGGGAAACCCGCGCCGGCTCGGTACTGGCCGGTTATGTGGTGCCCGCCGACCCGTACGCCGATGTCGCCGCCTTCGCCGACGCCGTGCGCGCCGCACTGCCCGAAGAGTTTGCGGCGCTGCGTATCACGGTGCTGGACAGCCTCGACGGGGTGCCGCTGCCGCGTCCGGTGCCGGCCTCGTCGGGCCCGTTCGAACCGGCCGCCACCGATACCGAACGCACGCTGGCCGCGATGCTCACCACGTTGCTCGGGGTCGACGAGTTCGGCAGACACGACGACTTCTTCACCCTGGGCGGGGACAGCATCCTGGCCGTCCAGCTGGCCGCCCGCGCGCGTGACAACGGGGTGCCGCTCACGGCACGGATGGTCTTCGAGCATCCGGTGCTGACCGAACTGGCGGCCGCACTGGACGCCAAGGCTGGGCAGGTACCGGCCGCCGACACCCGGCACGCCCCGATGGCCGCCTCCGGGTTGTCCGCCGACGAGCTGGCCGAGCTGACGGCGGGGTGGCAGACATAATGACCGATGCCCCGGCCATCCTCGACGTGATGGCCCTCAGCCCGCTGCAGCAGGGGCTGTACTCGCTGGCCGGCCTCAGCGACGGCGGCGCCGATCCGTACTTCATCGCGATGGCCGCCGACGTCGAGGGCAGCCTGGACGCCGCGCTGCTGCGGTCCTGCGCCGAAGCGATGCTGGAACGCCACCCCAATGTCCGGGTCGGCTTCTTCCAGGGCAACCTCAGCCGTCCGGTCGCGGTGGTGCCCGCCACCTTCGAATTGCCCTGGCAGCACATCGTCGTCGACACCGAGGCCGAGGCCGCCGCAGCGGAGGACGAGGCTCGGCGGCGCCCGTTCGATCTGACCCGCGGCCCGGCGATCCGGTTCCTGCTGGCCGAGATGCCGCATTCGCGGTGGCGCCTCGTGGTCGTCGCGCATCACATCGTCATCGACGGATGGTCGCTGCCGGTATTCGTCGGCGAACTACTCGGGCTGTACCGGGGCGGCGGGGATCTGCTGGCGCTGCCGCCGCAACCCCGGCCGTATCGCGACTACATCGGGTGGCTGGCCGCCCGGGACCCGGAAGTCAGCCGGCAGCGCTGGCGCGCCCACCTGGCGGGCCTGGACGGTCCGACCATGCTGGCGCCCGCGCTCTCCGGTCTGCAGGTCGGCCCCGGCCTGCCGCGGCGCACCGAGGTGACCCTCGACGACACCGCCACCTCCGAGCTGCTCGATACCGCCCGCGCCCGCGGTGTCACCGTCAGCACGCTGTTCCAGATGGCCTGGGCCGCAATCCTGTCCGTCTGCACCGACCGCTCGGACGTGGTGTTCGGGGTGACGGTGTCGGGCCGGCCCGACGACCTGGCCGGGGTCGAATCCATGGTCGGCCTGTTCATCAACACCGTGCCGCTGCGGGTCCGCCTCGACCCGGCGGGCCGTGTCGGCGCGCAATGCCTTGCGCTGCAACGCGAGGCCGCCGAACTGCGCGACCACGGCTATCTCAGTCACACCGAGTTGCGGTCGGTCGGCGGGATCGGCGAGTTGTACGACACCCTGCTTGTATACGAGAACTTCCCGCCGGGCGGCCTCGTCGGCAGCGGCGATGTCGATCTCGGCGGTGCCGTGCTTCGGCCGTCCGCGCTGCAAAGCCTGTCCCATTTCCCCGTCACCATCGCCGCACACCCCACCCACGGCCGGCTCACCGTCCTGGTCGAAACCCTGGACGGCGCACTGGGGCTGGTAGACCCGCAGATCCTCGGGCGGCGGGTGCTGGCAGTGGTGCGCGGCCTGCTGGCGCATTGGGATCGCCCGCTGCGCGAGGTTGCCGTCACCGTCGACGACGAGGCGACGGCGCCGCCCGCCAAGAACACCCACACCGACCCGGGCGGATTCCACACCGCCTTCACCGAGGCCGCCGCCGACCGGTTGGGAGCGGTCGCCCTGAGCTGGGATGGCGGGGAACTCACCTACCGGCAACTCGACGAGGCCGCCGACCGGCTGGCCGCCGAACTGGTCCGCCGTGGGGTGTCCACCGAGACCCCGGTACCGATCTTGCTGCGCCGCGGACCCGATTACGTCGTCGCCATGCTGGCCGTGCTCAAGGCCGGCGGGATGGTCGTGCCCTTGGATCCCGGCATGCCGGCCGCCCGCATCGACGACATCCTCGGGCAGACCGGTGCCGCGGTCATCGTCGACGACACCGTCCTGGCCGCCGTCGCCGATGCACCGATACCCGAGTTCACCCCAGCGCCGGTGCGGCCCGGCCAGGGCGCCTACATCGTGTTCACGTCCGGTACCACCGGAAAACCCAAGGGCGTCATCGGAACTCACCAGGCGCTGCTGGCCTACGCGGCCGACCACGCGCGCAACGTGCTGCGGCCGGCCGGACGGCGGTTACGCATCGCGCACGCCTGGTCGTTCACCTTCGACGCTGCCTGGCAACCGCTGGTGGCCCTGCTGGACGGGCACCGTGTCCACATCATCGGCGACGCCGTGCAACGCGACGCCGAGGCGCTGGTCGCCGAGATCGCCCGGTTCCGCCTGGACATGATCGACACCACCCCGTCGATGTTCGGGCAGCTGCGGGCCGCGGGGCTGCTGAGCACCGTCCCGCTGGCGCTGCTGGCGCTGGGCGGTGAGGCGATCGACACCGCCGCCTGGCACGCCATCCAAGCCGAATGCGCCCGGACCGGGCTGCGCGCGCACAACTGTTACGGCCCCACCGAAACCACCGTGGAGGCCGTCGTCGCCAGGATTGCCGAGCACCGCCGGCCCTGTATCGGTCAGCCCACCGGCCCCACCACCGCGCGGGTGCTGGACGGCTGGCTGCGGCCGGTGCCCGACGGCGTGGCCGGCGAGCTGTACCTGACCGGGGGTCAGCTGACCCGTGGCTACCTGGGCCGGACGGGGGAGACCGCCGGCCGGTTCGTCGCCGACCCGTTCACCCCCGGCGCCCGGATGTACCGCACCGGTGACGTGGTGCGCCGCGGGCCGGACGGCGCGTGGGAGTTCATCGGCCGCAGCGACGATCAGGTGAAGATCCGCGGCTTCCGGGTCGAACCCGGTGAGGTGGTCGCGGCCCTGCACCGCCACCCCGACGTATCGCATGCGCATGTTGCGGTGCGTCGGCACCGCAACGGTCCACGCCTGATCGCCTATGTGGTTTTTTTCCAGGCGAGCGAAGCGACGGGGAAAGAACTCCGGGCGAGCGAAGCGACGGGGAAAGAACTCCAGGCGAGCGAAGCGACGGGGAACAGTCTCGGCGCGAACCGGACCGCAGCGCTGCGCGGGCATCTGGCCAACACCTTGCCCAGATATCTCGTCCCGCACCACATCATCGCGGTCGACGAGATCCCGTTGACCGCGCACGGCAAGGTCGATCACGCCGCGCTGGCCGCGCTGGACGTTCGGCGCGACGGCGACGAGGTGACCGGTCCGGCCACCGCTACCGAGACCGTACTCGCCGAGGTTCTCGGCGATCTGCTCGACGTCACGCGGGTGGACGTCACCGCGGATTTCCTCGACCTCGGCCTGGACAGCATCGTGGCGCTGTCGGTGGTGCAGGCGGTGCGCCGCCGCGGTATCGCGATGCGGGCCCGGCTGATGCTCGAATGTGCCAGCATCCGTGAACTCGCGGAGGCCCTCGATGCCGATGCAGCCGATGAACATGCCGACCCGGAAGACACCGGTCCCATCCCGTTGCTGCCCGCCGGCTATTGGCTACTGGCACAAGGTGACTCACGCCGGCTGGCGCAGACCGAAGCGATCCGGCTGCCCCGCGGCGTGACCCGGGACCGGTTGGAGACGGTGCTGCGCGCCGTGATCGACGGTCACGAGGCGCTGCGCAGCAGGCTGGACCCCGCCACCATGACCCTCGTCCCGCATCCGGTCGGCGAGGTGCTCACCGAGGCATCGGTCGCCGGTGACCTGGTGGCGGCCGTGGCCCAGTACACCGAATTCGCACTCGCCTGCCTGGAGCCGGTGGCGGGGGAGATGGTGCGTGCGGTGCTGCTGCACCACGACAGTGGGGCCGATGTGCTGCTGCTGACCGCACATGTGCTGGCCATGGATCCGGCGTCGTGGCGGATCGTCCTCGGTGAGCTGGAAACTGCTTGGCATGCAGTGGCTTCCGGGCACCCGCCACCGAAGGTGCGGGAGCACACGTCGTTGCGGCGGTGGTCCGACATCCTGGCCGAGCGTGCCCTGAAGCTGGACACCTGTGACTTCTGGGAGGCGCAGCTCATCGGTGACGATCCGCAACTGGGCAGCCGTCGGGTCTGCCCGGCCACCGACCGGGTCGGCGATGTGGTGGTCAGCATGTCCTTCACCGATCCGGAGGTGACGGCCCTGGCCACGGCCGGTGTGCTGCCTGATCTCCTGGCGGCGGCCACCGCCCGCATGATCACCGCCTGGCGGCGGTCCCGCGGGCAGGCGACGCCCGCGCCGTTGCTGGCATTGGAAACCCATGGCCGCGCCGACGCTGTCGTGGCGGCCGGGTTGGCCCGCGACGCCCGCCGGATCGACACCGGTGACACCGTCGGCTTGTTGAGCGCGATCTACCCAATGCGGGTCGTCGACGACACCGTGGCGCCGATCCCCGGCGACGGTATCGACTATGCGCTGCTGCGGTACCTGCGTACCGACACCGCCGAACGGCTTTGTGCGCATCGTGATCCGCAGGTGCTGCTGAACTATCTGGGCCGCATCCACCACGCGGGCGGCTCGGAAGCCCTGGTGCCCGACCGCGCGCTGCTGGCCAAGTTGTCCCCGACCCCGGAACCCGGCCTGGCCGTCCGCCACGAACTCACGCTCAACGTGGCACTCATCGAACGCAACGGGGTGCCGGTACTGGGCAGCCAGTGGCGCACCCTGCCCGACATCCTGTCCGCCGCCGACATCGCCACCTTGCAGGCGATGTGGCAGGACGCCCTACGAGAGGTGATCGCACCATGACACAGACGCTGGCCATCATCGGCGCCGGAGCCAAAGCCGTTGCCGTCGCGGCCAAAGCGGCCGAACTGCGTGCCATGGGCGTGCAGGCCCCGGAGGTGATCGCGGTGGAACGCACCGCGATCGGAGCCAACTGGCAGGCCGCCGGCGGCTGGACCGACGGAGCACACCGGCTGGGTACCGGCCCGGAGAAGGATGTCGGCTTCCCGTACCAGTCGGCCCTGGTGCCGCGACGCAACGCCGAGCTGGACGAGCGGATGATGCGGCACAGCTGGCAGTCCTACCTGGTGGGCACCGGGCAGTTCGCCGAATGGGTGGATCGCGGCAGGCCCGCGCCCACCCACCGGCGGTGGAGCCAGTACCTGCAGTGGGTGGCCGACCGCGTCGGAATGTCGGTGACGCTGGGGGAAGTGACCGGGATCGGCTTGCAGCACGGCGATGCCGGATCAGGGTGGGAGCTGACCACCCGGGAGAAGACCGTGCGGGCCGATGCGTTGATGATCACCGGGCCCGGGCAGGCGGAACGCTCATTGCTGCCCGGTAACCCGCGGGTGCTGTCCATCGCGCAGTTCTGGCACTGGGCCGCCGGGCAGGAGTTGATCGCCGCCGATCGGGTGGCCGTCATCGGCGGGGGTGAGACCGCCGGCACCATGCTCGATGAACTGTTCCGGCACCGGGTTTCGACCATCACCGTGATTTCGCCGCAGGTGACGTTGTTCACCCGAGGTGAGGGCTTCTTCGAGAACACGCTGTATTCGGACCCGACCCACTGGGACGGGCTGACCCTGGCCGAGAAGCGGGATGCGATGAACCGCACCGACCGCGGGGTGTTCTCGGTGCGCGTGCAGGAGGCGTTGCTCGCCGACGACCGGATCCGGCACCTGCGCGGGCGGGTGGCCCACGCGGTGGCCCGCGACGAACGTATCCGGCTCACCCTGGAGACCGAACGGGGCAGCGAACGGTTCGAGACGGTGCACGGTTTCGACCTGGTGATCGACGGGTCCGGCGCCAACGCGATGTGGTTCCAGCCGCTGCTGCGCCAGGAGGCCCTCGACGTGCTCGAACTCGGGCTGGGTGGGCCGTTGACCGGTGACCGGATCCAGGAGGCGATCGGTCACGACCTGGCCGTCGAAGATGTCGAGCCGAAGCTGTTCCTGCCCGGGCTGGCCGGCCTGACCCAGGGGCCCGGCTTCCCGAATCTCAGTTGCCTGGGCCGATTGTCCGACCGGGTGCTCGGCTCACCGGCGTTCGGCACCCCCAACCCCGCCACATCCATTCCCGCGACGAGGAGCAGTCATGAGCACCAATCCGTTCGATGACGAGAACGGCACCTTCTACGTTCTGGTCAACGATGAGGAGCAGTACAGCCTGTGGCCGGCGTTCGTCGACGTGCCGGCCGGCTGGCGGGTGGTGTTCGGTGCGAGCACCCGGTCCGACTGCGTGGCCTACGTCGAGGAGAGCTGGACCGACCTGAGGCCCAAAAGCTTGCGCGACGCGATGTCCTGAGCGTCAGGCGGTTACCTCGGCCTGCTGCCAGGCCCGCGCGGCGACGAGTTCGGGGATCAGCGTCTCGGTGAGCAGCCGGACATCGTCGTACTCGTCACCGGGATAGCGCAGGGTCGCGGCGGCACAGGGCACCGCGCCGCCCACCCCGACGATTTTGGTGTTGCGCGGGCCGGCCCACTCCGCCATCTGGTCCTCCCATGGCGATCCCGCGAAGACCAACAATCGCAAATCGGTGTTCTTGGTGCGGTAGACGTCGACATGGCTCCACTCACCGGTCTCGCTGCCGGTGGCCGCCCGCCGTGGTCCCTCCCGGAACATCAGCGCGCCCTGCTGCGCCGACGAAAGCCGGTGCGCGGGGGCGCACAGATGGGTTTCGTCGGGCCCGAGCAACAGGGCCGAGACCTCGGGACGCCAATCGTCCTCCGTCGACAACAGCCAGTCGCTCGCGTCGGCCGCTGCCCGGACGGTATCCACCACAGTGGCCGTCGGCATGCCCGTCAGGTGGCACTCCAGCGCCAGGAACACGGCCAGCGTGTGCTGGAAACTGCGGCAGGCCACCCCACCGGTCTCCGGTTCGGCCAGCAGGTCGACGCTGTGGCCGCAGAGATCGGTGATCGGCGAACCGGGGGTATTGGTCACCGCAACCAGCGTTGCGTCCGGATCGATGCGGCCAAGCGCGTCAAGGGTTTCCACCGACCCGCCGGAGGCAGACGTCGCCACCACGACGGTTCCCGGACCCCACGCCGGCAACAGTCCGGTCGTGGCCAGGTCGGACACCGCGCACACCCCGCGGGCACGCAGCCGGGCGGCGGCGATACCGGCGGCGTAGGCCGAGGAACCCATCCCGAGAAACACCACCCGGTCGGCAGTGCGCGGAAGGACCTCGGCCCATGGATTGGCGATGCTCAGCGCGTCCGCCAGACCGGCGAGGACGTCCGGTTTGCGGGCCAGATCGCGGGCGAACTCCAGGGGTTTCACGGTTTCACACCTTCCAGCAGGGCGGGCAGCGCGGCGTCGGGGACGTACATCCACCGCGGTAGATGCCTTCCGGCATAGATGATTTCGCGCAGCACCTGTTGCAGGCGGAAAGCGGGCACCGCGTCGGCCGTGAACAGCTGGGCCTGACCGGTTGCGGCGAGTGCGCTGGTGTACGCGTCGAGGAATGCCGCCTGCGCCGCCGCGTCGACGTGGCGTAGGGCGTCGGGGTCGACGTCGTGGTGGCGGGCCACGACGATCGCGACGTGGGACAGGGATTGCAGCATGCCCGCCGCGTCGAGGGCCGCCGGCACCGGCAGCACCCGCTGCCATGGCGGCAGCACCGGGTTGCCGTCGAAATCGGTGATCACGAACCGGTCCGCGCTGCGCAGCACCTGCCCGACATGCAGATCGCCGTGCGCGTCGAGGACGGGTACCCCCTCCAGCTCGCCGAGCGTATCGAGCAGCCGGATCACGTCGCTGTCGCGGTCGGCCAACAGCTGTGCTGTGCCGTTGCCTGCCAATGTTTTTGCCGCCCTGAGGGTGTCCATGGCGCTATCGCGCCAGCGTCGGGCATCCGGTGCGGTGGCGGTGGTCACGGTGACGGCCTGCGCGGCGTGCAGTTCGGCAACGGCCGTTCCCACCGCGGCGCACGCCGTGACGACAGCCGACGGATCACCGGCACGGGTGGCATCGGCGAACAGGTCGACCGCCCAGGTCCAGCCGTCGACCGCGCCCGGCAGGAACCCGGTGACGGTGGCCACCAACGTCTCGGCGCCGCCGTCAGGTTGCCAGGTGACCAAACCCCACGGCGTCGGCATCGCGGCGAAGCCGGCCGCGGTCAGGCTGGACAGCCGCCGCGGGGCCGGATGCGGGCCCGGCTCCAGATGAGTGGCCCATTTGACGACGGCCACCTCACCCACGATCACCGATTCGTTGGTCTGGTCGACGGTGATCGCGCGTTCGCCCGACGCCCCGCGCCGGCCTGCCCAGGAGGTCACGCGGAAGCGGCCGTGCTCGGTCCGCCCGGGGGCGGACGTGAGCAGCCGGATGAGGGACTCGGCGACCCCGTCACCGGCGATGGCGCGCCGCCAGCTGCCGTTGTCCGCCAGCACGGGCACCGCCGACGCGCCGGCGTCGTGGATGACCACGGCCAGCGCGTGCCCGTCCCCGAGGTCGAGCAGATCGGTGGGGGTGAGGTGGGTGCTCACCGGGCGGGCGGCAGCGCGCTCGGTGGTGTGACGCACTGATCGGTGTGGCCGTGGTCGGACGCGGGCCAGGACATGACCGTCAACGGGGCCAATTTGTCGGTCCTTTCGCCGAAGCGCGGTGCGGCGAGCGCACGGCCGCCTCCCGGGTGTTGACGTCCACTCTGGCAGAGACCGCGAGGCTTCGCTTCCTTTTCCTGAATGTTAAATCAGTTTTACAGCAATCGGCCGCTATGAAGTGCACTTATTGACTATTGATAAACCTGAATATCGATGCAACTATCTCTTCCTGTCGCCGTACGACCCGCGCGGTGACCGAGATCTTCGATGCGGAAGTCCACGATGAATACCCCGACCATCACCCGATCCGCCGCCCTACCGGGCAAGGCCGCCACGGCGAGCGGGGCACCTGCATGAAGCCGGAACTGGCCGATGCAGAGCCGCGGCCGGTGTGGTGGGACACCCTGCCAACAGGTCCCCGGTCGGACGCGCTGATCGGTGCCGTCGGTGCCGACCTGGTGATCGTCGGCGCCGGCTATACCGGCCTGTGGGCGGCGATCGAGGCGCTCACTGCCGATCCGGCGCTGGATGTCGTGGTGCTCGAGCAGCAGTGGGTCGGATCCGGTGCATCGGGTCGCAATGGGGGATTCGTCTCGGAGTCACTTACCCATGGCATCGCTCACGGCACGGCCCTCTGGCCGGATGAAATGGGCGAGCTGCAACGGCTGGGGCGCCAGAATGTCTCGCAGATCGCCGATTTCGTCGCTGCGCATGGGATCGATGCCGATCTGCGCATGGTGGGCAAGACCACGCTGGCGCGCACCGAGCACCAGGTGGCCGCGCTGCGAGAGGCGGCCGACGCGCACGCCCGCCGTGGCGAGAAGGTCGAGTTCTTGGACCGCGACGAGGTGCGCGCCGACATCGCATCCCCGGTCTTCCTCGCCGGATTGCGTTCCCACTCTGGTGGTCTCGTCGATCCGATGGCGCTCGTGCAGGGACTTCGCCGGGCGGCCGAGACACTCGGCGCCCGGATCTTCGAACAGACTGCGGCCACCGGCATCAGCCGCCGCGGTGCCAAGCTGGTGGTGCAGACCGAGCGCGGCGAGGTCCGCACCGAAGGACATGTCCTGCTTGCCTCGAACGCCTACCCGCCATTGCTGCGGCGGTTGCGGGCCTGGGTGCTTCCGGTATACGACTATGTACTCGCGACGGAGCCGCTGACCACCGACCAACTCGCCTCGCTCGGGTGGGAGCAGAACCAGGGGCTCACCGACGCCGGCAACCAGTTCCACTACTTCCGGCGCACCCGGGACGACCGGATCCTCTGGGGCGGCTATGACGCCGTGTATCACTTCGGCAACCGGGTGGCGCCGGAGCTGGAACAACGTGATGCGTCACATCGCTTGCTGGCGCGCCATTTCCGGGAGACCTTCCCGCAGCTGGCCGATGTGCGTTTCACGCACCGCTGGGGCGGCGTCATCGACACCACCACTCGCTTCACCCCGATCTTCGGAACGGGGTACGGCGGCCGGGTCGCGTATGCGGTCGGCTTCACCGGTCTCGGTGTGGCCTCCACCCGGTTCGGGGCACGGGTGGCGCTCGACCTGCTTGCCAAGCGCGACACCGAACGCACGCGGCTCAAGGCGATCACCGGGACGGCTGTGCCGTTCCCGCCCGAACCGCTGCGCTGGCCGGCCGTCGGGATCACTCGCGCGGCTCTGGCCCGGGAAGATGAAACAGGCCGTAGGGGACCGCTTCTGCGCGTGCTCGACCGTTTCGGTGTCGGCTTCAACAGTTAGAGGAGTGCGCATGAGCGCAGGACGATTCCACCGAGGACGGCGCGTCGAGGGGCGCGGGGGAGACCGAACATTGGTCGACCCCGCCACGGGTCGGCCGTCCGGCACCATCTCCGAGGCATCTGTCGAGGACGCGACGGACGCCATCTCGGCGGCGGCCGAGGCGTTCGGTGAATGGTCGCGGCGCACCGCGGGAGACCGGGCCCGGCTGATCCTGCGCTGGGCGGATCTGATCGATGCGCACGCCGACCAGTTGACCGCGCTGGAGGTTGCCGAGTCGGGCAAGCCCGACGCGGTGTTCCGGGCTGGCGAACTGCCGTTCGGGACCGACAACCTGCGCTTCTTTGCCGGTGCTGCAAGGTCTTTGGAGGGCAGCGGCGCCGGCGTGTTGAGCGAGGGTTACACCTCGATGATCGTGCGCAGGCCCGTCGGCCCGGTGGTGGGTATCGCGCCGTGGAACTTCCCGATGATCATGGCGTTGTGGAAGATCGGTCCGGCCATCGCCGCAGGCAACACCATCGTCGTCAAGCCGGCACCGGCAACCCCCGGCAGCACCCTGCTCATCGCCGAACTCGCGGTGCAGGCCGGTATTCCGGCCGGCGTGCTGGAGGTGGTCACCGGTGATGGTGAGGTGGGCGAGGCGCTGGTCGCCGACCAACGGATCCAACTGGTCTCCATCACCGGGTCGACCCGCGCGGGCCGGCACGTGATGGCGACAGCCGCCGCGCGCGGTGCCCGGGTGCATCTGGAACTCGGTGGCAAGGCGCCGTGCCTGGTCTTCGACGACGCCGACCTGGACGGCACCGCCGCCGGGATCGCCATGGGCGCGACGTACAACTCGGGGCAGGACTGTACGGCGGCCACCCGGGTGTATGCCCAGGAAGCCGTCTTCGATGCACTGGTAGATCGAATAGCGCAGCGGTTCAACGATATTCGGGTGGGTGATCCACACGACCCGCAGACCGATATCGGCCCGCTGATCAGCGTGGAGCACCGCGCACGCGTGCACGGTTTCGTCGAACGGGCGGTGGCCGGAGGAGCGACGGTACGTGCCGGTGGTGCCCTGCCCAACGGGCCGGGGGCCTACTACCCGCCGACGTTGATCACCGGTGCCCCGCAGACCGCCGAGGTCGTGCAGGAAGAGGTATTCGGGCCCGTGCTGGTGGCCCTGCCGTTCCGGGACGAGCAGCACGCGATCGCGTTGGCCAACGATTCCCGGTACGGACTGGCGTCGTCGGTGTGGACCACCGACGGGGCTCGCGGGCTGCGTGTCGCGCACGCGATGGACGCCGGCGTCACCTGGATCAACGATCATCTGCCGATCGCCTCCGAGGCTCCGCACGGGGGAGTCAAGGCGAGTGGTTTCGGGAAGGATATGAGCCACGCGGCGGTGGCCGAATACACCGTGGCGCGGCATGTCATGGTCAAACACGCACCACGTTCGGCGCACGACTCCTTCAGGCCGGCATGATCCGATCCCGCTGACAGGCAACATCTCTGGCGCGCCGCCCTACTGGACGGGCGTGACGTCGGCATGCCCGGACTTCGTGCCGGTAGTCCTCACCTATGCGAAACCTTGTGAAACGCTGGATATTTCGCGATAGTGACGGTACCGTCCGTAGTCTGCGTCACCGCCGCGGCGACTGCCTATGTACGCCGGGGTTCTGCTCGCAACCCGTCGCTCTCGCCGTCGCGCCGCCGGGGTACACCCCCCGACCGTCATCGCTCGTCCAGCACTGGAGGTCTGATTCCGTGACCACAAAAGACAATTCGCTCGCCGAACCGTTGTCGGGGGAGGCAAAGCTACCGCGCAAGATGCGTTGGTTCGACGGGTTCGCCATGGCGATGACGATGCCCGCCGCGCTGGTGGCGACCCTTGGTGCATCGATCGCGGGCCTCGGGGGTTGGGGCGCTGCCGTCTTGTGGGCCATCTCGATGATCATCGCGCTCGGGGTGAACTGGATCTACATCGAGTTGGCGGCCATGTTCCCCGAGGCGTCCGGTGGGATCGCCGGCTACGCCGCCGAAGCGTGGAAGAACCGGGTGCCCTGGCTGGCGCCGCTGGCCGGCGTCGGCTACTGGCTGCCCTGGGGATCCAACCTGGCCACCTACGGTGCGTTCACCGGTCTGCTCGTGCAGTCACAGTGGTTTCCCGACCAACAGTGGTCCTTCGACGCCGGTCCGCTGCACCTGAACTTCCCGATCCTGGTGGGGCTCGCGGTCATCTTCATCCTGTACGGCATCAACATCATCGGGGTCCGCGTCACCATGGCGTTCGTGTACGTGACGGCGGCCATCCTGATGATCCCGCTCGCCGTCTTCATCCTCTTCCCGCTGTTCAACGCCGATTGGGCGCCCATGGACCTGACCTGGAAGTTGCACGGTCTGGCGGGGCTGCACACCGCGATCGTCTGGCTGTACGTGATGGCGTGGACGACCTTGGGCGTCGAGGTGTGCGCCACCTTCGCCTCTGAATATCGCGACCCGGTCAAGGACACGTCGCGGGCGATCCGCGCCTCCGCATTGTTCTGCCTTGGGGTGTTCTTCCTCGTGCCGCTCACGCTCGGCGGATTCGCCGGCGAGTCCGCGATCGAGGCCGACCCGGCCACCTTCTTCGTCGCCAGCTTCTCGGAACTGACCGGCGCCGGTGCCGGTGTGATGGTGCTGTGTCTCATCGCCTCCCTGGTACTGGTCATGCTTACCTCGGTCGCCGATGCGTCGCGGGTGCTGTTCAACATGGGCAAGGAAGGTGTCACCGTTCGCGCGGTGGGCACGCTGAACCGCCGTGGTGTTCCGGTGCGCGCCCTCAACGTCATGCTGGTGCTCAACGTCGTCCTACTCGTGGTGCTGCAGCAGCCGTTGGCGATCATCGTCACCGGCAATCTGGGCTACATCCTGGCCCACGTGCTGGCGGTCGCCGGGTTCGCGGTGCTGCGCAAGGACCGCCCGGACGCGGTCCGGCCCATCCGCTTGCCGGGAGTCTTCGTGCCACTGTCGATCGGGCTGGCGGTGCTCCTGGCCGTGATGTTGGTGGTCGGCGCCACCGGGTTCTCGATCACCGGCTACGGCGGCATGCTCGAACTGGGCATTGCAGTCTCCATCCTGGCCGGCGGTGTACTGCTGTGGTGGTTCGTCCAGCGTCGTGATCGGGCCGCGAAACCGTGATCAGCCAAGGTCTTTCACGGTGAGTTCTGCGATGGCCGCGCCGACGCGGCGCCCGCTGACCAGGGCACCCTGGATCGATGCGGTATCACGATGATCTCCGCACACCCATAGACCCTCCGCCGTGCGGATCGGCTGGCGTACGCGCAGCGGCGCGGGCTGCGCAGGCAGGGCGTCGGCGACGACATGCCGGGCCACCGGTTGCCAACGCGACACCGAGGCCGCCGCCAGGATGTCCCCGGCGTGGGCCCGCATCGTCGCTTCGGCCGGCGGTTCGCCGGCAGCCGACAGCAACGCCGACGCCGCGATCAGATGGTGCCCCGTGGGTGCGTAACTGGGTGCGGCGGAGGAGATGACAGCGCAATTGAGGACGGGCCCAGGTGGGGTGGCGCGGCCGTCGACCCAGAGCATGGCCGGGCCCGGCGGCGGATCGTCGGTCGCCCACCAGTCGGTGACCACACCGCGCATCGTCGGGGCGGGTAGGCCGGTCAACGCCGCGGCCGACATGGGGTCGGTGGCCACCACGACGTGCCGGGCGCACACGCGGTGTCCGTCGCTGCTGACAACCCAACCAGAACCTCGCCGGGTGATCTGAGTTACTCTGCGCTGCAGGATGATACGATCTTTCAGCGCTGCGGCGAGGAGATTGGGAAGGGCCTGCATCCCGCCCTCGGGCAGACCCGGTGTGCCGAGCGCGAACATCCGGGCCAGCAGCAGGACGAAGGCGTTGGATGTGCTTCCCTCCTCTTCGAGGACGACGCCGGCCAGGAATCGTTGTACGACGCGGCGCGGCAGACCGTCGACACCGGCGCGTTCCAGCGCATCGACGAGAGCGATGTCGCCCCGACCGGCGGTCAGTGCCCTCGGTCGGATAGCCGGTGCAGCCCACCGCGCCAACGCGATCACCTCGCGGGTCGACAGTCCGCCGTGGCGCAGCATCTCGGGGATGCGGGTCGGAGCACGCAACGGATGGGCCCACCGAATCGCGGCGGTGTCACGCCGTATCGCGATCCCGGGTTCGAATGCCTGCAGCCCCAGCGCCGTGAGATCGACGGCCTTCCGCAATTCCGGGTAGGCCGGGTTGAGTACCTGGAATCCGCGGTCGCAGCGATAGCCGTCGATGAGGTCGGTGCGGACTCGACCACCGACGCGTTCGCCGGCCTCCCACACCTCAACGCTGCGACCGTGGGCGGCGAGCACCGCGGCACACCGCAGACCGGCGAGGCCGGCACCCACCACCAGCACGTCGCATTCTGGTTCCGGCGCTGCGCTCATGCGCCAAAGCTACGCCAGGCGGCGGCGACGGAGTCCATTTCGCATCCCACCGAAAGTTGGCACAGCATCAAGGTATCCGGGCCATCCGGTCCGAGGCCGGCTCCGAATGACTGCTGTCGGTGTTGATGTGACGGCGTGGCCGCCGTCGTATTGAAGGAGGACGCAAAGGTATGAACATGCTGGCGCGGGCGGCGGCGAGCGCCGCCGTCGTTGTGGCGATATCGGGTGCGACCGCGGGTGTCGCGGCCGCCCAGCCCGTCATGAGCCCGGTCGGACCCGGATGCGCGGACTACGCCAAACAGGTTCCTACCGGCCCGGGTTCGGTGGCGGGCATGGCAACCGAACCGGTCACCGTGGCCGCCTCGAACAATCCGCTGCTGACCACGCTGACGGCCGCGGTGTCCGGCAAGCTGAACCCGGACGTCAATCTCGTGGACACCCTCGACGGCGGACAGTTCACGGTGTTCGCGCCGGTCGACGCGGCCTTCGCCAAGGTGGACCCGGGAACCATCGACAAGCTCAAGGTCGACGCCCCGCTCCTGAGCAGCGTCTTGACCTACCACGTGGTGCCAGGCCAGGTCGGCCCGCATGACATCGTCGGTACCCACACCACGGTGCAGGGCGCCCCGCTGACTGTCACCGGATCTCCGAACGACCTCAAGGTCGACGGCGCCTCGGTTGTCTGTGGCGGCGTGCACACCGCCAACGCCACGGTGTATCTGATCGATAGCGTGCTCATGCCGCCGGCCTGATCGTCCTACGCGGAAAAGGCTGCCGCGGTGGCGTTTTGGGCACGGGACCAGACGCCACCGCGGCCACCCGCGCTGCTCGCCGCGTAGAAGGGAACAACATGGATCCGCTCCGTACGACCGTGCGGGTCATCACCCGCACACTCCTGGTCGCCACCGCTGTCGGCAAGCGGTTGCTCGCGGTGGATCTGCGCCGCCCCGCCGAGCGGGCAGAACCCGAACGGCGATGAGTTCTGCGTCACAGTGCCGGTTTTCGCGTTTGGTTGTCGGTCACACTGGGTAGACCTCGGCAATATGCCTGCGCGCGGCAAGCGTGTCGGTGCGCGAAGAGGAGATCACATATGCGTGGGTCCGTTCTGCCGGAAACCCCGGCGCCGGACGGCGCCGTCGAGCCGATCGGCAGCGACCGGCTGCTGCGCCCTGGCGAAACGTGCTGGCAAGTGGCGCAAGCCAAACGGTACGCACCGATCATCGACGGGGCCGACTACCTCCGGCATGTGAAATCTGCGATGTTGCGCGCGCGACACCGCATCATCGTCGTCGGCTGGGATCTCGATTCCCGAATGCCTTTCGAGGCAAACGATCCCGTTTTGCCGGGGCCCAATCACCTGATGACGTTCCTGCACGCCCTGTTGTGGCACCGGCCGGACCTGCAGGTGTATCTGCTCAAATCGAATCTGCGTCTGCTACGCACCTTCGACCCGTACTGGATCGGGCCCATCCCCACCTCGTGGCTCAATCGCCTGACATCTTCGCGGCTGCATTTCGCCGTCGACGGTGCCCATCCGCTCGGGGCGGTGCACCACCAGAAGGTCGTCGTCGTCGACGACGTGGTGGCGTTCTGCGGCGGAATCGACCTGACCCTGGGGCGGTGGGACACCCGCAGTCACGAACCCGACGCCCCCGGCCGCTGCGCGGCAGGCCAACCGTACGGACCCCGTCACGAGGTGGCGACGGTGGTCGACGGACCGGCCGCACGGGTTCTTGCCGAGCTGGCCCGCGACCGCTGGCAGACGGCCACCGGCCAGGCGCTGCCGGCCCTGGCCGCCCGCACCTCGGCGTGGCCGCGCCGGTGCCGTCCCGCGTTGCGCGACGTGGAGGTGGGCGTGGCACGGACCTCGCCGACGCTGCCGGGGCGGGACGAGGTCCGGGAGATCGAGGCGCTGAACCTGGCCGCCATCGCGTCGGCCCGCCGCGTCATCTACTTGGAGAACCAGTACCTGGCCGCCCGCGGCTTGGCGGAAGCGCTGGCGGCCCGGTTGCGCGAACCGGATGGCCCCGAGGTCATCATCGTGCTGCCCCGCAGTTCGGAGAGCCGACTGGAGCAGGAGTCGATGGACAGTGCGCGCGAGCGCCTGGTGCGGCTGCTGTGGACGGCCGACGAACACGGCCGACTCGGGATCTACTGGCCGGTGGTGCGGGGCGCGGTGCCGGTGTACGTGCACTCCAAGGTGATGATCGTCGACGATCATTTTCTGCGCATCGGCTCGTCCAACCTCAACAACCGGTCCATGGGGTTCGACAGCGAATGTGATCTCGGCCTGGAGGCTGCCGGTGCCGAGCAGGACGACATCCGCAGGCACATCGAGCACATGCGTGATGATCTGCTGGCCGAACATCTCGGTGTCACCGTGGCCGCGCTGCGTGCCGAGGCCCAGGCCCGGCAGTCGGTGGTGGCCGCGGTCGATGCGCTGCGCGGCACCGGCCGCTCGCTGCGCAGGTTCACCGACTCCATGGTGTCGGCCGAAGCCGGGCCGTTCGCCGAGAGCGACCTGATGGATCCGGCGCATGTGCCGGTGTCGCTGGCGGCCACGGTGTGCACGACGACCCTGGCCGCGGCGACCTGGCCGCTGACTCGTGCCGCTCCGCAACTGTGGTCGACGCTGCGCGCGGTCACCGAACAGGTTCGCGCCGTCGTCGGTGATCTGGCCGGGATGGGGTCCAGCAACCTGGACTGAGGGTCAGGTCTGCGGAACGGCGCCTTCGTCCATGTCGAAGACGCGGGCATGCAGCACCGTGCGATTGCGCAGAGCCGCCCGCACCGCGCGGTGCAGACCGTCTTCCAGGTAGATCACGCCCTGCCAGCGCACGGCGTGCGGGAACAGGTCGCCATAGAACGTCGAGTCCTCCGACAGCAGCCGGTCCAGGGCGAGCACCGTGGTGGTGGTGACCAGTTCGTCCAACCGGATCTGCCGGGGCGGGATCTGGGACCACTGCCGATACGACAGGCCGTGTTCGGGATATGGTTTGCCGTCGCGGACTCCTTTGAAGATCACCGGCGGGCTCCCATGCGACGAGGTTAATCCCACGAGGCGCGCGGTGTCCTTGCCAACGTGAATACCTGCTGCTGGTGCCCGTAAAATGGGCTGACGACCGCAAGGGTGAAGGCAGGTGAAGAGTGGGTAGTGCCGACGACCGTCGCTTCGAGGTGCTGCGTGCCATCGTCGCCGATTTCGTGACCACCAAGGAACCCATCGGGTCCAAGGCACTCGTCGAACGTCACAACCTCGGGGTGTCCAGCGCGACCGTTCGCAACGACATGGCGGTGCTGGAGGCCGAGGGGTACATCGCCCAGCCGCACACCAGTTCCGGCCGGGTCCCCACCGAGAAGGGCTACCGCGAGTTCGTCGATCGCCTCGACGATGTCAAACCGCTGTCGGGCAGCGAGCGGCGCGCCATCCTGCAATTCCTGGAATCGGGCGTGGACCTCGACGATGTGCTGCGGCGCGCGGTGAAGCTGCTGGCGCAGCTCACCCGGCAGGTCGCCATCGTCCAGTACCCGATGCTGTCCACCTCGACGGTGCGCCATCTGGAGGTGGTGGCGCTCACCCCGGCCAAGCTGCTGTTGGTGGTCATCACCGACACCGGGCGGGTGGATCAGCGCGTGGTCGAACTGGGCGACGCCATCTCCGACCATGAGCTGTCCCAGCTGCGTGAGCGGCTCGGCGCCGCACTCGACGGCAAGCCGCTGGCCACCGCGTCGGTCGCGGTGGCCGACCTGGCCAGCGCCTTCGACGGTCACGGCGGTCTCGGTGACGCCATCGGCCGGGCGGCCACCGTGCTGGTCGAGACGCTGGTCGAGCACACCGAAGAGCGGCTTTTGCTCGGCGGCACGGCCAACCTGACCCGTAACACCGCTGATTTCGGCGGGTCGCTGCGATCGGTGCTCGAGGCGCTGGAGGAGCAGGTGGTGGTGCTGCGGCTGCTGGCCGCCCAGCAGGAGGCCGGTAAGGTCACCGTGCGTATCGGGCACGAGACCGAGGCCGAGCAGATGGCGGGGACGTCGGTGGTGAGCACCGCGTACGGCAGCTCGGGCAAGGTGTACGGCGGCATGGGTGTGGTCGGTCCCACTCGGATGGACTATCCGGGAACCATTGCCAATGTCGCCGCAGTTGCTCTCTATATTGGCGAGGTTCTGGGCACCCGGTAGGGGACGGCCGCTGCGGGCGGCATGAAAGAGGGTTGTACGTGGCACGCGATTATTACGGTCTGCTCGGCGTGAGCAAGGGCGCCAGCGATTCGGAGCTGAAGCGCGCCTACCGCAGGTTGGCGCGCGAACTGCATCCCGACGTCAATCCCGACGAAGAGGCGCAGGCGCGGTTCAAGGAGATCAGCCTGGCCTACGAGGTGCTCTCCGATCCGGAGAAGCGCCGCATCGTCGACTTGGGCGGCGACCCGATGGAGAACGGTGCCGCCGGTGCTGGCGCCGGCGGGTTCGGTGGTTTCGGCGGTCTCGGTGACGTCTTCGAGGCTTTCTTCGGCGGGGGCGGCGGGTCGCGTGGCCCGATCGGTCGGGTGCGGCCGGGGTCCGATTCGCTGCTGCGGATGCGCCTGGATCTGTCCGAATGCGCCACCGGTGTCACCAAGCAGGTCACCGTCGACACCGCCGTGCTCTGCGATCTGTGCCACGGTAAGGGCACCAACGGCACGTCCAGCCCGGTCACCTGCGACACCTGCCACGGCCACGGAGAGGTTCAGACCGTGCAGCGCTCGCTGCTCGGCCAGGTGATGACCTCGCGGCCGTGCCCGGTGTGCGGTGGCGTCGGTGAGGTCATCCCCGATCCGTGCCACCGCTGCGGTGGCGACGGCCGGGTCCAGGCGCGGCGTGAGGTCAGCGTGAAGATCCCGGCCGGTGTGGGCGACGGCATGCGGGTGCGGCTGGCGGCCCAGGGTGAGGTGGGCCCGGGCGGCGGGCCGGCCGGCGATCTGTACGTCGAGGTGCACGAGCAACCGCACGACATCTTCGTCCGCGACGGTGACGATCTGCATTGCACGGTGTCGGTGCCGATGTTCGACGCGGCGCTGGGCACCTCGGTCACCGTGCAGGACATCCTGGACGGCAGCACCGAGATCACCATCCCGGCGGGCACCCAGCCCGGTTCGGTGACGACGCTGCGCGGGCACGGTATGCCGCACTTGCGATCCGGGGTTCGCGGCAACCTGCACGCCCATATCGAGGTGCTCATCCCGACCCGGCTGGACGCTACCGACACCGATTTGCTGGGCAAACTGAAGGCGCACCGGTCCCGCGACGTGGCCGAGGTCCGGTCCGCACACGGTGCGTCGTCGACCAATGGCGGCCTGTTCAGCCGCCTGCGGGAAACCTTCTCCGGGCGTTAGAGCGAGAAGAGAAGCGGAACATGAGCAGGGCGCTGTTCTACGTCGACGCCCTGCCCGGGCCCGGCGAGCTCGCCGTCGTCGACGGTGAGGAGGGCCACCACGCGGCCACGGTGCGCCGCTTCCGCCCGGGTGAGGAACTCGACCTCGGCGACGGTGCCGGCACGGTCGCACACTGTGTCGTCGAGGAGGCCACCAAGGGCCGACTGGCCGCAAAGGTGCTGTCCGTCGCCACCATGGCGGCGCCGACGCCACCGGTCACCGTCGTGCAGGCGCTGCCGAAAGCCGAGCGCTCCGAGCTGGCGATCGAATTGGCCACCGAGGCGGGCGCGGATGCGTTCGTGGCGTGGCAGGCCCAGCGGTGCGTGGCACGCTGGGAATCCGCGGCCAAGGTGGACAAGGGTTTGCGCCGGTGGGGCGCGGTGGCCCGCTCGGCGGCCCGGCAGTCGCGGCGCGCCTATATCCCGACCGTCGACGGGGTGCGCAGCACGGCCGAACTGGCCGGTCACGTCGACGGGCTGACCGTGGTGTTGCACGAGTCGGCCGCCGTTGCGCTCGCCGACCTCGATGTGGCTCAGGCGGATTCGGTGACGCTGATGGTGGGGCCGGAAGGCGGGATCACCGACGAGGAGATCGCCACCCTGACCGGCGCCGGCGCAGTCGCGGTGCGGCTGGGGCCGACGGTGCTGCGCACGTCCACCGCTGCGGCGGTGGCACTCGGTGCGCTCGGAGTGCTGACCGGGCGCTGGAATTTGTAGGGCATATATTCGAGCCGTTTCGTGTGGGAAACATTCGCTACACAGCGCGGTGACGGGGACTTCATAGCGTCGCGCCATGAGTACCACGATGGAGCCCCCGCACAGCGAGATGGTCCGGCTGGCCAACAAGCCGCCTTGGTATACGTCGCTGTTCGTGCAGTTGGTGGTCGCCATCGTCGCGGGCATCCTGGTCGGCTGGTTGTGGCCGGAGGTGGGTGGCGCCCTCAAACCGCTGGCCGACGGGTTCATCAAGCTCATCAAGATGCTCATCGCGCCCATCATCTTCTGCACGGTGGTTCTCGGTATCGCGCATGTGGGCGACCTGAAATCCGTGGGCCGCATCGGGGTGAAGGCGCTCATCTACTTCGAGGCGGTCACCACCTTCGCGCTGCTCTTCGGACTCGTGGTCGGCAATCTGATGAAACCGGGCGCAGGGTTCTCCATCAATGCGCAGACGTTGGCCACCGGGGCCGAGGCGGTGGCCAAGAAGACCAGTAACGGCGAGCTTCCGCATACCGTCGAGTTCCTGCTCAACATCATCCCGACCTCGGTGGTGTCGGCGTTCGCGGAGAACGCCTTGTTGCAGGTGCTGTTCTTCGCGGTGTTGTTCGGGTTGGCCCTGGCCAAGTTCGGTGAGTCCGGGCCGCCGGTGATCCTGGAGTTCGTCGACCACCTCAGTCACATCTTCTTCACCGTCATCGGCTGGGTGATGCGCCTGGCTCCGTTGGGGGCGTTCGGCGCGATGGCCTACATCATCGGTCAGTACGGCATCGGGTCACTGGCCAGCTACGGCAAGCTGATCGCCGCCTGTTACCTGGCAGCGGTGCTGTTCATCCTCATCCTCGCGGTGATCGCGAAGGTGTTCGCCGGGGTGAACCTGTGGAAGTTCGTGGTGTACATCAAGGACGAACTGTTCCTGGCGCTCGGCACGGCGTCCACCGAGGTGGTGCTGCCGCGCATCATGGCCAAACTCGCCAACGCCGGATGCTCCCGCACCACCACGGGTCTGGTGGTGCCCACCGGCTACTCGTTCAACCTCGACGGCGCCACCCTGTACCTGTCGATCTGCGTGTTGTTCCTGGCCCAGGCACTCGGCGTGGATCTGAGCCTGGGCGAACAGATCACCGCGGTGCTGGTCCTCATGCTCACCTCGAAAGGCATGGCCGGGGTGCCCGGCTCGTCCTTCCTGGCGTTGTCGGCGACGGTGGCGGCCATCGGGCACGGGGCGATCCCGGTGGCCGCGGTCGCGCTGTTGCTGGGTGCCGACCGGATCATGGACTCGATGCGGGTGTCGGTGAACCTGCTCGGCAATTGCGTGGCAACCTTCGTCGTCGCCAACTGGGAGGGTCAGCTGGACAAGGACCGGATGCGCAAGGTGCTTGCCGGCGAGGATGTCGAACCGCTTCCTGACGCGCCCGAGCAGGATGCGGTGACCGTGGGGCCGCGCGACTGAGGCGGCATCGGCCCGCCGGCATATCGGCCGCTGTGAAGCGGCCCTCATCGCGGGGTGCCCGTGAATCACGTCACTCCTGGTCAAATGGGGCATTTAACCGGAATGAAACATCCCATCTTTCCCGTTCTTCATGGCAGACCGGCGCGGGAAACGCCGGTACACGAAGAGGAAAGAAGCGGGAAGCAAGATGAAGAAGTTCGGATTCGTCAGTGTCATCGCGGCCGGCATGGCGGCCGCCGTTCTGGGTCTGGCCGGCCCGGCTCAAGCCGATGTTGCACACAACCAGTGGGTGCACGACAACGGTCAGAGCGTGAGCGTGCCGCAGGTCGACACCTCGGTGCACCAGAGCCACTGACACGCCAGACAACTGTCGTTGAGGGCCACCCCGTAATCGGGGTGGCCCTTAACCGTTGGGTCAGGTCGGTGACCAGCGCTAAACTGGCAACACGTAGTCCAGACCTATTCCAGAGCACAGAAAGCAGGCACGAAACACCACGTGACGCCCCGCGAGACGACCGCTGACTCGCCCTCCCGCCAGGTGCGCAGCAGCATCACAGTTCCGCCCGACGCTGTCGTGGGCCTGCTCGGTTCGGCCGACGAGAACCTGCGCACCCTCGAGACCCTGCTCGCAGCCGATATCCACGTCCGCGGCAATGCCGTCACCCTGTCCGGTGATCCGGCCGAGGTGGCGCTGGCCGAACGTGTCATCGGTGAGCTGGTGGCCGTGCTGGCGGCCGGTCAGCCGCTGAATCCCGACGCCATCCGGCGCAGCGTGTCCATGATGACCGGGGACGCCGATGCGTCCCCCGCCGAGGTGCTCACCTTGGACATCTTGACCAGGCGCGGGAAGACCATCCGGCCCAAGACGGTGAATCAGAAGCGCTATGTCGACGCGATCGACGACCACACCATCGTGTTCGGGATCGGCCCTGCGGGCACCGGCAAGACGTATCTGGCGATGGCCAAGGCTGTCGCGGCCCTGCTGTCCAAGCAGGTCAACCGGATCATCCTGACCCGTCCCGCGGTGGAAGCCGGTGAGCGCCTTGGCTTCCTGCCCGGCACCCTGACCGAGAAGATCGATCCCTACCTGCGGCCGCTGTACGACGCGCTGCACGACATGATCGACCCGGACGTCATCACCAACTTCCTGGCGTCGGGCGTGATCGAGGTCGCGCCGCTGGCATTCATGCGCGGCCGCACCCTCAACGACGCGTTCATCATCCTCGACGAGGCGCAGAACACCACCGCCGAACAGATGAAGATGTTCCTGACCCGACTCGGTTTCAATTCGAAAATCGTTGTCACCGGCGATATCACGCAGGTCGACCTGCCCGGTGGCCAGGCTTCCGGGCTGCGCGCTGCGATGAACGTCCTGGACGGTATCGACGATATCCACTTCGCCGAGCTCACCAGCGCCGACGTGGTGCGGCACCGGTTGGTCTCGGAGATCGTGGATGCCTATGCGCGCCAAGACGATTCGGCCCTGCTGAATCGTGGCCAGCGCCGTTCGTCGAATGGGCGGCCGCGTCGATGAGCAAAGCTTGCGGAGCGAACCAACAGGTGGCATGCGGGACCCGAGCCTGCGAGGGAACCGCATGAGCATCGAGGTCTCCAACGAATCCGGGTACGACGTATCCGAGGAAGAACTCATCAGCGTCGCCAAGTTCGTGATCGGCCAGATGGACGTCAACCCGGCCGCCGAGCTGTCGATGGTGTTGCTGGACACGGCGGCGATGGCCGACCTGCACATGCGCTGGATGGACCTGCCCGGGCCCACCGACGTGATGAGTTTCCCGATGGACGAATTGGAGCCGGGCGGGCGGCCCGATGCCGCCGAACCCGGTCCGTCGATGTTGGGCGATATCGTGTTGTGCCCGGAGTTCGCCGCCAAACAGGCCGAACAAGCCGGGCATTCGCTCGGTCAGGAGCTGGCGTTGCTGACGGTGCACGGAGTGTTGCACCTGCTCGGCTACGACCATGCCGAACCTGACGAAGAGAAAGAGATGTTCGCCCTGCAGCGGCGCCTACTCGAAGAGTGGGTGGCCGATCAGGTGCAGACCTATCGCCAGGATCGGCAGACCGAGAAGGATCGACGGCTGCTCGACAAGTCGCGATACTTCGACGCACCGTGACAGGGGTGGCCGCGCTGCTGGGCGCGATCTTCCTGGTCGGCCTGGGTGGGTTGTTCGCCGCGGTGGATGCCGCCATCGGCACGGCCTCCATCGCCAGGGTCGACGAGATGGTGCGCGAGGAGCGCCCTGGTGCGACCCGGCTGGCTCAGGTCATGGCCGATCGGCCCCGCTACATCAACCTCGTGGTGCTGTTGCGCATCGCCTGCGAGGTGAGCGCGACGGTCCTGCTCGTCTCGTATCTGGACGGCTACCTCGGTGTCGGGTGGGGGCTGGTGGCTGCGGCCGCAATCATGGTGGTGGTCAGCTTCGTGGCCATCGGCGTGGGGCCGCGCACCGTCGGGCGACAGAACGCCTACAGCATCGCGTTGGCCGCTGCCCTTCCGCTGCAGGCCATTTCGGTGCTGCTGACACCGATCAGCCGGCTGCTGGTGCTGATCGGCAACGCGCTCACCCCCGGCCGTGGCTTCCGCAATGGCCCGTTCGCTTCCGAGATCGAGCTGCGTGAGGTCGTCGATCTTGCCCAGCAGCGCGGCGTGGTGGCCGACGACGAGCGCAAGATGATCCAGTCGGTGTTCGAACTCGGTGACACCCCGGCCCGTGAGGTGATGGTGCCCCGCACCGAGATGGTGTGGATCGAAGGCGACAAGACCGCCACCCAGGCCACCTCGCTTGCGGTGCGCAGCGGGCACTCCCGGCTGCCGGTGATCGGCGAGAACGTCGACGACGTGGTGGGCGTGGTCTATCTGAAAGATCTGGTGCAGCACTCGTATTCGTCGGGTGGGCGGTTCGACACCCGAGTGGGTGAGTTGATGCGGCCCGCGGTGTTCGTGCCCGACTCCAAGCCGTTGGACGCCCTGCTGCGTGAGATGCAGCGCGACCGTAACCATATGGCGCTGTTGGTCGACGAGTACGGCGCGATCGCCGGGCTGGTCACCATCGAGGACGTGTTGGAGGAGATCGTCGGCGAGATCAACGACGAATACGACGCCGGTGAGGTGGCGCCCTGGGAAGAAGTGGGCGACGGACAGTTCCGGGTGTCGGCGCGGTTGCCGATCGAAGATCTCGGTGAGCTGTACGAGGAGCTGGAGATCGGCGAGGACCTGGAGGTCGACACCGTCGGTGGGCTGCTCGCCCACGAATTGGGCCGGGTGCCGCTTCCCGGTGCCGAGGTGACCTGGGATGGTTTACGGTTGCGCGCCGAGGGCGGACCGGATCACCGCGGTCGGGTGCGGATCGGCACGGTGCTGATCAGTCCGGACAAGACGGAAGAAGAGGAAGCGCAATGAGTCTGTCCGAGGAGGACGCCAAGCTGGTGGTGCTGGCCCGCGGTGCGATGGGCCGGGCCGAGGCCACCCAAGGTGCCGCGGTGCGCGATCAGGACGGTCGTACCTACGCCGGTGCCCCGGTCGCCCTGTCGGCGCTCACCCTGACCGCGCTGCAGGCCGCCGTGGCCGCGGCGGTGTCGAGCGGGGCCGTCGGACTGGAAGCTGCAGTGCTGCTGGGTGGTTCGGCCGAGGACGCGGGTGTCGCGGCGGTGCGGGAGCTGTCGCCGGCGGCGGCCGTCATCGTCACCGACCGGGCGGGCAATCCCGCATGACAGCCGAATTCCGCTCCGGCTTCGTCTGTTTCGTCGGCCGGCCCAACACCGGTAAGTCGACGTTGACCAACGCGCTGGTGGGGCAGAAGGTTGCCATCACCTCCAACCGGCCGCAGACCACCCGGCACACCATCCGCGGCATCGTGCACCGTGAGAACTTCCAGATCATCCTGGTCGATACGCCGGGTTTGCACCGCCCGCGCACGCTGCTCGGACAGCGGCTCAACGATCTGGTCAAGGACACCTACTCCGAGGTCGACGTCATCGGCCTGTGCATCCCGGCCGACGAGAAGATCGGCCCCGGCGACCGCTGGATCTACCAGCAGATCCGCGCCGTCGCTCCCAAGACGACGCTGATCGCCATCGTCACCAAGATCGACAAGGTCGCCAAGGACCGGGTGGCCGAGCAACTGCTGGCGGTTAGCGAATTGGTCGGGCCCGACGTCGAGATCGTGCCGGTGTCGGCCACCGCCGGTGAGCAGCTCGAAGTGCTCACCGACGTGCTGGTGGCCAACCTGCCGCCCGGCCCGGCGTACTACCCCGACGGTGAACTCACCGACGAACCCGAAGAAGTCCTGATGGCCGAGCTGATCCGGGAGGCGGCGCTGGAAGGGGTGCGCGACGAACTGCCGCACTCGCTGGCCGTGGTGATCGAGGACGTGGAGCAGCGCGAGGACCGCGACGACCTGATCGACGTGCACGCCGTGCTCTACGTCGAACGTGACAGCCAGAAGGGCATCGTGATCGGCAAGGGTGGCGCCCGGCTGCGTGAGGTGGGGACCGCGGCGCGTACCCAGATCGAGAAGCTGCTGGGCACCAAGGTGTACCTGGATCTGCGTGTCAAGATCGCGAAGAACTGGCAGCGGGACCCGAAACAGCTTGGGCGGCTTGGCTTCTAGGGGTAGCGCGGGCTGGCTTCAGCCCGGGATGCCGTAGACCGCGACGACGACGCTGCGGTCCAGGCTGTTGAGCGACCACACGCCCATCTGGGTGTTGGCGCAGTTGCTCATGATCGCCATGTAGTCCGGGCGGTAGTACCACTGGTTCATGATCTCGATACCGTTGATGGCCAGCGCCGGGTTGATCGCGACGGTCTGCGACACCGTGCCCTTGTAACCGGCGGCGTTGGCCCGCGATTGCGGGGTGGAACCGTCCGACCCCAGGTCCCCGTCCAGCGCCCGGTTGTTCAGCACGTCATTGGCGTGCCATTCGGCCGCCAGTTGCAGCTGCGGGTTCTTGGTCACGTCGTTGGTGCAGCCGGCCTGATGCTGGATGGTGTAGACGTTGGCGATCACGCTGTTGTTGAGCCGGATGTTGTCGGCATGGGCGGCCGGCGCCGCGACGACCGCGCCGGCAACGACGGTGAGCACGGGCACGGCACGGCGGATCGCGATCATGGTCTGCAGAGATTACTGCAGCTCGGTCGCCAGCCACCACGGTTCGGGTTGCTTGGTCATCCAGCCGCTGATGGCTTCCAGCGCGGCCGCCAGCGAAATCAACAAGGGCTCACTGCCCTGCGGACCCATGAGCTGCACCCCGATCGGTAAACCGTCGGACGTGAATCCGGCGGGCACGTTGATCGACGGCCAGCCCAGCAGATTCCACGGCCAGGTCAGCGGGCAGGCGCGGATCATGGCCCGGTCGGTGGCCAGGCTGCCTCGGTTGTCGTAGTCGTGCAGGCGTGGCGGCGGCAGCGCGGTGGTGGGGGCCAGCACCACGTCGGCGATGTTGAAGATCCAGCCCACCCGCCGTTGCGCCTCGGCCTCGGCAGCCCTGGCCTTGCGCAGCACGTGTTCGGACAGCAACCGACCCGTGCGCATATTGCTCACCGTGCGCTTATCCCACTGGATTCGGTGCCCCAGCCGGTGCGACCACTCCAGCAGCCCGGACGTCGACCGGGACAGGAAGTTCCACGACATCTTCAGCCCGTAGTCCGGGTCGGCCGCTGTGATGGTGTGCCCGAGCTGTTCCAGGTACCCGGCCGTCTCCTGCAGCGCGGCTTCGATCTCCGGGTGCAGATGAGCCCGGAACACGGTGAACGGGAACTTGGTGGACACCGCGACGCGCAGCGCACCCGGGGCCCGGCCGACCCAGTCCGACGCCCGGATGGGGTCGGGTTTGTGCAGGTCGCCGTCGGCGTTGCCGGAGGCGGCGTCGAGCACGATGGCGGCGTCGGTGACGGTGCGCGCCAGCACCCCGTTGACGGTGATGCCGTTGAACGCCTCGGGCAGCGGCCAGGTGGAGATGCGGCCGCGTTGCGGTTTGATGCCGACCAGGTGCGTCCACGCCGCCGGGATCCGCACGCTGCCCGCGCCGTCGGAGCCGATGGCGGCCGGCACCAGACCGGCGGCGACGGCGGCGGCGCTGCCACCGGAGGAACCGCCCGGGCTGTGCTCGGGGGACCAGGGGTTGCGGGTATGCCCGAAGCCGGGTCCGCTGGTGAACGGCCACTGGCCGAGCTCGCAGGTGTTGGTCTTGCCGACGATCACCGCGCCTGCCGCGCGCAGCCGGCGCACCACCTCGGCGTCGGCGCTGGCGGGGGATACCTCACCGCGGGTGCCGAAGCGGGTCGGGACACCGGCGACGTCGACGTCGTCCTTGACGGCAATGGGTATGCCGAGAAGTGGAAGATGTTGACCCGCAGCACGTTTACGGTCGGCTTCGGCGGCTTCGGCGATCGCGCTGTCGGTCAGGACCACCCGGAACGCGTTCAGCGTGGGCTGGCTGGCCTCGATTGCGTCCAGGGATTGGCGGACCAGCTGTTGCGATGTGGTGGCGCCGCTGGCGAGGCGGTAGAGCTGCTGGCCAACGGTGGGGAGCTTTGGGGTGGGGAAAGAACTGCCGGGAAGTCCAAGAGTGAGAGCCATGCTGAATGTCAGGATATCCGGCGTTGCGGTGCGGCCGGTGTCGGCACGCGATGAGAGACTGGCCCGATGCGGTTGTACCGGGATCGAGCGGTGGTGCTGCGCCAGCACAAGCTCGGCGAGGCCGACCGCATCGTGACGCTACTCACCCGCGAGCACGGCGTGGTCCGCGCCGTCGCCAAGGGGGTGCGGCGCACCCGCAGCAAGTTCGGGGCCCGGTTGGAACCGTTCGCGCACATCGACGTTCAACTGCATCCCGGCCGGAATCTGGACATCGTCACCCAGGTGCAGTCCATCGACGCGTTCGCCACCGACATCGTCAACGACTACGGCCGGTACACGTGCGCGTGCGCCATGCTGGAGACTGCCGAACGGCTGGCCGGTGAGGAACACGCCCCGGTGCCCGAGCTGCACAGCCTGACGGTGGCGGCGCTGCGGGCCGTCGCGGCCGGCCGCCGGCCGCGGGAGCTGGTGCTGGACTCCTACCTGCTGCGGGCCATGGGGATCGCGGGCTGGGCCCCGGCGTTGTCCGAATGCGCCCGGTGCGCCGCCCCGGGACCACACCGGGCCTTCCACATCGCCGCCGGCGGCAGCGTCTGCGTGCACTGCCGGCCGTCGGGTTCGGCGACGCCGGCGCAGGCCGTGCTCGACCTGATGATCGCCCTGCACGACGGGGACTGGGAGTTCGCCGAGGCGTCCACCTCGTCGCACCGCAGCCAGGCCAGCGGGCTGGTCGCGGCCCATCTGCAGTGGCACCTGGAACGTCAGTTGCGGACGTTGCCACTGGTCGAGAGGGGTGACGAGCGGGTGCGCGACGAGCAGATAGCCCGTTTCCGGGTCGATACCGTGGGCCTCGAACGCCGAGCGAGGGTGTTCGGGCAGGATATGGCGCATGGCATTGAACAGGGACGGCAAGCGGGGCAAGTCGACGTACCCACAGCTGCCCCCGGCGCCTGACGACTATCCGGTCTTCCCGGACACGTCGACCTGGCCGGTGGTGTTCCCTGAGCTCCCGGCCCGCACCAACGGCCGGTTCTCTCGCCCGCCGCAGCATCCGTCCAAGGCGGCCGCCCCGCAGATCCCCGCCGACCAGGTACCCAATCACGTCGCGGTGGTGATGGACGGCAACGGCCGGTGGGCCACCCAGCGCGGCCTTGGTCGGACCGAGGGCCACAAGATGGGCGAGGCGGTGCTCATCGACATCACGTGTGGGGCCATCGAGCTCGGCATCAAGCACCTGTCGGTGTACGCCTTCTCCACCGAGAACTGGAAACGCAGCACCGAGGAGGTGCGATTCCTGATGGGTTTCAACCGGGAGGTGGTGCGCCGCCGCCGGGAGAACCTGGATGCCATGGGCGTCAACATGCGCTGGGTCGGTTCCCGGCCGCGGATGTGGCGCAGCGTCATCAAGGAGTTCGACATCGCCGAGGAGATGACGGTCGGCAACGACGTCATCACCGTCAACTACTGCGTGAACTACGGCGGGCGCACCGAGATCGTCGAGGCGGCGCGCGCGCTGGCCGAGGAGGCCGCCGAGGGCAAGTTGAACCCGTCGCGCATCTCCGAGGCCGCCTTCGCCAAGCATCTGCACCGCCCGGACATCCCCGATGTCGACCTGTTCATCCGGACATCGGGGGAGCAGCGCGCCAGCAACTTCATGCTGTGGCAGGCCGCCTACGCCGAGTACGTCTTCCAGGACAAGCTGTGGCCCGACTACGACCGGCGTGACCTGTGGGCGGCGTGCGAGGAGTACGTCAACCGCAACCGGCGCTTCGGCAGGGCCTGACCATGTCATTGCAGCAACGGTTGGCCACCGTCGCCGAGGCGATCCTGCCCACCACCCACGAGGAGGACGGGTCGCTCACCGTGCAGCATGACGGCACCTTCTCGTCGCTGCGGGTGGTGACCATCGCCGAGGGCCTGGACATGGTGGCCCTGACGCAGATGCTGGCCTGGGATCTGCCCCTGGACGCCAAACTGCGAGCCAAGGTCGGCGAGCATGCGCACAACACGCTGCTGGGAACCGTGTCGTTGACGGAGAAGAGCGTCGGCGCAGGCGGCAACTCACGCAAGCAGGCTTCCAAGACAGCAGATGTGTTGCTGCGCTATAACTTTCCCGCGGCCGGGCTGACCGACGAGGCGCTGGGAACGCTGCTGCTGATGGTGTTGTCGACCGGTGCCGATGTGCGACGGGCGCTGTTGGCGTGACGGGTCCGGTGATTCGGATCGTCGCGGCCGTCGTGCTCGACGATCGCAACCACGTGCTGGTGGTGCGCAAGCGCGGTACGACGGCGTTCATGCAACCCGGCGGGAAGCTGGAGCCCGGCGAGACGCCGGTGCAGGCCCTGCACCGGGAGATCCGGGAAGAGCTCGGTGTCGGCGTCGTCGAGGAGTCGGTGACGCCGCTGGGCCACCACGATGCCGCGGCCGCCAACGAACCGGGGCATCGGGTGGCCGCGGACCTGTTCCTGGTGCGTCTCGACGGTCCGCCGCGGCCCGCCGCCGAGATCGCCGAGATGACGTGGGTGGACCCGCACGCGCCGGGCGATATCGAACTGGCGCCGCTGACACTGGATCCCGTGCTGGAGTACGCCCGCGTCAGTTGACGGCGCAGGAGCCGCACACCCCGAAGATCTCGATGGTGTGGCTGACATCGCTGAAACCGTGTTCGGCGGCCACGTTTTCGGCCCAGGCCTCGGCCGCGCCGCCTTCCACCTCGACGGTCGACCCGCAGGCCCGGCACACCAGGTGATGATGGTGATGTTCGGAGCAGCGCCGGTAGACCGATTCGCCGGTGTCGGTGCGCAGCGTGTCGACGAGCCCGGAGGTGGCCATCGACTGCAGCGTCCGGTACACCGTGGTCAGTCCGATGTTCTCGCCGCGCTGGCGGAGTTCGTCGTGCAATTCCTGAGCCGAACGGAAGTCGGCGATGTTCTCCAGCAGTGCGGAGATGGCGGCCCGCTGCCGGGTGGCCCGCACAGGTGCACTCATGCGACGTCCTCTCCGGCGTGGGTGACCGCGGCCAGCACGATCTCGGCCAGGTGTTCGTCGACCAGGCGGTACATCACTTCCCGGCCGCTGCGCTCGCCGGCGACCACGCCGGCGGCCTTGAGGATGCGCAGATGCTGGCTGACCAGGGGCTGGGGCACCTGCAGTGCTTCGACGAGTTCGTGCACGCAGCGCGCGGATTCGCGCAGTTGCAGCACCAGTGCGATGCGTACCGGCGCGGCCAGCGCGCGCAGCAGGTCACCTGCGGTGTCCAGGATCTCGCGGTCGGGCAGGTCGGTCGAGGGCGCGCTGACGTGGTCGTGCTCGCCGGCAGTACTGGAAACGATTTTCATTATGGAGTCAGATTACATGCACGTCTGTGCATGTCAAGGGTGATCGTCGCCGTCCCGTTTTCGGGTTCGGCCCGGCCGATCGCTACGCTGTCAACCCGTGGCATCCATCATCGACACCGTTGCGAACCTGGCGAAACGCCGTGGCCTTGTCTACCAATCGGGTGAGATCTACGGCGGCACCAAGTCGGCATGGGACTACGGGCCACTCGGTGTCGAGCTCAAGGAGAACATCAAGCGGCAGTGGTGGCGGTCGGTGGTCACCGGTCGCGATGATGTCGTCGGCCTGGACAGCGCGATCATCCTGCCCCGCCAGGTGTGGGTGGCCTCGGGTCACGTGGCCGTCTTCAACGACCCGCTGGTGGAATGCCTGAACTGCCATAAGCGGCACCGGCAGGACCACATGCAGGAGGCCTACGCGGCCAAGAAGAGCACGCGCGACACCGTCGTGGACCCCGACTCGGTGCCGATGAGCGAGATCGTCTGCCCGGACTGCGGCACCAAGGGCCAGTGGACCGAACCGCGCGACTTCAACATGATGCTCAAGACCTACCTCGGCCCGATCGAGTCCGAGGAAGGTCTGCACTATCTGCGGCCGGAGACCGCGCAGGGCATCTTCGTCAACTTCGCCAACGTGGTGACCACCGCGCGCAAGAAGCCGCCCTTCGGTATCGGCCAGATCGGCAAGAGTTTCCGCAACGAGATCACCCCGGGCAACTTCATCTTCCGCACTCGTGAGTTCGAGCAGATGGAGATGGAGTTCTTCGTGGAGCCGTCCACGGCGCCCGAGTGGCACAAGTACTGGATCGAGACGCGGCTGCAGTGGTACATCGACCTCGGCATCAACCCCGAGAATCTGCGGCTCTACGAGCACCCGCTGGAGAAGCTGTCGCATTACAGCGCGGGCACCACCGATATCGAGTACAAGTTCGGTTTCGCCGGCAACCCCTGGGGTGAGCTGGAGGGCATCGCCAACCGCACGAACTACGACTTGTCCACGCACGCAGAGCATTCCGGTGTCGACTTGTCGTTCTACGATCAGGGCACCGAGACCCGCTACGTGCCGTACGTGATCGAGCCCGCAGCCGGCCTGACCCGTTCGCTGATGGCGTTTTTGGTGGATGCCTACCACGAGGACGAGGCCCCCAACGCCAAAGGTGGGGTGGACAAGCGCACGGTGCTGCGGCTGGACCCGCGGCTGGCCCCGGTCAAGGCGGCGGTACTTCCGTTGTCGCGCAACGCCGATCTGTCGCCGAAGGCCAAGGACCTGGCCGCCGAACTGCGCAAGTCGTGGAATATCGAATTCGACGACGCCGGCGCGATCGGCCGGCGCTACCGGCGCCAGGACGAAATCGGCACGCCGTTCTGCATCACGCTGGACTTCGACTCACTGGAGGACCAGTCGGTCACCATCCGCGAGCGTGACGCCATGACCCAGGAGCGGGTGGCGATCTCCGAGGTGTCGAACTACCTGGCGGTCCGGCTCAAGGGCGCCTGACCTTGCTCCCGCGAGCAGACGTAAAGGGCCGCAATTCGACGCAGAATTGCGGCCCTTTGCGTCTGCTCGCGCGCGGCTGGGCGTCGTGAAGTTGCCGCTCCTGAGGTGCCGCGGGCTCGCATAGGATTCGAGTCACGGGACCGAAGGGGGCGGTGATCAGCGTTTTGACGGCATTTCTGGCCACGTGGGACAACGCCCGAGCGACACTCGGCGCCGGGACACCGGTCGACGGGTCTCGGTTCGACATGGGCGCTCGGCTCGAGCAGTTCCACGACACGATGCTCGGCACGGTGGCGGGGGAGCAGTGGACCGGTTCGGCCGCCGAGGCCTACACCGATCGCAACCAACGGCTGGCCGGGACCATCGGCCGGCTCGCCGAACTGGACCGCCGCCTCGGTGCCGAGGTCGACCGGTCGGCCGACGTGGTGGCGGCGGGCCGGCGTGACCTGGATGCGGTCAAGCAGTGGGTGCTCAGTGCCGCGGCCACCGTGCCGCCGAACGCGGCGGGCGAGCGAGCCTTGATGACCGTGGTGTCCAAAGGCGTCGCTGACATCGCCGAGATCGTGCAGCGGTCGAACAGCGATATGGCCGGTATCGCCAACCGGATACGTGATATCGGCACGGGGTACGAGGCGCTTGCTGGCGACGCCCCGGCTACCGCAGTTCGGCAGGAACCTCCCCGCCGAGCAGGTCGATGAGCGCGGCCAGCAGCCCGTCCAGCTCCACACCGACCGCCGTGATCGCCGGATTCCCGTAGCTGCCGAACTGCAGGCTGGGTTGGTCGACGGCGAACACCGGCCCGGTGCCGCTGTCGTAGAGCAGGGTGCGCAGCGGTGCATGCAGCATGACACCCGGGTCGTGGCGGTACATCCGTTCGGCGATGGTGTGGTTGCCCATCAGGTACTCGGTGGCGGGCCACTGGGACACCGACCCGAGCATCACCGGAGCTACGTCACTCCGGTGATACCGCAGAAGCCATGCGGTGCTTGGGCTTTGGCTTCGGCCAATACATCATCCCAATTGCTTGTCTTACCGAACGCGGGCAGGTCGACCGCGGGAACCAACGTCTCGTACCGGAGCCGCGCGCTCTCGAAGTCGTCGGGCAACGCCACCAGCAGGCGACGGTTGAGATGTTCGACCGCGGTCATGGCTGCTCACCCGCGATCTCCAGGACCACCCGGAATCGTGCCTTGCCGGACATCATCCGTTCGTAGGCCTGCGGAGCATCCTCGAACGCCATCACCTCGATCATCGGTGCGATGTCGTTGGCGAGGCTGAACGCCAAGTTTTCCTCGTTCTCGATCGAGGAACCGGTGAGGCTGCCGACGACACTGCGGGCGCCGAAGATGAGATCGGTGGTGTTCAGGGCGATCGGATCGAACGCGGCGCCGACCACCACCAATTGGCCGCGCGGACGCAGGCCGGCCACTAGCGGGCCCATCGATGCGCCGCTGGCTGCGGTGGCCACCACGGCCGCCGCGCCGCCCAGCGCGGTCAACGCCGCACCCGGATCCTCGGCGGCGCTGTCGATGTAGACATCGGCACCCAATTGTTTGGCCAGATCCGACTTTTCGGGACCACGGGCAATCGCTGCGACGCGAAAGCCCAGCGCCTTGGCGTACTGCACGCCGAGGTGCCCGAGCCCGCCGAGTCCTTGGATGCCGACCAAGGCACCCGGGGTGGCCGGCGTGTTGCGCAGCGCGTTGTACGTCGTGATACCCGCGCACAGCAGGGGAGCGGCGAGATTGGGCGCCAGTCCGTCGGGTACCCGCACCAGCCCGGTCGCCCGGGCGTAGACGACCTCGGCATAACCGCCGTCGGTACTGGTACCGGGGGTGGGCTGGTCGAGGCAGTTGACGAAGTCGCCGCGGCGGCAGTATTCGCATTCGTTGCACTGCCCACCGAGGAAGCCGATCCCGACCCGGTCGCCGGGCGCCCAGGCGTGCACACCGTCACCGACCGCGTCGATGACACCGACGATTTCGTGGCCGGGCACCACCGGCAGCTGCGGATCGGGTCGCTGGCCTTCGACGGCCAGCACGTCGCTGTGGCAGACGCCGCAGCTGTGTACCCGGACCCGCACCTGGCCGGGTGGCGGTGGCACGACGTCGCGTTCGACGAGGGCGAACTCGCGCTGGCCGGTGACCTGAAAAGCCTTGTAAGTAGTCATTTCGGATGCTCCTAGGCGACCGGGTGCAGGGGTGCGTGTACCTGGCGGGTGAGGTCGTCGGCCAGGACTTCCGGTGTGCCGGCGATGATCCCGTCCACGATCTGGCGGGCGACATCGGCCGGGTCGTTCTTGGGCACGTCGAAACCGGCTGCCATATCGGTGTCGGTGTAGCCGAGGTAGGCGCCGATGACGTGGGCGCCTTGCTGTTCCAGTTCCAGGCGTAGCGAATTGGTGGCCGACCACAGCGCGGCCTTCGAGACACCATACGACCCGAATCCCGGCAACCAGGACAGCACCGATGCGACGTTGACGATGGTGCCGCCGCGCCCGGCCAGCAGCGGCGCGAACGCCCTGGCGACCCGCAGTGGCCCGTAGAGATTGGTCTCCAGCACGGATCGGACGTCGTCGAGGTCGTCCTGCAGCAGCGACTGGCCGCCGAGGGTGCCCGCGTTGTTCACCACGATGGTGGCGTCGCCGGCGGTCGTGGCCAGTTCGGCCACCGATGCATCGTCGGTGACATCGGCCTGGATCACCACCACCCGCGGATCGACCGGGGTACCCGGCCGCCGGCTGGTCGAGTACACCTTGGCCGCGCCGGCGTCGAGCAACGCGGCGACGATCGCCTTGCCGAGGCCTTGCTGTCCGCCGGTCACCAGGACCGTCGCGCCGGCCACCTGAGTTCCTGTCATGGTCATCTCCTGTCCGCTTGTGCTGCGGTCAACGTAGCAGTGCTGGATTGGAATTTCCAACTTAGATAGAATGTGACCATGCGCACCGCTTCATGGGTCGACGATCCCTGCCCGATCGCCCGCACGATGGCCGTCCTCGGTCAACGGTGGGCGGTGCTGATCATCCGGGAAGCGCTGCTGGGTCGGACCAGGTTCTCCGAGTTCAAGCAGCGTCTGGGGGTAGCCTCGGATGTGCTCAGCACACGGCTGTCGGAGTTGGTCGCCGCGGGAATCCTGGAGGTGGTCGACTACCAGGAACCCGGTGACCGCACCCGCAGTCGGTATGTGCTCACCGAGGCCGGCCACGACCTGGTGCCGGTGTTGGCGGCCATCGGCCAGTGGGGCCACACCCACCTGGCGCGACCGGACAGCAGCGCCTACCGGTTCGTGGAGGCCGACACCGGAGAGGCAGTGGGGATGGGCTTCCGTCGGCGCGACGGCAGCGCGGTGCCGACGCCCCGGGTAGCCCTGGTGGCACCGGCCGTCTAGAAGCGCCCGCCGCCCCCGCCGAACGAACCCCCGGAACTGCCCGAGCCGCCGAACGAGGTGGGGCTCCAGCCGCCGCCGACGCTGCCGCCCAACCCGCCCCGCAGCGCGCCGGACAAGATATTGCCGATGATGATGCCGCCCAGCACGGCGCCGGTATTCGATCCGCCACCGCCGCCGTAACCGCCATAGTGGCGCTGCGCGGCGGCCACGTCCTCGTTGGCCAAGGACTGCGCCTGGGCGGCCAGTGTCGCCGCCCCGGTGGCGTACTGGATCGCCTCACCGAGATCGCCGGCCTGCCGGTCCTGGGCGGCTTGTAACTGACGCACCGCCTCGGCCAGCTTGGTGCGCGCCTCCGGTCCGACACTGCCCCGGCGGGTGTCGATGAAATCGGAAACGCCACGCACCCGGGATTGGGCGCTGAACAACGCCTGGCCGTACGCGCGGCGTAACCGTTCGGTGGTCTCGCGCTCCTCGGTGGCGGCGGCCAGCAGCCGGTCCAGGTCGGCGTCGGCGGCGCTCAGACTCGTGAAGGCGCTCAGCGGGTCGGTGCTGCCGGCGCCCTGCGCGGCCGACACCGCCTGTGCTGCGGCCTCGCGTGCGGCGGTCAGGGCGGCCGCCTGGGTGAGATTCCCCTGTGCCAGTTGAGCATCCGCGGCGGCGATACCGTTCTGGATATCGGCGATCGCGGCGGGCAGCGCGGCGATGGCGCGGTTGATGTCGGTGGCGGCGCTGTCGACGGCGTCCAGCAGGGTGCGGGCCTGGCCCAGGGCGGATTCGGCCGCACGCATCGAATCGACCAGGCCCGCTTGGCTGCCGGCCGGGCGGGCCACCAGATTGCGGGCGCTGGTGATGTTCTGGTCGGCGAAAGCCAGCCGCTGCTTGGCGGTTTCGACATTGTCGGCGACGGAGGTCAAGGCGGCATCGGCGAATTGCTGGTGCAGTCCGGCCAGGGTCTGCTCCGACGGTCCGATCCGCGCGCTGAGGTCGACCATCTGTTGGGTCAGGGTGTCCAGCCTGCCTGGCGCGTTGATCACCAGGTCGCGCAGCGCGGCGAACGCGGCACGCTGGGCATCGAGTTCACGGTCGGCCTTGGCGGCGGCCACGACCACCCGGGTCAGCAGGTCGCGGCGCTGCGCGGGTGTCTCGGGCACGGTGTCGTCGAGGATCTGGCGCACGTTGAACGCCTGGCCCAGCGTCGTTTTGGCGGCGGCCACCGCGGCAACGAACGGGGCGGTGTCCTTTTCGCCGAACTCTTCGACGGCCAGCGCCAGTTCGTTGTCGCTGGTGCGCACCGCGTTGTCGACGTCGACGACGATCGAGCGGGACAGGTCGTCGAGGGTGTCGAGCGGCATCGCGGCCAGCGCGGTGGGATCGGTCGGGTCGGCGCGCTGGGCGGCCGCGAAATCCGCCGCCCGGCGCTTGCGCTTGCGCCACCGCTGCCACAGCACCAGGACCACCACGCCCAGCACGATCACCGTGAGGATGGCCACCAGGCCGACCCAGTTCATCTCGGTGTCCGATGCGGCAGGGCTCGTCGAGGACGCGTTGGCGGTGAGCCCCTCGGCGGCGGCGACGGCGGCCTGCGCCCAGTTCCCGTCGCGTAGGGCCGGCTCGATATCGTTGCGCCGCAAGGTGTTCGCTTCGGCGTTGCTGGCGGCCACCCCGCCGGCCAGGAAGGCGTAGGCCCGATCGGTGGTGGCCACGGCCAGTAGCGCGTCATAGCTGCCCAGGTCGCTGGCTTCCAGCGTGGCCCGAGCCCACGGTTCGGCGTCCTGCCCGGAGAACGTGTCCACGTACACCACCCACAGCCGGACATGCCGGTCGGCGTAGAGCTTGTCGACGGCTTGGGTGACGCGATTCAGGTCCTGACCGCTGAGCGCGTTGGCGCTGTCGACGATCTGGCTGGGTAACCGGAACGGCGGCTTGGCTTGCCCCGCGGGTGCCAGCAGCAGACCGACGGACAGCATCGCGAGGAACATGCTGAGCAGGCGGGCGAGGCGCATGATCGCAAATCTAGCTGGCAGACTGTCCGCCAGTGGGCACCGTGACCGATCTCTATACCGACCTCGACAGGCAGCGCCTGGTGATCGAGGCGCCCAAAGGTGCCGCGCTGCCCGGAACCGGGACCGAGCACCGCACCGATTTCGCCAGGGACCGGGCCCGGGTGCTGCACTGCGCGGCGCTGCGGCGGCTGGCCGACAAGACCCAGGTGGTCGGCCCGCGGCAGGGTGACACCCCGCGCACGCGGTTGACCCACTCGCTGGAGGTGGCCCAGATCGGCCGGGGGATGGCCGTCGGGTTGGGGTGCGACCCGGACCTGGTGGACCTGGCCGGGCTGGCCCACGACATCGGCCACCCGCCCTACGGGCACAACGGCGAACGCGCCCTCAACGAGATCGCCAAGCCGTTCGGCGGGTTCGAGGGCAATGCCCAGAATTTCCGGATCCTGACCCGGTTGGAGCCGAAAATACTTGGCCCCGACGGTCGTTCCGCGGGGCTGAACCTCACCCGCGCGGCGCTGGACGCGGTGATGAAGTATCCGTGGTTCCGGGAGGGGGTGCGCAAGAAGTTCGGTTTCTACGACGACGACGCCGAGGCGGCCGCGTGGATGCGGGCCGGCGCGCCCGCCGAGCGGACCTGCCTGGAAGCGCAGGTGATGGACTGGGCCGACGATGTCGCCTACTCGGTGCACGACGTCGAGGACGGAGTGATCTCCGGGCGTATCGATCTGCGGGTGCTCGCCGACACCGATGCCGCCGACGCACTGGCCCACCTTGGCGCCGAGGCGTTCCCGGCGATCAGCCACGACGATCTGCTGGCCGCGGCGCTGCGGCTGTCGGAGGTGCCCGTGGTGGCCGCGGTCGGCAAGTTCGACGGCACCTTGGCGGCGTCGGTCGGGCTCAAGAACATGACCAGTGAACTGGTGGGCCGGTTCGCCAACGCCGCGATCACCGCGACCCGGGCCGTGGCCGGCGGCGGACCGCTGCACCGCTACGACACCGAGCTGGCCGTGCCCGCCTTGGTGCGGGCCGAGGTGGCGGTGCTCAAGATGCTGGCCCTGCAGTTCATCATGTCCGACCACCGACACCTGCAGATCCAGGCCGACCAGCGCACGCTGGTCGAGGAGGTCGCCCTGGTGTTGTGGGCGCAAGCGCCGGGCAGCCTGGACCCGCAGTTCGCCGCCGAGTTCGAGGCCGCCGACGACGACGGGTCGCGGCTGCGGGTGGTGGTCGACCAGATCGCGTCCTATACCGAGAGCCGGTTGGAACGGGTCTATGAGGCGCGTTCGCGCAAGCCCTTGTGACCGGCCTCTAGACTGATCCGATGGCGTCGGGGCGTATTGCGGATCGCGATATCGCGGCCATTCGTGAACGCGTCCGCATCGAGGAAGTCGTCGGTGATTACGTCCAGCTGCGCCGGGCCGGGGTGGACTCGCTCAAGGGCCTGTGCCCCTTCCACGACGAGAAGTCACCGTCGTTCCACGTGCGGCCCAACCACGGCCACTTCCATTGCTTCGGGTGCGGGGAGGGCGGCGATGTCTACGCCTTCCTGCAGAAGATCGAACACGTCAGCTTCGTCGAGGCGGTCGAGCTGCTGGCCGACAAGGTCGGCTACACCGTCACCTACACCGGCGGCACCACCGCCAACGTGCAGCGCGACAGGGGTAGCCGCAGCCGGCTGATCGCGGCCAACGCCGCCGCCCAGGAGTTCTACGCCGAGGCGTTGCAATCCGAGGACGCCGCCCCCGCCCGGCAGTACCTGATCGACCGGAACTTCGACGCCGAGGCAGCCAAGCGGTTCGGCTGTGGGTTCGCGCCCGCAGGCTGGGACACCCTGACAAAGCACCTGCTGCGCAAGGGGTTCGAGTTCAAGGAGCTAGAGGCCGCCGGGCTGTCCCGGCAAGGTCAGCGGGGCCCGATTGACCGGTTCCACCGGCGGTTGCTGTGGCCCATCCGGGCGTCGTCGGGAGAGACCATCGGCTTCGGGGCGCGCCGATTGTTCGACGACGACCGCATCGAGGCGAAGTACGTCAACACCTCGGAGACCGTGCTGTACAAGAAGTCCCAGGTGCTGTTCGGGTTGGATCTGGCCAAACGCGATATCGCCAAGGGCCATCAGGCCGTCGTCGTGGAGGGCTACACCGACGTGATGGCCATGCACCTGGCCGGGGTGACCACCGCCGTCGCCGCGTGCGGCACCGCCTTCGGTGATGATCACCTGGCCATGCTGCGCCGACTCATGATGGACGACAACTTCTTTCGCGGTGAGCTCATCTACGTCTTCGACGGTGACGCGGCCGGACGGGCCGCCGCGGTGAAGGCGTTCGAGGGGGAACAGAACCTGGCCGGGCAGTCATTCGTCGCGGTGGCCGCCGACGGCATGGACCCGTGCGATCTGCGGCTGCGCGCCGGCGACGGGGCGCTGCGCGATCTGGTGGCCCGCCGCGCGCCGCTGTTCGAATTCGCCATCCGCACCGCGCTGGCCGACCACAACCTGGACAGCGCCGAGGGCCGGGTGGCCGCGCTGCGCCGCTGCGTGCCGATGGTCGCCGGGATCAAGGATCCGACGCTGCGCGACGAGTACGCCCGCCAGTTGGCCGGCTGGGTGGGCTGGGACAACGTGGCCCAGGTGTTGGCTCGGGTGCGGGAGGAGGCCGGGCGCAAGGGACCCAAGGGCGGCGCCCGGCGCGACACCCGGTCCGAGGCGCCCGCCCGCCCGCCGCGGCCCACCGTCACCCGGCCCGATCCGCGTGATCCGACGCTGCGCCCGCAACGCGAGGCCCTCAAGGCGGCGCTGCAGTACCCCGGGCTGGCCGGTCCGGTGTTCGATTCGCTGACCGTGGAGAGCTTCACCCATCCCGGCTATGCGGCCGTGCGGTCGGCCATTGCCACCGCCGGCGGGACGGCGGCCGGGCTGTCCGGTGCCCAGTGGATCGAGGCGGTACGCGACCTGCAGGAGACACCCGAAGGGGCGAACCTGGTCAACGAACTCGGTGTCGAGGCCATCCGGATCGAGGACGACGAGAAGTTGGTCCGGTATGTCACCGGGGTGCTGGCCCGGCTGCAGGAGGTGTCGGTGGGCCGGCAGATCGCCGAGGTGAAGTCCAAGCTGCAACGGATGTCGCCGGTGGACAACAGCGACGAATACCACGCGTTGTTCGGTGATCTGGTGGCCATGGAGACCTATCGCCGCAGCCTGCTGGAGCAGGCCAGCGGTGACGACATGACTGCGTGATCTGTCCTCGCACGTTATGGTGAGGTGTTCGACGAAGCCATCAGAGAGGCATCCCGGTGAACATTTCAGCTCGGCGTCTGGTTCTGGTGGGCGCGTTCGCAGTCGCGGCCGCGGCGGCACCGGTGGTGGCCCTGTCGGCCGCCGGCTCCCAGAGTTCGGTGCAGGCTCAGCCGCCGTGCCTGGCGTGGTTCGGTAACAAAGAGGACGGCAAGTGCCTGTCCTACTCGAACTCCGGCAGCGGCGGCGGTGGTGTCGGCTTCGGCAGCCCGGGCATCTCGGTGGGCAGCAACGGCGTCAACTCGGGCCCGCTGCTGCCCGGTCAGACCTGGAACGTCCCGATCGGTTAACGCTTCTCGGCGGTCTCGTCCAGCGGTTCGAGCACCGTCGTCTCGGCGTCGATCGCCGTCAATCGGACCATGGCCGGATCGGGGGACACCCGGTCGGCCAGTTTGCGGCGCCCGGCATCCAGTACGGCCTTGGTGGCCGGATTCTCGGTGACGGCGCGATACGTGCCGGCGATCTGTTCGTACCGCCGGCGGCCGGCCTTGGCGCCGAGCACATACCCGACCCCCAGCACGAAGACGAACCGGAACACGTGTACTCCCTCCCCGGATCAGTGCAGAACGCTGTCCATCCTGCCTCACGACGCTGTGAGCGCGTGATCCCGCCATCCGAAAGTCGCTCTGACGTGCCGATTCGGGGCGCGCGGCACCCATGCGCTAGAGTCTGTTTTCGGTTCAATCCCCTGTAGCTCAATTGGCAGAGCTTCCGACTGTTAATCGGACGGTTGATGGTTCGAGTCCATCCGGGGGAGCCAGCACAATCAGGTCAGAGGCAATACTGCCTCTGAACTGTTTTCGTCGCCCGGCTTGGAAAGCCTTGCTGTCCTGATTGTCTGTGACCTTCGGAACTCGGCACGGGTCATTGTCCGTGCCTAGGGCTCCGCGTCAACGGATGGCCGATCCGGCATCTCGTCCACACGGAGCATCGCACGCAATCGATCTGTCACCAGCGTCAACTGCCCGATCAGTTCCTGTGCCCCCGTTTCTCGGGATTGCGCATCACGCGCGATCAACCCGAGCAGCTGCTCTCGCGCAACCGTCGACACCGGTAGCTCCCGTTGCGCCGCGATCTGCTCCAGGGCGTCGAACTCCTCCGGGTTGAGTCGCACTTGTAGCACTTTGCTGCGGGTGCGACCCGGCCGGGAAACTGTCACGTGGTTAGGCAGGGAACCTTCCCATTGCTGGCCCTGTACGGCATCGGTCTCTGCGGTCTCCCGGCCGATGAGTTCCCGTAATTCATCAGGCATCTCGTTTATGTCCTTCGGCATATCACTCGCCTCCTTTGATGTAGTGGCCCCGGTCATGCTTATCCGCGCGGAAAGCGGTCAGGCCGTACACGGCGCCCTCGAACTGGACGGTGAATACGGCCAGTAGGTCGCCGAAGCTGCGGGAGAAGCCGATGGTGCGGATGCTGCGGCCGGACTTGCTCTTGTAGTCGGGGGTGAAGACGACGCGCTCCGGATCGGCCATCGCCTCTTCGGCCTGCGCGATGGTGACGCCGTGGCGAGCGAGGTGTTCGCCTCGGTCGGTGCCCCAGATCAACGCCATGTGATACCGTATTACAGATGTAATACGGTATGCAACCACGGTTTAGTTAGTCATGCACCTACGAGACGACCGGCCTGCGAAGGTAAGCTTCGCTAGCCTCTGGTTTGGACGGTGTCGGATGACGCGTGTTCATGCCGGCGGGCGAACGGTGTCACTGGATGTAGTACTGCGGTTGCCCGATCGGCACGACGGGCCATGGCTCGGCAGGGTTGACGTCATAGCAGTTGCCCATCGCTGGAACCGACCCGAATCCGTTCTGATAGCCGCCGGCCCCGAATGTGGGGTAGAACTGTTGGCCGGTGGCCCAGCAACGTTGCCAGGTGCCGTCTGGTCGCGGGGGTGCATCGCAGTATTGGGCGCCGAGCATATTGACCATGCACCCGGCCGACGCCGTGGACGCAAGCGGAACGCTGGCTCCGACGGAGAGCGAAGCGAAAGCCGCTGCCGACAGGCCGAGAACGGCACGTCTCACGGTTTGGTCACCTTGACAATGACGACATCGCCCGCTTGAACCACACTTCCCGGCGCCGGCTCGATCGACACTAGTGTCCAGTTCTTCGGCAAGAACACATTGCTGTAATCGGGGTTTGCCGAGGCCAACTCGACGTTGGTCAAGCCAAGCGATTCAAGCTTGCTCTGCGCTATCGCGGCGTTGGTACCGGCTGCGATATCGGGGATGGTGATGCCCGCTGACACAGGAGCTTCCGCTGGCGAAGCAACGACTGGTGCCGCGATAGACGGAGCTTGGGCTTGCGGCGGGGCAGCCACCGTCACGGTGTTCGATTCGGTCACGGTCACCGGTGCGGGCGGGGGCGACTCTGCAGCACAACCCACCAGTCCAATCGATACAAGCGCGCCTAGCAAAGCGATCCACACCCTCATCAGCGCAATGTAGCGGCCTTGTCAGGTTGGGCGCAGGCAGTTCACAGGGACGTCAACCGTACGGCGGACAATCCATGCCCCCGCCGCTACAGCCGGCCCGCGGCCGCTGCTGCGGCGGCCGTCGCGAGCCCGTTGAACGGGTAGAGCACGTGAGCCAGCGGCGAGAGTGCCGAGGCTTGCGATCCGTCGCAGATGGCGTCGCCGGGCGCGCAGAGATCCAGTGACTTGCCCGCGTACTGCGACCCGATATTCGCCGCCGGCGCACCGTAGTGGGCCAGCAGCGGCGCACTCGGTTTACCGAACAGCACCAGCCCGGCGACGTGGTCGGACACCCCGGCCGGCAGGTCGCCGGTGGCGTAGGCGGCCACCGCCGCGCCCTGGGAGAACCCGCCGACGATCATCTTGGTGTTGGGGCAGTTGGCGGCCGTCGCCTGGATGTGGGCGCTGGCGTCGTGAACACCGTCGAACATGGTGCCGGGGAACACGGCCTTGTTGTCGAAGTCGCCGGTGGCCGGATAGTTCACGGCGTATACGCCGATGGACTTGCCCGCGGCCTGCGTGCGCAGGGCATCGATGAACGCCTGGCCGGTGACTCCGACTCCGGGGGGCTCGTCGCTCCCGCGGGCGAACACGACCTCGGCGTCGGGGCACGGCTGTGCGGCGGCGGTCGGCGTGGCGACGGTTGCCAGCGTCGACGCGGTGAGCGCGCCGGCGACGACGAACCGACCGGCCAACCGGCGCAAATGGCGAGAACCCATGCGGGCGATGCTACCGGCAGCGTTCGCTGCGCGTGCCGCCCCGCAGTTTTCGGCCGGTACCGTCCGTAAGCTCACACCCATGCGGTTCTCGCGGGCCCTTCCGCTTCTCGCCTCGGTCACCCTGGTTGCCGCGTCGTGTGGCTGGAGCCCGCCCAACGCCGGGCCGCCCACCTCGAACGGATGTAAGGCCGAGGACACCCCGAGCGCGGACACGGTGGCCACGGCGGTGCAGGGGCTGGGCAGCGGTTGGCATGAGACCGCCAGTGGCCATACCGGTGACTGCCGGCTGCACTGGGTGGTGGTCGGCACCGGTGACACCGCGTTGGACGCCCCGGTCCAGGTGTTGTTCTTCGACCGCAACTCCCCGCTGGGGCCGCCGACGCCGCGCCCGAGGCCCTACACCACCGTCGTTCCGCTGGGCGACAAGATCGCGACGGTGCAATACCAATGGCGCCAAGGCGCCGACAAGCCGTGCTGCCCGACCGGAATCGCCCAGGTGCGTTTCCAGATCGGCGACGACGGCAAGCTCAAGGCACTGGATCCGATACCGAACGCCTGACGCTGTCGCGAGATTGCGGTTATCGCGAGCTGCACTCGACTTTTGCCGCAACAACCGCAATGTCGCGGTCAGGTGCGGGCGGTGCGCGTCTTCATCCGGAACAACTCCACCAGCCCGGCCTCGACCCGGCGTAGCGGTTCGTCGGATTTGGTGGCTTGGCACATCACGATGGCGCCCTCGACGGCGGCCACGGTCATGGTGGCCAGTTCCGCCGCGTCGTCGGAGGACAGCTGGGCGGCTTCCAGATGACCGGTGAGGCGGCGCTCCCAGTCGGTGAACACCGCGCCGGCGGTGTCGGCGGCCGCGGCCGCTTCCGAGCGCCCGAGCGCGGCGGCCATGATCGGGCAGCCTGCGGTGAACTCGGAGGCCCGCAGCGCCTCGGCCCAGCCGGCGACGAAGCGTCGGATCACGGTCACGGGGTCGGCGTCGGCGGCCAGTCGATCGATGGCCGCGCTGGTGACCTTGCCGGCCACCGCGGTGGCATCGGCGATCAGTTCGGCCTTGCCGCCGGGGAAATTCAGGTAGAGCGAGCGTCGTGCGGTCCCGCTCGCCTCGAGCAGCAGCGCGAGCCCGGTACCAGCGACGCCGTTGCGCCGGATCAGGTCGACGGCGCTGGCGATCAGCCGGTCACGGGCCTGCATATGAGATTTCCTGCCTGGGGGTGATTGCGGTGCACCGATCAGTCTACTAACGTCTGACGCCACGCGTAGACCATTTGGTCTACTTGGGGGCGCGAGGGGGACGTATGGCGCACGGGGACAGCAGGGTGTTCGGCCGGTTCAGCCGGTTCTGCGACCGGCACGCATGGTGGGTCATCGGCTTCTGGGTGGTGCTCGTCGGTGCGCTCAACCTGGCCATCCCGCAGCTGGAGCGCACAGTCGCCGAGCATTCCGCCCCGTTCATCCCGGGCAATATCGAAGCGGCGCAAACACTTCGGCACATGTCCCAGCAGTTCGGGGTACCGGCGTCGTCCGCCATCGGCAGCGTGCTGCTGGTCAACGAGAACGGCATCGGCGCCGCCGACGTACAGACCTACCACCAGCTGGTCACCCAGTTGCGGGCCGACGCCGACGACGTCGCCTACGTCCTGGACACCTACAGCAACGAGTCGCTGCGCAGCATCGCGCTCAGCCCCGACGGCAAGGCGATCAACCTCGTGGTCGCGGCCACCGGCGACGTCGGCTCCACCAAGGCGCACCAGAACACCGTCAACATCCGCAACACCATCGACGGGCTGGCCAAACCCGAGGGCCTGCAGCTGTACTACACCGGGCCGTCGCCCACCCTGGCAGATCTGTTCAGTGCCATGGACTTCTCGCTGCTCATCATCACCGGCGTGTCGGTGCTGCTGATCACCGCCGTACTGCTGGTGGTCTACCGCTCGGTGGTCACCGCCCTCATTCCGCTGCTCACCATCGGCGTCGGGCTCGGTGTGGCTCGGCCGGTGGTGTCGCTGCTCGGCGCGCACGGCGTGATGACCGTTTCCAACATGACCATCGCGTTGATGACGGCGATGCTGCTCGGCGCCATCACCGATTACGCGATCTTCATCCTGGCGGGTTATCACGAGGGCAGACGCGCAGGACTGCCCGTGCCCGATGCGCTGGGACGAGCGGGGCAGAAGGTCTCCGGCATCCTGATCGCCTCCATGCTCACCATCGCGGCGGCCGCCACCGCAATGGCGTTCGCCCAGCTGGGCATGTTCCGCGCCGCCGGGCCGCCGATCGCCATCGCCATCGTGCTGGCCCTGGCCATCTCGATGACGCTGCCGTATGCGTTGCTGTCGATCGTGGGCCGTCGTGGCTATGCCGAGCCGCGCCCGATCGACGAGCGGCGCTGGCGCCGCATCGGCACCAGGATGATCCGGCGCTCGGGTGCGCTGGCCGCCACCTCCTTGGTGCTGTTGCTGGCCGCGGCCTCGGTGTCACTCACCTTCCGGGTGAACTTCGACGAGAACGCCATGCAACTGGGCCACACCGAGAGCGCGGCCGGATACGAGAAGGCCTACGCGCATTGGGGATTCAACGAGGTGGCACCGGAATACCTGATCGTGTCGGCCGACCACGATATGCGCAACACCAACGACCTGGCCGCGCTGGATCGCGTCGCGGCGCGCATCGCGGGGCGACCCGACGTGGCGTATGTGCGCGCGCTGACGCGGCCGTCGGGCAGTCAGCTGGAGCAGACCACCGTCGGCTACCAGGCCGGCGTCGTCGCCGACCGGCTCGGTGCGGCACGGGACCGCATCGGTACGGCCACCCCTGACCTGCAGCGGCTGGCGTCGGGTACCGCCGCCCTGCGTGACGGCGCCGCCACCGCCGATACCCAACTGCCGCAATTGGTCTCGGGTATCAAGACCGTCACCGCGCTGGCGCGCCAGGTGCTCGGCGGCTATCAGGATGCCGGCAGCGCACTGCGCACCGTCACCGACGGCAGGCTCGACGTGCCCAGCGCGCTGGCCGATCTCAACGCCTCGGTCGGTCTGCTCGATGTGGCCCTGCAAGCCATGACCGACAACGCCCAGATCGCCGACGGCGGCCGGCTGGTCAGTTCCGCACTCGGTCCCGCGCTCGCCGCGGTCCCGGGTCCGGACTGTGTCGGCAACCCGGTGTGCATGCGGGCCCGCGCCGACCTGGCCGATCTGGATGCACTGTCCGAGGGTGCGGTCACCCGCACGCTGCGGCAGGTGCAGTTGCTCACGGCGGTGCCGCAGGTGACCATCGACAAGATCCGGGCGGCCCAACCCGGTATCCGCAACGCCGTCGCCCGATTGCAGACGCTGGCCGCCATGCTGCCCGAAGGGTCAGCCGCGCAGGCCGACGCGCAGCTCACCGAACTGGTCCGCGGCGCGGACCGCCTCGATGCGGGCATCAGCCGGTTGGCGGCCGGCCTCACCCAGGTCAAGGGCGGGGTCGACAAGGTGCTCGGGCTCACCGGCCAGCTCACCGACGGACTCACCCAGGCCTCGGACTACCTGGCCACGTTGAGTGCGCACACCTCGGCCGGTGCCGGTGCGGGGTTCTACCTCCCGGCACAAGGCTTCTCCGACAAGGCCTTCCAGGACGGCCAGAAGCTGCTGTTCGCCCCCGACGGCAAGACCGCGCGGATGCTGGTGGTGTGGCGGATCAACCCGTACAGCGACGCGGCGCTGAACGCCACCCGCGAGCTCGCTCCGGCCGCCACCGAGGCCGCCCACGGAACGTCGCTGCAGCAGGCGCATTTCGGCACTACCGGCCTGGCCTCGCTATCGGCAGATATGCGCGACCAGGTGTGGCGGGACTTCGCCGTCTACGGTGCGGTCGCGATCCTCGGCGTGCTGTTGGTGCTCATGGTGTTGCTGCGCAGCATCGCGGCACCGGTCTTCATGGTCGCCGTCGTCGTGCTGTCCTTCGGTGCCGCCTCGGGCATCAGCGTGCTGGTGTGGCAGCACCTGATCGGTGTCGACCTCGACTGGTCGGTGCTCCCGGTGTCGTTCATGGCGCTGATCGCGGTCGGCGCCGACTACAGCATGCTGTTCGCCGCCCGGATCCGGGAGGAGTCCGCCGACGGCATGGTGCGCGGCATCATCCGCGGTTTCGGCAGCACCGGCAGCGTCATCACCACGGCCGGAGTCGTCTTCGCGCTCACCATGTTCGCGTTGATGAGCGGCCGGGTGATCAACCTGCTGCAGATCGGGTTCACCGTGGGCGTCGGTCTGCTCATCGACATCACCCTGGTGCGCACCATCCTGGTGCCGGCCGCCATGGCGCTGATCGGTGACCGGATCTGGTGGCCCAGCCGGCCCCGGCGGGGCTAGCTACTTCGGCTCGACGGTGCCAGAGCTGATGGCGTCCTTTTCCCGATGCTCGTCGGCATCCGGGATGTGCTCGGGGTGCAGCATCTCGGCATAGCGCAACTTCTCGGGAATGCCGAACCCGTCCACCAGCAGCTCGGCGTGCGGGCGCAGCTTGCGGCACCGGTCGTTGACGGCCCGGGTGACGGCCTTGGAGCGCTCGGTGGACAGGAATCGGTGCTCCACGAACCACGCCTTGTCCTCGTCGATGATGCTCAGAGCGTACAGGTCACAGACCAATTCCAGGATCTCGCGCGCGGTCGGGTCCTCGCAGGTGTCGATGCCGGCGACGAAGGCCTCCAGCACGATCCGGTCGATATGCGCGGTCGCGGCGTGCAGCACGTGGTCCTGGACGGCGTTGAAGGCGTCGAAGGGGCTCATCTCCTTGGCCTTGCTCTGCAGCCGGCGCGCCACCGTGGACAGCAGGTACTGCTCACGGTCCTCGAACATCTGCACCTGGGTGCCGCGGTTGAACAGGCTGCCTTCCTCTTCGTTGTCCTGGCGGGTGTCCAGAATGGTCTGCATGATCGTCTCGGCGGCAGTGCGTTTCATCACCCGCTCGCCGGCGAAGTTCGCCGCGAACCGCACCCACTCCACCGGGCTCATGCCCTTGATGTCGTCGGCATAGGCGGTCAGCAGTTCCTTGGCCACCAACTGGGTCAGCACATGGTTGTCACCCTCGAAGGTGGTGAACACGTCGATATCTCCGCGCAGTGCGATCAACCGGTTCTCGGCCAGATAACCGGCGCCGCCGCAGGCCTCACGAGCCTCGGAGATGGCCCGGCTGGCATGCCAGGTGTTGGCCGCCTTGAGCCCGGCCGCCCGCGCTTCCAGCTCACGCTGCTCCTCGGCGTCGGGGAAATCCGACGATTGCAGCTCGTGCAGCTTGGCCACCAGTTCGTTCTGCGCGAATTGCAGTGCATAGGATTTGGCGATCAGCGGGAACAACCGGCGCTGGTGCACCAGGTAATCCATGATGAGCACCTCGCCGTCGTCGTCGGGTGCGCTGAACTGCCTGCGCTGCAAGGCATATCGCGTCGCGATATCCAGTGCCACCCGCGCCGCGGCGGCGGCGCTGCCGCCGACGGTGACCCGGCCCCGGATCAGGGTGCCCAGCATGGTGAAGAACCGCCGGCCGGGGTTCTCGATGGGCGAGGAGTAGGTGCCGTCCTCGGCGACGTCGGCGTATTTGTTGAGCAGGTTCTCCCGCGGGATACGGACCTGGTCGAACTGGATGCGGCCGTTGTCGACGCCGGGCAGGCCGCCCTTGTAATGGCAGTCCGACGTCGTGACGCCGGGCAGGTCGTTACCCTCCTCGTCACGGATCGGCACCACGAAACAGTGCACACCGTGGCCCTCACCCTTGGTGATCAGCTGGGCGAAAACCGCTGCCACTCGCGCGGTTTGGGCCGCACCGCCGATATAGTCCTTGCGGGCGCTCGGGGTGGGGGAGTCGATGACGAACTCCTGGGTGGCCGGGTCGTAGGTGGCGGTGGTCTCCAGGGACTGCACATCGCTGCCGTGGCCGGTCTCGGTCATCGCGAAACAACCCAACAGGTCCAGGTCGATGATCTTGCGGACATATGCCTTGTGATGTCGCTCGGTGCCCAGGTTCTCGATCGCCCCACCGAACAGGCCCCACTGCACACCGGCCTTCACCATCAGCGACAAATCGCTCATGGCGAGCATCTCGATACGGGTGACCGCCGCGCCGACGTCCCCGGTGCCACCATGTTCCTTGCGGAAGCCGTCCTCGGCGGCACCCGCCGCGGCCATGATCTTCAGCTGTTCGCCCACCTTGGTCCGGGCGATGACGGTGTTCGGGGTGTAGTGCGGCCGGAAGATCTCGTTGGACAGGTCGGTGCGCACCGTGTTCTTCACGTCGCGCCAGCGTCCGTCGAGGGTATTGCGCAGATGTTCCGCGGTGGTGGTCATACCCGAACTTAGCCCGTCGACGCGTCCTGCAAACGTGACTCTGGCAACGCAGGTTCACCTGAGTTTCGAGATGTCACATCGGGCGCGTTCAATATCTGCCATGGCCGAGGTCGAGCTGCCCCACGACAGCGATCACACCCACCCCGACGTGAGCGGCGGCTGGTTGCGCGCGGCAACGTTCGGTGCGATGGACGGCTTGGTCTCCAACACCGCGCTGATCGCCGGGGTGGCCGCGGGCGCCAGCACGCATGCCGTGGTGCTGTCGGGGGTGGCCGGGCTGCTGGCCGGGGCGTTCTCGATGGCGCTGGGCGAGTACACGTCGGTGACCACCGCCAACGAGCAGATCGACGCAGAGGTCAACGTCGAGCGGCGGTCCTTCGCGCTGAATCCGCGGGCGGAGCGAGCCGAGCTGGTGGGCATGTTCGAGAACATGGGACTGTCCAGGGACACCGCCGAGCGCGCCACCGAAGAACTGCACGGCGACGAGACCAAGGCCATCAACTTCCACCTGATCCAGGAATTGGGTGTCGACCCGTCGGAGAAGCCGTCCCCGCGGGTGGCGGCCGTCTCGTCCTTCCTGATGTTCGCCGTCGGCGCGATCATCCCGCTGATCCCATACCTGCTGGGTTTCGAGTCATTGCCGGCCGGCCTGATCTGCGGCGGCATCGGCCTGTTGGTCGCCGGCGGGCTGGCCGCATTCGTCACCAAACAGCGAGTCTGGTTCGGGTCCTTGCGCCAGTTGCTGTTTGGGGCCATCGCGATCGGTGCGACCTATGTCGTCGGGTCGGCAATCGGTACCGTCATCGGGTGACCGATCGTAAGCCTTTCGCCCTGCTCCTGACGGCGGTGCTGGTGCTGGCCGGTTGTGCCGGCGCGCCGGCGCCGGCCTCGCAACTGGAGTTCTTGGGCAAGATCGAACTGGCGCACGGTTTGTTGTTCGCCGACACCACGGTCGGTGGCCTTTCCGGTATCACCTACGACGCCGGCCGGGACCGGTACTACGTGATCAGCGATGACCGGTCGGAGAAGAACCCGGCCCGGTTCTACACCATGAGCATCGCGCTGTCCGGGGGCAATCTGGCGCGGGTGGACCTGCTGGGATCGACCTCGCTGCGCAACACCGACGGCCAGCCGTTCCCGCACCGGTCGGCCACCACCGTGCCCCCTGACCCCGAAGGCATCGCTTTCGACAGCCGCCGCCAGCAGCTGTACTGGTCCAGCGAGGGCGAGCGGATCGTCAAGCCGGACACCGCACCGGTGCTGCTCGATCCGTGGGTGCGCATCGCCGGCCTGGACGGCACCTTCCACGGCCAGTTCACCCTGCCACCGGAACTGCACATGTCGACCGCCGATGCCGGCCCACGCAAGAACCAGGCCCTGGAGGGCCTGACACTGGCCCCCGACGGGACCGCGCTGTGGGCCGGGATGGAGGAACCGGGTTTCAACGACGGACCGGTGCCCACGGCCGACCACGGCGCGCTGACCAGGATCACCCGGCTCGATCCGGTGACGCGGCAGCCGACGGGGCAGTACGCCTACCCGCTGGATCCGGTCACCTCCGGTGACGGCGGCGGCAACGGGCTGTCGGATCTGGTCGCGCTGGACGCCGAGGACTTCCTGGTGATCGAGCGCGGTCACGGCACCCGGACATCGGTGCGGATCTTCCGGGCCAGCGTCGCGGGCGCCGACGACATCCTGGGCCGGCCGTCCTCGGCGGGCGCGGTTCCGATGCGCAAGACCCTGCTCGACGACCTCTCGGCGACGGTGCACTCGGTCGACAACGTCGAGGGAATCACCTTGGGCCCCAAGCTGCCCGATGGCCGTCAGTCGGTGGTAATGGTGACCGACGACAATTTCTCGCCCGATCAGGTGACCCAGTTGTTGGCCTTCGCGTTGTGAGGCTCAGCTGTGCGATGGCGCGCGAAGTGCCGCACCTTCACCGGGGTGCGCGATGGCGAGCAGGGCGTGGGCGGGTGTGTCGTCGACCAGCAGCCAGCGGTGTGGCAGGTCGGCAGGGTGGCTCACCAGATCCCCTGGTTCCAGGCGAACGGTCGGATGCCCGGAGATCTCGACGTCCAGCACGCCGCTGATGAGATAGACGGCCAGCTCGCCGGGAAGCTCGAACCATTCGGAGATGTATTGGCCGGGTTCGATGCGGTAGTCGATGATCTCCAGCGGGTTGCCCGGCTGCATCACCAACGCCCTGCCCACGGCGGCATCGGCCCGGTTGGCCACCGGGATGGATCGGCCCGCACCAGCCCGGATCACCGAGACGCGAGACGCCGGCGGCGCGGGCAGTAGCGCTCCTGGCAGGACGTCGAGGGCGTCCGCGAGGCGATAGGTGGTGATCATCGACGGTGCGCTGAGGCCGCGCTCGATCTGGCTCAGGAAGGGCTGGCTGACGCCGGAGCGGCGCGCCAGTTCGCGCATTGATAGGCCTGACTTCTCGCGCAGGCTTTTCACGGTGGCGCCGATCATGGCATTCAGTGCGCCTTCGTCCGGCTGTGTCATCTCGATTCCTCACATGCTCGTAACCTCAAGCGAACGTCTATGACATTCAAAACGGCCATATTGATCGCTCATAACAATCAATATGGTGTGCGCTGAGTCGAAGATCGAGCGCACTCCCAGACCTCAGGAGTGTGTCGATGGCGATCGACCTGGAACGGACTGTATCCCAGGCCGGGGTAGGCGTGATTGGTAAAGGCAGTCGTGTGATCGAGCAGCACGGCATTGACCGGATCCCGGCCAGCGAACGCCGGGGCACCCCGCGCCAGGTCGGCCTGATGTGGAGCGGTGTCGTACTCAACGTCCAGGTGGTGGTCTACGGCGCGCTGCTGGTCACCTTCGGTCTCAATATCTGGCAATGCGTCGCCGCGATCGTGATCGGCAACCTGACGTGGATCGTCGCCGGACTGTGCAGCCTGGCCGGGCCGGCGGCCGGAACCACCACCTTCACCGTCAATCGGGTTCCCTTCGGCAGGCTCGGCAACCGCCCGCTGGCCTTCTTCAACTGGGTCATGCAACTCGGATACGAGGTGCTCGACCTCGTGCTGATGACGCTCGCGGTGACCGCGTTGTTCGGCCTGGGGGGCAGCACTGTGTCGAATGCGGCGACCGTCGCCATCGTGTTGGTGCTGGCGGTGATTCAGAGTGTGCTGCCGATCGTCGGACATGCCGCGATCACCCGGGTGCTGCGCACGTTGATCCTCCCGTTCGGTGCGCTGTTCCTCATGCTGGCCTGGCTCACCGCCGGCAGGCTTCACCTGCAGGTCACACCGCCTGCGGACTGGGCGGTGTTCCTCGGCGGGGTCGCGCTCGCGGCCAGCGGCTCCGGTCTGGGCTGGGCACCCAACGCCGCGGACTACTCGCGGTACCTGCCCGCCGCGGTGTCCCGGCGCGGGATGGTCGGGTGGGTGCTGGTCGGTGGTGGGGTACCGCAATCCCTGTTGATGTTGCTCGGGGTCGCGGTCGCCAGTGTGGTTCCCTCGGCCACCGATCCGGTCGGCGGCTTGCCCACCGCCTACCCCGTCTGGTTCGTGATCCCGTACCTGGTCCTGCTCGTCGTCCAGATGATCGCGCTCAACGCGGTCGACCTCTACTCTTCCGGAGTCACGCTGCAGGCCATCGGGATCCGGGTCAGCCGGTGGCAGGCGGTGGCGCTCGACGGAATCATCTGTGCCGTCGTGGGTTTGTTGGTCGTGTTGTCCGGATCGTTCATGGCGTTCGTGAGCAATTTCCTGCTCTTCATGATCGTCTGGTTGGCGCCGTGGGCCGGTGTGTTCGTCGTCGACCACCTGCTGCGCAAGGGGCGCTATGACCCCGTCGTCCTCGAGGGCGGCGGACGGGCCTTCGCTCCGGCGGGAATCGCGGCGCAGACCGCGGGCATGATCACCGCCCTGCTGTGGATCAACACCACCGTGTTCGTCGGGCCGCTGGCGAGCGCCGCCGGTGGTGCGGACCTGAGTGCGCCGGCCGGCTTCGGCGTGGCGGCCCTGACGTACGTCCTGCTGGCCCGGCGCGACGCCACCCGTTGAAAGGAACATCCCATGACCATTCCCTTGATCGATCTGCAGATGTGGCGCACCGGATCGGCATCGGAACGCGCGACACTCGCCCGGCACGTGGACGAGGCGCTGCAGGACTCGGGCTTCCTGATGCTCGCGGGCCACGGTGTGAGTGCCGTTCTGCGCGAGGACATCCGGTCGGCAGCACGGCGCTTCTTCGCCCTCTCCCCGGACGTCAAGGCCGGCTACGCCACCGCGGTGGGCGGTCGTGGCTGGGTCGGGCCGGGCCGGGAGGCCAACGGGTTCTATGGCGAGGATGTCGACGGCACCCGGCCGGACCTCAAGGAGAGCTACACGATGGGCCGCGATTTCCGCACCGGCGACCCGCATATCGACCAGGTGTGGTTCGCCGAAAATGTCTGGCCCGCCGAAGTTCCTGAGCTGCGCACCCTTTGTGGCCGCTACGCGGCCGCGGTCCGCGAGGTCTATGGCGACACCTTGCGGTTGCTGGCCTCGGCCGTGGGCTTGCACCCGGATTGGTTCGTCGCCCAGACCCTCAAGTCGCCACACACGTTCAACATCAACCGGTATCCGCCGTTGGTCGAGACCGGTGCGCCCGCCCCGGGGCAATATCGCATTGCCCCGCACACCGATTGGGGTGTGCTGACCATCCTGGACCGGCAGGCGGGGTACGGCGGCCTGGAAGTACAGAACACCGACGGCACCTGGCTGCCCGCTCCCTATGTGCCCGGCGCCTTCACGGTGAACATCGGTGATCTGATGGCGCGGTGGACGGGGGAGCGGTGGCGTTCCACCCGCCACCGGGTGCTGCCACCGCGCGCCGACGCGCCGGGCGAGGAGTTGATCTCACTGATCATGTTCCTCGAAGCGGACGCCGACGCCGTCATCAGGACGTTGCCCGCCCCGGTCGGTTCGGTCACCCATCCCGACGTCGTCGCGGGCGCATACCTCGACGAACGGGCCGCGGCAGCCACCGTCAGCTGATATCCCAGAACCATTCCCAGGAAGTGACTCACCCATGAGCATCGTCGAATTCGACATCCCCACCATCGATATCGGTGCCTTCAACGATCCCGAAGCTGCCGAACCTGAGCGTGCTGCGATAGCCGCCCAGGTCGACCGCGCCGCACGCACCGTCGGCTTCATGCAGATCGTCGGTCACGGCATACCGGCCTCCACCCTGCACGCCTTCACGGCTGCCACCGATGCCTTCTTCGCTCTCGATGCCGCCGTCAAAGCCGGCTACCGGTGTCCGCCATCGGTCAACCGCGGATATACACCGCCGAAGTCCGAAGCACTGGCCGCAAGTCTGGGGCTGGTGAGCGCGGCGGACCTGTTCGAGGCCTTCAACGTCGGCACCGAAGCCGCGCAGTATCCCGCACTCACGCTGCCCGCGACCGATTACGCCCCCAACGTCTGGCCTACCGAGGTACCGGGCTTCGCTGTCGCCGTCGGTGATTGGTTCACCGCGGCGGGTTCTGTCGCTCGCACCATGGTACGGATCTTCGGACGTGCGCTGGGGCTGGGGGACGACGGTCTGGCCTCCGTCACCGACCATTCGTTGGACGTGCTGCGGATGATCAACTATCGGTTGCCCGCTCCGGAGGTGGTGCTCGAACCCGATCAGGTGGGCATGGGAGCGCATACCGACTACGGCATCGTCACGGTGCTGTGGGCCGATGCGGTACCCGGCCTGGAAGTGCTGGACGAGGACGGCCGGTGGCATCCGGTCCAGCCGGCACCCGGCGCGTTGTTGGTCAATCTCGGTGACGCATTGGCCAGATGGACCAATGACGAGTGGATATCGACGATGCACCGCGTCGCCGCTCCGCGGATCGGCGGAGTGCTGGTGCCGCGACGGTCTGCCGCGTACTTCCACGACGGCAACATCGACGCCGTGATCGCGCCGTTGTCCACCTGCGTGGGTCCCGGGCGGCCGCCCCGCTACGAGCCGGTGACGGTCGGTGAGCATCTGCGCGCGAAGCTCGCCGGTTCACGCAGTCGGGTGCTGAATCCCGGCGCGCAACGGGAGGCGGCCCGGCTGGTGCGCTGATCAGTCGCCGACGGTGATCGCGGCGGCCACATCCGTCAGCTCGTCGAGTTCACTCTCCTCGGCGTCGACCCCGGTGAGGTGTCCGCGCGTGGTGAACATGACCACCGCCGCGGCCACGACGGCCGCCGCGCCCACCCAGAACGGCAGGTGCACGCTGACCTGTTCGCCGAGCACCCCGGCCAGCCAGGGCGCCACCGCGGCACCGCCGAACCGCAGGAAGCTGTACGCCGCCGACGCCACCCCGCGCTCGATGGGAGCGGCCTTCATCACCGTCTCGGTGATCAGCGTGTTGTTGATGCCGATGAACAGACCGGCCACCACCACGCCCGCGGCCAGCACCGCCTTGTCATCGGTCCACACCGCCATCGCGACCAGCACCACGCTGAACGCCAACAGATTGAGGATCAGCACCCGCACCGTGCCGAACCGGTGCTGCAGCCGCGGGGCTACCACCACCGATGTGAACGCCAGCGCCAGACCCCAGCCGAAGAAGATCAGCCCGATCTCGCGGGCGCCCATGTCGAGCGGGAACGGGGTGAAGGCCAGCAGGGTGAAGAAGCCGAAGTTGTACAGCAGTGCGGTGACGGCCACACCGAGCAGGCCCCGGTGGCGCAGCGCGCGGAACGGGTCGGCCAGTGAGGTGGCGCGTTCGGGTCGAGGGGTGGCGGGCAACAGGAAGATGGTGACCACCAGGGCGAACGCCATCAGTGCCGATACCCCGAAGAACGGGCCACGCCAGGAGATGCTGCCGAGCACGCCGCCGACCAGCGGGCCCACCGCGATGCCCAGGCCCAGTGCCGCTTCGTAGAGGATGATCGCTTGTGCCACCGAGCCTTTCGCGGAGCTGACGATGGTGGCCAGAGCGGTCGCGATGAACAGCGCATTACCCAGACCCCACAGCGCTCGCCAGCCGACGATGCCCATCACGGTGTCGCTCATCCCGGCCAGGCCGGCGCCGGCGATGATGATCGCCAACCCCACCAGCAGGGTGCGTTTGGGCCCGATCCGGCTCGACACCACGCCGGTGATCAGCATGGCCACGCCCATCACCGCCATATAGCTGGTGAACAACAACGACACCTGCGACGGTGAGGCGTTCAGGTTGTCGGCGATCGGCTTGAGGATGGGATCGACCAGGCCGATACCCATGAACGCCACGACGGACGCGAAGGCAACGGCCCACACTGCTTTCGGTTGACGCCACATGGCGAGCAGAACTCCTATTCGTCGGGGGACTGACGTGCGAGCGCCAGCAGGTCGCGCACCACGACGACGGCGTCTGCCAACGTTTGCCGCTGGCTGTCGTCGAGGCGGGCCAGATACGGTTCGACGGCCGCGCCGCGATCGGCGCGCACCTGGGCCAGGGTGGCCCTGCCCTCGTCGGTGATGCTGATCAGCACGGCCCGGGCATCGCCGGGGTCGCCGATCCGCGACACCAACCCGGCGTCCTCCAACCGGCGCACCTGCGTGGTCATCGTCGGCTGCGAACAGTGGTCGATGGCGGCCAGATCGGAGATCCGGGCGGCGCCCTGGTCATCGATCGTCGACAGAAGTCGGGCCTGGGCGAACGGCAGCGGTATCCGGACGCGCTGGTTGGCCAGCCGGTTCAGCCGCGCCACCACCGACAGCAGGTCAGCGCCCAACGCGGTGCTTGTTTCCTGGCGAGTCACCCCTCCACTATTACATAGTTTTTCTATGTGATGGTGGCGCCGGTCGTGGGGACCGTCACAGTGCGGTGACAGGAAGCGCCCGCGGCGCCTGGCAGAATCGTGAAATGTCCGCTACCGGCCCGACCCGCAACCATCGGCGGGCCGGATCGTTGAAACCGAACGAGCTGGCGCAGGCCGCGGTGATGGCGGCCCTGTGTGCGGCGATCGCGATCATCGCGGTGGCCGTCCCGTTCGCTGCGGGGCTGTCCGTGCTGGGCACCGTGCCGATGGGCTTGCTCGCCTACCGATACCGCTTCAAGGTGCTCATCGCCGCCGCGATCGCCGGCGCCACCATCGCCTTCCTCATCGCCGGGATGGGCGGCCTGATGACGGTGCTGAACTGCGCCTACATCGGCGGACTGGTCGGCGCGGTGAAGCGGCGCGGCCGTGGGCTGACCACGGCGACGCTGGTGTCGGTGGTCGCCGGTGCCGTCTTCGCCGTGCTCGTGGTCGGCGCGCTGGCCGTGGCGTCGCGGCTGCGCCAATTGGTGTTCGACGCGATGACGGCCAACGTCGAGGGCACGGCCCGGATTCTGGGCCGTATCCCCGGCATGCAGGACACCGCGTCCCGGCTGACCGAGCTGTTCGCCACCGCGCTGCGATACTGGCCGCTGCTCATCGGCGGCTACGGCGTCGTCATCATCGTGATCGTCAGCCTGATCGGCTGGTGGGCGCTGTCCCGGGTGCTGACCCGGCTGGCCGGCGTTCCCGATGTGCACAAACTGGACGTGGCCGCCGACACCGGACCCGTCGCACCGGTGCCATTGCAGCTGCACGACGTGGTGTTCCGCTATCCAGGGACCGAGCGCGACGCGCTGGGCCCGGTATCGCTGACCGTGCAGCTGGGCGAACACGTGGCGATCACCGGCGCCAACGGCTCGGGAAAGACCACCCTGATGCTGGTGCTGGCGGGCCGCGAGCCGACCGCCGGCACCGTGGAACGCCCCGGTGCGGTCGGGCTCGGCGCACCGGGCGGTACCGCGGTGATCATGCAGCACCCGGAGAGCCAGGTGTTGGGGACCCGAGTCGCCGACGACGTGGTGTGGGGATTGCCTGCCGGCACCGAGATCGACGTGCCGCGGCTGCTCGCCGAGGTCGGCCTCGACGGTCTGGCCGAACGGGACACCGGCGGCCTGTCCGGCGGCGAACTGCAACGCCTGGCCGTGGCCGCGGCGCTGGCCAGGGAGCCGGCGCTGATGATCGCCGACGAGATCACCAGCATGGTGGATCAGCATGGGCGCGACGGCCTGATGGCGGTGCTGTCCGGGCTGACCCGCCACCGGCAGATGTCGCTGGTGCACATCACTCACTACAACGAAGAGGCCGAGGCCGCCGACCGTGCCGTCAACCTGGCAGGCGGTTCGGAGATGGTGCAGGCGGCGACGGTGCCCAGCGGTGCCGCGGCCCCCCACGGCGACACCCCGGTGCTGGAACTGCGCGGGGTTGGCCACCGGTATGCCGCCGGAACCCCCTGGGAGAATGGCGCTCTGCGGGATATCGATCTGGTGGTCAACGAGGGCGACGGCGTGCTGATCCACGGCCTCAACGGGTCGGGCAAGTCGACGCTGGCCTGGATCATGGCCGGGCTGACGGTACCGACCACCGGCAGTGCCTTGCTCGACGGTCGCCCGGTGTCCGATCAGGTCGGGGCCGTGGCGCTGTCCTTCCAGGCCGCCAGGCTGCAGCTCATGCGCAGCCGTGTCGATCGCGAGATTGCCTCGGCGGCAGGGTTTTCCGTACGTGACCGGGCCAGGGTGGAAGCGGCTCTGGCTGCGGTGGGCCTGGAAGCGGGACTGGCATCGCGGCGCATCGACCAGCTCTCGGGTGGGCAGATGCGCCGGGTGGTGTTGGCCGGGCTGCTGGCCCGGTCGCCGCGCGCGATCATCCTCGACGAGCCGCTGGCCGGCCTCGACGCCGCCAGCGCCCGTGGACTGCTGCGCCTGCTCGAGCAGTTGCGTCGCGACGGTCTGACCGTCGTGGTCATCTCCCATGATTTCGACGGGCTGGAAGAGCTGTGCCCGCGCACGCTGCACCTGCGTGACGGACAACTGGTTCCCGCCGCGTCGCGAGCGTCGGGAGGTGCGGCATGAGCGGGCCCCGCCGGCCGGTGGTGTTGCTGCGGCCGGTGCCCGGCGATTCGGTCATCCACCGGCTGTGGGCCGGAACGAAACTCGTCGCGGTGGCCGCGCTCGGTGTGCTGCTGACCTTCTATCCCGGCTGGGTGCCCATCGCGTTCGTCGCGCTGGTGGTCCTGGTGACCGCGGTGCTGGCGCACATCCCGCGCGGCGCCGTACCGTCCATTCCCGCCTGGTTGTGGCTGATCGTCGCCCTCGGCGGGATCACCGCGGCCTTCGCGGCGGGCGAACCGTATCTCACCGTCGCCGGAACCGAAGTCGGTCTGGGCGGCCTGCTGAACTTCCTGCGCATCACGGCGGTGGCACTGGTGTTGCTGGGGCTCGGCGCGCTGGTGTCGTGGACCACCAACGTCGCCGAGATCGCCCCGGCAGTCTCGACGCTGGGCCGGCCGCTGCGGCTGCTCCGGCTGCCGGTGGACGACTGGGCGGTCACCCTAGCCTTGGCGCTGCGGGCTTTTCCGATGTTGATCGACGAGTTCAGCGTGCTGTACGCCGCCCGCCGGCTGCGGCCGCGGGAACGGCCCGACTCGCGACGGGCCCGCCGCAAGCAGTGGGCCGCCGAGTTGGTCGACCTACTCGCCGCCGCAGTCACGGTGTCGCTGCGTCGCGCCGACGAGATGGGCGATGCCATCACCGCGCGCGGTGGCGCGGGCCAGATCTCGGCTTATCCGTCGGGGCCGCAGGCTGGCGACTATGTCGCCCTGGCGGCCATCGCGGTGGTCTGCGGGCTGGCCGGCTACGTGGAGGCCTTCACCTTCCTGGCCACCAGTTAACGCGCGGCGGCGGTGTTCGCCGCCTGCTCGGCCCGTCTCAGCGCGTCCGGCACGGCGAGCCGGCCCAAGAACATCTCGTCGAAGTACGGCTGCAGCGCTTGATAACCCGCCGCGAATCCGGCGCCGCCGGGGGCCTCGATCCGGGGTCCCCGCAGCACCGAGAAGAACGGCTCCACGTCGACACCGCGGCGCCGCCAATGATCGAAGTACACCGCCTGTGCACTCTGTACGGCCGGGATGGCCGCACCGTCGGCGCCGAGGAAGGCGTTGCCGTCGCGGCTGCCCATCCACGCCAGCACCTCGCGCACCGCGCCGGGATGGCGGCTGGCCGAGTTCGCGGCCGCCGCAATCCCGTTGGTCACGCTGACCCGCCCGGCCGGCCCGCTGGGCAGCATGGCCACGCCCCACCGGAACGGCGCCTGGGTGGCGACGGCCGCCAGGTTGTAGGTGCCGGACTGGAAGAGCGCCATCCGCCCGGCCAGGAATTGGTTGCGGGAGAAGTCGCCGTTGCCGTTGGTGTCGGCGGCCGACGGCGCGACATGGTCGGTGTTGATCAGCCGCACCAGGTAGGCGAATGCCAGGGTGGCGCCGTCATCGGCGAAGGTGAACCGGTCCCCGTCGGCGAAACTGCCGCCGGCTGACCCGATGAAGTTGAGGTAGATGTTCTGCATCTCGTTGGCGGCGTTGTACCCCCATTGCCGGATTCGCTGCGGGTCGAACGCTGGACTGTCGGCCCGATTACCGGACTGGTCGACGGTGAGTCGGGCCAACAACGGCCGCAACGTATCGTCAGCGCCGGGAGACCAGCGCAGGTTGTCGAGTTCGGCGGGATCGATCCCGGCGGCGTGCAACAGGTCGGCGTTGTAGAAGACCGCGATTCCGGCATCGGTGAGTTGTGGTACCCCCCAGAGCGTTCCGTTGCGGGTGAATTGCGCGACGGTGGAGGAGTCCCAGTCGGGCGAGGGGGTGATCGGCACCAGCTTCCCGTTGTCCGCGTAGCCGGCGAAATAGGCGTTGGACAACCAGAAGATGTCGTCGGCCCCGCCGCCGGCGACATCGGTGCGCAGGGTGGTGAAGTAGTTCGCGTAGGCGACCACGTTCACCCGCACCTCGATATCGGGGTGGCGGCGGGAGAATTCGGCGAACGACTGCCGGTAGGCCGCGGCCGCCTGCTCGTCCCACAGCCGCATGGTGATCACCGTCTTCCCGGAATCGGCGGTCCGGCCCAGCAAGAGTCCCGCGACCAGCAGCAGTACTCCGGTCACCGCGACGCCGACGGCCACCCAGGTGGAAAACCGCAGCCTCATTTGAGCCCCGTCACTACGATCGAGCGCACCAGATGCCGGCCCAGCGCGATGAACAGCACCAGCAGGGGCGCCATCGCCACCGTCGTCGCCGCCATCACCACCGTCCACTGCGCGTCGTAGCGGGACTGCAGTCCTGCGGTGGCGACCGTCAGCACCTGCCATCGTGGTCCGCTGGTGATCACCAGCGGCCACATGAAGTTGTTCCACTGCGACACCACCGTGATCATGGCCAGCGTCGCGAGGATCGGCCGGCTGGCCGGGATGACGACATGCACCAGCACGTCCAGGGTGGTGGCGCCGTCCAGGCGGGCCGCGTTGATCAGGTCGGCGGGGATGGTTCGGAAGTGCTCCCGCAACAGGAAGATCGCGTACGGGGAACCGAACAGGAACGGAAGCGCCAAGGCCCAGAAGGTGTTTCGCAGTCCCGCCTCGGCCATCATCAGGTACAGCGGCACCACCGTCACGGTGGCCGGCACCATGAGGGTGGCCAGGTACACCCAGAACAGCGCGTCTCGGCCCGGGAAGCTCAACCGCGCGAACGCGTAGGCGGCCAGCACCGAGAAGGTCAGTTGGCCCAGCAGCACCGTCGCGGTCACCAGCGCGGTGACCACCAGGGCGCGGCCGAAGCCGGCATCCCCGAGCGCGGCGTAGTTGGCCAGGGTCGGTGGTGCCGGGAACGACAGCGGTGAACCGGTGTTGAACTGCCGAGCCGAGGTGAACGACGTCATCAGCCCGAGCAGAAACGGCACCAGGGTGATCAGCGCTCCCAGCGCCAGCCCGGCGTAGACCAGCGCGTTACGTGAGGTCATAGCTCACCCGCCGGCGAAAGTAGAGGTGCTGTGCCAGCGTCACGCCGACCAGCAGCACGAACAGGATGGCCGCCATCACCGCAGCCCGTCCCACACTGGCCGCGCCGAATGCCTCGGCGTAGATGCGGTGTGCGACAAGATCGGTGCGGCCCTGCGGACCTCCTCCGGTCAGTGCGTAGACGGTGTCGAACACCTGCGCGGCGCTCACCACCCCCGTGACCGAGACGAAATAGAGGGTGGGCCGCAGCATCGGCAGCGTGATGTACCGGAATCGCTGCCAGTCGGTGGCGCCGTCGGTGCGGGCGGCGGCGTGCACATCCCGCGGGATGGCCAGGATGCCGGCCAGGAAGAACAGCGAGACGTAACCGACATTGATCCACACCGTCACCGCCGAGACCACGGGCAACGCCAGGCCCGGGTCGGTGAGCCATTCGATATGGCGGCCGGTGACGGTGCTGAGCGCGCCGTCGGTGGGGGACAGGATCCACCGCCACAGCACCGCGATGGCCAGTGGCGCACAAATCCAGGGCAGCACGTAGAGGGTGCGCAGGAATCCGGTGCCGGGCAGCCCGCGGGCGAGCATGGCGCCGGCGGCCAGCCCCAGCAGCGTCTGGATGGGTACCACCATCGCGATGAACGCCACCGTCACCACCAGCGACGTGCCGAACGACGGATCGGTCAGCACTGACTGCCAATTATCCAGCCCGACAAAGCGAATGGGGCCCAACAGATCCCAGTGGTACAGGCTCAGCCAGGCCACCACCAGCATCGGTAACAGCAGGAAGGTCAGCACGCCGAACAGGCTGGGCGCCACCAGGGCGTAACCCAAGACGGTGGAGCGCCGCGGCCGCCGCACTCCGGTTGTGCTCATGGCGTCAGCCTAAGCTGCGGTGGTGATCAGCTTGGATCGCCTGGTGAACGTGGTGGGCGGGTACGGCGTCGCGGCCCGGCTGTGCGGGGTGCCGCGGTCGACCGAGCTGCGCAGCGTCGTGGTGCCCGAAGCGGTGACCGGTGACGTGCTGCTGGCCCTGGGCGCCACCTCGGTGACCGAGGCGCTGGACTGGGCCGCCGGGGCCAGGGCGGCGGTGGTCCTGGTGCGGTCCGACCAACCCGATGCCGGCGCCGAACTGCCCGACGGAATCGCGGTGCTGCTGGTGGACCCCGCGCTGCCGTGGAGCGAGCTGGCCGCCGTGGTGTACGGGCTGGTGCTGGAAGGCCGTGAGACCGAATCCGGGCGCGGCCCAACGGATCTGTTTGCTCTGGCGGACAGCCTGGCCGCGGCGATCGGCGGGGCCGTGGTGATCGAGGACCGGCACGCGCAGTGCCTGGCGTATTCGCGGATGCAGCAGGACGCCGACGAGGCCCGGGTACAGACCATCCTGCGCAGGCAACAACCCGCCGAGTTGCAGGCCGCCCTCACCCGCCGGGGTGTGTTCGCCCACTTGGCCGAGACCGACGAGCCGCTGTTCATCGGGCCCGATCCCGACCATGGCATGACGGGGCGGATGGTGGCGGCGGCGCGGGTCGGGCGCGAATTGCTGGGGTCGGTGTGGGTGAGCTGCCCGGCGGAGCTGGCCGGGCCGGCGCGGGCCGCACTGGTCGACGGCGCCCGGGTGGTCGCACTGCACCTGCTGCGCTCGCGTGCCAGCGCCGACCTGGAACGCCAGGTCGAGTCCGACTCGGTGCTGCGGCTGCTCGACGGCAGCACCGAGGCGACGACGGTGGCCAGCCGGGTCGGCCTGCCGCCCGGACCGTTGCGGGTCATCGCGCTGCGCGCCCGGCTCGAGCCGGACCGGCACACCGCCTTGCTGGTCGCCTTCGAGCAGGCGACCGCCGGCTTCGGCTGGTCGCGGCCGGGCCGCAGCGCACTGGCCGACAACACCGTCTACACCGTGTTGCCGGGCGAGACGGTGGAGGTGGCGCGGCACTGGTTGGCCGCGCTGGGGGCGTCGTTACCGCCGGGCAGCACGGTATGGGCCGGGATCAGCGGGCCTGCGGAAGCCTCCGACCTGGCGGCGGCCAGGTCGGAGGCCGACGAGTGCCTGGCCCTGCACGAGGCCGATACTGCCGGTGCAGAACCGCCCGCCTACGACGAATCATGGGACGCGCTGGTGCTGCGGCGGTTACGGACGGCAGCCGCCGCCGGACGTGGCCCGCGGCGCGGCCCCGTCGCCGAACTGATCGATCACGACCGCCTGCACGGCACCCCGTATGTCACCACGTTGCGGGTATGGCTGGCGGCCCAGGGCGACCCGGCACGCGCCGGGGCCGAGCTGGGGGTGCACGAGAACACGATCCGCTATCGGCTGCGCAAGATGGCCGAGGTGACCACCGTCGACCTCGACGACCCTGGCAGGCGGCTGGCGATGATGATCGAACTCGCGACCGCCGACCCGGACTGATTGTTCTAACTCGACAAACCTGCATCTTTCTTTTGTCGGATATCTCAGCGTTGGCCCCGCTGCAGCCCTCCATGATGGCCGTATGACCCCGGGGGGCCCACTTATCCCCGTCGTCAGGGGCGGAGAGCACTGACCCGCCCCTGACGACAAACACCGATGAAGGAGGAGATATCCGATGACCGCCGCCACGCCGGTATGGCTCACGCCGGAAGCCCACGAACGGCTGCTGCACGAGTTGGCCGTGCTGCGGGGGTGGAGCACCTTCGACGCCCTCGACGACGACAGCGACGCCCCCGACAGCAATGCCGTCGCGGTGCGGCGCGCCCAGCAGGGACGCATCCAGCAGATCCACGACATGCTCTCCAACGCCGTCGTCGGGGTGGACCCGCCCGATGACGGCGTCGCCGAACTGGGCATGGTGCTCACCGTGCGCTACGAGGACAACGGCGACACCGAGACGTTCCTGCTCGGTGTCCGGGGTGCGTACTACGGCGACATCGAGGTGTACTCCGCGAAATCACCGCTGGGAGAAGCGATCAGCGGTGCCCGGCCCGGTGAACGGCGGGAGTACCAACTGCCCACCGGGCACACCCAGGCGGTGACGCTGCTGGCGGCGGTGCCCTACGGGTTACACATGGGCTGACGGCCCTGCCGCTACGGTAGGAAGCCGTGACCGCTCGAAGTATCGATCCGGACTTCCTGGCGTTGCCTCGGCAGGCGCTCGCCGACGCCGCCCTGACGGCGGCCCGCGCGGCCGGCGCCAGCTATGCCGACCTGCGCATTCACCGCATCACCACCGAGGCGATCGCGCTACGCGACGGGGAGCTGGAATCCTCGGTGGTGGAGCGCGATGTCGGGCTGGCGGTGCGGGTGATCGTGGACGGCACCTGGGGCTTTGCCTCACATGCCGAACTCGACGCGCGCACCGCGGCCGACACCGCCCGCCGGGCGGTCGCGGTGGCCACCACACTGGCACCGCTGAACGCCGAGCGCATCGAGCTGGCCGCCGAGCCGGTCTACACCGACCTGCACTGGGTGTCCGACTATGTGATCGACCCGTTTGCGGTGTCGGCGTCGGACAAGATCGCCCGGCTGGCCGACTACTCCCAGCGGCTGCTCGCGGCCGATGGCGTCGACCATGTCTCGGCGCATCTGGAGGCGGTCAAGGAGCAGAGCTTCTACGCCGATACCTTCGGCACCTCGACCACCCAGCAGCGGGTCCGGGTGCAACCGCAACTGGAGGCCGTCACCGTGGACACCGCGGCGGGCACCTTCGAGACCATGCGGACGCTGGCTCCGCCGACGGCGCGCGGGTGGGAGGCAGTGGTCGACGACGCCGTGTGGGACTGGACCACCGAGCTGGCCGAACTGCCGGCGCTGCTGGCCGAGAAGGTCAAGGCGCCCAGCGTCACGGCCGGACCCACGGACCTGGTGATTGACCCGTCCAACCTGTGGCTGACCATCCACGAATCGATCGGGCACGCCACCGAATACGACCGGGCGATCGGATACGAGGCCGCGTACGCCGGCACCTCGTTCGCCACCCCGGACAAGCTGGGCACCATGACTTACGGCTCACCGGTGATGAACGTGACCGCCGACCGCACGGTCGAACACGGGTTGGCCACCATCGGTTTCGACGACGAGGGGGTCCGCGCGCAGAGCTGGGATCTGGTGCGTGACGGCATCTTCGTCGGCTACCAGCTGGACCGGGTGTTCGCGCCGCGCCTCGGTGTGGCGCGTTCCAACGGCTGCTCGTATGCGGATTCACCGCACCATGTGCCGATCCAGCGGATGGCCAATGTGTCCCTGCAACCGGGCCCCGAAGACCTGAGCACCGCCGATCTGATCGCCAGGGTGGACAACGGTGTCTACATCGTCGGCGACAAATCCTGGTCGATCGACATGCAGCGCTACAACTTCCAGTTCACCGGTCAACGGTTCTTCAAGATCACCGACGGCCGGCTGGACGGCCAGCTGCGCGATGTCGCCTACCAGGCCACCACCACCGACTTCTGGGGTTCGATGGAGGCCGTCGGTGGGCCGTCGACGTGGCGGCTGGGCGGAGCGTTCAACTGCGGCAAGGCGCAGCCCGGCCAGGTGGCCGCGGTCAGCCACGGCTGTCCGTCGGCCCTGTTCCGTGGCGTGAATGTGTTGAACACCCAAGCAGAAGGCGGCCGCGCATGATCAGCCCCCAGCACGTCGTCGACGCGGTGCTGGCCGAAGCGGCCCAGCGCGGCAAGGCCGACGAGACCACCGTCATCGTCACCGACCGGTCCGACGCGTCGCTGCGGTGGGCCGGCAATTCCATGACCACCAACGGGGAATCCCGCGGACGCACCACCACGGTGATCTCGGTGGTGCGCCGCGGCAACGACGCGCACGTGGGTTCGGTCACGTCGGCCGAGGTCGATCCGTCCGCCATCGCCGGATTGGTGGCGGCCTCCCAGGACGCGGCCCAGGCGGCGCCGGCGGCCAGCGACGCCGCGCCTGCACTGCCCGCCGACGCCGGACCCGCCGACTGGGACGCCGACGTGCCGGTCACCGGTGCTGACGTGTTCGCCGATGTGGCAACGAGTTTGGGGCATGGTTTCCGCGGGCCGGACACGCTGTACGGGTACGCGCGGCACGTGCTGGAGACCACGTTCGTCGCGACGTCGGCCGGTGTGCGGCGTCGCTACACCCAGCCGACCGGTTCGGTGGAGATCAACGCCAAGCGCGGTGCAGGCAGCTCGTGGGTCGGGGTGGGTACGGCCGATTACGTCGATGTCCCCACCGATGCTCTGCTGGAAGAACTTTCGCTGCGGTTGGGCTGGGCAGCCAAGACGGTCGAGTTGCCGGCCGGGCGGTACGAGACGCTGATGCCGCCGTCGACGGTGGCCGACATGCTGATCTATCTGGGCTGGAGCATGGACGGCCGCGGCGCGCAGGAGGGCCGCACCGCGCTGTCGGCGCCCGGCGGCACCCGGGTGGGGGAGAAGCTGACTGACCTGCCGCTGACGCTGTACTCCGACCCGCGCGCTGCCGGCCAGGAATGCCGGCCCTTCGTCGCGGTACCGAGTTCCTCGGAACGAGTGTCGGCCTTCGACAACGGGCTGGACATCGGCCGGGTGGACTGGGTGCGGGACGGGGTGATCAACGCGTTGGCTTACCCGCGTTCGGCCGCGGCCGAATTCGGTGTGCCGGTGGCGGTTCCGGCGGAGAACCTGTTGATGACCGGCGGCACGGCAGAGCTGGCCGACATGATCGCCTCGACCGAGCGCGGTCTGCTGCTGACCACGTTGTGGTACATCCGCACCGTCGACCCGGCGGTGCTGTTGCTGACCGGCCTCACCCGTGACGGGGTGTACTTGATAGAGGACGGTGAGGTGACCGCCGCCGTCAACAACTTCCGGTTCAACGAAAGCCCGCTGGACTTGCTGCGCCGGGCCACCGAGGCGGGGGTCAGCGAGCCGACCCTGCCGCGGGAATGGGGTGATTGGGCCACCCGGGCCACCATGCCGTCGTTGCGGATCCCGGATTTCCACATGTCCTCGGTGAGCCAAGCGCAATGATGCCCCGCACCGGGATCCGCCGGTGGTCTAGGGTGGATCGGTGGTGAGAACGTCGCGACCGGGCGCGGTGGCCGTCATCCTCGCGGCCGGCAGCGGCACCCGGATGGGCGCCGACCGCAACAAGGCCTATCTGCCCCTGGCGGGGCGCCGGATGCTGTCGTGGTCGTTGGGTTCGATCGCCGAGGTTCCCGAACTGGTGCGCACCATCCTGGTGATCCGGGCCGATGACCGCGCGCGCGCCACCGGCACCCTCGACCGTGAGGTGCCCGATCTTGCGGTGGAGATCATCGACGGCGGCTCGTCGCGGCACCAATCCGAGTACCGCGCTTTGCAATACCTGGCCGATGACATCGAATCGGGGGCGGTCGACATCGTCCTCATCCACGACGCTGCCCGCCCGTTGGCAGGGCCGGGCATGATGCGTTCGGCGATCACGGTGGCTCGTCAGTTCGGCGGCGCGGTGCCCGGGGTGGAGGTCCGCGATCTGGTGACCATGGACGAGGCCGGGAATCTCGGTGACCTGCGCCCCGAGGATCGCCACGTCCGGGTGCAGACACCGCAGGCGTTTCAGGCGCTGCCGCTGCTGCAGGCATATCGCGACGCCGACGCCGAACAGTTCGAGGGCACCGACACCTCCTCGAGCGTGGAGAAGTTCGCCGATATCGAGGTCCGGTGTTTTCAGGGGGACCCGAGGAACATGAAAGTGACCTTCTCCCAGGATCTGTTTCTGGCCGAGCGGTTGCTCGCCGACGCCCATCACCGGCTCAAGTGACGAGTTGAAAGGTCGCCGATGGAGGGACGTGAGTTAGCGCAATTACGGTGCAGCGAGTGCGGTTTGGAATCCGAGCACACCCTGCGGTATGCCGGGCGGTTACTGGTGTCCACCGAGTGCGGCAACTGTGGCGCGCAGCGGCATCATCCCGAACATGACCTGCGGCACGCCTACATCCACGATCTGGAGCTGCGCGTGTTGTCCAAACCGGGCCGGTGGGTCAACCGGCTGCGCCGCCATCCCGTACAGACGTTGGTGGCGCTGCCCGGCGCGGTGCTGAGTCAACCGGTGAAGATCCTCCGCGAGATCGTCACGGTACTGCGGGGCTGACCCGCTCAGCGTTGCTGGGCCAGACGGCAGCCGAGGATCGCGTCGGCCAGTTCGATATCGCGCGGGATGTCGAGGATGAACGCATCGGGATCCCCGTCAATGACGGCGGGCGCCACCCCGGCGCGGCGTGCCAGGGTGAGTTCGTCGAAGTCATCGGTGGCCGCGACGCCGGCGAGCATGGTGGTCAGATGCGCGCGGTGAAAACCGCGTGGGTACTGCGCCGAACGCAGGCGCGAGCGGTCGACGGTTTCGGTCACCGCGCCGGCCGCGTCGACGGTTTTGACGCTGTCGACCATCGCCAGCGCGGGAACGACGACAGCGTTGCCTGCGCGCAATCCGTCCAACACCCGGTCGGCGAGGTCAGTGGACGCCAGCGGCCGCCTAATATCATGCACCAGAACGTATTCCACCGTGTCGTCGACCTGGGCCACGGCAGCTGACAGGCATTCCTCCCGCGTCGCCGCACCGGGTACCGAGGTCACCTTGACCGTCACGTCATGGGCCGCCAGCACGGCCTTGACATCGGCATGCAGCGCTTCGGCCACGGCGATGACAGCGTCGGCGTCGGAACGTCCGGCCACGATCCGGCTCTGCAGGCATTGCACCAGCGGCACGGTATCGCCGAAGCGGGTGAACAACAGCTCCCGGTTGGTGGTCAGCGAGGCCGGGAGCGGCACGACGAGTGCCCAGTCCGGTTGCTGGCGGCCGTGGCTACGGGAAGCGGTGGTGCTGTGCCACCGGGGCAGCCGCGCATGCGGCGACCCGACGTTGCCGAATTTCTGATTCGCCACCGCGCACCTCCTCCCGCTCGCTCCGGTTCCAGCATGCTAGCCGAACGCGCGGGCGGTGCCCGGTCAGGCGTCGAGGTCGCGCGCCACCAGGTCGGCGATCAGGTTGACCGTGTCGTCGTCATCGGCGGTGACGGTGACCTCGGTGCCGGGACCGGCGCCCAACGTCATGATCATCAGGGCCGAGCCCGCATCGACGGGGTCACCCCCGTCGCGCGACAGGGTCACCGTGCCGCCGGCCTTGGCGGCTGCCTCGGCGATGATGGCCGCGGGCCTGGCGTGCAACCCGACCGATGAGCCGACGGAGACGGTTTTGTTCGGCATGAAATCCCTTTCAGGTGTGGTGATCAACTATGGCTGTGCAGCGGTTTGCCGGCCAGCGCCAGGTGCGCTTCCCCGACGGCCTCCGACAGGGTCGGATGGGCGTGGATGTGCTGGGCCACCTCGTCGGGACGGGCATCCCAGTTGACGATCAGCTGGGCTTCGGAGATCAGTTCGCCGACGCGTTTGCCGACCATGTGCACGCCGAGCACGGGACCGCCCTTGGCGGCCACGACTTTGACGATGCCCGACGATCCCAGAATCCGGGCTTTGCCGTTGCCGGCGAGGTCGTACACGGCGTCCTCGACCTCGTAGCCGCGCTCGGTGGCCACGGCGCTGGTCATCCCCACCGAGGCCACCTCCGGATGGGAGTAGGTGACCCGCGGGACGCCCAGGTAGTCGATGGGCGCCGGGTTCAGGCCGGCCAGCGTTTCGGCCACCAGGATCCCTTCGGCGAACCCGACGTGCGCCAACTGCAAGGTGGGAATCACATCGCCGACGGCGAAGATGGACGGTACCGACGTGCGGCAGTGCTCGTCGACCTTGAGGTACCCGCGGTCGTTTTCCAGACCGACGCTGTCCAGTCCGATGCCCTCGGTGACCGGCGTCCGGCCGATCGCCACCAGCACCAGCTCGGCCGCCAGGGTGGATCCGTCGTCGAGGGTCACGGTGACCCCCTCGGCCGAGGTGCTGGCATCGGTGACCCTGGCTCCGAGTCGCAGCGAAATGCCTTGGCGGGTGAACGCTTTCTCCAGCGCCGCGCTGGCGGCCTGCTCTTCCAGCGGAACCAGATGCGGGAGGGCTTCGACGATCGTCACCGCCGCCCCGAACGAGTGCCACACCGTGGCGAATTCGCACCCGATGGCCCCGCCGCCGAGCACGATGGCGCTGCGCGGGATCGCCTCGAGAGTCAGTGCTTCGTCGCTGGTGATGATCCGTTGCCCGTCGGCGGTGATCCCGGGGATGTGGCGGGGCACCGACCCGGTGGCGATGACGATATGGGCAGCGGACACGGTGCGCTGGCCACCGTCGGGCAACGCGACCGCCACCGCGGTCGGTGAGACCAGTCGACCGGTGCCGGTGATCAGTTCGATGCCGCGGCCGGCGACCAGCCCGGACAGGCCGCGGAACAGCGCATTGACGACACCGTCGCGGTAGGTGGCCACCGCGCCGGTGTCGATGTGGTCCAGGCTCGCGCGCACGCCGAATCGGGCTGACTCCCGGACGGTCTCGACGACGTCGGCGGTCTGCAGCAGCGCCTTGGTGGGGATGCAGCCGCGGTGCAAGCAGGTGCCGCCGAGCTTGTCCTTCTCGATGACCGCCACGCGCATGCCGAGTTCGGCGGCGCGCAAGGCGGCGGCGTAGCCGCCGCTGCCCCCGCCGAGCACGATCAGATCGACGTCGAACGTGTCGTCCAGGCCGGACATGGTGGTTCTCCTTGTCAAGGTTCTGAGCCGGGCCAGCGAACGGTCAGAGCAGCAGGCGGCGCACGTCAGCGAGCAGGTGGCCCAGATGGCTGGTGAACCGCGCCGCCAGGGCGCCGTCGATGATGCGGTGGTCGTAGGACAGACTCAACGGCAACATCAGTCGAGGAACGAATTGTGCGCCTTCCCATACCGGCTCGGTCCGGCTCTTGGACACCCCGAGGATCGCGGCTTCGGGACTGTTCACGATCGGGGTGAAAGCGGTGCCGCCGATGCCGCCGAGGCTGGACACCGTGAACGTGGCCCCGCCGATGTCGGCACCGGAAAGCTTTCCGTCCCGAGCCCGTGCCGACACGTCGGCCAGCTCCCGGCTCAACTCGGTGATGCCCTTGCCGTCGACGTCCCTGATCACCGGCACCACCAGTCCGTGCGGGGTATCGACCGCCACGCCAAGGTGGTAATAGTGCTTGAGCACCAACGCATCCTGCGTTGCCGTCAGCGAGCTGTTCACCCGCGGATGGGCTTTGAGGGCGCACACCACGGCCTTGAGCAGGAATGCCAGCAGGGTGACCCGGTTGCCGTCCAGCTTGGCCGCCGCATCGAGTTCGCGCCGGTAGGCGTCGAGGTCGGTGATATCGGCGGTGTCGTGCTGCGTGACGTGCGGGATCGTCGTCCAGGACTGGGTGAGTGCGGCCGCCGAGACCCTGTTGATGCGGCTGAGGCGTTCCGTTGTCGTTTCACCGAACGCGTCCTGGGCGCCGCTGTCGGCCGGTGCCGTCGATATCGCGGGTGCAGTCGCGCTGCCGCTGGCGTTGCGCGCGGCCGTCTCGACATCGCCGACGGTGATCAGTCCGTCAGGGCCGGAGCCGGCCACCGTGTCGATGTCCACGTGCAATTCGCTTGCCCGGCGCCGGGCGAACGGTACGGCCGGGCGCGGTCCGCGACGCGACGGCGGAGTGGCCGCCGGGGCCGCGGCGCGTGCGGTCACCAGTTCGGGTTGCGGCGCGGGTGCCGGGCCGTCGTCAGACCCGTCGAACAGCCCGTCGAGCAGATCGTCGGCGTCGCTGGTGATATAGGCCAGGGGTTCGCCGACACCCAGTACCTGGTCGGGTTGGGCGATCAGTCGGGACAGCGTGCCCTCGACCGGTGACTCGACCTCCATGTCGACCTTGTCGCTGGCCACCTCGCACAGCACGTCGCCGACTTTGACGACTTCGCCGGGTTCCCGGCGCCACACCAGGAAGGTGCCCTCCGTCATCGTCATCGACATCTTGGGCATCACCAAGGGAACGTCGCGCATCAGCTCGTCCTCACGAGATCTCGTGCCGCGGTGATGATGTCGTCGACCTGCGGCACGCTGGCCTTCTCCAGCTCCGGTGCGTAGGGGATCGGCGCGTCCAGGCCGCACAGCCGCTTGATCGGAACCAGCAGGCTGTAGATGGCGTCGGAGCCGGCGATCCGGGCGGCGATCTCCCCGACGAAGCCGCCGGTCATCGGCGCCTCCTGTACCAGGAGCACCCGGCCGGTGGCCCGCACCGCATCCAGCACGGTGTGCTCGTCGAACGGCACCAGGGTGCGTGGGTCCACGACGGTGATCCCGATACCCTCGGCGGCCAGCGTCTGCGCGGCCTGCACCGACTTGCCGACCATCACCCCGGTGGCCACGATCGTCAGGTCGTCGCCCTCGTGTCGAATGGCAGCCTTGCCCAACGGGATCCGCTCATTCCCGGCGGGCACCGGACCGCTGGTGCGATACAGCAGCTTGTGTTCGAGCACGATGACGGGGTTCGGGTCGTCGATCGCGGCCAGGAGCAGACCCTTGGCGTCGGCGGCGGTGGCCGGCAGCGCCACCTTCAGGCCGGGGACGTGGGCGAACCAGGCTTCCAGCGACTGCGAATGCTGGGCTGCCGCACCGGTTCCGGATCCGGACGGGGCGCGCAGCACCATGGGCACACTGGCCGCGCCGCCGAGCATGAAGTGGATCTTGGCTGCCTGGTTGACGATTTGGTCCATCGCCTGGTTGGTGAAGTCGGAGAACTGGATCTCCACTACCGGACGCATGCCGCACATGGCTGCGCCCACCGCCGCACCGACGATGCCGAGCTCGGAGATCGGGGTGTCGCGGATCCGTTCGGCCCCGAATTTCTCCAGCAGCCCCTTGGTGACACCGAAGGCACCGCCGTAGATGCCGATGTCCTCACCCAGGATGAACACCCGTTCGTCCTCGGTCATGGCGATGCTCAGGGCGTCCCGGACGGCGTCGGAGTAGGACATCTCGGTGACACCCGCGCCGCCGGGGGCGTCGATTTCGATGGTGGTGGACGTGCTCACGCTGACTCCTGCACTGGTGCGTACACGCCGGAGAGCAATTCGTCGGCGCGGGATGGGGCGGCCTCGTTACCGGCTTTGATCGCCGCGCGGATGGCATCGCGAGCGTGGGTGCGCACCGCCTCGATATCGTCTTGGGACAGCGTGCCGTGGTCGAGCGCGGCGGCCTCGAACCGGCCGATCGGGTCCTTGGCCCGCCACGCGTCGATCTCCTCGCGGGTGCGGTAAAGGTTCTGATCGCTCTTGGAATGTCCCTTGTAGCGGTAGGTGACGGCCTCGACCAGCGTCGGCCCGCGGCCGGCCCGGGCGCGGGCGACGGCCTCGCTGACGGCGTCGAAGACTTCTTGGACGTCGTTGCCGTCCACCGTGACCCCGGGCATCCCGTAGGCCGCTGCCCGGTCACTGACCCGTGGGACGGCCATCGACCGCGCGCTCGACATGGACATGCCGTAACCGTTGTTCTCGCAGATGAACACCGCGGGTAGCGCCCACACCGCAGCCAGATTGAGGCCCTCGTGGAAGGCGCCCTCGTTGGTGGCGCCGTCGCCGAAGAAGCTGACGGCGACGTTGGTGGTGTTGCGCAACTTCTGGGCCAGCGCTGCGCCGGCGGCGATGGGGATGCCGCCGCCGACGATGCCGTTGGCGCCTAGGTTGCCGGTGTCGACATCGGCGATGTGCATGGACCCGCCCCGGCCCCGGCAGTAGCCGGTTTCCTTGGCCAGCAGCTCGGCCATCATCCGGTCGAGCTTGGCGCCCTTGGCAATGCAGTGGCCGTGCCCCCGGTGGGTCGAGGTGATCAGGTCGTGGCGGGTCAGTGCCAAGCAGGCACCGGTGGCGACGGCTTCCTGCCCGATCGACAGGTGCATGGTGCCGTGCATCAGGCCGCGGGCGAACAGATCGTCGACGGCCTCTTCGAACCGGCGGATCTCCCACATGGTGGTCAGCACCCGCCGCGACAGGGCGCCATCGTCGGCCAGTCGCGTTGCGGCCGTATCTGATTCGGTGGTCACGAGGTTGCCTTTCACATCGAGGGTCGAGGTGTCAGGCGACATGCGCGCCACCGGCGATCGCGATGGGCAGTGGAACACCGGCCAGCAGCTTGTCCTGCAACTGCCGCAGCGCGGCGATGGTGGTGCCGGGGCGCAGTTCGACGTCGTCGGCGGTGATCACGGCGTCGGCGGGGACGTCGCGCAGCAGCGTGGCTCCTTCGAGCAGGCCGAGCGGCACCAGGCCCTGATCCTTTGTCGCCTGCGCTGATTCGATGACGCCGTATACCGTGGTGCCGCCGATGCCGTCGATCGTGTCACCGGCTTTGAGGTCGCGTTTGGCGCCGGCGACAACTTCGGCGTTCCAATGCGAGGGTGCCAGGCTGGGCTTGCGGTCCAGGACAGCCTCGGCGATGGTCAGGGGTGCTTCGATGCTGGCCAGGTGGTACGGCCGGTACAGGGTGAAGTACGGACCCGGTCCCATCTTGAGGTAGGTCATCTCGTCGGCGACGATGTCGTCCGGGGTCCGCACGATCGCGAACACGCCCGGGGCGACGTCGCCGGTGCAGTAGTCGACGACGCCCGCCCGGTCCAGCACGCCGCCGTCGTCGGTGGTGCGGAACGTGGTGGACAGCTCGTCGATGCTCGAACGCGGTCCGTACATTCCGCGGGTGCTGACCTCCAGGCCGGTGGCGTTGGCCAGCGCCGCCATCTCGATCATGGCCTTGGAGCCGTCGACGAAGCTGCACAGCATCTTCGGGTTCATGTGCTTGCTGTTGGCTTCGGCGGTCAATTCCTGGGGTGTGGCATGGGGATTCAACGGGTTGTTCTTGCCCTTGCCCGCGCACACCACCTCGAAAGCCAGGTCGCGGGCGAAGTCGACCAGCCGCTTAGCCTCGGCGGGTTCGTCACCGCGGCAGACGCTGTAGATGCGCCCGGTTTGCTTGGCGATCGAGGACAGCAGGTAGCCGATGGTGACGTCGCATTCGACGTTGAGCAGGGCGATGTCCTTGCCGGCGAGCAGACCGCTGAAGGCGACCTGCGCTCCGACCTCGGGGACACCGGACGCGTCGACCAGGATGTCGACGGGCAGTGCGGTCAGCAGCGCGGCGTCCTCGACGGCGACGGTGCCGCCGGCTTCGATGGCCTGCGCGAGTTGTGTTATTTCGCTTCCGGTTTGCGGGTCAGCGCCGGCTTTGCGTAGCGCGTCGGCGGCACGGCCGGGAACGACATCGGCTACCGCGGCGATCTGCATACCGGCGATGCGGCCCACCTGGGCGATGAAACCCAGACCCATCTGACCGGCGCCGACCAGTCCGACGCGGATGGGGCGGCCCAGCTCGTCCTGGCGGGCGATGAGACGTTCGGTGTAACTCACGGGAACTCCTTTTGGGGGTGGTCTAGGCGGTGGGTGTTCGTGTCACCACACGGAATGTGCTGCCGGGGAGCAATCTCGGCGGGGTGATGTTCGGTAGGCAGACGTCGCCGCCCAGGGGTGGTGAGGTTTCACCGTTGAATTTCAGGTCGATATGGCCGAGGTTGACCAGATTCTGGTTGGCGACATGACCGACGGCGAGGATGGGGAACTCATGGTCGTCGAGGATGAGCACGTCCCCGACGGTGAGCCCCCCGACGGCGACCTCGGGTCGGTGCAGGACGCTCATATCGTGCAGTTCGACCGGAGCGTTCTCGCCGAAGAAGATCAGCATGCCCTGCTCGGCGAAATCCGGTACCAGGGAACCGATCTGGGTCACGGTGGTGGAGTAGCGCACGATCTGCGCCCGCACATCGGTCACTGGTCGATCGCTTCGATCTCGCCGGTGCCGACGTGCGAGACGAAGTTGGTTTCCTTGATGAAGTTGGCCAGCGGTCCCGATGGGGTGGCGGCGTTGATATCGATGGTCAGGACGTTCTTCATCGGGTAGACCCCGATGCGAGCGGTGCCGCCACAGTCGATCACGGCAACGGCCACCTTGTCGAACGGGGCCGAGCTGCGAAACCCGTCAAAAGCCTCACCGCCGGTGAGTTCGGCGATGCGTTGGGCCACCGGGTGGATGCCGCCGCCGGTCACCGAGTAGATCAGCGGACGGTCGTCGGTGGGCTTGATGACCAGCGGGCCTCCCCATCCGTTGCGGCCTTTGGTGACCTTTACTGCTTTGTAATCGGTCATAAGTCGTTTCCTTTCTGGCGGTGGGGGTTACGAGTACAGGCCGAAGCTGGCGAAGTACGCGATGACGACGGCCGCGGGGCCGGTGATCATGCGGGAGAACAGCACGGCAGGCACCCCGATCTCGACGGTCTCGGGTTCGGCCTCGCCCAGCGAGAGGCCGACCGGGATGAAGTCGCAGCCCACCTGGCCGTCGATGGCGAACAGCGCGGGCAGCGCGTACTGCGGCGCGATGTTGCCGAGGCCGATCTGCACACCGAGCAGGGTGCCGATCACCTGGGCGATGACCGCGCCGGGGCCCAGCACCGGGGACAGGAAGGGCAGGCAGACGATGACCGAGATCAGCAGCAGGCCGGGAAGTCCCGACGCCAGCGGTGCCAGGTGTTTGGCGATGAAGTCACCGATCCCGGTGGCCTGGATGAAGCCGATGAGGAACGCAATGAAGGCGATGAACGGCAACACATTCTTGATGACGGTGTCGATGGTCTCGCGGCCGGACTGGTAGAACACGTTGACGACGTTGCCCACTGCCCGGCCGAGCCCGGTGAGTCCGCCGGCGATCTTGTCGAAGGCTCCCCGGGTCTTCGCGGAGGCCGTGGCTTTGCCCTGATCGGTGGCGTCTGCGGTGATTTCGCTCATGGTCGTTGGTCCTTATGCCGGGGAAGGGGCGGCGGTGGTGGGGGAGCCGTGCTGGCGTTCCTTACGTCGGGTCAAGATGCCGACCATGAGGTCGGTCACGATGCCGCGCAGCAGGATGACGATCAGGCCGACGTAGAAGTAGCGGACCGCGAGATCGGCCACCGGCAGGTTCAGTTTGGTGATGCCCGCGGCGATCCCGGCATAGACGAAGTACTCACCGGCGTTGGCGTGCGGGAAGATCGCGGTGATCGGATGGCAGAAGCTCACGGCCGCGTCGTAGAACGCCGCTTTCCGGCGCTCCGGCAGAAACCGTCCCATGGTGTAGGCCATCGGGTTGGTCAGGAAGAACATCGACAGAACGGGCAGCACCAGATAACGCAGTGGAAGGTACTGGATGCCTGGCCGCCCGGCGATGACACCGACTTTCTCGATCCGTTCGGTACCGATCAGCCGGATGAGGGCGTTGACGGCGGTGAGTAGGACGATCAGCAGCGGGATGATGCCGGTGACCAGCCCGACGAACGTCTCGGCGCCCGCTTTGAAGATGCCGATGAATGCTTCGGCCCAACCCGCCAGCACTCCGTTGAAGCCACTGGGTGGCGCCGGTGCTTCCTCTGCAAGCAGAGTCAGCCCAAGGGCAATGGACATGTCGTTCCTGTCTGAAAGTGATGGGTAGGGGGATGAGAGGAAGTTGCCGGGTTCAGGCCGCGGCAGCTTTCCGCTTCCGGGCGTGGTGCTCGACGTACAGCGTTGCCGCGTGCGTCGCAGCCTGGGCGGTGCGGCGATCGAGCCCGCCGACGGTGCCCTCGGCCAGCTCGCCGACCGACATCCCGGTCAACTCCGGGCATGCCTTGGCGCGGGAGAACACGGTGTAGCCGTTGAGGATTCGCGAGTCGGTCACCACACCGTCGCGCAGCGCCAGTGCGGCGTAGGCGCGCAGGCCGCGCCGCTTGCCGCGACCGATGAACACGACGCCGTTGCTGCGCAGGGCGGCGATGTCGGTGAGGAATCGCTTGGACTGCCACCAGCTCATCAGCATCTGGGTGGCCCACAGGCCGGCGAATATCAGGGTGAACGTCATCATCGAGGTCACAGTCCTTCCGTACCGAGTCGAGGGGTCGCGGCGTCGAGGGCCAGCGCCGCGCGGGCGGCGGCTTCGTCGCAGATCAAGACGTCGAGGTGACCACCGCGGAGCGCGCCGACCAGACCGGGCGCCTTCACTCGCCCGGACGTCACGCCCACCACCATCGGCACCCGGCGTAAGTCGTCGAGGTCGACGGCGATGACGTGGTCGTGCACCGCGCGAGAGGGCACCGGCACACCGTTGATGTCGTAGTAGCGGGCGCAGATATCGCCAGCGGGGGACATGGTGTCCAGTTCGGCGCGATCTTCTGGGCTCAGCGCCATCGCGTCGATGATCGCCGCCGAGGAGCTGTCCCCGTAGGTGCCGACGCCGACGAAGGCGATATCGGCGGACTTTGCGGCGTCCAGGGCGCCGGATACGGAGCGTTCACTGAGGAAGGCCTCGACCGCGGTGAGGTTGGCGACCAGTGCCGGCGCGTGCAGGTAGCGATACCGGGCTCCGAGCCGAGTTGCCAACTCCCGCACCAGTTCCTGACCGGTGACCCCGGCGTCGACCGCCGAAAGGCCGCCGACGAGTTGGACCACCTCCACGTCGTACTGCCGACTGGCGGTGATCGACCACACCATCGCCTGCAGGGCGGTGCCCCACGACAGCGCCAGGCGTTGGCCATCCTGGATGTTGTCCAGGAGCCACTGCGAGGACAGCTTCGAAACCGTTTGGGCGGGTGTGGAACCGGGGGTATGGGCGGCCACCTGGCAGTCGTGCAGACCGAAGCGCTGTTTGAGTTCGGCTTCGAGGGTGTCGCTGCGCTCGGTGCCGTCGATGATGCGGATCTCGACGATGCCCTGTTCCCGAGCGGCGGCCAGCATCCGGGAGACGTTGGACCGGCTGGTCCCGAGCACCGAGGCGATCTCCTGCTGCGAGGAACCGTCCAGGAAGTACATCCGAGCCGCTTTCACGAGGTCCTCGCGGACCCGCTCTGCAACCATCGTCACATCCGTTCCATCACCGTCACATCTGACAGAGATGGTTCTACCATGTGACCCAGGCCATAAACAAGGGCTGGAGTGAACTGGATCATTGCGTCCCTGACATCAATCCAGGCACAGGCGTGCGCAAAGGTTCACGTTTGACAGTGCGCGTGATGCCGCCCGCGACGTCGGTCTCGTTTGCCGATCCCGGGGCGGTGAGTGCGGCGGAATGCCGCCGTGAGGTGGTGAGCTCTGCCGTCGGTGGGTCGACGGCAACCCGCGTCAGCGGTCCCGGTTAGCCCAACCGCCGTCGCTGACCCGTCGCCATTCGTGCTCCCACGCGGCGAGACGGCCGCGGTCGAGCATGCGCCGCATCAGCAGGTAGAGGACGGCGCAGGCGACGGTAATCGACAGCCAGATCGCGATGCCGTACGCGACGGCCTGGCCGGTGGCATCGGAAGGTGACAACGGCGCCGCGGTCGGATCGCCGTGCGCGTTCAGCCAGATGCGGATGTGATCACCGGGCCGGGCGATGGCACGGGTCTGCACATCGGCGGTTCGCTCGACGAAGGCGGATTTCCACTGCACGCGCACGACCCGTGCAGCGCTCGGCGTGCGGGACGGCGAGGCGGATGCAGCCGGCGGAAGCACGACGGCATCAACGGGCCGCAGGGTGCGGAGCTGCGTTTCGCTGCGGCTGAGCACCTCAGCCTGATAGGCGCGGGCCGGGCTGACACACATGGGGATCGCGACGAGGGCCATCATGACGGCGAGCGCCAGCACGCGCGCCTGGATGCGGTCGCTCCGACGCGACAGCGGGTGAGTGCCGACGAGGCATCGCAGCCATGCCGACAAGGGGCGGTGTCGTGTGGTCACTGCTCAGGACCATTCCCATGTAACGGTCATGTAAACCAGTCTGGCATTGCCGCACTCGGACACCGGCATCAGAATCGTCGCCTGCGGGCAATCTCACACCGTCGCCGACATTTGTTGGGTGGCCGCCCACGACGCCAATAACGCGAGACCGTCCGCGGTCGGCGTGCCCGCGGCTGCGGTGTACACGTTGAGGTGCAGAGTGGGTTCGTCGGGCAGCTGGAGAGACTCGACGTCCAGGTCGAGTTGGCCCACGACCGGATGGTGCAATCGCTTACGCCCGGACCGAAGCAACCGGACATCCTGCGATGCCCACCTCTGCCGGAATAGTTCACTGCACGTCGATAATTCGCCGATCAGGGCAATCAGGTCCTCGTCGTGCGGGTTGCGGCCGGCTTCCATCCGGAGCTTGGCGGCCGCGTCCCTGGCGATCTGGTGGTAGTCGACAAGAAATTTCTGGGCCGTCTCGGGGCGCAGATAGACGAACCGAGCGGTGTTCGCGGGTCGACGTGGGTCGGCCAGCATCGGTGCGTACAGCGCGCGGGCCAAGCGATTCATCGCGAGCACGTCGTATCGGCTGTTACGAATCCAGGCCGGCGCGTCGGTGATGGCGTCGAGTACCTGTTGCAGCGGAGGGCGCACCGTCACGGCGGCCTTGTGCCGATGTCGCCGGCTGGGCCCCCCGGATTGGCGTGCCAGCTGGAAGAGGTGGTCGCGCTCGGCCTCGTCGAGTTGGAGGGCAGCTGCCAGCGCGTCGAGCACACCGTCGGAGGCGCCGGCGAGGCTGCCGCGCTCCATGCGCACGTAGTAGTCGACCGATATTCCTGCCAGCAGCGCCACCTCTTCTCGGCGCAGCCCTTTCACCCGACGGTGGCCGCCGTAGGCGTTCAGGCCCGCCTGTGCCGGTGTGATACGGGCGCGACGTGAGGTGAGAAAGCTGCGGATCTCGGTGCGTAGATCCAGCGTGGCCATGTCTTCACCGTAGGCGCGTCCAGCCGTTCGAGGGAGGCACTGCGGGTACCCCGACATCGCGACGGTCTCCTCAGGGGGTGCCCGTTGCGGTCGTCGCTACGCCGCCGTCGACCGGGATGATGGCGCCCGTGAGGTAAGACCCGGCCCGGCTGGCGAGAAAGACGGCGGTCCCGGCCATGTCGTCGGCACGGCCGAGCCGGCGTAGCGGTGCGGCCGCCGCGATCGTGTCACCGATGGCATCGAGGGTGGACGACATCATCTGCGATGGGAACACTCCCGGCGCGACCGCGTTCACCGTGATGTGCTGCGGTCCCAGTTCTCTGGCCAGCACCCTGGTGAGTTGATGCAGCGCCGCCTTGCTGCTGGCGTACGAGTAGTTGGGTGCTTGGGCGACGTGGATGGCGGCGATGCTGCCGATGTTGATGATCCGCGCGGGATCATCGGCGGTGCCGGCTTCGCGAAGCGCGGGCAGCAGCGCCTGAACGAGCCAGAACGGCGACTTGAGGTTGAGTCCGAGCACCGTTTCCCACGCCTCGTCCGGGAAGGTCGCCAGTGGCTCGCGCCACATCACTCCGGCATTGTTGACGAGGATGTCCAGTCGCTTCGAGCTGGACGTCACGAGGTCGGCAAGGCGCAGACATTCGTCATGACGGGACAGGTCCGCGGGGATCGCGCGAACGTCACCGAATCCCGACAAATGTTGCTGTGCTTGCGTACACGCGTGCGTATCGCGTGAACTGATCACAACGCGGGCGCCCGCCTGGGCCAGTCCACGGGCGATCATCAGACCGATGCCCCTGGTGCCACCCGTGACCAGTGCGTACTTCCCGTGCAGACCGAAAAGGTCGGTGTGGTCGGTGAATTCGTTGTCTCTCATCATGACCAGGCTGGCAGGCGGGTCGGCCATCGGGGAGACCCTGACGGTACAGGTACTGCCAGAGCCACCCTCGATCGTCCGCCGTCAGGGACAACTGGGGTAGATCGACATCACCGTCGACACGAATACGTCGGCGACGGTGGTGTCGCCCTGGATCACCTGGGCGTAATCGCGTTTCGCTTGCTCGACCGATTGGCCGTGTTGCAGGCGCGCGCAGAGCAGATGCGCGTCGCGTGCCGTCATGGGCGGGTTCTCGATGGCGAGACCCTTGGAGCGCAGCGTGGTGATCAGGCGCTGGTCGTACTCGGCCAGCTCGGCAGGGGAGAGCTCGCCGGACGGTGTCGCTGCTGTCGTGGTGGGCTCTGACGTCGCGACGGTGGGGCGATCCTGCATCCGACGCACGCCGAACACCACCGCCGCGGCGATCACCGCCAGGCCCACGGCGACGAGCACTGCGATGACGGGTGTGCGGGACGGCTTGTCACCGCGGGGCGCGCTCATGAGCCGCAGTGTATGCGGGAATTCGATTGGTGTCGTTGACCCTTCGCTTTCGGGCTATCGCTGGCGAGCCGTCGCGGTGGCGCGCCGGTGACCGGCTAGGATGCCCGCATGGCGCTGACGATCGATCCGCAGGTGCTCGACGGTCTCAGCCGGTTCGTCGGCGCAGACGCGGCGCCGCCCCCGGTGGGCGATGTGGCCACTCGCCGCGCCAACAGCGCCGAACTGTTCCAGCGGCTTACCGATACCCGGACACCGCCGCCGGGGGTCGAACGCACCGACTACACCGCGACTGGTCATGACGGTGCCGAGATCGGCATGGCCTGGTTCGCGGGCGCGTCACCGTCCGGTGCTGCTGTGGTGTATCTGCACGGGGGCGGCATGATCCTGCCGATGCAGCCCGTGTACGACGTCGCGATGCGGGCGTATGCGGCCGACAGTGGCGCGTCGATGCTGCTCGTCGATTACCGCGTCGCTCCGGAACATTCGCACCCCACGCCGGTCGAGGACTGCTACACCGGTCTGGTGTGGCTGGCCGAGCACAGTGCCGAACTAGGCATCGATCCGGCGCGGATCGCGGTGATGGGGGACAGTGCCGGCGGCGGTTTGGCCGCCGGGGTCGCCCTGCTGGCTCGTGATCGGGGCGGACCGGCACTGGCCCAGCAGATCCTGATCTACCCGATGCTCGACGACCGGACGGTGGAACCGGATCCTCAACTGCCCCCGGAGTATCTGGTGTGGAACTACGAGGACAACCGGACCGGGTGGGGTGCACTGCTCGGTGCCGCGGCGGGCGGTCCCGACGTGTCGCCGTACGCGGCGCCGGCGCGGGCAACCGATCTGGCCGGGTTGCCCGACACCTACATCGACGTCGGCGATCTGGACATCTTCCGTAACGAGAACATCGACTATGCGCGCCGCCTGATCGACGCTGGTGTTCCCACCGAACTGCGGGTGCTGCCGGGCTGCCCGCATGCATTCGAGGCGTTCGCCGAACAGGCGGCGGTATCGCAGCGGGTGATGGCCGACCGACTCGTCAGGTTGCGCAGCCTCTGACGCGAGGTTCACGCCGCGCCGGATCGGACCAACCGGAGCAGATCGCGCAGGGCGCAGTGCAGTTCGCATTTGACCACCGATTCCGGCAGGCGAAGATCGTCGGCGATTTCCGCGGTGGTGCACCGGTCGAAGTGGGCCCGACGGATCAGGTCTCGGTGCAAGGGGGGCAGTGACTGCAGGGCTGCGACCACGGTGGACCGGTCCGGTGGGTACGCGGCGCTGCCATGAGCAACGTCGGTGACGTGAATGGTGACCACCTGACTAGCTCTGTCGGCTGGGGCCGGTAGCGGCGTCGGTGCCGTCAACGCCGGCGGCACCCTGTATCTCGAGCATGTGGGTGAGGATGAAGTCGTGTGAGGAGGCCAGGTGCTCGCGGGTGAGCTGGCCCGCCAGAGGCCCGTCGCCGCGTTCGACGGCGTCCAGAATCTTCAGGTGTTCGGTGTCGAGGTGCTCGGTCTGGCCCACGATTTCGAGGTGGAAGTACATGTAACGGTCGGTCAGGCAGCGGAGCTGTTCGACGAGTTCGATCATCCGGGGTCGATTCGCCCGGCGGTACACCGATGCATGGAAGGCCGTGTTGGCACTCAGCCAGCGGCGGGCGTCGGTTTCCTTCCGCATGACGTCGATGTGGTGGCGCATCGAAAGGATGTCTGCGCGGCCGACATTCGGCACGGCGAGCTCGGTGGCGACGGGCTCGACGGCCTGGCGTAATTCGTAGAGCTCTTGGAGTTCAGCGACGGACATGCCAGTGACCACGGCGGTGGCATTGGTGCTCGGCTGGACCAGGCCCTCCCCGGCGAGAACGGCCAGGGCGTCCCGCACGGGGATGCGGCTGACGCCGAAGCGTTCGGCTGTGCACTGCTGGGATAGCCGCGCCCCCGGCGCCAGGTCGCCCTGCAGAATCTCGGCCCGCAGCACCGACGCCACGCGGCTTGCGGCGTTCTCATTTCCCATAGCTGCTCCCTGGATACGATCTACAGCGATTGTATACAGCGCCTGCGGCGGTTCAGCTCGTGTTCCTTGCTGCCTTCCGGCTGATATGACTGTGAGCAGGGATAGTGTGAATGTGCTGTATTCGCCACGATTCCCCGGTTCTCGTGCTTTGGCGGGACCGTTGTGCGCCGCGTAGAGGCTGGCAGCGCACGTCCGTTGCTAGTGGCGCCGTCGGTGCGGAACCCACTCATCGCCCGTGGCCTCACCACGTGCGAAGATGCCTGTCGCGCCGATGCGCGACAGGGGCGGTAGCTCAGTTGGTTAGAGCCGGGGACTCATAATCCCTTGGTCGCGGGTTCGAGCCCCGCCCGCCCCACGTTAGAGCGTGATTTTTCTTCAAGATCTGCGTCTTGAACGCATCGTCTATTCACCGTTTATGAAGGTCTGGGCGGGTCGTACGGCATGTCGCCAGGCCTCGCGCACGGCGGCGAGCGCTTCGGCTGCGGAGATGTTCAGGCGGGTCTGTCCGGCCAGCTGCGCCTGCCACTCGGCGTCCGGCAGGACCCGGTCGAACATGCGCCGTGTCGGCGCCTTGTTGGTCGGTCCGTATCGGCGAAACAGCGCGGCGGCGTCCGCGTCGATGGCGCCGAGGCGGCTCAGGGCCCAAAGGTCCCATAGGTCGCGGGCTGCGTGCCGGTCCGTCCATGTCGCCGTCTTTGACGCCGCGAACGAAGGAAGCGTGGGTACGAGCATCTTGGCGGCGGGAGCGTCCGCATAGCGCTGGAACAGGGCGCGGCGTTCCGTCGGCCAGACGACCCGCTCACGTGCGGAGAGCAATTGAAGGCGGACCGAGCGTCCGTCCGACGGTTGCAACAGCACCGGCAGGGTGTCTGCGGTAGCGCTGAGGGCGGGTTCCACGGTTAGCCTGCCGTGGGTGCGCGCGACGGCGCGGGGGAGTGTGGCGTCGAGCTCGTTGGCTACCTCTCTGCGGCTGCCGACGGCGATGAGGTCGATGTCCTCACTGAGACGTCCGTCGGGGAGGTAGGTGCGGGCCAGGGCGGTGCCGCCGATGAAGTGGACTCGGTCGCCGAACTCACGGCTGAGGAACGCGAGGAGGTGGGAGATGAGGTGGTCGCGCTCGACTTGTTCGGCGGATGCGCCGAACTGCGTTGCGACCGAGTCGCGTTCGTCAGGATCCATGATCGATCCCGGCCCAGTCTTCCGCCCGGCGCAGGGAGGCCAGGCGGCGTTGTTCGGTGGCGAGCTGGCGCAAACGGTCTGGATCCGCTCGTGCGTAGAGGGCTTTGACGGCGGCGGGGACGTCGGTTGCGCTGTCGCCGAGGGTGGAACGGTGTGCGAGGTCGAGGATGGTTTGTTCGGGCGTCGTTGCCAGTGTGGGGCCGAGGTCAGTGCGGACGCGTTCGGCGTCGAGTTCTGCGGTGTTGCGTTTGACGAACCGTACGACCGCCGGTCGGTCGATGAGTGTGATGGGGCGGTGTTGGCGCGGTACTGCCACGATGGCGGTTGCCAGAGCGCGGGGGATTGCGCCGTGCAGGCGCGCGGCGCTGAGTCCCATGACGACGATGTCGTCATGGCCGTAGACCGTGGTGGCGATTCCGGCGGCGGCGGCTTCTAGATCGGGCATCCATTTGCGGCCCAGCATTTCTTGCGGGATCACGACGTAGTAACCGTGGGCCAGGCGGTGGAGCAGGCCGTGTTCGTGGAGCCGCGCGATCTCGGGGCCGGGGTACGCGTAGATTTCCTCGGCCTGCCCGGTGCGGAAGGTGCGCAGTGGGCGCGCGGCGAGGCCGGCGGGGACCGCCGTGCTGCGCTGCCTTGCCATCATTCACCTCCGGTATGCGAATCATAGGCTTATAGCCTACAAAATGCATACCCAAAAACCGTACCGACCTTCACGAGCTGAGACTTTCCCGTACGCGGCCGACGCATCCACGCATGTGGACGCGGGCTGGCAGGACTGCTGCACCAAGCCTTCGCTGCCCGCCGCCGAAGCGTCGCTGCTCATCAACTGGAGGAGTCAAAACATTGCGCCCGAAACGGCCTGTCCCACAAGCGTCATTGGAAAGTCGAGTAGTCAGTTACTCGCTGCGACGTCGGCCGCCTCTTCTACCGTCCGATGCATACCGAACCGCATGCCTACTCACCAGGAGGAGTCACCATGAGCGTCAACGAAGTAGAAGAAATGATTGAACTGCAGGTCACCAGCGAGGGCGCCGCCTTGCTCGGTGGGGGATCCGCATTATCGGCGGACAGTGACTCCGGTGAGCCGAGCCAGTTCGTCACGCGCAGGCACGGTCACATCACGCTGAATACCGGGCCGATCGTCTTCCATTCGGGCGTGCCGGTCGGCGGATGGGGAGCTCTGGACGTCTATGGCGCTGGAGGAAGCGGATTCTCGGGACATTTCCACGACTCAGGAGCCGGCAATTACAACGTCGCCCTGGCGATTGTGGTCAAGGCGCAAAGCGGCACCGCCTACGCCTGGGCGACGCAGGGCCACCTCAACGGCACGTTCACACCGGGGTCTCGGGATTACAACTGGGACATTTCACCTCTCGGCTCAATGGATTCGGCCGATGCGAACAGCCTCACCGGTTGGTGGTGGCAGGCGGCGACCAACTGGAACATCAACGGCATGGTCGACAGCTGCGTCAGGAACCTCGGTGGAGCAACCAGGGTCAAGTGGCTGCTCCCGTGACGAGTGACGCCGGTTGGCCAGCGAGCCGGCACTCGACGAGAACTACTCCACGGCAAGCTATCTCACAGCACAATGTCAAGAACGGGTGATTGACCTGGGTCTTCACCTCGGTCGCGCGGCGTGGCTGTAGCGTGACGCTCGTGGAGATCGATGAGGCCTTTAATCAATCTGAGCAGTTGTGGGTCGATGCTCTTGCCGCTGTCGCGCCAGGCGATTTTGACAAGCCCAGCGGGTGCGACGGGTGGACGATCGCCGATCTGGTCAATCATGTTGCAGGAGGAGGACACCGATATGCGATGCTGCTCGACGGCGCGGACGCCGCCGCCACCGCACTGACACGAAACAACGACTACATCGGCAGCGATGTGGTTGCACAATTCTGGCGGTACGAACAGATGTTGCGCGACGTTGCCGCCGTTGCCGACCTTGGCGCGATGGTCGATCATCGGGCGGGTGCGCGGTCGGGGATGACGTTGCTGAACATGCGCGTCATGGATCTCACCCTGCACGCCAAGGATCTGTGTGACGGGCTCGGGCGCCAGTGGGAACCGTCTGACGTTCTCGCGTCCTACCTTCTGCTGGAAATCGCCTCGACCATCGACGAACTTCGGTCGCTTGGCCTGTTCGGCCCAGCCACAACGCCTCGTTCTGCTGCACCCGCTGATCGGCTGCTCGCGCTGGCGGGACGTCGCTGAGCTACGTGGTCAATGCCCAGCGATCAGGATTCTGCGCTCAGTCACTGGTCGGCAAGTGCACGTACATCGACTGGATGCCGACACGTCCGGGGCCGGTGAACCAGTTGAACACCACACTGGTCCTGCCAAGCACACCGGTCTTGAAGACCCTACATCTTGACCTCCATTTGCACCGTATTCCGCGTGCAGTCAGAGGATGACCTCGTCGAGCCGGCCGGTTGCCACGTCGAAGATGAAGCCGCGCAACGACTCGTGCCTGGTGACGAAGGGGCTGGCCTCGATCCGGCGCAGTGACTGACGCACATCCTCGGCCAGATCGTCGAAAGCCTCTGCGCCCCAAGCGGGTTTGATGCCGGTTTCATCTTGGATGCCGCGCTTGAACTCGTCGTCGGTGAATGTCAGCATGCCGCAGTCGGTGTGGTGGATAAGGATGATCTCCTTGGTGCCGAGTAGGCGCTGGCTGATGGCCAGGGATCTGATCTCGTCGTCGGTCACCACTCCACCGGCATTGCGGATGACATGTGCCTCGCCGTCACCGAGCCCGAGGATGCGGTAGACGTCCAAGCGGGCATCCATGCACGCGAGCACCGCAACATGCTTGCTCGGCGGAAGCGGTAACGGGCCGTCGAAGGTCTTGGCGTATTCCGCGTTGTTGGCCAACAGTTCATCCGTGACAGACATGCGCCGGACGCTAACGACCACCGGCGCCCCAAGCACTGGTCGGAATCAGCGTGAATCTGGCGATGGCGGTCAGCGCTGTGACGTGCATCCGGTACCGGGCACCGCGACGTCCACTCCGTTATGTTGTGAGCCGACAGCTCTTGTACTGCCGTACCACTGTGAAAGGTGGCGCCGTGGGGACCGAGAAGCGCCTCAGCATCCTGGGTTTCGTTGCGGTGTTCGCACTCGCGGTCGGCGTTGCACCCGCCCGGGCTGCCGATACGCCTCCTGACGTTGTCGCTTTCTACCTGCAGGGCACCTGTCTGTGCAGTACGGTCCCGACGGCACAGGAAGCGCTTGGCCTGGCCGACGGTTATCTGGAGGGCGCCGGACCGATCACCGGCGTGGGCTATCCCGCCGGACTGCTCTTCGCCCTGGACTCGGCGATCGGCGCCAGCGGGGTGAAGACACATCTGGACGCGGTGCCCGACGGCATCAAGATCACCCTGGCCGGGGTCAGCCAGGGCGCCATCGTGCTCGACTACGTCAAACAGTCACTCGCGCTGCAGATCACCCCTGCCCGTCCGCGTGCGGACCTGGCGTTCGTGACGTTCGGTGATCCGATGAACTCCACCGGCGGGATCGTAGCCAAGAACCCCCTGCTGTGGTTGTCGGTGCCCCCTGGCATCTTGCCGACCCCGTATGCGACCACCGAGATCGTCCGCGAGTACGACGGCCTGTCGGACTGGCCGGACCGTCCCACCACACTGTCGGTGCTCAATGCGGTGATGGGTGTCGCCTACGTGCATCCCTTCTACGGTGCGGCTGCCGACCCGGACACCCCCGGCACCTTGAAGACTGTCTCGGTCAATGCCGCCGGCGGCACCACCACGCATTACGTGGTCCCGACGGAGGGCCTGCCGATTACGCAGCCGCTGCGGGACGTCGGCCTCGACACCACCCTTGTCGACCGCTGGTTACGTCCCCAGATCGATCATTCCTACAAGCGGCGCCCCACCGTGGTCGCAGCCGATTCCGACACGACGCAGGCCGAACCGGCTCCGCGACCGGCCGAGGCCACGCCGAAAACCGCCAAAGAGGCTGCGCCGCAACCAGCTACCGATGACAGTGACGCCGACAGGCCGGTGCGTCCGAAGCCCAGCCTGCCGATCACCCAACCGCTGCGGAAGCTGGGCATCAACACCACCGCTATCGACCGGTGGTTGCGCCCGCAGACCGATCGTTCGGACAAGCGCCGCCCCACGGTGGCCACGGCTGAGGCCGATACGTCGCAGGCCGCGTCGACAACGACCAAACAGGATGCACAGAAGCAACAAAAGACCGACGCCGGCATCCCGGTGCGGTCAACGCCCAGCCTGCCGCATGGCCCCAAGAAGGAGTCAGCGGGTTCAACATCGCGGAGTTCGGCCGAGCCGACGAGTAAAGACGAGTAAATAGCCGCGGCTACCCGGCCAGGAAACCGACGTCTTTGCGACCTGCGCCGACCACCGGGCCAGGATCGGCACCGAGGGTGCGGGTCAACACCTCGTGGTACACGTCGCGGAAATCCGTGGTGACCTTCAGATCGCCGTTGTCCAGGTCGGTCAGCGAGGGCTCGTCACCATAGAAGCCACCATGCACGGGGACGCCCGCAACGAACATCGGTCCGGCCGTGCCGTGATCGGTGCCTTGTGACGCGTTGGCGCGGACACGGCGGCCGAACTCCGAATAGGTCATCAAAACAACATCTTTGCCGTGCGGATCGGTCGCCATCTGTTTGAGGAAGCTCGTGACGGCCGTGTCGAGCTTGCCCAACAGGCGCTGCTGGGTATCGCGTTCGTCGGCGTGGGTGTCGAAGCCGCCGAGACTGACGGTGTACACGCGGGTGGGCACACCGGCCGAGATGCAGTGGGCGACGACGGCCAGTTGGTCGGCCAGGACGTTGTCGGTCGTCGCGTCCTTGTGGGCAGCGGTGTGCTCGTGGTGCGTCGCCGGTTGCAGGGAGTGATCCGCGGTCAGCGCGGATCGGTAGGACTCACGCACCATCGCCATGGCCGGGGTGTCCCGTGGATCGGCAACGCCGAGCGCGTTCACGGCGTGCTCGAAGGAGGCGATGGTGCTGTCACCGCCGACGGAGACCGCTGCGGCCGTGCACTTCTCACCGACGGCCAGGGGTGGCAGCACCGTACCGATGTTCACCGCCCGCAGCGGATCGTCGCCGGTGGCATCGAGCCACCGGCCGATCCACCCCGTCGAGACGGGTTCGTCCGGTGAGGCCGTTTGCCAGATGTCCATGGACCGGAAATGGCTGTGGTCGGGTTTGGGATAACCGACACCACGGATGATGGCCAACTCACCGGACCGCCACAGCCCGGCCAGGCCGGGCATACCGGGGTTCAGACCCAGCTGGTCGTCGAGGTGCAGCACATCTGAAGCGGCATAAGCCAATTCCGGTCGCGCCTGGTGATAGGCGGAATCGGCGTACGGGATCAGGGTGTTGACGCCGTCGTTTCCGCCGTACAAGGTCACCAGCACCAAGATGCCCGACCCGGGCGTCAGTGGCCGATCGCGGGCGGCCTGTAACAGCTCGGGCAGCCCGAACACCCCGGCCGTCAGCAGTCCGGCCGCGGTCAACCCAGTACTCGCGAACAGGAACTTTCGCCGGTTCAACTCCACCATGTGCACCTTCTACGACGTCAGGTTCTCGGGTGTGTTGGCGGCCGCGGCCACCAGTTCGGGTGGCCGGGTGATCAAGGGCCGCAGCGCCGCGGCGCTGTGATCGGTCCACTCCCCGATGCCCAGCAGGTAACCGGCGGCGTCGATGCGGTCGGCCGGTGCGGCCTGCGCGACGACCGACACGTCGCCTTTGCGCGCCAACGCGGTCGCGGCTTTGAGCCGGATGCCGGCGCCGGCGGTGGACAACCACGCCTGGCCGCGCGGCCAGCCACCCACGTCGGGCGGATAGAAGGGCTGCTGTCCCAGCGTCTTCATGGTTCTCATGGCCAGGTCGGTGTTGCCCTTGTCCGCGACGGGCACGTTGAGCGCCCGGACCAATCCGACGGTCCACTCGACCGGGGTGTTCACCACCGATGACGGTTGTGAGCCGAATTCCGGATCGTTCAGCACGGCCAAGGTCAACGCCTTGAGGTCGCGACCGTCGCCGTAGGCGTCGACCAAGCGGGACAGCGTGGCATCCGAGGGCGGATTGTCCGATGCCAACTGCTGCCACAATCGCCCGGCGACGAAGCGACCCGATGCCGGGGCAGCCAACACCGCGTCGCAGAACGACGAGGCGTCCAGCGGGCCGGTCATCCCCAGCACCGTCTTGTCTGCAGCGTCATGCCGTTTGGCGACCAGGCCGGCCTGCCCATCCTTGCCGATGACCCACCCGGTGAGCGCCCGCGCCCCTTCACGCACGTCGGCTTCGGTGTACCCGTTGCCATGGCCGAGGGCGAACAACTCCATGAACTCGCGCGAGAGGTTCTCGTTGGCCGCTTTGCTGGTGTTCTGTTGACCGTCCAACCAGCGCAGCATCGCGGGGTCGGTGAGCATGGCGTAGGCCAGCGACCGGAAGTCGCCCAAGGCGCCCGCGCGTAACTTCTCGTTCTGTTCGGCCATCATTGCCGCGTCGCGCACCTTGGCCGCCGACGTGGCGAAGTGGTTGTGCCATAACAGCGTGAGCTTCTCGTGCAGCGGTTGTTTCACGGCGACCATCCGGTGCAGCCACCACGCGGACAGGGTGTTCAACTGATCGGACAACTGCCGGTTGCGGGCCTTGCGTGTGTCGGTGCCGGCGCTCTTCGGCAGGGGTGCCGGGGTGGTGAAGGCGGGCAGCGGGGTTGCCTGGACGCCTTGATCAGCGGCGGGATCGGCGTCGAAAGCCGCGACGAGAAAGTTTGGTTGACCGACGGCGGCGTCGACCGCGGGACCGGTGGTCCCGAATCCGCTGCGCCGCAACAGACGCGCCGTTGCCAACCACTGCGGGGATTGCGTCGCCATGACGCGATGATCAGCGGCCAACTTAAGCAGAGGCTGTCAAAGGCCTTTGCGTCAGGCAACTCCCAGCGGATATGCAGCGCGCCGGGGGCTACGCGATGTCCTCCAGCTCGACATGCGTCGGGTACTCATCGTCGGGCAGCACCACCACATCGCGCTGGTGCCAGTAGTCGGCCGGGTCCACTTCCATCGGGAGCGTAAACCTGGCGCCGCGGTCATCGGCATCGTCGACGATCACCGGGGTCGCCTGCTCGGCGACGTCGGCTGGTTCTGCGTCGAGCGGAAAGGCCGTCACCATGGCTATCTCCTTGCTGTCGAACATGTTCGCTGACCAGAGAGCTCAACATGGCAGACGCCCGCCCCGCTGACATCGACGGTCCAGGGGCGGGTCGTGCTGCTACCACTATGGGTCGCGCTCTGATATGCCTCCTTTCCTGTTCACATGATCCACAGCACCCGCGTGACGCGGGACGAGGTCTCGAGCGCCGGAAGATCGGCAGCTCAGGTGGGGGTGCACCGCCCGCCGACACAAGCGTTGGCGCCGGGTGCGATGGACTGCTGCGTCATAGTCACCTCCACGATGGTTCCGAAGAGCTGAGTGCGGCATGTCGACGATCGATGTCAACGAGACATTTTTTATATAGCACGCCCCTCGTTGACTGGCAAGGACTGCGCTGCCGCAACGGTTTTCGCTCCCATCGCCCGTTCGAGGTGAATGGCGACTCAGGTCCGCTCTACCTGCCACCCGGTAACGGTTCCGGCCGGCGTGGCAGCGCGGCCGGTGCGTCCTCGATCGTCACGGGGTAGACGGTGTGCCTGCCCTGCAAGCCCTTGAGCTCCACGTCGCGCGGCGGCCCGAACCCGACACCGGGCAGACCCTGCACCGCGTCGTGCACCGGTTCGCTGATCAGCACCTCGCCGCCGGCGGCCAATCCCGCCACGCGGGCCGCCATCGCGACATTGCGGCCGAACAGATCGTCCCCGCGGCGCACCGATGTGCCCATGTGGATGCCGATGCGCACCCGGATGTCGTCCCAGCGCTCGGGGGCCTCGCGCAGCGCCCGCTGGACGTCGAGGCTGCACCGGACCGCCTCGTCGGCGGCGGCGAAGGCGATCATGAATCCGTCGCCCTGGTCTTGACCACGTGACCGCCGTGCTTCTCGACCTGCTTGTAGAACAGTTTGTTGTGTCGCTCAAGCAGTTTCACCCACTCGCGGTCGCCGAGCGCGTCATTGCGTTCGGTGGAACCTTCGATGTCGGAGAACAGAATGACCACCTGGCCGTCGGCGGTGAGCCGGGCCAGGTCGGGTCGCTCCACCTGCGCCCAGCCGGCCAGGTCCTCGATCGAGTTGCGGACGGTGACCAGCACACCGTTGTTGATCAAGGAGTCCGCGGTCTGCCACACCGTCTTGATGGCCATCGGGGCGAGCCCACGAGGCCGGCGCCGGCGCGGCTGCTCGCGGCGTAGCCGCTCCAGCTCGTGGCGGGTGCCCGCCAGCTGGCGTCGCGCCACGATTAACAACACGGTCATGGTGATCAGCGCGGCCACCGTCACGGCGACGATGACCCACGGGATGATGCTCGCGGCGGTCGTCACCCGACCAGTATGGTCGCCGCGTCAGGACAGCACCACGATCCCCAGCGCTACGACGAACGCCACAGTGACCACGACAGCCACCCACAGCCGCGCCACCGGTGGCTGGCGCGTGCCGGGCGGGTACCTCCGCTCCGGGAAGATCGACGGCTCACGCATACGATCGCGTACCCGAAATGACGAGTCGCTACACCCCGCCGGGCTCGGACCTGGTCGGTAGGCCGGCCGCCTGCCGAGCGGCGCGCACGAAGGCGGGCTTGGCGTACTCGATTCCGTCGAGGTAGCCGCCCACCAGCGCCGCGTCGCGCAGCAGCGCGAGCGAGGCCGCGATCTCCCGGGCATCGGCGTGTCCGGCCGCGGCCTGTTCCAGAGCGGCCCGAAACCAGCGGCGATGTTCGGTGATGAGCCGACGGATGGGGCTGTCCGGGTCGGGATACTCGGCGGCGGCATTGATGAACGGGCATCCGCGGGTGTGGTAGCGCGCAACGTCCTCGGCGATCCCGTCGATGACGAGTTCGAGCAGGTCGGTATCGGCTCCGGCGGCGGCCTCGGCGGCGGTGAAATACCCGCGGATGGTCTGGTCTTCGACGGCCAGATAGGCCTCGACCAGGTCTTCTTTGCCCTTGAAGTGCCGGTACATGGTGGCCCGGGTGACACCGGCCTCGGCCAGGATGCGGTCGACGCCGACGGAGTGGATGCCCTCGCGATAGAAGAGGTCGGTGGCGGTGCGCAGCAGCCGTTCGCGGGGTGCCGACGCCGGCGCAGTAGGGGCCATGACCACGACGATACCGCTGGCCAGAACGTTCGTTCTTCTACTCGGGAACAGATCGGCCGCCCGGGTGGTTATCGACGTAGAAAGAACGATCGTTCTACCAACCGGAGGAGCACCCCATGACCACCATCACCGCATGCGAACAAGCCGAGATCGACGCGGCTAACCGCTCCGGCGCCCGACCCGTCGTCTTCGTCCACGGATTGTGGCTGCTGCCGGACAGCTGGGACAGCTGGCGCGCGTTGTTCGAGCAGAACGGCTTCGTCACCCTGGCGCCGGGCTGGCCCGACGACCCGGCCGGCACCGCCGAGGCCCGCCGCGACCCGTCGGTCTTCGCGGGCAAGGGTGTCGACGCCATCACCGAGCACTACGCCGACATCATCCGCGCGTTGGACCGCAAACCGATCATCGTCGGGCACTCGTTCGGTGGCCTCATCACCCAGAAACTCGCCGGCATGGGCCTGGCCGAGGTCGCCGTTGCGATCGATCCCGCACCGTTCCGCGGGGTGCTCCCGCTCCCATGGTCGGCACTGCGGTCGTCCTTCCCGGTACTCAGCAACCCGCTGAACTACGGACGGTCGATTGCGTTGACGCCCAAGCAATTCCGCTACGCGTTCGGCAATGCGGTGTCCGAGGACGAGGCGACTCGGCTCTACGAGCGGTACTCGGTGGCCGGGGCGGGCAAGCCGTTGTTCCAGGCGGCCGTGGCCAACTTCAATCCGGCGTCCGAGACCAAGGTGGACACCACGAACCCCGATCGTGGTCCGCTGCTGATCATCTCCGGCGAATTCGACCACACCGTGCCGCGGGCGATCGCCAACGCCAATTACAAGCTCTACAAGAAAAACCCCAACGTCACCGAGTTCGTCGAAATCCCCGGGCGCGGGCATTCGTTGACCATCGACAGCGGGTGGCGGGAGGTCGCGGACACCGCGCTGACGTTCATCCACCGGTTCTGAGCGAGTTTGGCCGCACTGAGCCGGGGTATGCGGGCCGGACGTATTCCTGCCCAGCCCAAGGAGCCTCATGTTCGTGCACAACAAAGACCTGCAATTCGACGTCCGGGTGAGCGCGCCGGACCCAAGGTTCGCCACGATTCTGCAGGAACAGTTCGGCGGGGCGAACGGCGAACTGAAGGCCGCCATGCAGTACTTCACCCAGGCCTTCGTGCTGCGTCAGAAGAACCCCAAGATGTACGACCTGTTCATGGATATCGCCACCGAGGAGCTCAGCCACCTGGAGATGGTCGGCTCGATGATCACCATGCTGCTCGACGGTCTCAACGACGACCTCAAGCTCGCCAACGAGCGGTGTGACTGGATGCCGACCGTGGCGAGCGCCGACGGCAGGGAACAGGCGATGCACCAAGTGGCGGTCAACCCGTTGTACTTCGCGCTGACCGGTGGTGGCCCGGATGTCAGCAACTCCGTCGGCGTGCCATGGTCGGGTTCCTACGTCAACGCCAACGGTGACCCGTCGGTGGACCTGCGCAGCAACCTGGCCGCCGAGTCACGGGCCAAGATCGTCTACGAATATCTCAAGCAGTTCACCGATGACCCCGGGGTCCAGGACACGCTGACCTTCCTGATGACGCGGGAAGTGGCGCATTACCAACAGTTCACGGCCGCGCTCAACGAGCTGCCGGTGAACTTCCCGCCGGGCACGTTGGCCGGCGATGACCGCTTCCAGAACGTGGCGTTCAACATGTCCAACGGCGACGGTGATGTGCGCGGCCCGTGGAACCAGGGGCAGGGTCCGTGGCCCGAGGGCATGAAGTGGAAGTACATCAAGTCTCCTGCCGACGAGTGGCTGGGAAGCTCCGCCCGCGAGAATAAGGGTGCGGAACTCAACCCGGACGGTGGGCCCGCGGTGAACAGCGAGAAGCCCTTCACGCATGAGCAGCACACCGCCATGACGTGACGAGCACTCGACACGGCGAGGGGGCCGGCCTTATGGCCGGCCCCGTTGTCGTGTGGGCTTCAGTTCGGAGCCGGATCCGGCGGGTTCTTCTCGTCGCGCCCGCTGAACGCATCCCGGACATGGTCGACGACGGCGGCGGCTGTGCCCATGGTCTTCTGCGTCACCGCATCCGAGGGCGTGTCGGGATGCGGGCGGGTGGGCGCCACCTTCTTGGCCGCTTCCAGCCGTTCACCCAGCCTGGCCAGTTCGGCATCATCGACCGCGGCCGAGAACCGCGGCCACACGACGTCCTGCTCGTATTGGATGTGTTCGCGTGCGGCCCTGACGAATTCGGTCAGGGCGTCTTGGTAGTCGGCGTCGCCGGGGGAGCCGTCTTCCAGACGCTGCAACAGGTGCTTGGCCGCGGCCTCCTGCTGCACGGCATGCTCGGCCAACGCGTCCCCATCGTCGAGCGCCTTGCGGACCGCCGGCCAGAACAGCTGCTCCTCGATGGCCTCGTGCTGCGATTCGGCGATGATCAGGTTCGTCACCATGGTGTCCAACCCGCTCTCGGTGGCGCCGTCGCCGCGGGGCGCGCCGTCGAGTACTTCGAGCATGCCCAACACGCTCTTATGTTCGGCGCGAAGGAAAGTCAACGCATCCATAGATCCTCCTAGTCGGGTCGGACTCGGCATACCCGCGACGGATGCATTGAAACGACGGCTACTTCACGACGCGTGCCGGCCGCGCCGGCTGCGCGCATATGCCTGCGCGCGCAGCCCGCTCAACCAGCCCGGCGCCAACGCGACGTCGGGTGCGGTGTGCAGGACGGGGTCGAACGACACGTCATGCGACGGCGTGATCACGCGGCGCAGTGTCAGCCGGGCCAGCGGCGCGAACGGCGCCGTGCCGCAGGCCTGGTCGATGTCGAACTCCAGCGGGCCGGTACGCAGCTGCCGGCGCACGGCGTCGGTGGATACCCCGAAACCGTCGATGTGGGTGGACATTCGCGCCCGCACCCACCAGTTCTGGTCCTGGTATCGCAGCGGCATCAACGTGGTCATGGTGGATCCGGTCCACTTCGTCACCGGACGTAACCCGGCGATCCGGGTCAGTGGTCCCGAGCCGGCCGAGGCCAGCAGGATGTCCCACGGGGTCGGCGCGAACGGCTCCGGCGGCAGACGCAGAGCCAGCCCGATGACGTCCGGAAGCGGACCCGGGGTGCCGATGCCCTTCGACAGCCTGGCCTCGACGTTGTCGGAGTCGGCTACCGGCAGCCCGTCGCCAGTCGCGGCCACCCGCGCGATGGTGGCGTGCGCCAGCACCCCGACGGGGTGGAAGATCCGGGCGTGTCGTAGTGCGGAGGCCGCTTGGAAAGGGGCTGCGGCGAAGTCGGAGACGGGCACAGTGGCGCGGGTTCCCGCCTGGTGGCCACCACAAACACCCTCATCTGCACCTCGAAATTCGGTTGTCGCGTGACGGCGGCCGGGCTTTACTTGCCGTCGATGTCTCTTGCCGCCGAGTGGCCCTCGCTGCGCGACGAACTCGCGCTGGCCGACACCCTCTACGGACCGCGCGGAGCGGCGATGGTGGAGCGATGGTTCGCCCAGCAGGTGGACCGCACCAGCGATATGGGCTTCGCGCGGGAGTTCGCCGACCACATCGACCTGCCGGTGCGGCCCGCGGACTACCTGCACCGTCGCATCCGGTCCGCCGCCGGGAAACTGCTCGGCGGAATTCGCTTCTACGGACGTGACATCACCCGGCCGTTCGTGGAAATCATCGTGCACGACTTCACGGATCTGAACGCGTTACGCGCCTGCGTGCGTGCCGAGTGGGCGATGTTCGCTCCGCCGTTTCTCCGTATCCGGGCCGCACCGGGACGGGTCACGGGTACCGGTGTGCTGCTCGACGAAAGTGTCTTCGCCGCCCGGTACCGGGATGTCCGGGCGGCCGGTGCCGGGGTCTGGCTGCGCCGCTTCGACCGCGTCGAGGATGCCGAACGCATGGTGGCACGCCGATATGAGCGGCTCGGTGTCGACGACCCAGCGCTCGCCCGCAACATCTCACCCGCGAGCGCAGCTGATCTGCAGGAATGGCATGCGCTGGGACAGCTGCGTGCCCTGCACACCACGGCTGGGGTGGTCGGATTACTGGCGGTGGTGCCCGGGCGGATCGATTGGATCAGCGGGGATGTCGTCAACGAGGAAGTCGTGTGCGCGGAGCACCGCGGTCACGGGTTCGCCGCCGCCGGCCAGGCTGCCTGGGCCGCTGAACCCGGCCGTGACCCCGATCAGTGGTTGATCGGGACCATCGACCGGTTGAACACCGCGTCACGCAAGACGGCGGCCGCCGCCGGCCGGCGCCGCGTGCTCGACGGGCTCTTCGTCAGCACGGATCCCCGGGCGGGGTGAAATACGGCACCCCTTCGACGGTGTAACAGGGCACCTCGCCGGGGACGTAGGGGACATGTGCCGCGGCGATGGCCGCACCCGTCGCGACATCGCCCGCGATATCGGTGCAGCCGCCGGCGGCGAAGTGCCTGCCGTCGGCGCCGGCGCACACGTCCGCACCCGCCACGGGGGCGCTGCTCAGGGGAAATAGTGCTGCGGCGGTGGCGACCCCGGCGGCGAACAAAACTGAGGTGGTACGGGCACTCATGACGATCTCCTTCTTGGGCAGCCCCGCCTGCGCGTGTGATGGTAGTGACGATTGTGGGGTGCGACGGCGTTCGCCGCTCGGTTTTGACGACAACGTCACTGGATGCTCAGACGTCCGCACCTTCCGGGGTCGGGCGGGTCTTCCACGGCGGCAGGCTGCGGGCCGGGCGCTGGCGGACCACCTGCGGCCACCAGAACCACTTGCCCATCAGCGCGGCAATGGACGGTGTCATGAACGACCGGATCACCAGCGTGTCGAACAGCAGACCCAGCCCGATCGTCGAGCCGACCTGCGCCACCACGGTCATCTCGCTGGCCACCATCGACATCATGGTGAATGCGAACACCAGTCCGGCCGCGGTGACCACCGAACCGCTGCCACCCATGGCCCTGATGATCCCGGTCCTGATACCGCCGTGCAGTTCTTCTTTCATCCGCGCCACCAACAGCAGGTTGTAGTCGGCACCGACGGCCAGCAGCACGATCACCGTCATCGCCATCACCATGAAGTGCAGTTCGATGCCGAGGATGTGCTGCCACAACAGGATTGACAACCCGAACGATGTGCCCAGCGACACCACGACGGTGCCGACGATGACGGCGGCGGCGATCAGGCTGCGGGTGATGATCAGCATGATGACGAAGATCAGTGTCAGCGCGGCGATACCGGCGATCAGCAGGTCGTAGTTATTGCCTTCCTGCATGTCCTTGAACGCCGCGGCGATACCGCCGACATAGATCCTGGACCCCTCCAGCGGAGTGCCCTTCACGGCCTCCTTGGCCGCCGCCTTGATGTCGTCGATCAGTTTGATGCCGTCGGCGGTCAACGGGTCACCATCGTGAGAGATGATGAAGCGCACCGATTTTCCGTCGGGGGAGATGAAGTTCTTCATGCCCCGCTTGAAGTCGGCGTTGTTGAAGGTATCCGGCGGCAGGTAGAACGTGTCGTCGTTCTTGGAGTTGTTGAAGGCATCACCCATCGCGGACTGGTTGGCCTGCATCTCGTTGGCCTGGTCCTGAATACCCTTCTGCGTCTGGTACATCCGCAGCATCATGTCCCGCGAGGACTCCATGGTGGAGATCTGCGCCGGCAGCGTGGCCAGCATCTGCGGCATCAGTTCGTCGAGGCGGTGCAGGTCCGGCAACAGGTTCTGGAACTGGTCGGTGGTGGTGTCGATACCGTCCAGCGCGTCGAACACCGACCGCATGGAAAAGCACACCGGGATGTCGTAGCAGTGCGGTTCCCAGTACAAGTAGTTGCGGATCGGGCGCAGGAAATCGTCGAAATCGGCGATGTGGTCTCGTAGTTCGGCGATATCGACGGCCATCTGGGAGCTCTTGCCGACCATGCTGTGCGTCGTCGCGCTCATCGCGGTCATCAGCTCGATCATCCGGTTCATCGTGCCGATGGTGGTGTCCATGTCACCGGCCTGCTTGAGCATGGTGGCGAACATGTCTTCCATGTACTTCTCGTTCATCTGCTGCGCCGTGCCGCCCATGCTCATTTGAGCCGGGATGGTGCTGAACTTCAGCGGCTTACCGTCGGGACGGGTGATGGCCTGCACGCTGCCGATCCCGGGAACCCGGAAGACCGCCTTGGCGATCTTGTCGATCACCAGGAAGTCCGCCGAATTGCGCAGGTCGTGGTCGGACTCGATGAGCAGCAGTTCCGGGTTCATCCGGGCCACCGAGAAGTGCCGTTCGGCCGCGGCGTAGCCCTCGTTGGCGGGCAGATCGGCGGGCAGGTAGTTGCGGTCGTTGTAATTGGTGCGGTAGCCGGGCAACGTGAGCAGGCCGACCAGTGACAGCGCGACGGTGGCCAGCAGCACCGGGCCGGGCCAGCGCACGATCAGCGCCCCGATCTTGCGCCAGCCCCGAATACGCATGGCGCGCCGGGGTTCCAGCAGTCTGCGGAACCGGCTGGCCACGGCGATCACCGCGGGCCCGAGGGTCAGCGCCGCGACGACGGCCACCGTCATGCCGACCGCCATCGGGATGCCGAGGGTCTGGAAGTACGGCAGTTTGGTGAAATGCAGGCACAGCATCGCCCCGGCGATGGTCATGCCCGAGGCCAGCACCACGTGCGCGGTGCCGTGGAACATCGTGTAGTAGGCCGACTCCTTGTCTTCGCCGAGACTTCGGGCTTCCTGGTACCGGCCGATGAGGAAGATGGCGTAGTCGGTGGAGGCCGCGATGGCCAGCGTGACCAGCAGCTGGGTCGCGAAGGTGGATAGCCCGATCAGGTCGTGGTAGCCGAGGAAGGCCACCACGCCCCGGGCCGCGGACAGCTCCAGTACCACCATCAGCAGCACGATGAGCACCGTGGCGATGGAGCGGTACACCAGCAGCAGCATGGTGATGATCACGACGAACGTGACCATCTCGATCATCCGGACGCTGCGGTCACCGGCGATCTGCTGATCGGCGGCCAACGCCGAGGGCCCGGTGACGTACACCTTGACCCCCGGTGGCGGCGGCACCGCCTCGACCAGTTTCTTGGCCGCTTCCACCGACTCGTTGGCCAGCGACTCGCCCATGTTGCCGGCCAGGTAGACCTGGACGTAGGCGGCTTTACCGTCGGGGCTCTGCGCCCCTGCTTCGGTGAGTGGGTCGCCCCAGAAGTCCTGCACGTGTTCGACGTGCTGGGGGTCGGCCTCCAGTCGGTCGACCATGGCGTTGTAGAAGTGGTGTGTGTCGGGCCCCAGCTTGTTCTGGCCTTCCAGCACGATCATCACCGAACTGTCGGATTTGAACTCGTCGAAGACCTGACCCACCCGCTTCATCGCGATCACCGACGGCGCGGTTTGCGCGCTCATCGACACCGAGCGCATCTGCCCGACCACCTCCAGCGGCGGCACCGTCACGCTGAGTACGGCGACCAGCGCAATCCAGCCGATGATCACCGGGATGGCGAGGGTTCGGATCCATTTCGGGATACCGGTGCGCTTCTGCTGGGGCGGGGACGCGTCCGTCACCGAGGTTGGGGCGGACACGTGCTGGCACTCTCCTGATGGCGTAGAGGTCGCCTCTTTCGTACCAGATGACGTGCCGCGGTGGTGAGCTACGGTCGGACGGCGCTCGTTTCTCGTTCAGCCCCGGCTCACCACCGAAGCCGGTGCGCTCCACCAGGACAGGCAGGCTCGCCAGCCATGCTGATCAGACGATGATCCGGTCCACGCCACATAGCCGTCCGGGCGCACCAGTACCGCAGGTCCGTCGTCGGCGCGTTCGGCCTGCAGCAGGCCGGGCGCGTCGACCGGTGCCGTGCCATGCTCGCGGACCAGCACGAAACCGGGCGTGCGCTGCACGACGGTGAGCCGGCTCTCGGTCAGCGGGATGTGCACGGCGCACGTGCCGACCTGCCCGCCGCGTCCGTACCGCAGCCCGGTCCCGGAGAAGCTGCCCGCCACGGCGTCTCGCACGGCCGGTATCCGAAGCAGGCGCGGCACAACGAGATTGCGTAGTGCGCGGGCCAGGCGCGGATGCAGGGTCACCCCACGCGCCATCAGTCCGGACTGCCGCAGCACCCGTTCACCGATCGGGTGTCGTTCGCTCTGGTAGGTGTCCAGCACATGCTCGGGCGCGCCGCCGAGCACGGCATCGAGTTTCCAGGCCAGGTTCACCGCGTCCTGGATACCGGTGTTCATGCCCTGCCCGCCCATGGGGGAGTGCACGTGCGCGGCGTCGCCAGCCAGGAACACCCGACCGTGCCGGTACTGCGCGACTTGCCTTTCGTCGCAATGAAATCGGGAATGCCAGCCGATCTCCAGCAGGCCCGGATCGGCGCCGGACGCCCTGGTCAGCACATCGGCGATCGCACTCGCGTCGACAGGCGCGTCGTCGGGCACCTGGCGCGCCCGGTCCCACACCATGGCGCGATACCAGGCGCCGTCGGGGTCGGTGCGCCCATAGGGGGCCAGGAACGCGAACACGTCGCGTGTGCTGCGCAGGGTCAGCCCGTCACCGGCCGGTCCGGCGGCGAGTTTGACATCGGCCAGCACGATGGAGGACAGCACCGTCTTGCCCGGGAACTCGGCGCCGACAAGGGTCCGCACGGCGCTGTGTGCGCCGTCTGCTCCGATCAGGTACGCGCAGCGCCAGCTGTGGCGGCTGCCGTCGGCGCGGGATCGCGCGACGACGGTGACACCGTCGCCGTCCTGGGCCAGATCGGTGATCTCGAATCCACGCCGGACGTCGGCGCCCTGCTCGACGGCGTAACGGGCAAGGGCCGCATCGACATTGGTCTGCGGGGTGATCATCGCGAACGGATAAGCCGAGTCGAGATGGGTGAGGTCGATGCGGGCGCCGCCGAAGACCGTCACCCCGGGGGTTCGGTGCGCGTGGGCCAGCAGATCGTCGGCCAATCCGCGCGCGTCGAGTACCTCCAAGGTCCGGGCCATGGTGGCGAAGGCGCGGCTGGCCGGATTGGGGGCGGGCCGGCGTTCCAGCACGGTGACCGTGCGGCCCGCCCGCGCCAGATCGCCGGCGGCGGTCAGCCCGGTGGGCCCGGCGCCGACGACGATCACATCGGTCGTAGGGGTCGTCGTGGTCATCGGGTCACCGCCTCCGGATTCGGGTACCACCGGCGGATGTCGTCCGGAGTGGCGACGGCATCGGCGTTGAAGACGAACCGGCAACCGGGCTGGGTGGCGTGTGCGGTATTGACGATGGCTTCGAACAATTCGGTGTTACCGGTGACCAGCCGCACGCCGGCCCCGATGAGCACCGCGTCGTAGCGGGCGGACTCCAGCCACTTCCGGGCTTTGGCCGCTCCGGCGTCCCCGAACGGGATGAGGCAGTTGTCCACCCGGTAGCCCGCGGCCCGCAGTCCCGCGATGTTGTCGTCGTTGGCGGCACGCAGCTTCTCCCTCGTCAGCCCGGGGAACCGGGCGAAGTCGGGGGAGGTGACGTCGATGACGTCCGGGTCGAGGCCGATCTGGATGACGGTGACGGTCATGGCCGATCCTTCCACTGGTCGAGTTCAACAACTGTTGAACTCGACGCTAGGCCCGTCACTTGCTCATGTCAACAGTTGTTGAATACGCTGGTCGGCATGGCGACGAAACCGCGCGACGGGGAAGCCACCCGGGCCGCAATCCTGGCCGCTGCCCTGACGCAGTTCGGGCAGCATGGGTTCGAGCGCACCACGATCCGTTCGGTGGCCACCGTCGCCGGCGTCGACCCGGCACTGGTCATGCACTACTTCGGCAGCAAGGCCGGGCTGTTCGCCGCGGCCTCCCGGCTGGAGATCGCCTTTCCCGATCTGTCCGGCGTCGCCCCAGAGGACATCGCGGGGGTGCTCGTCCCGCTGTTCGTCGAGGTCTGGGGGCCGGACGGGTCCTTCCTGCCGCTGCTGCGCGCCGCGGCCACCCACCGGATGGCCGCCGACACCTTGCTCGGCGTGTTCGCCGCACAAGTGGCACCCGCGCTGGCCGCCGTGGTGCCCGACCGGCCGGCCGAGCGGGCCGCGCTCGTCGGCGCGCAGTTACTCGGCGTCGCGGTGTCGCGCTACATTCTGGGCACGCCCCCGCTGGTCGACATGACCGACGCCGAGCTGATCGACTGGTTGACCCCCGTGCTGGCGCACTTGCTCACCGGGCCTGCGCCCGCTCCGCGCCCGCGTCAGCCCGCCCAGACATCCTCGACATAGCGGTCCGCTTCGACAAGGCCGATCAGCCAGTCGCGGGCCTGACTCTCGTCGGCCCCGGTTCGGGCCCGGTAGATGTCGAGGAACGCCTGCCGCACCGACGGGGCCATCCTGGCGCCGTCCCCGCAGACGTAGACATGGGTGTCCTTGGTCGGGTCGCCGAGCAGCGCCCACACGTCGTCGGCATCCGCGGTGATCCGCTCCTGGACGTACCGGACGCCGTTCTGCGGTGCCCTGGAGAAGGCCGGCCGCATCCGCACGATCCCCAGATCCTCGGCGAGTTCGAACTGGTCGCGGAAGATGTAGTCGACATCGGGATCGCGAATACCGAAGAAACACAACGCCGGCGCGTACGGGGCGCCGTTCTGGCGCGCCGCCAGCCGGTCCCCGAGAAAGCCGCGGAACGGTGCGACACCGGTCCCGGCACTGACCAGGATGACGTTCTTCGCCGGGTCGGCGCCGGCCCGAAACGCCTGCCGGGCCTGGTCGACCCGCGCGCGGATCTGCGCTCCCGGGCCCAGCGCGGCCAGGTGGTTGGATGCCACGCCCTTGAACAGTCCGCGCCCGGAGCGTGCCGGCGCGTCGAGCACGCTGACGACCAGCGCGACCACCTTCGGGGACAGCAGCGAGGACGAGGCGATGGAGTAATGCCGCGGGGTCATCGGTTCCAGCAGCTCCAGCAGATCAGCTCCGGTGACCGCGCACGCCGGGAATTCCAGCAGGCATTCGATGGGGCTGAGCAGACACGGATCGGCCGACTCGGCCAGGGCCTCGAGCCGCTGTCGCTCCGGGACGCAGGGATTCACCGCAGCAAGGCGGCGCAGCTGGCTGCGCGTCGCGGGTTTGCGCAGTTCGACGAAATGGGTCAGCAGCTCCCGGACACTGACCTCGCGGTCGAGGGCGATGAGCCGCCGCGATGTGCGGCGTGGGTTGATCGACAGCCGCAGGGCGGGATCGATTTCGAGTTGTTCGAGCACCATGTCGACCAGTTCGGGCGGGTTGTCCGCCAGGACGGTCAGATGATCCCCGGTGTGGTACTCGACGCCGTCGGGTAGGGCGATGCGGACGAAATGCTTGGCCTGTCCCAGCGCATTCTGATCGCTGACCAGTTCAGTGTTCTCCAGCACGGTCATCGGTGCCACGGCGAACCGGCTGTCGATGGCGGCGGTCAGGGGGCCGACGATGAGGTGCAGATCGTAGAGCGGTTCCTCGGTATCGGTCACGGCGACCGCGTCGGGATCGCCGAACCGCTCGGACAACGCCGACCACAGTGCCGCCGAGAAATCTTCCAGCGTTCCGGTCAGGTCGCCGGAGGTGTCCGCCGCCGCGAGCGGAACCAGGCGGGTGCCGCCCAGTTCGGCTAGACGCTCGTCGATCCGTCTCGGCACCGCCTGATAGGTGTCCGCCCAGTTGTGGTCACCGACACCGAGCACCGCGAACAACGGGCTGCCGTTCAGGGTGGCCTCCGCAGCCGTGAGCCAGGAAACGAATTCGCGTGCGTCATCGGTCGGCTGCCCGTTGTAGGACGACGCCACGATCACCACGGCATCGACCTCGGGAAGGTTGCCGGCGGCGTCGTCGAGCGGCCCGACCGTTGCGGCACAGCCGATATCACCGGCCTCCTCGGCCAGTTGCTTGGCCAGCGCGCGGCAGGTGCCCAGATTCGAGCCGTGCAGGATGGCCAAGGTGGTACCGGGCTTCATGGCGCGCACCGGGGTAGTCGCTGCCTGGTTGGCGACGGCCGCCTTCGGCGCGACGACCGTCCGATCGGCGGCGGTGCGACGTTGGAGGTCCAGGCGGAAGCCGGCCGGGCGGCGGCTCAGCGGGCCGTCCCAGCGCAACACGTAATGATCGGTGTCGAGAAGCCGGTAACAGTGCACGATTCGGGCGATGGCCATCGTCGCCTCGTGCAGCGCGAACTGCCGGCCGATACACGACCGTGCGCCGGTGCCGAAGGGTTTGAACAACGCCGTCGAGCGTGCGGCCGCGGTGTCCGGCTCGAAGCGCTCCGGATCGAACAACTCGACGTTGTCACCCCACGCCGGATGCCGGTGCAGGGCACCCGTCAGCACGGTGACCGCCTCGCCTCGCTTGATCGGGTAGGCGCCGCCGATCACGGTGTCTGCCAACGCCATCCGGTCGAAGCTGAGAACCGGCGGGGACAATCGCAACGTCTCGTTGATCACCTGCCGCAAGAAGGCGAACTTGCCGATGTCGTCATAGTCGGGCAGGTGATCATCGTCGGCGCCGAAGATGCTGTCGGCCTCGGCCCGCACCCGGGCCAGGACCGCGGGGTGGTGCACCAAGTTGTAAAGGGTATTGGGCATCAGCTCCGAGGTGGTCAGTTGACCGGCGATCAGGAACGTCATGATCTGGTTGTGAATATTCGCCTCGTCCAGACCCGGCCCGCCGAGCATCAGATACAGCAGATCGTCGGCACCGTCTTCGCGGCCCGCTCGATGCCCGGCGATGAGCTCGTCGAAGTATGCCGTCAACGTCGCCAGCTCGGCCTCGAATCGCGGTGTCGTCTCCGCTTTTCCGAGTTCGCCGAGGGCGTCGGTGAAACTCTGCGGGATGGGAGCCAGGCCGTCGTAATCGTAGGACTGGAACCGGGCCCCGAAGCCGGCCAGCGCGACCGTGTCCATCGCGAGCTTCTGGAGATCATCCGATACGTCGACGGGTTGCCGGCCGGCGTGGGCATCCCAGCGCTCGATCATCTGGCAGTTGATGTCGAGCATCGCGGAGTGATAGTTGCGCAGCCCGGCATAGCTGAAGCCGGGCAGCAGAATATCGTGTGCCGTTTGCCAATTCGGCTCCCCATGGAACGCGGTGAACAATCCGTCACCGGCCAACGGACGTACCCTGGCCAGCGACGGGGTCAGATTCTTGGCGAACCGCGCCTCGTCGCAGAGCTCCTCGACCAGCTCCGGTGCGCATACGTAGAGCTTGCGGAAGCCGCTGTAGTCGGCATAGAAAATCGGCCCGTACAGTTCGCCGAGGATATCCACCGGCAGCGCATAGGGCCGTCCGGCAAGGTCGGCCGGGCCGGGCAGTGCACCTTCGGCGGACGGAACGTCCGCCAACTCAGGGGCCAGGGACGGTGCGAAGTCGGGCATGCCGGGCAGCATAGGCCCGAAAAGCCGTCGGCGGAGCGGATCTTCGATGCCGGTAACGGTGCCTCAACACCCGATCGTCAGACCCCGATCAGCGAGTCGATCCAACCGCGGGCGAAGTAGAGCAGGAAGCCGGCAGCGACGATCCACAACAGCGGGCTGATCTCGCGGCCCTTGCCCGCCGCCGTCCGCACCACCGCCCACGAGATGAATCCGACGCCGATACCGTTGGCGATCGAATAGCTCAGCGGCATGACCGCCACGGTGAGCACCACCGGCAGCGCGATCGAGAAATCGGCAAGGTCGATCTCGCGCAGGTGCGAGGCCATCATGGCGCCGACGATGACCAGCGCCGCGGCCGCCACCTCCGAGGGCACGATGGCCGCCAGCGGTGTGAGAAACATTGCGGCGAGGAACAATCCGCCGGTGACCAGGCTGGCCAGCCCCGTGCGGGCGCCTTCCCCGATCCCGGTGCCGGACTCGATGAAGACGGTGTTGGACGAGGCCGACACCGCGCCGCCGACCACCGCTCCGGCGCCCTCGACGACCAACGCGGACTGCAGCCTCGGGAAGTTGCCCTGTGCGTCGGCGACCCCGGCCTGCCGGGACAGACCGGTGAAAGTGCCCATCGCATCGAAGAAGTTGGTGAACACCAGGGTGAACACCAGCATGACGGCCGCCAGGATGCCGATCCTGCCGAAACTGTCCAGACTGAACGCGCCCACCAGGGACAGATCCGGCACCGCGAACGGTGCCCCCTGCAGGGTGGGCACCGACAGACCCCAGCCGCCGGGTTTCTCCTGGGCCGACCCGAGATGCCAGATGGCCTCGATGCCGACGGCCACCACCGTGCCGATGATCAGTCCGATGAGGATGCCGCCGCGCACCTTCCGGGCCACCAGGACGCCGGTCACCAGCAGCGTGAAGACGAACACCACGGTCGGGATGCTGGTGATCGAACCGGCGCCATGCCCGCCCAGACCCACCGGCGGCGACGGCCCACCGGTGGACGCCACGAACCCGGCGTCGACCAACCCGATGAACAGGATGAACAAGCCGATTCCCGCGGTGATCGCCAGTTTCAACGGCATCGGCACAGCGTCGAAGATCAGCCTGCGCAGCCCGGTGACCGCGAGTAACACGATGATCAGACCGTTGATCACCACCAGGCCCATCGCCTCGGGCCAGGTGAGCGAACCCACCACCGAGGACGCCAGGAACGAGTTGATACCCAGGCCGGCCGCGAACGCGAACGGCAACCGGGCGATCACCCCGAACAGGATGGTCATCACTCCCGCGGCCAGCGAGGTGACCGCCGACACCTGGGTGAAGCCCAGTTTGGCGCCGGTGACGTCGGCGCCGCCGGACAGGATGATCGGGTTCAGCACGATGATGTAGGCCATCGCGATGAAGGTGACGACGCCGCCACGCAACTCGGCGGCGACGCTCGAGCCACGGGCGCTGATATCGAAGAAGCGGTCCAGCCGGTTCACGGTTCGACCTTAAAGGCACCCGGTCCGCGCCTCCGGCGTCGGGACACCTGTAACGCCTCCGGCGCTCAAGCCGTTGTAACGCCTCCGGCGCTCAAGCCGTTGTAACGCCTCCGGCGCTCAAGCCGTTGTAACGCCTCCGGCGCTCAGGCAGTTGTAACGCCTCCGGCGTTGTGGCGATGAACCATGCGAGACAGCTGCTGGCCCGGGGCCAGTGTCGGGGGAGATGGCTGCAACTTGGCAGCAGTGGCTGGATGCCACGCTCCTTGGACCGTCAAAGGAGTGGATGCACCGTGCGTGCAACGCGTGAACTGTTCCCCCGCCGAAATATGGTCGCCGGTGTGGCGTCGAGCCTGGTCATCTCGTTGACCGCGTTGATCTCGGGACTGGCCCCCGCCGCGGCGTCGCCGAACACCAAAGCCGATCCGTCGGCTCCGACGACGACGGTGGTCGAGGCGCCGGAACCGGCGGCTCCGCAGTCGCAGGCCCCGAAATCCGCGGCGGAGTTGCCCACGGCCGCACCGAAACCGGAGCCCACGGCCGCAGCGCAACCGGATCCCAAGCCGGCGCCGCTGCCGGAGCCGGTGGTGCCGACCCAAGCCCCGGCCCCGCAGCCCAAGCCCGTCGCGTCACCGACGGCAACGTCACCGACGGCGGCGTCACCGACGGCCGAGCCGACCGTCGAGGCGCCCACTCCACCGGCGCCCAAGACCACCACCGCAACAGCACCGCCCGCAACGACCGCCCCGGCGCCGTCGACCACCAACACGGCAGCCCCGAAGACGACAACCACCAAGGTCGCCGAACCGACCACGACCACCAAGGCCGCCGAACCGACCACGGCTGCCCCCACATCGGCGCCCGCGGCCACCACATCGGCACCGGCAGCCGCCGCGACGACCGAACCCCCGGTCGACCCCAGCACGCCACCGTCCACGGCACCGCCGGTTGAGGCGGCCGGCAAGACACCCGCGCTGGACCCGACCACTCCGTCGAGCCTGGCTGCCCCGACCGCGGAGGCGGCCGCCACCCCCACCGTCACCGATGTGCCCTCCGGAACCGAGACGGCGTCGACCGCCATCAAGGCGGCCCGACCCATCGAGACGGTGCGTCCGCAGACGCTGGATGCGCCCGAACCGGATGTCGAACTGGCGCGCAACGCCAAGCCCATCGCGCAGCAGCCCGAGCCCGCGCCTCAACAGGACATCGCCGCACTCGCGGTGTCGCTCAACGTGACTCATCGCGACGATCGCCAGTACCGCGACTTCGACCGGCCCGACTTCCGCGCCAGGGGACTGGACTGGGACCGCACGGTGCGGCAGTGGCGGCCGGAGTGGGTGCAATACGACGAGTACTACCGCCCGATCATCGTCAACCCGTACCGAGACCCGGTCCGCGTCGTGTACGTGTACCAGAATTCGCCGCGGATCGTGACCATCAACCCGCTGCAACGGGTGGTGCTGTACGCCGCCGAGTTGGCCGCCTACAGCTTCACCGCCGTGGTGGTCAACGCGCTCAACACGGCCGTCAACGTCGCCGTCGGCAGCTTCTTCGGTGGTGGCTTCATCCCCGCGGTCGGGGTGCCGCTCCCGCCGCCTCCGCCGCCGGTGTGGCGATATGACAACGTGCCCGTCCAGGTGCGCTACTCACGCGCGGTGTACGAACCGTTCCGCGTGCAGCGGATCGTCGATGTCGGCGAGGACACCCGGTACGGCGAGCGCAAGGTCCTGCTCGACGGTGTCACCCCGGCCTGGGGCGTCTGGACGCAAAATGGCACGGGCGAGCGGCAATTCGAGGTGCACCGCACCCAGCAGTTCCCCGGCCTCGACGAACCGCGCGAGGCGCCGTTGCCTGGCGACTACCGGATGCAGCTCGTCGCCGACAACGCCACCGATGCGCCGAATGGGTTGGACCGCAATCAGATCTATCTGATCGCGGCGGCGGTGGCCTGCTCGCTGCTCAGCCTCGGCGCGGTGGGCCTGGTGGTGCTGATGGGCCGCCGGCGCGGGATGTAGCGGTCAGGCGTGCACATCGCGCAAGCCGACCGCGCCGCGCAGCCCCGAGCAGTTGACGCAACCGACGCAACCCACACAGTCGGTGCACGCGACGCAGCCGACGCAGGCCCGGCATTTCTGGCAGGCCATGCAGGCCAGGCAGCACGCGCAGCCGACGAGGGCCACACACAGGACGGTGAAGGCGCTGCCGAACACGGCGATACTGCCCGCCACACCGGCGCTGGCACCGGTGGCGACGGAGCCGGCCACGCCCGCGCTGTTCGTCGTGGCGATGGAACCGGCCACCCCGGCGCTGCCGAGGGTGCCGATCGAACCGGCGACCCCCGCGCTGCCCACCGTGGCCACCGATTGCTCGACGGCTACGCTGCCCACCGTGGCGATCGAATGATCTTCGCGCGCAATGGTGTCCATTAGTCCGCACCCTTCCCGTTGTCGACGCGGTACACCGCACCGTGGATGGCCGCCGCGTCCGCACTGGCCAGAAACGCGATGGTCTTGGCGACGTCGACGGGATCCATGAAACCGCGCGGTGCGGCGATCCGCATGATCAGCTCCCAATCCGCATCGTCGGGGGCGGCAAAGTCGGTCACCTGCGGGGTCAGCATCCCGCCCGGGCACACCGCGTTGATCCGCACCTTCTCCTTGGTGAACTCCACCGCCAGCGCCCGCGTCAGCCCGACCAACCCGTGCTTGGCGGCGCAGTAACCCGCCGAGTAGACCTCGCCCTCGACACCGGCCACGGACGCGACGTTGACGATATTGCCGCCGGTCTGCAGCAGGTGTGGCAGCGCGGCCCGGCACAGGTAGAACGGTCCGCTCAGGTTGACCGCCAGATCGTGCTCCCATTCGGCGTCGGTCAGCGTGATGGTGCGGCGCATCTGATGGAAGCCGGCCACATTGGCCAGCACGTCCAGCCGGCCGAACGCCGCCACACAGTCGGAGACGGCCTGACGGCAGGCCGCGGCCGAACCGATGTCCACTGAGGCGTACCGCCCGCCGGGCACGTCGGCGAACACCTCGGCGAGCCGGTCGGTATCGCGCGCGATACCGAACACCGTCGCACCTCGTTCGGCGAACACCTTCGCCGTCGCCGCGCCCAAACCGGAGGACGCCCCGGTCACCAACGCCACTTTGCCGTCCAGTGCAGTCATGCGGCTGACTCTCTCACGGCACAAACCCGGGACGTGTCCGAAGCGCCCTGTAATACTGCGACGGTGAGGAAGTACTTTTCCGCATTCTTCGGTGTGCTGGTGACGACCGCGGCGCTGGTGGCCTTTGCCGGCCCGGCGCGCGCGGACCAGCAGGTGATGCAGGGCGTCTACACCTTCCATCAGGAGGGCCTGCCGGATGCGACGTGGTCGATCTACCCCTCCTGCGTGCCGGTGGTGGGTGACCTGCGCGCCGAGATCCACGACCCCGTGGCGTGCCGCCTGCACGTCAGCTCGACCCCGAACGCGGTCGCCAAAGGCGGGGACGCGGTGCTGACCGACGGTCTGTGGGCCTACAACATCAGTTCGGTGGACGGCTTGACGTGCCCCGACGGCAGCACCGAGGCGCTGATGGAAACCTTCCGGTTCGACAGCAACACGTTGAGCGGTACCCGCATCGTCTCGCACAACCAGGTGTGCGGACTGCCCGCGACCCTGGACAAGAAACCCTTCACCTTGTCCTACCAGGGGCCGCTGCCGATCCCGGTCGAGCAGTACCCGCTGATTTGTGAGCCGGGCGGACTGCGCCGCTGCTTCTGATCCGCGCCGGAGTTATCCTCACCGCTTGATGACCGATCAAACCCGGCTGCAGCGGTTCGAGCAGCGGACCGAGTGGCTGCTGGCCGCCGTCGCGTTGGTGTTCCTGGCCTGCTATTCGGTCCGGGTGCTGGCCCAGCCGCGTGGTTTCGGCGACGCCGTGCTGCACGTCGTCATGGTGGGGCTGTACCTGGTGTTCGTCGCGGATTACCTGGTCCGGCTGTATCTCGCCAAGCCTCGTGGTCGGTGGTTCCTGCGCAATCTGCTCGACCTGGCCATCGTGGCGCTGCCGATGCTGCGCCCACTGCGCCTACTCAGCCTGGCGGTGGTGCTGGAGGTGCTGCAGCGCGTCGTCGGGCACAGCATCCGGGGCCGCGTCGCCACCTACACCGCAGGCGGTGTGGTGACCATCGTCTACGCCGCCTCGCTGGCGGTGCTCGACGTCGAACGCCACGCACCGGGTGCCCAGATCACGTCATTCGGCGACGCGCTGTGGTGGGCCATCAGTACCGTGACCACCGTCGGCTACGGCGACCTGACCCCGGTGACCTTCGGCGGCCGGCTGATCGCGGTGGCGCTGATGATCGCCGGGATCAGTCTGCTGGGCGTCGTCACCGCGACGCTCGCATCGTGGATCGTCGAACGGGTCGCCGAGGAGGACGACGCCAACCGGGCCGCCACGGCACGGCAGATCGAAGAACTGCGCGACGAGATCCGGGCGCTGCACCGCAGCCGGGAAAGGGACAGCACGACATGAAACGAATAGTGGTGTGGGGGACCGGATTCGTCGGAACCATGGTGATCGCCGAGATCGTCAAACACCCACTGTTCGAACTCGTCGGCGTGGGCGTCAACAACCCCGAGAAGGTGGGCCGCGATGTCGGCGACCTCTGCGGCCTGGACGCTCCCATCGGACTGACCGCCACCGACGACATCGACGCCCTGATCGCGCTGAAACCCGACGCCCTGGTGCACTACGGCCCCACCGCCGCCCAGGCCGACGCCAACATCGACCTCATCACCCGCTTCCTGCGGGCCGGCATCGACGTCTGCTCGACGGCGATGACGCCGTGGGTGTGGCCGCACATGTCGCTCAACCCGCCGTCCTGGACCACCCCGATCGACGAGGCCTGCGCCGCCGGGGGAGCGTCGTGTTTCACCACCGGGATCGACCCCGGATTCGCCAACGACCTGTTCCCGATGACCCTGATGGGTCTGTGCTCGGAGGTGCGTCGGGTGCGGGCCTCGGAGTTGCTCGACTACACCAACTACACCGGCGACTATGAATTCGAGATGGGCATCGGCAAGCCGCCGGAGTACCGGCCGCTGCTGGAGCACCGCGACATCCTGGTGATGTCCTGGGGTGCCACCGTGCCGATGATCGCGCATGCGGCCGGGATCACCCTCGACGAGATCACCACCACCTGGGAGAAGTGGGTGACACCGGAGGACCGCAAGTCGGCCAAAGGGATCATCCCGGCCGGCCATGTGGCGGCCGTCCGGTTCACCATCAACGGCCGGTACCGCGACGACACCCGCATCCAGCTGGAACACGTCAACCGGATCGGTCTGGACGCGGCGCCGGACTGGCCGACCGGCAACGACAACGACGTGTACCGCGTCGATATCGAGGGCACCCCGAGCATCTCCCAGGAGACCGCCTTCCGGTTCACCGACGGCTCCGGCCGCGACGCCGCGGCAGCGGGTTGCCTGGCAACCGGTCTGCGGGCGCTGAACGCCGTGCCCGCGGTCAACGATCTGCCCCCGGGTTGGGTCACCGCGCTGGACCTTCCGCTGATCCCGGGTGCCGGCACCATCCGCTAGTAACGTCCGCCCGGCAAATTCAGATGGATAACCCGATAGGGTTGCTGAAGGCGGGTGTGATGACAGAGTCGGTAGGGCTGTCGATTGGTGCCACCAATCTGGCGGCCGTGACGGTGGGCCGGGCCGCGGTGACGCGGCCGGCGGTGCTGACGCGTGCATCGGGTTTGGTGTTCACCGACTTCGTGGATCGTGTCGGCGATCCGGTCGGCCTGGTCGCCGACGACGGCACCACCCATCGGCCCGAGGCGCTGCTCGTCGAGGCGCTGCGGGCACTGTACGGCGCCGTTCCGCGCGGGACGCACACCGGTATCAGTCACCCCGCACACTGGCACCCCCGCCAGGTGGCGGCGGTGCGCGCGGCGCTGGCCGCCGACCAGCAACTGCACAGTGCGCCACTGCTTTCCGACGCGGTCACCGCGCTGGCGGCGTTGAGCGACAATCCGGGGTTGCCGGCCCGCGGCATCGTCGTGCTGTGTGACTTCGGCGGCTCCGGCACCAGCATCACGGTGGCCGACGCGGCCAACGGCTACCAGCCCATCGCCCCCACCGTGCGCTACGCCGAATTGTCCGGCGCGATGATCGACCAGGCGCTGCTGGCCCAGGTGCTCGCCGGGGTTCCCGGGGCGGCCGATGCTGCCGGAACCTCGGCGATCGGATCGCTGACCAGATTGCGGGCCGAGTGCCGGGTCGCCAAGGAGCGGCTCTCCGCTGCGACCGCGGCCGCGGTGCCGGTGGACCTCCCCGGCCATCGCACCGAGGTGCGGGTCACCCGCGACGATCTGGATGCGATGCTGCGCGCCCCGCTCGGTGATTATCTCGTCGTGCTGCGGGATACGTTGCAGAGCAGTGGCATTCGAGTGGCCGACCTGGCGGCGGTGGCCTCCGTGGGCGGTGGTGCCCGCATCCCCGCGGTGACGGCGGCCCTGTCCGAGCAGTTCCGGGTGCCGGTGGTGACCCTGCCGCAGCCTGAACTCGCCGCGGCCATCGGCGCGGGCGTCAGGGCCGCACGGCCCGCCGCCGACGAGGGCGCCACCACGATCGCCCCGGCCAACCTGCCCTCGCCGGACCCGGCCAACCTGCCCTCGCCGGACCCGGCCAACTTGCCCTCGCCGGACCCGGCGATGTCGAGCACCTTCCGCGCCCTGGCCTGGTCGCAGGATACCGACGAGGTGCCCGGCGCCGAACCGTTCGTGGCGGACCATCCCATCGACGCCGACCCCTCCCACAGCTTCGCCGGTCTCGACGCCCGGCCGCAGGTCCAGTTCACCGATCGGGACGAACCGGAGCCAGAACCGACTCCCTGGTACCGGCGGCCCGCCCTGCTGATCGGCTCGGGGGCCGCCGTCGTGCTGGCGGTGTGCGTCGCCGCAGCCGTATTTGTGATGCGCACCGATCAATCCGCAACACCCACCTCGCAGACCACCACGGCGACAGCCAATCCGGCGACCCCGTCGGCCGTCCCGCAACAGCCCGCTCCGGCCGAGGCGCCTGCCCCGGTGACCGAGGCGCCACCGCAGACCAGGACCGTCACCCGCCAGGCGCCCGCCACGGAGGCCCCGGCACCACCGGCCCCCGAAGCGCCGGCGTCGACTACCGAAGCACCTGCGCCGACCAGCGAGGCGCCGCCACCGTCCCCGGAGCCCACCAGCGAGACGCCGACGACCCCGCCGCCGCTGATCCCGCCGATTCCCACCATCCCGCCGATCCCCACCATTCCCGGCCTGCCGCCGTTCATCCCGCAACCAGGGCAACAGCTTCCGCACTAGGGTGGGGCTCATGAGCACCGGTGCCGATGTGGTGATCGGCCGTCTACTGGCCCGCGGAGTCGATATCTGTTTCGCCAATCCGGGCACGTCCGAGATGCATTTCGTGGCCGCCCTGGACCACACCCCGGCGATGCGCGCGGTGCTGTGCCTGTTCGAGGGGGTGGCCACCGGTGCCGCCGACGGCTACGCCCGGATCGCGGGAACCCCCGCGGCCACGCTGCTGCACCTGGGGCCCGGACTGGCCAACGGTCTGGCCAATCTGCACAATGCGCGGCGCGCGCACAGCCCGGTCGTCAACATCGTCGGCGACCATGCCACCTACCACGCAGAGTTCGACGCACCCCTGCAATCCGATATCGAGGCCCTGGCCGGCTGGCCCGACGGTGTGGTCGTGCGGCCCGCGACCGCATCGGCACTGGCCCTCTCGGTGGACGAGGCCATCACCGCCGCGGTCGGTCCGCCCGGCCGGGTTTCCACCGTGATCCTGCCCGCCGACTACTCCTGGAGCGCCACCGAGGACACCGCCGGGGTGGAGCCCGCGCCGCCGGACGCCGGCGAGGAAGCCCCCGCCGACCTCGCGCCCGTGGTCGAGCTGCTGCGCTCGCACGGTGCCAGTAGCGTCCTGCTTCTCGGTGGAGCCGCCACCGACGCGGCGGGACTTACTGCGGCCGCGCGCATTTCGGCTTCGGTGGGCGCCAGGGCGCTGGTGGAGACGTTCCCCGCCCGGTTGTCCCGCGGAGCCGGTGTCCCGCCCATCGAGCGGCTGGCCTACCTCGGTGAACAAGCCGAGCAGCAACTGGCCGGTATCTCGCATCTGGTTCTGGTCGGTGCCCGGTCGCCGGTCGCCTTCTTCGCCTATCCGGGCAAGCCGAGCGGGCTGGTGCCGCTCGGCACGCAGATCCACACAGTGGAGCCGGCCGACCTACACCGGCTGGTCGACGCGTTGGCCGCACCACCGGTACCGCCGGCCGCCGCAGCTCCTCGGGCGTTACCCTCGGGCCCGCTCACCGTCGCGAACTGGGTGGAGGTGATCGGGGCGCTGCTGCCCGAACGGGCCGTGATCGTGGACGAGGCCAACACCAGCGGGGTGCTGCTGCCGGCCGCCACGGCCGCCTCTCCGCTGCACGAGGTACTGACGCTGACCGGTGGTGCGATCGGTCAGGGGTTACCCGTCGCGGTGGGTGCCGCGGTCGCGGCGCCCGATCGGCCGGTCATCGCGTTGCAGGCGGATGGCAGTGCGCTGTACACCATTTCGGCGCTGTGGACGATGGCACGCGAGCAGCTCGACATCACCGTGGTGATCCTGAACAACCACGCCTACGCCATTCTGCAGCTGGAACTGGCGCGGGTCGGCTCGGCCGCGACCGGCCCGCAGTCCCGCTCGCTGTTGGATTTGGGTAGCCCGGATATCGACTTCGTCGCCATCGCAACAGGTTTCGGCGTACCCGCCAGCCGAGCGACGACGGCCGAGGAACTCGCCGAGCAGTTCCGGGCCGCGGTGCGCCAACCCGGCCCGCACCTCATCGACGCGGCGATTCCGGCCTGGGGCTAAAACGCCTTCGGCCGCTTGTGCAGCACGACCAGTGCCAGCGGGATCCGGATCTGCTGCGGGTCGGCGGCCAGCCGGGCCGCCACCCCGGCCTCGAGCTCATCGCAGAACCGGGTACGCCGGTCGTCCGGTAGCTCCGCCGCCAGCGTCGGGAACACCGCAGCCCGGACAAAGGCAGCCCATTCCGAACCGAAATACCTTGCATCCCGGTCCGATTGGTAACGCTGCCAGAACCGGTCCTCGGCGTCGAAAACCTCGAGATGTTCGACGCTGAGCTGTTCCAGCCTGCCGGACGGGGCGAACGGCGCCAGGAAGTCGCTCTTGCGCCGCCCGACGATCGGCAGGTTCATCCGCACCAGCTCGGCTTCGGTGATCACGCCACGGGCCACCAGCTCGGTCAGTTCGGCCATCACCGCCTGCAGCACTGGCCGATAGCCGAAATCGCCGTCATCGGAGAGGGCCATGGTGGTCACCACTGCGCGGCCACCCGGGCACAGCTCGCGACCACGGAATGCCACGAACTCATGCCAGTCGAATGCCGCCTGCTTGTCGTGGGCGGCCCGCACTGCGGCGTCGGCGCTGAACGAGGCATGGATGTGATCGGGTACCGGGCACGGCAGCCGGCCCAGCCACGGCACCGCCCAGGCCGACCAGCCCAGGTTCACACTGTTGGACGGGATGATCTGGGTATAGAAGGACCGACCGACCGCCGAGGCGTAGGTTCCGTGGTCCTTCTTCAGATAGCTGTCCGGATCCTCGTCGAGCACGCGGAACAGCTCGCTGAAGTCATTGTCCGGAACGTCGGTGTGGGTCACCAGGATCGACTGCTCGGGCCGGGTCCGCTTCCGCAACACCCCGATGGCCGCGGAGATCGGCAGCAGCGAATTGTGCCCGTTGGCCGCACCGTAGTCGGCGATGACTACCGGTCGGGGAGCCGACGGGATGGGCACCGCCTGCGCGGTCTGCTCGAAGAGTTCGATGGCGCGTTTCAGTCCGGCCGCCTGCAACCGCGAACCGGCGGTGTAGAACCCACTGCCCGGTGGGATCGGTCGCACCACCACACTGGATTCGCGGCTGGAACCGGCCCTCGAACCGGACGTCGAACTGGACACGATGAAAACGGTAGTCCACGAAGCTGTCCGGCGAGGTGTGAGTGCGCTGGGGCGGACAGCTCGGCCCGCTAGTTCAGCGTGGTCACCGCCAACGGCACCGTGGTGTCGGCGACCCGGATGTCGACCGTGCGGATGTCGGCGGCGGGAATGGCGGTGGCGGCGGCCAGGTTCGACGCCGCATTCCCCGCGGGGCTCCATGATGCGATGGTCGATTCCCGGCCGTCCTTGGTGGTGATCACCAGGTCGTACCTTGACACGGTGGTGGCCCAGTCCTTGGTGTACTCGCACTGCCAATCCAGCCGGGTACCCCACGATTCGGCCGATACCGCCAGCGCTGCGGTCACCCCGGCACGCTGCCCGGAGCCCATGGCCTGCAGCGCGGGACCAGTCGGCTGCTGCGGGCCCAGGATCAGCTGGCCGACGAAGCCGCCGATGATGAGACATGCGGCGGCAGAAGCGATACCGGTGGCCACCCGGATCCGCTGGGTCCGGCGCTGACGGTTGCGGGCTGCCGCGGCCAGCGTCACCAGGTTGGGTGCGGGTTCGGCATCCTCGTCGAGCAGCGCCAGCGCCTCCTGCGGCGGCAGGGCGTCCATGATCGCGGGCAGGCCGGCCAACGCATTCAGGCCGGCCTCGTCATCGGGGTGCTCGGCCAGATAGCGCTCGTAGGCGACGGTCTCTTCCGGGGTGAGGGCGCCCAGCAGATAGGCGGCGTCCCACTCGGACAGATCCCGCTCGGGTGGGTTGTGGTCGGCGGCACTCATTGCACCACCCCCCTTTCTTCCAGGGCAACGCGCAGCGCGCGGACCGCGTAGTGCAGCCGGGATTTGACCGTCCCCGTCGGGATGTTCTCGTGGCGGCCGATTTCGACGGCGGTCTCGCCCAGATAGTGCGCCCGCACCAGGACGGTGCGGTGCTCACTGCTCAGAGACCGCAAGGCGTCGGCGACGACCCACGAGTCGACCGCCGGCCCGAGGGTGTCGGGGGCGCGCTGCTCGGGGACGGTATCCGTGCGCAGTTCCCGTTTGAAGCGGTGGCTGCGGCGATCGTCGATCACGAGATTGCGGGCCACGGTGTACAGCCATGCCCGTACCGAATCGATGGACCCGGTGGTCAGGATGTCGGGTTTCTGCCATAGCCGAAGCAGCGACTCCTGCACCACATCCTCGGCGAACTCACGGTCGCCGCGGGTGAGGCGCAGGACATAACGCTGCAGCGCGGCGCCATGTTCGTCGTGGATGCCGCGGAGCAAGTCGGCGGCACCATCGTGCGGCCCGGACGGACCGGAGGCTGTCATGACGGGCGGTTTCCTCCGTTGGTGGGCGTGCGACCGGTGCGGCGCGTCCTCGTCATGTCACGATTCTGGCGCACCCGGCCGGGCGGCGGCGCGGGACATGGCTACCTGGGCGGGCCGTTGAAGGAGCGACGTGACTGCCGCCGGTGGTGACGGGTGCCCCAGCGCGCCGCGATCCGGATGCCCGGCCGGGCGGCGGAGCCGCAGAAAATGAGGTGACCGGCTCCCGGCGCCGTGGTGTGCACCGGGCTCGTCGGGGGCTGCTCGGCCTCGGTCACGAGGACGCCGACGAATTGGTAGCCGCGGCCACGCACCGTCCGGATGTAGCGCTGCGTGTCCCCGTCGTCGCCGAGGGCGCGCCGGACGGCCTTGATGCGGCTGGTGAGCGCCGCCTCGCCGACGAACCGGCCACCCCACACCGAGTCGAACAGTTCGTTCTTGGTGACCACGCGCTGGTGATGGCTGACCAACTGGATCAACACGTCGAACACCTGGGGTTCCATCGGGATGGCGACGTCGTTGCGGCGCAGTTCGAATCGCGGCAGATCCAGCACGAACTCGTCGAATCGCCATACCTGCGGTTCAGCGGTTGTCGTGTCCGCGGGAAGCATCGGGTGCAAGGTCACGGTCGTTCCCTTCTTCAGCGCCGTGTGGCGCGGTCAGCAGGAACGACGGGCGAGGCTTGCCAAGGGTTCAGTCCGCGCCGAAATTTTTCGCACGATGCGCTCCACCAGGTGTTTCCACACCGTCGGCGTGACAGACTGCGCCTGTGAGCCGGTCGACAGCGCCCAGATTCCTCACCGTCATCGCGGTGGTGACGATGATCGTCTCGGGTGTCGGATTCGTCGTGGCGCTGATGCTCAACGCCTTCGTCTTCGACCAATACAACGCCTACGGCGAGGTGCCGATCCCGGGACGCGGCACGGTGCACCTGCCGGCCGGTGAGGTGAATGTCAGCTTCCACACCCAGATCATCGGCAGCACGAACGGGGGAGGGTTGCCCATCCCGAACCTGCGGTGGCGCGCCGACCCGCCGGCGGGCGTTGCCGAGCCCGAGATCACCGAAGCCATCGGCAGCACCACCACCGTCAACAACGATGCGCGGGTGCGGGTGTGGATCGCCCACATCGCCGAAGAGGGTGACTACCGCATCAGCACCGAGGGCAACGTCAGCGCCTTCATCAGCCCGCGGCTGGCCTTCGGGCACGGCAGCCCGGTGCCCAACCTGCCGTGGTGGCTGGCCGCGGTGTTCGGTGTGGCGGTCGTCGACCTGATCATCGCGCGGGTGTGGGCGGCCAAGGTGCGCCGCCGGCCGACACCGGTGGGCCTGATGCCCACCTTCACCATCGATGCCGGGCCCAGCTTCACCCCGACCGATGACGGTATCCGGATCCAGCAATTGAAAACACTTGCCGCGCTGCGTGATTCCGGTGCCCTCACACAGGCCGAATTCGATGCCGAGAAACGCCGGCTGCTGGGATCCTGATCAGGCCGCGGCGCCGCTTCGCAGCGGGGAGCGCGCGAATGTTCCCGCCGGGACGAACCGGCCCAGCAGTTCGTCGGCCGGCTCGCCGGCGAATTCGGTGATCAACGCCTTGGCGGCATCCTCCGACGTCACCGCCTCGAACGGCCGCGGATCGTCGAGCAGCCCGACCAGTTTGGACGCGAATCGCGCGCTGCCGCTGGCCGCGGCGAAGAACTGTCCGCCGTACGCCGCGAAATCGGGGTCGCCGAGGAATAGCCGGGTCACCCGCTGCGCAGCGCGGGCGCGGTGGTCGTAGAAGTCTTCGAAAGCCGCTGTGAGCCAAGCGGTATCGAACGGTCCGTGATGCGCACCGGCCTTGTGGACCAGGCGGGCCGCCTGGATCAGCCCACCTTGGGCGCCCTGGCCGGCGATCGGATCGTAGGCCACCGCGGTATCGCCGAGCGCCGCCACCGGATGCCCACTCGCGGTGTGCCCGACACCGGCGCGCACCACCTGGGTGACCGCACCGGTCAACCACGAATGCGGATCCTCTTCGATGACGCGGAGTTCCAGCACTTCGGGGAGGTCCCAATCGAGGTAATCGCGATGCAACTCGACGGCCACGGCAAGGGCCGACTCGGCGCTGGTGACGCTGGCGAACCGGCGTTCCCATTCGCTGCCCGGCTTGGCCCAGCCGAGGAAGGCCCACGTCGGCCCGGCGTCCTTGTGCAGGTACGGGCCCCAGAACACCTCGCCCTGATCGGACACCACCGACAACGTGTTGTGCGCGCCACCCGCCGGGCCACGGTGAGCGAACACCTCCGGACCGTGCGACAGGCCGGTCGCGGTGAACGCCAGCAGTCGGCGCTGCGGCTTGTCGTACGCCGTGCGGGCGGTGTCGACGGGGAACAGGGTGGACAATCCGCCGCGCCCCGTCGCCACCAGGGTCAGGTCGGCCTCGGCGGCGATGCGGTCCAGCCCCTGCGGGTCCACCGGCTGGACCACGAACCGGCCGCCGCGCTGCTGGAACAACGTCAGGCGGTCGTCGGCCTTGAGCCGGGTGTCCACGGCGATTCCGCGGAATCCGTCGAACCAGCCGTCGAAGGCGATCGCCTCGGCACCACCGTCGACAACCCGCACACTCTCGCCCGTCGACAGCGGCGCCGTCGCCAGATATGTGTTCAGCCCCAGGCTCTCCTCGGCGCGCTGCGCCTCGCCGAGGATCAGCGCCGTACCCGTCGCCGGGACACCGTCCCGCAGCCGGGCCTGATCCAGATCGCTGAACAGGGTCACGTCGAAACCCTTGTCCAGCAACCCCAGCGCCGCGCTGACGCCGGTCTGGCCGGCGCCGATGATTGCCGCGGTACGTCCACCTGATGTCGTCATGGCACGACTATCGATGCGGCGCTGCCCCGGCGGTAGGGACTGGCTCAGCGTGATCACAACCTAGTGGCCGGGCTATTGGGCCACAGCCCTCCGCGCTGCTCGTTCCTCGCAGCGCTACGTCAGTGGCCGCGCGCCACCCACTCGTCGTAGTGCACCAGTTCGCCGCCGATGGTGGTGGTGTCGCCGTGGCCGGTGTAGACGACGGTTTCGTCGGGCAGGGTGCCCAGTTTGGTGGAGATGGATTCCAGGATGGTCGGGAAGCTGGAGTAGGAGCGGCCGGTGGCGCCGGGCCCGCCGTGGAACAGGGTGTCCCCGGAGATCACGGCGTTCAGTGCGGGGGCCGACCAGCACACCGAGCCCGGCGAATGCCCGGGGGTGTGCAGGGCGTGCACCTCGATACCGCCGGCGCTGAGCACCAGCCCGTCCTCCACACTGCGGAAGTCGGTGTCGGGGTGGATCTCTCGCCACAACATCTCGTCGGCCGGGTGCAGGAACACCGGGGCATCCAGGGTCGCGGCGAGCTCGGGAGCGACGGTGATGTGGTCGTTGTGGCCGTGGGTGCAGATGACAGCCACGACATGACGCCCACCCACAGCCTCGACGATCGGGGCGGCGGTGTGCGCGGCGTCGAAGACGATCACCTCGTTGTCGTCGCCGACGAGCCAGATGTTGTTGTCGACATCCCAGGTGCCGCCGTCGAGGGAGAAGGTGCCGCTGGTGACCACGCGCTGCACACTCACAGGATCACCACCGAGCGCAGCACCTCACCGGCGTGCATCTTGTGGAAGGCGTCCTCGATCCCGTCCAGGCCGATGCGTTCGGAGACGAACTTCTCCAGCGGCAACCGGCCCTGCCGGTACAGCGAGATGAGGGTGGGGAAGTCACGCTCGGGTAGGCAGTCGCCATACCAGGACGACTTGAGCGCTCCGCCGCGGGAGAAGAAGTCCACCAACGGCATCTCCAGGGTCATATCGGGGGTGGGGACACCGACGAGCACCACGGTGCCGGCCAGGTCGCGGGCATAGAAGGCCTGCTTCCAGGTTTCAGGACGCCCGACCGCGTCGATCACCACGTCGGCCCCGAACCCGTCGGTCAGATCCTGGATGGTCTCGACTGGGTCGAGTTCCTTGGCGTTGATGGTGTGGGTGGCCCCGAACCCGCGGGCCCAGTCCAGTTTCCGGTTGTCGGTGTCCACGGCGATGATCGTCTTGGCCCCGACCAGGGCCGCCCCGGCGATCGCGGCATCACCGACCCCGCCGCAGCCGATCACCGCGACGGTGTCATCACGGCCCACCGCGCCGGTGTTGATCGCCGCCCCGATCCCGGCCATCACCCCGCAACCGAGCAGACCGGCCACCGCCGGGTCGGCCTCGGGATCGACCTTCGTGCACTGACCCTGATGCACCAGGGTCTTATCGGCGAACGCACCGATCCCCAGCGCCGGGGTCAACTCCGTGCCGTCGGTCAACGTCATCTTCTGCGTGGCGTTGAAGGTGTCGAAACACAGCTGCGGGCGGCCACGCTTGCAGGCCCGGCATTCCCCGCACACCGCCCGCCAGTTCAGGATCACGAAATCACCGGGCGCGACATGGGTGACACCGTCGCCGATGGCTTCCACCGTGCCGGCGGCCTCATGACCCAACAGGAACGGGTACTCGTCGTTGATCCCGCCCTCACGGTACGTCAGATCGGTGTGGCACACCCCGCACGCGATGATGTCGACCACCACCTCACCCGGACCGGGATCGGGGATCACAATGTCGACCAACTCGACGGGCTGCTTCTTCGACCGGGAAATCACACCGCGCACTGTCTGAGGCATGCGTACAACCTAATGCCTCGACCAAAAGATGGAATGGTGTCCAAACAAATGTCCGGCGGCGCCTGGCGCGCTACCGTGATTCATGGTGTTGGTGTCAGTTGACCACGGAATCGAACTTGTCGTCGTTGCGCGCTCGGCGTACCGGCGCAGCGACTGGCGTACCACGTACGAGACGTTCGCGCGTGTCGAGGCCGTGCAGCGGTTGGCCACCGACGACCTGGCCGCCTATGCCACCGCGGCCTGGCGGTTGGGCCACGGCCGCGAGGCCGTCCGGATCAACGAACGCGTGCACACCTTGCTGGTGCGCACCGATCCGGTGCAGGCAGCGGTCAAGGCGGCCGAACTCGGGCTGGCCTGGTCGGCCCGAGGGCATGTGGCGGTGGCCCGGAGCTGGGCTGATCGCGCCGCGTTGTTACTCCGCGGGACGGCGGAGAGCGCGGCGCACGGTTATGTCGCCTATCTCGGTGTGGTTCTCGCGCCCGACGGCCCTGCCGCGGCCGACTTGCGTGGCATCGCCGCACGGGTGGGCGACCCGGCCCTGACCGCCCTGGCGCGCGCCGCCGAGGGGATCACCGCGCTGGCGCGGCAGCGGTTCGCCGAAGGCTACGCCGCGCTCGACGACGCGCTGCTGCCGAAGCTGGACGAACGTGTGCCGATGGAGTGGGCGGCCGATGTATACCGGCGCGCGCTGATGTCGGCCGCCGATGCCGACCGTCTCCGCGCCTGGTCGGAGTCCGCGTTGCGGTGGGCCGAGGCGACCGACGCCGCGACCTACCGGGCGATCGTGGACGTGCTGCGGTCCCATGCCGGCCTGGCTCCGGCGCGTGCCCGGCTCGGGGAGCTGCGCCGGGTGGTTGCGGAGGTGGATGCCGCGGTCGTCGCGCTGCTCGACGATCTGCTGGCACGGCGGTAGTTCTCCCCAGCTAGATTGGCGCCCGTGAGCGCCCTCGATGTGCTGTCGGACTGGCCGGTCGATACCGCAGCAGCGGCGGTGATCGGGGAAGCCGGCGTGCTGGCCACCCATGGCGATATCGGGCGCGTGTTCCGGCTGGCCTCGGTGACCAAGCCGCTGGTCGCCCGCGCCGCACAGGTCGCCGTCGAGGAGGGCGTCTTCGAACTGGACACGCCGGCGGGTCCGCCCGGTGCGACGGTCCGCCACCTCTTGGCGCACGCGTCGGGCGTGGCGATGCAGTCCGCTCAACAGATGGCGGCGCCCGGCGCCCGGCGGATCTACTCCAACTACGGCTTCACCCTGCTCGCCGCGGCGCTGCAGGAGGCGGCGGGCATCGAGTTCGGCGGATATCTGCGCGAAGCGGTGCTCGAGCCGCTCGGGATGGCGGACTCCGACCTGGTCGGCGGCGCCGACGCCGCCGGGTACGGCGGTCGGTCCACCGTGTCCGACCTCAGCGCTTTCGCCGGTGAACTGCTGAGCCCGAGGTTGGTCTCGCCGCAGATGCACGCCGAGGCGGTGTCGGTGCAGTTCCCCGGCCTGGCCGGGGTGCTGCCGGGGTTCGGTTCGCAACGCCCGAACGACTGGGGGCTCGGTTTCGAGATCAGGGACGGCAAGTCCCCGCATTGGACGGGCGCGCTCAACTCGCCGCGTACGTTCGGGCATTTCGGCCAGTCGGGGACGTTTCTGTGGGTCGATCCCGTCGCTGACGTGGCGCTCGTGGTGCTGACCGACCGGGATTTCGGGGAGTGGACGTATCCGCTGTGGCCGGCGATCTCTGATGAGGTCCTGAGAGAATTCGGCTCAGACTAGCGCAACACTGGTCCCACAAGGCACAATAGACACGCACGAAACAACTGCATCTATTCGGTAACGCCAGGTCGTTGGGGAAGACGTCCCTCGTGGAGCCGAAGGAGCAGATGATGCGTGCGTTGAACCAGTTCGCCGATGCGACGACTGGCGTGGTTTACGTTCACGCCTCGCCCGCGGCGGTATGCCCACACGTGGAGTGGGCGCTTTCGTCGACCCTGTCGGCGCGGGCGAACCTGAAATGGACGCCCCAACCGGCCATGCCGGGGCAGCTGCGTGCTGTCACGAATTGGGTCGGGCCGGTCGGTACCGGCGCGCAGCTGGCCAACGCGCTGCGTTCGTGGTCGGTGCTGCGCTTCGAGGTGACCGAGGACCCCAGTGAGGGCGTGGACGGTCACCGGTGGTGTCACACCCCGCAGCTGGGTCTGTGGAGCGGAGCGATGAGCGCCAACGGTGACGTGATGGTCGGCGAGCAGCGGCTGCGCACCCTGATGGCCTCGGGCGCGGACACGCTCGCCGCCGAGTTGGACACGGTGCTGGGCACCGCCTGGGACGAGTCGCTGGAGCCTTACCGCGGTGGCGGCGACACCGGGGAGATGACCTGGCTCAACAGGGGTGTCGGCTAGTCACCCGGTAGTGGGCCGGGTCGGGCTCGGCCAGCATCCGGGTGAGCGTGGCGCGGTCGAACGGCCACAGGTCGACGGTGCCGTCCTCGGTGCGATACCAGGAGTTGCAGCCGGTGCTCCACACCGTCGGGCCGAGGGCCTCGGCCACCGCGGCGTTGAATTCGGTGGTGGCCTCGTCGGTGACCTCCACCTCGTCGATCTCTCCGTCACGAAACCGCTTGAGCCAGTGCACGATATAGCGTGCGGTGGCCTCGGCCGAGTACTGCAGCGGGATCGACCCGGTGGGCGAGTTCGGACCGAGCACCGTGAACAGGTTCGGAAAGCCCGGAATGGCGGTCATCCGGTAGGCGCGTGGCCCCTTCACCCAGGCTTCGTCGAGCGTGACGCCGCCCCGGCCGACGATCGACATCGGCCGCATGTAGTTGTGGGCGTGGAAACCGGTGGCCAGCACCACCACGTCGACGTCGTGCTGCGTGCCGTCGGCGGTTCTGATACCGGTCGCGGTCATCTCGGTGATCGGTTCGGTGACCAGCCGCACGTTGGGCCGGGTGATGGCACGGTAGTAGCTGCCCGAAACCACCTGACGTTTGCACAGTGGCTGATAGTCGGGTGTCAGTTTCGCGCGCAAGTCTGGATCGCGGATCTGTGCTCGTAGGCTCAGCCGGGCATAGGCCTGTACCAGGCCGCGTCGCCAGGACGGTTTGGTGACGACGTCGGCGAGGATGTTCGACATCCACTGCAGGCGGTCGAAGGTGAACGCGTGTAGGACCGGCCAACGCCGCAGCGCCGCCGAGAGCGCCCGCGGTTGGCGCATCCACATCGGCGCCCACAGAATCCATTGCGGTGACCTGGCGAAGTGCAGCACCGTGTCGGCTTCGGGCTGCAGCGCCGAAACGACCTGTACCCCGGTCGATCCCGTGCCGATCACCGCGATGCGCCGGTCGCTGGTACGTACGTCGGGATCCCACCGTGCGGTGTGCAGGACGGGTCCCTGGAAGCGATCCATGCCGGGGATGTCCGGAATGAACGGGTGGTGCAGGACGCCGGTGGCGCAGACCAGGAAGTCGGCGGTCAGGGTGTCGCCGCCCGCGGTGCTCAGGGTCCATTCGCCGTCGCCGTACTGGGCGGCGGTGATCTCGGTGTTCAGCCGCAGATGTGGTGTCAGGCCGAGGTGGTCGACGACGTCGCGGTGGTAGCGCTGGATATCGGCGCCGGATGCCCACAGGTGGCTCCAGTCCGGCTTCGGCGCGAACCCGAATTGGTAGATCTGCGATGGCACATCGCAGGTGAGGCCGGGATAGCGGTTCCAATGCCAGACGCCGCCGACGTCGGATCCTTTCTCCACCACGGTGAAATCGGTGAAACCGGCCTGCCGGAACGTGTGGGCGGCGGCGATGCCGGCCATCCCGGCGCCGATGATGACGATCCGCACGGCGCGCGTCATGATGTGTGCTCCCTCCGTCACCCCGCTGGGCGCCATCGGTTCCGCACCCCGCGCCTAGGCCGAAACTACTTGCGTAACAACGTCAACGCCCGCGGCACTGCCGAGACCGTCACCGGCAGCGGGCGGGCGAACTCACCGTCGGCATAGGCGTTGAGGCCGGGGGAGTCGACGACGACCCGCGCCGCCCGCTTGGTGGTCACCTCCGGCAGGTTGACGTGCGTGCCCTTGAACACCGTGGGGAACAGCCGGATCAGCTTGCTGCGCGACGCCGAATGCACCATCGTCACGTCGAGCAGGCCGTCGGTCGGGTCGGCGCCGGGGCAGATCAGCATGCCGCCGCCGTAGCTGCGGGTATTGCCGAACGCGGCCAGGGTGATCTCCGTGGATATCTCCGGCTCGTCGTCGAACGTCAGCCGGAAGGGCAGCAACCGCAATTTGGACAGCTCGGCGACCATGGCGACGTTGTACCGCATCCGCCCGTGCGGCCAGCGCATCCGGTTGGTGCGATCGCTGACCAGCGAATCGAACCCGGCAGCCATCACCGTGCCGAACCAGGTGACCGCGCCGTTGGCGTCGACGATGCGGCCCAGATCGACGGACTGGGTGCGGCCGTCGACCACCACGTCGGCCGCCGCCTCCGGATCTCCGGTGGGAATCCCGAATTCACGGGCGTGATCGTTACCGGTGCCGGCGGGGATGATGCCCAGCGGGACATCTCCCAGCGCCAGCGCCTGCAATGCCACCGAGATGATGCCGTCGCCGCCGACCACCACCAGGGCATCGGTGCCGCGCGCGAGTTCCTCGTCGACCAGCCGGCGGGCTTGTGCGGCATCGGCGCCGACCACCTCGCACACGTCGATCCCACGCTGCTGGAATCGCGCGATGGCCCGCTCGGCGGCGTGCGGCGCGTTGCCGTGCCCGGATGCGGGGTTGGTCAGGACCGAGATCCGCTTCACGGAATCAGCTTGCCGGGGTTGAGGATTCCGGTGGGGTCGAGCACGGCCTTCACTGCGCGCAACACCTCGACGCCCAGGTCGCCGATCTCGGCGCGCATCCACGGCCGGTGGTCGGCGCCGACCGCATGGTGATGGGTGATGGTCGCCCCGGTGCGCACCATGGCCTCCGACGCGGCGGCCTTGGCCTTGTTCCACTGGTCGATCGGGTTGCCGCGCTGGGCGGCCACCACGGTGAAGTACAACGACGCGCCGGTGGGATACACGTGCGAAATGTGGCACATCACCAGCGCTGGCGTGCCGGATTCGGCGAGGGAGTCGGTCAGGGCCGCGGTCACGGCTGCCTTGACGGCGGCGATGTTCGACCACGAGGTCGCCGTTTCCAGTGTCTCGCACAGTGCTCCGGCCGTCAGCAGTGAGTCTCGCAGGTAGGGCGCGCCGAACCGGCCGTGCTCCCACGCCCGTGCCGGCGCCTCGCCCAGCGACGTGCCGCCCTGGGCGGCCAATACGGCGGCGGTCTCGGCGTGCCGGCTCGCGGTGTGCGCGGCCGACCCTTCGAATGCGGTGATCGCCAGGCACCCGCCGGTGATGCTCTGCTCACCGATGCTCTCGGTGGTGGCCAGGTTGATCCCGGTCTCCACTTCGTCGGAGAGCCGGATCACCGTCGGGCCGGTGCCGGTCTGGGTGACCGCCCGCAATGCGGCCGCGCCCGTCGGGAAATCGGGGAACGACCAGGCCTCGTAGCGCGTCGATTCCGGGACCGGGTGCACGCGGACCCGCACGGCGGTGATCACGCCGAACACCCCCTCGGACCCCATCAGCAGCTGACGCAGATCGGGTCCGGCCGCCGAGGCCGGCGCACGACCCAGATCGAGAATCCCGGCCGGCGTCACGGCGCGCAGGCCGCGGACCATATCGTCGAAGCGGCCGTAGCCCGCGGAATCCTGTCCCGACGACCGGGTGGCCGCGAAGCCGCCGATGGTGGCGAACTGGAAGCTCTGCGGGAAATGACCGAGCGAGAACCCCTTCTCGCCCAACAGGCGCTCGGCGTCGGGCCCGGTCACCCCAGCCTCGAGTACGGCCTCCCCGGACACCTCGTCGAGGTTCAGCAGCCGGTTCAGGCGGCGCAGGTCCAGCGACACGACCGCGGTGCAGTCGCCGCGCGCCGGGTCCAGCCCGCCGACCACGCTGGTGCCCCCACCGAATGGGACGACGGCGATCCGGTGCCTGACGCAGGCCGCCAGGATGGCTGCGATCTCGTCCTCGGTGCCCGGCAGCAGCACCGCGTCCGGCGCATCCTGCGCACCGGTATCCTTGCGCCGCAACAGATCCAGCGTCGACTTGCCGCCGGCCCGCAGCAGCCGGTCGAGGTCGTCGACGCGGCAGTACTCGGCGCCGACGATGCCGGCCAACGTGTCGCGTGCGGTGTCGGAGAGCCGCGACGGCTGCAGGGTCACCTGTTCGGCGGTGATGTCGGGGATGCCGGACTCGTCGATGCCCAACGCCTGCTTGAGCAGGGTGCGGATGCCGTCGGACAGCGGCTTGGCGGCCGTGGGATCACCCCAGGCATTCCACTTCATCGGGGGTAAGAGCGTCACGTCCGATCCAGTCATGCGTTACAGTATTACACATGGTGTCAATCAGTAACGACGACGCTCTCGAGGATCGCATCCTCGATGCGGCTGCGAGCTGCGTGCTGGCCTACGGCATCGACCGGGTGACGCTGGCTGAAATCGCCCGGCGGGCGGGTGTGAGTCGTCCGACGGTGTACCGGCGCTGGCCGGACACCCGCTCGATCCTGGCTGCATTGCTGACCGCCCGGATCGTCCGCGTGCTGACGGAAGTGGGGGAGCGCGGCGACGGGCGGGCGGCCCTGGTGCAGCGCATGGTCGCGGTGGCCGAACGGCTGCGCCACGACGACATCGTGATGTCGGTACTGCACACCGCGCCGGACCTGGCCATGGTCTACATCGCCGAACGGTTGGGCACCAGTCAGCAGGTCCTGATCGACGCGCTCGCCGGTCAGCTCAAGCTCGCTCAGGAGCACGGCAGTGTGCGGCCCGGTGACCCGCGGCAGCTGGCCGCCATGTGCCTGCTGATCACCCAGTCGGCGGTGCAGTCCGCCCAGATGGTCGCGCCCATCCTGGACGCCGATGCCCTGGCCGTCGAACTCGACAACGCGCTGAACGGATACCTCAAACCATGACGACTGCCCTCAATGCCGCCCGCCGGCGACGCGAACTCGCCGCGCTGGCCGACGCCGGCCGGGTCGACATCGTCGTGATCGGCGGTGGTATCACCGGGGCCGGTATCGCGCTGGACGCGGCTAGCCGGGGTCTGTCCGTCGCACTGGTCGAGAAGCACGACCTGGCCTTCGGCACCAGCCGGTGGAGCTCCAAACTGGTGCACGGCGGGCTGCGGTACCTGGCCACCGGCAACGTCGGCATCGCCCGGCGCAGCGCGATCGAACGCGGGATCCTGATGTCGCGCAACGCACCTCATCTGGTGAAGGCCATGCCGCAGCTGGTACCGCTGCTACCGTCGATGAGCCGGTCCGCACGCGCGTTGGTGCGCACGGGCTTCGTCGCCGGGGACGGGCTGCGCAAACTGGCCGGCACCCCGGCCACCATCCTGCCGAGGTCACGCCGGGTGGATGCCGCCCGGGCGATCGCGCTGGCGCCGACGGTGCGCCGCGCCGGTCTGGACGGCGGATTCCTGGCCTATGACGGGCAATTGATCGACGATGCCCGCCTGGTCACCGCGGTGGCGCGCACCGCCGCCGGGCACGGGGCGGTCATCCTCACCCGGGTGGCGGCATCGGCGGCCACCGGCACCACGGTCACGCTGACCGACGAACTGACCGGGGAGTCCTTCGACGTCACCGCGGGGGCCGTCATCAACGCTTCCGGTGTCTGGGCTGGCGAGGTGGATTCCTCGATCAGGTTGCGACCCAGCCGCGGCACCCACCTGGTGTTCGACGCGGCAGCGTTCGGCAATCCCACTGCCGCGCTGACGATCCCGATCCCTGGTGAGGTGAACCGGTTCGTGTTCGCGATGCCCGAACAGCTGGGCCGGGTGTACCTGGGGCTCACCGACGAAGAGGCGCCGGGCCCGATACCCGATGTGCCGCAGGCGACCCCGCAGGAGGTGGCGTTCCTGTTGGACACCGTGAACACCGCGCTGCAGACCGAACTGGGCCCCGGTGACGTGCGCGGCGCCTACGCCGGGCTGCGACCGCTGATCGACACCGGAACCGGGCGGACGGCCGACGTGTCCCGGGAGCACGCCGTCACCGAGTCGCCGTCGGGGGTGCTCAGCGTCATCGGCGGCAAGCTCACCGAGTACCGCTACATGGCCGAGGATGTGCTGGACCGAGCCGTCGCCCTGCGCGGGATCACCGCGGCGCCCTGCCGCACCCGCAATCTCCCGCTGGTCGGCGCGACCCGGGAAATCGTTGTGGGACTGCCCGATTCACTGGTGGCACGGTACGGGGCCGAGGCCGTGCAGGTGCTTGCCAGGGCGAACTGTGCGCGCTCTGCCGAGCCGGTCGCCGACGGTATCGACGTGCTGCGCGCGGAGTTCGAGTTCGCCGTCACCCACGAGGGGGCGATGACCGCCGAGGACCTCCTGGATCGGCGGACCCGCATCGGCCTGGTCCCCGACGACCGGGCGCGGGTGGCCGAGGTGGCTGCGGAGTTCGTCGCCGAGGTGCACTAGCGCCGCCAGAACAGGTGATGGGTGACCCCACTGGAGCTGGGGACGATATCGCAGTGAAACCTGTCCAGCAGCTCGTCGGGACTCTCCCACAGGCGTGACCCGGCGCCCAGCGTGACGGGCGAGACCGCCACGTGCAACGTGTCGACGAGGTCGGCGTCCAGGAAGGCCCGGACGGTGCTGGCCCCGCCGCCGAGCCGGACATCCTTGCCGCCGGCGGCCTCGCGAGCCTGGGCCAGGACGGTCGCGGGGTCACCGCTGACGAAGTGAAACGTGGTGTCGCCCAGCGTGAACGACGGGCGTTCATGGTGCGTCATCACGAACACCGGGGTGTGGAACGGCGGCTCGTCACCCCACCACCCCGTCCACTGGGCGGCCTCGCCCGTCCAAGGCCCACGGTGCGGGCTGAACTTGTTGCGGCCCATGATCTCAGCGCCGATGTTGTGGTGGAAATCCCTGGTGAGGTAGTCGTCGAGGCCACGGCTGCCACCCGGTTCGGTGCGGTTGGGCCAGCTCGCGGTGGCTCCGCACCAGCTGAACATCGTGGCTGGATCGGCGTGGCCGAACGGACGCTCGAAGCTCTGGCCGACGCCCGCGCCGAAGCCGTCTTGGGACACGTTGAAGTTCTGGACCTTGAGCAGTTGCACCATGGCGGGTTAGACCGGCCTGGGGCGTGAAACTCATCGCCAGACGACGAATGGCCCGGGGCGAACCCCAGGCCATTCGTTGACGCGGTTGTTTACAGCGGGATGTTCTTGTGCCGGCCACGCCGCTGCGGCGCCTCGGCCAGCGCCTGCGTGATCTTGCTGCGGGTGTGCGCCGGGTCGATCTTCTCGTCGACCACACCGATCTCGATCGCGGAGTCCACCCCACCGGCGATCCGCTCGTGCTCGGCGGCCAGTTCTTCGTGCAGCGCGTCGCGCTCGTGATCGGCTGCGGCGGCCAGCTTGCGCTTGTGCAGGATGCCCACGGCGGCCTTGGCGCCCATCACGGCGACCTCGGCGTCCGGCCAGGCGAACACCTTGGTGGCGTTCAGCGAGCGGGAGTTCATGGCGATGTACGCGCCGCCGTAGATCTTGCGGGTCACCAGCGTGACACGCGGAACGGTGGCCTCACCGAAGGCGTGCAGCAGCTTGGCGCCGCGGCGCACCACGCCACCCCATTCCTGATCCACACCGGGCAGGTAACCGGGCACGTCCACCACCACGACCAGCGGGATGCCGAAGGCGTCGCACAGCCGCACGAAACGCGCCGACTTCTCGGCACTTTCGGAGTTCAGGCAGCCGCCCAACCGCAACGGGTTGTTGGCGATCACGCCGACGGTCCGCCCGGCCAGCCGGCCGAGACCCACCACGATGGACGGGGCCCAGCGGGACTGGAACTCGTCGAACGGCGAGTCGTCGTCCAGCAGCGCCTCCACGATCGGGTGCACGTCGTAGGCACGGCGTGCGGACTCGGGCATCAGGGCCTTGAGGTCGACGTCGCCGGCCTCGGCCTTGCTGCGGTCGAAATGGCCCTGCTGGCAGAACAATCCGACCAGACGGCGGCCCCGCTCGTAGGCATCGAGCTCGTCGTCGGCGACGATGTGGCACACGCCGGACTTCTTGTGGTGGGCCTCGGGGCCACCGAGGGACACCATGTCGACGTCCTCACCGGTGACGCTGCGCACCACGTCGGGGCCCGTCACGAAGACCTTGCTGTCCGGCGCCATCACGATGACGTCGGTCAGGGCCGGCCCGTAGGCGGCGCCGCCGGCGGCGAAGCCGACCACCACCGAGATCTGCGGGATGTAACCGGAAGCCCGGATCATCGCCTCGAACACCAGCCCGACCGCGTGCAGCGCCTTGACCCCCTCGGCCAACCGCGCACCACCGGAGTGCCAGATGCCGACGATCGGGGACTGCTCCTCGATGGCTACGTCGTACGCGTTGACGATGTGCGCGCAACCCTCGACGCCCATCGCGCCGCCCATGACGGTGCCGTCGGTGCAGAACGCTACGGTGCGCACCCCGTTGACGGTGCCCGCGGCGGCCAGCACCCCGGACTTGTCCCGCTCGTGCAGCAGCTCCACGGTGCCGTTGTCGAAGAACGTCGACAACCGCAGCAGCGGGTCGCGGGGATCAAGGGATTCGGCAGCCGCCTCGGGGGCCATGGTTGTCATCTGGTGTTCTCCTTGATCTCCGCGGTGAGCGGGTCAGTACTTGCCGAAGACGAGTGCGACGTTGTGCCCGCCGAAGCCGAACGAATTGTTGATTGCGTACTGGTAGTCGCCGTAGCGCGGTTCACCGGCCACCACGTCGAGGTCGATCTCCGGATCCAGGTTCTTCAGATTCAGAGTGGGCGGTATCACGCCATCGCGCAAGGCGAGCACCGTCAGGATGGATTCCACCGCGCCGACCGCGCCGACCGAGTGCCCCAGCGCCGACTTGGGTGCGTACACCGCGGGCCGGTGGCCACCCATCGCATTGTTGATGGCCTGGCCCTCGGCCACGTCGCCGACGTTGGTGCCGGTGGCGTGGGCGTTGATGTGGTCGATATCCGACGGCTGCAGCCCCGCCAGCTGAATCGCCCGGGTCATGGCATATCCGGCCTGCTCGCCGTTGGGGTCCGGCGCGACGATGTGGTATCCGTCGGAGGTGACGCTGGCGCCCATGATGCGGGCCAGGATGTTGGCGCCGCGGGCCTTGGCGTGCTCCTCGGTCTCGATGACCAGCAGCGCGCCGCCCTCACCGAAGACGAAGCCATTGCGGTCCTTGTCGAACGGTCGACAGGCGCCTTCCGGATCGTCGTTGCTGGTGGACAGCACGATGCGCATCTGGGCGAAACCGGCGATCGGCACCGCCTCGATCTTGGTCTCGACACCGCCGGTGATGGCGATGTCGGCCTCGCCCAGCACGATATTGCGCCAGGCGTTGGCGATCGCCTCCGAACCCGAGGCGCAGGCCGAGACCAGGGTGCTGACCCCGGCCCTGGCCTTGCGCTCGAGTCCGATGGCGGCCGCAGCCCCGTTCGGCATGTACATCTGCACGACGAGCGGCGAGACGGCTCTGAGGCCGCGCTCGCGCATCCCGTCATAGGCGAACAGGAGTTCCTCGGTGGACCCCAGCCCGGTGCCGACGGAAACCATCAGCCGGCGGGGATCCACCTCAGGTGCACCCGCGTTGTCCCAGACGCGACGGCCCAGGACCGTCGCCATCTTCTGGAGGTAGGACAGGCGCCTCTTCTCGACACGTGTCAGGTCGTCTTCAAAATCCTCGTGGAGATGTCCACCGATGCGGACCGGAAGGTCGTACTGCTCGACGAACGGGTCGTCGAGCTTACGGATGCCACTCTCCCCATTGAGCAGCTTCTTCCAGGTGCCTTCAGCATCGGTTGCCAACGCCGTCGACATCGCAATGCCCGTGACGACGACGTTGGGCAGACCGTTCCCCGTCGAGATGCCGGTGACTCCCGCCATTGCCGAGATGTTCCTTCCCGTACCTCAGTACCGCCCGAAGGCCAGGGCCACATTGTGGCCACCGAACCCGAACGAGTTGTTGATGGCGTACTGGTATTCGCCGTATCGAGGCTCGCCCGCAACGACATCGAGATCGATCTCGGGGTCGGGCGTCTCGTAGTTAAGCGTCGGCGGGATGACACCGTCGCGCAGGGCGAGCACCGTCAGGATCGACTCCAGGGCGCCGACGGCGCCGATCGAGTGACCCAGTGCCGACTTGGGTGCGTACACCGCGGCCTGTTCCACCCCGGCGACGCGCAGGGCGTTGGCCTCCGCGGTGTCACCGATCGGGGTGGCCGTGGCGTGCGCGTTGACGTGGTCGATGTCCTTGGCAGACAGACCCGCCGTCTCCAGCGCCCGCTTGATGGCCGCACCGGCTCGGATGCCATCGGGGGCCGGGGCCACCATGTGGAAGGCATCCGAGGTGATACCGGCACCGAGCAGCCGAGCCAGCGGCTTGGCGCCACGGGCCTTGGCGTGCTCCTCGGTCTCGATGACCATCACGGCACCGGCCTCGCCGAACACGAACCCGTCGCGGTCCTTGTCGAACGGACGCGACGCGCCGGCCGGGTCGTCGTTGCGGGTCGACATGGCACGCATCATCGAGAACGCCGCGATCGGCAGCGCCTCGATACCGCCCTCGACACCGCCGCACACGGCGATATCGGCGTCACCCATGACGATCTGACGCCACGCGTGTGCGATGGCCTCCGAGCCCGACGAACAGGCCGAGACCGGCGTGATGACACCGGCGCGGGCCCCGAGTTCGAGGCCGACGACGGCGGCCGCGCCGTTGGGCATGATCATCTGCACGGCCAGCGGCGACACCTTGCGGGGGCCGCCCTCGTTCATCGCGTCGTAGGTTTCGACGATCTTCTCGCCGCCGCCCAGACCGGTGCCGATCACGACCGAGAACCGGTCGGGATCGACCTCCGGCCGGCCGGTGCTGTCCCACAACTGGTTGCCGATGTACTTGGCCATCCGCTGCACATAGGACATCCGGCGCAGCTCCAGCCGGGACATCTTCTCGTCGAGGTTCTCGACGAGATGGCCGCCGATACGCACCGGAAGGTCCCACTTGGTGACGAAATCGTCTTCGAGGACCCGGATGCCGCTCTCGCCGGCCAGCAGGCCCTTCCACGTGCTCTCGATGTCCGCAGCGATGGAAGTAGTTGCCGTAACGGCGGTCACCACAACGCTGGGGAAACCGCCGTTAGCAGTGGAAGGTCGGGTCACTTGCCGAACTTATCGCGCAGTGCGGCAGCGGCCTCGGGGTTCTCTTCCTCGAGCTTCTGGATGTAGGAGACGACGTCACCGACGGTGCGCAGACCGGCCAGGTCCTCGTCCGGGATCTTCACGCCGTACTTGTCCTCGGTCTGGACAGCGATCTCGACCATCGACAGCGAGTCGATGTCCAGGTCGTCGACGAAGCTCTTCTCCATCGTCACCTCGGACGGCTCGATGCCGGTGACCTCTTCGATGATCTCGGCGAGGCCGGCGATGATTTCTTCTTGACTGGCGGCCACGATGGCTCCTTCTATTCTTTGGTTACTTCACTCCGGCGGTCGGAGTGTCGGGTGGAACGACTTCGGGTTGGAACAACCGGTCAGAGCTCGGCGAGCCCGTCCAGGTCTGAGGGGGCCTTCACCGCATGTGTCGGTGTGCCCTTCAGCTCTCGTTTGGCGATACCGACGAGCGTCCCGGCGGGCGGGAACTCGACGATCGCCCTCACCTGCAGACCCCGCAGGGTCTCGTTGCACAGGTCCCAGCGCACGGGCCGGGTCATCTGCGCAACCAGCTTGGTCATCGCGTCGGCCGCATCGGCGACGGGCTTGCCGTCGGCGTTGGACAGCAGCGTCGCGGTCGGTTCGGCGGTCGGCACCTGCGCGGCCGCGGCGGCGTAGCCCTCGGCGGCGGGGGCCATGTAGTGGGTATGGAAGGCGCCGGCGGTGGCCAGCACCCGGACCCGGGCCTTGGCCGGCGGATCCTCGGCCAGCTTCTCCAGCGCGGCGATCGCACCGGCGGCCACGATCTGGCCGGCGGCGTTGCGGTTGGCCGGGATCAGGTCCAGCGATTCCAGGCGGGCGAGTACCTCGCCCTCGTCGCCACCGAGCACGGCGGCCATCCCGGTGGGCTCCAGCGCACAGGCCTTGGCCATCTCGGCGCCGCGGGTGGCGGCCAGTTTGATCGCGTCGTCGGGGGAGATGACACCGGCGATTGCGTACGCGGCGATCTCACCGACCGAGTGACCGGCAACGGCGGTCTCTTCGGTGATCAGGTTGCGCTTGGCCAGCTCCTCGTGGGCCAGCAGCGTGGCGGCCACGACCAGAGGCTGGGTCACCGCGGTGTCGGTGATCTCCTCGGCGGTGGCGGTGGTGCCCAGCCGGGCCAGGTCCAGCCCGGCGATCTCCGACCACGCGGCGAGGCGCTCGGCCGCGCCGGGCAGCTCGAGCCACGCGGAGAGCATGCCGGGGGTCTGGGATCCCTGTCCGGGAGCGAGCAATGCAAGCACGGGATTAAGAAAACACTGTGGACTCGTCTCCGCGCCGTGTAAGAGATTATGAACCTTGTCTTATTCTTTTGTGGAGTTTCTACAAAAGAGCACGTGATGCGACCCTACCGAGACCACTTCGCGATCTGTCACGTCGGAATCTGGCTCGCCACGTTCGCGAAATGGCTGCCCTGCGGCCACGTTGTACTGCTGATTGACCCCGTGAAGTGGCCTGCGTCACGCCGCAGTCGGCCGACCGTGGTGGCGACCCGCAGAACGTAGGCATCGCGGGGCACCGTCGGATCCCGACCGGTGAAGTCGGCGATCCGTTTGAGCCGGTAGCGCACGGTGTTTGGATGAACGAACAATTGACGGGCACACGCTTCGATCGCGCCCCCGGAATCCAGGTAGGCGTCCAGCGTTTCGGTCAGCGCGGGGCCGGCGTCGGCCAGCGGCCGCATCACCTCGGTTTCCAGGGCGGTGAGGGCCAGTGCGTCGCCCATCAGCGCCCGCTCGGGCAGCAGTTCCCGGGACGACACCGGTCGCGGCGCACCGCCCCATCCGGTGACCGCGCGCATGCCCGAAATCGCCTCGGATGCGCTGCGGTACAAGGTGGTTAGAGTCGGCGCGGTCGGGCCGATCACCACCGGGCCGTCGGCGAACACGCTCATCAGGTCGGCCAGGAACCGGTCGGTGGGCGACAGCGATCCGGACACGATGGTCACCAGCCAGGTGCCGTGCACGTCGGACAGGGCGGTGCGGCCGTTGCGTAGCGCCACGTCGTGCACGTCGCCGCTGGCCAGGTCGATCCGGTCCGGGTGCGGATAGCCCACGATCACCGTCGCCGGCGCAGTCGCGTCCCAGTTCAATGCCGCCGCCTGGGATTGCAGGGCCGGGCCGGTATCCCCGCGGACCACGGCGTCGACGATATTGGCCTCCATCCGGGTGTCCCAGGCCCCGCGGGCCTCGGCGGCGTCGGCGTAGGCGGTGGCGGCCGCGAACGCCAGGTCCCGGCTGTAGCGCAGGATGCCCGCGGTCAGCGCGCTGAGTTGTTCGTCGGTGCGGGCCAGTAGCGGCACCACCTCTTCGAAGAACTCCATGGTGACCCGCACCATCTCGACGGTGTGCCGCAGCGCGATCCGCCGGCGCAGATCTTGCGGGACGACGTCGAAGGCCTGGGCGGTGTAGCTGACGTCGCTGGTGGGGTCACGCATCCACTCGACGAAGTTGACCACCGCGGTCTGCACCACCAGGTGCACGCTGGCCCGTTGGGAAGCTTCCAGGTCGGCGAAGAACGGTAGGCGCTCTTCCAGCGCGTGCACGGCCTCGGTGGCGAGCCGGCCCGAATACTGCTTGAGCCGGCGCAAGGCGGAATCCGGCACCGTCTGCAGCACGCCCAGCGTGGACGGCGGCGGGACGGTGCGTTTGTCGGGCATCTCTAAAATCTACGCCGGTGCTTTGTAAGAGACGCCCCGCGGTTTGTGCGGTGTCACACGCAACGCGCCGGGCGAGGCGTATGACACCGCACAAACAACCGGTCTAGGCGCTGCCGGTGTCGACGAACGACACCTCGGCCGCGGCCACGTCGTCGATGCGGTACTGCTTGGCCGCCGCGATGGCCACCGACGGATCGATTTCACCGTCGCGGGCCAGCGCCTCCAGCACCGCCACCACCACCGACTCGGCATCGGTGTTGAAGTACCGCCGGGCGGCCGGGCGGGTGTCGGAGAAGCCGAACCCGTCGGTGCCCAGCGTGACGTAGGTGCCGGGCACCCAGGGGCGGATCTGCTCGGGCACTGCCCGCATCCAGTCCGACACCGCGACGACGGGGCCGGCCGTCTGCGCCAGCGCCTGGGTGACGTAGGCGGTCGGGGCCGGCTGGTCGGGATGGCGCAGCCGCTGCTTCTCCACCGCCACGCCGTCGCGGTTGAGCTCGCCCCAGCTGGTCACCGACCAGACGTCGGCGGCCACATCCCATTCGGCGGCCAGCAGGTCGGCCGCGCGCAGGGCCTCGGGCATGGCGACACCCGAGGCCAGGATCTGCGCCGTGCTGGTGCGCTTCTCGGTGGCCGCCCGGTACCGGTACATGCCCTTGAGCAGGCCTTCGGGATCGAAGTTCGCCGGTTCGGCGGGCTGGACATACGGCTCGTTGTAGATCGTGATGTAGAAGAAGACGTTCTCCGGGTCCTCGCCGTACATCCGCTTGAGGCCGCTCTCGATGATGTAGGCGATCTCGTAGGCGAACGCCGGGTCGTAGGTGACGGCGGCCGGGTTGGTCGAGGCGAGCAGCAGCGAATGCCCGTCGGCGTGCTGCAGCCCCTCACCGGTCAGCGTGGTGCGTCCGGCGGTGGCGCCGAGCACGAAGCCCTTGGCCATCTGGTCGGCGGCTGCCCACAGTCCGTCACCGGTGCGCTGGAACCCGAACATCGAATAGAAGATGTAGATCGGGATCATGGGCACGTTGTGGGTGGCGTAGGACGTCCCGACGGCGGTGAACGACGACGTCGACCCCGCCTCGTTGATGCCCTCGTGCAGGATCTGGCCGATCTCAGATTCCTTGTAGGCCAACATCAATTCGGAATCCACCGCGGTGTAGAGCTGCCCGTTGCGGTTGTAGATCTTCAGGCTGGGGAACCACGAGTCCATGCCGAAGGTGCGTGCCTCGTCCGGGATGATCGGGACCAGTCGGGGCCCGATTTCCTTGTCCCGCAACAGTTCCTTGAAGGTGCGCACGGTCGCCATGGTGGTGGCCACGGCCTGGGTGCCAGAGCCCTTCTTCAGCGGCTTGTAGGTGTCGCTGCCCGGCAGGCTCAGCGCTTTGGTCCTGGTGCGGCGTTCGGGGACGAATCCGCCCAGGGTGCGCCGGCGATCCAGCAGGTAGCGGATCTCCGGGGCGTTGGGCCCGGGGTGGTAGTACGGCGGCAGGTACGGGTTCTCTTCGAGCTGGGCATCGCTGATCGGCACCCGCGTGACGTCACGGAAGCCCTTGAGGTCTTGCAGCGCAAGTTTTTTCATCTGGTGCGTGGCGTTGCGGCCCTCGAAGTGCTGGCCGAGGGTGTAGCCCTTGATGGTCTTGGCCAGGATGATCGTCGGCTGACCCTTGTGCTCCATCGCGGCCCGGTAGGCGGCATAGAGTTTGCGGTAGTCGTGGCCGCCCCGCTTGAGATTCCAGATCTCGGTGTCGGTCATCGGTTCCACCAGCGCCTTGGTGCGCGGGTCGCGGCCGAAGAAGTGGTCGCGCACGTAGGCGCCGTCGTTGGCCTTGTAGGTCTGGTAGTCCCCGTCGGGGGTGGTGTTCATCAGGTTCACCAGGGCGCCGTCGCGGTCGGCGTGCAGCAGCGCGTCCCACTCGCGGCCCCACACCACCTTGATGACGTTCCAGCCGGCGCCGCGGAAGAACGATTCCAGTTCCTGGATGATCTTGCCGTTGCCGCGCACCGGACCGTCCAGGCGCTGCAGGTTGCAGTTCACCACGAAGGTCAGGTTGTCCAGTGCCTCGTTGGCGGCCACCTGGATCAGGCCGCGGCTCTCCGGCTCGTCCATCTCGCCGTCGCCCAGGAAGGCCCACACGTGCTGATCGGAGGTGTCCTTGATCCCGCGGTCGTGCAGGTAGTGGTTGAACCGGGCCTGGTAGATGGCGTTCATCGGGCCCAGGCCCATCGACACCGTGGGGAACTCCCAGAAGTCGGGCATCAGGCGGGGGTGCGGGTAGGAGGGCAGACCGCCGCCGGCGTGGCTGTGCTCTTGGCGGAAGCCGTCCAACTGGTTGGCCGTCAGCCGGCCCTCGAGGAAGGCGCGGGCGTAGATGCCGGGGGAGGCGTGCCCCTGGATGAAGATCTGGTCGCCGCCGCCGGGATGGGATTTGCCGCGGAAGAAGTGGTTGAACCCGACTTCGTACAGCGACGCCGACGACGCGTAGGTCGAAATGTGGCCGCCCACACCGACTCCCGGTCGCTGCGCACGGTGCACCATGATGGCCGCGTTCCAGCGGATCCAGGCCCGGTAGCGCCGCTCGACATCTTCGTCGCCGGGGAACCAGGGTTCCAGTTCGGTGGGGATGGTGTTGACGTAGTCGGTGGACGTCAGGGCGGGGATGGCGACGCGCTTCTCCCGTGATCGCTCCAGCAGGCGCAACATCAGATAGCGCGCGCGGGCGGATCCGTGCCGTTCGAGCATGTCGTCGAACGACTCCAGCCATTCGGCCGTTTCGTCTGGATCGATGTCTGGTAGATAGGAGGCAACGCCTTCGCGGATCACTCGGACCCGGTCGGGTTCGCCTGCGTTACCGGAGTTTTGGGCCAGGTCTTGGCGCGCGAACTCGGTGGTCAACTGCGGCTCCTTGGTTAACGGTGCTTCGTAGTGCGGTGCTTGTGGCGATCACTATCGTGCCTCTATCGTGCCGCAGATCACCGAGCAGGGTGTCCTACTGCTGAGTAACCAAATGATCCGGCGATCGCTGGTCCGAACCGGTAACGTCTGGCAGCAATGCTGAACAGTGGTTGGGGGTCTGCGGCGCTGATGCGGGTACGTGTCGGCGCCCTGGTCGTGGGTTGGCTGGCCGTGCTCGGGATGATCGTCGTCGGGTGCACCAGCGAGACCAGCGGTACCGCCACGGTGAACAAGGCCGACGCGCCCGTCTACCGGGCCTCGGTGTCGGCGTCGGCGGCCGAATCGGCGGAGAGCTCCAGCTCGAAGGAGTCGGAGCGGCAGAAGTCGATCACCACCGGCGCGATCCACACCTCGTGTGAGGCGCTGAGCTCCAGCAGCGTGGACTCCATCACGGCGGTGAACACCTACGTCGGCGCGTACAACGAGAACGGTGACGTGGCGGGCGCCGCGCAACCGGCCATCGACGCGCTCAACCACAGCGCCGATCTGGTGGAGCGCAGTCTGTCCGACCCGCTGGGCCCGGCGCTGAAGGGCGCGCTGACCGAGTGGGTGAGCGCCGCACGGGCGGTGGCCTCGGCAATTGCCGGTGATGTGGGGCCCGATGCCTTCAACGATGCGGTGGGCAAGCTGAACGACGCAAAGACGGCTGCGCTGGACATGTGCGATGCGGCATATCGATAAACCTTGCCGCCAAGACTCGGCCTCGGGCCTCCGGCGTGCGAATATAGGCCGAGCGCACTCGAAACGGCTTAAGGAGGACTGACGGTGGTCGCCGCGGGGACGGACTCTGACCCGAACTACGCCCGCAAACTGGGCATCGAGAAGGATCAGGTCGTCCAGGAATTGGGGTGGGACGAAGACACCGACGACGATATCCGGGCCGATATCGAGGACGCCTGTGGTGGCGAACTCCTCGACGAGGACTCCGATGAGGTCGTCGACGTGGTGTTGTTGTGGTGGCGCGACGACGACGGTGATCTGGTGGACCGGCTGATGGACGCCATCACCCCGCTGGCCGACGACGGCGTCATCTGGGTGGTCACGCCCAAGACGGGTAAGCCCGGGCACGTCCAGCCCGCCGAGATCGCCGAGTCGGCGCCGACCGCCGGTCTGATGCAGACCTCGTCGGCGAATCTGGGTGACTGGATCGCCAGCCGGTTGGTGCAGCCGAAATCCAAAGCCGCCGGTCGGCGCTGAGTGATCGAGGTCGGCGCGCCCGCGCCGGACTTCACCCTGAAAAACCAGCACGGCCGGCCGGTGACCTTGTCGGGGCTGCGGGACCGCAGCGTGCTGCTGGTGTTCTTCCCATTGGCGTTCACCCCGATCTGCGCGGGTGAGCTGGGGGAGATCCAGGCGCATCCCGACGTGTACGACACGCCCGACACCGTCACCCTGGCCATCTCGGTGGGGCCGCCGCCGACACACAAGGTGTGGGCGCAGCAGAGCGGCTTCACGTTCGACTTGTTGTCCGACTTCTGGCCGCACGGTGCGGTCGCGTCGGCGTACGGCGTGTTCAACGCCGAGTCCGGTTTCGCCGACCGCGGCACCTTCGCGATCGACCGGTCCGGCATCATCCGGTTCGCCGAGTGCAAACAGCCAGGTGAGATGCGTGACGCCGCGGTCTGGCGGGACGCGCTGGCGGCGCTGCGGATTTAGTACTGACCAGCGCGGGCGTGTAGCGTGCCTGCGACGGGGCGCGTAGCTCAGTGGTAGAGCTCTGGTTTTACACACCAGCGGTCGGCGGTTCGATACCGTCCGCGCCCACTCTGATCAGCATTCGACGACGTTGACCGCGACGTTGACGGCAAGGCCGCCGGTGGCGGTTTCTTTGTACTTGTTGCTCATGTCCATGCCCGTGGTCCGCATCGTTTCGATCACCTGGTCCAGGGAGACGCGGTGGGTGCCGTCGCCGCGCAGGGCCATCCGGGCGGCGTTGATGGCCTTGCCCGCCGAGATCGCGTTGCGTTCGATGCAGGGGATCTGCACCAGGCCGCCGATGGGATCGCAGGTCAGTCCCAAGCTGTGCTCCATCGCGATCTCGGCGGCATTCTCGACTTGACGCGTTGTGCCGCCGAGGATCTCGGCCAGGGCGCCGGCGGCCATCGAGGCTGCGGACCCCACTTCGCCCTGGCATCCCACCTCGGCTCCGGAGATGGAGGCACGCTCTTTGTAGAGCGAGCCGATCGCCCCGGCCGTCAGCAGGAAGCGGATGGCGGTGTCGTCGGGATCGGCCATGCCCGCCCGGGTGTAGTGCGTGGCGTAGTGCAGCACGGCGGGGATGATGCCGGCCGCACCGTTGGTGGGTGCGGTGACGATGCGCCCGCCGGAGGCGTTTTCCTCGTTGACGGCCAGGGCGATCAGATTGACCCAATCCTCGGCGAAGGCGACGTCGCGCTCGGGGTCTTCGGCGGCCAGCCGGCTGTGCCACTCGTGTGCGCGCCGCGGCACCCGCAGATTGCCTGGCAGATACCCCTGCTGGCTGATGCCGCGTTGCGCACACGCGACCATCACATCCCGCAGGTGCAGAAGATCGTGGTGGACCTGGTCACGCGTGCGGGAGGTGAGCTCGTAGCGCAGCATCACCTCGCTGATGCGGCAGTCAAGTTGATCGGCCAATGCCAGCAGCTCGGCGGCGCTGTGAAAGGACCCCGGTGGCGGCGCGACATCGGATCGGTCAGGGGGTTGGTCCCCGGTGACGATGAAACCGCCGCCCACCGAGTAGTACGTCTCGGCGTACAGCGGGTGCCCGGGTGACTCGTATGCGGTGAGGGTCATGGCGTTGGGGTGGCGCGGCAGCACGGTTTCCGGGTGCAGGTCGAAGTCGGATTCGGTCAAGGCGATTCTGGTGATGCCACCGAGTGTGATGGTGCCTTCGGTGCGCATCTGGGCCAGCCGTCGCTCGGCGTGATCCGGTTCGACGGTGTCGGGCCACAGTCCTTCCAAGCCGAGCAGGATCGCCGGGAAGGTGCGGTGTCCGGCGCCGGTGGCGGCCAGGGACCCGAATACCGCGACGCGTACTTCGGTCACTTCGGTCAACGACGCACGGCCGGCGAGGTCGGTGACGAACTGCGCTGCGGCGCGCATGGGCCCCACGGTGTGCGAGCTGGAGGGGCCGATGCCCACCGTGAAGAGGTCGAAAACGCTGATGGTCATGAGCGCTCAGCTCTGAGATGGCTTGTGGTGAGCCGGTTTCGAGAGGGCACGAGGTGACTCCGATTCGTCGAGTCCACGAGGGGTGGGCTTCGAGTGGTGACACCTCCCCGCTCTGTCCTGTTACCTGAGAGTTTGACGCGTTGCCGCGCTTTCACCTTCGGCAAGTGCCCGGTGTGGCTCACCGACACTGTTCTCCAGAGTTGCCTCGACGCAACGGTATTGGGCCTGAGAGTTTCTCGGGGAGGAGATTGCTCCTACGGCGCCTCCGATGGGGAGGTTCTCCCGCTGCGTGTCGACGGCGTATTGACTTGTGATGTGGGGGACTATACGCGCGAACCTCGTATGAGGCAGCGTGTCCGAGCCTGACGCCGGGCTCAGTCCAACTCCGCCAGCGCCCGCCGAGCCGCCTCCAACTCGGCCTCCAACGCCGCCACCTTCGCGGCCTGCTGGACGCGCGCCTCTTCGATGACCTCGTCGATCGGGGTGGCCAGATCTTCGTGCAGTTCCTTGGCGGCGCGGGATACCGCGGCTGCGGCCACGGCGAGGTCGCGGGCCAGGTAGGTGCCGCCCTGCTTGAGTTCGGCGCGCCACTCGCCGTCTGCGGTACCGGTGACGGTGAGGGTCAGCTCCAGCGTCTTGGCCTTCCGCTTGGCCGCCTTCTTCGGAGCGGGCTCGATGGCCGGCTCGGGTTGCGGCGACGTAGCGGCAGGCGGGGCAAGAGTGTCTACGGTCATCGTCATGACGGCTATTAGAACACACGTTCGACCGGTGCTGCCGGAGGCGTGCGTACGTGTTGCCCACGCAACTTACCGATCAGTAGGGTTGGGGTGGAGCGAACAGGAGCTGCCTATGGCTGAAACCAAGTTCATCGACATCCACGGCGCCCGTCAGGCCGTCCTCGACGAGGGCGAAGGCGACGAAGTTCTCTTGCTGATCCACGGCATGGCCGGCAGTGCGCACACCTGGCGCGACATCCTTCCGCAACTGGCCAAGAAGTACCGGGTCATCGCACCGGACCTGCTTGGGCACGGGCAGTCGTCTAAGCCCCGCACCGACTACTCGCTGGGCGCGTTCGCCGTCGGCCTGCGCGATCTGCTCGACGAGCTCGGCGTGCCGTCGGCCACGGTGGTCGGGCATTCGCTGGGCGGCGGCGTGGCCATGCAGTTCCTCTATCAGCATCCCGACTACTGCCGCCGCCTCGCGCTGATCAGCAGTGGCGGCCTCGGTCCCGACGTCGGCTGGATCTTGCGGCTGCTGGCCGCCCCCGGCGCCGAGCTCATCATGCCGGTGATCGCGCCAAGCCCGGTGCTGCGCGCCGGAAACGCGGTGCGCTCATGGTTGAGTTCGGCCGGTCTACGATCGCCGCGCGGCGCGGAGATCTGGAACGCCTACTCCTCCTTCAGCGACCGCGAGACCCGTGAGGCGTTCCTGCGCACCCTGCGGTCGGTGGTCGACTACCGCGGTCAGTCCGTCAGCGCGCTCAACCGGCTGAACCTGCGCGAAGGACTGCCCGTGCTGGCCATCTGGGGCGACGAAGACAGCATCATCCCGGTCGAGCACGCTTACTCGGCGTTGGACGCCCGGCCGGACTGCCGACTCGAAGTCTTGCCCGGCGTGGGCCATTTCGCCCAGGTCGAGCAGCCGGCCCGGGTGATCGAGCTGCTCGACGAGTTCATCGCCACGACCCAGCCGGCCGACCAGACCCGAAGCTGATCACTCCGGCGGCGCGAAGAACTCCAACGCGATACCGTCCGGGTCCCGGAAACTCAGGCCCGACCCGTAGTGTGCGTCGACGATGCCACCGTGGGCGATACCGAGCTCATCGAGCTTGCTGACCCACGTCTGCAACTCCGCGCGCGACGCGCAGCCGAACCCGACATGGTCCAGCCCGGCCCGGAATTCGGTGAACTCACCCGGCTCGATTCCGCGCTCGTGCTGGTGGATGCCGAACAGCGTGCCGCCGTCCAACACCCACACCAGATGCCGGAAACCGGCGTCGGTCTGCTCGTCGAGCAGCGGGTCGAATCCGATCAACGCGCGGTACCACGGCCCGCTGACGCCGATATCGTGCACCGTGACCGCCACATGGTTCAGTGCCGGAAATGACATGACTTTCCCCTTTCACACCACCGGTTTTCCCAGCCGCGCCCGCACCCGCATATCCCACAGGTACAGCCGGTAGCCGAACGTCCAGACCTCCCGCGGCACGATCCGGTCGGCGGCGCGCAACCCGACCAGCAACAGGGCGAACCGGCGCTGGTCGTCCGGAGTCCAGTCCAGCTTCATCAGCGCCCGGAACGAACTGGGCAGAAAACCCTTGGTGGCGAACAACATCGGCGGCCCGGCCAATTGCCGCAGCGGCGACGGCAAGAACGCCACCGACGCCACCCCGTACAGGTGCGCACGCACCGGCTCGTCGACCCGCAGGTCGTCGAGGGTCCGCTTCCAGTACTCGTCGAAAGCCGCCCGGTCCGGCGGCCACATCTCGGCACGCACCTGCAATGTGGTGCCCAAGGTTCGGGCATCGGCATAGACGGCGTCGGCGGAGTCGTCGTCGAGTGGTCCGTACAGGAACTCGTGCTGGTCGACGAAATACCGGTACAGACACGCCGCCACCCACAGCTGCAGCTTCGGGTCGAAAGCGTTGTAGCGCACGGGGCTCGACTCGGTGGACCGGACGCGGGCGTGCACGCGGTCCACCTCGGAGCGGATCAGCGCCCGATCGGCATCGGTGCCGCAGGTGGCCGCCGCGAGGTAGGTGCCCGTGGTGCGGGCCCTCTTGAACGGGTGCAGGTAGACATTGCCGCTGTCGACCGGGCTCTCCACCACGCCGTAGCCCACGCCCGGCAGTGACAGCTGCATGATGACGTTGGCCGCCGGGGCCAGCGCGGCGACCGGGTTGAGAAGGTCGATGACGCGGCGCGGGCGCCGCGGTGGTCCCAGTCTCATGTCGTGAGTACAGCACCTTGTGAGGCGTGCGGGCGCGGGAACCGACGAGGCAATTATGCTGCCCGTCGTGTCTGGACACACTGCCCGTGCGGCCGGCCTGGCCGCCGGCTATTTCGCCGACCTGTGGTGGGCCGATCCCCAGCGCGCCCACCCGGTGGCCGCGTTCGGGACGCTCGCCGCCACGCTGGAGAAACGGACGTACGCCGACAGCAGGGCGGCCGGCGTCGCGCACACGGCCATGTTGTTGGGCGGGCTGGCCGCGATCGGCGTCGTCGCCGAGAAAGTCGCGGCGCGGCGCGGGCCGGTATGGACCTTCACCGTCACCACGGTCAGCACCTGGGTGGTGCTGGGCGGCACCTCACTGGCCCGCACCGGCGCGCAGATGGCCGACCGGCTCGGCAGCGCGGATGTCGACGGGGCCAGGGATCTGCTGCCGTCGCTGTGCGGCCGCGACCCCGCGGCGCTGGACGCCGACGGCCTGGCGCGCGCCGCGCTGGAATCGGTGGCCGAGAACACCTCCGATGCGCAGGTCGCTCCGATTCTGTGGGGCGCGGTGGCCGGGGTGCCCGGATTGCTGGTGTATCGCGGCGCCAACACCCTCGACGCGATGATCGGGCACCATTCGCCGCGGTACGAGCGATTCGGTTGGGCGGCAGCGCGTTTCGACGACACGGTCAACTACGTCGGGGCGCGGGTGACCGGGCTGTGCGCCGTCGCGGCCTCCGGGGCGCCTTCGGCTACCTGGCGGGCTTGGCGGCGTGACGCCAAGAAACATCCCAGCCCGAATGCCGGGGTAGCCGAGGCGTCCTTCGCCGGCGCGCTGGGTGTGCAGTTGGGCGGGGCGACTCAGTACGCGCACCGACTGGAGATGCGTCCCACGCTCGGCGACGGCCCACCGCCGCGGGTGCACGATCTGCGGCGCGCCGTCCGGCTGTCCCGCGGGGTACAGGCGCTGGCCACCGCAGTCGCGGTCAGCGTCGCCGCCCGTACCGGTCGGCGAGCTTCTCCTCGGCGGTCTGCGGCGTAGCGTCCGGCGTCTCGGGGGCCGCGGCCTTTTCCCGCCGGCGGGCCTTCACCTCGGCGACGATGAAGTACCCCAGGCCGATCGGCGCGATGATGCCGAAGGCGATCCACTGGATGCCATAGGACAGGAACGGCCCGGCGTCCAGATGGGGCAGCGGGATGACGCCGAGGCCGCCGGGCTGCTTGTCCACCAATTGCAAGTAGGACCCGGCCAACGGCACACCGGTCACCTGTGACACCTGGCCCGGGTTGATCGAATACACCTGCTGCGCACCGTCGGCCCGGAACGGTTCCTTACCCAGCGCGACGGGCTCGGCATCGCGCAGCCGTGCCTCGATGCTCACCGTCCCGCCCGGCGGAGCGGCGAACCCCGGCAGCGCCGTGCCCTGTTCCGGTTTGACGTAACCCCGATCTACCAGCACCGTCGGCCCATGGTCGACCGCGAACGGGGTCAACACCTCATACGCCGGGTCACCGTCGACCGACCGCAGCCGGGCCACCACCTGCGCCTCGGGCAGATACCGCCCGGTGGCCGTCACCCGGTGCCACTGCTGATCCGGGGCCGACGAATCCTGGTGGGGCAGAACGCTGGTCAATGGCACCGGGTCGGCGGACAGCGACGCGGCGATCTGCGAGTTCTCCCGCGAGGTCCTGGTGTTCTTGCCCAGTTGCCACGGGGCCAGCACCGTGAAACACAACCAGGCGAACGCCAGCACCACGACGAACAACGCCAGCCACTGCGGCCGGATCAGGAACGCCCAGCGCTTCATTGCTCGGCCAGCCTCTTGTCGACCCATTCGTGCAGCCCGGCCAGCGACGCGTCGATGACGTCGAACACATCCTGGAAGTCGGGCAGCGATCCGTAGTACGGGTCCTCGACGTCGAGGGCGTAGGCCGCCGAACGCGGATCGAACGATCGCATCATCCGAAGCCGCTCGGCGGGCACCCCCATGTCCTTGAGCATCCGGGCGTGGTTGCGGCCCATCGCGATCACCATGTCGGCGGCCAGATGGTGTTCGTCGATCTGGGTGGCCCGATGCGAGGTCGGGTAACCGTGCTGGCGCAGCACTTGGTTGGTGCGGTGGTCGGCAGGCTCGCCGGCATGCCAGCCGCCGGTGCCCGCACTGGTCACCAACACCACGTCGGCCAGGCCGCGTTCGGCGATCTGATGGGCGAACATCTTCTCGGCCATCGGGGACCGGCAGATATTGCCCGAGCAGATGAACGTGATGTGCAGGGCGCTAGACACCCAGCACCTCCCGCAGATCCGCCATGGTCTCCACCCGGTGCAGCGGGGCCGGGGCGTCGGGTCCGTCGAAATCGGCGCCGCCGTAACCCCAGCCGACGACGACGGTGTTGATGCCGTGCTGACCGGCGCCCTCCACGTCATGGGAACGGTCACCGATCATCAGCACCCGCTCGGGCAGCGGGCTCAACTGTGCCAGTGCGTGGGCGACCACGTCGGCCTTGGCGGCGCGGGTGCCGTCCGAACTCGCGCCGGCGATCACCTCGAAATAGCCGTCCAGGCCGAAGTGGGCCAGGATGCGCTTGGCGGTGATCTCCGCCTTCGACGTGGCGACGGCCAGCCGCACGCCCGCGGCGCGCAGATCGGCCAGCAGGTCCGGGATGCCGTCGAACAGGCTGTTCATCGCCCAGCCGCGGGTGGTGTAGTCGGCGCGGTAGGCGGTGATGGCCTCGTCGACGCGGTCGCCCAGACCCATCGTGGACAGCGTGTGATGCATCGGCGGCCCGACGATCCGGCCGGCCAGGTCTCCGTCCGGCACCGGGACGCCGACGGTGTCCAGCGCGTACCGGAAGCTGGCGACGATCCCGTCGGCAGAGTCGGTGAGGGTTCCGTCGAGGTCGAAGAGCACCAGCTGGGGCAGACGTGTCACCCTCATATTGTCGCCGATGTACCTGTGCTCCCGGGCGGCGCACTACTGTCGTGCTGTGGTTCATGGGGTTCGGCAGGCGGCGCGCTATCACGGCGATCAGGCCGTCGAGCCCGGGATGCTGGATTTCGCCGTGAACGTCCGCGGGTCTGGACCGCCGTCCTGGCTGGTGAAAAGGCTGAGCGCGCGCCTGGGTGAGCTGGGCCACTATCCGTCCGCGGCCGACACCGATCGAGCCGTGCGGGCGGTCGCCGAGCGGCACCGGCGCGGCGTCGACGAGGTCGCGCTGCTGGCCGGCGGGGCCGAGGGGTTCGCGCTGCTGCCCAACCTGGCTCCCAGACTCGCCGCGCTGATCGCGCCGTCGTTCACCGAACCCGAGGCCGTGCTGAGTGCCGCGGGTATCCCTGTCGAGCACGTCGTGTTGGCGCCGCCGTTCACCCTGTCCGACGTCCGCGTGCCCGAGGCCGCCGACCTGGTGGTCGTCGGCAACCCGACCAATCCCACCTCGGTGCTGCACCCGGTCGACCAGATCCTGGCGCTGCGCCGCCCGGGCCGCATCGTGGTGGTGGACGAGGCGTTCGCCGATGCGATCCCCGGCGAACCGGAGTCGATGGCCGCGCTGGCGCTGCCCGATGTGCTGGTGCTGCGCAGTCTGACCAAGACATGGGCGCTGGCGGGCCTGCGGGTCGGTTACGCGCTGGGGGTGCCGGAGGTGCTGGAACGGATGACGGCTCGGCGCGCGCACTGGCCCTTGGGCACGCTGCAGCTGGAAGCCGTGACGGCATGCTGCGCGCCCGAGGCGGTGGCCGAGGCCCAGGCCGGTGCGCAACGGCTGGCGGCGCTGCGCGCCGAGATGGTGGCCGGACTGCGCGCGGCCGGTGTCGAGGTGGTCGACGGCCACGCCCCGTTCGTGCTGCTGCGCGTCGCCGACGCCGAGTTGACCCGGAAGAAGTTGGACGCCAAGGGAATCGCGGTGCGTCGCTGCGATACGTTCGTGGGACTGGACGGTGAGTATCTGCGGGCCGCGGTGCGTCCGGAGTGGCCGCTGCTGGTGGAGGGCCTGCGTTGAGCGTGCGACTGTCCGATGTGATCGAGGTGCTCGATACCGCGTATCCACCTGCCTTGGCCCATGATTGGGACTCGGTGGGGTTGGTGTGCGGGGACCCGTCCGAACCGGTGACCTCGGTGACCGTCGCGGTGGACGCCACCGCCGAAGTGGTCGACGAGGTCCCCGACGGCGGGCTGCTGCTGGCGCACCATCCGCTGCTGCTGCGCGGTGTCGACACCGTGGCGGCCAGCACCGCGAAGGGGGCGTTGATCCACCGGCTGATCCGGTCGGGCCGGTCGCTGTTCACCGCGCACACCAATGCCGACGCCGCGTCGCCCGGCGTCTCCGATGCCCTGGCCTCGGCGCTCGGTCTGGAGGTGTCCGACGTGCTGGCGCCGGCCGAGGCCCGCGCCGATCTGGACAAATGGGTGGTCTTCGTTCCGGCGGGTGATGCTGAGAGCCTGCGGGTTTCGCTGTTCGCGGCCGGTGCCGGGCAGATCGGCGACTACTCCTGCTGCAGCTGGAGTGTCGGCGGCACCGGGCAGTTCCTGCCGCTCGACGGTGCCATCCCGGCCATCGGCACGGTGGGCACGGTGGAGCAGGTGGCCGAGGATCGCGTCGAGGTGATCGCGCCGGCGGCGCGCCGCGCGGCGGTCCTGGCGGCGCTGCGCGCAGCACATCCCTACGAGGAGCCCGCCTTCGACGTGTTCGCTTTGGCGCCGTTGCCGTCCGGTGTCGGGATCGGCCGCATCGCCACCCTGCCCGAGCCGGAATCGTTGGCGGCCTTCGTTTCTCGCGTGCGAAACAGGCTGCCGGCGACCTCGTGGGGTGTACGGGCGGCCGGTGACCCGGAAGCGCTGGTGTCCCGGGTGGCCGTCTGCGGGGGAGCGGGAGATTCGCTGCTGGACGTGGTGGCTCGCACCGACGCCCAGGTCTACCTGACGGCGGACCTGCGCCACCATCCGGCCGACGAGCATCGCCGCAAGCACGGCACCGCCTTGGTGGACGTGGCGCACTGGGCCAGTGAATACCCCTGGTGCAGCCAGGCGGCCGCGCTGCTCGCCGATCGTTTCGGGCAGGAACTTCCGGTGCGCGTGAGCACGGTGCGCACCGATCCTTGGAATATCGATGAAGGACATCTGTGATGAAAGCTGCACTCACCCAACAGCGTTCGCTGCTGACCCTGGCTGAGCTGGATGCGGAGCTGGGCCGGGTCGAGCACCGGGCCCGTAACCTGGCCGAACAGCAGGAACTCGACAAGGTACAGGCCGAGCACCGCGCCGCCAATGATCAGCTCGCCGTGCTGGGCATCGCCGTGGAGGACCTGGACGGCCAGGTGGCCAAGCTGGAGAGCGAGATCGACGGGGTCCGGCAGCGCGAGGACCGGGACCGGGCTCTGCTAGACGGTGGGTCGGTGAACCCCAAGCAGCTCGCGGAGTTGCAGCACGAACTAGAAACGCTGCAACGCCGCCAGTCCGCGCTGGAGGATTCGATGCTGGAGATCATGGAGCGCCGGGAAGCGTTGCAGGCCCAGCAGTCCGAGCAGCTCGCCCGTATCGACGCGCTGCAGAACGAGTTGTCGGCCGCCCAGCGGGCACGCGATGAAGCCCTGGTCGCCATCGACCAGGCCCGCCAGGTCGGTGCCCTGCGTCGCACCGAGCTGACATCCACGTTGGAACCCGACTTGGTCGCCATGTACGAGAAGCAGCGCGCCAAGGGCGGTCCGGGCGCCGGCCTGTTGCAGGGCAAGCGCTGCGGTGCCTGCCGCATCGAGATCGACCGCGGTGAGATGGCCCGCATCTCCGCCGCTGACGACGACGACGTGCTGCGCTGCCCGGAGTGCGGGGCGATCCTGTTGCGGATCAGGCCGTGAAGGTCGTCGTAGAAGCCGACGGCGGCTCCCGCGGCAATCCGGGGCCGGCCGGCTACGGGGCGGTCGTGTTCAGCGCCGACCGGTCGACGATGCTGGCCGAACGCAAGCAGTCCATCGGGCTGGCGACCAACAACGTTGCCGAATACCGCGGACTGATCGCAGGGTTGGAGGCGGCCGCCGAGGTCGGTGCCACCGAGGTGGCGGTGTTCATGGACTCCAAACTGGTGGTCGAGCAGATGTCGGGCCGGTGGCGCGTCAAACACCCCGACCTGCTGGAGCTGCACCGCGAGGCCGGCCAGGCGGCGCGGCGATTCACCTCGGTGAGCTACGAATGGATTCCCCGGGACCGCAATTCGCACGCCGACCGGTTGGCCAACGAGGCGATGGACGCGGCGCTGGATCCGCCCGCCGAGAAGCCGGCGGCGCCCGGCTGGACCGGTGCCCGCGGCGAACCCACCCGACTGCTGCTGCTGAGGCACGGCCAGACCGAGCTGTCGGTGCATCGCCGCTACTCGGGCCGCGGCAACCCGCCGCTGACCGAACTCGGCCGCACCCAGGCCGACGCGGCGGCGCGCTACGTCGGCGAGCAGGGCGGCGTGGCAGCCGTCATCTCCTCACCGCTGCAACGGGCTTATGAGACCGCGGCCGCGGCCGCGAAGGTGCTGGGTCTGGACGTCACCGTCGACGACGATCTCATCGAGACCGATTTCGGAGCCTGGGAGGGCCTGACGTTCGGGGAAGCGGCCCAACGGGATCCGGACTTGCACGGACGCTGGCTACGCGACACCAGCGTCACACCGCCCGACGGCGAGAGTTTCGACGCCGTCGCGCGGCGGGTGCGCAGCGCCAAGGATCGGATCGTCGCCGAGCATGCCGGGTCGACGGTGCTGCTGGTATCGCACGTGACGCCGATCAAGACACTGCTGCGACTTGCCTTGGACGGCAACGCCGGAATCCTCTACCGGTTGCACCTGGATCTGGCGTCGCTGAGCGTGGCCGAGTTCTACCCGGACGGGCTGGCCTCGGTGCGTCTGGTCAATCAGACGGCGTACCTGCCCGGGTAGGTCTATCACGTCGGGCGGTTGCGGTGATAGTGCCGCGCCGCCCGTACCCGATTGCCGCAGATGTTCTGCGTGCAGTATCTCCGCCGGGCGTCGTGAGCCAGGAAGAGCATGCTGCAGGCGGGGTTCGCGCATCGTCGCAGCCGCTGCTGGTCTGCTCCGGCCAGGACGTCGATGAGGCTGTCGGCAACCGCTGCCAACGCCAATTCGTGACCCTGCCGATGGGTTGCTGCCAAGACGGTCGTTGCGGCCCAGCCGTTTTCGGTCAGCGCAAGCTGGCGCGTTGAAACGACGGCGGCAGCGGTCAGGTTTATCCGATCGATGCTCGCCCGATCCGGAGCGCGGCCGTCGAGCTGGGCGTCGAGGATATCCCGGACGGCGTGCCTGAGCGCTACCGTCGCCGAACGTGTCGGGATCCCGCAGCCCGCGGGCAGGCGGTCGTGCTGAAGGTTCCACCAGGACCGGCAGGTGGCCTCATCGGGAAGCAGATCTGTGCTGGGGTCGGTCACCGTAATCAGAGTGTCGGCCAGATCCACGGCGAGAGGTTCGTCGGCAACCGGGAAGCCCAAAGCCTGCGCGCTGTCCAGCCTCGACGTCGCTCTCATCGCACTAACGATATCGCAGTGTTGACACCGTTAGGTCAGTGCGATACAAACTAACGGCAAACCGCAACAATTACCGTTAGATATGGAGTCCGGATGTCGTCACTCGAATTGCTGCACCAGGCCGACCGTCGACTGGTGGCCTTGGTCGGCGCGCTCGCGCCGGCCGACTTTGGCCTCCCCAGCCCTTGTGCGGACTGGAACGTGCGATCACTGGTCAGTCATACGATTGCTTCGATCGATGCGTTTTCCGCGGCCGTGGACGGTGGGGGCGGCCCGACCGAGCAGGAACTCTTCAGTGGAACGGATATCTTGGGCTCCGACCCGCTGGGTGTGACTGAACGGGCGGTAGCTCGCTCGCACCGAGCATGGGCCTCGATCGCCGACTGGGGGCGATCGGTCAGCACAGTCATAGGAGAGATGCCGGCCGCCTCGGCCGTCGGGATCATCACGTATTCGACCCTGATCCATAGCTGGGATCTCGCTACCGCCGTAGGTGCGGAAGTAGAATTCACCGATTCCGAAGCTTCGCTCGCAGAAGCCGTTGGGGCGCAGCTCGTTCCAAGTCTTCGGCCGAGCGGTCTGTTCGGTGACGAGGTCGAGGTTGGGCCGGGCGCGAGCCCAACTGCACGGCTGGTGGCCCTCGCCGGCCGAAATCCGCTCTGATTCCACGGTTGGGCAGTCTCAGCCGAACAAGGCCGACGGATCGTGAGTGAGGATCGCCTCCACGTCGGACCGAAGCGCCTCGAGTTCGCCTCTGGCTCGATCGTCGTAGTCGCGGCCGGAGTCGTCGAGCACGCACACGGTGCCGACGACTTCGCCCGCGGCGTTCCGTACCGGGAGGCCGAAGTAGTTGGTCAGACCGAATTCGACTTCGTCCGCATTGCCCGCGAATACCTCGTCATTGCGTGAGTCACGAATGAATACCTCGTCGCCGCTGTCCACGACCCGCTCGCAGTACAGTGGCGTCTCGGAATCGCCCGTCGCGGCTTTCTGGCCGGCGTCTCCGACGCGATAGAAACTGGCTCCCACACCGGCCGTTGCGGCCACCACCATGGAACCGGGTTCGGAACGCATCACCAGGCAGGATTTGACTCCGAGAGTCTGTGCCAGTTCGCTCATCCGTGACGTGACCGATTCGAGGCCGGGTGTCGAGTCCGCCGCGTCTGGTGTCTGGGTGATCTGGATGACGGCATCGAGAATCTGCTGGGGTTCGGTTCGTTTCGCGTAATTCGGCTGAACGTCGATCCAACGCAGGACGCGCTCTGTGTCGATGATCGCCACGGTCGGCATCGGTAGTCCGACGGTGCCGTCGGCGTTCACCTCGCGAAGATCCAGCCCGAGGGAGATCTGGGCGTCGAGCGCTTCGGTGCTCGGCGCGGTGAGAATGCCGAGTGCTGCAGCGAGTTGATTGCCCGGGTCAGACGCGACGGTGAAGCTCAGTTCGTTGTTATCGCGACTGGCGACCGACCCATCCGGTGTCTGCGGGCTGACGGCGACGAGTTGCACGCCTCTGGCTCGCAACGCCGGCAACAGATCTCGCTCGTAGGCCCGTAGTGCCATATTGCAGTAGGGGCACCAGGAGCCACGATAGAAGACGACGACGGTGGGGCCGTTCGCGAACAGATCATCGGATGCCACCTGCGTTCCATCGACGTGCAACAGCGACACGGTAGGCACTCGAATTCCAGGTGCGGCAAGCGATCCCGGTAGCCCGGAGCGTTCCAGGGCAAGCTGTTCTGCTGCGAACACCTCGAGAAGTTCTGCAGCCCGGTCGGATTCAAACATGTGATGCCCTCTTCTTTCATCTTGTGTACTGAAAAGTACAATTATGAGTTCACCTGTGCTGCGGCGTGAACAGCGGTGACGACGTCGGCAATGCTCGGGAGGTCGGCTGCGGTCACACTTCGGTGCGCGTACACAACGCGTCCGTTGCGGTCCAGTACGAACGTCCCGCGACCCTGCAGGAAGTCCGAACCGACCCCGATGCGGCTGCCGCTGCGCAGGGCGCGGAAGAGTCTCGCAGGCGAGAAGGCCAGATAGCGGACGCGTGAGAACCGACCGACGTCGGCGGCAGTCTCCAGTGAGCGAGCAGCGTCGCTGACGCAATGAAACGGCATCCCGCGGTCGTGACACGACGTGGCGACTTGTGCAACATCTTCGCGGTAGACCAACACGACGGCTGCGCCGATTTCTTCCAGCTGGTCGCTCACGGCGACGAGGTCGCGAGCTGCCTGCTGGCAGAACGGACACCACATTCGGTGGAATGCGACGATCACCGGTCCTGCGCCCAACAATTGAGAGATGGTGACTGGCCCATCCAGGGAATCGACTTCAACGTCGATCGGGAATTTCATGCCGACGCGAATTGACATGGAGGCTCGTTTCGGTCATCCCGGGAGCGAAGTCCTCGGGTGCAAACTGTACTGTTCAGGACAATTTACGTCGCATGTCGGCGCTCGTCGCTCAAATCGGCCACCCCAGCTCGCAATGTCAGCGTTTCGTCATTCCTCGGGTCGGCGGCACGCTTTCCCGATCGGAGCACCGCGACGCGATATCTTCGAGCAATGTCGACAACACGTCCGCCGGGGCGATCGGAGCTACCGGCCACCGAGCGGGGTCGTCGTAGTCGCGCGGCGATTGTCGACGCGGCCGCCGCCGCGATCTACGCGAATGGCGTCGCCGCAACGAGCCTGGACGATGTGCTGGCATCCGCGGGCTGTGGTAAGTCCCAGCTGTACCACTACTTCTCCGGTAAGGCCGAATTGGTTCGTGCGGTTATCGATCGACAGCTCGAGCTGGTACTGGCTTGCCAACCGGAGATCCACCGGGTGGATTCGTGGGTCGGACTGCGAAGGTGGGTCGACCAGATCGTCGACATGCACCGCGCTCCCGGAGGTCCTTTCGCGTGCCCGCTGGGATCGTTGGCGGCCGAACTGAAGGGTGACGAGACCTATGCCGAGAGTCTTGCCCGCGCGTTCGGGCGGTGGGAATCGTTGCTGGCTACCGGCCTCCGAACGATGCGCGACCGCGGGCAGTTATCCCCCGGGGCCGATCCCGAGAGTCTGAGTCGCTCCGTTCTGGCCACGTTGCAAGGCTCGATGTTGCTGGCACGAATTCACGGCGACGTGACCATCATCAGCGATGCCATGGACAGGGCGCTGGCCGCCATGCAACCGCGCAAGGCGCGGTAATGGCCCTGGCGTCGGCGTCATGAACTGTGCAGGTGCATCCGCTCGCCATGGACGTCGAAGATCATGATCGCCTCGGTCGGCCCGTCCACGGTGCCGAACCAGTGCGGCGTCCACGTCGAAAACTCCACGGCCTCACCGGGTTCGATGGTGAAGTCCCGCTCGCCGAGGATCAACCGCAATCGGCCGGACAGCACGTACATCCAGTCCTGACCCTCGTGGACCGGTAACTCCGCGGGCGGCTTGTTGCGCCGCGCGCTGACCCGCACCTTGTAGGTATGCCGCCCACCGGTGGGCCCGTTTCGGGTCAGCGGCCAGTACGTGACCCCGTGCCGGGTGTGCGAACTGCCCCGCACGCGCGGGTCTGCGGACTCCGGCTCGCGCAGCAGTTCGTCGGTGCTGACCGCCAGGGCCGCGGCCAGCCGGGGGAGGTGGTCCAGTGCCAGCCGCCGCTTGCCCGACTCCAGCCGGCTCAGCGTCGACACGTCGATGCTGGCCCGGTCCGCGACATCCTGCAAGGTCAGACCCTGCTGGTTGCGCAGGTCGCGCAGTCGCCTTCGGACGGTCTCGTCCACCGAGTTTGCCTGCATGGCAAATCAGCTTGGCATCCGCCGGCCATCCTCGGCAAGCTCGATGGCATGGACGTCACATGGGATTGCATCATCGTCGGCGGCGGCGCGGCGGGGTTGAGCGCCGGGCTCGTGCTGGGCCGGGCCCGCCGCCGCACCCTGGTCGTGGATCAGGGTGCACAGAGCAATTTGGCCGCACATGGGATCGGTGGGCTGCTCGGCCATGACGGTCGTCCGCCGGCTGAGCTGTACGAGATGGGACGGGCCGAGCTGCAGGCTTATCCGAGTGTGGAGGTGCGGTCGGGCACGGTGGTCACCGCCGTGCGCGACGATGCGGGGTTCGTGCTGACCCTGGCGGATGGTCGCCGAGAACGGGCGCGTCGGCTGCTGCTGGCCGCCGGCATGCGCTATGAGATGCCGGAGATTCCCGGAATGGCCGAGCTGTGGGGCCGGTCGGTGTTCCACTGCCCGTTCTGTCACGGCTGGGAGGCGCGTGATCAGCCGCTGGCTGTACTGGCGCAGGGGGAGCGGGCCGTGCACGTCGCGCTGCTGCTGCGCGGTTGGACCGACGACATCGTCGTGCTGTCGAACGGGCCGGCCGGGCTGGGCGCCGAGGAGCTGGACCTGCTGGCGGGCGCCGGGATCAAGGTCGACGAACGTCAGGTCGCCGAGTTGCGCTCGGAAGCAGGCGAATTGAGCGCTGTCGTGTTCGCCGACGGCGGGCAGCTGCCGCGCCGTGGCCTGTTGGCCGCCGTCGGATTGCGGCAGCGCAGCGACCTGGTGGCGCACCTGGGGCTGGCACTGGCGCCGCCGTCACCGGTGGCCGTCGATGCCGTCGCCGTCGACCCTATGCAGCGCACCTCGGTGCCCGGCGTGTTCGCCGCCGGGGACCTCTGCGTCGGGATGCCGCAGGTCTCGGCGGCCGTCGCATCGGGCTCCATGGCCGGTGCCGCGGTGATGCAGAGCCTGATGGGCGAGGATGTCGGGCTGCCGGGACTCCCGTGGCCGGTGTTCGATTCCACAGCCGAACAGCACTGGAACCGGCATTACGTTGAGCGCAAACGGGTCTGGAGCGGGCGGGTGAACGTGCGGCTGGCCGAGGTCGCCGAGTCGCTGTCGCCCGGTCGTGCGCTGGATCTCGGGTGCGGTGAGGGTGCCGACGCGATCTGGCTGGCCAGCAAGGGCTGGCAGGTGACCGCCACCGACATCTCCGGCGTCGCCTTGGCGCGGGCCGCCGACGACGCGGGAGACCTGTTGGAGCGCATCGATTTTCAGCGGCACAACCTCGACGAGAGTTTCCCGTCCGGTGAGTTCGATCTGGTGTCAGCGCAGTTCCTGCATTCCATGGTCCCGCTGGATCGCACTGCCGTGCTGCGCAAGGCGGCGGCCGCGGTCGCCCCGGGCGGCCGGTTGGTGATCGTCGATCACGGTGCCGCGCCGCCCTGGTCGAATCACAAGGACTATCCGTTCCCGAGCGTCGACGAGGTGCTGGCCGGACTGGACCTGGGGCCCGAGTGGGAGCGGCTGCGCGCCGAACCGGTGGAGCGTGAGGCGATCGGCCCGGACGGACAGGTCGGGCGTCTGATCGACAATGTGATGGTGTTGCGGCGCCGATCGTAGATACCCTCAGGCGTGTTCGGCGAACTGTTCCGTGTCCTCGACCTGTCCGGTGTCTTCACCAACGCGATCCTCGGCGGCATGGTCGCCCGCGACAAGCGTTTGGACCCCGTCGGTTTCGCGGCGTTGGCGCTGCTGTCCGGCTTGGGCGGCGGCATCATCCGGGACACCCTGTTGCAGCACGGCCCTCCGGTGGCGCTCACCGACTCGCTGTACGCCCTGACCGCCATCGGGGGAGCCGTGGTCGCTTTCGTCCTGCCGGTGCGGGGCCGGACGTGGAACGTCTCGTTCCTGGTGATCGACGCGCTGGCGCTGGGCTGCTGGGCGACGGTCGGTACGCAGAAGACTCTGTCGCTGGGTTTGGGTTGGTTACCGGCGTTGCTCTTGGGCACCATCACCGCGGTCGGTGGCGGCGCGCTGCGCGACCTGTTCGTGCTGCGGATCCCGCAGATCTTCGGCGGCAACACGTTGTACGCGAGCTGCGCGATCGTGGCGAGCGCGGTGGTCATCGCGTTCTGGTATGGCGGGCAGCCGACCGTCGGCGCGCTCGCGGGCACCGCGGTGGGCGCTGCGATGTGCGTGGTGGCCCGCTGGCGGCGCTGGCAACTCGGTGAGGGACTGGCGTGGGACTACGCGGTGGTGCGGTCCCCCGGGCAGCGGCTGCCGCGGGTGACGGTCCGCATCGCGCGCCGGCGTGGTGAGTGACATTGGTGCGGCGACGTGTCACCTCGGACGGGTAAACTAGCACATATGTTCGAATCGATTCGGCACCTCGACACCGCCCGCGAGGCGTTGCGGGCCGAGCGTGCCGCGACCGCGCGGCGCCTGATCGAACTGGGGCATTACGCGCGAGAGCGGATGGTCGAGCTGGGCAATACCCACGAGGACTGGGTGGTCGACGACTGGGAGATGGTCGCCATCGAGGTGGCCGCCGACCTGGGTATCGGACGTAAGCGTGCCTCCACCGAGATGGCGCACGGGCAGACATTGATCGAGCGGTTGCCGCGGCTGGCCGAGGTGTTCCTGGCCGGGGACGTGGAGTACGGACATTTCACCGCGGTCGTCGCGCGCACGGCCTTGATCACCGATCCCGACGTGCTGGCCGTCCTCGACGAACAGTTGGCCGCCGCGGCACCCGGCTGGTGCGCTTGCTCCCGGGATTGGGTTGCCGAACAGGTCGACTGGATGGTGCACGATGTCGATCCCGAGGCGGTCCGGGTCGCCAAACAGCGCCGCCTCGACCGCCATATCGAGTTTCAGCCCGCGGGCAACGGGCTGTCCGACGTCTACGGATCGATCGACGCCGCCGATGCCGCGGTGGTGGACAAGCGCCTCAACCAGATCGCCGGCACCGTATGCAGCGCGGACCCGCGGACGTTCGCCCAGCGCCGAGCGGATGCGTTGCGGGTGTTGAGCGAGGGCGGCACGCGGCTGTCCTGTCTGTGTGGATCACCGGAGTGCCCCGCCAAGGACGCCGACGCCCCGGCCGCTGGCATCGTCATCCATGTGGTGGCCGAACAGTCGACCCTCGACGGCACCGGCGACACCCCGGGTCTGGTGCCCGGGTACGGGACCGTTCCCGCCGAGCAGGTGCGCGCCATGGCGCCGCAGGCGCGGTGCCGGCCGGTCGCCGACGCGGCGGCCCTGACCGCCGAGCCGGGCTATCGGCCGTCGGTCAAGCTGGCCGATTTCGTGCGCTGCCGCGACCTGACCTGCCGGTGGCCCGGCTGCGATGTGCCGGCCGACCGGTCCGATATCGACCACACCACCCCGTGGCCGTACGGGCCCACCCACCCGTCCAACACCAAGCTCTATTGCCGGGTCCATCACCTCGTGAAGACCTTCTGTCCGGGCTGGACCGACACCCAGGGCCCCGACGGCAGTGTCACGGTGATCTCCCCGGCCGGGCGCATCTACAAGACCAAACCCGATGGGGCGCTGTTCTTCCCGGCGATGGCCGCGCCCACCGCCGAACTCGCCTCCACCACCGCGCCGCCGCCGACGGCCACCCGCGGACAGGCGATGCCGACCAGGACCCGTACCCGGGCCCAGGCACGCGCGTATCGCATCGCGCACGAGCGCGCCCTCAACCGCGGCGCAGAGTTACCGCCGTAAACGCAGAAAAGGGTACGGTGATCGGCGCGGACGAGTTGGCCGGGCGACCGCGGCGCTCAGGTGTGCCTGGGTGTCGAGGAAAGTCCGGACTTCACAGAGCAGGGTGATTGCTAACGGCAATCCGAGGTGACTCGCGGGAAAGTGCCACAGAGAACAGACCGCCTTCTGTCCCATCGGGGCAGGGGGTAAGGGTGAAACGGTGCGGTAAGAGCGCACCAGCACCCCGGGTGACCGGGGTGGCTAGGCAAACCCCACCCGAAGCAAGGCCAAGAAGGCCGCAACCTGGTTGCGGCTGCGCAAGCGTTCGAGGGCTGCTCGCCCGAGCCTGCGGGTAGGCCGCTTGAGGCACCCGGCGACGGTGTGTCCAGATGGATGGTCGCTCCCTCACTTGGTGAGGGACAGAATCCGGCTTACAGGCCAACTCGTCCGCCCCGAGCCGCTGAACTGCGGTGTCGCTGCGATCCGTGCGCGTGTGGAACAGGAGAACGCAGACAGCGTACGCGGCCCGCTCTCGCGCTCGGACTGCTGTTAGCGTCCGGATGAAGTACTGCCGAGGGATACGGGACGCAATCGCGGCGACGTCGAGCAAGTGAGCGCCGGTCGGCCGCGGCGACGCCTGGGTCCCCGTTGTCGTCGCTGTCCCGGCCGTCGGCGTGGCATGCGCCGGACTGGGCTCGCGCGGCCGCATCCTTGGCGGGTGACGAAGCGCGCTGAGTACAGGTTCGCGCTGTACGCGGGTTCGCTTGCTGCTCCCGGCGATCCCACCCCGTACGCCGGCGGCGAATCGCTGGTGCTGGCGAAGTTATGGATACGCGGCTACACGCGGATGCTGCGCGTCCGGGTCGAGACCGGAAGCTATACCGGGGTACCTGAGGGGCGGAATCATGACCTTCCGGCCCTGCTTATGTGGCCGGCAAGTCTGACGGCGCCGGCGGCGCTGTTGGTGCGCAGCCGTCGAAGGGGGACCCCGTGACACCTATCTGGCAACTATTCGTCAGCGGCGCTGTCGGTAGCTTGCTCACCTACGCGTTCACCTGGTGGCGCGAGCACCGACGGATGCAAGACGCAAACCGGGCGCCGCAACGGCAGGCGATCGGTGACATCCTCGCCGCGGCTCATGAGCTACAGTTGCGCGTCCTTAACTGGCGTCGCGTACTGACGGACCTAATCGACGAAATTCGGCAGGATCGGGCTAACAATCTGCCAGCAATCAGCATGCAGATACATGAGGTCGAAACCGCTTACGCAACAGCATTATTAGGGATGCGCCGCGCGTTAGAGGTTGGATCCCTGAGTGTGGTCGACGTGCGTTGTTGGCAAGAGTTGGTCGTCGTTGCTGCCGCCTTCGCCCGGTTTGACGGCGGGACGGGGATCGGGCAAATTGCGAGCGCTGACGCGGCTGAGCAATTCGTTTCTCGGCTCGGAGAGCGTTCGGACCAGTTGCGTGTCGCCGTTTCCACACTGGTGAAGACAGCCAACGACCGCGTTACTCCCGCGGAGTCTCGCCGGAACCGGCGCCAACGTCGCAAAGCGCAACGGCAGCTGGCCAAGTGGCTAGGCGGGGAAGCCTCTCTGCCCCCCAACAGCGAACCACACGGGTAGGGCACCATCGCCGCCCGTCTTTGGTTTGCGCCGAACCCGGTCCTCACTTACGCCAACTGATCGAACGCCGCAGAGATGTCCGGGCCGAAGAGTTGGCGGGACGGGCGTAGGGGCCCATGTGAGTTGTCGGAACCGCAGCACCTCTGTCTCGACCGCTGGGTGCCGTCTTCAGCAAAGAGCATGGCAGCCGGTTTGTTCCCTACCAGCCGAACTGGGCCGTGCGGCTAGACATGGTAGTTATTTGGTTGAATACGCAATGGTCGATAACGACATGGGGAATTACGCGTGATGTGTCGTTGAGCGGCAATCATGCACGGAAAAAAGAAATCTAGGAGCAACGCTCGACCCGAACGGATCGGAACACCGACCGGAAGGTCGATTGCTCATCGACTTACGGCGCGCCTGCCACTGCTAGATTTGGTGTGCGACATACTGTCACCCTTATGGGTGGGGGAACAGGATTTCTTCCAGCGGTGTTGACTGCTGCAGTCAATTTGATCTTGGGGTTCGCCGGAAAAGTCTACCTCGGTTCGGACGGCAGACTCCTGCGCAAGATCGAACGAAACGCAGAGTTGCTAAGCAAGCTTCCCGATTCCGCAAAGCCTCATATGGAGGCGCTTATCCTGGACCAACTTCAGCAGCACTCGTACCGTCAAAAGCAGCGTGCCGAACGCCACATCGACGCGGCTGCGGTCTGCACGATGGTATTCCTTGCACTGGTTACGGTAGGGATCGGCTGGGGTTTGGCGTATCTCGCAGTCAATTACGGGTGGGGCTGGTGGATCCCATTCGGACTAGTGATGGCTTTCGGATTGCTTCTGATGTTGTCGGGTGTCGGCTCGATCTTTTATTTCGGCGACGAGCCGCCCCGGCTGACACAGAAGCGTGAGAAGGCGGCACGTAAGGCACTGGATTTGGAGGCTAGGCAAGCTGGCATCGGTCCATAGAGGTCTATGCACCACGGGTCGATGTTCGCAAGTTAGTGGACCCCGACACGCTTGGGGACGGGCCCTGTGTGCAGCGTGTCAGCTGACGAGTGATACGGCCAGTTCGATACTTCCGGAGACCTCGACGTGCACGAGCCCCCTCGTTGGCTGTTGATCGCGATCTTCCGGCCGATGATGCCGGCCAGAATCCGGCTTACAGGCCAGCTCGTCCGCCCTCTACTTGCGCACGGCCTTGCGCAGCGCCTTGAGCGCGGCGCCGACCTCGTCTTCGGCGTAGAGCGCGACCTCGGCCTCCATCTGATACAGCAGGCCGTAGGTGAAGGTGTCCTCGCCGGCGGCGTGCGCGGCCTCGGCCTGCGCCAGCAGGTGGGTGCGGCTGACCACACTGTCCTGGTGATCGCCGAGCACCGTCTGGATGGTCTTGGCGCTGTTGGCCACCGCGGTGTCACCGTGTGCCGCAGCGGTATAACGAAGTTGCTTGGCGCGCTTGCGGATCCGGTGCAGCGCCTCGTCGGTGCCCTCGGCCTCGGCCGCCTTGGCCGCCTTCTTCACCTTGCGGTAGGCACTCGCCACGGTGACGGGCTGCGACTCCGCGCCACCGGCGGCCGCGGGGGCGGCGGCGACCACGGCATCCAGCGCGTCGAGCAACCGGAAGTACCGCTCGGAACGCATCGCGGCCACCGACCGGCGCCAGCCGGCCTTGTACTTCTGCTTGGCGCCCTCGACCAGTCGCCCGTGCACCGGGCCGCGCACCAGATCGGTGGGCAGCGAGTCCAGGGCGCGCTGATACTTGTCGGCGAGCACCTCCGCGTCGCGGGCCACGCCCAGCACCGCGGCCAGTTGTTTGAGTTCGTCCAGCACCCAGGCGTTCTCGGGGCCCGATTCCTCGGCCAGCAGGCTGCGGATCTTGCGGGTGGTGACCCGCATCTGGTGCACCGCATCCCACGCGTCGGCGCGCACGGCGCGGTCCCACTCCAACAGGGCGGCGACATTCTCGGCGATGGCCCGATGCACCGGGTCCGCCGAGACCGGCGCCGGCTCGGGAGCCGCCACGTCGAGCACCTTGGCCAGTTTCGAACCGTGCCCGGCCGGAGCCGCCCCGGCGTCCAACAGGCGGTTGGCCAACCGCTCCAGCACCTCCGGCGAACCGCCGCCGACCAGCTCCAGTTCCCATTCCCGCCACGCCTGCGGTTCGCTGTCCGGGCGCAGCGCCGACGCCGTCACGGTGTCGTCGCAGAACTCCGCGAGCGGGGTTCCGTCGGCACCGAACAACAGCGACACCGAGCGCTGCGTCGTGATCCGGGCCACCGCCTGCAGGGGACGGTCCCGCACGATCGCGGCCACCACGTCGCGGATCTCGTCGGGCACCGCGTCGGCCAGCGCGGCCCGCACCTCGGTGCGGGTGTCGGCGGCGGTGGTGGGCAGTTTCACGTGCCAGCCGGCGTCGCTGCCCCCGGTGCGCCGGCGCAGCGTGATCTTGCGTGCGGCCAGGTCATAGCCGGCGGTGTCGTAGTAGACCGCCTCCAACGTCTGGGTCGGCGAATGCTGGACCCGCGTCACCACCGCAAGCCCCTCGAACGATGGGGACACCGTGGTCTCCAGCACGTCGAACTTGCGCTCCACCTCGGTGTAGCGGGCGGTCTTGGGCTTGGCAGCAGGCATTTTCACCTTTGTCTGGACGAAGTCACTGTCGAAAGTCGTGAACAGGTTCCCACATCCAGGTGAACAAACGGCTCAGCCCGCTCGCCGGAACTCGCCGGCGCGATCCCAGGCCTGCCGCTCGGCGCCGAACGCCGCGGCTTGCTGCGCACGGAAGCTCGCGATCGAGTCCGCGTGGGCGGCCAGGAACCCGCGGTAGTCACCGAGGTCGAACGTGCCGTCGGCGATCTGCACCTGCCCGCGCCCGGCCGCCATGTCCGCACGCAGATCGAGCAGCTCGTCCGCACTCACCGGGTAGAAGCTGATCCGGTCGAAGTACCGCAGCAACCACGGCGTGCCCGGTTCGAAGGATCGCGAGTCGGCCGGATGCCGGTGATTCCACACCTGGGTGGTGCGCCCGACGAACTGGTAACCGCCCGGGCCTTCCATACCGTAGACGCACATATAGGCCCCGCCGATCCCGACGGCGTTCTCCGGGGTCCAGGTGCGGGCCGGGTTGTACTTGGTGGTGACCAGCCGATGGCGCGGATCCAGGGGAGTGGCCACCGGCGCGCCCAGGTACACGTCACCCAGGCCCAGCACCAGATACTCGGCGTCGAACACGATGTCGTAGACCTGTGCCACGTCCGCCAGGCCGTTGATGCGACGGATGAACTCGATATTCCACGGGCACCACGGCGCATCGGCCCGCACCCCGTGCATGTACCGCTGGATGGCCTCGCGGGTGGCCGGATCATCCCAGGACAGCGGGAGCCGAACGGTCCGGCTGGGCACGACCAGTTCGGTGGAGGCGGGCAGGCTTTCGTCGGTTCGGGCGATCAGGTCGACCACCTCGGCCATGGACAGCACGGCGGGGTCGAACTGCACCTGCAGGGAGCGCACCCCCGGCGTCAGCTCGGTCACCCCCGGGACGGCCTGGGCCAGCAGGTGTTCGTAGAGCACGTGTACGCGGGCCCGCAGCACCAGGTCGAGCACCATCTGTCCGTATTCGACGAGCACACCACCGTCCCCGGCGCGGCGCATCGTCACCTCGGTGCCGTCGGCGGCGCTGAACCGCCTCAGCACACCGTCATCGCCGTCGCCGCCGCTGGATTGCACCCACGGCATCGAGGCCCGACGGTCCATGTCGATGCTGCGCAGCGAGGGCGCCCGGTCGGCGCGCACCGGGACGAATCGCACCGTGTCGCCGGGTGCGAGTTGGCCCAGTTTCCAGCGATCGCCGCCGACGACGGTGACGGGGCAGACGAAGCCACCCAGGCTCGGGCCGTCGGGGCCGAGCAGGATAGGGGTGTCACCGGTGAAGTCGAGCGCGCCCACGCAGTAGGCGTTGTCGTGGATATTGGACGGGTGCAGGCCGGCCTCACCGCCGTCGGTGCGGGCCCACTGCGGTTTGGGCCCTTCCAGCCGGACACCGGTGCGGTCGGAGTTGAAGTGCACCGTGTAATCGGTGCCGATGATGGTGTCGATATCGGCGCGGGTGAAGAACTCTGGTGCGCCGTGCGGTCCCTCGGTGACCGCGATTTCCCAGCGGTGCCCGATGCTGGGCTGTTCGTCGATGGCGGCCCTGGCGTCGCGCTCGGGCCGGTCGTGGTGTGGTCCCGGATCGGTGTCCGCCTGCAGCGCGTCACCGGCGCGCAGCGCCCGGCCATCGTGTCCGCCGAAGGATCCGAGGGTGAATGTCGCTGTGCTGTCCAGGTATTCGGGCTCCACCAGGCCACCGGCCACCAGCACGTAGCACCGCATACCCGGCCCGGACAGCGTGCCGACGTCGAGCACACCACCGGCGGGCACGGTCACCGACTGCCATTGCGGCACCCGGATACCGTCCACCGTCACCGGCACCGGTGCGCCCGTTACGCATACCCGGCCGCCGTCGGGGAAGCGCAGCGCGGGCCCGCTGCGGGTGCATTCCAGGCCGGCCAGGCCTTCGGCGTTGCCCAGCACCCGGTTCCCGATCCGGAACGACAGGTCGTCCATCGGTCCGGAGGGAGGAACGCCGATGTGCCAGAAGCCGATTCGGCCGGGCCAGTCCTGCACCGTGGTGAGCATGCCGGGGCGTAGCACCTCGACGACGCACGTGCTCACGCGATCACCATCTGCACCGGTGTCGGGTTGAAACCGTTGCACGGGTTGTTGATCTGCGGGCAGTTGGATACCAGTACCAGCGTGTCGATTTCGGCGCGCAACGTCAGCGACTTGCCCGGCGCCGACAGGCCGTCCACGATGCCCAGGGTGCCGTCGTCCTCAACCGGCACGTACATGAAGAAGTTGACGTTGGAGACGATGTCACGCTTGCCCATGCCCCAGCGGGTGGCCTCGGCGAGGAAGTTCTCGGCGCAGGCGTGCTGGTGCACGGTGTGGTGGCCGTAGCGCAGTGTGTTGGACTCCTTGGAGCAGGCACCGGCGATGGTGTCGTGGTTGCCGACCTCGTCGGCCACGATGGTCATCAACGCCGTGCCGTCCGAGGCGCGCAGCACCGAACCTGTCGACAGGAAGATATTGCGTTGGGCGGCAACGGTTGTCTGGGCGTTGTAGCGCAATGCCGGGTCGGGGCGGCCCTGCGTGACGCCGTAGAACAGGGTGTCCACGGCCTGGTTGCCGTGCAGGTCGACGATCTGCAGGGTGTGGCCTGCGGGCACGATGGCCGACCAGGGTGCGCGCGCGGCCACCTCGAACGTGGTCATCAGATGTCTCCGTTTCGTGCAGCGGCCCAGGTGCTTTCGGTGTTGAACAGGGCGCGCAGGTATTCGGGCTCGTCGTTGACGGGAGTGTGCAACTGGTCGTCGGCACGCCAGGCCAGCACGTCCAGATCGGTCACTGCGGGTTCGGGGTCGAGCGGGTGCGCGCTGTTGGACACCACGACGACCACCGGCAGATGCACCAGCAGGTCGACCGAACCGCCTGGTCCCGCCGTGCCGGTGAAGGCGATACCGCCGTCCGCCTGCACATGGGTGCCCTTGAAGAAGGACACCGACGGTGCCACATCGCGGATGTCCAGTCCGTGCTTATGCACGCCCAGCAGTAGCTGCGCCTGCCCGGCCGGGGTCGGTCCGCACAGGGTGTCGTGATGGCCCGAGGTGTCGGCGACGACGGTGGCCAGCACCCGGCCCTGATCGGACAGCAGGGGATGGCCGGTGCCGAGGTACGCCTGCCAGGGCACCTTGACGGTGTCGGCCACGTTGAGCCGCTCCCACGGGGCGTCGGCGCGGAACAGCAGCAGGTGAGCACAGGCGCCGCCGGCGGGGTCGATCAGCCGCAGCCGGGTTCCGCGGCCGAGCACCGCGGTGGCATAGGAACCCGCCGGGACGACCTCGGCCCAGCGCAGCTCGGTCACCCCGTCCGGGGTGGGTGGTACGCGCAGCGCCGCCGTGGCGGCCTGGGCGCGGGCATGGGACCGCGCGCCCTCGGTCGAACTCGTTCCTGCCATCTGCCGGGCCTCCTTAACTGTCACTTGAAAGTTTTAAGGGTGCGCATTCCGTGCTCGTGACGGCATTGTTACGGCCAGGTGACAATTTCTATCAACTGATAGAAATTAGGTCCGGTGTCACAATGGCCCGATGAGCACCGATGGCCGTGGACGTCCGAGGTTGGAGCAACCGCGCAGGCCAGGGCATACGCCGCGTGATGAGATCCTCGACGCCGCGGCAGAACTGTTCACCGAACACGGATACGCCAACACCTCCACCCGGCGGATCGCCGACGCCGTCGGTATGCGCCAGGCCTCGCTCTATCACCACTTCGCCACCAAGGACGACATCCTGGACGCCCTGCTGGCCGGCACGGTGGAGTCACCACTGCGGCTGGCCGCCGAACTCGACAGCGAGGGCGGCCCGGCCGCAGGGCAGCTGTACACGCTGATCGTCGCCGACGTCGCCCAGCTGTGCCGCAGTCGATGGAACCTGGGCGCGCTGTACCTGCTGCCCGAGCTCCGGGTGGACCGGTTCGGACAGTTCCGCCGCCGGCGGGCCGAACTACGCGAGCGTTACCGCGGCCTGGCTGCGACGGTGATCGCCGAGTGCGCAGGCCCCGCCGACGCCGATGATCTGCCATTCCGGCTTGCCGAATCGGCCATCAATCGCCGGTCCGACGACGGGGCCTGCCCACCGGACCAACCGTGGATCAGCGCCGACGGCGCGTTGCGCACCCTGGGGTACGACGGTGATTTCGCGGCGCTGCGGGCCACCGCCGAAACCCGACTCGCATTACAGACCGCAGCGGCGACGTAATACCGTTTGGGCATGAGCGAATTCGAGACGCTGACGTTTACCCAGTCCGGGCCCGTCACCAGCATCGTGCTGAACCGGCCGGACGCGGCGAACGGGATGAACGACGCGATGACCCGCGACCTGGCCGCCGCGGCCGCGCTGTGCGACAGCCCGGGCACCAAGGTGGTCACCCTGACCGGCGCCGGCCGGTTCTTCTGCGCGGGCGGCGATCTCAAGGCCATGGCCGCCGCGCCGGATCCGGGAGTGTTCGTCAAGGGCATCGCCGACGACCTGCACCGCGCGATGTCGACCTTCGCCCGGATGGACGCCGTGCTGATCACCGCCGTGAACGGCGTGGCCGCCGGCGCCGGCTTCTCGCTGGGCGTCTCGGGGGACCTGGTGCTGGCTGCCGAATCGGCGTCGTTCACCATGGCCTACACCAAGGCCGGTCTGAGCCCCGACGGCGGTGCGTCCTATGTGCTCCCACGCCTGATCGGACTGCGCCGCACGCAGGACCTGATGATCACCAACCGGGTGCTCAAGGCTCCCGAGGCGCTGGCGTGGGGTCTGGTCACCGAGGTGGTGCCCGACGCCGAGCTGCCCCAGTGGCTGGAAGCGCTGGCGGCCAAGGTGGCTGCCGGTGCGCGCGGCTCCTACGCCTCGGTCAAGAAGCTGCTGCTGAGTACCTACTCCGCGGGCTATGAGACCCAGCTGGAGCACGAGGCGCGCCATATCGCCGCGAATGCCTCCGCTCCGGACGGGAAAGAAGGCATCGCGGCGTTCCTCGGCAAGCGTGCCCCGGAATTTTCCTAGTAGGAGTGCTCCTGTGCCGGGAACACCCCGGCAGCCACCTCGTCGGCGTATTGCGTTGCAGCACTGCGCAATACGTCGCCGATCTGGGCGAACTTCTTGACGAACTTGGCGGTCTTGCCCGACGTCAGTCCGGCCATGTCCTGCCACACCAGCACCTGCGCATCGCAGTTGGGACCGGCGCCGATGCCGACGGTGGGGATGGTCAGCTTGCCGGTGATCTGGGTGGCCAGCTCGGCGGGCACCATCTCCAGCACCACCGCCACCGCACCGGCCTCGGCCACCGCGATCGCGTCGTGGATGGTCTGATCGCCGGCGTCGCCACGGCCCTGGACGCGGTAACCGCCCAGGCTGTTGACGCTTTGCGGGGTGAAGCCGATATGGGCGATGACCGGGATACCGGCCTGGGTCAGGGTGGCGATCTGCTCGGCCACGCGCTCGCCGCCCTCCAACTTCACCGCGTGAGCGCCGGTTTCCTTCATGAACCGCGTCGCCGTCGCGAGGGCCTGCGCCGGGCTGGACTCGTAGCTGCCGAATGGCAGATCCGCCACCACCAGGGCATGTTCGGCTCCGCGCACGACGGCGCTCACCAGGGGGATCAGCTCGTCGACGGTGACCCGCACCGTCGTGTCATAGCCGTAGACGACATTGGCGGCCGAATCCCCGACCAGCAGCACCGGGATGCCGGCGTCGTCGAAGATGCGGGCGGTGGAGAAGTCGTAGGCGGTGAGCATGGCCCACTTGTGGCCTTCGGCCTTCCACTTCTGCAGGTGATGGGTGCGGACCTTGGTCCGCGGGGTGGCAGTGCTCGTGCTGGTCGCACCATAGACCGACTGCTCAGACATCATTGTCCCTCGATATGTGTTGTCGGGTTGATCCTCGAGGCCGTTGCTCGGTCCCCGGGTCGTCTGACACAGCCAGTGTGCCACCCGAGATCGCGAACGTGAATGACGGGTTGAGTGGATTTCCTCACATCACCGCAGTCCCCACCTACCATCGGCGTCATGCAAAGACTGAGCGGACTCGACGCCAGCTTCCTGTACCTCGAAACCGCAGCGCAGCCCTTGCATGTGTGTTCCATCCTGGAGCTCGACACCTCGACGGTGCCCGGCGGCTACACCTTCGACCGGTTACGCGACGAGCTCGCCATGCGGGTCAAGGCGATGCCCGAATTCCGGGCGAAACTCGCCGACAGCAGATTCAATCCGGATCACCCGGTGTGGGTGGAGGACAACGAATTTGACGTCCAGCGCCACCTGCACCGGATCGGGCTGCCTGCCCCTGGTGGGCGCGCCGAACTCGCCGAGATCTGCGGGCACATCGCGTCGCTGCCGCTGGACCGCAGCCGCCCGCTGTGGGAGATGTGGGTCATCGAGAACGTTGCGGGCACCGACGCGCACGCCGGCGGCAAGCTGGCGTTGATGACCAAGGTGCACCACTCCGCCGTCGACGGGGTCACCGGCGCCAACCTGATGTCCACGCTGTGCAGCACCGAACCCGACGCGCCGCCGCCGGACCCGGTTCCCGGTGCGGGTAGTGCGTCCGAACTGGAGATCGCGGTCAACGGCGCCATCAGATTCGCCACCCGCCCGCTGAAGCTGATGAACGTACTGCCCTCCACCGTCTCGACCGTCATCGACACCGCGCGCCGGGCCACCAAGGGCCTCACCATGGCCGCGCCGTTCGCTGCCCCCAAGACGGCGTTCAACGCGAATGTCACCGGGCACCGCAACATCGCCTTCGCCGAGCTGGATCTCGACGACATCAAGAAGGTGCGGGCCCACTTCGGGGTCAAGGTCAACGACGTGGTGATGGCGCTGGTGTCCGGCGTGCTGCGGCGCTTCCTGCTCGATCGCGGCGAACTGCCCGATTCCACGTTGGTGGCGATGATCCCGGTCTCGGTGCACGACAAGTCCGACCGGCCCGGCCGCAACCAGGTGTCGGGGATGTTCTCGTCCCTGCACACCAACATCGACGATGCGGGCGAGCGGTTGATGGCCATTGCATCGGCCAATTCCGTTGCCAAACAACATAGTTCGGCGATCGGGGCGACCCTGCTGCAGGACTGGTCGCAGTTCGCCGCCCCGGCGGTGTTCGGCATCGCGATGCGCGTCTACGCCCGCAGCAACCTGTCGGCGGCGGTGCCCGTGCACAACTTGGTGGTCTCCAACGTGCCGGGTCCGCAGGTCCCGCTGTACCTGCTCGGCTGCGAGGTCAAATCGATGTACCCGCTGGGCCCGATCTTCCACGGCTCGGGACTGAACATCACCGTCATGTCGCTCAACGGCAAGCTCGACGTCGGCATCATCTCCTGCCCGGAATTGCTGCCTGACCTGTGGGATATGGCCGACGATTTCGCGGTCGCCCTCGACGAGTTGCTGGACGCCACGGGGTAGCCTCACCAGCCCCGATGGGGACCCATGGCAGCATGGTCAGCCATGAAGTTCACGCGCGGCATTCTCGCGGCCGCCTCGGTGCTGCTCGTCGTCACAGCATGCAGCAATGTCGTCGACGGGCGAGCGGTCATCTCCGCGCCGCGCCCCGGCAGTCCGGTGCAGTGGGCGCCGTGCAAGGCGTCCTCCGGTGAGTCGCGGATCCCGTCGGGCGCCGAGTGCGGCTTCATCTCGGTGCCGGTGAACTACGACAAGCCCGACGGTGATGTCGCGCAACTGGCGATGATTCGCTTCAAGGCCACCGGGCAGAAGGTCGGCACCCTGTTCATCAACCCGGGCGGGCCGGGGGAGTCCGGTGTCGAGTCGGCGGTGTCGCTGGTGGGCACCCTGCCCGAGTCGGTGCGCCAGCGCTTCGACCTGGTCGGCTTCGACCCGCGCGGCGTCGGCTCCTCCAAACCGGCGCTGTGGTGCAACTCCGACGAGGACAACGACCGGTTGCGGGCCGACCCGCAGGTGGACTACAGCCCCGAAGGGGTGGCCCACATCGAGTCCGAGACCAAGGACTTCGTGGCGCGCTGCCAGCAGAAGATGGGCGACGAATTCCTGGAGAACGTCGGGACCGTCAGTGTGGCAAAGGATCTGGACGCCATGCGGCAGGCCGTCGGGGACGACAAGCTGACCTACCTCGGCTACTCCTACGGCACCCGCATCGGTGGCACCTACGCCGAACTGTTCCCCGACAAGGTGCGCGCGATGATCCTCGACGGCGCGGTGGACCCGAACGCCGATCCGGTGGAGGCCGACATCCGCCAGGCCAAGGCGTTCCAGACCGCCTTCGACAACTACGCCGCCGACTGCGCCACCAACCCGGACTGCCCGCTGGGCACCGACCCGGCCAAGGCCGTGGACGTGTACCACTCGCTGGTGAACCCCCTGGTGGACAAGCCCGCCCCGACCAAGGACCCCCGCGGCCTGAGCTACAGCGACGCCATCGTGGGCACCATCCTGCCGCTGTACTCGCCGAACCTGTGGCGCCACCTCACCAAGGGGCTGACCGAGCTGAAGAACGGCCGTGGCGACACCATGCTGGCGCTGGCCGACCTGTACATGGGCCGCGACGCCGACGGTCACTACAACAACTCGACCGATGTGCGGGTCGCGGTGAACTGTGTCGACGAGCCGCCGATCACCGACCGCGCCACCGTCGTCGACGAGGACCGCCGGGCCCGCGAGGTCGCCCCGTTCATGAGCTACGGCGACTTCACCGGACACGCCCCGCTGGGCACCTGTGCGTTCTGGCCGGTGCCGCCGACCTCCACGCCGCATCAGCTCAAGGTGTCGGGCCTGCCGCCGACGCTGGTGGTGTCCACCACCAACGACCCGGCCACCCCGTACCAGGCCGGGGTGGACCTGGCCAAGCAGCTCGGCGGGGCGTTGCTGACGTTCGAGGGCACTCAGCACACCGTGGTGTTCCAGGGCAACACGTGCGTGGACGATATCGCCGCGAAATACCTTGTGGACGTGGTGGTGCCGCCGCCAGGGGCCCGGTGCTAGAGATAACGGCCACATCACTGTCTGATTGCTGATCGTCACCGCACCGACACCCGCCAAGACCCCGCCGATTCGCTGTGCGAACATGAGCGCCATGTGGCTGGCGGGCAGGATTGTCGCGGTGCTGCTGGCCCTCCCCATCACGGCTGGCGTGTTGTGCGCACCCGCGCAGGCCGAACCGGAGTCGAGCTACGGCCGTCCTGCGGTGTGGGGCAGTTGTCAGCGGTTCTTCGCGGCCAGTCCGCTGGTGACCCAGGCGCTGCCGAGCGCCCAATGCGCCGACGTGCCGGTGCCCGTCAACTGGGATGCGCCAGATGCCCAAGGCGATGCCCAAGGGGCGCAAGCGCAATTGGCCGTCATCCGGGTGCCCGCCACCGGGCAGCGCATCGGCACGCTGATGGTGAACCCGGGCGGTCCTGGCGCGTCGGCGGTGGACACCGTGGCCGGCATGGCGGCCGCGTTGGACGGCACGGCCATCCGGCAGAGTTTCGACCTGGTGGGCTTCGACCCGCGCGGCGTCGGCTATTCGACACCGCAACTGCGGTGCCGCACCGACGCCGAATTCGACGCCTACCGGCGCGAGCCGCTGGCCGACTACAGCCCCGCCGGGGTGGCCCATATCGAAGACGTCTACCGGCAGTTCGCCCAATCCTGCCTGGACCGGATGGGCCGTGAATTCCTGGCCACCGTCGGAACCGCGTCGGCGGCCAGGGACATGGACGTGGTGCGGGCCGCGCTCGGTGACGAGCAGATCAACTATCTCGGGTTCTCCTACGGCACCGAACTCGGTGCCACCTACGCCGACCGCTATCCCGACCGGGTCCGGGCCATGGTGCTCGACGGCGCCGTCGACCCCGGATCGGATCCGATCAGTGAGAACATCAACCAGCTGGCCGGCTTCCAGGAGGCGTTCACCGACTACGCCACCGACTGCGCGCGCTCTCCGGATTGCCCGCTGGGCACCGACCCCGCCCAGTTCTCGGCCCGCTACCACCAACTGATCGACCCGCTGGTGCAGCGCCCCGGCGGCACCTCGGACCCGCGCGGACTCGGCTACGCCGACGCCATCACCGGCACCGCCAACGCCCTCTACACCCAGCGGTACTGGAAGTACCTCACCAGCGGGCTGCTCGGCCTGGCCCGCGGCACCGACGCCGGCGACCTGCTGACGTTGGCCGACGACTACTGGCACCGCGACGAGAACGGCCACTACGGCAACCAGCAGGATGCGTTCGCCGCGATTCGGTGCGTGGACGCGCCGTACCCGACCGACCCCGCGGTGTGGGCCGAGGCCGACCGGCGGGCGCGGGCCGCCGCGCCGTTCATGGAGTATGGCACCTTCACCGGTTACGCACCCCGCGACATGTGCGCGTTGTGGCCGGTCCCGGCGACCACCGTGCCGCACCAGGCGTCGCCGCTGAGCACCGGGAAGGCGGTGGTGGTGTCCACCACCCACGACCCGGCCACGCCGTACCAGGCCGGGGTCGACCTGGCCCGTGAACTGAACGCCTCGCTGATCACCTTCGAGGGCACGCAACACACCGTCGTCTTCAACGGCGACGCCTGCGTCGACACGGCGGTGGTGAACTTCCTGGTCGGCCTGACCCCACCGCCGGCCGGCCTGCGCTGCTGAGCCCCGCCGACCAAACCGCGACACGTGTGTAACACGGATTTAACAGCCGCTGCCTAGGCTTCGCTCATGGACCGCCAGAAGGAATTTGTGCTGCGCACGCTGGAGGAACGCGATATCCGGTTCGTGCGGCTGTGGTTCACCGACGTCCTCGGATACCTGAAGTCGGTGGCGATCGCGCCGGCCGAGCTGGAAGGCGCATTCGAAGAGGGCATCGGCTTCGACGGTTCCTCGATCGAGGGCTTCGCCCGGGTCTCCGAATCGGACACCGTGGCGCGCCCCGACCCGTCCACCTTCCAGGTACTGCCGTGGACGACGAGCGCCGGTAAGCACTACTCGGCGCGGATGTTCTGCGATATCACCATGCCCGACGGGTCGCCGTCCTGGGCGGATTCCCGGCACGTGCTGCGCCGCCAGCTGGCCAAGGCCAGCGACCTCGGCTTCTCCTGCTATGTGCATCCCGAGATCGAGTTCTTCCTGCTCAAGCCGGGCCAGGATGACGGCTCGGTACCGGTGCCCGCCGATAACGGCGGCTACTTCGACCAGGCCGTGCACGACGCCGCACCCAACTTCCGCAGGCATGCCATCGATGCGCTGGAGCAGATGGGCATCTCGGTGGAGTTCAGTCACCACGAGGGCGCGCCCGGCCAGCAGGAGATCGACCTGCGCTACGCCGACGCCCTGTCCATGGCCGACAACGTGATGACGTTCCGCTACGTCGTCAAGGAGGTCGCGCTGGCCGACGGTGTGCGGGCGTCGTTCATGCCCAAGCCGTTCAGCGAATATCCCGGCTCGGCCATGCACACCCACATGAGCCTGTTCGAGGGTGACACCAACGCCTTCCACAGCCCCGACGACCCGCTGCAACTCTCCGATGTCGCCAAGTCGTTCATCGCAGGCATCCTCGAGCACGCCAGCGAGATCAGCGCCGTCACCAATCAGTGGGTCAACTCCTACAAACGGCTGGTGCACGGCGGCGAGGCGCCGACGGCGGCGTCCTGGGGCGCGGCCAACCGGTCGGCCCTGGTGCGGGTGCCCATGTACACCCCGCGCAAGGCGTCCAGCCGTCGTGTCGAGGTGCGCAGTCCCGATTCGGCCTGCAACCCGTACCTGGCGTTCGCGGTCCTGCTGGCCGCCGGCCTGCGTGGGGTCGAGAAGGGCTACACCCTGGGCCCACAGGCCGAGGACAACGTGTGGAGCCTGACCGCCGAAGAACGCCGCGCCATGGGATACAAGGAGCTGCCCGGCAGCCTCGGCGTGGCGCTGGCCGAGATGGAGCACTCCGAACTGGTCGCGGAAGCGTTGGGGGAGCACGTCTTCGACTACTTCCTGCGCAACAAGCGCACCGAGTGGGAGAGCTACCGCAGCACCGTCACCCCGTTCGAGCTGAAGAACTACTTGTCGCTGTAGCCAGGTCCCCGTCGCTTCGCTCGCCCCAGGAAGCCGATCCCCGTCGCTTCGCTCGCCCCAGGTAGCCTCGTTGGGTGCCAAAACCAGCCACCCAGCGCCCGAAGCTGCCCAGCGTAGGACGGCTCGGCCTCGTCGACGCGCCGGCGCGCGACCGGCTGGACCGGCTGGGCTGGAACACCGACGAGTACGTCGAACTGTTGTGGTCGCTGTCGCGGGCGCCCGACGCCGACGCCGCGCTGCTGACGATGGTGCGGCTGGCCGACGAACTGGGTGACGGCTGGGATGAGCTGAACCGGGCGCTGCTCAAGGACAAGGCGCTGCGCGGCCGGTTGTTCTCGGTGGTCGGCGGATCGCTGGCACTCGGTGATCACCTGGTGGCCCGGCCGCAGTCCTGGCATCTGCTGACCGGCCAGGGCACCCTGCCCAGCGCCGCCCAACTGCGCGACGAATTCGTCGCGGTCGCGTGCAGCACCACCGACACCCGGTCGGTGCAGGCCTCGCTGCGCGCCCTCTACCGGGACCGGCTGCTGGTGCTGGCCGGACTGGACCTGGCGCCCACCGTCGAGAACGAACCGGTGCTGGAGTTCAGCACCGTCGGCGCGCACCTGTCCGACCTGGCCGACGCCGCCCTGGCCGCTGCGCTGGCGGTGGCGACCAACACGGTGTGCGGTACCGACACCCCTGCGCCCACACTCGCCGTCATCGCGATGGGCAAATGCGGTGCGCGCGAACTCAATTACGTCAGCGATGTGGACGTCATCTTCGTCGGTGAGACCGCGGACGCCGTCACCACGCGGGTGGCCGGGGAGATGATGCGCTTTGCCAGCGACACCTTCTTCGAGGTGGATGCGGCCCTGCGCCCGGAGGGCAAACGCGGCCAGCTGGTGCGCACCCTCGAATCGCATATCGCCTACTACGAGCGCTGGGCCAAGACCTGGGAGTTCCAGGCGCTGCTCAAGGCACGCGCCGCCGTCGGCGATGCCGACCTCGGCGCGCAGTACATCGCCGCGCTCATGCCGATGGTCTGGACCGCTTGTGAGCGTGAGGATTTCGTGCCCGACGTGCAGGCGATGCGGCGCCGGGTGGAAGAACTGGTACCCGCCGGCGTGCGCTCCCGCGAACTCAAACTCGGCACCGGGGGCCTGCGCGATGTCGAGTTCGCGGTGCAGTTGCTACAGCTGGTACACGGCCGCAACGACGAGTCGCTGCACGTGTCGTCGACGGTGGATGCCCTGGCCGCACTCGGATCGGGCGGGTACATCGGCCGGGACGACGCCGCGAATATGACCGCCTCCTACGAGTTCCTGCGCCTGCTGGAACACCGGCTGCAATTACAGCGCCTCAAACGCACCCACCTGCTGCCCGAGGACGACGACGAGGAGGCGATGCGCTGGCTGGCCCGCGCCGCGCACATCCGGCCCGACGGCCGCCATGACGCCGCCGGGGTGCTGCGCGAGGAACTCCGGCGCCAGAGCCTGCGAGTGTCGCGGCTGCACGCCAAGCTCTTCTACCAGCCGTTGCTGGAATCGGTTGGCAACCAAGGCTTCGACGTGATGAGCACCGAGGCCGCCGAGCGTCAGCTCGCCGCGCTGGGTTACGAAGGCCCGCAGAGCGCGCTGACCCACCTGGCGGCGTTGTCCAGCGAGGGCGGCCGGCGCGGCCAGGTGCAGAAGGTACTGCTGCCCACGCTGTTGGATTGGCTCTCGGACACCCCCGACCCGGATGCTGGGCTGCTGTCCTACCGCCGGATCAGCGAGGAACTGGGCGATCTGCGGTGGTACCTGTCCACCCTGCGCGACGAGGGCGCGGTGGCCAAACGGCTGATGCGGGTGCTCGGCACGTCGGCCTATGTGCCGAACCTGCTGATGCGGGCGCCCGAGGTGATCCAGTTGTACGCGGACGGACCACAGGGGCCCAAGCTGCTGGAGGTGGACCCGGACAGCGTGGCACGCGCCCTGGTCGCGTCGGCCGCCCGGCACGCCGACCCGGCCCGGGCCATCGCCGCGGCGCGCACCCTGCGCCGCCGCGAACTGGCCAGGGTGGCGTCCGCCGATCTGCTCGGCATGCTCGATGTCACCGACGTGTGCCACGCGCTGACCAGTATCTGGGTGGCGGTGCTGCAGTGCGCGCTGGACGCGGTGATTCGCGACCGGTCACCGCAGGGCGGCCCACCGGCTCGGATCGCGGTGATCGGGATGGGCCGGCTCGGTGGCGGCGAACTGGGCTACGGGTCCGACGCCGATGTGCTGTTCGTGTGCGAGCCGGTGCACGGCGTCGAGGAATCAGCCGCGGTGCGCTGGTCGGTCGGGGTCGCCGAACAGGTGCGCAGCCTGCTGGGGATGCCGAGCTCGGATCCGCCGCTGGAGGTGGACACCAACCTCCGCCCGGAAGGCCGCAACGGCCCGCTGGTGCGCACCCTGTCCTCGTACGAGGCGTATTACGCGCAGTGGGCCCAGCCGTGGGAGGTGCAGGCCCTGCTGCGGGCGCACAAGGTGGCCGGCGACCCCGAGCTGGGGGAGCGGTTCCTGCAGATGATCGACAAGACCCGCTACCCCGAGGGTGGTATCTCGCCGGAGACCGTGCAGGAGATCCGGCGGATCAAGGCGCGGGTGGACGCCGAACGGCTGCCGCGCGGTGCCGACCCGAACACCCACACCAAGCTGGGCCGCGGCGGGCTGGCCGATGTGGAGTGGACGGTGCAGCTGCTGCAACTGCGGTTCGCCGACAAGATTCCGGCGCTGCACAACACCTCCACGCTGCAGACGCTGAACGCGATCGGCGCCGCCGAATTGATCGCCGAAGGTGACGTCGATCAGCTGCGCCAGGCCTGGCTGACCGCCACCCGGGCGCGTAACGCGCTGGTGCTGGTGCGCGGCAAGCCGACCGACCAACTGCCCGGTCCCGGCCGGCAACTCAACGCCGTCGCCCTGGCGTCCGGGTGGGCCAACGGCGACGGCGGGGAGTTCCTGGACAACTATCTGCGCGTCACCCGGCGGGCGAAAGCCGTGGTGCGCAAGGTGTTCGGGGACTAGCCGGGCTCACAGCGCCGAGGCTGTCACGCCGACCGCGTCGAAGGCCGTCTTGATCGCCGCGATCTGGCTCGCGGTGAATCCGTTGGCCCGGGCGCTGGCGATCACCGCGTAGCGGGCGTCGACGAACCGGGCCGTGGACGGCATGCGATACAGCGACTCGTAGAACACCCGCGCCCACTGCTCGCCGGACACCTCGTTCTTGGTGGCGTCCATCATCTTGTACGCGGCGAAGGTCAGGATCCCGCTGTTGCTGTGCACGTAGTCGAAGTCGTCGGTGGTGTTGTCGTGGCACCCGCAGGGATCCACGTAGCGGCCGCCGTACGTCTCGGGCTGACCGTACGCCGACGGGTCCTGCATGCTGCGATACGGGTTGCCGGCCGCGTCTTCGGCGAAAAGCCAACGGCCGCTCCCGGTTTTGTTCTCGATGAGGGCGCCCATGATGTCGGCGTAGCCTTCGTTCAGCGCGCCGGACTCACCGAGATAGGCAAGTCCGTTGACGTATTGGATGACCGCGTGAGTGTATTCGTGCCCGACCAGATCCAGGGCGGCCTGGGTGGCGCCGGAGTCGCCGAACACCAACTCCGAGCCGTTCCACGCCGCGTTGCGCCAACCCGCTGCCGCCGATCCGCTCGGGTTGTAGTCGATGCTGAGCACGATGGGCGCGCCGTTGTCGTCGAAGGAGGTCCGGCCCAGCACCGTCGAGTAATAGTCGTACACGCGGGCCATGTTGGCCTGCGCCGATACCGCGGCCGTGCCCCAGCTGGTGGTGTAGGTGACGGTGGTGCCGGGGATGCTGGGCTGCCCGGGCCAGCCACTGCTGACGTAGGTGGTGGTGTAGGTGGTGATATTGCGGGTCGGGTCGCTGAGCACCAGCGCGGACCCGGTATTACCGGCGCCGACGGTGCGGGTGGCGCCGAGCAGGTCGGTGCCGCTGGACCGTAGCGGGCTCAACGCCTGTTGCGCACTGGAGAATTCGGAGAAGATGGTGCCGGCGTTGCTGCCGTTGGCGTAGATGAAATAGGTGACGCCCTCGGACGGGTAGGGACTGTCCGGGGCCGAGTCGACCACCACCCGCCAGGCCAGCGCGGCCGGGTGGAACCGGGCCAGGGTGTTCAGGTTCTCGCTGACATCCTGGTCGTAGATCACCAGATCGGTGGTCAGCTGCAGGGTGGCCAGGAAGGCGTCCTTGGTGGCCTGGCTGGGGGTGCCGGCCAGGCCGGTCAGCAGGTCGTTGCGGACGATGGCCTCGGCGTCGGCGGCGTGCCCGAGCGACGGGGTGGGCGTGGTGTTGACGCTGCCGAGCGCGGAGTCGTAGTTGCTCACCAGCCCGGTCACCCGGCCGGTGCTGTCGGTGGCCAGCACCACCTCGCTGCCCAGCACCTCCAGCCCGCCGACTCGTTGGGTGAGCCGATAGAACACGTCGCCGCCGAAAGCGTTGCTGGACACCGCGATCCGCGACGCGTCGGCGAAACCGGCGGGAGCGCCCAGCAGTGCGGCGACCTTGTTGAGCACCGCGGCCGCCGACGCCGCGTCCGATACCGTCGCGACGGTGAACGTGCCGTCGATATTGCGCACGGTGCCATTGGCGTTCTTGCTGACATCGACATCCCCGGTGCCGGCCAGGGTTTTCAGTTCGGCGAGGGTCAGGGTGCCGTCGGCGTCGGGGTGCAGGGCGGTGATCGGCACGGCCACATCGACCGGGATGCCGTCTCGGCCGTCGTACGCGGCGACGGTGAAGGTCGCCACGTCCGCCTGCGGGGTGAACCACGAGTGATACCGGGCGGCGGTGCTCGGCGTGAAGGTGAAGGTGCCGTCGCCATTGACCACTACCGACCCGACGGTGCTCGCGATGGTGGAGTTGAGCAGATAGGTCAGGGCCGTGCTGTCGGTGGCGTTCACCTGGCCGGTGACCACGCCCGTCGACGAATCGACCGTCGCCACATAGGCATTGGTCGCGGCCACGGGCAGGTCGTTGCCCGGGGTGGAGGCGGTCACCGCGACGGTCACGGTGACGGCCCGGCTGCCGCCGTGCCCGTCGCTGATCGTGACGGCGAAGGTGTCGGTACTGGTGCCCGCCGCCCGGGCGGCCGCGGACGGGGTGTAGCTGAACGAACCGTCGGGGTTGAGCACCACCGTGCCCTTGGCTGGGCCGGCGGAGGTGTAGGTGAGGGTGTCGCCGTCGGCGTCGGTGGTGGTGAGCCGGCCGGTCACCCGGCCGGTGTAGGCGCTGACCGCCGGGGTGCTCACGGTGGCCGCCGTCGGGGCGGTGTTGCGGGGCAACACGTTGACGGTGACCGGCACCTGGAGCACCGCGCCGTGGCCGTCGTCGACGGTGACGGTGAAGGTGTCGTGGGTGGGTCCGGTGACCGCGGCGGCCGCGTGCCGCGCGGTGATCGTCGGGGTGTAGGTGAAGGTGCCGTCGGCCTTGACCACCGCGGTGCCCTGCAGTGTCGATACGGTGCCCTCGTAGTAGATCCGGTCGGCGTCGCCGTCGGTGCCCTTCACCGACCCGGTGATCACACCGGTCGAAGAATTAGCTTTACCCACAGTTGTTTTCACCGTCGGCACCTTGTTGGCCGGGACCACGGTGACGGTGATGGTCTGCTGCACCACCCCGCGGCGACCGTCGTCGACGGTGAAGGTGAAGCTGTCGGACAGATCGGTGGACGGCGCGGTGTCGGCTGCCGCCTTGTGCCGTGCGGCGGCGGTGGGGGTGTAGGTGAACGTGCCGTCGCTGCTGAAGGTGACCTTGCCGCGCACCGGTGCGCTGAGCACGGTGATCTTGAGCGGATCGGCGTCGGCGTCGGTGACCCCGGTGGAACCGCTGACCACGCCGGTGACCGCGCTGGATGTGGTGATCGGTTTGTCCGCAACGGGTTTGGTGTTGGTGGGTACCAGGGACACCACCCGCATGGCGCTACCGCCGGCAGTGTAGAGCTGCATGCCGTCGGGACTGGCGGCGATTCCGCTCACGGTGTCGCCGGTGTCGAGCGTGGTGAGTAGGGCGTTGGTCTTGGCGTTGTAGACCGTCACCTCGCCGGTGGTCGCGGTGACCAGCAGCAGCGAGCCGTCCTTGTTGACCGTCGCCGCCCGCACCGGCGCGGTGGTCTGGAATTGGTCCACCACCGTGTACTTGGCGGTTTCCAGCACCTTGACGGTGCTGCCGTCGGTCACCACGTACAGCCGTGACCCGTCCGTGCCTGCCGCCACGGCGGTAGGTGAAGTCCCCGGTATGGCAAGAACTTTCGCAGAATTGGTCCAGGACGAGGTCGTGTACACCGCCACCCCCGCCGGTGTGGTGGCGTAGAGCTTCTTGCCGTCGGGGCTGAGGACCACCGACGTGGCGCCGACGGTATTGCTGATCCAGCCGGTGATCGAATTGGTCGATGTGCTGAACTTGGCGACCTTGCCGGTGGCGTTGCCGATGAACAGGGTTCCGCCGGAGGGGCTGATGGCCAGGCTGGTCGGGGTGGCGCTGGTGCCGATCGTGCGCTTGACGGTATTGGTGGCCGCATCGATCACCGAGATGGTCTTGCCCGCGGTGTCGGCGACGTAGACGTACTTGCCGTCCGGCCGGACCGCGACCGCTGTGGGGTTGGTGCCGACCGTGATGGTGGTGACGACGGTGCCGTCGAGGGTGTTGACCACCGTCAGCGTGCCGGCCGCGGAGTTGGTGAGGTAGGCCCGGGTATTGGTGGCCGCGACGGCGGTGGACTGGCCGGCGCCGACCGGGCTGAGCAGTTGTACCGGGGTCGGGTCGATCGGCACCGAGACGTCGAACGGCACCTTGGCGGTGCTGCCGTCATAGGCGGTCACGCGGAACACCGCGTCGGGAACCGAACCGAGGCCGGCTTGGACGCGCTGCGCGGCGGTCGGGGTGTAGGTGAAGGCGCCGGTGGAGCTGAACTTGACGGTGCCCAGCGTCGGCGGGGTGACCAACGCAAAGGTCACCGCCTTGCCCTCGGGGTCGGTGGCGTGCACCTGACCGGTGACCGCACCGGTGGTGGGATCCGGGTTGCCCAGCGTGGTGGTGCCGGGTTGTGGCGGCTGGTTGGTGACCGTGGCGGTGGCGGCTGCGGTGAGGCTCAACGCGCTGACCGTCTGGGTCTCGGTGCTGCGGGCGGTGGTATCGACGGGGGTATCGGAGAGCCCGAGTTCACGGCGGGCGGCGGCCATCAGCACCCACAGGCCGGGGAACTCGAGGTGGGGAACCGACCCGCCGCCGAGGAATGGGGCGGTGAGTGCGGTGAGGAAGGTTTGGACGGCTTTGACCAGGGGAGGCGTCGTGGGCCTGGGCGCGAGCGTCGGAGCCGGTTGCTGCACAACGGAACTGACCGCGGCAGTCACGGTGGGAGCGGATGGTGCGGTGGCGGGGGCGGCCGCCGCAGCCGTGCTGGTCGCGGCTTTGGCCGCCGGCGCAGTGGCCGTGCTGGTGGTCTGCGGTTCGGTGCTCGGTGCGGCCTTCTTTGCGGTGCGGGTACTGCTGCGCGGCGCCGCTTTTCGGTTCTTCTTGGTGGTGGGCTTGTCGGACTTCTGCTCGGTGTCGGACTTGATCTCCGCGGCGGTGACCGTCGCCGCCGCGGTCTGCGGTTCGGCCGCAGTGGTGCTCCCGGTATCGGGGGTACCCGCGGTGCCGGCCGTGCCGGTGCCGGACGTCTCGGCCGACGAGGTGTCGGGCTCGGCCCAGGCCACCGCCGGCAGGGCGGTCAGGCCCACCCCGATGCCGAGGGCGACCGCGAGCGCACCGATCCGGCCCACATATCGGGCGTGGCCGCAGATCCGTGCGTCGTTCATGGGGTGACGATAGCCTTTGACGCACGCGTAAGGCGCGTTTAGTACCCGATTGCGGCAACGCCGCTCCCGACCGATACAGCCGGTTGACAGGTTTGCTATTCGAGGTGATCAGCGGCGACGCGCACGACCGGCTGCGGCGGCTGGACGGACCACCGGCGGTGGCCGTCCGCAAACTCGTCGGGAAGCGGGCTGAGCTCAGCCCTTGCGCTTGAGTGCCGCGTCGACGGCCAGTGCGCCCCCGCCGGTGAAGACCAGCAGGAAGAAGCCGAAGCAGTACAGCACGGCCAGTTCGCCGCCGTTCTCGATGGGCCACAGCGCCGTGGGCTGATGCTGGGTGAAATACGCGAACGCCATCTCGCCGGAGGCGATGAACGCGGCCACTCGGGTGAACAGGCCGGCGATCAGCAGCAGGCCCAGCACCAGCTCGAGGACGCCGGCGTACCAGAACGGCCAGGTGCCTACGGGAACCGCGCCACCGGCACCCGGTGGGATCGGCCAGGCGAACAGCTTCGACGTTCCGTGCACGGTGAGTAGCAGGCCGAACACGATCCGGAAGACCGACAGCACGACCGGTGCGAGTCCATTGAGCTTGGCGTCAATCTGAGGCGATGGCATGCCGCCCATAATAGGACTACGGTCCGGTTATCTCTACGACTGGGTTCGGCGCTTCGAGTCCGTCGCACTCGGGAAGCGCGCTGAGTTCAGCCCTTGCATTTGACTACCGCGTCGACGGCCAGCGTGCCGCCGCCGGTGAAGACCAGCAGGAAGAAGCCAAAGCACAACAGCAGCGCCGACTCGCCGTTGTTGATCAGCGGCCAGAAACTCTCCGGAGCGTGCTGGCTGAAGTACGCGAAAGCCATTGCGCCCGATGCGAGGAAGGCCGCACCGCGGGTGAACAGCCCGACCAGCAGTAGGACGCCGGTGATGAGTTCGAGAACACCTCCGTACCAGAACGGCCAGTTGCCGACGGGTGCCTGCATGTCTGCCGGCCATCCGAACAGGTGGGCCCCGCCGTGGGTGAGGAGCACCAGGCTGACGATGATGCGGAACACCGACAGCACGATCGGGGTAAGAGACGTCAGTTTGGTTTCAAGATCAGGCGATGCCATGCGACAAATATTAGGACTACAGTCCGGTTATTTGGACGGTTGGGGTGTCCGGTTGCGCAGCGCGTCGAGCGCGTACGGCCCGCCGCCGGTGAACACCAGCAAGAAGAAGACGAAGCAGAACAGGATCGCCGGCAGACCGCCGTTACCGCCGTACTGCGGATCCACGATGGGCCACAAGGCCAGCGGCTGGTGCTGCCAGAAGTAGGCGACCGCCATCGCGCCCGAGGCGACGAACGCGGCGATGCGGGTGAACAGTCCCGTCATGATCAGCAGGCCACCCACGAACTCGATCAGACCGGCGTACCAGGCCGGCCAGTTACCCGTAGGAATGCCCATCGCGATGGGCCAGTCGAACAGCTTCGAGGTGCCGAAAGCCGTGAACAGAAAACCAAACACGATACGGACCAGACTCAACACCGTCGGCGCGAATGCTTCCAAGCGAGTATTCAGGTTGTCCATAGGGTCGACCCTACAAAACATGGACCGTCCGGTGGACCCTCCCGGTCGCCGGCCGGTTCACATCCCGCGTGCGCTGGGCGCGGAAAAGCAGATCGCGCCGGCGATCACGGCCGGCAGGGCGAAGGTCAGGGCAAGCACCATGAGGACGATCGGTGGCGCGGGGGAGGTCAGCCAGTCCTTCGGGAACCGGGCCAGCGTCATCGACAGCCAGGACGCGCCCACGCCCAGCACGACGACGCACACCGTGGCCACCTTCAGGGCGCCCAACGACGATTGTTCACCGGGGGCGCGTAACACGAGGACGAACGACGTCAGCACCACCGCTGCCGCGCCGAGCACGACGAGCCCGACGAGCCATCGTTCGGGCCGGCCGTGAAACGCGAAATGCAGGTAGTCGATTGATGTTTCGCTCAGCAGCAGGGTCGTGGTCAGCGCTGCGGCGAAGGTGAGCCAGCTGCCGAGCCCGGTCAGGAACCGGTAGCCGTTCGACGGCGCGGCCTCCGGTGCGGCCAGCTTCTCGACAGCATGTCCGGCCAGCAGCCAGCCAAGACCCCCGAACAATGCCGCCGTGCCGGCCGCCAGCATGCTGGTGGCCAGCGCGCCCTGAGCCCAGGCGATGGCGCAGATCCCGTCGCGTTGAGCGCCTTCGGGCACCACCGTGCCGACGACGGTGCCGGATACGAAGGCGCTGAGAACCAAGACCAGTACCGCCGAGGAGAACAGGGCGAGGGTGTGCACGCTCTCTCGCACATCGCCCTTGAGGTACAACGCGATCGCGGTGATGAGGAAGCCGCCCAGTGCGGCAGCGAGTTTGGAGTGCTCAGCCGCAGCGATGAGCATGCTCCACTGGTCGGACGAACAGAATTCGTCGAGGTTCACAGGTCCGTGAGCCTACGGCAGGAGAACATCGAGTGCAGACGCAAACGGGGCCCCTGGGAAAATCCCGGGGCCCCGTCGCGGTGCCGACTAAGCCGACTTAGACGTCGTAGTACAGCGAGAACTCGTACGGGTGAGGGCGGATCTGCACGGGCAGGATCTCGTTCTCCCGCTTGTAGCTGATCCACGTCTCGATCAGGTCCTCGGTGAACACGCCACCCTCGGTGAGGTAGTCGTGATCCTCTTCCAGGCGGTCGATCACGGCGGCCAGCGAGGTGGGGGCCTGCGGGATGTTGGCGGCCTCGTCCGGCGGCAACTCGTACAGGTCCTTGTCGACCGGGGCCTGCGGCTCGATCTTCTTCTTGATGCCGTCGATACCGGCCATCAGCATGGCCGCGAACGCCAGGTAGGGGTTACCCGAGCTGTCCGGGCAGCGGAACTCGAGGCGCTTGGCCTTCGGGTTGTTGCCGGTGATCGGGATACGGACACAGGCCGACCGGTTGCGCTGGCTGTACACCAGGTTGATCGGGGCCTCGTAGCCCGGCACCAGACGCTTGTAGGAGTTCACCGTCGGGTTGGTGAACGCCAGCAGCGACGGGGCGTGGTGCAGGATGCCGCCGATGTAGTGGCGGGCCAGATCCGACAGGCCGGCGTAGCCCGACTCGTCGTGGAACAGCGGCTTGCCGTCCTTCCACAGCGACTGGTGCACGTGCATGCCCGAGCCGTTGTCACCGAACAGCGGCTTCGGCATGAAGGTGACCGTCTTGCCGTTCGCCCACGCCGTGTTCTTGATGATGTACTTGAACAGCAGCACATCGTCGGCGGCGGCCAGCATGGTGTTGAACTTGTAGTTGATCTCGGCCTGCCCGGCGGTGCCGACCTCGTGGTGGCCGCGCTCCAGGGTGAAACCGGCGTTCTGCAGGTTGGTGGACATCTCGTCGCGCAGGTCCACATAGTGGTCGTACGGAGCGACGGGGAAGTAGCCGCCCTTGGGCCGCACCTTGTAGCCGCGGTTGGCCGAGCCGTCGGCCTCGAAGGGCTCCCCGCTGTTCCACCAGCCCGACTCGGAGTCGACCTCGTAGAAGGTGCCGTTGATCTTCGAGTCGAAGCTCACCGAGTCGAAGATGTAGAACTCGGCCTCGGCGCCGAAGTAAGCGGTGTCGGCGATGCCGGTGCTGGCCAGGTAGTTCTCGGCCTTACGGGCCACGTTGCGCGGGTCGCGGGAGTAGGCCTCGCGGGTGAACGGGTCGTGGACGAAGAAGTTGAGGTTCAGCGTCTTGGCAGCCCGGAACGGGTCGATGCGTGCCGTGTCGGGATCCGGCAGCAGCATCATGTCGGATTCGTGGATCGACTGGAAGCCGCGGACCGACGAGCCGTCGAACGCCAGGCCGTCTTCGAACACGCTCTCGTCGAAGGCCGATGCCGGGATCGAGAAGTGCTGGACGACACCGGGCAGATCGCAGAAACGGATGTCCACGTACTCGACGTTCTCGTCCTTGATCAGCTTGAAGAGGTCGTCCGCTGTCTTTTCTGCCACTGAGTGATCTCCTTTGACTGGTTACCCGCCGGTGACGCTAGGGAAATGATGTTGCCCCCCGATCAACCATATGTTGCGTGGACGTTACGCAATCGGGTGCACTCTATGCTTGGGCGCATGGCGCGCGACATCGCGTCCTGGCTGTCCGGACCGGAGCCAGGGTATGAGACCGGAGAGTATCCAGGGCAGCGGTTGGGCATGCCCGAAAACGGGCCCGGCTCCGTCGCCCGGTTCGGCCGCCGCACCGCCGCGTTGTTCATCGACTGGCTGATCGGATACGGACTGGCCGCCCTCGGCATGACGTTCGGCTGGATCTCGATGGCCTCGCTGTCCACCGCCGTGCTCGTGGTGTGGTTCGTGCTCGGCGTGCTGTCGGTGCGGCTGTTCGGTTTCAGTCCGGGGCAATTGGCGATGGGGCTGATGGTCGTCCCGGTCGACGGCCGTCGCGACTATGTGGGACTGGGCCGGGCCGTGGGGCGCGGCCTGCTGATCGCGCTGGTGGTGCCGCCGTTGTTCACCGACACCGATCTGCGCGGCCTGCAGGACCGGGCGACGGCCACCGCCGTCGTCCGCCGCTGACTCCTTCCCCGCGAACGTCGACTACCGCGCGAGTTTTCGCCCGGATGTCGCGCACGAGTTGACGTTGGCGCCGGCGCAGAGCAGCGCCGCCCGTACCCGGCCGATCAACACGGCGGGACGGTGCCGCAACAGGTCGGCGTTCACCCGGATGATCCGCCAGCCCAGCCGTTCCAGTTCGGCCTGGCGATCGATGTCGCGGTTGCGTACCCGGGCATCGGTCCAATGCTGTGTCCCGTCGTATTCGACGCCGACCTGCCACGCCGGCCACCCCATGTCGATCCGCGCGACGAACCCGAACCCGTCGTACACCTCGATCTGGGTATGCGTCGGGCGCAACCCAACCGAGGTGAGCACCAGCCGCGTCCGCGTCTCCTGAGGTGATTCGGCGCCGGGGTCGGACAGTTCGATGGCCGCGCGCAGGTCGATGATCCCGCGCGCGCCGCGGTGCCGGTCGGCGGTCAGCGCGATGTCCGCCGGCTTCAGCCCGGTGGCCTGCATCAACGCATCCAACCGGATGACCGCCGTCGTGGTACCCGGACGCCGGCCCAGGTCATACGCCGTCCGCGCCGGCGTGGTGACGGGGATGCCGCCCACTCGGCAGATCTCCTCCGGCGCCAGAGTGTCGCTGTGCAACAGGATTCCCGTGGTCTTGAACCGGCTCGGTTGGTTCAGTTCGGCGGGTGATGTCGGATCGATCCACTCGGCTCCATGCAGCGCTGCGGCGGACAAACCGGCCGGGATAGCGCGCCGGCCCGACCAGAGCCAGGCGCCGACGGCCTTGTCGACCGGTGACGGCTCGGCGCCTTTCGGCACGTAGACGTTGCGGAACAGCTGGTCGTGGCGCGTCGCCAGCTGATATCGATTGACCGCCCCAGCGGCGACGGCCTCGGTACCGAGAAATGGCCACTCCATGCCTGCACTGACGCACGCACGCCGAGTCCGGTTCCCTACGCCGCCGAACGTGAAGGCGTGCGCGAACTAAGCAGGAGTTTTCGAGCAGTAGTCGACGTTCGCGGGGAAAGTTACCGGCGGCGGACCGTACGCTGCATACCCTTCATCTTGCCGGCGTTGGGCAGGGGGCCCTTCGGCATGGCCGCCGGCCCGACCTTGGAGCCCAAGGCCACCAGCTTGGATTCCAGGGCATCCATCTGCTTGGCGTTGATATTCGCCGGCAGTTTCATCAGGTGCCGTTCCAGCTTGGACAGCGGCACCTCGCCCTCACCGTTGCCGACCACGATGTCGTAGATCGGCACCTCGCCCACCAGCCGGGCGGTGCGCTTCTTCTCCTGAGCCAGCAGTGGTTTGACGCGCGACGGCGATCCCTCGGCGACGAAGATGACGCCGGGACGGCCGATCACCCGATGCACGGCGTCGAAGTTCCCGGTCGCCGCGACGCCGGGGGTGACCCGCCACTTGCCGCGCATGTTGTCCAGCGCCCACGCCGCCGCACCCGTCTGCCCCTCGGCTTTGCGGTACACCGACTTCTGCGCGCGCCTGCCGAAGATGATGAATGCGACGAGGGCACCCAGCACGACGCCCAGCGGTATCAGCATGTAGGCGGTGAAGCCGCCGGCGAACAGCCCCAGCGCCACCGACGCCGCCACGATCAGCACGAACGCGCCGACCATGTAGGGCAGTAGGCGGCTGTCCTCTTTACGCTGGATCTGGAACGCCTGCCACAGCTGACTGCGACGCTGCTTGGACGCCGCCTTGCGGGCGGCTTTGGCCTCAGCCTTGGCGGCCTTGCTCTGGGCGGGGGTACGCGATTTCGCCATAGCCCTGAGGATACGGCTCAGGAAACAGGCGGACGCACGCGCGCCGCCTGCTCGTACAACCGGCCCGCGCGGTAAGAGGACCGCACCAAGGGTCCGGCCAGCACACCGGCAAAGCCGAGGCTCTCGGCGAAGGCCGACAACTCGACGAACTCGTCCGGGTGCACCCATCGCTCCACCGGATGGTGGCGCGGGGACGGACGCAGGTACTGGGTGATGGTGACGATGTCGCAGCCGGCCTCGTGCAGGTCGGCCAGCGCGTAACGGACCTCGTCGATGGTCTCACCCATACCCAGGATCAGGTTGGACTTGGTGACCAGTCCGTAGTGCCGCGCGGCGGTGATCACATCGAGGCTGCGCTGGTAGCGGAATGCCGGGCGGATCCGCTTGAAGATCCGCGGCACGGTTTCGACGTTGTGCGCGAACACCTCTGGGCGGGAGGCGAACACCTCTTCGAGCTGTTCGGGGATCGCGTTGAAATCCGGGGCCAGCAACTCCACCCCGGTATTCGGGTTCAGCGCATGGATCTGGCGGACGGTCTCGGCGTACAACCAGGCCCCACCATCGGGCAGGTCGTCGCGGGCCACCCCGGTGACCGTGGAGTACCGCAGCCCCATCGCCTGCACGCTCTCGGCGACCCGGCGCGGCTCGTCGCGGTCGAGTTCGGCGGGTTTACCGGTATCGATCTGGCAGAAATCGCAGCGGCGGGTGCACTGCTCACCACCGATGAGGAAGGTGGCTTCGCGGTCTTCCCAGCACTCGTAGATGTTGGGGCAGCCGGCCTCTTCGCACACCGTGTGCAAACCCTCGCGGCGCACCAGGTTCTTCAGTTCGGTGTACTCCGGGCCGGTGCGCAGCCGCGTCTTGATCCACGGCGGTTTGCGCTCGATGGGGGTCTCGGCATTGCGCACCTCGAGGCGCAGTAACTTGCGGCCTTCGGGCTGCGCCGTTCCCCCGGTCGCTACGCTGCTGCCCTCCGGAATGCTCACGACGGTAATGCTACGCGGATATGTCCATCCAAAGCGCCTGCCACCGCATCGGCGACGGCGTCAGTGACATCTTTCACCTCGACCCGACGCCCCAGCTCGGCGCTCAGCGAGGTGACGCCCGCATCGGAGATGCCGCAGGGGATGATGCCGCCGAACGCGCCGAGGTCGCAATCGCAGTTCAGCGCGAAGCCGTGCAACGTCACCCCGCGGGCGACCCGGATGCCGATGGCCCCGACCTTGCGGGCCGGGGTGCCCGGCACCCATACGCCGGACCGGCCCTCGACCCGGCCCGCCTCGACGCCGAGGTCCGCGCACACCGTGATGAGTGCTTCCTCAAGGCGCCGAACGAAATTCACGACGTCGAGCGGCTCGGTCAAGCCGATGATCGGATAGCCGACCAGCTGACCGGGTCCGTGCCAGGTGATCTTGCCGCCGCGGTCGGTGTCCACCACCGGGGTGCCGTCGGTCGGGCGCTCTTCGGGAAGGGTGCGCTTGCCGGCGGTGTACACCGCCGGATGCTCCAGCAGCAACAGGGTGTCGGGCCCGCCGGCCACCCGGGCATCGGCGATCTCGCGCTGCAGCGCCCACGCCTCGGCGTAGTCGATCGTCCCCAGCTGCCTGATCTCAAGCGGTGCGGTCGACGATCGGATGGACGACATAGCAGCCAAGTTACCCGGCCGGGGCGGTGCGGGTGGCATACGCCAGGGCCTCGCCGACGGTGTTGTGGTGGAACCGGAATCCGGCTCGTTCCAGTGCCGCCGGGATGGCGCGCTGCCCGAACAGCAGGCCCTCGTCGGCGAACTCGCCGAGCACCGCGCGCAACGCGATACCCGGAACGATCATCGGCGTCGGACGGTTGAGCGCCCGGCCCAGCGCGGTGGTGAACGCACCGTTGGTCACCGGCGCGGGTCCGGTGAAGTTGACCGGACCGGTCAGCTCGTCATGGGTGATGGCGAACAGCAGGGCCCGCACCTGGTCTTCCAGCGTGATCCACGGGAAGTACTGACGGCCATTGCCGAGCCGGGCCCCCAGACCCAGGCTGAACAGCGGCCGCAGCCGGCCGAGCACCCCGCCGGACGGGGACAGCACCAGGCCGGTGCGGGCCAGTACGACGCGCGCCCCGCCCTCGACGGCGGGCTCGGTGGCCGCCTCCCAGTCCGCGCACAACTGCGCCAGGAAACCCTGACCCTGGGGCGCGGTCTCGTCGGCGACCTTGTTGCGGGTGTCACCGTAGAACCCGACGGCGCTGGCGTTGAGCAGGACCGGGACCTGCGCGTCGGCGACGGCGCCGGCCAGCACCTCGGTAGGCCCGATCCGGCTGTCCCGCAGGCTCTGCTTGAAGGACCCCGACCAGCGCCGCGAGCCGACGTTCACGCCGCACAGGTTCACCACGGCGTCGACACCGACCAACCCGTCGATGTCGAAGTCACCGGTAGCCGGGTTCCAGAACAGCTCGTCGGCGTTGCCCGGTGCGCGGCGCACGATGCGGATCACCCGGTGATCGGCGGCACGCAACGCCGTCGTCAACGCCGATCCGATGAGCCCCGATGACCCGGCGATCGCGATCACGCCGGGCCCCTGCATCGGCATTAGAGACCCAGGTCGGCCTCGAACGCACCCTCTTCAAGCCGCCGCTTGATGGTGGTGAGGAAGCGGCCGGCGTCGGCGCCGTCGATGAGGCGGTGGTCGTAGGTCAGCGGCAGGTAGGCGACGGAACGCACGCCGATCGACTCGTTACCGTTCTCGTCGACCACGACGCGCGGGCGCTTGACGATGGCGCCGGTGCCCAGCATGGCGGCCTGCGGCGGCACCAGGATCGGGGTGTCGAACAGGGCGCCCTGGCTGCCGATGTTGGTGATGGTGAAGGTGCCACCGGACAGCTCGTCGGGCTTGAGGTTGCCCGAGCGGGCGCGGGCGGCGATATCGGCGATGGCCCGGGCCAGCCCGGCCAGCGACAGGTCACCGGCGTTGTGGACGACGGGGGAGAGCAGACCCTGTTCGGTGTCGACCGCGAAGCCGAGGTGCTCGGCGTCGTAGTAGGTGATCTCCTTGGTTTCCTCGTTGTAGCTGGCGTTGACGTTCGGGTGCGCCTTGAGCGCGTCGACGACGGCGACGGCGAAGAACGGCAGGAAGGTCAGGTTGACGCCTTCGCGCTCGGCGAAGCTCTTCTTCGCCTTGGCCCGCAGCGCCACGATCTTGGTCAGGTCGACCTCGTGCGTCTGCGTCAATTGCGCTGTGGTTTGCAGGCTTTCGCGAGTCTTCTTCGCCGTGATCTGGCGGATCCGGTTGGCCTTCTGGGTGGTGCCACGCAGATGCGCCAATGCCGGCGCCGGGGTGGCGGCGGCAGGCTGGGGGGCCTTGGCGGCCGGGGCCGCTGCCGCGGGGGCGGCGGGTGCGGGAGCCTTTTTGGCCTCCGCGGCGGCGAGCACATCCTGCTTGCGGATCCGGCCACCGACTCCGGTGCCGGTGACGGATGCCAAGTCGACGCCGTTGTCGGCGGCGAGCTTGCGCACCAGCGGGGTGACGTACGGGCTGGCATCCGAGCCGGCATCGTCGCTCTGGGCGGCGGCCGGTGCGGGCTTCGGGGCCGGAGCCGGGGGAGCGGGCGCGGGCGGCGGTGGCGGGGTGGCTGCCACCGGCTCGGGTTTGGGTTCGGGCTTGGGTTCCGGGGCCGGCGCGGGCTTGGGTTCGGGGGCAGATGCGGCGCCCTCGGCGCCGATCTTGGCCAGCTCGCCGCCGACGGCGACCACGTCGTCCTCCTCGGCGGTGATGGCCACCAGCACGCCGGCCACCGGGGACGGGATCTCGGTGTCGACCTTGTCGGTGGACACCTCGACCAGCGGCTCGTCGACCGCGACGGTGTCGCCGACCTTCTTCAGCCACCGGGTGACGGTGCCCTCGGTGACGCTCTCGCCGAGCTCGGGCATCTTCACGGACGTGGATTCGCCGCTCGCGGCGGACGTGGATTCGCCGCTCGCGGCGGCTGCAGGCTTCTCCGGCTCGGGCTCGGGCTCCGGCTGGGCCTCTTCGGCGACCGGCTCGGGCTCGGGTTCGGGCTCGGCTTCCTCGGCGGGCGCGGTATCGCCGGTCGGGGCGGACTCACCGGCCTCACCGATCAGCGCCAGATCGCCACCGACCTCGACGACATCGTCCTCGGCGGCGATGATCTTCGTCAGCACGCCCGAGGCCGGCGCCGGGATCTCGGTGTCGACCTTGTCGGTGGACACCTCCAGCAGCGGCTCGTCGACCTCGACGGTGTCCCCTTCTTGTTTGAGCCACCGCGTGACGGTCCCTTCGGTCACGCTCTCACCGAGTGCGGGCATCTGGACGGAGATGGCCATTGGTTTTGACTCCTCGAGCAGTCGACGTCACGGGGCAATGCGATGCAACACCCATCCTGTCACGTCCGCTGCGCTCGGTCGTCGCAGACGTCCGGACTCGTCGCTCTGGCACCATCGAAGGTGACAAAGAGAGGAGTTACGCCGCGTGGGACTTTTCGATAAATGGCGTGGCTCGGGCGGCGGGTCGCGCTCCGCCGCCGACTTGGATTACCTGCGGCAGTGGGTGGCGACCCATCACGGCGTCGAGGCATTCGTCGAACCCAAGACCACCGTCACCGATGTGACCGTGGTGCTGGTGGCCGCCGACGGTGAGTGGACCCGGCGCCGTACCGGCGGTTACGCCGGCGCCCGGCGGTTGAACCGCCAGCTCGACATCCCGGTCTACGACGTGCAGAAGGTCGGCTATCCGCAACGGATGCGCGACTACGACGCCCGTCGTCGCATCGAACGGCAACGGGCGCTGCGCAGTGAACTCGACGAGTGAGGCGCCCGAGCGCCGGCATCACGTGCACAGTGCCGACGGCACCGGCATCGCCGTGTACGAGGAGGGCAACCCCGACGGGCCCACCGTCGTGCTGGTGCACGGCTGGCCCGACTCGCATGTGTTGTGGGACGGCGTCGTGCCGCTGCTGGCCGACCGGTTCCGGGTGATCCGGTACGACAATCGCGGGGTCGGCGGATCCGATGCGCCCGCACCGGTTTCGGCGTACACCATGGCCCACTATGCCGACGACTTCGCCGCCGTCAGCGCGGCAGTCAGCCCCGACGCCCCCGTGCACGTGCTGGCCCACGACTGGGGTTCGGTGGGTGTGTGGGAATACCTCGCCCGCGCCGAATCCACCACGCGGGTGGCGTCATTCACCTCGGTGTCCGGGCCGAGTGCCGACCACCTGCACCGGTTCGCCGTCACAGGGCTGAAACGCCCGTACCGGCCCAAGGCCTTCGCCAGGGCCGTCGACGGTCTGGCCCGGCTGGCGTACATGGGCGCGTTCTCCACCCCGGTGCTCGCCCCGGCGGCCATCCGGTTCGCCTTCGCCCGCGGCGCCATGCGACGCCAGTTGCTGCGCGACGGTATAACGCCCGAGTCGATCCACCACGCCGACGGGTTCGCCCGCGACGCCGCCCGCAGCATGAAGGTGTACCCCGCCAACTATTTCCGCAGCCTGTCCACCGGCCGCACCGACCATTACGTCGGGGTGCCGGTGCAGCTGATCGTCAACACCGACGACCCGTTCGTCCGGCCCTACGTGTTCGACGCCGTTGCGCAGTGGGTGCCGACGCTGTGGCGGCGCGATCTCAAGGCCGGGCACTGGTCCCCGATGTCGCACCCGCAGGTCGTGGCGAGAGCGGTCACCGAACTCGTCGACCACCTGGACGGGCAGCCGGCGGCCCGCGAGCTGGCCAGGGCCCGGGTCGGTGACAGCAGGCCGCCGTTCGCCCACACGCTGGTGTCGGTGACCGGGGCCGGTGACGGGATCGGCCGGGCCACCGCGCTGGAATTCGCTTCGCAGGGAGCCGAAGTGGTGGTCAGCGATATCGATCTGGCCGGTGCCGAACGGACCGCCCGGTTGATCGCCGCCGCGGGTGGGACGGCGCACGCCTACCAGCTGGATGTCGCCGATGCCGAAGCGGTGGCCCGCTTCGCCGAGCAGGTATGCGGCGCGCACGGTGTCCCCGACATCCTGGTGAACAACGCCGGTGTCGGGCACGGCGGCTATTTCCTGGACACCCCGCCCGACCAGTACGACAGGGTGCTGGACATCAATTTCGGCGGAGTCGTGAACTGCTGCAGGGCATTCACGCCCGCGATGGTGGCGCGGGGCACCGGCGGCCACATCGTGAACGTCGCCTCGATGGCGGCGTTCACGCCCATTGCCGCCGTGAACGCCTACGCCACCAGCAAGGCCGCGGTGTTCATGTTCTCCGACTGTCTGCGCGCCGAATTGCATTCGGCCGCAATCGGTGTGACGACGCTGTGCCCCGGCGTCGTCAAGACCGGCATCGTGGACCGCACCCGCTTCGACGTGCCCGCCGCCAAGCGCCAGGGGCTGGACGTCAAACGGGCACAGGCCAAGAGGGCGTTCGCCGCTCGCGGCTATGGTCCCGAGAAGGTGGCCCGGGCTGTCGTCGCCGCGGTGCGCGGTGACAAGGCGGTCGCGCCGGTGACCGCCGAGGCGCATCTGGCGTACGGTTTGGCCCGGGTGGCGCCGGCGGTGCTGCGCCGGGCCGCCCGGGGCCGACTGCTCTAGCCGTTGCGGGCGATATCTTCCAGGACGGCGAACATCGTCCTGGTCGGCACCCCGGTGCCACCCTTGGTGGTGTACCCCCAGGGCCCACCGGTGTTGTAGGCCGGCGCGGCGACGTCGATATGAGCCCACTCGACACCCTCGGCGACGAACTCACGCAGGAACACCCCGGCCACCAGCATGCCCGCGTAGCGGGACGCACTGACGTTGGCCAGGTCGGCCACCGTCGATTTGAGATCGTCCTTGAGTTCCTCCGGCAGCGGCATCGGCCAGGCGTTCTCGCCGACCTCCTGGGATAGTTCGGCGACCCGGTCGCGGAACTCGTCGCTGCCCATCACGCCGGGGGTGCGGGCACCCAGGGCGACGGTCTGCGCACCGGTCAGGGTGGAGGTCTCGATCAGGTAGTCGGGATCGTCCTCGCACGCGCGCACGATGGCGTCGGCCAGGATGAGCCGGCCCTCGGCGTCGGTGTTGAGCACCTCGACGGTGATCCCGCCGTACTGGGTCAGCACGTCACCGGGCCGCTGCGCGGTGGCCGACGGCATGTTCTCGGCCATCGGCACCGTGGCGACGACGTCGATGGGCAGGTTCTGCTTGGCGGCCAGCACGACGGTGGCGATCACCGCGGCCGCCCCGCCCATGTCGGAGGTCATGTGGTGCATGTTGGCGGCCGGCTTGATGGAGATGCCGCCGGTGTCGAAGGTGATGCCCTTGCCCACCAGCGCCACCTTTTTGCCTCTGCGGCCCGCCCCCTTGTGCGTCAGCCGCACCAGCCGCGGCAGCCGCGACGAGCCCTGGCCCACGCCGATGATGCCGCCGTAGCCGGCCTTGGCCAGCGCCTTGTCGTCCAGCACCTCGACCGTGAGGCCGGCTTCCTCGCCCAAAGCCTTTGCACGCTTGGCGAATTCGGCGGGAAAGAGGTGACTTGGCGGGGTGTTGACGAAATCGCGGGCGGTCGCCACCGCAGTGGCGATGTCCACCGCGCGCTGCAGGGCGGCTTTGGTGGCTGCCTTGGTGTCTGCGGCCAGCGCGACGATCTTGGACAGCCCCTTGTCCTTGGGTGCGGTCTTGTCGCTGCGGAATTCGGTGAACCGGTAGGCGCCCAGGATGAGGCCTTCGATCACCGCCTCCAGGTCCAGGGCGGTCAGTGTGGTGACCACCGTGGCGACCTTGTCCAGCGCGCGGGCCGCGTTGCCGGCCGCCCGGCGCAGGTTGTCGGCGGGCCACACGTCGCGATCCTCGCCCAGCCCGACGGTCAGCACGCTGGCCACCGGCAGCTCGGCGATGACCAGTCGGTGCTGCTGGCCCTCGCCGCCGGTGCCGCCCAGGGCCTGCAGCCCCGACTCGATGGCGGCCACGGCGGCGGCGTCGAGGTGCTCGCCCAGCACGCGCGGTCCGTCGTCGCCGGACACCACGCCGACGACGAGGACGGCATCGGCGGTGCCCCGGCGGGGCAGGGACGAGCTGAGGGTGACGGACGGGGCCTGGTATCCGGATGCGCTGCTCACGATGTTCCACCCTAGAGACACAGCAGCGGATGCGCCGTGACCGGTGCGTCGAAACCTTTCAGGGTGAACGAGCGCGACGGCGCGAAATCGTGGCGGGGCAGTTCGGCGTGCAGTGCGGATGACACCAGGATCTGGCCCGGCTCGGCGCTGGCGACCAGCCGGGCCGCCAGATTGACCGGGTTGCCGAAGTAGTCACCGCTGATCGCCAGCACCTCGCCATAACCCAGACCGGCCCGCACCCGCAGCCCCGCCGCTTGGGCCCTGGTGTTGCCGACCAGGGCGATGGCAGCGTCCATCAGCAACTCCGGGGTGGAACTCACCCACATCACCGCGTCGCCGATGAACTTCACCACCCGGCCGTTGGCGCCGTGCACGACATCGGCCGCGGTGGACACGAAATCGTTGAGCAGGTCCGTCAGTTCGGCGGCGCTGAGCAGTTGGGTCAGGGCGGTGAACCCGGACAGATCGGCAAAACCGATGCCGCACACCACCGTCGGCGACCCACCCCGCACGACATGCTCGAAATAGGTGCGCGCGCTCATCAGATGCTGGCGGTGCACCGCGTCGATCGTCGCGCCGATGCGCGGCAGGTAGGAGACCGCCTCCCGGTATGCCCGAGCGGTGGCGAACTCGTCGTGACTGACCTCGATCTGGACGTCAGGGGAGGTGGCCCGCATCATCGAGGACTCCGCCTCGGCCAACCGCGCCATCCCCGACCCGATGACCCGCAGCAAGCCGGTGGCGGCGACATCGCCGACCACCAGCCGCATCTCGGCCCACGTCCGCAGCGCCTCCACGTCGGCGCGGCTCAGCGATTTGGTGGAGCAGTCGGTGACGGTCAGGCCCAGCGCTGCCCAGGCACGCTCGACATCGGCCAGCGGCACCCCGATCTCGGCGGCGGCGTCGGCCAGGCAGTATTCGGGCGGTCCGGACCACTGCAGGACATCGCCTGCCAAGCCGAACAGCCGGCCCCTGCCCTCGGCCTCCACCATCTCGGCGGCGGTGAACCCGAGCCCGTCCAGATATTCGATCAGCGGGGCGCGCCGGCGCGCATCGGCGATTCCCGCTGCCTCGAGGGCGTCGAAATCGACCACCGTGCAAGTGTGCCAGCGCGATCCCCTCTAGGGTGGGGGATTGTGAGTGAGACAGTGCTGCAGGGCCCATTGGAGGATCGCCACCGCGCGCTCGGTGCCAGCTTCGCCGAGTTCGGCGGGTGGCTGATGCCGGTGTCCTATGCGGGCACCGTCGCCGAACACAACGCGACCCGCAGCACCGTCGGGCTATTCGACGTCAGCCATCTGGGCAAGGCGCTGGTGCGCGGCCCGGGGGCGGCGGCCTACGTCAACTCGGCGCTGACCAACGACCTGACCAGGATCGGCCCGGGCAAGGCGCAATACACGTTGTGCTGCAACGAATCTGGCGGGGTGATCGACGACCTGATCGCCTACTACGTGGCCGACGACGAGATCTTCCTGGTGCCCAACGCGGCCAACACCGCCGCCGTGGTCGCCGAACTGCAGCGGCACGCGCCGCCCGGACTGACCATCACCGACGAGCACCGGTCCTACGCGGTGCTGGCGGTACAGGGCCCCAAAGCGGCCGACGTGCTCGGCGCGCTCGGGCTGCCGACCGAGATGGACTACATGGGCTATGCCGACGCGGACTACGCGGGCGTGGCGGTCCGGGTGTGCCGCACCGGCTACACCGGTGAGCACGGGTACGAGTTGCTGCCCGAATGGGATCGCGCCGGCGTGGTGTGGGATGCGCTGCTGGAGCAGGTGCGCGCCGCCGGCGGGGAGCCGGCCGGCCTGGGCGCCCGCGACACGCTGCGCACCGAGATGGGCTACCCGCTGCACGGCCACGAACTGTCGTTGGACATCTCACCCGTACAGGCCAGGGCCGGCTGGGCGGTCGGATGGAAGAAAGAGGCCTTCTGGGGCCGCGACGCGCTGCTGGCCGAGAAGCAGGCCGGCCCGCGGCGGACCCTGCGCGGGCTCAAGGCGCTGGGCCGCGGGGTGCTGCGGGCCGACTTGACGGTGCTGGCTCCGGGGGATCAGGCCATCGGCGTCACTACGTCCGGAACGTTCTCGCCCACGTTGAAGGTCGGCATCGCGCTGGCGCTGATCGACACCGCGGCCGGGGTGGCCGACGGGCAGACCGTCGTCGTCGACGTCCGCGGCCGCCCGCTGGAATGCGAAGTCGTCGCGCCGCCGTTCGTGCCGGCGCGCACCCGATAACGCGCGGTCGGCGCGCGAAAAGGGCTAGCCACCGGGTTATACAATTCACACCATGACAGACGGTCCCCTCGAATTCACGCTTGCCCGCAACACGTCACCGGCAAGCGACGAGGTACGGGCCGGCATCCTGGCCGATCCCGGATTCGGCCGCTATCACACCGACCACATGGTCTCCATCGACTACAGCGTGGCCGACGGCTGGCACAACGCGGCGGTGCTGCCGTACGGGCCGCTGGAGCTGGACCCGTCGGCGATCGTGCTGCACTACGGGCAGGAGATCTTCGAGGGCCTCAAGGCCTACCGCTGGGCCGACGGCTCGGTGGTGTCGTTCCGGCCCGAGGCCAACGCGGCGCGGTTGCAGGCCTCCGCGCGCCGGCTGGCCATCCCGGAGCTGCCCACCGACATCTTCCTGGAATCGCTGCGGCAGTTGATCGCCGTCGACCACCAGTGGGTGCCGCCGGCCGGCGGCGAGGAATCGCTGTACCTGCGGCCGTTCGTCATCGCCACCGAGCCCGGGCTGGGGGTGCGGCCCGCCAACGCCTACCGCTACCTGGTGATCGGCTCACCGGCCGGCGCGTACTTCAAGGGTGGGATCAAGCCGGTCAGCGTGTGGTTGTCGCACGAGTACGTGCGCGCCTCGCCGGGCGGCACGGGTGCCGCGAAGTTCGGCGGCAACTACGCGGCGTCGCTGCTGGCGCAGGCGCAGGCCGCCGACCAGGGGTGCGATCAGGTGGTGTGGCTGGATGCCATCGAACGCCGCTATGTCGAAGAGATGGGCGGGATGAACCTGTTCTTCGTGTTCGGCAGCGGCGGAACGGCCCGGCTGGTGACCCCGGAGCTGTCCGGTTCGCTGCTGCCCGGCATCACCCGGGATTCGTTGCTGCAGTTGGCAACCGACGCGGGTTTCGCGGTCGAGGAGCGCAAGATCGACGTCGAGGAATGGCAGAAGAAGGCCGTCGCCGGTGAGATCACCGAGGTGTTCGCGTGCGGCACCGCCGCGGTGATCACCCCGGTCTCGCACGTCAAGCACCGCGACGGCGAATTCACCATCGCCGACGGACAGCCCGGTGAGGTGACGATGGCGTTGCGCGACACCCTGACCGGGATCCAGCGCGGCACCTTCGCCGACACGCACGGCTGGATGGCCAAACTCGGCTAGACCGGTGCGGTGGCGGTGCTGCGCGGATCGACCAGGATCTTGGCGTGCTTTTCCGGGTCGCCCAGTTCGTCGAAAGCCGTTGCCACACCGTCGAGTCCGACGGTGCCGGTGATCAGCGGCGCGGCGTCGAGGGTGCCGTCGGCCAGCATGTGCAGGGTGTCGCGGAACTCCAGCGGGGTGTAGCCGAACACGAACCGCAGGTCGATCTCCTTGCCGATGGCCATCGACGGGCGCAGCTTGTCCTCACCCATGCACAACCCGACGACCACCACCCGGGTGCCCAGCGGCGCCGCGGCGATGACGCCGTCGATCATCCCCGGCACGCCGACACACTCGAAGATGATGGGGCGCTTGGGATTCGCCCCGCCGAGTGAGTCGACCAGACGGTACAGGTGCACCCAGCCGGGCACCTTGCGCAGTTTCTCCATTGACCCGACGGCGAGCTCGAACAGGGCAGGCGCCTCGGTGATCATGCCCTTGGCCGCGGCGGCGTCGTAGGGGGAGTCGACCGCCGGGTCGACCACCACGTCGGCGCCGCAGCGTCGTGCCAGCGCCCGCCGGCCGGGGGAGAAGTCGCTGGCGACGATCGTGCCGACACCCCTGGCCTTGAGGTGACAGATGACGGCCAGGCCCAGCGGACCGCAGCCGATGACGACCGCGGTGTCGCGGCGCGAGATGTCGCTGCGGCGCACGGCGTGCAGCGCGACCGCCATCGGTTCGGTCAGGGCCGCGATATCCATCGACAGCCCGTTGGGCACGGCGAACGCCATCGATGCCTCGGCCAGCGTCTGTTCGGCGAACCCGCCGGGCGCCAGCGGCGACAACCCGGTCATGTGCACGCCGCCGTGGGAGCGCAGCATCGGGAACACCGCCACCGGCGTGCCGACCTTCAACGCCCGCGGGGTGCCCTTCCCGCGTTCGGCGATCTCACCGCAGAACTCGTGCCCCAGCACGACGGTGGCGGCGCTGGTGATGAAATCCGGATACCCGATCTCGTCCATCACGCCCTTGAGCTCGTCGGCGTGCAGGCGCGCATGCAGGTCCGAGCCACAGATCCCGGCCCGGGCGACGTCGATGACGACTTGGCCCTTGGCCGGCCGCGGGGCCGGCAGGTCGGCGACGTCGAGGGTGCCGGCGTGGCAGGTCACGGCGCGCATGGTGGGCGTGGTCGTCCCGGGCGTAGGCATCCCTGCATTATGCGGTACCGCGGGTCCCGGACGACGGGTGGTCAGGTGCCGCAGAATGTCCGGTAGCACGCGGCGAACTCGGCCGGGGCCGGCTCGGCGTAGCGGGCCAGGCCGGGACGCTCGGTGAACGGCTCCCGCACCGCGGCAACCAGGTCCCGCACCGGACCCGGATCCCCGGCGGTGGCCGCCGCCAGCGCCTCCTCGACCAGGTGATTGCGCGGGATGTAGATCGGGTTGACCCGGTCCATCGCCGCGGTGTCCGGGTCCCGTTCCCGCCACCGGCGCGCCCAGTCGCCGAACCCGTCGGGGACCGTGCCGCGGCTCAGCCCGCGGAAGAACGAGGTGACATCCGGACGGTGCGCCTGCAGCAGGGTGAGCAGTTCGGCAACCAGCTGCGGATCTGTCTGTGCCACACCGAGTTTGGCGCTCATCCTGGCGTCGAACTCGCGCTCGTAGTGGTCCTTGAAGGTGCCCAGCGCGTCGGTGGCCGTGCCGATCGCGCGGTCGGTGTCGGGGTCGATGAGCGGGAGCAGCGTCTCGGCGAACCGAGCCAGGTTCCACGCGGCCACCGCCGGCTGGTTGCCATAGGCGTAGCGGCCCCAGCTGTCGATCGAACTGAACACCGTCTCCTGGTCGTAGGCCTCCATGAACGCGCACGGCCCGTAGTCGATGGTCTCGCCGGAGATGGTCATGTTGTCGGTGTTCATCACGCCGTGGATGAACCCGACGGCCATCCACCGCGCGATCAGCGCCGCCTGCACCGCGATCACCGCCTCCAGCAGCGCCAGATACGGGTTGGCGGCGGTGGCCGCCTGGGGGTGGTGGCGGGCGATGGCGTAGTCGGCCAGCCGCCGTACCAGCTCGGCGTCACCGGTCAGCGCCGCGTACTGGAAACTGCCGACGCGCAGATGGCTGCGGGCCACCCGGGCCAGCACCGCGCCCGGTTGCGGGGTCTCCCGATGCACCGTCGTCCCGGTCGCCACCACCGCCAACGCGCGGGTGGTCGGGATGCCCAGGGCGTGCATCGCCGCACTGATCACGTACTCGCGCAGCATCGGACCGACCGCGGCCAGGCCGTCACCGCCACGGGCGAACGGGGTCCGGCCCGACCCCTTGAGGTGCAGGTCGCGGCCGTCGGGAAGCTCACCGAGCAGCAACGCGCGGCCGTCGCCGAGGCGGGGCACCAGGCCGCCGAACTGATGACCGGCGTAGGCCTGTGCCACCGGCGCGGCGCCGTCGGGCAGCGCGGTGCCGGTCAGGAAACCCAGTCCGGCGTCGCTGCGCAGCCACTGGGCATCCAGGCCCAGGTCGGCGGCGAGCGGTTCGTTGAGCACCAGCAGTGTCGGAGCGTCGGGGGCTTGGGCCTGCCAGGCGATGGACAGTTCCGGCAGCGTGCGGGCGAAGTGGTCACCCAGCGCAATCACCACTCCAACTGTACTCACGCCGCCGCGAGGCCCAGGGCGACCAGCGTGGTGGTCACCTCGCAGGCCGCGCCCAGCACGTCACCGGTGATACCGCCGAACCGGCGCACGCAGTGGGCCACCAGCACCGCGGTGACCGTCAGCGCCGTCAGCACCACGACCGGGCCCAGCCACGGCAGTGCGGTGGCCGGCACCGCGGCCGCGGCCAGGACCAGTGCCCAGCCGGCCACCACCCACCGGGGTTGCGAACCGGCGACCAACGCGCCCAGCGTGCTGCCCGGCGCGGCGGGCACCCCGCGCCGACAGGTCATCACGATGGCCACCCGGCCAGCCGTCACCGCGATCACCACGGCGGCGCCGTCGGCCGCGCCGAAAGCCAAGCCCTGCAGCACGATTGCCACTACCACCGCCGCCACCCCGAACGGGCCCGCGGTACCGCCGCGCATCACGGCCAGCGCGCGCTCGGGCGGGCCGTAACAGCCCAGCCCGTCGACGGTGTCCGACAGCCCGTCGATGTGCAGGCCGCGGGTGCCCAACAACAGCACGGCCACCGCGAGCACCCCGGGCAACGCTCCGGCGCCGTAGCACTGCGACGCGCCCCAGACGGTGAGGGCCGTCAGCACGCCCAGTGCGGCGCCGACCACCGGCAGGGCGGTCAGCGCACCCCGGCCGAACGCGTGACTCGTTCGGATCGGCAGCACCGTGCCGAACGCGAAAGCCGAAGCGAGCGAACCGATCACGCGCCGGATACGTGAGCTTCGTCGAAGGTGGACATCGACGCCAGCGTCGCGACCGCGGCACGCACGATCGGTAGGGCCACCGCCGCGCCGGTGCCTTCGCCCAACCGCATGCCCAGATCGACGATCGGCACCAGACCCAGATGGTCCAGGGCCAGCGTGTGCGCGGGCTCGGTCGAGCGGTGCCCGGCCTGCCACCACGCCCGAGCGCCGGGAGCCAGCAGGTCGGCGATCAGCGCGGCCGCGGTGACCACCACGCCGTCCAGCAGCACCGGCGTGCGCCGCACCGCCGCCTGGGCCAGGAACCCGGCCATCGCGGCGAGATCGGCGCCGCCGCACACCCGCAGCAGCGCCTCCGGGTCGGCGGTGACACCGCGGGCCCGGTAGAGCGCATCCCGAATGGCCGACACCTTGCGGGCCCAGCCGGCGTCGTCGATGCCGGTGCCGCGCCCGACCACCGCAACCGGTTCCGACCGTGTCGCCGCGGCGATCAATGTGGTTGCGGCGGTGGTGTTTCCGATGCCCATATCGCCCGCGATGAGCAGGTCGGCGCCGCCGTCGACCTCCTCGTCGGCGATGGTGCGGCCGGCTTGGATGGCCGCCGCGGTGTCCTCGGCGCTCAGCGCGTCCTCGACCGCGATGTTGCCGCTGCTGCGGCGCACCTTGTGCGCGCCGATCGCCGGGCTCAGCGGTTCTGCATCCACGGCGATATCCGCGACGCGCACCGAGGCGCCCGCCACGTCGCCGATGACGTTGATGGCCGCGCCGCCGGCCGCGAAATTGGCCACCATCTGCGGGGTGACCTCGGCTGGGAAAGCCGACACACCGGACGCGGTCACCCCGTGGTCCCCGGCGAACACGACGATCCGGGCGCGCGCGAACTGCCGTGGCGGGCAGACACCCTGACACGACGCCACCCACACCGACAGGTCTTCCAGCCGGCCCAGCGCCCCCGGTGGTTTGGTGAGGGTGTTCTGGCGGGCCTGCGCCGCCCGCAGCACGTCCGCATCGGGTGCGACGATCCCGGGGAAAGCGGTCACCTGGTCGGCTCCTTCACCACTAGAGGCTGGCCCGCGATCACCAGCACCACTCGGTCGCACTGCGCCGCCAACCGCTGGTTCAGCGTGCCCAGTTCGTCGGCGAACAGCCGACCGCCCGCGGTCGCGGGCACCACGGTGAGCCCGACCTCGGGGCTCACCAGCGTCAGCTTCCCATCGAATCCTGTGACTGCCGCGCAGAGTTCGTCGACGTCGGCGCACACCGACCCGCCGGTCCAGGCGTGGCGCCGGTCCATCGCCGCAGTCAGCCAGCCGCCGATATCGTCGACCAGCGTCGCGGTGCGGGTGTCGGCGCGCAATGCGCCTGCGACATCGGGGGTTTCGACGGTGGACCACTGGGCGGGCCGGCGGCTGCGGTGGGCGTCGACGCGGCGGGACCACTGCGGGTCACCGGTGTCGGTGCGGCCGGTGGCCAGATAGCGGACCGGGGCGGTGCCCACGCCTGCGGCGATATCGGCCTCGGCCCACTGCGATTTGCCCGAACGGATCCCCCCGAGGACCAGTACCCGCACGCGTGTCAGACGTCGTCGCCGCGGTTGACCATCGGTCGCGGCGCGCGCATCCGGCGCAGCTGCGAAGCGCGGCTGGCGGCGTAGAAGCCGAGCTTGAATCCGCTCTCGGTGTTCGACGGGAACTTCTCGTCGACCATCCGGTTCACCCGGCGGCCCACCAGCACACCGTCGATGGCCATCACCACCAGCAGCACCGGCATCCCGTAGGACACCCAGCGCTGCACCTCGACCGCGGGCACCGCCAGCGTGATCAGCACCAGGGCCAGCGCCACCGGCATGAACAGGCCGAGCAGGTTGCGGCGGGAGTCGACGATATCGCGGGCGTACCGGCGCACCGGGCCCTTGTCACGGGGCAGCAGGTAGGCGTCGTCACCGGCCATCATCCGCTCACGGCGCTCGGTCATGGCCGCGCGCCGGGCCACCTTCTCGGCCTTGCGCTCCTCGCGGGTCAGCTTCGGCTTGGACGCGGCCAGCTCCTTGCGGCGCTTGCGGGCCTCGGCGGCGGTCAGCGGCGCGGGGGCGACCGGCCCGCGCTTGCGGCTGGCCTCGCTGCGTTTGGGGGTGGGCCGGCCCTTGGGCGCGGTCAGTCCGGTGTCACCGGCGGCAGTCGCCGGTGCGGCAGCCGAGGTGTCGGCGTCCTCGGGTTGCGGATTGTCCTTCTTACGGCCCAGCAGATTCACGCCCACAGGGTACTTCCGCTGCGCAATTGCTTGGAATGCGGCTCCGGATCGCACACCCTACGCTGGCCGGATGCGTGTGCTGGTGGCCCCGGACTGCTTCGGTGACAGCCTGACCGCGGTGCAGGCCGCCGAGGCCATCGCGGCGGGCTGGGGGCGAGCACGCGCCGGTGACAACCTCACCCTGGCCCCGCAGTCCGACGGCGGTCCGGGGTTCGTGGAGGTGCTGGCCAGCAGACTGGGCGGGCTACGGACCGCGCGGGTGAGCGGGCCGCTGGACGAGGCGGTGACCGCGCACTGGGTACTCGACGGTGAGACCGCCTATCTGGAATGCGCGCAGGCCTGCGGGTTGACCCTGCTGGGCGGACCGCCGACGGTACGGACCGCGCTGGCGGCGCACAGCAGGGGAGTCGGCGAGCTGATCGCCGCGGCGCTGGATGCCGGGGCAAAACGGATCGCCGTCGGGCTGGGCGGCAGCAGCTGCACCGACGGAGGACGGGGCCTGGTGGAGGCGCTGGCTGCGCCCGCGGGCAGTGACGGTCGGTCGAGCTTGGCGTCGGCGCGGGAACGGCTGGCCGGTGTCGACCTGATCGCCGCCAGCGATGTCGAGCACCCGCTGCTGGGTCCGATGGGTGCCGCGGCGGTGTTCGGCCCGCAGAAGGGCGCGGACCCGGAAACCGTGCAGGTGCTGGAACGCCGGCTCACCGAGTGGGCGGCCGAACTCGGCCCCGGCATCGCCGATCGACCGGGGGCCGGCGCGGCCGGCGGTATCGGGGCGGCCCTGCTGGCGCTCGGCGGCCGCCGGGAATCCGGGGCCGCCGTGATCGCCGAGCACACCCACCTGGCCGACGACATCGCCGCCGCCGACCTCGTCATCACCGGCGAGGGCAGGTTCGACGACCAGTCGCTGCACGGAAAGGTGGTCAGCGCGCTGGCCGCCGGCGCCCGGCGCCGCGGTACGCCGGTGCTGGTGCTGGCAGGTCAGGTGACGCTGGGGCCCGATGCGCTCACCGGAGCCGGTATCACCGCCGCCCACTCGATCACCGAGTACGCCAGGTCCGTGGAACGCGCCATCGCCGATGCCGCCAACCAGCTGACCGGATTGGCCGAGCGCACCGCCCGCGGTTGGCCGTGAGAGTCGGGAATAGCGCCCGGACAAGGTACCGTTGATTACATCGCGATTGCGTGACCAGCACTCAGGAGAAGCAATGACTGTTCAGGACGACACCACCACCGAAACCCACGGTGTGGTGCTGACCGACGCGGCCGCCGCCAAGGCCAAGGCGCTGCTCGACCAGGAGGGCCGCGACGACCTGGCGTTGCGCATCGCCGTGCAGCCGGGTGGCTGCGCCGGCCTGCGTTACAACCTGTTCTTCGACGACCGCACCCTCGACGGTGACCTGACCGCCGATTTCGGTGGCGTGGCGCTGACCGTGGACCGGATGAGCGCGCCGTATGTCCAGGGCGCCACCATCGACTTCGTCGACACCATCGAGAAGCAGGGTTTCACCATCGACAACCCGAACGCCACCGGCTCCTGCGCCTGCGGCGACTCGTTCAATTGATCTGATCGGTGCGCTGCACGTAGCTGCAGACCAGGACCTGGTTGTCTTGGGCGAGCAGTTGGGCGACGGCCTGGCGCTCGCCACCCGAGGATGTTGATGAGGGCATCCGCCCCGACGGGGCGGGTGTCCCTTTCATGCTGAACAGCACCTGCGCCTGGTTGGGTGACAGGTAGACGATCTTGTCGATCGAGGTCACCTCGACGCGCTTGTACTGCTTGCGGAACGCGTCGCCGCTCATATCGGCCAGCGCCAGGTCGGCATCCCGGTTCTTCACCGCGTCGTAGAGCCCGCAGAGGGTGTGCCGGGCGATGGTCTGTTCGTCCCCGTCGGCCAGCGCGTCGAGGAACTGCTGGATGGCCGGTTTCGCGGTGGCCGCGGTGATCGGCTGCCGGATGTCGTGGCGGCCCCCGACCAGGACGATCCCGGCCACGGCCGCGATCACCACGAGGACGCCCACGATCGCCGCGACCAGCGGCCAGCGCCTGCGCTTGGGATACTGCACCGGTGGCGGAAGCATGCCCGGGTACGCGGCGGAGACCTGGTGCGGGGGGAATTGCTGCGGTGGGCCCGGAGGCGGATAGGACATCGGCTACGTTTCGGTGTCTAGGCTTGGACTGGCCGGTGGACTTTCAGGCAGGCTAGCGCACCGGGACGGATATGCCCCTGGCACACACCCGTACGCTACTTAGATTCGTTAATGAAAATGAAGGGCGACTCGTGACCATTGCGGTGACCGGTTCCATTGCGACCGACCATCTGATGAAGTTTCCTGGCAAGTTCTCCGAGCAGCTGCTGCCCGAGCACTTGCAGAAGGTGTCGCTGAGCTTTCTGGTCGACGATCTGGTCATCCACCGCGGCGGGGTGGCCGGCAACATGGCCTTCGCCATCGGGGTGCTCGGCGGCAAGGCGGCCCTGGTCGGCGCCGCCGGCTCGGACTTCACCGACTACCGGCGCTGGCTCACCGACCACGGCGTCAACTGTGACAACGTGCTGATCTCCGATCAGTCCTATACCGCCCGGTTCGTCTGCACCACCGACGAGGACATGGCCCAGATCGCCTCCTTCTACCCGGGCGCCATGTCCGAGGCGCGGAACATCAAGCTGACTGACGTCGTAAGCCGTACGGGCACACCGGAATTGGTGATCGTCGGCGCCAATGACCCGGAAGCCATGTTCGCCCACACGCAGGAGTGCCGCAGCCTGGGGCTGGCCTTCGCGGCCGACCCGAGCCAGCAACTGGCCCGGCTCAACGGCGACGAGATCCGCGGCCTCATCGACGGCGCCACCTACCTGTTCACCAACGACTACGAGTGGGACCTGCTGCTGCAGAAGTCCGGCCTGAGCGAAGCGCAGGTGATGCGCCAGATCGGCCTGCGGGTCACCACGCTGGGCGCCAAGGGGGTGGACCTGGTGTCCTCCGACGGAACGTTCGTGCACGTCGACGTCGTCCCCGAGACCCATCAGGCCGATCCGACCGGCATCGGCGACGCCTTCCGCGCAGGATTCCTCACCGGCCGTTCCGCCGGGCTGAGCCTGGAGCGCTCGGCTCAACTGGCCTCATTGGTGGCGGTGTTGGTGCTGGAGGCCACCGGTCCGCAGGAGTGGACGTGGGACCGCGAGACCGCACTGGTGCGCCTCGGCGATGCCTACGGTGCCGACGCGGCCGCGGAGATTGCCTCGGCGCTGGCCTGATCTTCCGCCGAGATCGACGAACGGGCGCGAGTTACTCGCACTTTCGCGCCCGTTTGGTCAATTGGGCGGATCAGAGCTGGACGGGGTAGGTGGGTTCGGCGATCTGCGGGGTGACGCTGCCCTCCACGAAGATGGCGTGCCACAGCATGAAGATCAGCACCGTCCACAACCGGCGGCTGTGATCGGCCTCGCCGGCTCGGTGCTCGTCGAGCATGGTCCGCACCGCGGCCAGGTCGATCAGCTCGCCGGTCTGCGAGGCGGCCACCGTCGCGTACGCCCAATCCAGCAGCTCGCCGGCCCGCAACCAGTGCCGGATCGGCACCGGGAAGCCCAGCTTCGCGCGGTGCAGCACGTGCGCGGGCACGATCGGCTCCAGTGCGCGGCGCAACGCGTACTTGGTGGTGGTGCGGGTGATCTTCTGCTCGTACGGCAGCCGGGACGCCACCGCGAACACCTCGGGGTCCAGGAACGGCACCCGCAGCTCCAGTGAGTTGGCCATGGTCATCTTGTCGGCCTTGACCAGGATGTCGCCGCGCAACCAGGTGAACAGGTCGATGTGCTGCATGCGGGCCACCGGGTCGGTGCCCTGCGACGCGGCATACAACGGCGCGGTGACGTCGGTGTGCGTCCACTCCGGGTTGAACTTGGCCAGCACCGCGCGCAGCTGGGCGTCGGAGAAGCTGCGCGCATTGCCGTAGTAGCGCTCTTCCAGCGTCAGCGACCCGCGGTGCAGCAGGCTCTTGCCGCGCATACCTTCGGGCAGCGGTTTGGCGGCCTTGCCCAGTGAGCGCCGCACCGGCCGGGGTAGGTAGTCGAAAGGCTTGAGCGACAACGGTTCCCGGTAGATCGTGTAACCGCCGAAGAGTTCGTCGGCGCCCTCGCCGCTCAGCACCACCTTGACGTGTTTGCGGGCCTCGCGGGCGATGAAGAACAGCGGCACCAGCGCCGGGTCGGCCACCGGCTCGTCGAGATACCAGACGATCTCGGGCAGTGCGGCGACGAACTCTTCCTGGCTGACCACCTTGGTCACGTGCCGCGCGCCGATGGCCTCGGCGGATGCCACGGCGACGTCCACCTCGGAGAAGCCCTCGCGTTCGAACCCGGTGGTGAAGGTGATCAGCCGCGGGTTGTGCCGCATCGCCAGCGCGGCGATCGCGGTCGAATCGATACCGCCGGACAGGAACGCCCCGACGGTGACATCGGCGCGCATGTGTTTGGCGACCGAATCCTCGAGCACGGCGGTGATCTCGTCGTAGCGGGCCTGCTCTTGGCCGGCAATGAACGGCACCGGGGCGAACGTGGGACGGAAATAGCGGGTCACCACCGGGGCCTGGCCCGGCCGGATCCTGGCGTAGCTGCCCGATTCGAGCCGGCGCACGCCGCGCTGCAGAGTCTCGGGTTCGGGGACGTACTGCAGCACCGTGTAGTGCTGTACCGCGCGCTCGTCGATGTCCAGGTCCAGTCCGGCCGTCGGCGCCAGCTCGACCAGGCATTTCTTCTCGCTGCCCAGCACGGTGCCGCCCGGGCCGCTGGCCAGGTACAGCGGTTTGATGCCGAACGGGTCGCGCGCACAGATCAACTCGCGGGTCTGGGTGTCCCACAGCGCGAAGGCGAACATGCCGCGCAGCCGGGACAGCACCTCGGTGCCCCAGTAGTGGAATCCGGCGACGATCGCCTCACCGTCGCCCTCGGTGTGGAACACCGCGCCGAACTCGTCGCGCAATGCCTCCCTCAGCTCGAGGTAGTTGTAAATCTCGCCGTTGAACACCAGCGCATAGCGCTGCGGGGCGTCCTCGGGTCCCCAGCGCAGCGGTTGGTGGCTGTGGGCGATGTCGATGATCGACAGCCGGTTGAAGCCGAGCACCACGTCGTCGTCGGACCAGGTGCCCGGTTCGTCGGGACCTCGGTGGCGCATCAGATGCGAGGCTCCGGACACCGCGTCGACCAGTGCCGGGGAGATCTCAACGGACGGGTCAGTCAGGTAGGCCAGCAGTCCGCACACCGGGCCAGTATGCCGAACAACCTGGGTCAAGCCCGAGTTGGCAGGTCGCTTCGCGGGTTCGCGCACCGGTGGTCTACGCTGCGTAGTACATACAGAGCCGACCGACCGCACGGCGGTCCACCGACTTCTATAGGAGGCGCCAACGTGACCGCTCGCGGGTACAAGTTGGTGGCGTTGTCACTGGTCCTGGGCGGGCTGACGGTCCTGCTCAGCGGGTGCAGTTGGCAGGAGGTGTTCGGCCTCGGTTGGCCCACCGGAATCACGCCAGAAGGCAAGCTCAACCGCGACTTGTGGGTGTGGTCGGTGATCGCCTCGTTCGTCGTCGGCGCCATCGTCTGGGCCCTCATCTTCTGGGCCAGCGCCTTCCACCGGAAGAAGGCCACCGACACCGAGCTGCCGCGTCAGTTCGGCTACAACATGCCGCTGGAACTGGTGCTGACCGTGGTGCCGTTCCTCATCATCTCGGTGCTGTTCTACTTCACCGTCGTGGTGCAGGAACGGATGCTGCACAAGGACCCCAACCCCGAGGTCGTCATCGACGTCACCGCCTTCCAGTGGAACTGGAAGTTCGGTTACCAGAAGATCGCGTTCGGCGACGGCACCTTCAGCTACGACGGCGCGGACCCGGAGAAGAAGGCCGCCATGACGTCCAAGCCCGAGGGCGTGGACGAGCACGGCGAGGAGCGCGTCGGCGCCATCCGTGGCCTCAACCCCGAGGATCGCACCTACCTGAACTTCGACAAGGTGGAGACCCTCGGCACGTCCACCGAGATCCCGGTCCTGGTGCTGCCCAAGGGCAAGCGCATCGAATTCCAGATCGCCTCGGCAGACGTGATCCACGGGTTCTGGGTGCCGGAGTTCCTGTTCAAGCGTGACGTGATGCCCGACCCGAAGGCGAACAACTCCGACAACGTCTTCCAGGTCAGCGAGATTCAGGAGACCGGCGCCTTCGTCGGTCGCTGCACCGAGATGTGCGGCACGTACCACTCGATGATGAACTTCGAGGTGCGCGTCGTGGAGCCCAACGACTTCAAGGCCTACCTGCAGCAGCGCATCGCCGGTAAGACCAATGCCGAAGCGCTGCAGGCGATCAACCAGTCTCCGGTGGCGGTCACCACTCATCCGTTCGACACCCGGCGCGGCGAGCAGGTCGGCGTGCCCGTGCAGGCGAGCAAGTAAGGACCACTCATGCATATCGAAGCGCGGTTGTTCGAATTCCTGACGGCCTTCTTCGCCCTGGCCGCGGTGGTGTACGGCGTGCTCACCGCGCTGTTCGCCACCGGCGGCATCGAGTGGGCGGGCACGGTGGCACTGGTGCTGACCACCGGTCTGACCTTGATCACCGGTACCTTCTTCCGATTCGTCGCCCGGCGCCTGGACACCCGGCCCGAGGACTACGAGGACGCCGAAATCAGTGACGGCGCCGGCGAACTGGGCTTCTTCAGCCCGCACAGCTGGTGGCCGGTGCTGATCGCGCTGTCCTTCTCGACGGCGGCCGTCGGTGCCGCGCTGTGGCTACCGTGGCTGATCGTGGCCGGCATCTGCTTCGTGCTGTTCACCGCGGGTGGCCTGGTCTTCGAGTACTACATCGGCCCCGAGAAGCACTGACCGCGCCCAGGTCACAACCATGCGTCAGTTCTCTGACGTGCCGCGTCGCCTGATCCGCTCGCGCACCTGGTTGGGTAGTGTTGCCGAGGCAGCATTCGAGACGGACAGGCCGAGGGTTAGTTGGAGATGAGCGGGCCTTCAGGACCGGACAAACCCGGTGCGGGCGACGACCCGGCACCGAGCACCGGTGAGACGGACATCCATTCGCGGGCGTATTCGGCACCGGAATCCGAACAGTTCGTCAGCGCGCCGTACGTTCCGCCGGATCCGGCGTTGTACGACTACGACAGCTACGATCCCGCGGTCGACGACAGCCCCGACGCCCCGCCTCGGTGGCCCTGGGTCGTCGGCGTCGTCGCCATCATCGCGGCTGTCGCACTGGTCGCTTCGGTCGCGGTTCTGGTGACCCGCACCGACAACACCAATCTGGCCACGCCGTCGACCAGCACCACCACGTCGGCGCCGCCGGTGCAGGACGAGATCACCACCACCACCACACCGCCTCCGCCGCCCAGCCCTGAGCCGCCGCCACCGACCACCGAGGCGCCGCCACCACCGCCGCCGGAGACGGTCACGGTGACCCAGGAGCCGCCCCCACCACCGCCACCGCCGGCGACCACCGAGGCGCCGCCACCGGCCACCACGACGGCACCCCCGCCGCCCCCGACGAGCACCGCGCCCCCCGGGCCCCGGCAGGTGACCTACTCGGTGACCGGCACCAAGGCGCCCGGCGACATCATCACCGTCACCTATATCGACGCGTCCGGCCGCAGCCGGACCCAGCGCAACGTGTACATCCCGTGGTCGCTGACGGTCACGCCGATCTCGCAGTCCGAGGTCGGTTCGGTGCAAGCCTCCAGCCTGTTCCTGGTGAGCCGGTTGAACTGTTCCATCACGACCAGTGACGGCACGGTGTTGTCCTCCAACACCGGCAATGCCGCCCAGACGAGCTGCTGATGCGCGACGAGAGACGATTGTCCGGCCCGGAGAACCTGGACCGCATCCTGCTGGGTGTGTGCGCCGGCGTCTGGCTGCTCGCCCTGGGTGCCGGGGTGGCGGCCACCGTCGCGCTGGTCGACTTGAGCAGCGGACGCGGTTCGGTACGTGCCGAGCTGTCCGGCTCGGACACGCCGTGGGTGCTCTACACCGTGATCGGGGTGTCCGCGGCCGTCATCGCTGCGGCCATCCCGTTGCTCATCCGGGCCCGCAGGGACAGCAGCCAACGGCCCCAGCGCGGGGTCGCCGGCAGCAGCGGCTCGGCCGCCGACGATATCGCCGCCATCACGGGTCAGCCCGGGGGCCGGCGTCGGGCGGGCACGGTGTCGACCGCGTCCGAGGGGCGCCGCCCGTCGCTGCCCGCGATCGTCGACGAGGTGTACCTGCGATGCACCACGGGCATCGGCTGTGCGGTGGGCGCCGGGGTGCTCGCCGTCGGTATCGGCACCTATCTGATGGCCACCGGCAGCGATACCACTGCCTGGGTGGCGTACGGCGTGGCCGGCCTGATCACGGTCGGGATGGCCGCGGTGCCGTGGTTCTACCTGCGTGAGCTGCACGCGGTGACCGGGCCCGCCAGCGTCTAGCGGCGCGCCTTCTGGTCACCGCTCGGGCTACGGCCGCTTCGTGAGTGTGGGCCCTCTGCCCGCTTTCTCGTGTCTCGACCCACATTCGTCCGGTCCGGCGGAGCCGGGCAGCGACCACGCCCGTACCCGAGTGTGGGCCCGGTGCACACCTTCCCGCGTCTCGACGTGCATAGCACCCACATTCGGGTGGTGCCGGGATTGTCTGCCGGGGGAGGGGAGTGGCGGCGCCGACTGGAGCAAAACGAAAGGGCCCGCACAGCTTTCGCTGTGCGGGCCCTTTCGCGGTTTCGAACTAGTTGTGCCCGTTGGAACCGTTGGTGCTGTCCTGGCGCTCGCGCAGAGCAGTCAGCGCCTTGTGCTCGGCGGCGTGGGCCGCCTCGGTCAGCGCGTCGTGCTGCTCGACGGGATCCGGGAACAGGAAGCTCCCCGAACCCGGCGCGCCGCCGGAGCCCAGCTTGTTCATCCGCTTGGGCAGGGCCGCGCCCTGGTATTCCAGCGGAATCGGGTGGCCGTGCTCGTCCACCGGGCCGAGCGGCTGGTGCAGCTCGATGTAGGCACCCTGCGGCAGGCGCTTGATGATGCCCGTCTCGATACCGTGCTCCAGCACCGCCCGGTCGCTGCGCTGCAGGCTGATCGCCCACCGGTAGGTGATGTAGTAGACGATCGCGGGCAGCACCACCATGCCGATGCGGCCGATCCACGTCGTCGCGTTGAGCGAGATGTGGAACTTCAGCGCGATGATGTCGTTCATGCAGGCAAACGTCAGCAGGATGTAGAACGACACCGCCATCGCGCCGATGGCCGTCCGGACCGGTGCGTCGCGCGGACGCTGCAGCAGGTTGTGGTGCGCGTCGTCGCCGGTGAACTTCTTCTCCAGGAACGGCCACGCGATCAGCAGACCGAAGACCAGACCCATGCCCATGGCGATCCAGAAGGGCTGCGGGATGGTGTGGTTGCCGATGTAGATCTCCCACGGCGGGAACAGACGGATCAGGCCGTCGGTCCACATCATGTAGAAGTCGGGCTGGCTACCGGCCGACACCTGCGAGGGCTTGTAGGGCCCCAGCACCCAGATCGGGTTGATCTGCAGCAGGCCGCCCATCAGGCCCAGGATGCCGGTGATGATGGCGAAGAACGCACCCGACTTCACCGCGAACACCGGCATGACGCGCACGCCGACCACGTTGTTCTCGGTCCGGCCCGGGCCGGGGAACTGGGTGTGCTTCTGGAACCACAGGATCATCATGTGCGCCGCGATCAGCGCCAGGATGATGCCCGGGATGAGCAGGATGTGCAGGGCGTAGATGCGCGGGATGAAGATGTCGCCGGGGAAGTCCCCGCCGAACAGCGCCCAGTGCATCCAGGTGCCGATGACCGGGATACCCATCGTGATGCCGGACAGGGCGGCGCGGACGCCGGTGCCAGACAGCAGGTCGTCGGGCAACGAGTAACCGAAGAACCCCTCGAACATGGCCAGGATCAACAGCAGCGAGCCGATCACCCAGTTCGCTTCACGCGGACGCCGGAAGGCGCCGGTGAAGAAGATGCGGGCCAGGTGCACCATGATCGACGCCGCGAACAGCAGGGCCGCCCAGTGGTGCACCTGCCGGACGAACAGGCCACCGCGTACCTCGAAGCTGATGTCCAGTGCCGTCTCGTAGGCCCGCGACATCTGCACACCGCGCAGCGGCTGGTACACGCCGTTGTAGGTGACCTCGGCCATCGACGGATCGAAGAACAGCGTCAGGTACACACCGGTGAGCAGCAGCACGATGAAGCTGTACAGCGCGATCTCACCCAACAGGAACGACCAGTGGGTGGGGAACACCTTGTTCAGCTGACGGCGAGCCGCGGCCGACGGGTGGAACCGTGAGTCGATCGCATCGCCTTGGTGGGCGGCGAGCTTGGCAAGGTCAGGGCTCATGATTTGCGCTCCCAGAATGCCGGTCCGACGGGTTCGATGAAGTCGCCGTTGGCGACCAGATAGCCGTCCTTGTCGATGGTAATGGGCAACTGCGCCAGGGCACGAGCGGCCGGACCGAAGATCGGGCGGGCGAAGTGCAGCGCGTCGAACTGCGACTGGTGGCAGGGGCACAGGATCCGGTAGGTCTGCTGCTCGTACAGCGACGAGGGGCAGCCCAGGTGCGAGCAGACCTTGGTGTAGGCGAACAGCTCACCGAAGTTGAAGCTCTCCTGACCCTGCCGCTTGACCACCCGGCCCATGTCGTTGGGCTTGATGCGGATGAGCATCACCGGGTTGCGCACCCCCATGGCGATCTCGGCCAGCTTGTGCGAGGACTCCACCGTGGTGCCGTCACCGTCGGACTCGCGCCACGGGAACACGGTCTCCATACCGCCGGCGTCGATGTCCTCCGGGCGCATCTTGACGAACGGCGACTCACCCGGCAGGCCGGTTGCGCGGGCCAGGTAGATGGTCTCGCCGGTGAACCGGGGCGTCCAGCCCGAGGTCCACAGCACGGCCTTCTTACCTTCGGCGGTCTGCACCACCGGCTTCCACGGGTTCTTGATCAGACCACCGAGGAAGGCGACCGCCGTGCCCAGCCCGAAGGCGCCGAGCCCGATGCCCAGGGACAGCCCGATCAGCTTGCGCCGCTTGATGGTCGAGGAATCCAGCGCGTCACCCAGCTGGGCCGCGATGGTCTTGCGGTGCAGCTCAGGCGACCGGCCGTCGTGGCGGTCCTGGATGGCGATCTCTTCGGGGATGAACTTCTTCTGGTACAGCACCGCGCCGACGCCGATGGCCAGGATGGACAGCCCGAACGTCAGACCGTACAGCGGGGTGGCCAGCGAGTAGAGCCATTCACCCTCGGAGCCGTAGGGCTTGTACTCCCAGGGCCAGAACAGGAAGACCAGCAGCAGCGCCAGGCCGGAGAACCCGCCCAGCAGCAGCCAGTACGCGACGGTCCGCGCGGCCCGCTTCTCGGCCTTGGTGCCTTCGATGGGCCAGCGCGGCTCCTTGTAGACGATCTCGACACCGTCGAGCTTGCCGCCGAGTTCGAGCAGCTCCTCGCGCGACATGGTCGCCAGTTCGGCATCGGTCGGCTGACCGGGGACGCCGGTCTGCCCGGGGGTATCGGTGCCCTTGATGTCACCGCTCATGCACGTGCTCCGATCCACATCGCGATACCGATCGCGGCAACCATCCCGATGATCCAGACAGCCATACCTTCAGGCGCCGGGCCGAACCCGCCGAGGCCGTAGCCGCCGGGGCTGGGGGTGGCCGCCGCTTCCCGCACATAGCTGACGATGTCGACCTTCTCCTGCGGGGAGAGCTGACGGTCGGAGAACTTCGGCATGTTCTGCGGGCCGGTGAGCATCGCGCTGTAGACCTGCGCGGGCACCTTGGCCGCCTCACCGAGATCGGGCGCGTACTTACCCGAGGACAGTGCGCCGCCCTTGCCGGTGAAGTTGTGGCAGGACGCGCAGTTCAGCCGGAACAGGTCGCCACCGCGGGCCACGTCGCCGGACAGCAGCGACTGATCGGCGATGTGCCCGTTGGCATCTCGCGGCACGACGGGGCCGCCGCCGTTGGCCTGCACGTAGGCGCCGAGCGCGTCGATCTGGTGCTCGTCGAAGACCGGATCCTTGCGCGGGGCCTGGGCCTCACCGCGCATCGCCGGCATACGTCCGGTCGACACCTGGAAGTAGACCGCCGCCTCGCCCGCGCCGATGAGGCTCGGGCCGCGGTCGGGCACGCCCTGCAGGTTGGCGCCGTGGCAGCTGACACACGAGGTGTCGAACAGCTGCTTGCCGGTGCGCAGCAGCGCCGAGGACGACTCGTCGGCGACCGCCACCTGGGGGGTGGGGGTCAGCGTGGCCGCGACGGCCCCCGCAGCACCGAGGCCGATCAGCAGCAGCACCGCCGCTGACAGGCGCCGGTGCAACCGACGGCGAGACTTGGTGGTCATCGAACCCCTTCTCATCGACTGGATCACCGAACGAAGTAGATGACGGCGAACAGGGCGATCCACACGATGTCGACGAAGTGCCAGTAGTAGGACACGACGATCGCTGCGGTGGCCTGGGCCGGCGTGAACTTGCTCATGCGGGTACGCGCGAGCAAGAAGATGAAGGCGACGAGACCGCCGATGACGTGCAACCCGTGGAAGCCGGTCGCCAGGTAGAAGACCGAACCGTAGGCGCTGCCGGGGATGGTCGTGCCGTGCTCGACGAGGTGGAAGTACTCGTAGCCCTGGCCGCCGACGAAGAACGCGCCCATCAGGAACGTGATGACATACCACCGGCGCAGGCCGAAGACGTCACCGCGCTCGGCGGCGAACACGCCCATCTGGCAGGTGAACGACGAGGCGATCAGCACGGCGGTCACCGGCACGGCCAGCCACAGGTTGAGCTCCGTGGGGGGCGGCGGCCAGACGCCGTGTGCTTGGGCTCGCGCGGTGAAGTACATCGCGAACAGCCCAGCGAAGAACATCAGCTCACTGGAAAGCCACACGATGGTGCCGACACTGACCATATTCGGCCTGTTCAGCGAATGTACGCGAGACGTGATCGCGGTTCCGGAAGTCCCTACAGCGCTCGTCACAGGTGCAAGTATGACGCTTTGTAGTTGATTAACTCCACCCGGGTTCCGATTTGGTCGAGGTTGTGTCGCGATCGGGTGCCGATCCGGCCGTGATCGGGCCGCCGGGGTGCCCCCGGCCAGGCGATAACATCACCTGGTGCCTCTCGCCGAACCCTCCGCCGACGTATCCACCTGGCCGCAGATTCTCGGCCTGCTGACGACACACCAGGATCTGCTGCGGGGGCAGGCGGCCTGGGCGATGGACCAGATCATGACCGGTGCGGCGACGCCCGCTCAGATCTCCGGTTTCGCCGTCGCGATGAAGATGAAGCGACCCAACTCCGCCGAGGTACGCGAGCTGGCCGACGCGATGCTCAAGCACGCCCGCCGGCTGCCCGCCGACGCGGTCGGCAACGCGGCCGTCGATATCGTCGGCACCGGCGGCGACGGCTCCAATACGGTGAACCTATCCACCATGGCCTCGATCGTGGTGGCCGCGGCGGGGGTACCCGTGATCAAGCACGGCAACCGGGCGGCGTCGTCGCTGTCGGGTGGTGCCGACACCCTGGAAGCCCTCGGCGTGCGGATCGACCTCGGTCCCGAGGATGTCGCCCGCAGCCTCGGCGAGGTCGGGATCGGATTCGCCTTCGCCCCGCAGTTCCATCCGTCCTATCGGCACGCGTCGGTGGTGCGCCGCGAGATCGGCGTCCCGACCGTCTTCAATCTGCTTGGCCCGCTGACCAACCCGGCCTCTCCGCGGGCCGGCTTGATCGGTTGCGCCTGGGGTGACCTGGCCGAGGTGATGGCCGGTGTGTTCGCCGCGCGGGGATCCAGCGTGCTGGTGGTGCACGGCGACGACGGTCTCGACGAGCTGACCACGACGACGACCAGCACCATCTGGCGGGTGCAGGCCGGCACCGTGGAGCGGCTCACGCTGGACCCGGCCGCGTTCGGGTTCAAGCGAGCCGACCTGAGCGAGCTGATCGGCGGTGACGCCGAGGCCAATGCCGCATCGGTACGCGCGGTGCTGGGCGGCGCCCAAGGTCCGGTCCGCGACGCGGTGGTGCTCAACGCGGCCGGCGCGATGGTGGCCCACGCCGGGCTCTCCGGCGACGCCCAGTGGGTGCCGGCCTGGGAGTCCGGGTTGCGCCGCGCCACCGAGGCGATCGACTCCGGTGCCGCCGAGCAGCTGCTGGCCAAGTGGGTTCAGTTCACCCAGAAAGCCTAGGTGGGTAGGCCTTTCGCGGCGGTGGGTCGATGCCGAAACGGTCATCGGTGAGTTCGGCGCCGTCGTGCTGTCGGGCGGCAAGCCGGGCCGACCGGGCGTGCGCGGCCCAGCCGGCCCACCGCGCGGCCGACCCGATCGGACTGGCGTAGCCCCGGTCGGCCCGCACGATGCGCACGCCGGGCCCGGCCAGCCAACGCATGATCAACCCGGTCTCTTCGACGAGCGCCCCGCCCAGCGGCGCGGGCTCCGGCAGGATCGTCTGCGCCGCAGCGCAAATCGCGTCCACCACGGGCATGGGCGGCACCCCGCGGCGCGCACAGCCGGCCGAGGCCAGCTGCCCGTGCCGGATGACCGCCAGCTCCCAGCCGCCGCGCCCGTCGGGGCGGGCCGCGACGAGTTCGTCGACGGCGGCCAGCGCCTGCAACCGCTGACCGCGGCACACCGCCTCCACCGTGTCGGCGGTGTGGTCGCGCAGCCGGGCGGCGCTCTCGTAGCGGTGCGCGGCGGCCAGCGCCTCGATCTGAGCCAGCACCGTGCCGAATGCCGCACTGTCCGCGCCGGCGATGAGTGCGGCGGCGGCCTGCGGGGCCGCGGCGTATCCGGCGGCGTCGGCCCCGCGCGGGGCCGGACACGGCGCCAGTTCGTGGTGATCGCAGGCGTGCCGCGCGGTGCGTGACAACCGTGCCGTACACGTGCGCACACCCGTTCCGCGGCTCAGGATCTCGGCCGCCGCGACGGCGTCCGCCCGGGCGCTGAACGGGCCCAGTGCCCGCTCACTGCGCGGGGCCCGCACCACCGAGAACCGCGGGAACGCCTCCTCGGTCAGCACGATCCACCAATGGCGGCGCGGAAACCGGGAACGCCGGTTGTACGGCGGCGCGTGCGCGGCCAGCAGCCGTAGTTCGCGTACTCCCGCCTCCAGTTCGTGCGCGCACTCGACGTGGTCGACCCGGGTGGCCAGGGCCACCATCTCTTTCATCCGGGTGCGTGGGTCGGCGCCGGTGAAGTACTGGCTGACCCGGCGGTGCAGATCCACGGCGGTGCCGATGTAGAGCACCTCGTCGCCGGGCCCGCGGAACAGGTACACCCCTGGCCGGCCGGGGATACCGGCGGCCAGGTGCCGCTTGCGGCGCTGCGGTGCGGTTTTGTCCGGGAGGTAGGACCGCAGCTCCGGGTAGGTGCGCACGCCCTGGTTGCCGACCCGTTCGATGAGTCCGTGCAGCACATCGACGGTGGCGCGGGCATCGTCGAGCGCGCGGTGGGTGGGCGTGGTGGCCGCGCCGAACAGCTGCGCGAGTGCGGAAAGCCGGACGCTGGGCGCCTCGTCACGGGTGAGCACCCGGCGGGCCAACCGAACCGTGCACAGCACCGGCGGCCGTGGCCAGGTCAGCCCGAGTCGCTCGGTGGCGGCACGCAGGAATCCGATGTCGAACCCGGCGTTGTGGGCGACCAGCACCGCGCCGCGGGCGAACTCCAGGAACGCCGGCAGCACGCTGTCGATCCGCGGTGCGTCGTGCACCATCGCCGAGGTGATTCCGGTCAACTGGACGATCTGGGGCGGGATGGCGCGGCCCGGGTCCACCAGGGTGGCCAGCTCGCCGAGCACGACGCCGCCGCGCACCTTGACCGCGCCGATCTCGGTGACGGCGTCATGGCCGTCCCCGGTAGCCCGGCCACCGGTGGTCTCCAGGTCGACGACGACGAAGGTGGTGTCGGCCAGCGCGATGTCGGCGAGCGGCTCGACATCGGCGAAGCTCAGCTGCGACACGTCGGTGACGGTAACCCGCGCTACCGACAGCGCCGGGATCTGTCGGTGGCCCTCGTTACGGTGCGGGCACTGACAGATCAGAGAGGACCTGACGTGACATATGGACAACGACGACAACGACCCGCCGATGATTCTCGGGAACCCGACATCGACACCGGCACGGTGGTGATCGACTGCGACGACTGCGCGGTGCGCGGACCGGGATGCCAGGACTGCGTGGTCAGCGTGCTCCTCGGAGTTCCGGAGAGTTTGCTGGATGACGAGCGCCGGGCCCTGGAAGTGTTGGCCGACGCCGGGTTGGCCCCGCGGCTGCGGTTGGTCCCGATCAGGCGCGCGGAGAACCGAGGTGGTACAACAGGTGTGGCGTGATGACACGCACACTTCCGCGGAGGCAAAAATTCATCCGGATCGGCTGTTAAATTTGCGTCTCCTGTTGGACAAGCCCGATGCCGTTTCGTAACCTATCTGAGACCTAATTGAGTTCGAGCCGGCTCGTAAGCAGTTTAAGGACGCGAAACCTTGAGGCCTGATCGCACAGACCGACCGAAGCGTGGCGTCAAGCGACCCCTGGCCGGTGTGATAGCGAGCATGGTGCTCCTCGGCGGCGCACTCGCCGGCGGCGTGCACGCCGACCCGGCCGATGACGCACTGGCAAAGCTCAACGAGCTGTCGCGACAGGCTGAGGAGACCACCGAAGCCATGCACGCGGCCGAGCTGGATTTGGACAACAAGCTGGCAGCGCAGCGTGCCGCGGAAGCCAAGCACGCGTCCGACCTCGCAGACGCCGAAGCGGCCAAGCAGCAGCTGGCAACATTCCAGAGCTCGGTCAACAAGGTTGCCGCCGCCCAATATATGGGCGGCCGTACCGATGGTCTCGACGCCATGCTGACCGCCGCCTCGCCGCAGGGGTTGATCGATCAGCTTGCCGTGCAGCGGGTGATGGCCACCGAGATGTCGTCGCAGATGCAGAACTTCCGGACCACCAGTTTGCGCGCCGCTCAGGCCGAGACGGCCTCGGCGCAGTCGGCCGCCGACGCCAAGACGGCCGCCGAGCAGGCCGCCGCGGTGCGCGCCGATCTGCAGTCCAAGCAAAGCAAACTGCAGGTGCAGATCGCCGTCGTCAAGTCGCAGTACCAGGTGCTGACCCCGGCCCAGCGCGAGGCGCTGGCCGCCATCCCGCCGGCGCCCGCTGCGCCCGCTCCGGCCGACGCGCCGCCCCCGGCGGCGTTGCCGGGGCAGGATCCGGCCGTGCTCGCCGCGCCTCCGGAGGCCATCCCGCCCGGTGACGTCGCACCGCCGCCCGACGGCGCTGTTCCGGCGCCCGGGGGGACCAGTGAAGGCATGGCTGCCGTGCAGGCCGCGCTCACCCGGATCGGCTCGCCGTACTCGTGGGGCGCCGAAGGGCCCGGCGCGTTCGACTGCTCCGGTCTGGTCAAGTGGGCGTTCCAGCAGGCCGGCATCTCACTGCCGCACTCCAGCTACGCGCAGGCCGCCGGCGGCCAGCCGGTGTCCACCGATCAGATGCAGCCCGGTGACGTCATCTCGTACTACTCCGACGCCTCGCACGTCGGCATCTACATCGGTGACGGCATGATGGTGCACGCATCCACCTTCGGTGTGCCGGTGCGGATCGCGCCCGTCAACAACGCGCCGATCTACAACGTCCGCCGTTACTGAAGTCCGCCGTTACTGATCTCGCGCGGGTCGCGCTGACCCTGGTGGCCACGGCACTGCTGGCCGGCTGCCAGCAAGCCGGCGTCGCGCCCACCCGCACCGACTCGACCTCCTCGGTGACCTCGTCCTCGGTCGAATCGGCGCAGACCCGCTCGCTGCCCCTGCCGGACGGCCGCACCGCACGCCTGCGCAGCCTCGGCGGGCCGCGCACCCAGCCGCTGCTGGACCGGATCGCCGCCGAGCTCGGCGACGCCGCGGCGGCCGTCACCGCGTTCTGGGGACCGGACTGGCCCAGGGACATCGTCGTGGTCGCCACCGAGACCGACCAACAGTTCCGCGTGCTGGGTTTCGACGGTCCCGATATCGCGGCCGCCACCACCGCCGACGGCATCGTGTTCGCGCCGGGGGCAGCCGCCATGAGTCCGGCCTCGCTGCGAATCGTGGTGCGCCACGAACTGTTTCACTACGCGGCACGGGCGCACACCGCCGCCGATGCCCCACGCTGGCTGGCCGAGGGGGTGGCCGACTTCGTGGGCCGGCCGCCGGCCCCGCTGCCCGGCCCCGCCGCCGCGGCGGCACTCGCGCGGCTGCCCACCGATGCCGACCTGGACAGTGTGGGCGAGGCACGCTCGGCCGCCTACGACCGGGCCTGGTGGTTCGCCCGCTATGTCGCCACCCGCTACGGCGCCGCCACGCTCAAGCGACTGTATCTACGGGCCAGCGAGCCCGGCCACCCCGACGTGGCGGACGCGGTCCGGGACACCCTGGGCGCCGACCTGGACCAGGTACTGGCCGGCTGGCGGAACTGGATGAGCGGATAGCCTTGGCGCGATGACCCGGGTGCTGCTGGTAACCAACGACTTTCCGCCGCGCCGCGGTGGTATCCAGTCCTACCTGGAGGCCTTCGTCGGGCAACTGCTGGCCCACGGCGGGCACGAGCTGACCGTCTACGCGCCGAAATGGAAGGAGTGCGCGGCTTACGACGAGAATGCCGCGGCCGCCGGCTACCGGCTGGTGCGCCATCCGACCACCCTGATGCTGCCCGAGCCGTCGGTGGCCAACCGGATGCGCGCGCTGATCGCCGAACACGGCATCGAAACCGTCTGGTTCGGTGCGGCGGCCCCGCTGGCGCTGCTGGCCCCGCTGGCCAGGGCCGCGGGCGCGTCCCGGGTGATGGCCAGCACGCACGGCCACGAGGTGGGCTGGTCGATGCTGCCGCTGGCCCGAAACGCGTTGCGGCGCATCGGCAACGAGACCGACATCGTCACCTATGTCAGCAGTTACACCCGCGGCCGGTTCGCCTCGGCGTTCGGGCCGCGGGCCCACCTGGAGCGGCTGTCGCCCGGGGTCGACGTGGACCGGTTCACCCCCGACCCGGCCGCGCGCGCCGCGTTGCGGACCCGGCACGGGTTGGGGGAGCGGCCGGTGGTGGTATGCCTGTCGCGGCTGGTGCCGCGCAAGGGCCAGGACATGCTGATCCGCGCGCTGCCCGCCATCCGCGCCGCGGTGCCGGGCACTGCCCTCGTGGTGGTCGGCGGCGGACCCTACCGCGACACGTTGCACAAGCTGGCCCACCAGGCCGGGGTGGCCGAGCATGTGGTGTTCACCGGCGGTGTGCCGGGTGCGGAGCTGCCCGCCTATCACGCGATGGGTGACGTGTTCGCCATGCCGTGCCGCACCAGGGGCGCCGGCCTGGACGTCGAGGGGCTGGGCATCGTGTTCCTGGAGGCCTCGGCGTGCGGTGTGCCGGTGGTCGCCGGGCGCTCCGGCGGGGCACCGGAAACGGTGCGCGACGGGGAGACCGGCATCGTCGTCGACGGGACCGATGTCGGCGCGGTCGCCGCCGCGGTCAGCGGTGTGTTGGCCGACCCGGACGCGGCCGCGGCAATGGGCGCGGCCGGCCGGCAGTGGACCGTGCGGAACTGGCAGTGGAGCGCCCAGGGGGCGCGACTGCACCGACTGCTCAGCGGCGCGGCGGCGAGCGCCGAGGGGAGTTAGGCGTACAGCGCGTCGATATCGGCGGCGAACTTCTGCGCCACCACCTTGCGCTTCACCTTCAGCGTCGGGGTCAGCTCGCCGGTGTCCTCGGTGAAATCGACAGGCAGGATCCGGAATTTGCGGATCGCCTCGGCCTTGGACACCACCTGATTGGCGTCCTTGACCGCCAGCTCCACCTCGGCGAGCAGATCCGGGTCGGTGGCCAGGTCGGCCACCGTGGCGGCGGCATCCTTGCTGTTGCGCTGCTTCCAGCCGGGGAAGGCCTCCGGGTCGATGGTGATCAGCGCCGCGATATAGGGCTGCTGGTCACCGACACACATCGCCTGGCTGATCAGCGGGTGCGCCCGCAGCCGGTCCTCCAGCACGGCCGGGGCGACGTTCTTGCCGCCGGCGGTGACGATGATCTCCTTCTTGCGCCCGACGATGGTCAGGAACCCGTCGTCGTCGATCGCGCCGAGATCGCCGGTGTGGAACCAGCCATCGGTGAAGGCTTCCTTGGTCGCTTCGTCGTTGCGCCAGTAGCCGCCGAACACCACACCGCCCTTGACCAGCAGTTCGTCATCGGGACCGAGACGCATGCTGTTGCCCGGCAACAACTTTCCTACCGAGCCGACCTTGAGCGCGCCGATCTGGTTGGCGGTGATGGCCGCGCTGGTCTCGGTGAGGCCGTAGCCCTCGTAGATGGTCAGGCCGACACCGCGATAGAAGTGGCCCAGCCGGGCACCCAGCGGAGCACCGCCGGAGATCGCGGCGCGGCAGGCACCGCCGAGCGCGGCGCGCAGCTTGCCGTAGACCAGCCGGTCGAACACCGCGTGCTTGACCTTGAGCACCAGGCCGGGTCCCCCCTTGTCGAGCGCCTGGCTGTACTCGATCGCGGTGGTGGCGGCCAGGTCGAAGATCTTGCCCTTCCCGCCGTCGACGGCGTTCTGCTCGGCGGTGTTGTACACCTTCTCGAACACCCGCGGCACCGACACCACCAGCGTCGGCTTGAACACCCCGAATGTCGGGACCAGATTCTTGATATCGCTGGTGAACCCGAGGGTGACCTTGTTGGTGAAGGCGGCGACGGTCAGCGCCCGGGCCAGCACGTGGGCCAGGGGGAGGAACACCAGCAGCCGCTCACCTTTGACCAACAGATCGGGGAAGCTGGCCTTGGCGCCGTGGATCTCGGAGAGCAGGTTGGCGTGTGTCAGCTGGCAGCCCTTGGGCAGACCGGTGGTTCCCGAGGTGTAGATCAGGGTGGCCGGATCGGCCGACCTTATGCCGGAGCGTCGGTTTTCCAACTCGGCGGCGTCGATGCCCTTACCCGCCTCGGCCAGTGCGTCCAGCGCCGCCGGACCGGTCCCCGCGATGCGCAGCACCTTGCGCACCTGCGGCACCTGATCGCGCAGCTGCTCCACCCGGTCGGCATGCGCATCGGTTTCGGCGATCACCAGCACGGCCGACGAATCGGCCAGCACGTGGCGGATCTGCTCGGCCGAGCTGGTCTCGTAGATCGGCACGGTCACCGCGCCGGCGGACAGGATGGCGAAGTCGATGATGGGCCACTCGTAGCGGGTGGCCGACAGGATGGCCACCCGATCGCCGGGCTGTACGCCCTCGGCGATCAAACCCAGGGCCGCGGAACGGATCTGCTCGGCGGCCTGGGCGCAGGTGATATCGGTCCAGCGGCCGTCGACCTGACGCTGGAAGATGACGTGGCCGGGATCCTGGGCCTCGTGCGCGTATACGGCGTCGACGACGGTGTCGGACTCACCGATCTGGAACGTTGCGGCAACGCTGTACTCACGCACGATTCTGGCCCCTCGTCAATGCTGGTGACGGATGACTTCCGGCATCCGCCGGTCAGCCTAGTCGCCCCCGTCGGACCGGCGGTACCGCGTGTGTGATGCTGACAGCCATGAACAGCGTGCAGATCTCCGACGAGACGTTCGTATGCGCGGATCCTGCCGAGGTCGGACGCGCGGTGGGCGACCCGGCGAGCTGGCGGCGGTGGTGGCCGGATCTGCGCCTGACGGTCGTCGAGGACCGCGGCCCGGCCGGGGTGCGCTGGACCGTCGCCGGCGCACTCACCGGAACCATGGAGGTGTGGCTGGAGACCATGATGGACGGGGTCATCCTGCACTATTTCCTGCACGCCGAGCCGTCCGGTGCCAGCGCGCACGACCTGGCCCGGCTGGACCTGGCCAAGCTGAACCACACCCGCCGGGTGGCGGGCAAGCGGATGGCGTTCGAGGTCAAGACCCGCCTCGAGCAGCACCGGCCGGTCGGGGTATCGCGGCTGTCCTGATAGCGAGCAGGGCGTTCGGCGGTGCGGGTACATTTCTGGGCGTGGCGGAGAAGACGGCGCAGACGATCTACATCGATGCCGATCCCTCGACGGTGATGGACGTGATCGCCGATATCGGCTCGTATCCGGAATGGGTGGCCGAGTACAGGGAAGCCGAGGTGCTCGACGCCGACCCCGCGGGTAACCCCAAGACGGCGCGCCTGGTGTTGGACGCGGCCGTGCTCAAGGACACCATGGTGTTGTCCTACCAGTGGCCGGGCGACCGTAGATCGGTGACCTGGACGTTGGTGTCGAGCTCGCTGCTGCGCGGCTTGGAGGGCGCATATCGATTGTCGCCCAAGGGTTCTGGAACGGACGTCACGTACGAACTGTCCGTCGACCTGCTCATCCCGATGATCGGCCTGCTCAAGCGCAAGGCCGAACGCCGGCTCACCGACACCGCGCTCAAGGACCTCAAGAAGCGAGTCGAGGTGGGTGTGAGCTGAATGGCGAGCAAGTGTCCGCCCCCGCCCGCATCAGCCTGTTCGTCGGGAAGGGCGGGGTAGGCAAGTCGACGTTGGCGACCGCCACCGCGGTGCGCGAAGCGCGCAGCGGTCAGCGGGTGCTGATCGTGTCGACCGACCAGGCGCACTCCACCGGCGACGTGCTCGGGGTGCCGGTCGCACCGACCGGCACCAGGGTGCCGACCCGGGTGCTGGCCGATGTCGACACCGGCTTCCTGGACGCGCTGGCCTTGGACACGCTGGCCGTGCTGGAGCATCAGTGGCGCGACGTGGCCGGTCCGCTGGCCGAACGTTTCCCCGAGTCTGATCTGGGTGATGTTGCCCCGGAAGAACTTTCGGCCATGCCGGGCGTCCAGGAGGTGCTCGGCCTGCACGAGGTGGGGGAGCTGGCCGACTCCGGCCACTGGGATCACGTGGTGGTCGACTGCGCGTCCACCGCCGACGCGCTGCGCATGCTCACCCTGCCCGCGACGTTCGGGCTGTACCTGGAGCGGATCTGGCCTCGGCACCGTCGGCTGTCGATGCGCGGCGGCGATGCCGCATCGGCGGCGGTGGTGGCGCTGCTGGAACGGATCGCCGACGGCACCGACGCGCTGTCGGCGCTGCTCGCCGATGCCGAACGGGTCAGCGCGCACCTGGTGCTCACCCCGGAGCGAGTGGTGGCGGCCGAGGCGATCCGCACCATCGGCTCGCTGACGCTGATGGGGGTGCGGGTGGCCGAGTTACTGGTCAACCAGGTGCTGATCCAAGACGATTCGTACGAGTACACCAATCTGCCGGAGCACCCGGCGTTCGACTGGTACACCGAGCGGATCGCCGAGCAGCGCACCGTGCTCGAGCAGCTGGACACCGCGATCGGCGATGTGCAGCTGGTGCTCGTGCCGCACCTGGCCGGCGAGCCCATCGGCCCCAAGGCGCTGGCCGAGCTGCTCGCCCAGTCCCGGCGGCGCGATGGGGCGCCGCCGCCCGGTCCGCTCAAGCCGGTGGTGGACCGCGAATCGGGAACTGGGCTCGAAGCGGTCTACCGGATGCGGATACAGTTGCCGCAGGTTGACCCCGGCTCGTTGACACTGGGCCGGGTCGACGACGATCTGATCATCGGCTCCGGCGGGATGCGCCGCCGCGTCCGGTTGGCGTCGGTTTTGCGGCGCTGCATCGTCATGGACGCGCAATTGCGGGGTACTGAACTCACGGTGCGATTCCGCCCCGATCGAAAGGTATGGCCGGAGTGACAGGGGAAGGCCCAGATCCCGACGCCGCCCGGCGGCGGCATGCGGACGTGAGCCCCGAACTGCGGCAGCTAGCGCAGGCCATCCTGGACCGGCTCGACCCCGCGGTGCGGTTGGCCGCGGCCCGGGCCGCATCCGCAGGCGCCGGTGAGGGCAGATGCCAGCAGGTCTGGTGCCCGGTGTGCGCGCTGGCCGCCCTGGTCGCCGGTGAACAGCATCCGCTGTTGTCGGTCATCGCCGAGCACAGCATCGCGCTGCTGGCCATCGTGCGCGCCGTCGTCGGCGACCCCGACTCTGCCGGACCGCCGTCGCCGCCGGGCTCCACGCCGCCACCCCCCGCCGACGGTGAGCAGCCCCCCAAGGCGCCCGGCCGCTACGAATCCATCCGGGTCGACGTCGAGGACTGATCGGCTGGGCCGGTTCCCCGTCGCTGCGCTCGCCCCCGGGGCTGGTTCCCCGTCGCTGCGCTCGCCCCCGGGGTTGATTCCCCGGCACCTGCCATGTGGTCGTCGTAACAATGCGTGGGTAAAGTTGTCGCGGAACGCTGTCAAGGCGTGCGGCGCGGGAGGCAACGTGTTTTTCTGGTTCTACAAATACATCTTGATGGGCCCCCTGCTGCGTTTGCTCGGCAGGCCCAAAGTCGAAGGGCTGGAATACGTTCCGGATTCGGGCCCGGTCATCCTGGCCAGCAACCACCTGGCCGTCGCGGACAGCTTCTACCTGCCGCTGGTGGTGCGGCGCCGGATCACCTTCCTGGCCAAGGCCGAGTACTTCACCGGCACCGGGATCAAGGGCAAGCTCACCAAGTTCTTCTACTCGTCCACCGGCCAGGTGCCCATCGACCGCACCGACGCCGACTCGGCCCAGGCTGCCCTGCAGACCGCCCAGCGCATCCTCTCCCAGGGCAAATTGCTCGGGATGTACCCCGAGGGCACCCGTTCGCCGGACGGTCGGCTCTACAAGGGCAAGACCGGTCTGGCCCGGATCGCGCTGGAAAGCGGCATCCCGGTGATTCCCGTCGCGATGATCGGAACCGACGTGGTCAACCCGCCGGGCGACAAGATGTGGCATTTCGGCCGGGTGCAGGTGCGCTTCGGCAAGCCCATGGACTTCAGTCGGTTCGAGGGGCTGGCCGGTAACCGGTTCATCGAGCGTGCCGTGATCGACGAGGTGATGTACGAACTGATGCGGTTGTCCGGTCAGGAGTACGTCGACCTGTACGCGGCCGACGTCAAAGAGGGCAAGACCCCCGCTCCGGTGGCCAAGGCCGGTTAGCTCACCGGGTCAGGTCGCCGCCGCCGCGGTCGTATCCACGGCCTTGGCGGCTTTGGGCGCCTTGCCGCCGAGCGCGCCGCTCGCCGCCGGTGCGCTCGCGCCGGCCACCGCGATGACGATCAGCGCCCACCACAGATAGGAACCGCCGGCCAGCTTGCGCCACAGCGAGGCCGCGGTCTCGTGGTGTTCGGGCAGCAGCGTGATCGGCGTCCACACCATCAGCGCCAGCCCGGCCGCGCTCACCAGCACCAGCGCCAGGCGGCGTCGGCGGTACCCGACCACGGCGGTGACGATCACCGCCGGCATCATCCACACCCAGTGGTGCGACCACGACACCGGCGACACCGCCAGCCCGAACATCGCCACGCAGATCAGCGCGAGCACCGGCTCGCCACCGTCGGCCGGGTCGCCGCCGCGCTGCAGCAGCCGGTGCACCGCCCAGCCGGTCAATGCGAGCACCAGGCAGCAGGCCACCGCCCAGGGCAGGAAACGCTGCTCCTCGCCAAGACCCAGCCGGGCCAGGGTGCCCGAGATGTTCTGGTTGGTGTTCAGCGTCGCGGTGCCGATGCGGTTGGTGTCGCGCAGCGTCTCGGTCCAGTACTCGCACGAATCCCGCCACGCCAGCACGAAGCCCACCAGCGTCGCGGTGACCGCTGATATCGCCGTCACCGCCACCGCACGCACGTCGCGGCGCAGCAGGAAGTACAGCAGGAACACCGCGGGGGTCAGTTTGACGGCGATCGCCAGGCCGAGCAGCAGACCGCGCGGCCACGGCGTGCGCTTGGGCACGCAGTCGGCGATCACCAGCGTCATCAACACCACGTTGATCTGACCGAACGCGAAGTTGGACCGGATCGGCTCCAGGAACACGACGGCCGGGGCGACCAGGGCTGCGGCCAGCCAGGCGCGCTGCTGCCAGGTGGCCGCGACCCGCAGCCGGGTCAACACGATCGTCACCGAGATGATCAGCAGCACCAGCGTGGTCACGGTGATCGCCGCGCTGGCGGCGGGCAGGGTGAGCCAGGCAAACGGGGCGAATGCGATCGCCGCCAGCGGCGGGTAGGTGAACGGCAGGTCGAGGCCGGCCTGGGTCTGGAACTTGGTGCTGTCGGCATACAGCGGGGTGCCGTCCAACCAGGCCTGGCCGCCCATCCGATAGACGTCGATATCGATTCGGTACGGGGGGTGGCCGAGCAGCCGCCAGCCGGCCCAGGCCAGGCCCGCCAGGGTCAGCAGCTGGAACAACCGCCATGCCACGGTCGTCCGTAAACCCGCCTGAGTGCTCATTTCGTCGACCAGCCTATCCGTGTGGCCCGGCGCGCCGGCCGGCGCAGGACGCCTGGTGACACATTCCGGTTGCTGGTCGGCGTATCTTCTCGACCGTGCACCCGCGCGTCCAGCTCGACTTCGTCACCGGCGATCGCCTGCCGCTGTTGTGCTGCCTGATCGCATTCATCCTCACGTTCTTCCTGACCCGCCTCATCGTCCGGTACATCCGCAGCCACCCGGCCGGCGACGCGCCGCGCAAGTGGTGGCAACCGCGCAATCTCTCGGTCGGCGGCGGCGTCCACCTGCACCACGCGGTCATCGGGGTGATCCTGGTGATGGTTTCCGGAGTGTCCATGGTGACCCTCGCGGTAAACGGTGGTGTGCCGGAATTCACGGTGGCCGCGGTGTTCTTCGGGATCGGCGCGGCGCTGGTGCTCGACGAGTTCGCGCTGATCCTGCACCTGCAGGACGTGTACTGGGCCGAGGACGGCCGCACCTCGGTGGACGCGGTGTTCGTCGCCATCGCGGTGGCCGGGCTGCTGGTGCTGGGATTCAACCCGCTGTCCTTCTTCGATATCGGGATCTGGCGGGCCGACGACACCTGGGAGGCGCGGACTGCCGTCATCGCGATGGCCGTGCTGACGCTGGCGCTGGCCGTGGTGGTGCTACTCAAGGGCAAGGTGTGGACCGGTCTGGTCGGCATGTTCATCACGCCGCTGCTGTTCCTCGGCGCGATCCGGTTGTCCCGCCCGCACGCGCCGTGGGCGCGCTGGCGCTACACCAGCCGGCCCCGCAAGATGCACAAGGCGCTGGAGCGCGAGCGGCGGCTGCGCCGGCCGGTGGTCCAGGCCAAGCTGTGGGTGCAGCACGTGGTCGCCGGTGAACCGCACTTCCCGGACGACGTGTTGGTCAACGAGGAACTGGATCGCGAGATCCATGCCGCGCCAGCGCCCGCAGCGCCGCTGGCAAGTAAGGGGGGCCACTGACATGCGCTATTTCTACGACACCGAGTTCATCGACAACGGCCGCACCATCGAACTCATCTCGATCGGGGTGGTGGCCGAGGACGGTCGCGAATACTACGCGATATCAACCGAATTCGACCCGGACCGGGCCGGCAGCTGGGTGCGCAAGAACGTGCTGCCCAAGCTGCCGTCGCCGTCGTCGAAGCTGTGGCGCTCGCGCAGGCAGATCCGGGCCGAGCTGGAGGACTTCTTCGATATCGACGGTGACGAGCCGATCGAGCTGTGGGCCTGGGTGGGCGCCTACGACCACGTGGTGCTGTGTCAGCTGTGGGGCCCGATGACCGACCTGCCGCCGGCGATGCCACGCTTCACCAGGGAGCTGCGCCAACTCTGGGAGCACCTCGGCAACCCGCGGATGCCTCCGCGGCCCACCGATTCGCACGACGCCCTGGTCGACGCGCGGCACAACCTGCGCCGGTACCGGCTGATGGCCGCCGACGAGCGGGAAGGGGACTGGGCGGTACGGGCCTGAGCTGCGGGTATGGCCGGTCAAATCGGCCCGGTGGCGCGGTTACCATAGAGCGGTGAACTGGACCGTCGACGTACCCATCGACCAGCTGCCGGATCTGCCGCCGCTCCCCGAGGACCTGCGCCACCGGCTCGACGCCGCGCTGGCCAAGCCGGCGTTGCAGCAGCCCAGCTGGGACGCCGGCCAGGCCAAGGCGATGCGGACGGTGCTGGAGAGCGTGCCGCCGATCACCGTCCCGAGCGAGATCGAGAAGTTGAAGGTCCAGCTGGCGGCGGTCGCCCGCGGTGAGGCCTTCCTGCTGCAGGGTGGCGACTGCGCCGAGACGTTCGTCGACAACACCGAACCGCACATCCGGGCCAATATCCGCACCCTGCTGCAGATGGCGGTCGTGCTGACCTACGGGGCCAGCCTGCCGGTGGTCAAGGTCGCCAGGATCGCGGGTCAGTACGCCAAGCCGCGCTCGTCCGATATCGATGCGCTGGGGTTGAAGTCCTACCGCGGCGACATGGTCAACGGATTCGCCCCGGACGCCGCGGTGCGCGACCACGACCCGTCGCGGCTGGTCCGGGCGTATGCGAATGCCAGCGCCGCGATGAACTTGGTGCGCGCGCTGACCTCGTCGGGGATGGCGTCGCTGCAGAAGGTGCACGACTGGAACCGCGAGTTCGTCGCCAACTCGCCGGCCGGGGCGCGGTATGAGGCGCTGGCCGGCGAGATCGACCGCGGGCTGCGCTTCATGAGCGCGTGCGGGGTCGACGACCGCAACCTGCAGACCGCCGAGATCTTCGCCAGCCACGAGGCTCTGGTGCTCGACTACGAGCGGGCCCTGCTGCGGTTGTCCAACGAGTTCGACGAGCCGCGGCTGTACGACCTGTCCGCGCACTATGTCTGGATCGGCGAGCGCACCCGGCAGCTGGACGGCGCGCACATCGCGTTCGTGGAGACCATCGCCAACCCGATCGGAATCAAGATCGGCCCCACCACCTCGCCCGAGCTGGCCGTCGAGTACGTCGAGCGCCTCGACCCGCACAACGAGGCGGGCCGGCTCACCCTGGTCAGCCGGATGGGCAATCAGAAGGTGCGCGACGCGCTGCCGCCGATCATCGAGAAGGTGCAGGCCTCCGGGCATCAGGTGATCTGGCAGTGCGATCCGATGCACGGCAACACCCACGAGTCCTCCACGGGGTACAAGACCCGGCACTTCGACCGCATCGTCGACGAGGTGCAGGGCTTCTTCGAGGTGCACCACGCGCTGGGCACCCACCCGGGCGGCATCCACGTGGAGATCACCGGGGAGAACGTCACCGAATGTCTTGGCGGCGCGCAGGACATCTCCGACGACGATCTGGCCGGTCGGTACGAGACGGCCTGCGATCCGCGGCTGAACACCCAGCAGTCGCTGGAGTTGGCGTTCCTGGTCGCCGAAATGCTCCGCGGCTAGCCTGCAGGGTCAGTGCAACAACCCGGGCAGGTTGTTGCCCAGGGTCCAGGCGCCGGTCGCGATCAACCCGGTCAGGATGAGCAGCACCAGCACCCAGCACGCCAAAGTGCGCCTGGCCCGCTGCCGCGCCCAGTCGAACTCGTCGAAGCCGATTCCGGCGAATTGCTCTGGCACCGGCGAGTATTCGGGCTCGGTCTCCGGCTCGGCCAGCGCGCTGTCGAGGTCCTGGGCGAAGTCGGCCCCGTACTCCCGGGTGGGATTGGGCACCCGCTCGGTGCCCGCCCGGTTGTCGAATACCCGACTGTGGAACAGGGTGGCCGCCCGGTGTTGGGCAGACTGCCGGGGCGCGGGCACCCGGAACGGAGGCAGCCCGAGTTCGTCGATGGCGTCGGCCAGCGCGTCGGCCAGTTCCCCGGCGTCGGCATACCGTGCCGCCGGGTCGCGGTCGGTGGCCCGGGCCACCAGATCGTCGAATTGCCGCGGCACCCCGGCGATCCCGGCGCTCGGCGGTGGCACATCCTGGTCCATCCGCTGATAGGCCACCGACAGCGCGGTGTCGCCGGTGAACGGCGTACGCCCGGTGAGTAGCTCGTAGGTCAGCACGCCGACGGCGTACACGTCGCTGCGCGGGGTGGCTTCCCCGGTGCCGACCTGTTCGGGGGACAGGTACGCCGCGGTGCCCAGAATGACGCTGGTCGAGGTGATTCCGGCTTCGGCGACGGCACGCACCAGACCGAAGTCGGCGATCTTGACCTCGCCGTCGTCGGAGATCAGCACGTTCTCCGGCTTGATGTCGCGGTGCACCAGCCCTGCGGCGTGCGCCACCGCCAGCCCGCTGCACAGCGGGGCGAGCACCGCGGCCACCGCGTGCGGCGGCATCGGGCCGCGTTCGTTGAGCAGCTCGCGCAGCGTCCCACCCTCGATGAGTTCCATCACCAGGAACGGCGCCGGCTCGCCGAGCCCGCCACCGCCCTGGTCGTACACGGCCACCAGGGCCGGGTGCTTCAGCCGCGCCACCGCCTTGGCCTCACGCTCGAACCGGGTCAGGAACTGTTGGTCCCCGGCGTAGCGGGAATCCATCACCTTCAGCGCGACCGGCCGGTCCAGCCGGATGTCGAGCCCGCGGTACACCGTGGACATGCCACCGGAGGCAATCGGCGCGTCCACCCGGTAGCGGCGGTCCAGCACCGTGCCGACGAGCGGGTCCGCGCGCTGGTAGGTGTCCACCGAACACATGGTACGAGAGGTGCTCGCAGCCTTAGACTCAGTGCGGTGAGCAGCATTCCGGCGGCCGACGACGTCTTGGACCCCGAAGAATCCGTTTATGACCTGGCCGAGGTGTCGGCCCTTCTCCGCATCCCGGTGACCAAGGTGCAGCAACAGCTGCGCGACGGTCATCTGGTGGGTGTCCGGCGCAACGGGGCGGTGGTGGTGCCCAAGATCTTCTTCGACGACACCGGGCACGTCGTCAAACCGCTGCCCGGATTGCTGGTGGTGCTGCAGGACGGCGGTTACCACGAGACCGAGATCATCCGGTGGTTGTTCGCCCCGGATCCGTCGCTTACCATCAGCCGCGACGGCAGCACCGAGCGGCAGACCAACGCCCGGCCGGTTGACGCGCTGCACTCACATCAGGCGCGCGAGGTCATCCGGCGGGCTCAGGCGATGGCCTACTGACGGCTCGGCCGTCGTGGCCTACTGACGGCTCCGCCGTCGTGGCCTATTGACGGCTCCGCCGTCGTGGCTTACTGACGGGTGCCTTCGGGCGCCTTCGCCAGCAGGTACCAGGCGCCGACCGCGCACGCGGTGGCCAGGCCGACGTGGATCCACGAGTACATGCCGTGCGAGCCGTCGGGTTTGAAGATCACCATGATCCACGTCGAGAAGCCGGCGATCAGCGCGATCGCGGCCCGCGACTGGGCGAGTGCCGACAGCACCGCCAGCGGCCAGGTGTAGTACCAGGGCAGCGCCGCGGGCACGAACAGCACCACGACGAGCATCGCCAGGGCGATACCGGTGAGCGCCTCCCGGTCGTCGTGCCGGAACCGCCACCACAGCAGCGGCAGGCTGATGGCGATCACGGCGACGCCGATGATCCGGGTGATGTCCAGCACGGCGTAGAAGTTCACCGTGACGAACAGTCCGCCAACGGTGTTGATGACGTTGGCGACCGCCGTCGGGATGGTCAGCCAGTTGATGATCTTCACCGACCCGGCCAGCGCCGTCAGCCAGCCCAGCCCCACCCCGGCCAGCCACGACAGCACCGCGAACACGGCCACGAAGATCGCCGCCGAGGCGGCCGTCGCCATGGCGAACGCCTTCACCGGGCCGTGGTGGTGCCGCTCGCGCAGCTGCCGGGTCCACACCCACACCATGAACGGCAACGCGATGCCCGCGGTGGCCTTCACCGCCACGGCGATGGCGATCAGGCTCACCCCCCACACCGGGCGGCCGCCGAAGGTCAGGGCGATGGCGGCCATCATCAGTCCGACCATCAGCATCTCGTTGTGCACGCCACCCATCAGGTGGATGATCACCAGCGGGTTGAGCACGCAGATCCACAGCGCCACTGCACCGTTGGCGCCGACATGGCGTGCCACCCGGGGAGCGGCCCAGATCAGCAGGGCCAGGCCCGGCAGCATGCACAACCGCAGCAGCATGGTGCCCTCGACCACGTGGTTGCCGACGATCAGCGTGACGAATTTGGCCACCAGGATGAAGGCCGGCCCGTACGGCGCGGTGGTGGTGGTCCAGATGGGGGAGACGTTGTCCAGCAACGAGTTCGGGTTGTCGACGGGGCCGACGACGTAGGGATCGAAACCGTCGCGCAGCAGGGCGCCCTGGGCCAGGTAGGAATACGTGTCGCGGCTGAACACCGGCACGCTCAGCAGTAGCGGCGTCAGCCAGAACGCCGTGGTGGCCAGCATGGTGTACTCCGACACACCGCCCGACCGGTCGATCACCCGCCGGCCCAGGCCCAGCCAGGCGATGAGCATCAGCGCGACGCCGCCCCACAGCAGCACCGACGAGAGCACCAGGCCGTGCCCGAACCGCAGCCAGGACAGATGCAGCGATTCCAGCAGCGGATCGTGCAGCCGGGTACTGCCGGCGCCGAGACCGCCCGCGGTGATCATCACGGCGCCCAGAAAACCCATCCGGGCCGGGCCGGCCTCGGGTGAGGTCGCGAACGCTCCCAGTCGAGCCAGTTGCCGGCGCAGTACGCCGGCCGGGCCGTCGTGCGCCGGGATCGCCGTCGGGGTGGTCATGCTCCTAGGCGGACCGGTTGGACGCCAGGCCCGCCAGCTCGGCAAGGCCGATCTTGGCGTGCGGGTCGATCGGTGCGGCACCCAGCGCGTCGAGCGCGCGGCGGTTGAGGGTGTCGATGCGGTCCTCGACCGCGGCCAGCGCGCCCACCGCCTCGATGACCAGGCACAGTTCGCGGACCTGGGCATCGGACAGGTCCGTCCCGATCGAGGTTCGCAGCAGTTTGGCGGCCACCGGATCGGATTTCTCGGCCAGCTCGACGGCCTCGGCCAGCAGCACGGTTCGCTTGCCGGAGCGCAGGTCGTCGCCGGACGGCTTGCCGGTGACGGCGGGATCGCCGAACACTCCGAGCACGTCGTCGCGCAGCTGGAAGGCCACTCCCAGATCGGTGCCCACCTGGTGGAAGATGGCCTGCACATCCGGACGGTCGGCGGCAGCGGCCGCACCCAGCTGCAGTGGCCGTGACACCGTGTACGACGCGGTCTTGTAGGTGTTGACGGTCATCGCCGAGGCCACCGAGTCGGCCCCGCTGGATTCGGCCACGATGTCCAGGAACTGCCCGCCGAGCACTTCGGTGCGGATATCCGACCAGACCTTCTGCACCCGGGCGTGCGCCTGCACGGACAGGTCGGCGGTGGCGACGATATCGTCGGCCCACACCAGCGACAGGTCACCGAGCAGGATGGCGGCCGACAGCCCGAACTGTTCGCTGGAACCGTGCCAGTTCCGGTCGCGGTGCAGCTCGGTGAAATGCCGGTGCACGGTCGGCAGGCCGCGCCTGGTCGCCGACGCGTCGATGACATCGTCGTGCACCAGTGCGCAGGCGTGCAGCAATTCCAGCGCCGAGAACAGCCGCAACGCCTTGGCGTCGTCGACAGCGGGGTCGCGGTCCTGGCCCGCCACCGCGCGCCAGCCCCAGTAGGCGAACAACGGTCTGATCCGTTTGCCGCCGCGCAGCACGAATTCCTCGAGTGCTGCGGTCAGCTCGGCGTATTCCGGGCCGATGTATGCGCAGTCCTGCCGTCGCTCGGACAGGTAGGTACGCAACTGGGCGAGCACGGCGTCGACCAGTTGCACTGCTGATGGTGCCGCTGTTTCCACGGTCAGCGGGCGCCCCTTTCTCCTGCCCCGAATTCGGCCTCGACGGCTTTCAGCCTAAAGCGTAGGTAGCCGGTCAGCTCGCATCGCCCACCTTGGGTGATTGGTCGCGGGCCATCCAGGCGACCGCGCCGATGATCCCGGCCACGACGAACGATCCGATGGTCAGCCAGATGGCCGCGCCGGTGAACGACCGGGCGCTGGGGTCGGTGTAGCGGGCTTGGGCGTTCATGGTGGTCACCACGCCCGGCTTGAGTTTCCATTCGACGACGTCGCTGGACACCTGGTCGCCGTTGGTCGAGGTGACCTCGCCGGGGAACGACACGCTCATCGAGACGTCGGCATCGGGATCGTTCAACGTCGTCAGGTCGACCCGGCCCTCCAGGATCACCAGCTCGCCGGCGCGGCGCAGGGAGATGTCCACCCCGGCGGCGTCGCGGTTCATGTTGGCCAGCTGCGGCAGCTCGGCGAAGGTGAGATCGGAGAACACAGCCTGCGAGCCGACGTAATCGCCGCGGTTGTACTCCGAAATGGCCACCTTGTTGCTGAACGGCAGCGTGTTCAGCAGCTGCGGACCTTTGTCGTCGGCGTTGCGGGCCTTGGCCGCGGCCACGATCTGTCCGGACACCCGGTCGTCGGGGGAGACCGTGATCGAGGTGCGCACCCGTACGCAGCCGACGGCCAGCGGCGTGAGGATCAGCAGCAGCAGGACCAGGGCTCGGAGGCGGCGCGGCACCCGGTCATCGTGCCAGATCGGGGCCGTCGAGCGGCAGTGACCGGCCCAGGATCGCGAACGCGCGCGGATCCCCCGCGAAGTGGTAGTCGCGAATCACATCGGTGAACCCGAGGCGGCGGTAGAGCCGCCAGGCCCGGTTGGCCTCGCCGTTGATCTCGGGTGTGGACAGCAGCACGTGGGTCTCGGCCCGGCCGGACAGCAGCCTGCGCAGCAGCGCCTCGCCCAGCCCGCGGCCCTGGGCGCGGGGGTGGATGTGCAGCTCGGTGAGCTCGAAGTAGCTCGACATCAGGGCGGCGACGTGGGCCTGGTCGGTGCCGACACGGCGCAGCCCCTGCACCACCTGCTGCTGCCACCACTGGTCGGGCGCACCGCAATAGCCGTAGGCGATGCCGACCAGGTCACCGTCGGCGGAGCCGACAATTCCATCGGTGTCGGCGGAGCCGACAATTCCATCGGCGTCGGTGTCGGTGCCGACGGTTGGACCGGTGTCGCCGGTGTCGATCACGGCGACGCCTTTCCAGCCCGGGCGCCGGCTGTGCTCCAGCCACATCGCGGCGCGCTGGCCCTCGGTGCCGCGCGGATAGCGCATGGCGTCGACGTAGACCGTGAGCGCCTCGTTCAGTCGCCGCTGCATCGCGGCAGGCGACAGATCCACCAGATACGTCGCCAACGGGTGCCCTTCGGTTATGCGTGTCGGATCCGTGCGTTCGGACCTCTTCATTATCGGATGCGGTCCCGGTTCGCCGGCCGGGAGGGGTTTCGTGGCGGACGTCATAGGGCGCGCACCGCACAATCGTGGGCCAAGTAGGTGGTACGGGTCAGATCGACCTCGTATCATGGTTATTAAGCGTCCGTACGTGCGGACGTAAGACTCTGACGACATGGCCGCGGCTGCAACGACGCTGCATCGATCCTGAGGAGGGACGGATGCCACTCTCCGATCATGAGCAGCGCATGCTCGACCAGATCGAGAGTGCGCTGTATGCCGAAGACCCCAAGTTCGCGTCCAGCGTCCGGGGTGGCACCTTGCGCGCTCCGTCGACCCGGCGTCGTCTCCAGGGTGCGGCACTGTTCGTCATCGGTCTGGCGCTGTTGGTGTCGGGCGTGGCGTTCAAGGCCACCATGATCGGCAGCTTCCCGGTCCTGTCGGTGATCGGCTTCATCCTGATGTTCGGCGGCGTCGTGTTCGCGGTGACCGGACCGCGGGTGGCCGGCCCCGTCGACAAGTCCGCTCCCTCGGGTGGACCGTCGCGCAGTAAGCGCGGCAAGGCCGGCGGCGGCTCGTTCACCGCTCGAATGGAAGACCGTTTCCGGCGTCGCTTCGACGAGTGACACCGTTCGGCTCAGGGGCAGTTCCGTAAGGAACTGCCCCTTTTTTGTTGCGGCGTGTCCGCTCGGGTGGGGCTGGCCGGGTCGGCCCGTGTCTTCGCGCCCCACTTTCCCCCACCGCGCTGCCATCTGCGGCGATACGGCCTGACCTGCGTCTTCTCGGCGGGCTGTGCGGTGCTGACGGTGCCGTCGGGCCGAGCTTCCGGCAATCCAGCGGGGCATGGTGGGGCGCGCCACCAATTTTGTGGTAGCAAATGGCGCTTGGTGGGGGATTGTGGGGTAAAGTGGCTGACAACGGAGCGGCCGGGGCTCCGGAGCAGCGGGAGGTGGCGAGATGTTTCTCGGCACCTACACGCCCAAACTCGACGACAAGGGGCGACTGACGTTGCCCGCCAAATTCCGCGACGCACTGGCAGGAGGGTTGATGGTCACCAAGAGTCAAGACCGCAGCCTTGCTGTCTATCCCCGCGCCGAATTCGAGTCGATGATCATCGAGCTGGACGACAAGGCTCGGCGGGGCAGCCCGCAGGAGCGCGCATACGTCCGCAACCTGGCAGCCGGCACCGACGAGCAGCACCCCGACGCGCAGGGCCGGATCACCCTGTCCGCCGAACACCGGCGCTACGCCAACCTCTCCCGGGAGTGCGTGGTGACCGGTTCGATTCGCTTCCTGGAGATCTGGGACGCGCAAGCGTGGCAGGAATACCAGGACGCCCACGAAGAGACTTTCTCCGCGGCCAGCGATGACACTCTTCGCGACATTCTCTGATCAGGATGCCCGTGCAGCGTGGCCTCTGCCCGAACCGGCCCTGGCGTACTTCCCCGACGCCAGGTCCACTTCGGTCAGAGACCTCGCTGCAGGGGCTCGGCATCACCACCACAGGGGAGTCGCCTTGTCCGAGTACGGCCACGTCCCGGTCCTGATCGACCGCTGCGTCGAACTGCTGGCCCCGGCCCTGACCCGCAAGCATGCCGACGGCACCGGCGCCGTGCTGGTGGACGCCACCCTCGGCGCGGGCGGACACTCCGAACGCTTCCTCACCGAATTCCCCGGCCTGCGGGTGATCGGGCTGGACCGTGACCCGAACGCCCTGGCGATCGCCACCGCACGGCTCGCGCCGTTCGGTGACCGGATGACGTTCGTGCGTACCCGCTACGACGGATACTGGGCCGACCGGGCCGAACCCACGGTGGACGCCGCGCTCTTCGACCTGGGCGTGTCGTCCATGCAGCTCGACCGCGCCGACCGCGGTTTCTCCTACGCCCAGGACGCCCCGCTGGACATGCGGATGGATCCCGACTCCGCCCTGACCGCGGCCGAGATCCTCAACACTTACGACGAGAAGGCGCTGGCCCGCATCCTGCGCGAGTACGGCGAGGAGAAATTCGCCGGCCGCATCGCCGGACGTATCGTGCGGCGCCGGGAGCGAGCCCCGCTGCGCACCACCTCAGAACTCGTCGAGCTGCTGTACGAGGCCATCCCGGCGGCCACCCGGCGCACCGGCGGTCACCCGGCCAAGCGCACGTTCCAGGCCCTGCGCGTCGCCGTCAACGCCGAGCTCGACTCGCTCGGCGCCGCCATACCGGCCGCGCTGGACGCGTTGGCCGGCGGCGGCCGCATCGCGGTGATGGCCTACCAGTCGCTGGAGGACCGAATCGTCAAACGCCTGTTCACCGCGGCCACGACCTCCCGGACACCGCCGGGGCTGCCGGTCGAACTGCCCGGCTACGAGGCCGAATTCGTCGCGTTGACCCGCGGGGCCGAGCAGGCCGACGCCGCCGAAATCGATCGGAACCCGCGCAGCGCGTCGGTCCGACTGCGTGCTCTGGAAAAGGTTGCCGGAAAGGATGACTCATGAAGGTCAAGCGATCCGCACCGGTGCCCAGCGCCGATGGGCGCCGGCGGGGCAACCCCGAGAAGCCCGGGAAGAAGGTCCCCGGGAAGAAGGTCGAGGGGGCCGGTAAACGGCAGCCGGAGCCCGCCGCCCGTCGCCGCAGCCCGCGGCGACCGGCGGCCGAGCCGCGCACCCACCGTCCGCAGCGGTCGGCGCCGCACACCAGCCCGATCCCACGCAGCTCGCCCGCGCCGACCATGGCCAAGAGTGCCAAGCAGGCCAAGGCGCGAGCCAAGGCGCGGAAAGCCAAGGCGCCCAAGATTGTTCGGCCCCCACTGCGCGAGCGGCTGATCACCCGGCTGGCCTCGATCGAGCTGAACCCGCGCGCCATGGTGGCGCGGGTGCCGTTCGTGGTGCTGGTGATCGGCGCGCTGGGTATCGGGCTGGGCATGACTTTGTGGCTGTCCACCGACGCCGCCGAGCGGTCGTACCAGTTGGGCCATGCCCGTGAGCTGAATCAGGCGCTGCTGCAGCAGAAGGAAGCACTCGAGCGCGACGTGCTGGAGGCCCAGGCCGCCCCGGCGCTGGCGGAGGCCGCCCGGAACCTGGGCATGATCCCGTCCCGCGACACCGCGCACCTGGTGCAGGACCCGACCGGCAACTGGATGGTGGTCGGCACGCCCAAACCGGCCGAGGGGGTGCCCCCGCCACCGTTGAACGCCCCGCTGCCCGATGACAGCCCGGCACCTGCTGTGACCAACCGGCCCAACCAGCCGGCCAACCCGGCTGCCGCCCCGGCAGGACAGAACCCGGCCGCCGCGCCCGCCCCGCCCGGGCCCCGAGTGGTGGACCCGCGGGAAGTGGTGGTCCGGCTGCCCTCGCCCGCCACCGCGGCGCCCGCGGCCCCGCTGGTGGCCGCCCCGCAGGCGGCGGTGCCGGCACTGCCCGGCACGCCGGAGGCGGTGCCCCAGATGGCCCCGGCTCCCGCACCCGCCGCAGCCCCTGCACCCGCCGCAGCGCCCATCGCGCCGGAGGCCGTTCCGCCGGCAGCGGTTGACGGCGCACCGCACCTGCCGGCACCGCTACCCGCGCAGCCGGGCCCGGTCGGCGGCGTCGAACAGCCCGCCCCGGTGGTCCCGTTGGGCGCCCCCGCATGATCGGCAAGAAGAAGAAGCCCGCCGCCCAACCCGTCAAGCGACGCACGGCTGCCGCCACCGGCGAACACTCGGCCACCGAACGGCGGATCCGTCAGCCGCTTGTGGGCGGTAACGACGGCAGTTCGCGCAGTTCGTCGTTCGTCTTCCGGCACCGGGTCGGCAACGTGGTCATCTTCCTGGTGCTCGTGGTGGCCGCGGCGCAGCTGTTCAACCTGCAGATCTCCAACGCCGCCGGGCTGCGCGCCGAGGCGCTCGGGCAGCTCAAGGTCACCGACGTGCAGAAAGCGGTGCGCGGCAGCATCGTCGACCGCAACGACGACAAGCTGGCCTTCACCATCGAGGCCCGGGCCCTGACCTTCCAGCCGGTCAAGGTGCGCAAGCAATTGGAAGAGGCCAAGGCCGCCGACCCCGAGGCGCCGGACCCGGACCAGCGGCTGCGCGCCATCGCCACCGAGGTTGCCACCCGGCTCAACAACAAACCCGATGCGGCCACGCTGCTGAAGAAGCTGTCCGGCAAGGACTCGTTCGTGTACCTCGCGCGCGCCGTGGACCCGGCCGTCGCCGACGCCATCACCACCAAGTTCCGCGAGGTGGGCACCGAACGGCAGGACATCCGGCAGTATCCGGGCGGATCGCTGGCGGCCAACATCGTCGGCGGCATCGACTGGGACGGCCACGGCCTGCTCGGCTTGGAGGACTCCTACGACGCCAAACTGGCCGGCACCGACGGGTCGGTCACCTATGACCGGGGATCCGACGGCGTGATGATCCCGGGCAGCATGCGCAACAAGCACGATGCCGTCAACGGTTCGACGGTGCAGCTCACGCTCGACGACGACATCCAGTACTACGTCCAGCAGCAGGTCCAGATGGCCAAGGAAGCCTCCGGCGCCAACAACGTGTCGGCTGTCGTCCTGGACGCGAAAACCGGTGAGGTGCTGGCGATGTCGAACGACAACACGTTCGACCCGAGCCAGGACCTCGGCCGCCAGGGCAGCCGGCAGATGGGCAATCCGTCGGTGTCCTCGCCGTTCGAGCCGGGATCGGTCAACAAGATCATCACCGCGTCCACTGCGATCGAGCTCGGGCTGACCAATCCCGATGAGGTGCTGCAGGTTCCGGGATCGATCGACATGGGTGGAGTCACCGTGCGCGACGCCTGGGCGCACGGCGTGATGCCGTACACCACCACCGGCGTGTTCGGAAAGTCCTCCAACGTCGGCACGCTGATGTTGGCGCAGCGGGTCGGGCCGGAGCGCTTCTACGACATGCTCAGCAAGTTCGGTCTCGGCCAGCGCACCAACGTCGGCCTGCCGGGGGAGAGCTCGGGTCTGGTCCCGCCCATCGACCAGTGGTCGGGCAGCTCGTTTGCGAACCTGCCCATCGGACAGGGCCTTTCGATGACCTTGTTGCAGATGGCCGGCATGTACCAGGCAATCGCCAACGACGGGGTGCGCATCCCGCCGCGGATCATCAAGTCCGTGATCGCCGCCGACGGCAGCCGGGCCGACGAACCGCGGCCGGAAGGGATCCGGGTGGTCTCCGCGCAGACCGCGCAGACCGTGCGCAACATGTTGCGCGCCGTGGTGCAGAAGGACCCGCGCGGCATCCAGCAGGGTACCGGTTCGGCGGCGGCGGTCGAGGGGTATCAGATCGCCGGCAAGACCGGCACCGCCCAGCAGATCAACCCGGCGTGCGGCTGCTACTACGACGACCACTACTGGATCACCTTCGCCGGCATGGCGCCGTCGGACGATCCGCGCTACGTCGTCGGCATCATGGCTGACAACCCGCACCGCACGGCCGACGGCCAACCCGGTAACACGATGGCGCCGCTGTTCCATCACATCGCCGCGTGGCTGCTGCAGCGGGAGAACGTGCCGCTGTCGCCGGATCCGGGACCGCCGCTGATCCTGCAGGCCGATTGAGCGCGGCTCACGCCGACCGCCGGCGATGAACCCGACCGGTACTGTGGCAAGGCCATGAAACTGCGTCCCTCGCATCCCACCGGCGAACTGCTCGCAACGCTGGCCGCGCACATCGGCGCCGGCGGCGCGCACGCCGCAGGAACCCGGGTCACCGGTGTCACCCTGAGCAGCCAGGACGTCGTGCCGGGTGACCTGTTCGCCGCCCTGCCCGGGTCCCGGGTGCACGGCGCCCGGCATGCCGCCGACGCGCTCGCCGCCGGCGCGGTGGCGATTCTCACCGACCCGGCCGGGCTGGCCCTGCTGCCCGACGGTCATACCGCCGACGTGCTGGTGCATCCGCACCCACGCGGCGTGCTCGGCGAGGTGGCCGCCGCCGTGTACGGCGATCCCACCCGCAAGCTGCGTGTCATCGGCATCACCGGCACCTCCGGCAAGACGACCACCACCTTCCTGGTGGAGGCCGGGCTGCGCGCGGCCGGGCGGGTGGCCGGGCTGATCGGCACCGTCGGCATCCGGATCGACGGGCGGGACCAGCCGAGCAGCCTGACCACCCCGGAAGCACCCGACCTCCAGGCGCTGTTCGCGCTCATGGCCGAGCAGGGGGTCGACACCGTCGTCATGGAGGTGTCCAGCCACGCGCTGGCCCAGGGCCGCGTGGACGGCGTGGCGTTCGAGGTGGGCGGCTTCACCAACCTGTCCCGTGATCATCTGGACTTCCACCCGACCATGGCCGATTACCTGAACGCCAAGGCCCGCTTGTTCGAGCCGAACTCGCCCACCCACGCTGCCCGCGCGGTCGTGTGCGTCGACGACGAGTGGGGCCGGGAGATCGCCGCCCGCTCGGTGGATCCGGTCCGGGTCAGTATCACCGGCGTCGAGGCCGACTGGCGCATCGAGGACGCGCAGTCGATCGGCCAGGGCACGCAGGAATTCGTCGCCGTCGACCCGGCGGGTGTGCACCACCGGCTGCGCATCGGGCTGCCCGGCCGCTACAACGTGGCCAACGCCTTGTTGGCGCTGGCGCTGCTCGACGCGGTCGGGGTGTCCCCGGAGCAGAGCGCCCCCGGCCTGCGCGCCGCCGCGGTGCCGGGCCGGATGCAGGCCATCGACCGCGGCCAGGATTTCCTGGCGCTGGTCGACTACGCCCACAAGCCGGGCGCGCTGGAGGCGGTGCTGCAGACGCTGCGGCCGCAGACGGCGGGTCGGCTGGCGGTGGTGTTCGGTGCCGGCGGCAACCGTGATCCCGGCAAGCGGGAACCGATGGGGCGGGTGGCCGCCGAACTGGCCGACCTGGTGGTCGTCACCGATGACAACCCGCGCGACGAGGATCCGGCCGCCATCCGGTCGGCCGTGCTCGTCGGAACGGTCGGGTTGCCCGCCGAGGTGGTGGAGATCGGTGACCGGCGGGCCGCCATCGACCATGCGGTGGCCTGGGCCCGTCCCGGTGACATCGTGCTGATCGCGGGCAAGGGGCATGAGTCGGGCCAGACCGCCGCCGGGCACACTCGTCCGTTCGACGACCGCGAGGAGTTGGCGGCCGCGCTGGAGAAGCTGAGGCAGGACGCATGATCCCGCTGACCGTGGCACAGATCGCCGATATCGTCGGCGGCGAGCTGTCCGGCATCAGCCGCGCCGATGCCGAGCAGACCCGGGTCACCGGGACCGTCGAGTTCGATTCCCGGGCGGTCGCCGACGGTGGGTTGTTCCTGGCGCTGCCCGGCGCGCGGACCGACGGTCATGATTTCGCGCCGGCGGCGGTGGCCGCCGGGGCGGTGGCGGTGCTGGCGGCCCGGCCGGTCGGGGTGCCTGCCATCGTGGTGCCGCCCGCCGAGAACCCGGACAACTCCTCGGGAGCACTGGAACATGACGCCGACGGGTCGGGTGCCGCGGTGCTGGCCGCGCTGGGCCGGCTGGCCGCCGCGGTGGCCGCCGAGCTGACCGCCGGCAAGCTGCGGATCATCGGGGTGACCGGGTCGTCGGGCAAGACCTCGACCAAGGATCTGCTCGCCGCGGTGCTGGCCCCGCTGGGGCAGGTGATCGCCCCGCCGGGGTCGTTCAACAACGAGTTGGGGCATCCCTGGACGGTGCTGCGCGCCACCGCCGATACCGACTTCCTCATCCTGGAGATGTCGGCGCGTCATCCCGGCAATATCGCCGCGCTGGCCGCCATCGCGACGCCGTCGATCGGGGTGGTGCTCAACGTGGGTACCGCGCATTTAGGCGAGTTCGGCTCACGCGAGGTGATCGCGGCCACGAAATCGGAACTGCCGCAATCGGTCCCGGCGTCCGGGGTGGTGGTCCTCAACGCCGACGATCCCGCCGTGGCGGCGATGGCCGATGTCACCGCCGCGCGGGTGGTCCGGGTGTCGCGGGCCGCCGGCGCCGATGTGTGGGCCGGGCCGGTGACCCTGGACGAGGTGGCCAGGCCACGGTTCACCCTGCATGCCGGCAACCAAGAAGTCGATATCGCGCTCGCCGTGCACGGCGAGCACCAGGTGTCCAACGCGCTGGCGGCCGCGGCCGTGGCGCTCGAATGCGGCGCCACCCTGGCGCAGGTGGCCGACACCCTGGCCGGGGCCGCCCCGGTGTCGGCGCGGCGGATGCAGGTGAGCACGCGGGCCGACGGGGTCACGGTCATCAACGACGCCTACAACGCCAACCCGGACTCGATGGCCGCGGGGCTCAAGGCGCTGGCCTGGATGGCGCGTTCGGCGAGTGAGCGCAGGCGCAGCTGGGCGGTGCTCGGCGAGATGGCCGAGCTGGGGGATGACGCGATAACCGAACACGATCGCATCGGTCGGCTGGTGGTGCGCTTAGATGTCTCTCGACTGATTGTTGTCGGAGCAGGGAGAACGATGCGTGCGATGCACCAGGGGGCGGTGATGGAGGGGTCGTGGGGCAGTGAGTCCGTCCTGGTCCCCGACGCCGACGCCGCACTGGAGTTACTGCGCGCCGAACTCGCCGACGGTGATGTGGTGCTGGTGAAGGCCTCCAACTCGGCCGGGCTGGGCGCGCTGGCGGACGCCCTGGCTGCCGATGGGCAGCAGCGTGGCGACACGGGTACCGGGCCCGAAGCATGAAACAGATCCTGATCGCGGTCGCCATCGCCCTCGCGGTGTCGATCATGCTGACCCCAGCCCTGATCCGCTTGTTCACCCGGCGCGGCTTCGGACACGAGATCCGTGAGGACGGCCCGGCCAGTCACCACAAGAAGCGCGGCACGCCGTCGATGGGCGGCGTCGCCATCGTCGCGGGCATCTGGGCCGGGTATCTGGGCACCCACCTGGTGGGACTGGCCTTCGGCGGTGAGGGGCCGTCGGCATCCGGGCTGCTGGTGCTGGGTCTGGCCACCGCGCTGGGCGTGGTGGGCTTCGTCGATGACCTGATCAAGATCCGTCGCTCCCGCAACCTGGGCCTGAACAAGACCGCCAAGACGGTCGGCCAGCTGGGCGCGGCCATCCTGTTCGGCGCACTGGTGCTGCATTTCCGCAACGGTGACGGGCTGACCCCTGGCAGTGCCGGGTTGTCCTATGTCCGGGAGATCGCGACCGTGACGCTGGCGCCGCTGGTGTTCGTGGTGTTCGTCGTGGTGCTCGTCAGCGCCTGGTCGAACGCGGTGAACTTCACCGATGGCCTCGACGGGCTGGCCGCCGGCGCCATGGCGATGGTCAGCGCCGCGTACGTCTTGATCACGTTCTGGCAGTACCGCAACGCCTGCGCGACCAGTCCCGGACTCGGCTGTTACAACGTGCGCGATCCGCTGGACCTGGCGTTGGTGGCCGCCGCCACCGCCGGGGCATGTGTCGGATTCCTGTGGTGGAACGCCGCTCCGGCGAAAATCTTCATGGGTGACACCGGTTCGCTGGCGCTGGGCGGCATCATCGCGGGCCTGTCGGTGACCAGCCGCACCGAGATGCTGGCGGTGGTGTTGGGCGCGCTGTTCGTGGCCGAGGTCACCTCGGTGGTCGTGCAGATCCTGGCGTTCCGCACGACGGGCCGCCGGGTGTTCCGGATGGCGCCGTTCCACCACCATTTCGAGCTGGTGGGCTGGGCGGAGACCACGGTGATCATCCGGTTCTGGCTGCTCACCGCGATCTCGTGCGGGCTGGGTGTGGCGCTGTTCTACGGCGAATGGCTGAGTGCCGTCGGCGCGTAGGCGCCGCGCTTCAGGTTCCGTCGGCGCGTAGGCGCCGCGCTTGAGGTGAAGTCGGCGCGTAGGCGCCGCGGGAGCTCAGGGCGTTTGCTGCCCGATCGTTATCGCGACACGCCACCGATGTCCCCGTCCGGCAGGGCGACCCGGGGGAAGATCCTGGGGTGCAGGGGACTAGTGGGGCGGGTGTTACACCTGTGACTTGTGTGAATTGCCGGAGGTCGGCTTGCTGACCGCGGTGCGGTCAAGGCTGCGGCGTTCCAGCAAAGCCGACGCGAACGTGAGCCCCGAGCCGGCCGACACCGCGAAAGACGCGAAAGAAACGCCCCTCAAGGGTGAGCCGCGGACCAGGTTCGGGATGTGGCTGGGCCGGCCGATGACGTCGTTCCACCTGATCATCGCGGTCACCGGGCTGCTGATCACCCTCGGCCTGACCATGGTGCTGTCTGCCTCCGGGGTGCACTCCTACGACGAGGGCGGTTCGCCGTGGACCATCTTCGGCAAGCAGGTGCTCTGGACCTGCGTCGGCCTGGTGGCCTTCTACATCGCCTTGCGGATGCGGGTCGCTCTGATGCGCCGGCTGGCCCTGCCGGCCTTCGCCTTCACCGTCTTCCTGATCGCGCTGGTGCTGGTGCCCGGCATCGGCACCTACTCCAACGGTTCGCGCGGCTGGTTCGTCGTCGCCGGTTTCTCCATGCAGCCCTCGGAGCTGTGCAAGATCGCCTTCGCCATCTGGGGCGCGCATCTGCTGGCGGCCCGGCGCATGGAGCAGGCCTCGCTGCGCGAGATGCTCGTGCCGCTGGTGCCTGCCGCGCTGCTCGCGGCCACCCTGATCGTGCTGCAGCCCGACCTCGGGCAGACGGTGTCACTGGCGATCATCCTGCTCGGTCTGCTCTGGTATGCGGGCCTGCCGCTGCGGGTCTTCGTCAGCTCACTGGCCGCGGCCGTGGTCGCCGCCGCCGTCCTGGCGATGTCCCGCGGCTACCGCTCCGACCGGGTGCAGTCCTGGCTGAACCCGGGCGCCGACGCCATGGGCTCGGGTTACCAGTCGCGCCAGGCCCGCTACGCCTTGGCCAACGGCGGCGTATTCGGTGACGGCCTCGGGCAGGGGACGGCCAAGTGGAACTATCTGCCGAACGCGCACAACGACTTCATCTTCGCCATCATCGGGGAGGAACTCGGCTATATCGGCGCCGCCGGGCTGCTGTGCCTGTTCGGGCTGTTCGCCTACACCGGCATGCGTATCGCCCGTCGGTCGGCCGATCCGTTCCTGCGGCTGTTGACTGCGACCGTGACGCTGTGGGTGCTGGGGCAGGCGTTCATCAACGTCGGCTACGTGATCGGCTTGCTGCCGGTCACCGGCCTGCAGTTGCCTCTCATCTCTGCCGGTGGAACATCAACGGCCACAACGCTTTTCATTCTCGGCGTGATCACCAACGCGGCGCGCCACGAACCCGAGGCGGTGGCCGCGCTGCGGGCCGGCCGCGACGACAGGGTCAACCGGATACTGCGCCTGCCGCTGCCGGAGCCCTATGTTCCGCCCCGCATCGACATCGCCAAGGACCGGATGCGTGCCAAGGCCGACAAGCCGGCCCGCAAACCGCAGAAGGCCGCGCCCAAGGCGCCGGCCAAAGCGGCCATCGGCTCCGGGCGTAAAACCGAGCATCCGGCCGACAGGGCGGGACGACGCGCAAGGCATCATGGAGGCGGCCAGCGCTCCGGCCAGCCGGCCACGTCCGGCCGTGCCGGCGCCGGTGGACAACGTCAGCAGGGCCGCCGCGCCCGCGCATTGGAAGGTCAGCGTTACGGGTGAGCAGTTCGGGGATATCGGTCGTTCTCGCCGGAGGCGGGACGGCGGGGCATGTGGAACCCGCGATGGCCGTCGCCGATGCCCTCACCGAACTGGAGCCCGACGTCCGGATCACTGCGCTGGGCACGGCCCGCGGTCTGGAGACGCGGCTGGTGCCCGAACGCGGCTATGACCTGCGGCTGATCACGCCGGTGCCGTTACCGCGCAAACCGTCGGGAGACCTGGTTCGGTTGCCGTGGCGGGTGCGCACCGCCATCCGGCAGACCCGGGCGGTCTTCGACGAGATCGCCGCCGATGTCGTCATCGGGTTCGGCGGGTACGTCGCGCTGCCTGCGTACCTGGCGGCTCGACCCGGGCTGCGCCGGGGCCGGGTGCCGGTGGTCATCCACGAGGCCAACGCCAGCGCCGGCCTGGCCAACCGGGTCGGCGCCAGGTCGGCCCGGCGGGTGCTCTCCGCGGTCCCCGAGCCCGGCTTGCGGCATGTCGAGGTGGTCGGGGTGCCGGTGCGGGCGAGCATCACCACCCTGGACCGCGCGGCGCTGCGTGCGCAGGCCCGCGCCACCTTCGGATTCGACGACGATGCCGTGGTGCTGCTGGTCTTCGGTGGCTCCCAGGGAGCTCAGTCGATCAACCGCGCCGTCGTTGCTGCGGCCAAAGAACTTGTCGGCAAGGGTATTTCGGTGCTGCACGCACACGGCCCGAAGAACACCGTCGACCTGCCCGAGCTGAGCGGGACCGGCCGGTATGTCGCGGTGCCCTACCTGGACCGGATGGACCTGGCGTATGCCGCGGCCGATCTGGCGATCTGCCGGTCCGGTGCGATGACGGTGGCCGAGGTCACCGCGGTCGGGCTGCCCGCGGTGTACGTCCCACTGCCGATCGGCAACGGTGAGCAACGCCTCAACGCACTGCCGGTGGTGTCGGCCGGTGGCGGCCTGCTCGTCGACGACGCCGACCTGTCCGGTGGATTCATCGCCGACCAGGTCGTCCCGCTGCTCACCGATGCCGAGCGGCTCGGCCGGATGACCTCCGCCGCGGCGCTGGCCGGCCATCGCGACGCCGCCCGGAGCGTGGCCGAGGTGGCGCTGGAAGTGGCCCGGCAGGGTCGCGCCGGTCGGAAGAGCTTGCGATGAAAGAACTCCCGCCCGAGCTGGCCCGGGTGCACATGGTCGGCATCGGCGGCGCCGGCATGTCCGGGATCGCCAGGATCCTGCTGGACCGCGGTGGCCAGGTGTCAGGGTCGGACGCCAAGGAGTCGAGGGGTGTCGCGGCCCTGCGCGCCCGCGGCGCCGAGATCCGGATCGGTCACGACGCGGCGGCGCTGGACATGCTCGAGGGCGGCCCCACCGCGGTGGTGACCACGCACGCGGCCATCCCGAAGACCAATCCCGAACTGGTGGAAGCTCGCCGCCGGGGTATCCCGATCATCCTGCGCCCGGTGGTGTTGGCCAAGCTGATGGCCGGCGACAAGACGCTGATGGTCACCGGCACGGCCGGCAAGACCACCACCACGTCGATGCTCATCGTCGCGCTGCAGCACTGCGGATTCGATCCGTCGTTCGCGGTCGGGGGTGAGTTGGGCGCGGCGGGCACCAACGCTCATCACGGCAGCGGCCCGTATTTCGTCGCCGAGGCCGACGAGAGCGACGGCTCGCTGGTCGAGTACCGACCGGATATCGCGGTGGTGACCAATATCGAAGCCGACCACCTGGATTTCTTCGGCAGCGAACAGGCCTATGTCGACGTGTTCGACGCGTTCATGGAGCGCCTGCAACCGGGTGGGGCCGTGGTGGTCTGCGTCGACGACCCGGGTGCCGCCGCCTTCGCCGAACGCACTGCGGCGCTGGGGATCCGGGTACTGCGCTATGGCAGCCGAGGCGACGTGGCGGGCCGGCCGGAGTTGGCCGGTGAACTGCTGGACTGGGAACAGCACGGCACCACCGCGGTCGCCACCGTGCGGTTGGCGGGGGAGGCCGCCCCGCGCACCATGCGGCTCGCGGTGCCCGGCCGGCACATGGCACTCAACGCACTGGCGGCGCTGCTGGCCGCGATCGAAGCCGGCGCCCAATCGGATGTCGTGCTGGAAGCCCTTGCGGCGTTCGAGGGGGTGCGGCGGCGCTTCGAACTGGTCGGGACGGCGGCCGGGGTGCGGGTTTTCGACGATTACGCACATCACCCGACCAAGGTGGCGGCCGCGCTGTCGGCGGTGCACACCCTGGCCCGGGAATCGAAGGGCCGGGCCATCGTGGTGTTCCAACCCCACCTGTATTCGCGGACACAGACTTTCGCGCGCGAGTTCGGTACCGCGCTGAGCGCCGCCGACGAGGTGATCGTGCTGGACGTGTACGCCGCCCGCGAGCAGCCGATCGCGGGCGTCAGCGGGCGCAGCATCGTCGAGCACGTCAGTGCGCCGGTGCACTATGTCCCGGACTTCTCGGCGGTCGCGGACCGGGTGGCGCAGCTGGCCGCAGCCGGTGACGTGGTGGTCACCATGGGCGCCGGTGACGTCACCCTGCTCGGTCGCGAGATTCTCGACGCCTTGCAGCGCAGGCCGGTGTGGTGATGACCGAGCCCGAACACGAGACCGACACCGCCGAGGCCGCGGAGCCGGCGGACACCCCGCCGGCTCCCGACAGCGCCGAGGCAGCAGCTGCTTCGGCGCCGGATTCGGCGCAGGATTTCGAGGGTCCGCGGCGTCGGGCGCGGCGGGAACGGGAGGAACGCCGGGCCGCGCAGGCCCGCGCCATGGCCATCGAACAGGCGCGCCGGGAGGCCAAGCGGAAGGTCGCGGGCCGCGCCGAGCCGCAACGGCCTGCGCCGCCCCGCCGCGTCATCCGGGGCCTGAAGTTGCTCATGTGGACGGCATTGCTGTCGGTGGTCGTGGTGGGTCTGGGCCTGGTGCTGTACTTCACACCGGTCATGTCGGTGCGGGCGACGGTGATCACCGGGCTGAGCGTGCTGACCGAGGATGAGGTCGGCGCCGCGGCAGCTGTTCCGGCGGGCACCCCGCTGCTCCAGGTCGACACCGATGCGGTGGCCGAGCGGGTGGCCACGCTGCGTCGGGTGGCCAGCGCGCGGGTGCAGCGCGAGTATCCGTCGACGTTGCGGATCACCGTAGTGGAACGGGTACCGCTGGTGGTCAAGGACTTTCCGGACGGCCCGCACCTCTATGACAAGGACGGCGTCGACTTCTTCACCGGGCCGCCGCCACCGGGGCTGGCCTATCTGGACACCGACACTCCCGGCCCGAAGGATCCCGCCACCAAGGCGGCGCTGCAGGTGCTCACCTCGCTGCCGCCGGAGGTGGCCGGACAGGTCAGCCGGATCGCCGCACCGTCGGTCGCCGCGATCACGCTGACCCTGATCGACGGTCGGACGGTGGTGTGGGGCACCAACGATCGCACCGAGGAGAAGGCGCTCAAGCTCGCGGCGCTGCTCACCCAGCCGGGACGCACCTACGACGTGTCCAGCCCGGATCTGCCGACGGTGAAATAAAACCCGAGCGACACCCCGGCGCGCCTGACGCGCGATACGGCATCGTCGCCCTACCGTTCTGTTTGCGCGGAACTACTTGACATAACTTTAAACCTATGGTTGAGGTTGAGGGTTTTTCGCCACAGGACCCACGGACATTCTGGGAGGAAGGCAACCGATGACCCCCCCGCATAACTACCTCGCCGTCATCAAGGTGGTCGGCATCGGCGGCGGCGGCGTCAATGCCGTCAACCGAATGATCGAGCACGGCCTCAAGGGCGTGGAGTTCATCGCCATCAACACCGACGCGCAGGCGCTGCTGATGAGCGATGCCGACGTCAAGCTCGACGTCGGCAGGGACTCCACCCGGGGCTTGGGTGCCGGTGCGGACCCCGAGGTGGGCCGCAAGGCCGCCGAAGACGCCAAGGACGATATCGAGGAACTGCTGCGCGGCGCCGACATGGTGTTCGTCACCGCCGGTGAGGGCGGCGGCACCGGCACCGGCGGCGCGCCGGTGGTGGCGTCCATCGCCCGCAAGCTCGGCGCGCTGACCGTCGGCGTGGTCACCCGGCCGTTCTCCTTCGAGGGCAAGCGCCGCTCCAACCAGGCCGAGAACGGCATCCAGTCGCTGCGCGAGAGCTGCGACACCCTGATCGTCATCCCCAACGACCGGCTGCTGCAGATGGGCGATGCCGCCGTTTCGCTGATGGACGCCTTCCGCAGCGCCGACGAGGTCCTGCTCAACGGCGTGCAGGGAATCACCGACCTGATCACCACCCCGGGTCTGATCAACGTCGACTTCGCCGACGTCAAGGGTGTGATGAGTGGCGCGGGCACCGCGCTGATGGGCATCGGGTCGGCCCGCGGCGACGGCCGTGCGCTCAAGGCCGCCGAGATCGCCATCAACTCGCCGCTGCTGGAAGCCTCGATGGAGGGCGCCCAGGGCGTGCTGCTGTCGGTGGCCGGCGGCAGCGACCTGGGCCTGTTCGAGATCAACGAGGCCGCCTCGCTGGTGCAGGAGGCCGCCCACGCCGACGCCAACATCATCTTCGGCACCGTCATCGACGACTCACTGGGCGACGAGGTGCGGGTCACCGTCATCGCCGCCGGATTCGACAGCGTCACCCCCAGTCGCAAGCCGGTCACCGGTGGCGCGCAGACGATTGCGCCCGGAGCGTCGGGCAACGTGCGGTCCTCGGTGTTCGAACCGGCCGACGCGGTCAGCGTTCCCGCCGGGCACACCAACGGCGCCACAGTCCGAATCGGTGGTCCCGATGACGGCGGCATCTCTGATGACGACGTCGACGTGCCGCCGTTCATGCGCCACTAGACACCGTGCCCGTACGGGTTCGGCGGGTCACCACCACCCGCGGGGGCGGTGTCTCGCGGCCACCGTATGACTCCTTCAATCTCGGCGACCACGTCGGCGACGATCCGGCAGCGGTGTCGGCCAACCGCACGCGGTTGGCCGACGCCATCGGCGCCGAGGCCGTCGTCTGGATGAATCAGGTCCATTCCGACCATGTCGTGGTGGTCGACGGCGACCCGGGTTCGCCGGTCGACGACACCGACGCGTTGGTGACCACCACGCGGCGGTTGGCCCTGGCGGTGCTGTCCGCCGACTGCGTCCCGGTGCTGCTGGCCGACGCGCGCGCCGGCGTCATCGGTGCGGCGCACGCCGGCCGGGTCGGCGCCCAACGCGGCATCGTCGCGCGCACCGTGGAAGCCATGGTCGGCCTGGGCGCCACGGTCGCCGATATCTCGGTGCTGCTCGGGCCGGCGGTCAGCGGCCGCAACTACGAGGTGCCCGCCGCCATGGCCGACGATGTCGAGGCCGCCCTGCCGGGTAGTCGCACCACCACCGCCAAGGGCACCCCCGGTCTGGACATCCGGGCCGGAATCGCCAGACAACTCACCACATTGGGGATCACCGCCATCGATATCGACCCGCGCTGCACCGTCGAGGACCGTCAGCTGTTCAGTCATCGACGCGGGGCACCCACCGGCCGGCTGGCGTCGTTGGTGTGGATGGAATGACCGACCAGACGCATCGCGACGTGGAATTGGCCGGATCACTGGCCGCGGTTCGGGCGCGGCTGTCCGCCGCCGCCGAGGCGGCCGGCCGCGATGTCCGCGATATCGAATTGCTGCCGGTCACCAAATTCTTCCCAGCCTCCGATGTGGTGATCCTGCATCGGTTGGGCTGCAATGACTTCGGCGAATCGCGTGAGCAGGAGGCGGCCAAGAAGGTCGACACCGTGGCCGCGCAGTTCCCCGGCGAGCGGATCCGCTGGCACATGATCGGCAGCATCCAGCGCAACAAGGCCCGCGCGGTGGCCCGCTGGGCCTACGCGGCGCATTCGGTGGACAGCGCCCGGCTGATCGCGGCACTCGGCGGTGCGGCAGAACAGGAGATGGCGGCGGGCCGGCGCACCGAGCCGCTGCGGATCTACCTGCAGATCAGCCTGGACGGCGACCCCGCCCGCGGTGGGATTCCGATCGGCGCGCCCGACCAGGTGCTGGAACTGGGTGCCGCCGCCGATGCCATCGACGCGCTGGAATTCGCTGGGCTGATGGGCATTCCGCCGTTGGGCTGGGATGCCGAAGACGCATTTGCCCAACTGGCCGCCGAGCGTGACCGCGTGCAGCGGTCGTTCGCCCACCGGCTGGGCCTGTCGGCGGGCATGTCCGGGGATATGGAGATAGCTGTGCGACACGGATCGACGTGTGTGCGTGTCGGTACCGCGTTGATGGGGCAACGCCCGCTAACGTCACCCTGAGTAGTCACTCCAGTCACATCTTCATCACAGACACCACAGACATCAGCAGCAGAAGGGGCAGGCGATGAGCACACTGCACAAGGTCAAGGCCTACTTCGGTATGGCGCCGATGGACGACTACGAGGACGACTACTACGACGACGAGCGGCCCGCGCGCAGCTACGCCCGCCGCGGCGCCGAGGACCGCTTCGAGGACGAGGGTTACGGCCGGGAGCACCGCGACAGTCGCGCGTTCGACGATCGCGGCCCGCGCGAATACGAGCGCGAGATGGACATGGCGCCGGGTGGCTACCGCGGCGGATACGACTCACCGCGATTCGAAGGCCGGTTGCGCGCCCCGCGCGAGTTCGACCGTCCCGCGCCGCGGTTCCCCGCCGCCGCCACCCGTGGTGCGCTGGCCATGGAGCCGCGCCGGATGGCCGAGCTGTTCGAGGCCGGCAGCCCGTTGGCCAAGATCACCACGCTGCGCCCCAAGGACTACAGCGAGGCCCGCACCATCGGTGAGCGGTTCCGCGACGGCACGCCGGTGATCATGGATCTGGTGTCGATGGACAACGCGGACGCCAAGCGCCTCGTCGATTTCGCGGCCGGGCTGGCGTTCGCCCTGCGTGGCTCGTTCGACAAGGTGGCCACCAAGGTGTTTTTGCTCTCGCCGGCCGATGTCGACGTGACGGCCGAGGAGCGGCGCCGGATCGCCGAGGCCGGCTTCTACTCCTACCAGTAGGAGCGGGCGCCCGGCAGCTGCCGGGTAGGCTGATTTCGCAGGGGCTTTCCATGACCTTTTCGTGGGGTTTTCCGAGGGTCCCGCTCCCATCGGTTCGCAATCGTGTTTCCGCCGTAGTGAGGTCGGCTTCAGTTGGCGCTGTTCTTCGAAATCCTGGGTTTCGCGCTGTTCGTGTTCTGGCTCCTGCTGATCGCCCGCGTGGTCGTGGAGTTCATCCGGTCGTTCAGCCGGGACTGGCACCCCAAGGGGGTCACGGTGGTGATCCTCGAGCTCATCCTGTCCGTCACGGACCCGCCGGTGAAGCTGCTGCGTCGACTGATTCCGCAACTGACCATCGGTGCGGTGCGCTTCGACCTGTCCATCATGGTGCTGTTGCTGGTCGCCTTCATCGGCATGCAGCTGGCCTTCGGGGCCGCGGCCGGATCGGCCGGCTGAGGCCCGTCCGCAACCCCCTGGCAGGCCGGCTACCAGCGGAGAAGATTGAAATTAGCTCTTAATTATCAACCTCCTCTGCAACCGCCGGGTCTGCTGTGACAGGATGGACGCCAGTTACTCGTACCTACGCTTTACACTTTGAAACCGGTTGACGGTCCAGACTTCAAGGGGGCAGACGATGCCGCTCACACCAGCCGACGTTCACAACGTCGCATTCAGTAAGCCGCCCATCGGTAAACGCGGCTACAACGAGGACGAGGTCGACGCGTTCCTCGACCTGGTGGAGAACGAGCTCACCAGGCTCATCGAGGAGAACGCCGACCTGCGTCAGCGGGTGTCCGAGCTCGACCAGGAGCTGGCCGGCGCCCGCGCGGGCGGTGCCCAGCCCACCCAGTCCATCCCCGCCTACCAGCCCGAGCCCGAGCCGGAGCCCGTGGTGCAGCAGCCGGTCTACGAGGCGCCGCAGCCCGTCGTCCAGGCGCCGGCCGCTCCGGTCTCAGAAGACCACCACGTGCGGGCCGCCAAGGTGCTCAGCCTGGCCCAGGACACCGCCGACCGGCTCACCAGCTCGGCCAAGGCGGAGTCCGAGAAGCTGCTCTCCGACGCCCGTGCCCAGGCCGACGCCCTGGTCAGCGAGGCGCGCCACACCGCGGAGACCACGGTCGCCGACGCCCGCCAGCGCGCCGATGCGCTGTTGTCGGACGCCCAGACCCGGTCCGAGACGCAGCTGCGTCAGGCCCAGGAGAAGGCCGACGCCCTGCAGGCCGACGCCGAGCGCAAGCACTCCGAGATCATGGGCACCATCAACCAGCAGCGCACGGTCCTGGAAGGTCGCCTCGAGCAACTGCGCACCTTCGAGCGCGAGTACCGCACCCGTCTGAAGACCTACCTGGAATCGCAGCTCGAGGAGCTCGGCCAGCGTGGTTCGGCCGCCCCGGTGGATACCGGTGCGGCCAACGATTCCGGCGGCTTCAACCAGTTCAACCGCGGAAACAACTGACCGGTCCGACAACCGGCTAAGTTCGATCAATGTTGATCATCGCGCTCGTCCTTGCCGTCATCGGCCTGGCTGCATTGGTGGCCGCCGTCGTCACCAGCAACGAGCTGATTGCCTGGGTCTGTATCGGTGCCAGCGTGATCGGTGTGCTGCTGCTCATCGTCGATGCGTTGCGGGACCGGTCGCGCCGTAACGCCGACGACGCCGACGATGACGCCGTGACCGACGGCGACGCCACCGGCCAGGAAGCCGAGACGGCGGTTCAGGATTACCCGGACGAGGAGACGGCCGAGGCTCCGGAAGCCGTCGAGGCGGAAGCGGAGTCGGGTCTGGCGACCGAGGCAGAATCCACTGACGCAGAGCACGGCGCCGCCGACACAGCGAGCGATGCCGACACCAAGAGTGACGTGGAGCCCAAGAGCTAGGTCGGGGTCGCCAGCAGCTGGCGCACTTCGTCGTCGCCGGTCTGCCGGAAATCGTCGTACAGCTGGCCGACAGCGCTGAAATCCGGCGGGGTGCATACACACAGCACGGCGTCCGCCTCGGCGCGCAGCGCGCGGCAGGTCGATTCCGCACCCACCGGCACGGCCACCACCACCGATTCGCATCCGGCTGCCCGCACGCCGCGCACGGCAGCGAACATGCTGGCACCGGTCGCGACCCCGTCGTCCACCAGGATCACCGTGCGGCCCGCCAGCTCCGGTGGCGGCCGGTCACCGCGGTACACGCGCTCCCGGCGGCGCAGCTCGGCGGTCTCGGCCCGGATCGTCGCCTGAAGTTGGCTGTCACTGACGTCCAGGCTGCGTATCACGTCCGTGTTGAGCACCAGCCCGCCGCCGCCGGCCAGCGCTCCCATCGCGAGCTCGGGCCAGTCCGGCGCCCCGAGCTTGCGCACCAGAAACGCGTCGAACGGGGCGTGCAGGGCAGCGGCTACCTCCCAGCCCACCGGGATCCCGCCCCGGGCCAGCCCCAGCACCAGCACATCGGTGCGTCCCCGGTAGGACGCAAGGAGTCCGGCCAGGGCCCGGCCGGCATCGCGGCGGTCGGCGAACCTGCCCAATCCGGTTCGGCGGCGGAGAACCTTTTTCATCGCGGTAGTTTCGATGGGGACAGCACCAGCGTAGGACCAGATACCCCGACAGCGAAGGGGGCAATCACGATGGGCATCGAGTACCACAGCGTGGTCGACCATCCGCTCGACGTCGTCTTCGACTGGCACACCCGCCCGGGCGCCATGCGGCGGCTGGTGCCGCCGTGGCAACCCATGACGGTGGTCTCCGAGACATCGTCACTGGCCGACGGCCGGGCGGTGCTGGGTTTGCCGGGCGGACTGCGCTGGGTGGCGCGCCACGACCCGGCCGCCTATGACCCGCCGCACCGCTTCGTCGACGCCCTGGACTCCGACGGGCCGCGGTCCTGGCCGGCCCGGGTGGTCGGGCAGTGGCGGCATACGCACGAGTTCGCCTCGGCCGGACCGGGTTCGACGCGGGTATTCGACCGGGTCGACACCGTGGTGCCCGCTGCGGCGCTGCGGCCGATGTTCGTCTACCGGCACGCCCAACTCGCCGACGACCTGGCGGCCCACCGTGATGCCACCGCGGCGGGCCTGGGTTCGCTGACCGTCGCCGTCACCGGCGCCGGTGGCCTGGTCGGGTCGGCGCTGACGGCGTTCCTGTCCACCGGTGGCCACCGGGTGATCCGGTTGGTGCGCCGTTGCGCGACCGGACCGCAAGAGCGGCAATGGGATCCGTCGTCGCCGGATCCCGGACTGCTGGCCGGTGTGGACGCGGTGGTGCACCTGGCGGGTGAATCCATTGCGGGGCGCTTCACGGCCGAACATCGAAAGGCCATCCGGGACAGCCGGATCGAGCCGACGCGGGCGTTGGCCGAGCTGGCCGGCCGGACCCTTGACGGCGGACCGAAGGTGTTCGTCGCCGCCTCGGCGGTCGGGTTCTACGGGTATGACCGCGGCTCGGTCGAGCTGGACGAAAGCAGCGGCCGCGGTGCCGGTTTCCTGGCCGACGTGGTGGCCGACTGGGAGGCCGCGACCGGCCCGGCCGCGGCGGCGGGCCTGCGCGTGGTCAATATCCGCACCGGCGTGGTGCAATCGGCCGCCGGCGGTACGCTGCGGCTGCTACGGCCACTGTTCGCGGCGGGGCTCGGCGGCCGGTTGGGCAGCGGCGCGCAATGGTTGTCGTGGATCGGCCTGGACGACCTGCTCGACGTCTACCACCGCGCACTCTACGACGAGCGGCTCACCGGGCCGGTGAACGCCGTGGCGCCCGAACCGGTGACCAACGCCGAGTACACCGCCGCGCTGGGCCGGGTACTGCACCGCCCGACGCTGCTGCCGGTGCCGTCGTTCGGTCCCCGGCTCCTGCTGGGCGAACAGGGCGTGCGTGAGCTCGCCGAGGCCGACCAGCGGGTGCGCCCCGGTGTGCTGCTCGAGCTGGGGCACCGGTTCCGCCGCCCCGGTATCGAGGCGGCGCTGGCTCATGAACTGGGGCACGGCTGACGGGCCACCTCGGTGAGGAACCCGTCGACCAGAGTGCGCACCCGCGCTACCGTGTCGTCCTTCAATTGCGCCGTGCGGAAAAGTATTTCGTCATGGTCGAGGCCGTGGCCGATCACCTCCCCGTCGCGGTCACCGGCCAGCCACAAGGCCAGCAGTCCGTGATCGATCTCGGGGTGGAACTGCAGCGCCAGGGCGCGGCCCAGCACGAATGCCTGTGATGCGTTGGCGGTCCTGGCGACCTCGATCGCGCCGGGCGGCAACGTCCAGCGGTCGAAATGCCATTCGAACCACGGGCCGGCCGGCACCAGGTCGGGTCGGTCGGTGCTGATATCGGTCCAACCGATCTCGGCCACCGGCGCCCGCGACACCGAGCCACCGAACGCCTGCGCGATCAATTGGCCGCCGAAGCACACGCCGAGCACGCCAACCCCGGCATCGGCGGCGTCGTGCAACAACTGGGTCTCCGCGCCCACCCAGGTGCGGCGCAGCGCTTCGTCGTAGACCGGCCACCGCGCCCCCAACGGGACGATGACGTCGTAGTCGGCAGCGGCGGGGAAGCTCACCTCGCAGGCGGGGTCCTCGATCCGCTCCGCCGGCACCACCTCGAAGGTGTGCACGTCGAAACCCTGCTCGGTGAACGCCTCACCGAGCAGGGCCTCGGAAGCCAGGTGTTCGTTGTAGAGGAAGAGGACCTTGGATGCCACCGCGTCATTATTTCGCCGGTGGCACCGGCGGCGCATCCCCGGGTGCCAGTTCGGCACCGATCCTGCGGAACAGTGTCTCGGCTTCGTTGCGGTAGTCGCCCTGATCGTCGAACGCGTCGGGGGCGAAGGTGACCGCGACGGCGACGGCGATCTTGCGTGCCGGCAAGTACGCCTCGGTGGCCGCGTAGCCGGCGAACATCGGGTTCTGCATCAGCCAGTTCCCCGAGATCACCAGGCCCAGTCCGTAGGTGTAGCCGTCGTTCATCGCCGCGCACGTCGTGCAGCCCGGTTGGGCGTGGGTGGTGCCGCGCAGCGCGGTGGACACCATCGCCCGGTAGGAGTCGGTGGACAGCAGTCGACCCGAGCCGATCCCGACGGCGGTGGCCTCCAGGTCGTAGATGTTCGAGGTCTGGATGGCGCCGTGCGTGAGGGTCCAGGACGGATCCCAGAAGGTGGTGTCCTCGTAGAACGCGGTGCCCGCGGGAATCTGGAGGGCCGCTCGGCGCTCGGAACTGAACGCGTGCAGCACCGGGGCCGGGATGGCCGGGGTGTCGGCGTCGGCGGTGCTGGTCAAACCCAGTGGGCGAAGCACTTTCTCGGACAACAGTGTCGGCATGTCCATCCCAGTGGCCTTCTCCAGCGCCAGCCCGAGCAACACGTAATTGGTGTGGGCGTAATTCCAGTTGGTGCCTGGCTCGTAGAGCAGCGGCTGGTGCACCGAGAAATCCAGCAGTTCCCGGGCTGTCCAATGCCGGAACGGATTTGCGTACAGAGCCTCGTTCATGGCGGTGTTGCCGATGACGTAGTCGACGTAACCGGAGGTCATCTGGGCAAGCTGGCGCAGGGTGACGCGGTCGGCATGCGGAACGTCTGGTAGCCAGGTGGCCAGCTTGTCGTCGAGGCCGACTTTTTTCTCCTCGACGAGGATGAGTAGCAGTGTCGCCACGTACGAGATCGCCACGGCGCCATTGCGGAAATGCATGGCAGGAGTGGCCGGGACACCGGTCATCGACTCGCCGACCGCCTTCGTGAGCACTTCCCTGCCGCCGACGGTCACCCGCACGATCACCGCTTTGAGGTGCGCCTCGGTCATCGTGTCGCGCACGATCCGCATGATGGCGTCGGCCTGCGCACCGCCGGCCTCGGGTGCGGCCGGTTGGATCGTGGGCGCGCAGCCGGCGACCACCAGCGCCAGGGCGAGCGCCAGACATCGCCGCACCATGCGGGGATCCTATCGGTGGTCGGGCTATCCGGGGTTCGATCGCTGATCGGCGCTGCGGTAGCGGCGTTCGGGGCGGCCCGCGCCGTACTGCAGGCGCAGTTCCAGCAGGCCGGTGCTCAGGTAGTGCTCCAGATAACGACGGGCGCTGACCCTGGAGATGCCCACCAGATCGGCGCACTCGGCGGCGGACACCTCGTCGGCGGTGCGCACCGCGTCGAGCACCAGCTGACCGGTTTCGGCGCCGAGGCCTTTCGGTAGCACGGCCGTCGGGACGGGGGCGGCACCGCTGAACAACGCGTCGATCATCGACTGGTCGGCACCGCCGTCGGCGGCCAGTGCTTCGGCGCGGGCCGCGAACCCCGCGAGTTTGGCGCGCAGCTGGTCGAATTCGAACGGTTTGATCAGGTAGTCGGCCGCGCCGCCGTCCAGCGCGCCGCGCACCGTGTCCAGCTCCCTGGCCGCGGTGATCATGATGACGCCGACCCGGTTGCCCTCCGCGCGCAACCGGTGCAACACCGCCAGGCCCGACATATCGGGCAGGTACACGTCCAGCAGGATCAGATCCGGCCGCAGCTCTGCGGCGGCGTCCAACGCCTCGGCGCCGGTGCGGGCCACCCCGACCGGCCGGAAACCGTCGATCCGCTCGACGAACCGGCGGTGAATCTCGGCGACCATGAAATCGTCGTCGACGATCAGCACGTCACGCATGGGCCAGCCGCACCACGAACGACGCGCCGCCGCCGGGCGCGTCCTCGATCTCGACGTGCCCGCCGTGCTGGGTGGTGACCAGCCGGACCAGGGCCAGCCCGATACCGCGGCCGCCGGGGACGTCAGGTTTGGAGGTCACCCCTCGTGCGAACAGCGATTCGCGCAGGTGCGGTGGCACCCCCGGCCCGGAATCGGTGACGGTGATGGTCAGGCCGTCGTCGTCGCGCACGGTCACGTGCACCTCGGCCCGCGGCGCGCCCACCGAGGCGTCCACGGCGTTGTCGATCAGGTTGCCCAGCAAGGTGATCACGTCGGTGGCCGTGGCCGGCGGCAGTGCCCGCAGCCGGCTGTGCGGGTCCAGCACCAGGGTGACCCCGTTCTCGGCGGCCAGTGACGTCTTGGCGATCAGCAGCGCGGCCACCGCCGGATCGGAAACTCGTTGGGTGACAGCATCGTTGATCTCGGCACGGCGACGGGTCAGGGTACCGACGAGTTCGTGCACGGCGTCGTACTCGCCGAGCTGCACCAGTCCGGAGATGGTGTGCAGCTGATTGGCGAATTCGTGGGTCTGTGCACGCAGGGTGTCGGTGACGCTGCGATGCGAGGACAACTGCGCTTGCAGCGCCGCCAATTCGGTGCTGTCACGCATGGTGGTGACGGTACCGATGCGCCTGCCCTGGCTGTTGGCGGCCCGCCGGTTCAGCGCCAGCACATGGCTGCCGGTGGCGATGATCGCGTCGTGGCCCTCCTCACCCGACATCAGGAAGTCGACCACGGCTTGTCCCAGTCCCAGTTCGTCGACCCGTCGGCCCACCGCGTCGGCGTCCAGTCCGAGGAGTTCCTGGGCGCTGTCGTTGAGCACGGTGACCACCCCGTCGGGGTTGACGGCCACCACACCCTCACGGATGCTGTGCAGCAACGCTTCTCGATGGTCGGCCAGTCCCGCGATCTCGGTGACCTCCAGCCCGCGGGTGTGGCGCTTGATCCGGCGGGACAGCAGCCAGGACGCGGCCAGCCCCAGCACCGCCCCGAGTCCCAGGTAGAGCAGTAGCCGTTCGCCGGCGCCGCCGAGCAGCTCCCACACGGTGGGGTAGCGCTCGCTGACCGAGACGATGCCCAGCACCGCGCCGCTGGCGGCCAGGATCGGCACCTGACCGATCAGGTTTCGCACACCGGCGATATCGCCGTCGCCGAACCATGCCCGACCCTCGTCGGCCAGGCTGATGTTCAGGTCCATGCGAGCACCGATCCGGTCGGGATCCGAGGACACCCGCACCACCCCGGCCGGGTCCAGGATCTCGGCCAGGCCCGCTCCGGACAGCGCCACGGCGCGGTCCACGTCGGGCGCCAGGACCTGGCCCATGAACGGGTCGGTCCAGTGCTTTTCGACGCGGTCCCGCACGATCGGGGTGGACGCCACGTTCTCGGCGACCGCGATCATCCGCTGGCCGCGGACATCGCGGAACTCCCGGATGGACTGGGCCACCGATACCGCGGCCACCGCGATCAGCACCACCGCCACCACCAGCAGCTGGAACAGCAGGAACTGGCCGGCCAGACTTCTGCCCTTGAACGGCGGCTTCGTGAACTTAACGACCACAACTTCCTTTGCGAACTCATGCGTGACCCACGTCACCCGATGGGTCCAGTATTGCCGAACATCACATCGACGATGGGGGATGACCGTGCGTTCCAGAGCGGGACTGGCCGTGCTGCTGGTGGCGGCGCTGCTGTTGACGGCCTGTGGGGTGACCCGCGGTGAGCAGACCACCGGGCTGCACCGGCTGCGGATGATGGTGCCCAACAGCCCCGGCGGCGGATACGACCTGACCGCGCGGACCGCGGTGAAGATCATGGAAGACACCGATATCACCGGCCGTGTCGAGGTTTTCAACGTGATCGGCGCGGGCGGCACGGTGGCCATGGCCCGCCTGATGAACGAAAAAGGCAACGACGACCTCATGATGATGATGGGGCTCGGGGTGGTCGGCGCGACCTACACCAACGGTTCGACCGCGCGAGCCTCGGATGCCACCGCGCTGGCGAAGATGGTGGAGGAGCAGGAAGGCATTCTGGTCCCGGCCAATTCGCCGTATCGGACGATGGCCGATTTCGTCGCCGCCTGGAAGGCCGACCCGGCGCGGATGACCGTCGGCGGCGGATCGTCGCCGGGCGGACCCGATCACCTGTTCCCGATGGAGACCGCCCGCGCCGTCGGCGTCGACCCGAAACGGGTCAACTACATCACCTACGACGGCGGCGGTGATCTGTTGACCGCGCTGCTGGGCGGCAAGATCGCGGTCGGCACTTCGGGTTTGGGGGAGTACGTCGATCAGATCGAGGCCGGCCAGGTGCGGGTGCTGGCCGTGTCGGGCACCGAACGCGTCGAGGGCATCGACGCGCCCACCCTCACCGAGGCCGGGATCGACCTGACCTTCACCAACTGGCGCGGGGTGCTCGCCCCGCCCGGAATCTCCGACGACGCCCGCGACGCCATGGTGCGGGCACTGACCGACCTGCATGGCACCGACCAATGGAAGGAGGCGCTGGTGCGTAACGGCTGGAGTGACGCGTTCCTCACCGGCCCGGCGTTCGAACAGTTCCTCGCCGACCAGGATCACCGGGTGTCGACGACGCTGACCGAGCTGGGTCTGCTGTGAAGACCGTCGACCGCTCGCAATATCTGATCTGCGTCGTCATGGTGGCCGTCGGCGGGTTCCTGATCGTCGACGCGCTGCGACTGACCGCCGGTTTCGCCAAGGTGGATCCGGTGGGGCCGAAGTTCTTTCCGATCGTCATCGGCATCGGACTGATCCTGCTCGCGGGCGCGCTGGGCATCGCGATCGAGCGCGGATCGGTCGGGCAGATGGAGGGCGGCGAGGACGTCGACCCGGACAGTCCTGCCGACTGGCGCACCGTCGGGTTGCTGGTGGCGCTGTTCGTGGGCGTCATCGTCGCCGTCGAGCCGCTGGGCTGGGCGATCACCGGCGCCTTGCTGTTCGCCGGTGCGGCAACGATTCTGGGCAGCCGGCATTGGGTGCGCAACCTGGTGATCGGCACGGTGCTGGCGGTCGGCAGTTTCTACGCGTTCTACTCCGGGCTCGGAATCCCGCTGCCCGCAGGCATTCTGGACGGGATCCTGTAGATGGAAAACTTCAACTGGCTGTTGCAGGGGTTCGCCGAGGCGGCCACCCCGATGAACCTGGTGTACGCGATGATCGGCGTGCTGCTGGGTACCGCCGTCGGCGTGCTGCCCGGTATCGGCCCGGCCATGACGGTGGCGCTGCTGCTGCCCATCACCTACAACGTCAGCCCCAGCGCGGCGTTCATCATGTTCGCCGGCATCTTCTACGGCGGCATGTACGGCGGGTCGACCACCTCCATCCTGCTCAACACCCCCGGTGAGTCGTCGTCGGTGATCACCGCGATCGAGGGCAACAAGATGGCCAAGGCCGGGCGCGCCGCGCAGGCCCTGGCCACCGCCGCCATCGGGTCGTTCGTCGCGGGCACCATCGGCACCGTCCTGCTGGCCGCGTTCGCCCCGGCGGTGTCCCGGTTCGCGGTCACCCTCGGAGCCCCGTCGTACCTGGCGATCATGCTGTTCGCCCTGGTCGCGGTGACCGCCGTGCTGGGCGAATCGAAACTGCGCGGAGCCATCTCACTCCTGCTCGGGCTGGCCATCGGCATCATCGGGATCGACTTCATGACGGGACAGCCGCGCGCCACCTTCGGGTTGCCGCTGTTGTCCGACGGGATCGACATCGTGGTCGTCGCGGTGGCCATCTTCGCACTCGGTGAGGCGTTGTGGGTGTCTGCGCATCTGCGTCGCCGGCCCGCCGACGTGATCCCGGTGGGACGACCGTGGATGAGCCGGTCGGACTGGAAGCGGTCCTGGAAGCCGTGGCTGCGCGGCACCGCCTACGGTTTCCCGTTCGGTGCCCTGCCCGCCGGCGGCGCGGAGCTGCCGACGTTCCTGTCCTATATCACCGAGAAGAAGCTGAGCAAACATCCCGAGGAGTTCGGCAAGGGTGCCATCGAAGGTGTCGCCGGCCCGGAGGCGGCCAACAACGCCTCTGCGGCAGGCACTTTGGTGCCCATGCTGTCGCTCGGCCTGCCGACCAACGCCACCGCCGCGGTGATGCTGACGGCGTTCGTGTCCTACGGCATCCAGCCCGGACCCACGCTGTTCGAGAAGGAACCGCTGCTGATCTGGACACTGATCGCCAGCCTGTTCATCGGCAACTTCCTGCTGCTGGTGCTCAACCTGCCGTTGGCCCCACTGTGGGCGAAGCTGCTGCGCACCCCACGGCCGTACCTGTATGCCGGCATCCTGTTCTTCGCCACCCTCGGCGCGCTGGCCGTCAACGTGCAGCCGCTGGACCTGGCCCTGCTGCTGGTGTTCGGCCTACTCGGGTTGATGATGCGCCGGTTCGGGCTGCCGGTGCTGCCGCTGATCATCGGGGTCATCCTGGGCCCGCGGATCGAGCGGCAGCTGCGCCAGAGCCTGCAGCTGGGCGGCGGTGACTGGGGCAACCTGTTCACCGAGCCGGTGGCCATCGCGGTATACGTGTGCATGCTGCTGTTGATCGCGCTGCCGTTGATCCTGCGCCTGGTGCGCAAGCCCGCCGGCAGCGCGGATCGTGACCTGGAAGAGAAGGCCAACGCATGATCGTCATCGGTTACACCGCGGACCAATTCGGCCAGGCCGCGCTGGAGCACGGCCTCCGCGAGGCCCGGCTGCGCGATGCCGACGTGCTGGTGATCAACGCGACCAAGGGGGAGGCCTTGGCCGATCCCGGCTTCGCCCAGTCCGGCGCGCTGCACCACCTGGAGGAGCACCTCGCGGCCTCCGGCGTGCGCTACCAGGTGTCACAGCCGGTGGGGGCGGACCCCGTCGACGAGCTGCTCGACGCGATGGACCGCCCGGCGGCCGAGTTGTTGGTGATCGGCATCCGGCACCGTAATCCAGTGGGAAAGCTGTTGCTGGGCAGTGTGTCTCAGCAGCTGCTGCTGGAGTGCCGCAAGCCGGTGCTGGCGGTGAAACCCGCCGACGGCTGAGGCCGGTCGTCATCGGCACACCAAGCGGTTGCCGCGCGACAGTCGCTCGGGGGCGGGCAATCGCCCCATAACCCACGTACTTCACTATCGGCCAGTCGATCTCTGGCATCCTGAATCCATGACCGAGCAGCCGCCCTATGGTGTCGATCCGGGCAGGATCCCGCCGCCCCCGCCGGGAGGAGCGCAGTATCCGCCGCAGTACCCCCCGCCCTACCCGCCCCCGGGTGCCTATTACGACCCGACGGCGCCCTACGGCCGGCACCCGCTGACCGGGGAGCCCTATTCGGACAAATCCAAGGTGGTCGCCGGCCTGCTGCAGTTGCTCGGCCTGTTCGGATTGGTCGGCATCGGCCGCATCTACCTCGGTTACACCGGCCTGGGTATCGCCCAATTGCTGGTCGGCCTGGTCACCTGCGGGTTGGGTGCGGTCATCTGGGGCATCATCGACGCTGTCCTGCTGCTCACCGACAAGGTCCGCGACCCGCAGGGCCGCCCCCTTCGCGATGGAACTTAAGGTTCCGTCGGCATCGAAGCCGGTACTCATCGGCACCGGCGTGGCCGTGGCCGGCAGTCTGGCCTATATCGGTCTCGCCGACCCGCACAAGCCGGGCTTCCTGTTCCCCGGCTGCCCATTCAAGCTGCTGACCGGCCTGAACTGCCCGGCCTGCGGTGGTCTGCGGATGACCCATGATCTGCTCACCGGCAATATCGGGGCCGCGGTCGTCGACAACGTCTTCCTCCTGGTCGGTCTGCCCCTGTTGCTGGCGTGGCTGGTGGTGCGATGGCGACGGGGCCAACAGCTGATGCCGGTTGCGGCCACCGTCACGGTCGTCGTGGCGGCCGCCGTCTGGACCGTGGTGCGTAACTGGCCGGGGTTCCCGCTGGTCCCCACGCTTTCGGCTGGGTAGACGGGTGTCTGCGCTGATACACTGACTTTTCGGGCCGACGCAGTCCCTGCACATCATCTCCAAGACTGCGGAGGTACCTCAGTTGCTGTTCTCGGCACTCCCCGACGCGCAGGGTCTCTACGACCCGGTCAACGAATCCGATTCATGCGGCGTCGCCATGATCGCCGACATCCAGGGGCGTCGTTCGCACGCCCTGGTGACGGATGCGCTGGACGCGTTGGAGAACCTGGAGCACCGCGGTGCCGTCGGTGCCGAACCCAACACGGGTGACGGCACCGGGATACTGCTCCAGCTTCCCGTCGAATTGCTCAGGGCTGTTGTCGATTTCGAGCTCCCCGGGCCGAACGAGAAGGGCGAGAACACCTTCGCCGCCGGTATCTGCTTCCTGCCGCAGGACCCCGTCGAACGCGCTACCGCCAGAGCTGACATCGAGGCGATCGCCGTCGAGGAGGGCCTGAACGTCCTTGGCTGGCGCGAGGTTCCGGTCGACCCTGCCGGTGCCGATGTCGGCGCGAGCGCGGTCAGCTGCATGCCGTACATGGCGCAGCTTTTCGTCGCCGCACCGGGGGCCCGCATCGGTGGCCTGGATCTGGACCGCCGGGTGTACCCGCTGCGCAAGCGGGCCGAAACCGGGCAGGTGTACTTCCCGACGCTGTCCAGCCGCACCATGGCCTACAAAGGCATGCTCACCGAGAAGCAGCTGCCGCTGTTCTTCCCCGATCTGCGCGACGAGCGCTGTAACAGCGCCATCGCGATTGTGCACAGCCGTTTTTCCACCAACACCTTCCCGTCGTGGCCGCTGGCGCACCCGTTCCGGTTCGTCGCGCACAACGGTGAGATCAACACCGTCCGCGGCAACCGCAACCGGATGCACGCCCGCGAGGCCAAACTGGCCAGCTCGCTCATTCCCGGTGACCTGAGCCGCCTTTCGCCCATCTGCGCCAACGAAGGCTCGGATTCGGCGTCGTTCGACCAGGTGCTCGAACTGCTGCACCTCGGCGGGCGCAGCCTGCCGCACGCCGTGCTGATGATGATCCCCGAGGCCTGGGAGAACAACACCACGATGAGCCCGCAGCGACGGGCCTTCTGGCAGTTCCACGCCTCGCTGATGGAGCCGTGGGACGGGCCGGCCTGTGTCACCTTCACCGACGGCACCGTCGTCGGTGCGGTGTTGGACCGCAACGGTTTACGGCCGGGACGCTGGTGGCGCACCATCGACGACCGCATCATCCTGGCCAGCGAGAGCGGCGTGCTGGACGTGCCGAGCGGCGAGGTGGTGGCCAAGGGGCGGCTGGAACCGGGCAAGATGTTCCTGGTCGACACGGCCGCCGGCCGTATCGTCTCCGATGACGAGATCAAAGATCAGCTCGCCTCCGCCGAGGCGTACGACGAATGGCTGCACGCCGGTCTGCTGGATCTCAAGACCCTGCCGGATCGGGCTCGGGTGCAACCCAATCACGAATCCGTGGTGCGCCGGCAGGTGTCGTTCGGCTACACCGAGGAAGAGCTGCGCCTGCTGCTGACCCCGATGGCCGCCTCCGGGGCCGAGCCGCTCGGTTCGATGGGCACCGACACCCCGACGGCCGTGCTGTCGCAGCGGTCCAGGTCCCTCTACGACTACTTCGTGGAACTGTTCGCGCAGGTCACCAATCCGCCGCTGGATGCGATCCGGGAGGCCGTGGTGACGTCCATGGGGCGCGTCATGGGGCCCGAGCAGAACCTGCTGGAACCCACTGCGGCGTCGGCGCGCCAGATCATGCTGAGCTGGCCGGTGCTCGACAACGACGAGCTGAACAAGATCGTGCACATCAACGACGACGGTGAGCAGCCTGGATTGCGCACGGCGGTGCTGCGGGCCCTCTACGACGTGGAGCGCGGTGGTGAGGGGCTGGCCGAGGCATTGGAGGACCTGCGGGCCCGGGCCTGCGACGCCATCGCCAAAGGTGCCCGCACCCTGGTGATCTCGGATCGCGATTCCGATCACCGCAAGGCGCCCATCCCGTCGTTGTTGGCCGTGTCGGCGGTCCATCATCACCTGGTGCGCACCAAGGAGCGCACCAGTGTGGCCCTGGTGGTGGAAAGCGGGGATGCCCGCGAGGTCCACCACATCGCCATGCTGATCGGTTTCGGTGCGGCAGCGGTCAACCCGTACCTGGCCTTCGAATCGATCGAGGACCTCATCCGCGAGGGTGAGCTCACCGGTATCGAACCGGCGGCGGCGGTGCGCAACTACCTCAAGGCGCTCGGTAAGGGCGTCATGAAGGTGATGAGCAAGATGGGCATCTCGACCGTCGCGTCCTACACCGGCGCGCAAGCCTTCGAGGCCATCGGCATCGACCGCGAGGTCATCGACGAGTACTTCACCGGCACCCCGATGCAGCTGGGCGGCGTCGGACTGGACGTGCTGGCCGAAGAGGTGCGGTTCCGGCATCGCCGGGCCTACCCGGAGAACCCCACCGAGCGGGCTCACCGCCGGCTGTCGGTGGGCGGTGAGTACCAGTTCCGCCGCGACGGCGAATTGCACCTGTTCACCCCGGAAGTCGTTTTCCTGCTGCAGCATTCGACCCGGACCGGACGGCGGGACATCTTCGCCAAGTACTCCGAGGAGGTGAACCGGCTCAACCGTGAGGGCGGCGCCCTGCGCGGGCTCTTCGAGTTCAAGAAGGGGGTCCGGCCACCGGTCGCCCTGGAGGAAGTGGAACCGGTCGACGCCATCCTGGCCCGGTTCAACACCGGTGCGATGAGCTACGGATCCATCTCGGCCGAGGCGCACGAGACCATGGCCATCGCGATGAACAACATCGGCGGTCGCTCCAATTCCGGTGAGGGCGGGGAGGACGTCGACCGGCTCTACGACCCGAAGCGTCGCAGCGCCGTCAAGCAGGTGGCCTCGGGCCGGTTCGGCGTCACCAGCGACTACCTGGTGAACGCCACCGACATCCAGATCAAGATGGCCCAGGGGGCCAAACCGGGTGAGGGCGGCCAGCTTCCGGGCTACAAGGTGTACCCGAACATCGCCAAGACCCGGCACTCGACGCCGGGCGTCGGGCTCATCTCACCGCCGCCGCACCACGACATCTACTCCATCGAGGACCTGGCGCAGCTGATCCACGACCTCAAGAACGCCAACGACCAGGCCCGTATCCACGTGAAGCTGGTCAGCTCGGTCGGGGTCGGCACCGTCGCCGCCGGGGTGTCCAAGGCGCACGCCGACGTGGTGCTGATCTCCGGGTACGACGGCGGAACCGGTGCGGCGCCGCTGACCAGCCTCAAGCACGCGGGGGCGCCGTGGGAGATCGGCCTGGCCGACACCCAGCAGACCTTGGTGCTCAACGGGTTACGCGACCGCATCACCGTGCAGTGCGACGGTGGTATGCGCACCGCACGGGACGTGATGGTGGCCGCGCTGCTCGGCGCCGAGGAGTACGGGTTCGCCACCGCACCGCTGGTGGTGGCCGGCTGCATCATGATGCGGGTCTGTCACCTCGACACCTGCCCGGTGGGTGTGGCCACCCAGAACCCGGAATTGCGGGCCCGATTCAACGGCAAACCGGAGTTCGTGGAGAATTTCTTCCGGTTCATCGCCGAGGACATCCGGACCTATCTGGCCGAACTCGGCTTCCGCAGCCTCGACGAGGCGATCGGCCGCGTCGAGGTCCTCGACACCGCGGACGGTGTCGCGCACTGGAAGAGCCGCGGTCTGGACCTCAGCCCGATCTTCGCGCACCCCACCGATCCGCACGGCGCCAAGCTGACCCAGCGGCGCCGCTTGCGCGATCAGGACCACGGACTGGAGCGAGCGCTGGACCAGACACTGATCCAGCTGGCCGAAGGCGCGCTCGAAGACGCCCATCCGGTCCGGCTGGAACTGCCGGTGCGCAACGTCAACCGCACCGTGGGCACCCTGCTGGGCGCGGAGGTGACCCGTCGTTACGGCGCCGCCGGGCTGCCCGACGACACCATCCACGTCACCCTCACCGGTTCGGCGGGACAGTCGATCGGCGCGTTCCTGCCGCCCGGCATCACCCTGGAACTCATCGGTGACGCCAATGACTATGTGGGCAAGGGTCTTTCGGGCGGTCGGGTGATCGTCCGGCCACCGGACGACGTGCTGTTCCTGCCGGAGGACAATGTCATCGCAGGCAACACGCTGGTGTTCGGCGCCACGTCCGGTGAGGTGTTCCTGCGTGGACGGGCCGGTGAACGGTTCTGCGCCCGTAACTCCGGTGCGCTGGCGGTGGTGGAGGGCGTGGGCGACCACGCCTGCGAGTACATGACCGGCGGACGGGTGGTGGTGCTGGGGGACACCGGCCGCAACATCGGCGCGGGCATGTCCGGCGGTATCGCCTTCGTGCTGGGCCTGGACCCGGCGAAGGTGAACACCGAGATGGTGGAATTGCAGCGTCTGGAACCCGAGGACCTGAGCTGGCTGCACGACGTCGTCGCACGGCACGCGCAGTACACCGACAGCACGGTGGCGCGGTCGCTGCTCTCGGACTGGCCGCGGCGCAGCGCCCAGTTCACCAAGGTCATGCCGACCGATTACCAGCGTGTCCTGCAGGCCACCCGGATGGCGAAAGCCGAAGGGCGCGACGTGGACACCGCGATCATGGAGGCGAGCCGTGGCTGATCCCACCGGATTCCTGAAGGTCGTCAAACGGGAGGCGGCCAAACGCCCCGTCGACGAACGTGTCGGCGACTGGCGCGAGGTCTACGAGTCCCAGGAGCCCCGCAAGCGTGCCGCCGAGGTGTCCCAGCAGGCGCGCCGCTGTATGGACTGCGGTATCCCGTTCTGCCACTCCGGTACCGCGGGCTGCCCGTTGGGCAACCTCATCCCGGAATGGAACGACCTGGTGCGCCGAGGCCGTTGGGACGCGGCCATCGACCGGTTGCATGCCACCAACAACTTCCCGGAGTTCACCGGCCGGTTGTGCCCGGCGCCCTGCGAGGCGGCCTGCGTGCTGTCCATCGCCGACGAGCAGACCGGTGGCAGCGTCACCATCAAACGGATCGAACAGACCATCGCCGACCAGGCCTGGCTGGACGGCAGCATCGAGCCGCAGCCCGCGGCGATCTCGACGGGCAAGAGCGTCGCCGTTGTCGGCTCGGGTCCCGCGGGACTGGCCGCGGCCCAGCAGCTCACCCGCGCCGGCCATCACGTCACCGTCTACGAACGCGATGACCGGATCGGCGGGTTGATGCGGTACGGCATCCCGGAGTACAAGCTGGAGAAGTCGACGCTGAACCAGCGGCTGACCCAGATGCGAGCCGAGGGAACGCGTTTCGTCACCGACTGCGAAGTGGGTGTGGACCTGTCGGTCGAGCGGCTGCGTGAACAGTACGACGCGGTGGTGCTCGCCGTGGGTGCGCTGCGTGCCCGCGACAACGATGTCGAGGGCCGCCACCTCAACGGGGTGCACCTGGCGATGGAACACCTGGTGCCGGCCAACAAGGAATGCGAGGGCGACGGCGCCTCCGAACTGTCGGCCGCCGGCAAGCACGTGGTGATCATCGGCGGCGGCGACACCGGCGCGGACTGTCTGGGCACCGCGCACCGGCAGGGGGCGCTGTCGGTGACCCAGCTGGACTACAACCCGGCGCCACCGGAACTGCGCGACGAGTCCGTGAGCCCGTGGCCCACCTGGCCGCTGGTGCTGCGGACCTCGCCCGCCCACGCCGAGGGCGGCGCGCGCCGCTTCGAGGTCGCCGTGCAGCGCTTCGTCGATGACGGCCGCGGCAACGTGCGCGCCATGGAGATCGCCGAGGTCAAGGTCGAACGCGACGCCAACGGGCGGCGGATCATCACCCCGGTCGGCGAGCCGCTGGAAATCCCGTGTGATCTGGCCCTGCTGGCCATCGGCTTCGAAGGCGTCGAGCACATGGCGCTCCTGGGCGGGCTGGACCTGACGCTGACCAAACGCGGCACGCTGTCCTGCGGTTCGGACTGGCAGACCGATGCACCCGGGGTGTTCGTGTGTGGGGACGCCCACCGCGGCGCTTCGTTGATCGTGTGGGCTATCGCCGAAGGGCGCAGTGCCGCGCATGCGGTGGACGCGTTCCTGATGGGCGAATCCGACCTGCCGGCACCGGTGCGGCCGGGCACGCTGCCGCTCGCCGCCGTCTAGCGCCGTCTCGATTTCGAGCGACCCGGCCTGACCCGGGTCTATCCGTTCTGAATGGTCTTCTGAATCGATCATGACTATGCTCCGAGACGTGAATAGACGCGGAAAAATCGTCTGTACCCTCGGTCCCGCCACCGGCACCGACGAGATGGTGAAAGCCCTGGTCGAAGCCGGCATGGACGTCGCCCGGCTGAACTTCAGCCACGGTGAGCATTCCGACCACGAAGGCAACTACCGGCGTGTCCGGGCGGCATCGGATGCCGCCGGACGCGCGGTCGGCGTGCTCGCCGACCTGCAAGGACCGAAGATCCGGCTGGGCCGGTTCGCCACCGGCGCCACCCTGTGGCAGGCCGGTGAGACGATCCGGATCACCGTCGAAGACTTCATGGGCACCCACGACCGGGTGTCCACCACCTACAAGCAGCTGGCCAACGACGCCGCCCCGGGCGACCGCCTCCTGGTCGACGACGGCAACGTCGGACTGGTCGTCGAACACGTCGACGGCAACGACGTCGTGTGCACCGTCACCGAGGGCGGCCGGGTCAGCAACAACAAGGGCCTGTCGCTGCCCGGCATGAACGTCTCGGTGCCCGCGTTGAGCGAGAAGGACATCGCCGACCTGGAGTTCGCGCTGCAGCTGGGCGTCGACCTGGTCGCCTTGTCCTTCGTGCGCTCTCCGGCCGATATCGAGCTGGTGCACGAGGTGATGGACCGGGTGGGGCGCCGGGTGCCGGTGATCGCCAAGCTGGAGAAGCCCGAGGCCGTGGACAACCTCGAGGCCATCGTGCTCGCCTTCGACGCCATCATGGTGGCCCGCGGTGACCTCGGTGTGGAGCTGCCGCTCGAAGAGGTGCCGTTGGTGCAGAAGCGGGCCATCCAGATGGCCAGGGAGAACGCCAAACCCGTCATCGTGGCCACCCAGATGCTGGAGTCGATGATCGAGCACTCCCGGCCCACCCGCGCCGAGGCGTCCGACGTCGCCAACGCCGTGCTCGACGGTGCCGACGCGGTGATGCTCTCGGGGGAGACCTCGGTGGGCAAGTACCCGTTGGAGACGGTGCGCACCATGGCGCGCATCGTCGCGGCCGTGGAGGACAACTCGACCGCTGTTCCGCAGCTGACCCACACACCGCGGACCAAGCGCGGCGTCATCTCCTACGCCGCACGCGATATCGGTGAACGGCTGGACGCCAAGGCGCTGGTGGCGTTCACCCAGTCCGGCGACACCGTGCGCCGGCTGGCCCGGCTGCACACCCCGCTGCCGCTGCTGGCCTTCACCCCGCTGCCCGAGGTGCGCAGCCAGCTCGCGCTGACCTGGGGTACCGAGACATTCATCGTCCCGCACATGGCGACCACCGACGACATGATCAAACAGGTCGACGAGTCACTGCTCGGGTTGGGCCGGTACAAGCGCGGTGACCTGGTGGTCATCGTCGCGGGTGCCCCACCCGGCACAGTAGGCTCGACCAACCTGATCCACGTGCACCGGATCGGCGAGGACGACCACGCGTAGCCACACGCGCAGACCAATGGGGGACTTTTGTCGGCAGAGCACTTGCAGGAACTGCTGACGGTCCTTGACCTCACCCCGGACGGGGCGAACCCGGACAGGTTCACCGGAACCCACCCGAGCATCAACCCGGTCCGGACCTTCGGCGGCCAGATGATGGCCCAGGCGTTCGTCGCCGCCGGCCGGACCGTGCCCGCCGGGCTGCCGCCGACCACGTTGTCGATGCATTTCATCGCCGGCGGCGACCCGACCAAAGACCTGGAATTCACCGTGGTTCGGCTGCGCGATGAGCGCCGGTTCGCCAACCGCCGGGTCGATGTCACCCAGGAAGGCGCCCTGCTGGGTACCGCGCTGGTATCGCATCTGGCCGGCGGCCGCGGTCTGGAGCACAACGCCGAGTTCCCCGATGTGCCGCACCCGGACACGTTGCCCACCATCGACGAACTGCTGGTCGGATACGAGGAGACGGTGCCGCTGTTCGTCGCCGCGCTCAAACCCATTCAGTGGCGCTACACCAACGACCCGGCGTGGGTGATGCGCGACAAGGGCGGGCAGCTGGATCACAACCGGGTGTGGCTGACCGCCGACGGGCCGATGCCCGACGATCCGGTGTTGCACGCCGCGGCCCTGGTGTATTCGTCGGACACCACGGTGCTCGACCCGATCATCACCCGGCACGGGCTGTCGTGGGGATTCGACCGGATCTTCGCGGTGACGATGAACCACACCGTGTGGTTCCACCAATCGGTGCGGTTCGACGACTGGATGCTGTACGCGACGTCGTCACCGGTGGCGTCGGACTCCCGGGGCCTGAGCAATGGGCACTTCTTCCGCGCTGACGGACAGATCGTGGCCACGGTGATGCAAGAAGGCATCATCAAGTACTTCCCGCCGCGCTAGCACCTCGATCGGCGGCGCTGCTGTGCTCGACGGTCTGCAGCCGGCCCGGCGCTGGGCAGCTAAGGCTTGGGCGTGATCGTCACGCCGTAATCGGTTTCGACCTTGTCGCGGAAGTTGTTCTCGCACTGCACCTGTGCGGCCCGGTCGTTGCCGGCCTGCTCCATGCAGCTCACATAGTCGCCGATGCCCAGCTGGGAGAAGAACCCGATCCAGATCGGGATGAACACCAAACCCAGCACGATTGCCAACGCGCCCAACACGATTCCCGAGACGGCCAGCCCGCCGTTGGTGGCCTCGCCGCGCTTGACGCGGCCCCGGGCCAGGAAACCGATGATCAGCGCGACCACTCCCAGGATGATTCCGCCCGCGATGGTCCAGGAGAACAACAGTCCCAGCACCGCGAGGATCAGCGCGGCGATGCCCAGTCCGTTACGCGGCGTCAGCGGCGGCGGCGGATAGCCGGCGTAGGGCTGCGGTGGTGGCGGTGGATACGAGCCCGGTTGCTGCCCTGGGTATTGCTCGCCGTACGGCCCGAAGGAGCTCATGACTGGTCAGGGTACCCGCCGGCGCGTAACTGCACTGCCGGACAGGCGATGTCCGCGGGCAGGTGATGGGTCGCGACGACGACGGTGCGTTCGGGGCCGAACAGGGCGCCGGGGGTGAGCAGCCCGTGCAATAACCGGTCGCTGTCGGCTTCGTCGAGATGCTCGGTCGGCTCGTCGAGCAGCACCACGGGAAACTGCGATATCAGCGCGCGGGCCAGCAGCAGCCGCCGGCGCTGCCCGGCCGATACCGCCGCCGCGCCGCCGGTGAGGATGGTGTTCAGCCCGTCGGGCAGACCGGTGAACCAGTCGCGCAAGCCCACCCGGTCCAGCGCGGTCAGCAGCTCGTGATCGGTCGCATCACCGCGCGCCACCAGCAGGTTATCCCGCACCGTGGTGTCGAACAGGTGCGCATCCTCGGCGAAAAATGCCGCGGTCAGCGGATTTTCGGGATACTCACCGGCAATTTTCATCAACAAGGTGGTCTTACCGCTGCCGCTGGGCCCCAGCACGGCCAGCCGTTCGCCGGGATCGAGCACCACCTCCGGTGTTTCCGGCCGCCGGCGGTCATCCGGGGTCGCGTCGGTGATCTCACCGATGCGCCGGGCGGCCATCCTGGCCCGCACCAACGCCACCGCGGCCGCGGGCAATGCCGCCGTCGCCTCGAATGCGGACAGCGGCACCAGCATCAGGATGGCCAGCGTGGTGGGTGCGGTGACCGGTGCCAGGTTGATCCCGATCACCGCCGCCGAGAGCACCGCGGCCCCGACGGCGGCGGTGGATGCCGCGGCGGCCAGCGCGTTGGGCGTCGCGGCCCGGTCCAGCTGTCGGCCCCAATGCCGTTGTTGGCGTTCGGCTTCGGCGATCACCTCGGTAATTCGCCCACCCACCCGCAACTCGGCCGCGTGCTCCAGGGCCAGCATCGCCGCGGTGTCCCTGGCGCTGTGATGCTGCGCGGCCAGCCGCTCGGCCGATGTGCCGGCCCGGCCCGCCAACCACGGCGCCACCACCCCGGCCAACACGAGGCAGCCGGCCAGCACCACTGCGGCCACGGGTGCGATCAGCGCGATGATCGTCACGGCCGCCCCCGACAGCAGCACGGCCACACACGCGGGCAGCACCGCCCGGACCAGCACATCGGCCAGTTCGTCCACCGAGCTGCCGACCCGCTCCACCAATTCACCGCTGTGCAGGCGCAGCGCGGTGTCGGGCGGCAGCTCGGTCAGCCGGCGGTACAAGCCGACCCGGGCGGCGCCGGCCGACCGTAAGGCCGTGTCGTGGATGGCCAGTCGTTCGCAGTAGCTGAACACACCGCGTGAGATGCCCAGCGCACGCACCGCGACCACCGCGACGGTGAGGTCCAGCACCGGGGGCATCTGCCAGGCTCGGGTGATCAGCCAGGCCGACACCGTCGCCAGGGCCAGCGCACTGCCCAACGCCAGGGTGCCGAACAGCACCGCCAGCAGCAGCCGCGGCAGGCGCGGACGCAGCAGATGCAGCACGTCACGAGGGGACATGGGCGGCACCTCCCACGGTGACCACGCGGTCCGCCGCGGCCAGCACCGGCGCGCGGTGCCCGATCATCAGCACCGTCGCCCCCGCCTGCGCCCGCGCACCGATCGCGGCCAGCACCCGGCGTTCGGTGCCGGCATCCAGGTGTGCGGTCGGCTCGTCGAGCAGCAGTACCGCGGCTGCCGAACCCAGCGCGCGGGCCAACCCCAACCGCTGCCGCTGACCCAGCGACAGGCCCACCCCGTCGCGCCCGAGCCGGGTCTCCAGGCCGTCCGGCAGGGCGGCCAGCACCTCGTCGAAACCCGCATCGCGGCAGGCGCTTTCCAGATCGGTCAGCGGTCCGAACAGTTCCAGGTTGGCGCGCACCGTGCCGGGCAGCAGCACCGGTCGCTGCGGCAGCCAGGACACCTGGGGCCACCACGTCTGTGGATCGGCATCGGCGATGTCGGTGTCCCCGATGAGCACCCGGCCCGAGGTGGCCGGGGTGAGCCCGAGGATGACGTCGAAGGCGGTGGACTTGCCCGCGCCGTTAGGCCCGGTGAGCACGGTGACCTCGCCGGGGATCGCGCGGGCGGTCAGCCGGTCCGGTGCCGGACCGTCGCGGCCGACGACGGTGACCTCCTCCAAGACGATGGTGCGGTCGTGCGGTGTCCTGGTCCCAAGATCAACCCCCGTCGCTCCGCTCGCCCCGAGATCAACCCCCGTCGCTTCGCTCGCCCCGAGATCAACCCCCGTCGCTTCGCTCGCCCCGAGATCAACCCCCGTCGCTTCGCTCGCCCCGAGATCAACCCCCGTCGCTTCGCTC
>NZ_JAWQNH010000003.1:0-951250 GCF_033741155.1 Mycolicibacterium chengduense | reverse complement strand
GCGCAATAGGCCGCCGCGGTCATCAACAGCACCATCGCCGCATCCGGATTGTTGAACCGGAACATCAACACCGCCACCGGCGTCAACGCCAACCCCGCACCGGCCAACAACCCCGCCCACGGCCCCGCGACCCGGCGCACCGCCCCATACACCAGCGCCACCGACCCCACCGCCATCAACGCCTCGGGCACCAACATGCTGGCACTGCTGAACCCGAACAACTGACCCGAGAGCCCCATCACCCACTGCGACACCGGCGGCTTGTCCACCGTGATGAAATTGCGCGCATCCAACGACCCGAACAGCAACGCCTCCCAGTCCTGCGACCCGGCCTGCGCCGCCGCCGCATAGAACTGATTGCCCATCCCGTTGACCGTGATATGCCACAGATAGAACACCGCCGTCCCGATCAACAGCACGGCAAGGGCGGCGCGGTCCCTCAGGGTGGTCACATCGAACAGTCAGCCATCCCGACCGTGAGCGGACCTGTGGGCCCGTCGTGAAGCAGCTGTGCGCGGCTTACCCGGCAGCGAGCCGGGTGACCGCCCCGAGCGGGATCGGCAGCCAGTCCGGTCGGTACCGGGCTTCGTAGCCCACCTCGTAGACCGCTTTGTCCAGCTCGTACGCCGCCAGTACGGCGGCCTGCTCGCGCGGGTCCGTACCGGTGACGGTGGCGTAACCCGTGCAGAATGCGGCGCATTGGGTGTCGACCCAGTCGCGCGCGCCCCGTGCCGCGTAGTCATAGGACCGCAGCATTCCCGCGATATCGCGCAGCGCGTCGTCTCGCCGCCGGCGCTCGGCCAGCGGCTGCCCCGGCTCCCCCTCGAAATCGATGATCAGCCAGGTGGTCGGGGTGCGCAGCACCTGGCCGAGGTGCAGGTCGCCGTGGATGCGTTGCACGGTCGACGTCGCATCGGTCAGTGCGCGGTAGCGCGCCTCGATCCGCGGGACGACGTCGCGCAGCTGCGGTACCGCGGCGGCCGTGGCGTGCAGCCGCCGGGTCCAGGTATCGACGGGGAACGACGCGGCCGCGGTGCCGAGTGTCGCGGCCAGCGCGGCGTGCACGGTGCCGACCGCCTCGCCGAGTCGGTGGGATTCGGCGGTGAAGTCAGTCCCATTGCCGGCGGCCGCCAGTGCCAGGTCCCAGCCGTCGGTCGATCCTGCGGCGAAGGTGGTGAGCATGCCGAGCGCGTACGGCTCGACGCCGGCGGCCAGTTCGTAGCTGCCCAGCAACGGCGTCACGTGCGGGTTGCCGGTCAGCGCGCGGGTCAGTTCGATATCGGGGTTGATGCCGGGGATGACGCGGCGGAACACCTTGAGGATGGCGTGATCTGCGAACACCACACTGGTGTTGGATTGTTCGGCGCCGAGCCGGCGGCCCGCCCGGTCGGCAGGCAGTTCGGCGCCCGGTTCCCGGACGAACGAGACCGGACCGATCGACGCCGACGAGGCGATCAGATCCAGCAGGACACCGGCGGCGGCCGGGTCGGCCATCCCGTCGTAGCCGACGCGCTCACCGTCAGCGCCGATGCGGGCCGCGTCGTCACCGGAACCCCAGCGCACCAGAACCTGGTACTGCTCGGCCGACTCGTCGGTGTACTTGGCGTCGAGCAGTGCCAGCTCGAGGTCGGGTGCCAGGGCGACGACGTGTTCGGCCGTCACCGCGCTCAGCTGCCGGCCACGTCCCGCGTACCACCGCTGCTGGGGCAGCCACGTGTCGAACGGAAGATTCACTCCTCGTTCGTACCCGACGGCCGTTGTTCGTACACACCCGCAGGTTCTGGGTATGGTGCCGACGTGGCTGACAAGTTGCGTGACCACGGCGACCCCGGGGATGCTCCGACGATCCCGCCGGCGCTGACGCCCGTCGTCAACGACAGACGGCCCTCGGCGGCCGAGGAGGCCCGCACCATCGCGGCGTCCACCAATGCCGGCACGCTGGCCACCCTGACCGTCGACGGCGACCCGTGGGCATCGTTCGTCACCTACGGGTTGGTCGGCGGCGCCCCGGTGCTGTGCGTGTCCAACCTCGCCGAGCACGGCCGCAACCTGGCCGGGGATCAGCGCGCCAGCATTGCGATCGTCGCGCCCGATCGGCCGGAGGACCCGCTGGCGTCGGGCCGGATCACCCTGGCCGGAGTGGTCACCCGACCCGACGGCGCCGACCTGGTCGCTGCCCGGCGGGCGCACCTGGATGCGGTGCCCGCGGCGAAGTACTACATCGACTACAGCGATTTCACGCTGTGGGTGCTGCAGGTACAGCGGGTGCGCTGGGTCGGCGGCTACGGCCGGATGGACTCGACCAGCGCGGCGGAGTATGCCGCCGCCCAGCCGGATCCGGTGTCCCCGCACGCGGCCGGTGCGGTCGCCCACCTCAACGCCGACCATGCCGACGCGCTGACGGCCATCGCCCAGACCCTCGGCGGCTACCCTGACGCCACCGCCGCCACCTGCACCGGCGCCGACCGTTACGGCCTCGACCTGCGGGTGCTCACCCCCCGCGGGATGGCGTACACCCGGGCTGGTTATCCCGAGCCGATCGACGCCATCGGCGAATTGCGCTCGGCCGCAGTGGAACTCACCCGCAGGGCACGCCAGGGCTGATCGGGCTGGTCAGGGTGCAATACGATTCGGGTATGCAGCGTCCGGACACCTGGCAGGCAGCCTTCGACCTCATTCGCACCCGCGCCCACGAGCGCCGCGAGGAGCCGTTCCGGCTGGTCAGTGGCCAGCTGAGCCACGACTACATCGACGGCAAGTACGCCATCGACAACGGGGAGCGGCTCACGACCGTGAGTCGCGCGGTCGCCGATGTGGCGGAGCTCAACGGGATCGAGTTCGACGCCGTCGGCGGCCTGACCATGGGCGCCGATCCGCTGGCACACGGTATCGCGATGGTGACCGGCAAGGCGTGGTTCTCGGTGCGTAAGGAGCAGAAGCAGCGCGGCCGCGAGCAGTGGATCGAGGGCACCCGACTGTCACCGGGTGACCGGGTGCTGCTGGTCGATGACGTGATCAGCACCGGCGGCTCGACCAAGAAGGCCTACGACCGGGTCCTGCAGGCCGGTGTCACGGTGACCGGCGTGATCCCGATGGTCGACCGCGGCGACGTGGCGGCCGAACTGTTCGGCGGCCTCGGGGTGCCATTCGTCGCGCTGGTCACCTACAAGGATCTGGGCATCGACCCGGTGCAGGCGGTCTAGAAGCGCAGATTGCGCAGCATGTCGTAGACGCCCGCGATCCACAGCAACAGCGGGATCACCGCCGCGATCGCGGCCCCGTCCAGCAGTTCCAGGATGCGCTTGGTGACCGGCGAGACGCGGTGCACACTGTCGGTCGCGCCGATGATGATCAGCGCGACCCCGGCGACCGCCGCGTAGATGGCGAGCACCAGCCACGCCGAATCCGGATCCCACAAGCACAGCCGGATCATCACACCCGTCGGCACCACCACCGCGACGGCCAACAACGCCCAGGCGCACCAGCGTTCGGCGTACAGCCGGGACCGGAATCCGCTCACCGCGGCCACCAGACCGGCCACGATCAGGCTGTGGATGAAGAAGTGGCCCTGCTGCACCACCGCGATGGCACCGGCCGCCAGCACCACGGCACCGGCGGTGAGAAACCCGTTGAGCAGTTGCTTGGACAGGTGGCTGCGCTCACTGAGCCGCGCCGCCGATTCGGGGACCGACGCGATGATCGCCTGCCACGTCGGGCTTTCTTCGTCGGCGGCGTCCGGGCTGGAGATCGGGTCCAGCAACTCGTCGTTGGCCACCGTCTCGCCCGGCGCCGGGATCGGCGGCAGCGCGATCCGGGCCACGGCGACGGTCATCTTGGCCGCATTGGTGACCACGATGAGCCCGAAGGCGATGGCGCCGGCCGGCACCCATTCCTGCGCGCCGTACCCGTAGGCGATGGCCGCCGCGGTCAGCGCCGTCGAACCCACCGCCAGGAACGATGCCAGTTCCGCCCGCCGGCGCGGACCGCCGCGGGTGGCCAACGCGTAGAGCAGGAGGACGCCGGCGGCACCGGCGAGCTGCGGCGCCCCGAGCCCGGCGGCATCCCTGGGCAGCGGCACCGCCAGCGCGACGGCACCGGCCAACGCGGGCAGTGCCGCCACCAACAGACTTTCGGCCATGTCGATGTTGCCGAAGCGGTTCTTCGACAACAGGCTCCCACCGAGCAGACCCACACCGAGCACGCCGAGGGCCACCGCCCACCACCAGTCGTGCCCGGATCGCGTCCACGCCACCATCGCGGTGCCGACGACGACGGTCGTGACGACCGGAAGGGCAAGGCCGACAAAGTGATTGAGAGCCGAACGGTCGAATACCGGTGACTCGTCGAGCACCGCGATGGCGTCGATCACATCCTCGACCAACGGCCGGTAGCGCTCGGTCCGGCTGACCGATACCAACGTCAGCAGCGATCCGTCCACCACACCGGCGTCATCCAGTGACTCGGTGCCCTTCAGCGGCGGGGCGCCGGGGCGCGCGAACGCCCACTCGCCCTGCGCCTTGAAGTCGAATCCGGCCAGCACATCGGCCGGGGTGTCGTCGAGCAGGTCGGCGAGCACCGCGACGGTCTCGTCGATGTACGTCTCGATCGGGGCGGCCGCCGGGAGCACCAGATCCGTCATCCGCCGGCCGGTCAGGATCGTGACGCGGGTGGTCGACGGACGCCCAGGCGTCACGCTCGAGGGCGCGGACGCGGGCGCAGCGGGGCCTGCTGACGTGGCGGTCAACGACGTTCGAGGCGGTCGAAGTCGTCGGACAGCGCGGCGGCCAGTTCGAGGACCCGGCGCTGGAAGTCCTTGCCGAGCAGTTCCAGCTGGATCTCGGTGCCGGCGGCGATGTGCTTGTCCCACGGCAGCACCACCACCCGGCCCGGCGCGACGTGCCGTTCGAACTGCTGCACCAGGTCTTCGACGTCGATGTTGGTCTTGCCCGGCGTCACGTGGTTGATGACGACGCACGAGCGGCCGAGCAGATCCTGGTAACCGTTCTGGCGCAACCAGTCCAGGGTGACGGCGGCTTGGCGGGCGCCGTCGATCGAGGCACTCGCGACGATCACCAGGCCCGAGACGGTGGACAGCACGGCACGCGACGCCGGCTGGAACAGACCGGCACCGCAGTCGGCGAGCACCAGGTTGTAGTAGCGCGAGACGATGCCGACCGCGCCCTTCCAGTCCTCGTCGTTGAACTCACGCCGGGCGGCGCTGTACTCCTCCGAGGACAGCACCTCGAGGTTGGCGCCGTTCATGCTGGTGTAGGCGCGGATGTCGTTGTAACGCGACAATTCCTTGTCGGACAACAGATCCGAGATCGTCGCCGCCGATTGCCGACCGGCCCGGTCGGCGAGGTTGCCGCCGTCGGGGTCCGCATCGATCGCGAGGATACGGTCACCGCGCACCCGGCTGAGCGACGAACCGAGCGCCACCGTCACGGCGGTCTTGCCGACGCCGCCCTTGAGCCCGAACACGCCGATCTGGTAGGAGTCCCTGGCATTGCGCCGGATTCGCGCATGCAGGTCCATCTCGTAGACCTCGTCGGGCGACAGCCCCAGGTTGATCCGCGTGCACAGGTACAACCAGTGCCGCCAGCCGCGCTGGGACGGCATCTTGACCGCGGTGCGCACCCCGACGTGCGAGAGGGCGTCGATGGCGCGGTGATTGCCCATGGTGGCAGCCGAGGTGGGCGCCGGCTGGGCCGGGATGGGTTGACTCTGCGACCAGACCGCTTCGGGGGCCTCGGCGAAATGTTGGCTGGGCGCGGGCGCGGCGGCAGCGCGCGGCGGCGGAGCCGGCGCGGGCCGCTGCTGCTCGTGCCGGGCCCCGGCGGCCTGGGCGGGTGGCGGCGTGCGCAGCATGCCGTTCTGGGCGCGCTGCGGGCCGGAGTGCTGCGCCGGCCGCATCTGCTGGGTGATCTCCGCCTCGCGCGGTGCCGGCACACCGGATGTCTGGGTCTGTGAGGGTGCGATCGGCATCGAGGGCGGGGTCACCTCGGTCGCCCTGGGCGCGGACGCGTGAATCGGCATCGGCGGCGTGGCGGCCGCAGCCGCACCCTCGGTCTCGCTGGTGGCCTCACCGTCGGCTGGGCCGGCGGAATGGAAGAGCCGGTCATAGTCGGCCGACATGATTGCCTCTCGTAGGTGAATCGCGGTCGTACGCGCGGAGGTGGGCGGACTGCCTCAGGCTAATCCGCCCACCTCCCTTGCACGGTCGTTCTAGCCGGCGAACATCCCGGTGACGCCGCTTTCGGTCTGCGCCATGTTCTGGGCAGCCTCGTCGATGGTCTGCGCCAGATTCTGCAGGGCGTTGTTCAGCTCGGCCGCGGTGCTGTTCCAGCGCACCTGCAGGGCCTGGTACGCCTCGCGAGCGGCGCCGTCCCAGGTGGCCGCGAGCCGACCCAGCGAGGCCTCGCCCTCTTCGAGCAGGCTCTGGGTGGTGCCCACCGAGCCGTGGATATCGGCGGCGCCGGCCATGATGGCGGCGAAGTTCCATGTCTGCAAGCTCATGATCGGGTTTCTCCGTTTCTGTGGTGGTAGGTGGCTTGGCTGCTACAGCATCCGGCTGGCAAGGGCGCTGGCCTGGTCTTCATCGGTGCTGCCGTACTGCGTGCCGCCGATGCCCAGGTTCTCGGAGATATCGTCGAGTTCGCGGTTCTGCGCGGTGGCCGCCTCGTGGAAGCGCAGCAGCGCGGCCTGAGCCGCGGTGGCCGAAGAGCCGACCCAGGCCGGCTGCAGGCCAGCGGCCGTGGCCTCGACGTGCGCCATGACGGTCCGCAGCTCGTCCGCGATGCGCTGGAAGTTGGCCGACTCGCCCGCGATGACGGAGAGATCAGCTTGCATCCCCTGTCCTGATGTCATGGTGAAGTTACCTTTCCTTTTCCTGTGTCCTCACCACGTTTGGCGAGTCTTCCAGCCCCCTCGGCCGGAAAGTTCGTGGGTCGATCGGTGACGGTCATCGGGGTCACCAGTCGTCGTCGTCTTCGTCGAAACCATGCGCCAGCGGTGACGGCGTGGCCAGCGCCTCACGCTTGCCGCCGCTCTTCTCGCGCTGGCCGTGTCCGTGCATGGGTCCACCGCCACCGGTTCCGGCGCCGACGGGCGCCAGCCCGGCACCGGCACCGCCGGCAGCAGCTCCGGTCGGCGTCGGGGTTGCCGCGGTCGGCGAACCGACCAGGCTGGACATCAGCGGAGTCCGGGCCAGCGTGCCGCCCGCACCGGGTAGCGAGGCCGCCCGCACCAGACCCGCACCCGTGGCGGCTCCCGATCCGCCGATCGCCGGGTGGTTGGAGAACGGACTGGCCCCGATCAGACCGAATTGCCTTCCGCCACTGCCCATCTGACCGAAAACCGAACTCACCTGCTGCAGCGGTTGGGTCAGCGTCTGCACGGACTGGGTGACACCCTGCGTCATCTGTTGCGGGGCCTGGATCAACGTCTGCCCGACCTGAGACGCGATCTGCATGCCCTGCTGCACACCCTGCTGCAGCAGCTGCTGGGTCTGCTGACCCTGCGCCTTGTCTGCCTTCTGCGCCGCCCCCTGGGCGCGCTGCTCACCCTGGTTGGCGAATGCCGCACCCCGCCCCACCGACAAGCCGGCCGATTCCAGCGTGGCCTGCATGGTGGTGTGCGCGAGAGCCGCCTCCCGCAGCGCCGCACCGGGCAGCGCGGCGGCCATCTGGCCCGTCACCGCACCGAGCGTCGCCTCACCGACACCGGGCATGACGATGGGCTGCACCGGCGGGATCGGTTCGAAGATGGTGTTGGCGGTGGTCTCGGCCTGATAGCCGTACATGACGGCGGCCGCCTGCTCCCACATCCGGACGTAGTCGGCCTCGTTGACGGCGATCGGCACCGTGTTCACCCCGAGGAAGTTGGTGGCGTTGAGCACGGCGTTCGTCACGTGGTTCATCTCGATCTCGGGCAGCGGTGGGGTGACCGCCATCGCGAGCATGTACGAATTCGCCTGTGCCACAGCCTGCATGGCCCGCTTCTGAGCCTGCAGGGCGGTGGTACGCAGCCACACCACCATCGGGGTGGTGGCGGTGACCGCCTGCTCGCTGGCCTGTCCCTGCCACGAACCCGACAACGAGGCCAGGCTGGCCGCCAGTTCTTCGGCCTGCGTCTCCAGGGAGACCGCCAGGGTCTCCCAGGCGGCCGCGGCCTGGAACATGGGCGTCGGACCAGCACCGGCCATCAGGCGGCCGGTGTTGATCTCCGGCGGCAATGCTTGGTAGAACATCGCCAACATTGCGGGGACTGCAGACATTGTTTGCCAGCTTCGGTCGCGTCAATTATTGGGCGGACAGATGTCGGGTCACATCAGGGTGGCGGCGCCCTCGGCGTCCACCGCGGTGTAGATGCCCGAAGATTCCAGGTAGGCGGCACCGGCGCGGGCCAACTCCTCCTGTGCGTAGGCGTTCAGCGCGGCGACCTGCGCTGCCTCACTGGCAAACGCGAGCGCGGCCTGCACCGACACCTCTTCCGCACCGGCCGGCAGAAGTGCCATCGCGGCGCTGGTGGCAGTGGTTCCGGTGGCCAGGCCACGGGAGCCATTCGACACCACTTCGCTGCCGATACCCAGGACTGCGGGCGTGTGTTCCAACGGTTGCATGAGCAGTTCCTCCTCAAAGGTTCCAAACGAACTGGATGACATCTGTGGGATGGGGACCGCAAGTGCAGCTGTATCGCTTCAAAACCAGACCCCCCGATCCGTTTGCTGCCTCGTCGCCGTCAATTTTGCCAGGCGACCCGAAATCCATACTAACCGCGGTTTTGGTGTGCTGCTGACACTTCTTCCTCCGGTGGATCGACATAGGCCGCCTGAATGACCTCTTTCGCGTCCGGCGAGACGAGAAGTGCCTGGCCAGGGGGCCTGCGCTTGAGCTTGAAGGCGCTCGACGGGAACTCGGTCTTGTCGCCGGAGAGGAACAGCGTGGGCGTCCCCGCGCCGTACGCCGCACCGACGAACCGGTCCATGGTGGCGCGCTGCGCCTGACTCATCTGGCACGTCACGACCAGGTGCAGACCGATGTCGGCAGCCGCCGGCAGCAGGGGCCACAGCGGGGCCATCGGCGGCACCCCGCCGGCCGCGGCGACCACCATGTGCCAGTCGTCGACGAGCAGCACGATATCGGGTCCCGACCACCAGGAACGCGATCGCAACTGGGTGGTGGTCAGGTCGGCGGGCGGCAACCGCTGCTGCAGCAGGACCGCCAGCGCCTTCACCGACTCGTCCAGCGCCGCGGCATTGCGGTTGATCGCCCCTGCCGAGAGCAGATGGCTCTCCGGGACCGCGTCCAGCAAACCCGACCGGAAATCGCCGACCATGAACCGGACTTGATCTCGATTGTTGCGCAAGCAAATAGCTTGGGAGATAGCGTGCGCGATCCGGGTCTTGCCCGATTTGGGTGCCCCGAACACCAGGACGTGCGGCGTGCGCTGCATGTCCGTGTAGGCCACCGACAAGTCGGATTCACGCACGCCCAGCGGGATGGTCCACCGCGTGCGGTAGTCGGCGTCCGGCCCCGGCGGGTTCGGATCCATCTCGTTGAGGTAGATCCGGCTGGGCAGCACCCGTACCTGCGGGGCCTCCTCGGTGTGCAGGGAGGCGATGTGCTCCACCGCCGCCGTGATGGCCGGCACGAGGTTCTCGGCGCTGTGCACGCCGTCCAGCCGCGGCACCCCGATCATCAGGTGGTGTTTCTCCATCGAGATGGCCCGGCCCGGCCGGTTGGCCGGGATGTCCCGGGTCATCCGGTCGATCTGCGTCTCGTTGACATCGCCCAGCCGGAACTCCACCTTGGTGCCCAGGTAGTCGCGCACCCGTGAGCGCAGCTCGGTCCAGCGCGGAGTGGCGATCACCGTGTGCACCCCGAAGGCCAGCCCTTGGGCAGCAAGATCCTGCACGACCGGCTCCAGGTCGGGGAACTCACCGACGAACGCCGGCCAGCCGTCGATGACCAGGAACACGTCACCGAAGGGGTCTTGCGACGCGGGGTGGCTCGGGTCCTCGCGCATCTGCCGGTACGCCGCGATGGAACCGACCCGGTACTGCTTGAACGTCGCTTCGCGTTGCCGCAGCACCGCTTTGATCTCGGCGACGGCCCGGTTCACCCGGTCCGGTTCGGCGCGGGTGGCCACCCCACCGACGTGCGGCAGCCCCTCCAGGTACATCAGCCCGCCGCCGCCCATGTCGATGCAATAGAACTGCACCTGGCGCGGGGTGTGGGTGGCCGCGGCCGAGAGCACCAGCGTCTGCAGGAAGGTGGACTTACCCGTCTGCGGCGCTCCGCCGATGGCGATGTTGCCGCCCGCGCCGGAGACGTCGATGCCCCACACCTCCTGGCGATGCCGGCGCGGCTCGTCCATGATGCCCAGCCCGAACCGCAAGGGCTGGCGGCGATCCCGCTCGACGAGTTCGTTGACCGGCGTCGGGTCCGCCAACGGGGGCAGCCACATCTTGTAGGCGCGGACCTCGCCGGTGGTCAACTGCTCCAGAACCACCTCGCGCAGCACGCGCTGCTCGCCGACTTCGGCCATACCGTTGGTCATGACGGCACCCCCTGGGACTGGGTCGCATGGCTGGCGTCCAGCAGCGGTGCCGCCGTGAAGGGTTGGATCCGCACCACCTGCTTCTTGGCCTGCACACGCGGCGCCGCGTCACCGGACTGCTGCAGGGCGGCGGGGACGTAGTTGGTGCCGGTGTAGACGCTGTGGAACTTCACCGGATCCTCCATCCCGACCCGCAGGAATCCGACACCGCTCTCCTTGTTGGTGATGTACTGCGCCTCCGGGGTGCCGATCACCGCCTTGGACTCGGCAGAACTCGTGGTGCGCAGCGCAATACGGTAGGTGAGGTTGGGCTCGAGTTTGTCGATCCGCACACCGCCGGTGTTGAGCGACTGGGTGGCCAACAGCAGGTGCACGCGCAACGATCGGCCGACGCGGCAGATCCGGTCGAAGAGCTGGATGAAGTCGGGGTGGTTCTGCAGCAACTCGGCGAACTCGTCGACCACCACGAAAAGAGTTGGCAGCGGGGCGAGGTCGGCGCCACGTTCGCGGTGCTTCTCGTATTCGGCCACACCCGAGAGCGCGCCGGCGGCACCGACCTGCATACCGGCCTGACGCAGGATGGACTGCCGACGGTCCAACTCGCCGGTGAGCACCTCGCCCATGCGGCTGACCAGTTCGGCCTCCTCCTCCATGTTGGTCACCACCGCCGCGGTGTGCGGCAGCTTTTCCATACCGAGGAAGGTGGAACCACCCTTGAAGTCGGTGAGCAGCAGGTTGACCTGATCGGGGTGGTGGGTGGCGGCCAGCGACAGGATCAGCGTGCGCAGGAACTCCGACTTTCCGGATCCCGTTGTGCCGATCAACATTCCGTGCGGACCGGCGCCGAACTCCGCACCTTCCTTGATGTCGAGATGCATGATGTCGCCGGTCTTGAGTTCGTGGCCGAACGGGATCCGCAGCCTGTCCCGATCGGTATCGGCGAACATCCGCCAGCGGGCCGGGGTCACCTCTTCCACCGACTGCGCCCCGACCAGCTGGTGCCATTCGGTGGCGACCTTCTTCTGCACGCGGGTGGTCTTGTCGATGATCGTGCCGGTGATCGACCAGCCGGCCAGCTTTCTGGCGATCCTGGTGGCCTGGGCGGATGTCATCGAATCCGCGACACGGACCACCTGGCGCCAACCCTGCTGCGCCAGCTTGTCTTCGGCCGACCCGTCAGCGTCCACCTTGATCTTGTAGGCCGAGCCGCGGTGGTTGCCCAGGGTGATGACGGTGACGCCGGCCCGGCCGTCCACCGGGAAACCGGCCCGCCCCCCGGTCAGGTCCACCACGACGACATACGCCCCGGCCGGTGCCGCGTCCGCGGTGTGCGGGCCGCGCGCGGTCAGGTCGGACAACCCGTCCGGCCTGGTGAACACCAGTCGGGTCGGTCCGGCCGCATCGGTGTCGGTTTGATGCTGGACGTGGGGCAGCCATTTCAGCCAGGCCCACGCCGGGTCCTCCGGGTTGTCGGTCAGCACCCGGATCTGCAGCAGATCCGGCGGGTGCAGCACGGCCAGGTGACAGATCATCGCCGTCAGCAGCCCCGCCGAGCGCTCCGGATCTCCACCGACCGCGATCGTCGGAAAGGTGCGCAGCTGAACGAGTTTCGGGCAGTCGTGGATCAGGCCGTGGGTCCGCAGGAACTTGATCAGCCACATGTGGCTGACCGGTTCCAGGTGGGCTTGCGGCGCGCCTTGCGGCCCGGCGAGCTCGCCGCCCACGGCCGGTTTGAGCAGCCGGTCCACGGCGGGCTCGGCGCCGATGCCGATCCGGGTGGCGGCGAAGAAATCCCCGTTGGCCGGCCGCGACCATTGCCGGTTGGTGCCCACCAGCGACAGCAGGTCGCCGGGATGCGGTGCGTGATAACCGAAGAACGTCACCTGCGCGGCGGCCGAGGCGGTGACGCGGGCGCGCAGCCCCGCCAGGTAGCGCAGGTATTCCTTACGGTCGGCGTTGATCTCCGGGACCTTCTTGCCGCCCGGCCCGCCGCCGGCCATGAAGCCGACCGTGCCCATGATCATCATCAGCGGCATCATCAACATGTACGGCGACAGCTGCCGGATTCCGGTGAAGATCATGATCGCGAGCATGCCGAGCATGCCGCCGCCCATCACGTACGGCAGCGCCTTCTGCAGACCGGACGGCGGGATCTCGATACCGAGGTCATCAGGTGGGGTGACGTTGATCTCGCCCGGCGTCAGCCGTGGTCCCCGACGGATGGTCGGGGTGAACTTCTTGGTGGTCATCGCACGGCCTCCTTCCTAACGTAGCGGCGCACCCGGCGCGGGCATCGGTAGCGGGGTGGCCGCACCCGGCGGCGTGGTGGCGCCGTCCGGCGCGGCTTCGGGCTGCCCGACCGTGCCCCCGGCGACCTTGCGCGGGTCGGGATCGGCGGGCAGCGTGTCATGTTCGAGCAACGCCGCCTGTTTGGACAGCACCGGACCATCCACCAACAGGCTGACCACCTGCCACGGCGCGGTCTGCGGAGATGCCAGCCCCAGCACATTGGCGGTGTCCTGATTGGGCAAGCCGTACCGAATGCCCTGCGGGTCGATGTAATAGAGCGACTCGCCGTAGCGCGGATCCGGTGACTGCAGCCGGATGAACTGCCCGCCGTCGATGTACACCGTTGCCGCCCCGGTGATCTGGCGGATACCGGCGTTCATCTTGGTGGCCGGGATCGGCAGATGCCGGCCACTGAACACGGTCTGGCGCGGGGACTGGTCACCGGGTTCGCGCTGCCAGGACCAGCACAGCGTGGGGGCGTCGTGCCGCAGGCGGATCTCCATCGGTTGGTCGGGCAGCGGTGAGACGAAGACCTGTTCGGGGATCTTGGCCACGTCGCTGGCTTCCACCGACGGCGGTGAGATCAGCCCGAACGAGTTGGACGCCCGCAGGGCCGCCGCGGTCGTGCCGTTGACCTTGGCGACACCGTCGGGCAGCACGACGTACTGCTGCTCGGTGGCGTCGGTGATGGTCTTGAACACCGATCCGATGACCAGATTGGGCGGCAGGCCAACGGTATTCGGCGCACCGGCACCCGGGATGTCGGGTAGCTGCCAGGGCCCGACGTTGGGCAGCGCGTTGAACAGGCCTTCCGAGATCGGCGTCGGGCGGGCGGTGACCGGGATGCCGACCGCGCTGGTGACGGCCCGGTTGGCCAGGTCGATGGAATGCCGGCCGTCCTGGGTCACCAGCCAGTTGCGATCCTGGTAGGACACCAGCACACCCTGGCTGGGCCGGATCGGACCCACCGAGGCGTCGATCGCCGGCGGCATGACCAGGACGGAGGTCTCCACCGACGGTGCCACGCTGTCGGGTTTGGTGACGGTGTCGCACAGCGTCCACGTCGAGGCCGGCGCGCCCAGCGGGGTGGCGTACGGGGCACCGGGGATCCCCACCGGCTGGCCTTTCGACATCCGGTTCAGCTCATCGGATTTCACCGCCGATGGATTGTTGGAGTTGCCCAGGATTAGGCGGGCCGAGGTGAGGTTGTAGACGGGCCGCAACTCCCCGGTGCCGGGCAGGACCACATAGAGTTGGTTGGTGGTGCGGTCGACCAGCAGGCTGTCATCGCCGCGCTTGCCCAGCGGTTTGAAGTACGCCAGCAGCGCCGCGCCAAGGCAGACCAGGACGGCGATGATGATGCCGGCACTGACCGCGCGGCTGTAGAACTGCAGCGGGTCGTCGTACATTCGGGTGTCCCGGCGCACGATGGCATGCTCCACCCGGCGCAACAGGAACCGCCATCCACTGACCTGGACCTTGGTGGTGAGCCTGAAACCTGCCATATCGCCCCGGCCTACTCGCCGATGTTCAGCCGGCCGTGGACGGCCTCGATCGCAGCGGCCATGTCCTCACCGTTGACCTCGCTGAGCGCGTCGACATCGAGGTTCTCGAAGTCCAGGGAACGAGCCAGCCGCATATCCCGGCTCTGCTCGCCCGCCTCGACCAGTTGGCGGGCGTATCTGCCGTTACCGGCGATGTCGAGTGCGGGCTTGCCGTTCAGGTTGCGCTGGCTCAACAGCGTCGCGGCTTCGAGGACACGCTTGGCAGCCTCGTCACTGATCCGCGAATCATTGCTCGCGGCAATGACTTTGGCAATCTCCACGATCTCCTCGGGGGAATAGGAGTCGAACTCCACGCGAGTCGAGAAGCGGGACCGCAGGCCGTCGTTGGTCTCCAGCAGCCGGTCGATGTCGGCGCTGTAGCCGGCGATGATCACCACCAGCCGGTCGCGGTCGTTCTCCATCCTGGCCAGCAGCGTGTCCAGCGCCTCGGTGCCGAACGGGTCGGCCCGGCCATCGCGTTCCTGCACCAGCGTGTAGGCCTCGTCGATGAACAGCACCCCGCCGACGGCACGGTCGATGGTGCGGGATGTCTTGACCGCCGACTGGCCCTCGTACTCGGCGACGAAATCCTTGCGGGAGGTCTCCACCAGCTTGGGTTCGGTGATGACGCCCAGCCCTGCCAGAATATTCGCGACGACCCTCGCGATGGTGGTCTTGCCGGTGCCGGGCGGACCGGTGAAGATCATGTGCTTGGACTGCTGGGCCACCTTCATGCCGCGCGCGGCGCGCACCCGGGCCATCTGGGTGGCGGCCCGGTACTTCTCGATCTGCTCCTTGACCCGGCTCAGCCCGATCTGCCGGTCGAGTTCGGCCTGCGCCTCGGCGAGCAACCGTTCACGGCCCGAGTTGTCGGCGGTGACACTGGCCGGATCCCACGGGTCGCGCCGGGCGGCAATCTTCTCGGCGGTGGTGGTTTCCATCCGGTATCCCGGATCACGCAGTGCCGCGGTGACTTTCGGCGAGGGATGGGTGGCCTGCAACCATTCCAGCAGCGCGATGGCGGCATCCTCGTTGCCCTGGCTGCGTCGGGTCATCGCCAAGAACCAGGCAATCGCCGGGGCGCACGCCTCACCGGCCGGTGAGGAGTTGGCCTCGGTCAGCCTGCGCTCGGCTTCGGTGAACAGGCCCAGGTTGGCTACAGCAACGCCGTGCGCCACCGTGGCCGCGGCGCCCAGGAACTTGTCCGGCCAGTTGGCGGCGCCGCGCACCTCGTCGATCACATCGGTCCAGCGTTCGGCCGCACCGTAGATGACGGCCTTGATCCACGACACCAGGTATTCGGCACCGGCGGCCGGCGCATCGTCGAGCGCCTCGATCGCGTCGGAGTAGTTGCCCTCGGCGGCCTCCCGCACCGCGAAGGCCATCGTGATCGCCAGCGGCGAATTCACCGGATAGGTGATGTCGCCGTAGAGGCCGCCGATCGGGATCCGCGCACCCACCGTGTTCATCGACACCTCGGCCCGGCCCGCCAGTTGCCCGAAGTTGCCTCGGGAGAACCAGGCCCGGAACAGCGTCGCCCGGTCGGTGTCACCACACCGGATCCGGCCCACCCAGGCGTCACACGCCGTCTCGTCCACCGCCGTGATCTCGGTGAACAGTTCCAGGGAACGGGCGGGCGAGCCGGGCAACATGCCGACCGCGGTCCCGAACAAGTTCGCCAGATGTTCAGTCATGCTCACCTGCATACCTCGTCGCGAAAATCCGGGCCCGGGCGGCATCGGCCTCTTCCGGTGACGGCAGGTCCAGATCGCGCTTCAAGAAGTCCCGGGTGACGACGTCGTCCTGCCCTTCCCGGCGCATCCCCTCCAACATGTAGCTGAATTGCGCGGATCTGGCCTGCTGGGTGGCCAGTCCGGCGATCACCACGATCTCCTCGGCGAGCTCGGATTCGGTGGACGCGACCGCACCCGGGGCCAACTCGATCCGGTGTACCCGGCCGTCCATCAGCGTCGTCACCGTCACGGTCCCCGGTGGATTGGTGACGGAGAACAGCTCGGCAGCCGGCACCTCCCCGGCGGTCGCGACGGTGTCGGCGTCCGGGACCGCAGGGGCTTCGAACGCGCTGAAGGCGTCGTATACCGAGTCCTCGGGTTCGGTATCGGCGGCCGAGAAGTCCAGTGCCGCCATATCGTCGAAGTCATCGTCGTCGAAAGACTGAGTGCCCACCATCGACATGCCTCGTCAGTCGCCGTCGAAGTAGTCGATGTCCACTTTGGGCTCGAACCAGGAACCCGACGGCAGGAACTCCACCAACCCGTCCAGCGCGCGCTGCAGGTTCTCCTGGGTGCCCGGCAGGAAGCTGCCGAACAACTCGCCGTTGACCCGGCGCGGGATCGACACGATGCGCCCGACCTTGGAATCCAGCACGCCGGCCGCCACCCCGGCTTCGGTGAAGGTGCCGCCGGAATGCCGTTCGCTGGCCGTGATCTCGACCCAACTGTCGGGTTCGGCGGTGGCCTGGGCGTACGCCCGGGCCGACGCCGCCGCGATGCCGAACTGCGCCAACTGATTGGGCGAGCGGGCATCGGCCAGCTGTGAGCTGAGTGCCGTCATCGGTTCGACGTCGGCGGGTTCGGCGCTGCCCAGCACCGCCATCACCATCCCGGCCAACCCCACCTGCGGCGCCACCCGCTGCAACACCAGCATCTCCCCGTCCCTGGCGGCAATGACATGACGCTCCCCTTTGCGACACACCACGAATCGGACCATCTTCTCACCGACATCGCGTCGCCACCACCGGCCCTCCAGGATGCGATCGGGGCGGGCCAGGGTGTCGGTCATCGCCGCCACCTCCGGGTGCGGCGCGCCGAACACGTCGAGAATGCCCTGCGCGGTGAGATCCCGCGCGACCTGCTCCCAGACGATGTCGCGCAGCTCCGGCTGCGGAATGTTCGGCCGGATGCCGAGCGCGATCGGGAAGTCCATCAGATTGAGCCGGTCGGCGATCACCAGCATGCCGTCGATGGTGACCTCGACGGCGACCACATCGTCGTAATGGGTCGGTTCACCGTGCAGCGAGTACGGGCCGGTCATCACCGCGCCCCCGGCATCCACTGTTCGAAGACGGCAGCCGAGGCCTGGTCGGTGTGGTCGTACCGGGCAGCGGCGTCGCGCAGCCGATGGCCCATATCGTCCGAGACAGCCGCCATCCGCAGCCCGGCTTCGGAGCGGACGGCCTGCACGGCTGCCAGCGCGCCCGCGGTCGCCGACGCGGCGAGGCCGTGAGTGACCGCCACCGCGGGTGTCGTCGACGCGGGCAGTTCGGTGGCCGTGCTGAGTTGGTGCGCGGCCCGCTGCTGGGCATCGGCCAGCGCGTGCAGCCGCGCACTCACGACGTGCAGATCATCGGACACGGTCCCTACCTCCCCATGGCAGACGGTCGCGCGGCTGCATCCGGTACGCGCGTATCGTCCGCGTTCACCGTAGCCGTGCCGGAGCCACCCGTACCACTGTCTTCGGCAGCCGGATCGATCACCTGCTGCGGCACGGCGGAGTCCGGGCCCGCCGGCCCGGCCGGCTCACCCTCGTCGTCGCCGGCAGTTTCGGGTTCCTGGCTGGCCGCGGCGCCCTGCGCGACGGCTCCGACGACCGCGGCCACCGCCCCGCCCGCGGGAGCCACCAGGGCGGTCAACGGCGCCGTCACAGCCGCTGCCAGCGCGGGCACCACGCCCGCGACCCCGACCAGACCCGCCAATCCGGCCGCCGGATTCGGCTGATCCCGCTGCGCCTCCGTCCCAGCGGCGGCCCGGTTGTCTCCGGTGTCCTCGAGCGCTTCGGGGCCCAGGTCGGACCCTTCGGCAGCGAACGGGCCGTCCGTTCCGACGCGGGCGAGCCCACCGGCCGACCGCAGCGGTGCCGGCGCACCGAGCCTGCCGCCCATGCCATCGAAGTCCGCCTCCCCGTGCACCGGGCTCGCAGGTTCGGGTCCGCCCTCGAACTCCCCTTCGGGAAGCCGCGCCGTGGCGGCAATGGCCTGATACCGGCCGACCAGGTCACGCAGCCTCATCGCGTTCGCGGCGGCCTCCGCACGCATGTTCTTCAGTTCGCATTGGGCCGATGTCAGGGCCGTCTGGACCGCGGCGAATTCGACGACCACCTTGGCCGCCTCCCCGTACCGCGGCACCAATTCCAGCCATTGCGTGTATCGCGACAGCTCACCCAACCAGTTGTAGAGCTCGACGATCTGCTTGCGATGAAACGTCACCTGATACGCCTCACCGGCCAGCACCCGGTGTACCTCGTGATCGGTATCGGCGATGGATCCAGTCCGCCCCCGCTGATCGGCGTTCTGCTGCGCGTACGCGTCCGAACCCGTGCCGGTCCAGTCGCCGGCCGGTACCGCGGCGCCCAGCTCGGTGCCGACGGCCCGGAACTGCTTGCCGGCCATGCCGAACGCCTCCCCGTCCTCCGGGGTGCCCTCGCCGAGGGTCTGGAGCATCTGGGCGAGCAACCGTTGGCCGCCCAGGAGGATGGCGGAGCTGGCCGCCTCGAGCAGGTCCTCGGTTCGCTCCGCGGCCCGCGCCGGCGCGGGCGGCGATGGGCGCTTGCTCATCGTGTACCCGCCTGCCGTTCGGCGCGCCCGAATCTCACTTTGCCAACCTCATTCCGGTCCACCGTGATTCGGCGGCTAACCCCGCCGCCGAAATCGACCATAACAGCGCAGCCGCACCCTCCAGTGCACCAATTTCTGGGCCCGATTCACCGCATTACCCCAGCACAGCGCGCTATGGCGATCGTTTCGCCACGGGCGTGCCGAGGGGCACCACCACGCCGCGAACGCCGGGCGGTGCGCTACCGGTCACCCCCAGGCAGTTTGCTGGCTGGGTACGTCCACCCGGTCAGCCGGGCCCCGTGGTTGATACTGGTGCTCACGACTGCTCAAGAGGAGGACCGCGGTGAGCGACCGCGACGACGCCTTGCGTCAGGAGCTCGGTTGGACCGGGCCGCAGGAAGCCGATGACGAGCCGCCCACCACGGCGGCGCAGCTACCGGCAGCACCCGTACCTGCACGCCCACCGGCCCAGCACCAGCGCGGCGACGCCCTCGGTGACACCGGACCGATCGCCGCGGTGCGCCACGTTTGGCCCCCACAGCCGGCCCCACCCCCACCGCCACGACCAGCCGACCCGCGGGTACATCAACCGGCACCACCCGGCCATGCGCACCCGGGCCCGTCCTGGCCGCCGCCCGGCCAGCAACCGCCGGGCCCGCAGTCCTACGCCGACCGCATCCCCGTCCGAGAACTGATCCCGGATCGACCGGCACCACCGACGAGCGGCTGGCGTCGCATGGTCTACCGGCTCACCTTCGGACTGGTCAATCCGGGGCCGTCTCCCGAAGAGATCCGAGCGGCCGAGCTCGAAGCCGGCATCCGCGGGGTACTGCGCGGGCATTACAAGATCGGCGTGATGGGCAAGGGCGGTGTCGGCAAGACGACCGTATCGGCAAGTGTGGGTTCAGTTTTCGCCGAACTGCGGCCCGATGATCGGGTGGTGGCCATCGACGCCGACACCGCATTCGGCAAACTGGGCGCCCGGGTGGACCCGCGGGCCGTCGGCTCCTACTGGGAGCTGGCCGCCGACCAGCACCTGGACACCTTCGCCGATATCCGCAACCGGGTGGGCAACAACGCCGCCGGATTGTTCGTGCTGGCGGGCGAGTCCAGCCCGGCCCGCCGGCGCATTCTCGACCCAGCCATCTATCGGGAGGCCACCTAGCGGCTGGACCGGTATTTCTCCATCTCGATCGTGGACTGCAGTTCCACCATGGATTCGCCGGTGACCCAGGAGGTACTGCGGGACCTGGATGCCCTGATCGTGGTGTCCTCGCCGTGGGTCGACGGCGCGGCGGCCGCCGGACAGACCATGGACTGGTTGGCCAGTCGCGGGCTGACCGGGCTGTTGCAGCGCACCGTCGTGGTGCTCAACGACTCCGACGGGCACGCGGACAAGCGCACCCGCACGATCCTCGCCCAACAGTTCGCCGGGCAGGGGCAGGCCGTGGTGGAGGTGCCGTTCGACGGCCGGATCCGGCCCGGCGGGGTGATCTCCGGGACCCGGGAGATGGCGCCGCAGACCCGCCGCAAGTTCGTCGAGATCGCCGCCGCGCTGGCCGCGCATTTTCCCCGCACCGACGACCGTCATCGCGAGCGTTTCTGACCGTCGGTCAGTCCGCATCGATCGCTGCGACAAGCTGTTGCACCGCGGCCGCATCATCGCCGGGCACCGCCTGCTCGGCTTCGATCCGGGCGACGACGTCCTCGGATACACCGGCCGCTTGCGCGGTCTCGGCGATGGTGAGGTTCGATCGCCGACGGGTGGCGTAAAGCCGCTGCCCCAGCGTGGCATTCGACGCGGATGCCGCCCGCATCGTGAGTTCGTCCATCAGGCCGCGCACCGTGCCCAGCGCCCGGATCAGCGGCGGCGTCACCTGAATGCGGGCGGCGCGGGAGGCCACCGCCTCGAGCTGACGCAGGTCCGCCAGCACCCCGGTGGCCCGCGCGACGAAATCCGGATGGTCGGTGGCCGGCAGCGCCTCGATGGTGGAGCCGAACGTGTTCGCCGCCGCGACGACGGCCTGCGCGATCAGCGGGACCTCGTCGGCAGTGGCCCGGCGCTCCGGGCCGGACTCGACGGCATCCCCGCGGCGCAAGCGCTCGATGGTTCCCGGCGGCCACTTGAGCACCGCCTCGAGCTTCGTCCTTGTCGATTCCCGGGGCCAGCTGCGCCCCTTCTCGAAGGCGATCAGGGCGCCGGCGTTGATGACGCCCTCGGCCGCCAGGCTGCGCTGGCTGACATTGAGTTCGCGCCGGCGCGCGGCCGCGGCAGCGCCGGCACGCACCATGCCCGGGTCATCGCCAGGGCCGGGCTCGACCACGCGTAAGACCTCCCTGGACCCTGATTCGGTGCCGTATCGGTGCCGCAATAGTAGCGAAACCACGGCATCGCTATACCTAACCGCTACGAATCTGCGCTTTCCGCAGCACCACAAACCGTAGCGGTGCACCGTTTGCAGTGGCCGTATCGGCGCCCGCGTACGGATATCAGCAGGTAAAACTTCGCTGGCTGTGGCGCTACACGGTTCCCGCATCACCAAACTGTTGCATCGCTACGGTTAGTGCTCTACATTCATCTCCATTGCGGCAGACCCGCCGCCGACAGAGGAGACACCATGAACGCAATCGGAGCGGACGGGCTGCCCGTCGGCGACTGCACCCGGGACCCTGACCGCTGGACCTCGGCGGCCGACGAAGATGCCAAGACCATCTGCCGCATGTGCCCACGCCGCTGGGCCTGCGCCAGAGAAGCCTGCGAACTGCCGCGCGCCGAAGGGCTGTGGGCCGGCATCGTCATCCCGGAAAGTGGACGGGGCCGCACCTTCGCCCTGCGGCAGCTGCGCTCGCTCGCCGAACGCAACGGCTATCCCGTCCGGGCCCGCCGGCTCTATCTCGAGTCGGCCTGAGACCGGTCGCTCCCGTTGCCGTATCGAGGGGCCGGTAGCGGGAGCGGCCTTCTCGGCCTGAGTTCTCGGCGTTCAGATCTTGGCGATGAAGTCGGAGGTGTATGCCTCGGCCGGCTGCTGCGAATGCTCACTGGGGCGTTCGATGGAAACCCATGCGCCGGTGGCGCCGGGCTCGATGGCCGAGCGGATGGTCGCGTGTGCGTTGCCGGCACCGTCGGTCTGCAGCAGCACCGGCGCGACGGCGCAGTCGTTGGAGGCCCGCGGCATCTGGAACACCCGAGCGAAGTACTGGGCGTCGGGGCGGGCGGTGAGCAATTCGACGTCGACGACCAGGGTGTCGCCCTCGGTGTGCAGGTGCGCCAGCGGTCGGGCATAACCGGTGGCCCAGGTCCGTTCGGCGGGCGTGTAGTCACAGGCGCGCACCGTGCTGGTGAACGGCATGACGGTGGCGTCGGCCGCGGCAACGCCGGCGGTCAGCATGGTCAGTGCGGCGCCCACGCCGGCCGCAGCCGCGATCATCGATCGACCCATATGCCCTGACCCTCGTTGGTTACTTGGCGGTAATTTTAACGGCTCCGTCACCGCCAAAGGGAGGTCCCGTCCCGGTGATGCTGCTCACCGGGCCGCACCCGGAATAGTCGGCGAGGCGATGCCGTTGAACAATCCGACGGTGCCGGTCATGCCCCGGGTACCACATCAGAACTGTCGCTTCGAGCGACCACTTGCCGAGAGGCGACATGCCGGTGCCGTCCCCAAACCTCTCAGCCCCGCCGCCCGCCGGGGCTAGTGTTGACCCGTGAGCAACACCGATGCCGCCCCGCGTGAACTGGACTGCGGCCCATCGCGTTTCACCGGAGTGCTGCACGCTCGTGAAGTCCCGCTGGGCGGTCCGCGGGCCATGCTGGTGCGGCGCACTCTGCCCGCCAAGGAACGCTCCATGGTGGGTGCCTGGTGTTTCGCCGACCATTACGGACCCCAGGATGTGCGCGGCGGCCCGGGGATGGACGTCCCGCCGCACCCGCACACCGGATTACAAACCGTCAGTTGGCTTTTCAGTGGCGAGATCGAGCATCGCGACAGCGCCGGGGTGCACGCCATGGTGCGGCCCGGCGAACTCAATCTGATGACGGCAGGCGCGGGCATCTGCCATTCCGAGGTGTCGACCCCGGCCACCACCATGCTGCACGGCGTGCAGCTCTGGGTGGCACTGCCGGAGTCCGCGCGCGACGGAGCCCGCGATTTCGCGCATTACGCACCCCCGGCGGTGGCACTCGATGGCGCGACGGTGCGGGTGTTCCTCGGCGCTCTCGGCGGGCAACGCTCCCCCGTGCACACCTTCACCGCGCTGCTCGGCGCCCAGCTCGACGTGGCGCCCCATGCGAGGCTCGTGCTCGACGTCGACCCCACCTTCGAACACGGCGCCCTGCTGGACCGGGGCGATGTCGAGGTGTGCGGTACCCCCTTGGCCGTCGCCGATCTCGCCTATCAACCGCCGGGCAGCGACCGCCTGGAGATCGTCAATCGCGGTGACGTGCCCGCACGACTCATCCTGCTCGGCGGCCCGCCGTTTCCCGAGCGGCTGGTGATGTGGTGGAACTTCGTCGGCCGCAGCCACGAGGACATCGTCGCCTACCGGGAGGCCTGGCAATCCGCCGACGACCGTTTCGGCGCGGTCCAGGGTTACCGCGGTGCGGTCCGTCGACTCCCCGCGCCCGTGCTTCCGGGGATTAGGCTCAAACCTCGTGAGCGCTGAAACACAAGTGACGCCCGGCGACAACCGGTTCACCATCACGCTGGACGGTCGCCAGGTCGGGCTCATCGACTTTCACGACCGCGACGGGGTGCGGGTGTTCACCCACACCGAGATCGATCCCGCATACGGCGGCCGCGGGCTGGGCACGCAGTTGGTCGCCGAGACCGTGGCGGCCACCCGTGCTGCGGGACTGCAGATCGAGTCGTATTGCTCGATGGTCACCAACTACCTGGCAAAGAACCCCTGACCGTCAGGCCAGATACTGCGCAGTGCTGCCGCTGATCGGCATGTCGGGCATACCCAGCTTGCGGTGATCCCAGCTGCGCCGCCGCGACTCGCGCACCCGGACACAGATGCGGTTGTTCATCATCTGGTCCACAAAGGGTTTCATCTCGTCGGTGTACGGACCGGTGTAGCGCTCCCACACGCTGATGCCGACGCGAAGGCTGGTTTCCGGGTCGTCGACGATCTCGGCGGTGCCGTCGATGGACACCCCGCGCAGCGTGTTGTAGGTCAGACCGTCCTCGATCATCACGGTGATGGTCGGATCGCGGCGCAGGTTCACCGCCTTCTGCGATTTGGCCTTGGTCTCGAACCAGATCTCGCCGTCCAGCACGGCGTACCACATGGCCACCAGGTGAGGGCGGCCGTTGGGCAGCAGGGTTGCCATGGTGGCGGTGCGGCTGCGCTCGATGAACTCGGTGATCTCGTCATCGGCCATCACGATCTTGGCGCGCTGATTCTCTCCCATGATCAATCCTTAGCAGGGCTGGGATCGGAGGCCCGGACCGGGTACGGCTCAGCGGACCGCCGCGGCCCGCAGAGTGTGTGCGGCGGCGCCGAACATCGTCGCTTTGATGGCGCCCAGCGTGCCCGGGTCCTTGCCGGCCAGCGGGCGCAGGATGTCCAGCGCGGCATCGTCGACCGCACCCTGCGCGGCGGTGGCGTCGACGATGGCATGGTGCTGGGCGTCGGCGCCGCCGAACCGTCGTCCGGTGGTCATCGACGCGACGGCGGCCTGCGGGGTGAGTTTGGCCTGGATGAGCGCGGCCATGCCGTCGGTGAACGGGATACGGATGTCCACCTCGGGGAGACAGAAGAATCCCCGGTCGGCGCGCATCACCCGGAAGTCGTGGGCCAAGGCCAGCATCGCCCCGGCACCGAAGGCGTGCCCGACGATGGCGGCCGCGGTCGGGATGGGCAGCGTGAGCACCCGGGCCAGCAGGTCTTGTACCCGCCCGACGTACCACTGGGTCCGATCACCGTTGGCCAGTAACCAGTCCAGGTCCAGCCCGTTGGAGTAGAACTTGCCGGTCGCCGTGGTGAGCAAGCCGGCCGCACCATCGGCGAGCACGGTGTCCAGATGGGCGTTGACGGCGTCGAGAAACTCTGGGCTGAAACGGTTTTCGCCGTCACCGAGGTTGAGCACCGCGATGTTTTCGGTGTATTCGAGAGTGGTCATGGCCGATGTCCTTTGCCTGTGTTGGGTGGGGGTCCGATGTCGAGCACGGCGCGCACCGCCGCACTCAGGTGCCGGCGGGCGGTGACGCTGGCCAGCCGGTCTCGGGCCAGCAGGATCGCGGTCGGGAGATCGACGACGCATTCGGTGATGGTGTCCGCGGCGGCGCGGTCCCTGCGCTGCCACAGCCCGTCGGCCAGTCGCACCATGGTGGCGACCAACCGGTCCTGCAGTTCGCGCAGCCGGCGGGCCAATTCCTCGGGCATGTCGGCGTCCAGGATGTCCTCCCGCCGCACGGCGAGCACCAATCGGCAGGATGCCGGGTACTGGTCGGACAGCACGCCGGGCGCCCCGGCCGCCGCGATCACGGCCTCCTTCGGATCCGCGGCCTGCTCGATCAACGCATTCTGGACCCGCAGGAACCGCTCACCGGCGCGCAGCCAGGCCCGGCCCAGCAGCTCCGAGCGGGACGAAAAGTTGTGGTACAGCGCGCCGTTGGAGATACCCGCGGCACCGGCCACCGCGCGCACGGTGACCGCGGCCACGCCGCGTTCCACGGCGAGGGTCTCGACGGTATCCAGCACGGTGTCCGGGTCGTACACACGTGGGCGCGGCATGCCGTCACCATAACAGAGCGCTTGCTCTGTTATGGTTCGGTACGGGGCTGTGAGTGTCCTGGGCAACCGGTAGCCTGCGGGGTATGCGGGGAACGGGAACGTCATGAGTGCTGGCCTGTTCGGACTGCTCGACGACATCGCCGCTCTGGCGCGGTTGGCGGCCGCATCGATCGATGACATCGGCGCCGCCACCGGCAAGGCGACGGCCAAGGCGGCCGGGGTCGTCATCGACGACACCGCGGTGACCCCGCAGTACGTGCACGGCATCACCGCCGACCGCGAGCTGCCGATGATCAAGCGCATCGCCATCGGATCGCTGCGCAACAAGCTGGTCTTCATCCTCCCGGCGGCGCTGCTACTCAGCCAGTTCGCGCCGTGGCTGCTGACCCCGATCCTCATGGTCGGTGCCACCTATCTGTGTTTCGAGGGTGCGGAGAAGGTGTTGGGCCGTTTTCTGCACCACGGCAGCGCCGAGGACCACGGCAGCACCGCAGGCGCGGTCGACGAGAAACAGATGACCGCCGGGGCGATCCGCACGGACTTCATCCTGTCCGCCGAGATCATGGTGATCGCCCTCAACGAGGTGGCACATCAGCCGTTCATCCCGCGACTGATCATCCTGGTGATCGTCGCGCTGGTCATCACGGCGGCCGTGTACGGCGTCGTCGGGGTCATCGTGAAGATGGACGATGTCGGCCTGAGCCTGGCGCAGCGACAGTCCCGCTTCGTCCAGAAGGTGGGCCGCGGTCTGGTCGCGGGGATGCCCAAGGTGCTGGCGGTGCTCTCGACCGTCGGCACGGTGGCGATGTTGTGGGTGGGTGGACACATCCTGCTGACCGGCACCGACAACCTCGGCTGGCACGCGCCGTACGGTCTGGTGCACCACGCCGAGGACTTTGTGCATCACGCGGTACAGGGCATCGGCGGGCTGCTGGCCTGGTTGACCAACACTGCCGCGTCGGCGGTTGTCGGGTTGGCTGTCGGGGCCCTGGTGGTCGGCATCGTCCAGATCCTGCCGTTCGGCAAGAAGAAGCACGCCTGAACGCGACTGGACTTGGCTGGACTTGTCGCGGGCGGCGCCTAACCTTCGCCCATGACGCCGTGCTAGGTCAGTCCTGACAACGAGTCGCACCGAGAAGAGAGTAACCCCGGGAGCACCGCGGTCGACTTCACGGCGATACGGTGACCCTGATCGGCGCGCTCTGGGATGGCCTCTATTTCCCAAGGCAGTCTGACTTTACGGTGAAGCAGCTCGTACGTTGTCGACCGTGCACGACACACCACCAAGCTTGGCAGCAAATTGCTTTCACCTGCGGCATTACCCAGATGGATAGGCGCTCTACCAATACACTGATACCGGAAGGATCTGGTCAACAGTCTGAAGGGCGCGCGAATGAACCTCACCGAGGCCATAGCGCAGCTCGGATTGTCCGACAGTGTCACTGGATTGAGTGCTGCGGTTAATCGCTCCGAGGATCTCATCGCCCGCATGCGATCTGCGCTTGAGGATCAAGGTACCGACGGGATGGACGTTATAGCGTGTGGTTCCCTGGCTCGCCGTGAGTACACGCTCGCAAGCGATGTCGACTATCTCGTAATCGTTAACGCAATGCCCGCGCACCCGGCCGCTGCACGCGAACTCGTCGCAAGGGTCAAAGAACTTATCGCGCAGGAGGCGGCGGAGCCGGGCGCTACTTCGAAGGATCCGGGAACAAGTGGCTTATTCGCCCGCGCTACAGGGCTTTTCGATGTTATCGAACGTATCGGTTTGCAGGACGACACCAACCACACCCACACAGTTCGGATGGAGATTGTCCAAGAATCTGTCAGTCTTCTGAATCCCGAGTTACATGCGACGATCTTGGAACGCACCATCCGGCGGTACCTTGACCTCTTCCCAGTCCCACAAGAACGTCCACCGCGGTTCTTACTGAATGACATGCTGCGGTACTGGCGCCAGATTGCGATCGACTACCAAGCCAAGGCCCCACTAGGCGGCTTGGAGTCGAAAGCCGTTCTGCGGCATATCAAGCTAGTGACGACCCGAAAGAACCTGTTCGCCAGTTCGATTCTGCCGCTTATTGCACCGCGTGACCCCTCTGTTCCTTGGGTCGACTACCTGACCGACGTTTACACCTCACCCCCGTTGGCGAGATTAGCCATGGTCACCCGAGACGCTCCCGAGTCTGTTCGCGATGCGGCGCGGAAGGTGTTTTCGACCATCGACCTCTTCATCCGGTCAACCGACAGCGAAGCTAAACGGAAGCACTTTGAGTCTCTCCCTTGGGATTCACGGAAGGACGATGCTCGTTACCTCGAACTTCGTGAGGCTGCTGAGCACATGCAAACGGCGTACGAGGACATTTTCCTTGGCGAGTGGACCGAAGTGGCAGACAACACACGCCGCTATCTTCTCTTCTGATGCGCTCCGAAGTGATCGATGTTCAGACGATTTGCTGATCCACCGATTCGAAGCCTTGCCTCAACATGTCGATATACATGATGCGGTCGGCAGCCGAGAGCTTCGCGTGGGGCGGGGCTCCCTCCCACGGCGAAACCCCATGGTTGACGTCATCGAAGCGTCGCGGGATGACGTGCGCATGGACATGGGGGTCTTTATTTCCAAGGACTGCAATGTTCACGCGGTCGACATTGCTCATCTTGCGCAGGACCAGCGACGCGACTTTTAGGTCGGCCATGAACGCGCTCAAGAGTCCCGGTTCCACCTGGTCGAAGTGTTCGTAATGCTCGTCAAGGCTGACGATTAGCCGGCCCGGGAATCGAGCGTCATCGTAGAGACCGACGCGAGAGACACTCAGCTTGGCGACTGGCATCCACAACGCGAACTTACAAACCGGACATCCGTCCTGGTTAACTGCGGGGATACTCGCTGCGGGCGTCGGTGCATCGTGGGTCTGCATCACTTCTCCCATTAAAGCCGTCCAGACTGACAAGATTTGCCTCCTCCCTTGGCGACGGGAGGCTCGTCTCGAACATATGTTCGAATTTGCTGCCTGTCAATCGCTCTTACGGAAGGTAACAGCTCGATTGCGGCACGTCTTCCCTTCGGTGCATCGCCATCCATGGACTTGCGATTGCCTGCCGCAATGCGGCATTCCAGCCACGATCGAGCGTCGCCGACGGCAACGCGGGGAGTCGCGTGAATCATGGCCACCGTCCTACTGGTCTTGCCGACCAGAAACTGCGAAACTTTGTTTCGTTGTTTCGTGGTCTAGGTTAAAGGAGGTACCTGAGTCGTGGCCGATCCGACACGCCGAGGGCGCCGCGGACCGACGCCCGATCCCGATCCTCGGTCGCCGTCGGGGTACCGCATCAGTGACCGCAGGCGATTCGAACTGGCGATGGCACAACCGTTTGTCGGCAAATTCACCTTGCAAGACGTCATCGACGTCGCCGTGACAGAGTTTCTCGAGCGCCAGTACAACGTGGAGGGATTCCGAGCAGCTTTGCACAATGCGGAGAACAATCAACGAGCCCGTCGACGGGTCCCGACGATTGGCTCGGATCAGGCCGACGTGCCAACCCACGACGATGGTCCCGAGGCCGGTTAACGAGATAACTCCAGCGTTGGTGGGGCTTTAGGCGAACGTTCGATATCGCACTTCCGCATACGGGCGGGGACGCTTCAGTGTCTACAATTGCGGCTCGGCTATGGGTCCGGCTTCTGCCGGTTCCCCCGAAGCGGGTATCTCACTTCATCAACAACACCAAGTCGACCGCAACTTCGCGGCTCGCCTACTCCCGATCGACGTTAACATCGCGGCTCGTAAGAGATGCGAGATCATTTTCCTGAAGTATTCGACGGTCTCAGAGACATGAAAGCCACGACGATTGTGGACAGCCCCGAACACAGCCCGTTCTATGTGGCTCACCGGGCACTATGCGCCTATGCCGCAAAACCGCGTGCACCCCGGTACTTCTCCTTCCCTTCCTCACCAACCATGAGAACGTGCACTCATCACGGAGCCCTGGGAATCCGCTCAACACGTATCGTCAGCAAGAGGCGCTAAAGCGATTACGGCGATGCCCGCTGCGGTCAGTACGGCACCGCCCTGAGCATCAAGTAGGCCAAACACAGCAGCGCGTTGAGCGCTACCAGTGTGATCGCGATGAAGATCAACAGTTGCACCATGGCGGCACGGGCCCGCCGCACGGTCGCCTGCTGCCGCTGGTGTTCGATGTGGAGTGCGGTGAGGGCGAAGCGGATATCGGTCACCTCGTCATCGGAGGCGGCGCTACCGGCGACCAGATCTCGCAGCCGGGCCGCGGTGATGGTGACACCGACACCGGAGAACTGCCGACTCCAGTGCCGCGCCTGCCGTCTGCTCAGCGTCTGTGGCCGTCCGTACGCCCGGTCCGGAACGACGCCCCATTCGCCGGCCCACACCGGGAATGACACCCGTCGATTTTATGCCGGTTTCGCCTGCGGGGGAACAACTTAACCGCCGGCGATGACGACTTTCAGGTCCGCCATCGCGTCGGCGAGGACATCGTCGAACTCGGGATCACCCTCGGCTCGGATCCACCCTTCGAACGTCACCTTGAACATCGCGATGCCCACCTCGGCAGTGAGCCGCGCCGTGCGGTCGCCCAATCCCCGCTCGCGCAGCGCGTCGGTGAGCGCGGTGGCCAGCGTCGCGAGCTTGATCAGTTCCCGTTCCTGCAGGCCGGGATTGGCATCGATCACCGCCTGCCGCCGGCGGGCGGCGTCCCGCCGTGTCCCGATGATCGCGCCGGCCGCGCGTACCGCGGCGGCTACCGCATCGATGGAGGAGACCTCCGGCGCGGCTTCGGCCACCGCGGCAACCATCGACGCCGTGAGCGTCCCTTGCCCGGAGAACAACACCTCGCGTTTGTCGGCGAAATGCCGGAAGAAGGTGCGCTCGGTCAAACCGGCACGGTCGGCGATCTCGGCGACCGTCGTCGCGTCGAACCCCTGGGTGGCATAGAGCTCCATCGCCGCCTGCTCGAGGCGGCCCCTGGCGTCGGGCTGCCACCGGCTCACGGGCGAAATCCTATCGCGCCGGAATGACAGCGACTGTCATCGAGTTACGCCTGATGACAGCTACTGACATCACTGGAGGTTCTCATGCATGTCTTCGTCACCGGAGCATCCGGATTCATCGGATCGGCCGTGGTCGCCGAGCTCCTGGCCGCCGGCCACGAGGTGACCGGCCTGGCCCGCTCAGCCGAATCGGCCGCGGCCATCCGCGCCGCGGGGGCGGTGCCTCATCGTGGTGATCTCGCCGATCCGGCCGGCCTGCGCACGGCCGCCGAAACCGCCGATGCGGTGGCGCACCTGGCGTTCCATCACGATTTCACCGACTACGCCCGCGCCGGCGAACTCGATCGGCAGGCCATCACCGCCTTCGGCGAGGCACTCGCCGGATCGAACCGGCCGCTGCTGGTGACCTCCGGCCTCGCAGCGCTGGGCACCGGCGATCTCATCACCGAGTCCGACGCCGCGACCCCCGGGATGCCCCGACAGTCCGAGGCAGCGGCGCTGGGGTACGTCGAACGCGGGGTCCGCGTCGTCGCGATCCGGCTGTCCCCGACCGTGCACGACAAGGGCGACCATGGCTTCGTACCGCGACTCATCGAGATCGCTCGCGAGACCGGCGTCGCCGCCTACCCGGGCGAGGGTGCCAACCGGTGGCCGGCGGTGCACCGCCTGGACGCGGCGCGGCTGTTCCGGCTCGCGCTGGAACAGCCGGTGGGCGCACCGGCCGGCAGCATCCTGCACGGGGTGGCCGAGGAGGGCATCACCAGCCGGGTCATCGCCGAGGCGATCGGCACCGGGCTCGGCCTGCCGGTGCGCCAGGCCGAGCCCGAACATTTCGGCTGGCTCGGCGCCTTCTTCGCCATCGACATGGCCGCCTCCAGCGATCACACGCGAAAAGCCTTGGGCTGGAATCCGATCGAGGTCGGCCTGCTGGATGATCTGGCGCAGGGCCACTATTTCGGCTGACCGGAGAACGGACCAGGCCGGCCCCCATCGGGGACCGGCCTGGCTCAGCAGGGCTGCAGTTAGAACAGGTCGGCGTTGGCCACCTTGGTCCACGCGGCGACGAAGTCCTTGACGAACTTCTCCTTCGCGTCGTCCTCGGCGTACACCTCGGCCAGCGCCCGCAGCTGCGAATTCGACGCAAACAGCAGGTCGACGCGGCTGGCGGTCCACTTCGGCGCGCCACTGGCGCGGTCGGTGCCGACGTAGGTGCCGTCCTCGGCAGGCACCCACTTGGTGGCCATATCGGTCAGGTTGACGAAGTAGTCGTTGGTCAGTTGACCCTTCTTGTCCGTCAGCACACCAAGATCCGACCCACCGTAGGTGGCACCCAGCGCCCGCAGACCGCCGACCAAGACCGTCATCTCCGGAGCGGTCAGCCCCAGCAGGTTGGCCCGGTCGATCAGCCGGTACTCGGCGGGCAGGCTCTCGCCCTTGCCGACGTAGTTACGGAAGCCATCGGCCGTAGGCTCCAGGTAGGAGAACGACTCGACATCGGTCTGGTCCTGGGTGGCGTCACCGCGGCCCGAGGTGAACGGCACGGCGACGTCGAACCCGGCCTCCTTGATCGCCTTCTCCAGCCCGACCACGCCGCCGAGAACCACCAGGTCGGCGAAGGACACCTGCACACCCGCGCTCGCCTGGATCTCCTCCAGCTTGCGGATCACCTGGGCCAGCTCCTCGGTCTCGTTGACCTCCCAGCCCAGCTGAGGCTGCAGCCGGATGCGCCCGCCGTTGGCGCCACCGCGCATATCACTGGACCGGAACGACGACGCGGCCTTCCACGCGGTGTCCACCAGTTGCTGAACGGTCAGGCCCGAATCGGCGATGGCCGCCTTGAGGGTGGCGACATCGGCCTCGCTCAACGGGGTACCGGCCGGCACGATGTCCTGCCACAGCCAGGTCTCCTTGGGGACGAACGGCCCCAGATAACGCACCACCGGACCCATGTCACGGTGCATCAGCTTGAACCAGGCCTTGGCGTACTCCTTGGCCAGCTCTTCGGGGTGGTCCAGCCAGCGCCGGGTGATCTCACCGTAGATCGGGTCCATCCGCATGGACAGGTCGGTGGTGAGCATCGACGGGTGGGTCTTACCGCTGCCCTGGGCCATCGGCACCGAGTTCGCCCAGCCGCCGTCCTTGGGCTGCCATTGGTAGGCGCCCGCGGGGCTCTTGGTCAGCTCCCACTCGTTGCCGTACAGGATCTCCAGGAAGCTGTTGTCCCACTTGGTCGGTGTGTGGGTCCAGATCACCTCCAGGCCGCTGGACACGGTCTCGTTGCCGACACCGGAGTTGCTCCAGCCCAGGCCGGCCTGCTCCAGCGGCGCGGCTTCGGGCTCCGGGCCGTTCTCCACCTCAGTGGCACCGTGGGTCTTGCCGAACGTGTGGCCGCCGACGATCAGAGCGGCGGTCTCGATATCGTTCATCGCCATCCGGCCGAAGGTTTCCCGGATGTCGATGGCCGCAGCCACCGGGTCCGGCTTCCCTTCCGGCCCTTCGGGGTTCACGTAGATGAGACCCATGTGACTGGCGCCCAGCGGGTTCTCCAGCTTGGTCCGGTCGCCATTGGCGGACGCGTAACGTTCCTGCGAGCCCAGCCACTCATGCTCGGCGCCCCAGTAGATGTCCTCCTCGGGCTCCCAATAGTCCTCGCGCCCGAACGCGAACCCGGCGGTCTTGAACCCCATATGCTCCATCGCCCGGTTGCCGGCGTAGGCGATGAGGTCGGACCAGGAGATCTTCTTGCCGTACTTCTTCTTCAGCGGCCACAGCAGGCGCCGGGCCTTGTCCAGGTTCACGTTGTCGGGCCAGCTGTTCAGCGGCGCGAAGCGCTGCATGCCGCGCCCGGCACCACCGCGCCCGTCCACGACCCGGTAGGTGCCGGCGGCGTGCCAGGACATCCGGATGAACAGGGGGCCGTAGTGTCCGAAGTCGGCGGGCCACCAGTCCTGCGAGTCGGTGAGCAGCGCGTCGAAATCACGCTGGAAGGCCTCGAAGTCGAGCGTCTTGACGACCTCGCGGTAGTCGTAACCCTCATCCATCGGATCGATGGCGGGCGGATTCTTCTGCAAGATCTTCAAGTTCACCGCATTGGGCCACCAGTCGCGGTTGCTGCCGCCTTCCACGGGGGGCTTGATGCGCATCGGACAACCGCTTTCGGCGGGCTCCGTCTGGGCTTCACCGATGGGTGGGGACGTTTCGGACATGTCGTTCCTTTCCGGGGCTGTCGGACTGGGTACAGATGATCAAACTGGCTGCGCCAGAGCACAGTCGGGGCATACGCCCCAGTAGATGACCTCGGCCTGCTCGATGGCGAAGCCGAGGTCGTCTGAGGCCGTCAAACAGGGTGCCTCGCCGACCGCACAGTCGACGTCGGCGATGACACCACACACTCGGCACACCACGTGGTGGTGGTTGTCCCCGACCCGGGACTCGTAACGAGCCACCGACCCGGAAGGCTGGATTCGGCGCACCAATCCGGCCGCGGTCAAGGCATTGAGCGCGTCGTACACCGTCTGGTGCGAGACGTCGGGCAGGTCCGCCCGCACCGCACGGATGACCGTATCGGTGTCGGCGTGCGGATGACCGTGCACGGCGGTCAACACCGCCACCCGGGGACGGGTCACGCGCAGAGCGGCGTCCCGCAGCATCTGCGTGAACTCCTCTGCCGTACCCACGCGAACGAGTCTCACCCCTTATCTGGAATTAGTCAAGAAAAACATTTGGGGTGTGTCCGGTGGCCTCGAGGCAAAGCGAAAGCCCCGGCCATAGCCGGGGCTTTCGGTGGTGAGCGTGGAGTTGTCAGTGCGTCATACGGTGTGAGGATCCGCCCCGGATCGCCACATACACGGCGATCAGACCGGCCGCGACGGCCACTCCGACGACAAACGGGATGACCTCCCAGCCGCCGTTGGCGTTGTGGTAGCCGAATTGATAGGTCAACCAGCTGCCGATGAGTGAGCCCAAGGCGCCGAGCACGATCGTCATGATGACGCCGATGTCCTGGCGGCCCGGCATGACAAGCCGAGCCAAGGCGCCGATGATCAGCCCCACGACGAGAGCGCTGATGATGGTCCCGATCATGGTCCTACTCCTGTTCGTACGGTGCACCCCGGTGGCGCGCGTAGAACGGGATTGCCCGCTGCGCGCGAACTTCAAACCGATCCGCCGCCGGACCCGTCGCGGTCGTCTGGCTTGCGTTCGGTCAACCGCGCGGCGATTTCCTTGACCGGCGTGTTGGACTCCTGTGAGACCCGGCGCAACAACTCGAAGGCTCGCACGGCATCGACGTCGAAGCGTTCCATGAGAATGCCTTTCGCCTGCCCGATCAGGTCCCGACTGGCCAGGGCCGACTCGAACTGCCGCTGACGGTTGACCGCCACCAGGGCGACGGCAGCATGGGTGGCGAGCATGGCGCCCAAGGCCTCCGGCTCGGCCGTGAACGACCCGGTCCCGAAGCCGAACAGATTCAGCGCGCCGCTGTCGACTCCCTCCGTATACAGCCGGAACGACATCACGCTCAGCACGCCCTCGGATACCGCGATCTCGCTGAACCGCGGCCACCGCGGGTCGTGGCGCAGATCGTTGGACCGCACGATGACGTCACGCTCGGCGGCGTCGACACACGGCCCCTCGCCGGTTTCGCGTTGTGCGTGGTCCAGTGACTTGGCGACGTCCGAAGTCGCTGCCACCGAGTTGAACTCGTCATTCTTGATGAGAAGGATGCCGGCACAGTCGACACCGTCGATCATGGCGACCGCGGCCTCGGTCAGCTCCGACAGCGTCTGGTCGACGGGTTTGCGTCCGTCCACGGCGGTGCCGGCCAGATCCGCCATGGCAGCCGCCAGTGCATCGTCGTAGCTGTGCGTCATGTGCACACCCTTCCCTAACCACGCAACGTCACGTGCGGACTGACACCGTAGGCCTCCCGATATAGCACCGCGAACCGACCGGTGTGGCTGAATCCCCACCGACGGGCCACCTCAGACACCGTCGTCGCACCGCGATGGGCGGCCGCCAGGTCACGATGGGCACGCTGCAGCCTGACCCGCCGGAGATGCTCGGTCGGCGTCTGGCCGAGATGCTTGCGGAACAGGTACTGCACCGCGCGCGGCGACAGGTGCACCGCACCGGCGATCTCCTGCACCCCGATCTCATCCCGCGCATTCTCGGCGATGAAGAACAACGCACGACGCAAAGACATCGGTAGGCCGGGATCATGCAGAGCAGGCACGTTCGCCGCATCGATCTGGGTGAAGCAAGACAACACCGCCGCGGCCAGCACCCGGCCCGACGCCCCCAGTACCGGGCGCGGGCTGTCCGTGATCAACGTCTGCAGGACATAGTTGACGCTGTGGGTCCACGCCGCCGCGAGCCCAGGGGTGGCCGGGGTGGGCTCCAGCGCGCGCAGCGAATCACCGCAGCTGGGCAGGAAATCGTCGGCCGTCCGCTGCAACAACCATGGTTCCACCGTGATCACCTGGACGGCGCCGTGCTCGACCTGCAGCGACCAGCCGCGCTCCACGTGGGCCAGCACCGGCACACCCGGCTGCACCGCCACACCTCCCGGCAGCCGGGCCACGCCGTCGAGCAAGGTTCCGACGGTGACCCCGGCCAGCGGCGCGGCGCTGATAAGAGCGCGCCGCGAGACGGTGATCTCGTCGATCGCAAAGCCGACAGCGGCGCGGCGCAGCCGCCGCGGTCCGTTTCCGGGAAGCAGGCCCTCGACACGCAGAGCGTCGTCGAGGTGGGCAGGATCGGAGCCGGTCGGGGCCGTCGCCACCCGCTCGATCGCCGGTGGCGCTGCGATGGCGCTCACGCCGTTCAACCCGTTCACGTTTTCGGTCCGCTCTGACAAGTCTGGGCCTGTTGACGCCGCCCCTGCGCGTCGATGGCGCACAGGACCGGGTCGGCTTTTGCTCAGCCGGACCGAGCCAGCATACCGCCCACCGCCACTGCGGGTTTTACCGCGGCAACGTCGGGTACCGAACGTGTAGACCGGTCGCGCGCCCAGCACGCGAGCCGGTCGAACGGAACCGATGAGCACCGACGCAGAAAGCGGGGCGGGTTTTGACCGACCACAACGGACGGCGAGGCACGGCGGACCAGTGACCATCGCCCTTCGCATCGACGGCCCGGCGCCCGGACGGAGCGGGGAGCAGCCCCTGACGTGCGCCGGGACACTGGACGGATCCACCTACCGCAGGTTGCGCGATATCGTCATCAATGCCGCCCTCGAAGAACCGCCCATCGTCATCGTCGACGTCAACGCGCTGCACGCACCCGACGCGTCAGCTTGGTCGGTGTTCACCAGCGCCCACTGGCACGTGTGTACCTGGCCGGACGTGCCCATCGTTCTGGTCTGCTCCGACCCCACCACCTGTGACACCCTCCGCCGCACCGGAATCACCCGCCACGTACCGGTGTATCGCACCGTGGCCGATGCACGCACCGCTTGCGGAACGGGCCAAAACCGGCGCCGGAAAAGAGCTCGGGCCGAGCTGCCCGCTGGATTGGGTGGCGCGGCCAGGGCCCGCAGACTGGTCGAGTACTGGCTGACCGACTGGTCGCACACCGCGATGATCCCCGTGGCCGCGATCATCGCTTCGGAGTTGGCGGAAAATGCTCTGCTGCACACTGATTCGGCGCCTTGGCTGATCATCGAATGCGACGGCGACCAGATCACCGTCGCCGTCGAGGACGCCAGCCCGGTCCCGGCTCAGCGCCGGGAACACCCGCGGTCCGGCGCTAGCCCGGTATCCGGGTTGGCGGTGGTCTCGGCGCTGAGCCGGAGCTGGGGCTGCCTGCCAACGGTGTCGGGCAAGACGGTGTGGGCTGTGCTGGGTCCCGAGAACGCATTGTGACCACGGGGCGCTGGTCCGCATCGACGTGCTCGAATAGTGCTTCCGGCGTAGTGGGCTATCCACGCAACGAAATACCGACGCGCACGGTTCGTCGCAACGCCGCCGTCCGTTCTACCGTGACGCCGTGGTCGACGACGAGCCGGCAAACCGGACGCCCCACGCGGGCAGCTTTCGTTACCTCGCCGCTTCCGATACCTGGGAGTGGTCCGACGAGGTGGCGGTGATGCACGGTTATGAACCGGGCTCCGTGACGCCGACGACGGAACTGATGCTGTCGCACAAGCATCCCGACGACCGCGGCACGGTGGCCGAGCTGATCGAGAACGTTCGCCTGCACGGCGCGGTGTTCAGCAGCAGGCACCGCATCATCGACACGGCGGGTCGCATCAGGCAGGTCGTGGTTGTCGGTGATCGCATCGTCGGCCCCGACGGTGCGCATGCCGGCACAGCCGGCTTCTATGTGGACATCACCGACGGCTTCCAGGCCGACATCCAGCAGGAAGTCACCGCCGAACTTGCGGCGATCACCCAGCGCCGGGCGGCCATCAACCAGGCCATCGGCATGCTGATGCTGCGGTACGGGCTGAACCCCGAGCAGGCCTTCCGCGTGTTGACCACGCTGTCGCAGAACGCCAATGTCAAACTCCGCGACCTCGCCGAGCGGCTGGTGCACCACGCCGGGGCCTCCGCTACTCCCCTGCTGGCGGACGCGGGCGCAGCGGTTTTCGACGAATGGCTCAACGCCGCCGGTCGGCCGCCGCGGCCCGGTTCGATCAACGGCGAGCCGGCCGCGCAGAGCTGACGCCGAATCAGGCGGTTCTGTTGTCACCGTCCGGGCCGGCGAACTGCACGATGGGCACGTGCAATTGGGCCGCGGCAAACGCCTGCTCGAGGGACGCGGTGGTGGGCACCTGGCCGGCGAGGTCGAAGCGGCGCAGCAAACGCCGAACCGCCGAAGACGGAATCACCGTCCACCGAGTGTCGGCGAGGGCGCAGCGGCCGTCGAGCAGACGCAGCGCCTCGAATCCGGAGACCGACAGGTACCGGACGCCCCGCATATCCACGATCATCGAACAGCACAGCATCGCCCGGTCCAGCGCCGTCTCGACGAAGGTGTCGACGTTGGCCGCGTCGATGACACCGCCGACGGTGACCACGGTGACGGCGGGGTCGTACCACTGGGTGTCGATGCTGAGGACGGTGTCGGCGCGAACGGGTGCGCGGCGGCGCCCGTGGTCCATGGTTCGCGTCTGCGCCATATGCCACTTCCTGACTTTCGGCGACGCGCGGGCGGTGACTCAGCCGCCGGTCCGCACGTCGAGTGCTCACAAGCAAGCTGTTGGCTCAACCGCCTTCATCATAGTGACCTGGGCCACATAATGCGACGGACCGGTCGCCGGCGTTCGGTTTGCGGATACCCGCCGGTCCGGCCGCTGAGCTGGCGGGCATGCCAGCTCGGTCCCGTTGGCTCGTTTGCTTGAGCGGCTTTCTACGACCTCACCGCACTGCCGTGTCCGACAAACAAAACCGCGCAACGGTAATCTGGCTGCGCATGCGGCACAGGTCACAGAAGAGCACCGGAGTGACAACTCCCATCACTCCACGATTCTCCGGATAGTTAGCGCTGCTACTATATTTGTGCTATGGGTCGGGAAGCCTTGAGTGGCAACATCGTTGAAAATGCCGCGGCGAGCATTGAGGATTACGTGCGCGCCGACGGCACCATCGTCATACCCGATGGCCTCACGCTGACCTCTTTCCTGGACCGCAACCGGGCCATCTACGGGGACGCCCCGTCCTACCGCTTCCTGGACTACTCCCAGGACGCCGACGGCCGGGTCGTCGAGCTCAGCTGGAACGCGCTCTGGGCCAAAGTCGGCGCCGTGGGCGCACGGCTGCAGCAGGTCACCACCCGCGGGGACCGCGTCGCCATCCTGGCCCCGCAAGGCGTCGACTACGTGGCGGCGTTCTTCGCGGCCATCCACGCCGGCAACATTGCCGTGCCGCTATTCGCGCCGAGCCTGGCCGGGCATGCCGAGCGGCTTGCCGCCGTGCTGGCCGACGCGAAACCCACCGTCGTACTCACCACCACCGCCGGCTCCGAGGCGGTCCGCAACTTCCTGCGCACGCTGCCCGCCGCCGAGCGGCCTCGGATGATCGCCGTGGACGCGGTACCCGATTCCGTCGCCCACACCTTCACCCCAGTCGAGCAGAACACCGACGACATCGCCTACCTGCAGTACACCTCGGGATCCACCCGGACCCCGGCAGGTGTGGAGATCACCCACCGCAATGTCTGCACCAACGTGCTGCAGATGATCCTGGCCGGTGATCTGGACATGAGCATCCGCAGCGTGAGCTGGCTGCCGCTGTATCACGACATGGGCCTGATCATGATCATGTTCCCGGCGTTGTGCGGCGCGCACATCACCCTGATGGACCCGATGGCCTTCGTCCGCCGACCATACCGGTGGATCAAGGCCCTGGGCACCGAGTCGGCCCATGGGCGCACCCTGGCCGCTGCGCCGAACTTCGCCTTCGAGCTGGCCGCCGAACGCGGACTGCCACCGCAGGGCGACGAACTCGACCTGTCCAACGTGGTGACGCTGCTCAACGGCTCCGAGCCGGTGACCATGTCCTCGATCGAGAAGTTCAACGCGGCCTTCGCCCCGTACGGCCTGCCGGCGACGGCGATCAAACCGTCCTATGGCATGGCCGAGGCAACGCTGTCGGTGGCCAGCATCGCGCCGTCGGCGGCGGCCGCGGCGGTCCACCTGGATCGGGCTGAGCTGAACGAGGGCCGCGCCGTGGTGGTCGATGCCGACGCCGAGGGTGCTGTCGCGCATGTGTCATGCGGACAGCCGATACCCAACCAGTGGGCCGTGATCGCCAACGCCGACGGCGAGGAGCAGCCCGACGGTGTGGTCGGCGAGATCTGGTTGCACGGCAACAACGTTGGGCGCGGCTACTTCGGCAGAGCCGACGAAAGCCTGCGGGTGTTCGGCAACAAGCTGCAGACCCGGCTGCGCAGCGGCAGCCACGCCGACGGTGTGGTGGACAACGGATTGTGGCTTGCCACTGGCGATCTCGGCGTCTACCTGAACGGCGAACTGTATCTCACCGGCCGTATCAAAGACATGATCATCGTGGACGGCCGCAACCACTACCCCACCGATATCGAAACCACGGTCAGCGCCGCGTCACCTGCGGTCCGTTCCGGCTATGTGGCCGCGTTCTCGGTGCCCGGAGTGTCCGGTGAGGAGTTGGTGATCGTCGCCGAGCGCGCCGCGGGGTCGGGCCGCGCCGAACCGGGCCCGATCGTCGACGCGATCCGGGCCGCGGTGGCTCGGCGGCACCAGGTGCGCGCCGCCGATATCCGGATGGTGGCCGCCGGCGTCATCCCGCGCACCACCTCGGGCAAGCTGGCCCGCAACGCGTGTCGCACCGAATATTTGGCCGGTAAGTTCGACCGCTGAACCTTCTGGGTTGTCGGTCGGTCAGTACCGGCCGAACACCACTGCGGCGTTGACGGCGCCGATACCGAACGACGTGCTGACCGCGCATTGGTAGTCCCCGCTGCGCGGTTGCCCAGCCACCACGTCCAGATCGAATTCTGGGTCGAGCCGGTGCAGGTTGCGCGTCGGCGGAATCACGTTGTCGCGCAAGGTCTGTACCGTTACTATCGCCTCGATGGCGCCGGTGGCGCCCATGGATTGCCCGAGCGCTGCCTTCGGGGCATACACCGCCGGGTGATGGGCACCGAACACCGATCGGATGGCGGCGGCTTCCGAGCGGTCGCCGTCCCGGGTGCCCGTCGCGTGTGCGTTGACATGGTCGACATCGGCGGGCGTCAGGCCGGCCGCCCGCAGCGCGCGCAGGATCGCCTCGCCCTCGGACTCCCCCGTCGGGTCGAAGGTGCCCTCCTCGGACGGGTCGAAGCTGAGACCATAGCCCAGCACCCGCGCAAAGATCTGTGCTCCACGTGATTTCGCGTGCTCCTCGGTCTCGAGCACCAGTAGTGCGCCACCCTCGCTGAGCACTGTCCCGTCCCGGTCGCGGTCGAAGGGTCGACATGCTCCTTCCGGGTCGTCGTTGCGGGTGGACAGCCACCCGGCATTACTGAAGGCCGCCAACGGCGTTGCCTCGATCGCGCTTTCCACTCCCCCGCAGATCGCCATATCGGCCTCCCCGAGCGCCAGCAGGCGCCAGGCTTCCCCGATGGCCGCCGTCCCCGAGGCATCGCCGACCATCGGGGTGATGACACCCGCTTTAGCCTTGCGTTCCAGGCCTACTGCCGCGGCGGCCGCGTTGGGCATGTGCATCTGGACGGTCAGCGGTGAGGCGGCGCGCATGCCGCGAACCTGCCAGTTGTCGTACAGCTCGACCAGGTCGTGGGTGGTGCCGTAGCCCTGGCCGATCGCCACCGAGAGCCGTCGGGTGTCGATGTCCGGCGCGGCGGCGTGCGTCCAGGCGCGGCGGCCCAGCAGCGTCGCCATCTGGGTCACCCGGGTCATCCGGCGGGCCTCGACGCGGTTGACCTGGCTGGCGATGTCTTCGCGCAGCGGCCCACCGATGTGCACCGGCAGTCCGAACTGCTCGATGAACGGATACTCCAGCTTCTCGATACCGCTGGCGCCGGCCAACAATGCCGTCCACGTCTGCTCGGCGTCCGCGGCGATCGCTGTCGTGGCGGCGAAACCGGTCACCACGACATCGTGAAATCGGACGTTTGTATTCAACGCCACGTTGCCCTCCCCAGGCAGCTTCACCCGGCCACACACCACTGTTCGCGGGTGCCGGGCTACAACGGCGCGGCCACGGGCTGGACCGCATGTCACCGGCAGGCTTGGCACCCGCCATCGCACGTCGAATACGACGTTAGCGCATATCCACAGCTGGCACCCAGGCTCCGGGCGCAGGTTCCGCCGCTCGACCGACGGTCGTTCTCATCCGGCCACCGGCCCACCCCGGGCGTATAGTGGTGCCCGTCGCGAAAAGCGATCGGTCCTCCGGTCGTCGATACGGTGCTCAGGCCTTCGCCTCAAGCCGCCCAGCGTCTTTTCATCAATGACTCGACACTCGTCGGGCCTTGACCGAGGAGCGCTGAATGTCATCCATAGCCATTGTCGGAGCCGGCCTGGGCGGCCTGACACTCGCCCGCACACTGCATCGTCGAGGCGTCACCACCACCGTGTACGACGCCGACGAATCGGCTGCGGCGCGCAGGCAGGGTGACCTGCTCGATATCCATACCCACACCGGGCAGGCGGCGTTGCGCGACGCCGGTGTGTTCGACGAGTTCCACACCCTCATCCGTGCCGGGCATGACGCCAAACGCATCACCGACCGTGACGGCACCATCGTGTTCGATTGGCCGGGAAGCCCTTTGGGCACCCGGCCCGAAGTGGACCGCGGCGAGCTGCGCGCCATGTTGATTGCCTCGCTGCCCAGCGGCACCATCCGCTGGGGTCATAAGGTGACCGGTGTGGTCGCCGCTGCCGGGCAGCACCCTCAGCTGACCTTCGCCGACGGCTCGTCGATCACGGCCGACCTCGTAGTCGGCGCCGACGGTGCCTGGTCGAAAATCCGTCGCAGCGTGTCGAGTGCCGATCCGATCTATACGGGTACCTGCTTCATCGAGATCCGTTCCGCGCCTGGCCAACTGCTGTCGCGCGCGGACGCGGCGCTCATCGGGCGGGGCACGCTGATGGCGGTGGCGCCCGGGCAAGGCATCCTGGCCCACCACAACGCCGACGGCACACTCAGCGGCTACGTCGCCGTCAATGCATCGCTCGAGCTGATGACATCCGTCGATACCGGTGATCTTTCGGCTACCCGGGCGATGTTGGAGCGGCGGTTCGCAAATTGGGCTCCCGCACTGCGTGCATTGGTGCTCGAGAATCTGAGTGATCCTGTGCTGCGCCCCATTTACGCGTTACCGGTCACGCATCGCTGGGAGCGGACGCCCGGGGTGACGTTGATCGGCGACGCCGCGCACCTGATGTCTCCGTTCGCCGGCGAGGGCGCCAATCTTGCGATGTTCGACGGCGCAGCACTCGCGGCGGAGATCGCGGCGCACCCCAGGATCGAGGACGCGCTGTCTGCATATGAGGAGGCGCTGTTCCCGCGCAGTGCTGAAGTGGCCCGGCGCAGTGCAAGCAACCTACAGCGGTTCTTCGGGCCTGACGCGCCGCGCAGTGTGGTGGAGTTGTTCGCCGGGGTGCTCGGATGAGCGGTCACCCAGGGCGATGGCGGCGATTCAGGAAACTAAGCCCCATATTCCGCTGCTTAAGGCCCTGCTTTACCGGTTGGCATCCGCCGGTGAGTGCACTATCGATCCGCACGAATTGTCTGCTGCGAGCTAGCTCATGGTTCGGTTTTGGTGTTGGTTCCCCCACTTCTCCGAGGATGGCTCACCGCCGGCAGCATCGGCCAAATCGTCGCCATCACCTGAGGTTCGCCCGCAGAAAGGAGAACCAAAGGCGCCCAAAGAGTTCATCCCGCCGACGAACCCTCCCCAGCATCCGCCAATCGAATTGCCGCCTGGTTTCAGGCTGAGGGAAATGCCGCGTCCTAGCGCAATGTATCCACGCGGCTACTGGAAAATTGAGAACACTCAAGAGAGGCAATCGATCCCTCAACGATGAAGCCGCCTTCCAACGTCACAAGTGCGCAAGCGCGTTCAAGGACACATGTGGAATACCCAGAGTCATCGGCGAGGACAGATTCGTCGCCAGCTGAGACCGGTCAGAGATCTCGACCATCCACTCCCGCTGAACAGCGTGAAGACCAAGCCGCCGGTGTCCAAGAGGTCCCCGATAAGTAGCGCAACCGTGCGAGCAAGGAAGCTCAGTCGGCGCCGGAACGGTCTGACCCCAGTAGTGGGCACAACTCAGATCATGGCCACTCACATGACCGCGGGAGCAAGAAGACGAAGAAACAAAAGACAAGCAAGAAGCACCGCAAAGGACAGAAGTGACGAACTGCAGCCGTGTTAGTCGAACGACGCAGATTCGCGCACAATTTGATAGACCTGCCACGATCGCGGGTTTACATGCCTTCGAGTGTCTCGACCATGAGGCTCGGCCTAGCATAGACTTGATCGAGGATATTGGTGAGCGGCGACTCATTTCAATGATGCAATTAGACCGTGGGCGGGTGTGATGTTTGGTATTTCTTCTGACGAAAATTTCGATTTTCTTATCGGGAAACTGCTGCGACAGATGTGCTTTGGTGAAAACGAATTAGTTCTCCGATTTGATGATCCGACCATCGATCTCAAAGCGGTTTCTGACGCGCCCGATATTGCATGCGTCATCGAGGCTGATATCGAGATCATCACCCACGTTCGTGGGAGCAGATTAGCAGAAAGTGCGCTCTCGCTTGCCGGTGATCTCGTAAACCTGCTGGGCAAACATATCCTTGATGTAGAGACCAAACCTCGCGCCCTGTCCCTAAAGTTCGATAATGAGTACACGCTAGTACTGCACGATTCGGAAGATCATTACGAATCTTTCAATATCCAATATGGCGAACGCACGATCGTAGTCTGAGTAGTCCAGAGCCTTGATGCACGATCGCCCGCATCTTAGGTTCGGTTGGGTACGGATGTCACCGCATTCGTGCGGCCCCGGCCCATACTGTGATGCCAGCGGACACCGACGGCTACGTGGCGATCAACCGCGCCACCCCCGACGCCGAGAGGGTCAGCATGCCTGGAGGGACTGATCATTGATCGATCGAGAAGGCGTTGAACATGAATTCACGGGTTCGCGCGGTGAATCGTGTCGGCGCATGGCCTTCAACCTGCCGCTAGAGGACGATGATCCAGAGCACCCGTGGCCTCCGTACGCGGTTGAGACCATGTGGGTTGAAGCGCTGGGCGAGAATCGCTACCGGATCGACAACATTTTTCGTCAAACCTCTCGCCGTAAATGACATAGTGCGAGGACACCCCGGCGACCCCAATAGCGCCGTGGTTTGGTTTTCGGATCGACTCGAATGGTCACGGCGTTTGACAGTGCGCATCATCTTCTTTTCTGGTGAAGAACAAATATTGAACGCGCTGGTTGAGATGGGCTGTTGTTATGAGAGATTGCGCCAGATTGTCGCGGTCGATATCCCCGCCGGTTCAGTGGTCGATCATGTCCATGCATTTCTGTCGGACAAGCAGGCTAGCGGGGAGCTGGATCTTGAAGAAGCATGTCTACCTGACCGCTTACTGCACTAGTAAGGAAGGAGTTCTCCCACATGGCTCGCACACACTTGCACCAAGCGGCAGTCCGGGGAACTCAGGACAGTGTCCACGACACGATAGGCGAAGGTTACGACGTCAACGAACCCGACGCCGACGGACTCACCCCTCTGCACATGGCCGCCATCAACAACAATTACGGTGCTGCCAAGATCCTTCTCGAAGCCGGTGCTGGCGTCGATCCCCAAGACAAATGGGGCAATACGCCGCTCAATCGAGCTGTCTTCGAGGAGGACACGGACGATCTTGTGCGGCTTCTCGTCGACTACGGGTCAAATACCACCCTCGAGAATTACCACGGACACAGTCCCTTGAGCGAAGCTGAGCGCTACGGCAAGGCGGATTGCTTGTCCATGTTCAAAACGCCACGTAGCAATCAAACTCGCCTATGGCGTGCCATCACAACCCTGTCGAGAAGACAGTCGAGCAAGCTCACCGTGCCTAGTTCTGGACACGAGGTTGATCGTTTCCTGGTCGGCGACGGGGCTTGGCGCGCGGTTACTGCACGCGCAGCCCGGCGACCAAGAGTGCCACCAGTTGCTGAGCGTCGTAGCGATCGTCCCCATCGGGGCCCGCGCACAGGTTTCCGATACCGCGCAGCATGCCGTAGGCGTTGATGCCCGGACGGATCTCACCGGCGTCTTCGGCTGCGGCCAGTAACGCTGTGCCCACGAGAAGCAAACGCTCCAAGAAGGAGGCGTGCAGTGCCTCGAAGCGGGCGTTGCCCGATTGCAGTGCAGCGGCCAGTCCGTGTTTGGTGACCAGGAACTCGACGAACATGTCGATCCATTGCACGAGCGCGTCGTAGCCGGCCGTGCCGGTACGTCCCGTTCAGGAATCCGCGCAGCGTGCCCACTAGCCAAATGCTCGACACGGGAAGGCTGCTGGACCTAGGGGTCACGATGGAAGTTCATCGAAGAAGGGGGCTAGAAAGAAAGAGAGGCAGAAAGAGCAAAGCGAACCACCCGAAGCCCAGCAGCAAGTAAACAAGCACGTTCCGAACAGAAAGGATGCTGGTCCAACATGCCCGATGCCCGTATCGACATCCTCACCGAGGTCGCCGGCGTGGCCACACCTCCGCAGGGAGCCCTATCCATGCTGTTCAAAGTCGATACCGACGAACATCATTCGTGGCCCCCGGCGGATTGGGAGGCGTTGTGGGTGCGACCTGAATCTCACGGCCAAGGGTATCGAGTCCTCAGCACTCCTCTGCTTGTCTTCGGGATCGCGGTTGATGACATCGTTCTGGGTACCGCTGGTTCCGACGGCAACATGATCTTCGACCGCAAGGTCGAGTCGGGAGGACACTCCACCATCCGCATTTTCATTGACCATCAGGACGAGGAAGACGTAATCAGTCGCCGTATCGCAGCCATCATCGATGAAGTGCAAGCTGCGGGGTGCGTGGTGCGGCGCACTGGTTGGAATCTGGTCGTCGCCGTCGACATTCCCACCCTCGATGCCTACGAGCACGTCTACGACGACTGTCTCATTCCCCGAGGCGAAGCAGGCGAACTCACCGTCGAATCGGCCTGCATGACTTTCGACACCTAGGAACAACGAGCGTCTCGCATCTTCACCTGCCGGAATCCGCTGTCCGCCAGGTTCACTGAAGCCGCGGCCTCCGCGAGACGCCATGACGTTGCTAGATTCGAAGCGGGGGTTCCAATCGCCGGGGAGAGCGTATGTCTGACGCTGGTTGCAGGTGCATCGGCTGTGTCGATTACGGGAACCGCGACGCGTACGACGATGTCGACCGCAAGCTCATTGCTCACGTGGAGCGTCACGGTCACAGCTGCATCGGGATCGGACCGACCAATCCAGATGATCCGCCGCCGTACGTGTTCACTGCGGGACTGTGGCATTCGCACCGCCAGCCCGAGTTGGCGGTCTACGGTGTCGGCCGCATTAAGGCGATGGTAGACATCCTCAATGTGCTCGCCGATCGGGCGCAGGCCAGCGGTCTGCCGTTGCGCCCCAACGACAGGTTGCCGAATCTCATGATCGGGCTGGGCGACATCGAGCCGCAGGACTACTGGCTCAGGCTGATGCCGATCCATCCGAGCTGGTACGCCAGCCAATAAGAAGCACCGCAAAGGCCAGAAGTAGGCACAACACCACCAAGATCGGCAGCAGCACCAGCAGTGGGTGGCGATCCTCGACGATGCTGGGATCATCCCAGAGTTGGGAGGTGCTTGCATCGGTGTGACTCGATCAGGCTGGATGGACATCGATAGACAACGCCGAGGAGAGTTTTATATGAGCGGGGATTACCGGGAAGTCACGCACCCTCTAACTACGCAGATGCTTGCACCGCTCCCCGAAGACTGCCTCGGCATTCTCTTTGACCAGCCGCTCGCTGATGAGGAATACCGTGAGCTAGCTGCATTGCTGGAACGTCACCCGGGTAAGGAACTGTATGCGCTGCAACTTGCATCAGCTACGAACCCCATCGCCGATCTCAGGTTTCTACAGTATTTCCCTAGCCTGCAACACTTTTCATGCAACCTGCACCTACTGGAATCTTTCGAAGGCATCCAATCCCTGCGCAAACTAAAGAAATTGATGGTCTTTCGCCCCGATCGGAAGCTATCCGCAGCGCCCCTCAGCGACTTGATCACGCTGCGCCAGTTGTGGTTGGACGGAAGCTACTCCGACCTGGCGGCACTGAACTACCTTAACGCTGTTACGTACATCAAAATGGGGTACGCCGGGAAACTGTCCGATCTGTCCTTCCTGCCGCCCTCAGTCACCAAGTTCTCGATGAACCTTGGCAGCACCACTAATATCGACGCCCTGGGTGCACTGCCCAACCTGACCTGGCTCGCCTTCCACAAAGTCCGCAGTCTGGCCAACCTCACCCCGCTAGCCAAAGCCACCAGCCTGCAGTACCTCTACCTCGCCGGCCTCACCTCAGTAACCGAGCTGTTCGACATGTCAGCACTGACACACCTCGCAGAGCTACATGTCCATGACCTCGCTCACCTGCGTGAGCTGCACCCAGTCCTCACCGCCCCCAACCTTCGCAAGCTCTCGGTCACCGATCTGCCCGCATTACAGACCAACTCCTGGCATGAAACCTGCACCGGCTGGCTCGCCCAAGGAAAACCGCCCTTCTGGGAATAACCCAAGCAACCGCCCGTTACTTCCCGGAACTGCTTCCTGGTGGCCTTTTCGAGGTCGGGCTCATCAGCGGTTCACGTGAGGTATGCGGCTGGCTCGCACAGCGCGGGCTTCTGCGCTGTCCAAGGATTCGCCGAGGTAGGAGCTAGGTAGTGACGACGTCGTGGGCGGCGCGGTCCGCGTCGGCGCTCACGGACTACAAGCAGTCGAGGATGACCTCGAACCGGGGGCTTGGCAGACGATGTACTCGAGGGTGGCCCGCGGTGGGGTTGGTGTTGGATAGAAGATAACGCCAAGCCACACGAAGACCGCGGGTTCAGTGCGCACGGATGCAGCGCGCTCTAATTCGATTGCCAAGTCTTGTTTTTCGAAGTCTACTGGCACTACTGCAAATTGCGAGCTCGGCGTACTTGAGCTCTCGCAACCTACGGACGGGTGCTTGGGTCGATGCCGAGGTTCATCGCTAAGAGAACAGGTTCACTGCTCTCGGACGGTTAAGCCGATACAGTCCAAAATCCTTGGTGCTGAACGAGTCCGAATGCCTGGGCGCAGGCGCCCCAAAGGGCCTTCACCCTGAAGCAGCGACTCTGGTGCAAGGTATCGAGTTGTCCGCACCGTTCGGAGGTGATCGCCGAAGCGCATTCGGCGTCGTCGGTGATGGCATACATGGCGTCAAACAGTTGCGGGCGCGTCCCGTCGCTCCTGAGTCAGAAGTAGAAGCGCAGGCTGCCGATTCTCCTCAGTCTGAACAGCATTGACGCAATGGCAGCGGCGTGTCACAATCCGGCCATGTTCGATCGGCAGATCTATCGAGACCCTCCGGTCGCCCTGACCCAGGCCCAGCTTTGGGCGGCCGAGCGCGCCGCCGAGCGCGCTGCCCGCGCTGCTCGTCGATCGCTGCGCACCGCTCGCAGCCAGTACCGTCGTTATCGGTCCAAGGCTGCCGAAACATATCTGGACTGGCCGCGCTGGCACGCTGCCTACCTGCGCGAGTATCGAAAAAGTGGCGCGTTGGGCGGTGGAACGAACGACTCCTTCTCAAGCTACGGTGGCGGTTACCTGCTGTCGTGAGCGTCGCAACACTCGTAGTGGGTGCGATGCCGTGCCGGTCAGCCTGGGACGACAGATGCCAGAGCGCAACGGTGGCTCCGATGCAGAAGGCGCCGTGAAGATCGCGAAGTAGCGCAGAACCCGGCTGGACCGAGTGCTCACGGCTAGGGTGGCTTCCATATCGATAATTCGCTCTGCTTCAACAGCTTTGACATGAAACTCCTATCACCGGAGCCCAAGACCGCTTCGATAATTGCCTGAATCGTGGCTGCAACATCTGCCCCGTCGTCAGCGAGTACCAGTATGCGGGTGCATACCTGCGGCCGGACAGGCATGGGAGGAGTCTCGCTCAGCTGCGGCGACTACTTCCACATCTTGCGGCCTCAACGCCGGTAGACTTGCCGCACAATCGCAGTAGCACGACTGTGCCCATATCCAGTCGCTACCGCGAAAACCTTCTTGCCCGCCCCGTTAGTGGGCTCACCGAGCAACTGCGCACACAGGCAGTTTCGTAGGTTGTCCAGTCATCCAAATGCAGTGTTGGACTGATCTTTTCATGGGTTCACCCATGAAACGGCGCGCTTAGTGCGCGTCGAAGCCGGGTCTTCCCGGATTTTTTGTGCCCGGCCTCGGTCGGGCACTTTCTGTTGGTACACCTCGCAAGGAGGTCAATATGGTGGTCTTGGGCGCGTGGAATCTGGTCTGGATTCTGCCTGTGCTGGTGATGGTCTACCAAGCGGTGTTCTGCCGGCGCGATGAGCCGTCGGAACGCATCGTGGCCATCCTCGGTGGGTTCGCCGGGATCGTGGGCGCTGTCGCGGCTGCGCTTCGCGAGTGGTTCCGGTAGCCACCCTGGAATGAGCGTCCTTTCCGCCGGGAGAAACCTGCCGATGCCGCCGTAACCGCCTGCGCGCCGGACGGCCCCGTCAGCGGGCCCTACGCGCATACCAGGCTGGCTTTCGCCTCGCAGTCGTCGAATCTCGATTTCGACGCGCGAGGCTTTTTCATGCCCAGACACGGCCAGGCCACTCATCTGCGCGGTCACACAGGCCGTCACGTGGCGGACCAGCGGCCAGTCGTGGGCGCCTACTGCATCACTGGGCGGACCCATGTACCGAGCCGGGCATCGAGGCAGTGACCGGACCCAGGCTCTTCCGACACCAGAGGACGCCAGTCCTGCGCCGGATGCGGCCCCACCGTCCAGATCATTCCACGGCGTACCCAATCAATGATACCTGCAGTAGTCGGGCGGAGGCCTGAGGGAGTGTCTCGTTTGGTAGAGAACTTGGACGGCTCATTTCTTGTCTTGTTTGGTGGGCCGTTGTGGTTGCTCGATCGAGGGGCCGGGTCGGTGGGTCGAGGTTCTTCGGGCTAGCGCATGAAATGTTGCTTGACGTGCGGTGATGACGGCCGAGTCAGGTAAATGCGTCTTTGTGATCCCGCTGCTTATGGCCGTCCTTTCTGGGTTGACATCCGCCGACAATCGCACTGCCAATCGGCAGGGATTTGTAGCTGTGGGCTAGATCACCGTTCGGTTTCAGGGTTGGTTTTCGACTACACCTTGCAGATGCTCGTCGTAGCTGGCGGGTCGTGTTGATCTAGGTTAGGGAGTTTGGGGTCGTGGGGGATTTTCTGCCGGGTGATCGGCTGTGGTGGGGTGTCGGTCGGTGGTGGCAGGTCAGCTTCGCGTTGATTGTCACGGTGGCGCTCACCGCGGGTGGGGTGCACTGGCTGGCCCAGCGTGATCGGTCCGGCGCCAGCCAGGCCGCATCGCCCGTGTCATCCGCTCAGGACTTCGCCAACGCCGCGTTGGCCGCATTCGGTGGGTCGACCACCGTCAGCGCGACCGACTCGGCGCTGACCGCTGGGCAGCGTTCGGCGGGCCTGCCGGCCGACCCGGTTGCTGGCCTGACCTCGAACACCCCGGCGGGGCCGGTGCAGGTGGTGCTGCCCGGAGGTTTGGGATCTGCTCAGCACACCTCCGGTGGGCAGGCGGTCTACCCCGATACCGGTGCCGGGTTCGACATGCTGGCCGAGAACACCGGCACCGGCACCCGCACGGTGGCCCGCATCAACACTCCTGCTGGGGTGCGGATGGTCACCACCTTCGTACGCACTCCGGCCGATACGGTGATGCTGGCCCACACCAACGGCTACCTGACCATCAACCGCGCCACCCCGACCGCTGAGACCGTCGGCATGTTCTCTCCGGCCGAAACCCGCGACGCCACAGGAAGACTCGTCCCGTCGTCGTATGTGGTCAAGAAGGTTGCCCCGCAGCTGTATGCGTTGGCCGAGGTCATCGATCCACGCCCCGACACCGCCTGGCCGGTCTATGTGGACCCGCCCCTGCATGTCGGCAGCCTGGGTGGGGCGCCGCTGCCCGCCGGATTGTTCGACTCGATCACCTCTACGGTCAGTTCGGTCACCGACACGGTGGCTTCAGCGGCGTCGACGGCACTGTCGGCGACCGTGTCCGGCGCCAAGGCCGTGGGCACATTTGTCAAAGAAAACCCGCTCGAATCGGCGATGTTGGTCGGTGGGGTCGCGCTGGCTTTGACTGGTGTGGGCGGGCCCGCCAGTGCGGCCATGATCGCGTCGGCCACGGTCAATTTGACCTCGGCCGGGCTCGATATCGCGGCCGCGGCCATGCCCGACAACCAAACCTTGGCCAACGTCGCGACCGGGTTCGGCATCGCAAGCGCCCTGACACCTCAGGGTGCAGCCAAGAACGTCGTCAAAGAAGGCGCTGAGTTGGCCGCCGAACAACTCGCCAAGCACGCTGATGACCTCACCCACGCCGCCGCGGGCTTCGTGGATGTCGCCAAGGCCGCCCCGACCCCACCGACGCAACTTGTTGAGGACATCACGGCGAAGGCACCGGTGCCCGGCGTAGATGCGCCGAAAGCGCCCAACGCTCCACCCGTCAAGACCCCGCGCGATGTCCCGCCGGGGCACACGCTCGATTGCGGATGTGTCACCCAGCACCCTGCCGGTGTGTACGACGAGACCAAAATGGGCGGGCAGGGGCCCTTCATCGATCACTACGAGGCCGGGATTCTCGACCAGCCCAGCCCTTTCACGATCGCCGACGAGGCGACGCAGCTCGCCAATCGCACCGAAGCCATGAAAGGCTACCCGCTACGTTCAGGCTTCGCCCGCGATGAAAAACCCCTCGCTATGAGCGCTGATCGCGGTACCGGCCGTCCGGCCGTCCGCTACTTGAATCCGAAAGCCTCCAGCTACGAAGGCAACATCTGGTCAAACCTGCGCCAGAAGTACCAACTCAAGCCCGGTGACCGTGCTGAGATCGTCTTCAGGGATCGCTCCGGACAGATCAGCTGCCGCAGCTGCGCCCAACGCGACCTCCTCAACCGGCAGCCACAGCTACGGCCGTCCAGCCCCGCCCAACAGCGCGCCCTTGATCAGCAACGGGTGACTACGGTGACTAACCGTCAGCGCCTTACCGCCGTTCAGAAAGCGGGCACGATCTCCGCTCGCGAGAACCGCACTCACGACGACCAAGGATCATCGGCACACAAAAACCGCGATCAGAAGAAGAAAAAGAAGAAGAGCAGCCAGCACCACCCCAAACCCCACTGAACCGGAAAGGACGACACAAATGGCAGGGATGACCGGGAATGAACTCCTCGCCCAGGCCACCATGATCCCGACCTACCATCAAGTGCGTTTCGCCGCGCTGGGCTCGAGGACCGTTCCTGAATTCGATGATGATGCCGACGACTACCTTGCTGATGAATCCAGCATCCACGTCTACACCTTCGCCGATGACCAGGACGAGCACGCCGATCGCACCGTCGATATCCGCGTCTACCGAGGCACCGACACCGCCGGGCTGGGGCGACTCATCTTTGACGCCGCGCTGAAATTTCTTCAACCCGAATTGACATTCGGCAGCGCCCTGGAGACCGAGGACTCCCACCACCACGTGCCACTCAGCCGAGCAGGATCGATACCCATACGCGTGCTCACACGAGAATCCCAGCCTGGCAACGGCACTGATGAAATCAATATCCTCATCGACGATAGCTAGATGGCATGGGTGCTGACTTTCTCTAGAAACGAGACAGGCTCAGGGGAAGCCTCCCCCGTTGCATCGCCCCAGGTGGCGTTGTCTCATATCTCGTCTCACACCGCGTGTCTCGCATCTGCTTTGTCACTGCCAGGTGAGACAGTCGATGAATGACAGCCACCCTCGGCTGCGCCCGGATCAACACCACCCACCAGGACCTCACCGCCCAACAACAAACCGTCGGCGAGCGAGTTTTCACCGACGAACTCTCTCGAGCGGTCGGCACCGCCCGCCCCGGTCTCGCTGCGCTGCTCGAATACTCCCGGACCAGCGACTCCGTTGTGGTGGTCGCCATTGACCGCCTCAGACGCTCCACTGCCGAAGTCACTCGCACCATCGCCGACCTCGACAAGCGAGAAGTTGTGCTGCGCGCCCGCCGCGAGGGGATCAACGCCGCCACCCCCGCCGGCCGTGCTGTCGCAGCCATCATGGCCACCCTGGCTGAACTCGAACTCGGCCGAGAGCGACGCGCCGCATCACGTGAAGCCCGCCGCTCGCCCAACCTGCCAGCCACGAAGCCGCCGAGGCTCAGCGCCGCACGCCAGGAGCAGCTGTGTCGGCCAGCGGCCACCGGCGAACCGGTCGCCGAGCTTCCTACCGCATTCCGCATCGAGCGTGCGACCGCGTACCGATACTTGAGCCGGGAGCGCGCCACGTGAACGAGAGCTCGCCGCGGTCGACGCCAGGTGATGACCCCCGCATCGAGCTCATGAGCAAGGTTGCAAGGCTCGAATCCCGGTATGCCGATCAAGTGGACAAGACCGAGGCCACCTGGATGAGAGTGGTCCACGCAGCACTTGAGCGGTGGCGCACCTCGTGGCAGGAGCAGACGTCGACACCGACGTTAAATCCTGAGCTGAGCAGGAAGTTTCGGGTCTGCTTTCCGCTGGCCGCTCATGCGCTGAACCACGTCGAGGCCGCGGTAGCGCTCCAATCGTCATCACCCTGGGTGGCCATGTCATCCGTTCGGATCGCGTTCGAGCACGCGCTTACTGCGCAGTGGGTCCTGTGGACCAAAGACGGCGAGGACCTGCTTGCACAACAGATGGCACTGCAAGACCACCGACGATCGAGCGAGTTCGTTGACGCGGTCGTGCGAGCTGCCGCTGACACACCCGACCTGGCTGAGTCCGCTGCCCTGGCTGAGGAATTCGTTGAGTTTCTCGGCCAGAAGCCAGTCTCGGACTGGTCGGTCTTCAACCTTTGCGAGAGATTTTCATCCACTCGCTTGCTCTACGGGATTTACCGCGATCTCACGCAGGCAGTCCATCCGTCGTATGGACTCGTCCGCGCGCACTTTGACATCACGCCTCCCCCGGAAGTTGTCGTAGGTCCCATAAACCCGTTCGGAGCGAAACTGGATGCGCCCGAGTTGATTCGCGGCATGGCTGTTTCAAGCCTTTGGGCACTCTACGTCCTCGAAATATCGAAAGTGGAACATCCGGACGCTGTGGAGGTGCTCCGCTTAGGCGAAGAAGCCGGGTTGCCCGTTGACCTACGCGCCAGCGATCTCCAACCACACCTCCAGCCCGACTACGAGGCAGTCTTCATGTCAACTAACCGGCGACACCAGCCCACTCAGGATTGACTCGGCCGGTACTACAGGACCCGGCTGGCAGCCACCGCATTAAAGGACTACTTGCACCGAAAATTACTCAGGGAGAGTCTGATTCGCTAGTTCGGAGTTCACTCGTCGGCCACTATGTGGTCGATGGGGAACGAACGAAGCAAGTCGCTGACCGACCACATCGGTAGCGTCGACGGACAGTTCGGGAACGTCACCGAAATCGGTACCGCCCCCGGGAAGAGTGCCAGCAACGTGGAAATGAAGGTGAGGGATAGCCTGGTGAGCGGCGACACCATTGTTCTGCCACACAGCCACGCCCGGCCTTTTATGCGCGCTGTCGATAGTAATAGCGGCATCACGTACAGCGACCATCATTGCCTCAGCCTCTCCGTCAAATAAGTGCAGAAGCGAAGGGACGTGACGGTTGGGGAGAACGAGGAGGTGACCGATCCCACGTTGTTCTCGGGTGACGAGCACGGCGACCTGATCTTCTCTCCATAGCACCGTGTAGGGCCTACGGCCTGAGAGATAATCGCAGAACGCGCAGTCGTCACCCCCGGGTAGTTCGATGGCCGACTCACGGCGGATCATGAGGGCCTCAGAGAGTTTAGAAACGCCTGAATCTCAAGGTGATCGAGGGCGTCGTACTCGACCGGGGGTGCAACAATTATCAACTCGTCGCAGACCTTTGAGGTGCGGGAGGCAAGCATGAACGATAGTGCAATGAACCGTACCGAGTCCGCGGCAGGGAGAACGGGAGACAGCTTGGATTGACCTCCCCCGATCATGGGCACGCATACACGCCCGCCATTGCTATTGGCGCGTACCGCTTTCCACAGTTCACTCAGACTGTTCCATACCCCATCGGTGGTGGAGGAGGCGGTGCTTCCCTTGTCCATCAGCGTGTACGCCACAAGAAAGTACCTAACTGCGTTGGTGCGCAACGTGATTGTGGTGCCCAACGGGTACCGGGTGGTTTTCCCTTTCTTACCCTCCACCTCACCAGCGGGCAGAACGTGGGCCAACTCCTGGTCAATATCTGCGTCGAGTTGTCCGACATCGCCACCATAAACGCGCTGCAGGAATTGTCCTTGAACGCTCTTGGGGGCGATGTATGGGGCGGCGGTGTCGAAGGTGTCGCTAACACCGATGATCAGGTGAGCATCCTGTTGCTCGAATAGGTCCCCGCGAATCAGCTTGATCGTGGTGGCGGGCGCTTGATAGCTAGTTTCGACCGGCCGCGGCCACGCTCGCACGACCCCGTAGACGACGGCGGCAACCAGGGCGGGCCATATGAGCCACCCGCGACCGATGAAGAGATCGGGGATGAAGAGCGCCACCGCGCTGGCAATGGCGGCTAGGGCACCGAACAGCGCAAATGCTTGGGTGAGAAGAATTTTCCAGAAGCGCCGTGTACGGATGTCGCGACGCACCGACCCCATCACAAACCGAGCTCGGCGTAAATATGCTCTTTGTAGTAGTGCGGCCCAGTGGCATCACTAGATGCGAACTTAGGGGCATAGTTGTCGAGCGCGTACTTGATGATCGCCGCCTGGAACGCTACCGACAGGGTGTAGTAGTCCGCATCCAGCAGCGGCGTGGGAATGAAGTTGCGGTCGACGTTGCGGTCCCCGTCGAGATTGGCCACCACGACAGGCAAGTTGAACTCCGCCATCACCTTGACCTCGTGGGCAAGGAACGAGGTGCCGTCCGAGCCCTTCTTCTTCGCATCAGCGCTTCCCAGCAGAACGATCTGCTTCGCATTTTTCAGTCGCTCACGCAGGTTGCGTTTAATGGTCTCAGGCTGGCTGGTATCACGAGATATGTACAGGTCATGCGCATCGAAGAAGTCGAAGTCGATGTTCTTGTTCTCGCGCCACGCTTCCATCAGACGGTAGGACGAGATGTCCTCGCTCGCGAAAGCGACATATGTCTTGTTGCGATAGCTCATGGTTTCCCCCCGGGGCAAACGACGGTGTTATCGCCTCACTCATACCGTGTCCCCCCGACACCGTTGCAGCATTGTGGGGTCGCCTTGCCCTGAAAGCGCCGGAAGGCAGGCCCGCACTGGTGAGCTCCTGCCCGAACCCTTCGGTTTTGGGACGGTCGGTGATTTGAGGAAACTGTTTAGATGCTGTCAACTTTTCAGGCTCTGGCAGTCCTGCTGACTTCAGTCTTGCCCGGCGCACTCTTCACCTTCGAATACGAGCGTGAATACACCAGGGCTGTCTCAGGGGACTCCAGCGAGCGCCTGATCGTCTTCCTGACCACCTCGGCCGTGTTCGCGATGGCATCTGCACCCCTGCTGTATCAGGGATACCGCACGTACATCGTGACCGGCCGCCTCAAGGAAGGGGAACCGTTGCCATGGTGGATCTGGCTCATTGTGGCGGGCTATGTCATCGTTCCGCTGCTCGTGGGTTTCCTCGCCGGGAACGCAGCGCGCGAACGCAGACGCGGATCGCGATTCATCACGGGCCCGCGGCCACACCCGACCGCATGGGATGCGCTCTTTCGGACACCGAAACTTGGCGGCCTGCTACGTCTGACGTTGAAGGACGGAACGCTCATTGTCGGTGAATGGGCCACGGGGGACGCCGGCTCCAAGCTCCCCGACAGCTACGCCTCGGCCTTCCCTCACGCCCAGGATCTCTATCTACGAGAAACCTTCGCAATGAGAGACGACGGGTCTCTTGAGATAGACGCGAACGATGACACCGTTCCGAGAGGCGTCGCCGTACTTATCAGCTGGTCAGAGGTGGCGTACGCTGAATTCGAAGCACTGTAGTAGGTAGGGAGAAGCCGTAGTGACCGAGCGATCGCAGCGTCAGACTGGTCAGCCACGCCCCAGCACCGGCAATCGCGAAGAGCGGTACGGGGGGTATACACCCGGCAAGAGTTCCTCGGAGCTGAGCCGTCCGCAGGGTCTTCGCAACCCGCCCCCTTCGCGTCCCCAGCCGGCGAATCCGCCGCAAAACCAGACCAACAGCCCACCTTCGCAAAGCTGACTGCTTGCATCATATGAGATGGCGCACCCTTGATCTGTGGCCATATGACCACTGGCCTCATCTGTCAGTTCGTGCATCGGGAGTTTTGCTAACCCAGTAAAAGACCCTCAGTCCAGAGGTTTGAGACGCCCAGCGTCTACCCTCGCGTGCCAAGTATCCAGAACAAACTCTGCGACAGTGATCGTTGCGTTCAGCGCCAATCGTGCGTGCCTCGCAAGTGCCACGCTCCGGGTCGACTGCCCATGGCCAATTCCTAGCTCGTTGCGTAGCTCGGCCAACGACTGGATGGTGGTGACGAGCGTACGCAAGATCTGTTGCGAGGACTCACTCCCCTTAGCACTTTGCGGAACCGAATCTGCCTTCAGCTCAAGCAGATCGGCAACGTACCGATAGAGCTGAGGAATGTCGTCCCGCTGCCCGTAGGCCACGCCAGAGTGGTCAAGAATGATCCTGAACAAGCTCTCGACCAGATTCTTCGACGAAGAGATCGCTGCGGCCGGATCTGAGCTGAGATTGTCACGGATGCGTACAAGGTGCTCTTCTAGCACCTCCGGGTCGGTCAGGAGTTCACGTTCGCGGAGCCGAAGGTCCGGGCTTGCGCCGTGAAAGGAGTCGCGACGGCGCCATCCGTAGACAGCATGGCCACTGATCCAGTCAGCTGGGTACAGCTCGTAACCGTCTCTGGCGAGGGCTCCGTTGAAAGAGTTGAGAAGTCTGCCGACCTCCTCCTCATCGGGTCTCACCAACGGGTGCAGCATCTCAGCGAGGAATTGCAGCACGAGTTCGTCATCGCCGTGCTGCAACCCGAAGCGGCTGTCGGTAAACACCCAGTCGTCCGGCCAGTCTTCAGGGTTGTTCACGCGATGCTGCCGGATGTCGCCTACTGCTGACCTGTACCTCGAATCAGTGCTCGGCATTGAGTCCAAGTCGTAAATGCGCGCCAAGAACTCGGGCTCTTCCCAACCGCCCCTCCCACGGCACCTTCGACAGAGTGATCGTGTCAAAGATCCTTCGGCGCGTGACCGGGGTGATGAGCTTCGTCGGCACGCCTGCAACTCCTTAAGCCTGGACCGACTCATCATGGATGTGGAGTGGGTGCGCTTCCACGATTATGGGACTTACGCGACAAAGTCCCCACGGTGTCTGAGGTCGCACCAGCGGTCCGCCTCATCACCAAAACACAGAGGTCACGAACCATTTATGGTTCGTGACCTCTGTGTTCGCAGTTCGTAGAACCGCTCGTGGTGGGCGAAGGGGGACTTGAACCCCCACGTCCCGAAGGACACTGGCACCTGAAGCCAGCGCGTCTGCCATTCCGCCACTCGCCCGAATGACCGCGCAACCGTATCACCACAGCCCCACCGGACCCAAACCGCCAGATCGGAATCAAGATCACGCCCCCTGACCTGCCGCGACCCGATTCTCAGAGTTCTGTTGGTCACGCATCCCAGCACTCGGCCGATAACATGCGTGTGAGCAGTGTGGCCACAGCGACACGCGAACACGCGGGGGCACGGCACGACGACAACAGAAGGGGCGGTGCGATGGGTCTGGCAGACCGTATCGAACGTCGCCTCGAATCGAGTGTCGGCGATGCTTTCGCCCGGGTCTTCGGCGGATCACTCGTTCCGCAAGAGGTCGAAGCGCTGTTACGTCGTGAAGCCGAGGCCCATGCCCGTGAGGTCGGGGGTGGCCGCATTTTGGCCCCCAACGACTACGTCATTACGCTCAGCAACACTGATTACCAGAACGTGAGCGCCGATCCGGAACGGACGTCGTCGACATTTGCCAGACACCTGCAAGGTTTTATTCATGACCAGGGATGGCAAACGTATGGTGATGTGGTCGTCAGGTTCGAGGCCGCATCGACGCTGCACACCGGACAGTTTCGTGCCCGTGGAGCGGTCAACCCTGACTCGTCCACCGGCACGCCTGCCCCACCCCAGCACGACCGCCCGTCCACCGCACAACCAGGAGTACCAGCGATGACCGACAACCCGAGCTACCGCGGCCAGGGACAGGGGCGGCCCGGCGACGAACAGTACGACGAGCGCTACCGCCAGCAGGACGATCGTGGCGGCTACCCGCCCGAGCACGGCGCCCACCCGGACCAGGGTGGCTACCCGCCGCGCCAGGGCGGCTACCCCGACCAGGGTTATCCGCCGCCGGCCCCACCGTCCTACGAGCAGCGTCCGCCGGCCGGCTACGGCCAGCCGCCCGCCGGTTACCCCGACCAGGGCTACCGTCAGCAGCCGCCGGCCGGGTACCCGCAGCCGCCTGCCTCCCCACCGCCCGGCTACGGCGAGTACGACTACGGCCGCCCGCCGGCCCCGCCGCGCCCGGACGAGGGCTACGGACGCCCGCCCGCACCGCAGGCGCCGTCCTACGAGCCGCCGTCCTACCCGGATCAGGGCGGTTACCCCGACCAGGGCTACGGCCGCGATTACGGCCGCCAGGACTACGCCGCGCCCGCCGCACCGCAGGCACCGGACTACGGCCGCTACGGTGAGCCGCCCGCTGCGCCCGGCTACCCGGACACCGGCTATGGCGAGCCCGAGGGCTACGGCCAGGGTTACGGCCAACCGGCCGGAGCGGGCTACGGCCAGGACTACGGACAGGGCTACGGTGCCGAGCCCGCCGGTCCCGCTGCGTACGGCGGCTACGCCGGCGCCGGGGCGACAGTCACGCTGCAGCTCGACGACGGCAGCGGGCGCACCTACCAGCTGCGCGAGGGCGCCAACGTGATCGGCCGCGGGCAGGACGCCCAGTTCCGGCTGCCCGACACCGGGGTGTCCCGGCGTCATCTGGAGATCCGCTGGGACGGTCAGGTCGCGCTGCTGTCGGACCTGAACTCCACCAACGGCACCACGGTGAACAACGCCCCGGTGCAGGAGTGGCAGCTGGCCGACGGCGACGTCATCCGGCTGGGCCACTCCGAGATCATCGTCCGCGTCCACTGAGCGGCGCCGAGCTGGCACTTCGCCCTCGAGCCGATGGGCGCCCCAGTATCGTGACGGTGCCGATGATCGTGAGAGCAGGCGGGGAGGACGTCAGATGCAGGGGCTAGTACTGCAGCTGACACGGGTCGGTTTCCTGTTGCTGCTGTGGTTGTTCATCTGGTCGGTGCTGCGCATCCTGCGCACCGATATCTACGCCCCGACCGGGGCGGTGATGGTGCGCCGCGGACTGGCGCTGCGGGGATCGCTGCTGCCCAACCGGGAGCGGCGCCACATCGCCAGGCACATGGTGGTCACGGAGGGAGCGCTGGCCGGCACCCGGATCACCCTGGGCAGCCAACCGGTGCTGATCGGGCGAGCCGATGACTCGACGCTGGTGCTCACCGACGACTATGCGTCGACACGGCACGCCAGGCTGTCCCCACGGGGCTCGGAATGGTACGTCGAGGACCTAGGATCGACCAACGGTACATACCTTGACAGGGCGAAGGTGACGACGGCGGTAAGGGTTCCGATGGGAACGCCGGTACGAATCGGCAAGACGGTAATCGAGTTGCGGCCGTGACACTAGTTCTACGGTATGCGGCGCGCAGCGACCGCGGGCTGGTGCGCGCGAACAACGAGGACTCGGTGTACGCGGGTGCCCGGCTGTTGGCCTTGGCCGACGGCATGGGCGGTCACGCCGCGGGCGAGGTGGCCTCCCAGCTGGTGATCGCGGCGCTGGCCCACCTCGACGACGACGAGCCGGGCGGTGATCTGCTCAAGAAGCTCAACGACGCGGTGCACGAGGGCAACTCGGCCATCGCCGCGCACGTGGAGGCCGACCCGGAACTGGAGGGCATGGGCACCACGCTCACGGCGATCCTGTTCGCGGGCAGCCGGCTGGGCCTGGTGCACATCGGCGACTCCCGCGGCTACCTACTGCGCGACGGCGAGCTGACCCAGATCACCAAGGACGACACCTTCGTCCAGACCCTGGTGGACGAGGGCCGCATCACCGCCGAGGAGGCCCACAGCCATCCGCAGCGATCACTCATCATGCGCGCCCTCACCGGCCACGAGGTGGAGCCCACCCTGATCGTGCGGGAGGCCCGCGTCGGTGACCGGTATCTGCTGTGTTCGGACGGACTGTCCGACCCGGTCAGCCACGACACCATCCACGAGGCCCTGCAGATACCCGATGTGGTGGACAGCGCAGACCGGCTCATCGAGCTGGCTTTGCGCGGCGGGGGTCCAGACAACGTCACCGTGGTGGTGGCCGACGTCGTCGACTACGACTACGGCCAGACCCAGCCGATCCTGGCCGGGGCGGTGTCCGGGGAGGACGACGACACCCTCCCCCCTAATACCGCGGCGGGGCGGGCATCGGCGTTCAATCCCCGCCGCATCGCCCCGAAAAGGGTTGTGACGCAACAGGAGGAACTCCCAAAAGCACACCGCTCCAAGCGGCGTCTGGTGATAGCGGGAGTCGTGGTGTTGTTGGTCGTGCTGGCCGGCTTGGCGGTCGCACGGGAGATCATCCGCAACAACTACTACGTCGGTGAGCGGGACGGCACCGTTTCGATCATGCGCGGCGTGCAGGGCTCCTTTCTGGGGATGGCCCTGCAGGAACCGTTTCTGGTGGGCTGCCTCAACCCCCGAAACGAGTTGTCGCTGATCAGCTTTGGCCAGTCCAAAGACAACCTGAACTGTGAACTGTTCGGCGTCGACGACATCCGGGAATCCGAACGCGCCCAGGTGACGGCGGGCCTGCCCGCCGGCACCCTGGACGACGCGATCAACCAGATCAACGAATTGGTCCGCAGCTCGCTGCTGCCGATCTGCGCCCCGCCGGCCCCCGCACCGAAGCCGACCCCGAAACCCGCCCCGGCACCGGCAACCCCGGCGCCCACCACGTCGGGGGCAGCAGCGCCCAGCACGACGGGCACCTCACCGGCGCCCGCGCCGACGTCCACCCCGGCGCCGACTCCGACCACCAGCGCGGCTGCCCCGCCGACTCCCGCTGGGTCTCCCACGCCCGGCCCTGCGTCACCCCCGCCCAGTCCCACTGGGTCTCTTCCGCCCACCACTGTGTCTCTCCCGCCCACCACCCAGGCACCGACCGTCACGGCCCTGCCTCCCTCACCGCCGGAGCCGGGCACCACCTGCCGGACGGCGTCATGACCACCGCCCCCCAGTCGCCCGTCGCCGTCACACCGCCGCTGCCCAACCGGCGCAACGCCGAACTGGGATTGCTGGGCTTCGCCGCCGCCATCACCACCGTGGCCCTGCTGATCGTCGAGGCCAACCAAGAGCAGGGCCTGAGCTGGGATCTGCTGCAGTACACGGTGGCCTACCTGGCGCTGTTCGCCGGGGCACACCTGGCCATCCGCCGGTTCGCGCCATACGCCGACCCGCTGCTGCTGCCGGTGGTCGCCCTGCTGAATGGGTTGGGGCTGGTGATGATTCACCGCCTCGACCTGGCCGCGGCACCGATGAACCAGGACAGCCCGACCGCCAACCAGCAGATGTTGTGGACGCTGGTCGGCGTCATCGCGTTCTCGGTGATCGTGATCGCCGTGCCCGACCACCGGGTGCTGGCCCGTTACGGCTACCTCTGCGGACTCACCGGCCTTGCGCTGCTTGTCATTCCGGCGTTGCTACCCGCGCGGTTCTCCGAACAGAACGGCGCCAAGATCTGGATCCAGTTCCCGGGCTTCTCCATCCAGCCCGCGGAGTTCTCCAAGATCCTGCTGCTGATCTTCTTCTCCGCCGTCCTGGTGGACAAACGCGAACTGTTCATCAGCGCCGGAAAGCACGTCCTGGGAATGGATCTGCCGCGCCCGCGCGATCTGGCCCCCCTGCTGGTGGCCTGGATCGCCTCGGTCGGGGTGATGGTGTTCGAGAAGGACCTGGGCACCTCGCTGCTGCTGTACGCGTCGTTTCTGGTGCTGGTCTACGTGGCCACCGGCCGGCTGTCCTGGGTACTCATCGGTCTCGGCTTGTTCGCGGTGGGAAGCGTTGTGGCATACCACCTCTTCGGGCACGTCCGGGTCCGCGTGCAGAACTGGATCGACCCGTTCGCCGATCCGGACGGCGCCGGCTTCCAGATGGTGCAGTCGCTGTTCAGCTTCGCCACCGGCGGCATCTTCGGCACCGGGCTCGGCAACGGCCAGCCGGGCACCGTGCCCGCCGCCTCAACGGATTTCATCATCGCCGCCGTCGGTGAAGAACTCGGCCTGGTCGGGCTGGCCGGCGTGCTGATGCTCTACACGATCGTCGTGATCCGCGGGTTGCGCACCGCGATCGCCGTGCGCGACAGCTTCGGCAAGCTGCTGGCCGCCGGGCTGGCCTCCACGCTGGGCATCCAGCTGTTCATCGTCGTGGGCGGGGTGACCAAGCTGATCCCGCTGACCGGGTTGACCACACCGTGGATGTCCTACGGCGGTTCGTCGTTGGTGGCCAACTACATCCTGCTGGCCATCCTGGTGCGCATCTCGCACGCCGCACGCCGGCCCATCACCACCGGCCGCGGCCCCAACCCGAGCCCGATCGCATCGGCCAGCACCGAGGTGATCTCGAAAGCATGAACACCGCGCTACGCCGCCTGTCCGTCACGATCATGGTGCTGATCGTGCTGCTTCTCGCCAACGCCACCTTCACCCAGGTCTTCGCCGCCGACGCCTACCGCGCCGACCCCCGCAACCAGCGGGTGCTGCTCGATGAATACTCACGCCAGCGCGGCCAGATCTCGGCAGGCGGCCAGCTGCTGGCCTACTCGGTCTCCACCAACGGCCGCTTCCGCTTCCTGCGGGTCTACCCGAACCCGCAGACCTACGCCCCGGTCACCGGCTTCTACTCGCTGCAGTACTCGAGCACCGGTCTGGAACGGGCCGAGGACGCCATCCTCAACGGTTCCGACGAACGGTTGTTCGGGCGGCGGCTGGCCGACTTCTTCACCGGCCGCGATCCCCGCGGCGGCAATGTCTCGACCACCATCAACCCGCAGGTGCAGCAGGCCGCCTGGGACGCCATGCAGCGCGGCTGCGACGGTGCCTGCAAGGGCGCGGTGGTGGCGCTGGAACCGTCCAGCGGCAAGATCCTTGCCATGGTGTCCGCCCCGTCGTACGACCCCAACGAGCTGGCCAGCCATGACGGCAGCGTGCAGTCCGCGGCCTGGCAGCGGCTGCGCGACAACCCGGACAACCCGCTGGTGAACCGCGCCATCTCGGAGACCTACCCGCCGGGGTCGACGTTCAAGGTGATCACCACCGCGGCCGCGCTGCAGGCCGGCACCACCCCGGACACCCCGCTGACGGCGGCCGCCCGCATCCCGCTGCCGAACAGCACCGCAACCCTGGAGAACTACGGCGGGTCCACCTGCGGCAACGGCCCCACCGCGACGCTGCGTGAGGCGTTCGCGCGGTCCTGCAACACCGCCTTCGTCCAGCTCGGCATCGACACCGGCGCCGACCGGCTGCGCGGGGCCGCCCGCGCGTTCGGCCTGGACGATGCGCCGGTCCAGATCCCGCTGCAGGTCGCCGATTCCACCGTCGGTCCGATCGACGACGCCGCCGCGCTGGGCATGTCGAGCATCGGACAGAAGGACGTCGCGATGACACCCTTGCAGAACGCGATGGTGGCGGCCACCATCGCCAATGACGGCGTCACCATGACGCCCTACCTCGTCGATGGCCTCAAGGGCCCTGACCTCTCGAATATCGCCACCACCGCCCCGCAGGAGCTGCGGCGGGCAGTGTCGCCGCAGGTCGCGGCTACACTGACTGATCTGATGGTCGGCGCCGAGCAGGTGACACAGCAGAAGGGAGCCATCGCCGGCGTGCAGATCGCATCGAAGACGGGCACCGCCGAACATGGGACGGATCCCCGCAACACCCCACCCCACGCCTGGTACATCGCGTTCGCCCCGGCACAGGCCCCCAAGGTGGCCGTCGCCGTACTCGTGGAGAATGGTGGGGACCGATTGTCCGCCACCGGCGGCGCGGTGGCCGCCCCGATCGGGCGAGCGACCATCGCCGCTGCTCTGCGGGAGGCATCATGACGGCCCGGGTGGGTGTGACGCTGTCCGGACGCTACCGGCTGCAGCGTCTGATCGCGACCGGCGGCATGGGCCAGGTGTGGGAGGGTTTGGACACCCGGCTCGGCCGCCAGGTGGCCATCAAGGTGCTCAAGGCCGAGTTCTCCACCGACGCCGAGTTCGTCGACCGGTTCCGCGGCGAGGCCCGCACCGTGGCCATGCTCAACCATCCCGGCATCGCCAGCGTCTACGACTACGGCGAGACCGAGCTGGAGGCCGGTGAAGGCCGCACCGCCTATCTGGTGATGGAACTCGTCAACGGCGAGCCGCTGAACTCCGTCATCAAACGCACCGGCCGCTTGTCGCTGCGCCACGCACTGGACATGCTCGAGCAGACCGGTCGCGCCCTGCAGGTCGCGCACACCGCCGGGCTGGTGCACCGCGACGTGAAACCCGGCAACATCCTGATCACCCCGACCGGGCAGGTGAAGCTGACCGACTTCGGAATCGCCAAGGCGGTCGACGCCGCGCCGGTCACCCAGACCGGCATGGTGATGGGCACGGCGCAATACATCGCACCGGAGCAGGCGCTGGGCCGCGACGCCACCGCCGCAAGCGACGTGTACTCGCTGGGAGTCGTTGGCTACGAATCACTTTCGGGCAAGCGGCCGTTCACCGGGGACGGCGCCCTTACCGTCGCGATGAAGCACATCAAGGAGCAGCCCGCCCCGCTGCCGGCCGACCTGCCGCCCAACGTGCGCGAGCTCATCGAGATCACGCTGGCCAAGGAGCCCAACCACCGGTACCGCTCCGGCGGCCCGTTCGCCGACGCCGTCGCGGCGGTGCGCGCCGGCCGGCGCCCGCCCCGGCCCAACCACGCGCCCACCATCGGCCGCGCCACCCCGGCGGCCATCCCGTCGACCACGCAGGTCCGGGCCGCCGCGGCCGCCGAGTACCGGCCACCGGCCACCGCCGCGCGGCCCCGCCCGGCCACCGGCAGCCATCGCACGCCGCCGCCGCGGCGCACCTTCTCACCCGGTCAGCGGGCCCTGCTCTGGGCCGCCGGCGTGCTCGGCGCGCTGGCGATCATCATCGCCGTCTTGATCGTGCTGAATGCGCAGGACAAAAAGGACCGCCCGGTGCAGCAGCAGACGTCGACCAGCACCACCGTCATTCCCGTGCCGCCGTCCTCGCCGCCCAGTGGGTCCCCGTGACCACCCCCCAGCACCTCTCCGACCGCTACGAGCTGGGTGAGATCCTCGGCTTCGGCGGCATGTCGGAGGTTCACATCGCGCGGGATGTGCGCCTGCACCGTGATGTCGCGGTCAAGGTGCTGCGCGCGGACCTGGCGCGCGACCCCAGCTTCTATCTGCGGTTCCGTCGGGAAGCCCAGAACGCGGCCGCGCTGAACCACCCGGCGATCGTGGCCGTCTACGACACCGGTGAGGCCGAGACGCCCAACGGGCCGTTGCCCTACATCGTCATGGAGTACGTCGACGGCGTCACACTGCGCGACATCGTGCACACCGACGGTCCGATGGAGCCCAAGCGCGCCATCGAGATCATCGCCGACGCCTGCCAGGCCCTGAACTTCAGCCACCAGCACGGCATCATCCACCGCGACGTCAAACCCGCGAACATCATGATCAGCAACAGCGGCGCGGTGAAGGTGATGGACTTCGGCATCGCCCGCGCGCTGGCCGATGTCGGCAACAGCGTCACCCAGACGGCCGCGGTGATCGGCACCGCGCAGTATCTGTCGCCCGAGCAGGCCCGCGGTGAGCCGGTGGACGCCCGCTCCGACGTGTACTCGCTGGGCTGCGTTCTCTACGAAATCCTCACCGGTGAGCCACCTTTCGTCGGTGATTCGCCGGTGGCGGTGGCATATCAGCATGTCCGCGAGGACGCCGACCCGCCGTCCAAGCGGCACGCGGGAATCTCACCGGAGCTGGACGCGGTGGTGCTCAAGGCACTGACCAAGAACCCGGAGAACCGGTATCAGAGTGCGGCCGAGATGCGCACCGACCTGATCCGGGTGCACAGCGGCGAGGCGCCCGAGGCACCCAAGGTGCTGACCGACGCCGAGCGCACCCACATCCTGACCGCACCCCAGCCGCACGCGCGGGCCCTGCCGACCGAACACATCCCGGCCGCCGGCGGTTACGCCCCACCTGGCAACAGCGGGTCGGTCGGCCGCTGGCTGATCGCGGTCGCGGTGCTGGCGGTGCTGACCGTAGTGGTGACCATCGCAATCAACGCGATCGGTGGCAAGCCGCGCGATGTGCAGGTGCCCGACGTGTCCGGGCAAGCCTCGGCCGATGCCATTGCCGCGCTGCAGAACCGTGGCTTCAAGACCAATATCGCGCGCAACCCGGACTCGAAGGTGCCACCCGACCACGTCATCGGCACCGACCCGAGCGCCAGCGCCTCGGTGAGCGCCGGGGACGAGATCACCGTCAACGTGTCCACCGGGCCCGAGCAGCGCGAGGTGCCCGACGTGTCCGGCCTGAGCTACGCCGACGCGGTCCGCAAGCTCACCTCGGCCGGGTTCGGCAAGTTCAAGCAGGCGCCGTCGTCCTCGGCGCCCGAGCTCAAGGACCGGGTGGTCAGCACCGTGCCGCCGGCCAACTCGACATCGGCCATCACCAACGAGATCACCGTCGTGGTGGGCACCGGACCGCAGACCAAGGCGGTCCCGGACGTCACCGGCCAGCCCGAACAGGGGGCGCGCAACAACCTGCAGATCCTGGGCTTCACCGCCGTACTCACGGCCCCGATCGCCAGCCCGCGCCCGGCGGGGGAGGTGGTGGCCACCGACCCGGTCGCCGGCACGGTGGTGCCGCTGGACGCCCCGATCACGCTGAAGGTGTCGCTGGGCAATCAGTTCGTGATGCCCAACCTGGTGGGCCAGTTCTGGGTGGACGCCGAGCCGAATCTGCGGGCACTGGGCTGGACCGGTGTACTGATCAAGGGTGCCAACGTGGACAACAGCGGGCTGCGGTCCAATGCGGTGGTGACGCAGAGTCCCTCACCGGGTAGCGGTGTGGGTTACGGCGACTCGATCACGCTGAGCTTTGCGTCGTAGCGACCGGCTCAGCCGACTGTCGTAGCGGCCGCCACGGTATCGGCGACTTCCTGCTCGAGGCGGCGGACCAGCTGCTCGTCGGGGGCCTGCCCGCAGAAGCCCAGCCAGTTGGCCAGCATCCGGTGCCCGCCCTCGGTGAGGATGGATTCCGGATGGAACTGCACGCCGTGGATGGGTAGCTCGGTGTGCCGGACGGCCATGATGACGCCGGAGTCGGTGTGCCCGATGGCCTCCAACACGTCCGGTTTGGTCTCCGGCAGGATGGTCAGCGAGTGGTACCGCGTGGCGGTGAAGGGATCCGGAAGGCCTTGCAGCACACCGACATCGGAGTGGTGCACCAGGCTGGTCTTACCGTGTAACAGTTCCGGCGCGCGGTCCACCGTGCCCCCGAACGCCACCCCGATGGCCTGGTGTCCCAGGCACACGCCGAGCAGCGCAGTGCCGGTATCGGCGGCGGCATGCACCAGCGGGATGGACGCCCCGGCGCGTTCCGGGGTGCCGGGGCCGGGGGAGAGCAGGATGCCGTCGAACTGCTCGGCGATGGCGCGTGGATCGGCCAGCCGCTCGTCGTCATTGCGCCAGACCTGCGCGTGCACGCCGAGCTGACCCAGGTACTGGACCAGGTTGAATACGAAGCTGTCGTAGTTGTCGACGACCAGAACCTGCATGCGACCAGGCTACTGCGACGAACCAACCGGTTAATACCCGAGCGGTCCGGCGGGCTTGGCGTACTTCATCCGGACCGGCGCGGTGTATCCGGCCAGCTCCACCGACGGTTGCGCCACCTCGCTGTAGCCCAGGCCGAACCGCACGACGTACTGCTTGTAGAGGGTCACCAGCGGGGCGGCGGCCAATGCGGCCTGCATGGCCGGCACGTCACCGATCGCGGTGATGACATACGGCGGGCTGTAGGTGCGTCCGCCCAGCAGCAACGTGTTGCCGACGCAGCGCGGCACCGACGTGCCGATGATCCGCTGATCCTGGACCTGGATGCCGTCGGCGCCGGCGCTCCACAGCGCGTTGAGGACGGCCACGATGTCCTGCTGGTGCACCACCAGGTCGTCCGGCGCGGCGTCGCGCGGGAAGCGGCCCTCCGCGTCGCGTTGCGCGTCGTTGAGGGTGATCACCAGCCCGGGCCCGCGTTCGGGGTTCAGCCCGGCCTGTTCGGCCAGCCGATCGGAACGCGTGGTGATGGCGTGTAGGGCGGCGTCGGCGCCGGGGGAGCCGCCGTGGTGATTGTCGATGGCGGTGACCAGCTGATCACGCTGCGCAGCGAGCCGATCCACCCCGATCTGCGCCTCACGCACCAGGTCCACCAACCGCGGCGCGTCACTGCGCCGGATCTCACCGCCGCCGGACACGCCATGCGTCGCCGCCAACAGCAGACCCGCGAGCAGACACACCACCGGCACGCCGAAACGCCAGGCCGAGCGCGGTCTCCCAGAATTCTCGGCGGGGGCGGACGCTGCGTTAGGCTCAGTGGTCAATGCCGGCATCCCATCCGGCCACGTGTTCCATCGTCTCCAAAGGTAACCATGCCCAAGTCCAAAGTTCGCAAGAAGAACGACTTCACCATCAACCCGGTGAGCCGGACCCCGGTGAAGGTGAAGGCCGGGCCGTCGAGCGTGTGGTTCGTGGTGCTGTTCGTGGGGTTGATGCTGATCGGGCTGTTCTGGCTGCTGGTGTTCCAGCTGGGCGCCACCGGCCTGAACGCTCCGACGTGGCTGCACTGGATGGCCGACCTCGGCCCGTGGAACTACGCGATCGCCTTTGCTTTCATGATCACAGGGTTGTTGCTCACCATGCGGTGGCGCTGAGGTGGCACTCCGCCGGAATGAATTCATTCTGGCTTCGAACTGTTACCCAGCTGGCTACCGCGGCGTCACCCAATCACAACGTTGTGATTCATCCCCATTGGGGATAGCGCCTGTGGATAACTGCAAACCCCGCGGTAGGACCGGGTTCTGACGCCATGCAGCAAACAATGTGGGGGCCTAAGCCCGCAGGGATTCTTGGCATCGGATTTGCCGGAGCTGTGATGGCCGTAGCCGTTGTGACTGTGGTCACAGACGGCCCCGGACGTGTCCTGGGCGGTGTTGCCGCGGTGGGGTTGCTGGCCTTTGCAACGATGTCGTGGGTGAGCCGGCCGAAGCTGGCAATCTCCGGTGAGGGTGTGGTGGTCCGCGGTTGGTGGCGCAGCCGGACGTTGCGCCGGGCCGATATCGCGACCATCCGGATCACCGAATTCCGCCGGCTGGCCCGCAAGGTCCGGCTACTCGAGATCGACACCGCCGACGATCGGCTCTACGTGTTCACCCGCTGGGATCTGGGCACCAGCCCGCTGGACGTGCTCGACGCGCTCACCGATGCCGGGTACGCGGGCCGCTGACCCAGCCTTCAATACAAAAGTGCGGTTCCATACGCGACGCGCGGGGCGAGGCGTATGGAACCGCACAAATGGTGAAGCTCAGGAGATGGTGACGGACTCGATCACCACCGGCTCGGTGGGCCGGTCGCTGCGGTCGGTCGCCGTGGTGGCGATGGCGTCGACGACCTTCTGCGAGGCCTCGTCGACGACCTCACCGAAGATGGTGTGCCGGCGGTTCAGGTGCGGGGTCTTGCCGACGGTGATGAAGAACTGCGAGCCGTTGGTGCCCGGCCCGGCGTTGGCCATGGCCAGCAGGTACGGCTTGTCGAACTGCAGTTCCGGGTGGAACTCGTCGGCGAACTGGTAGCCGGGGCCGCCGCGCCCGGTGCCGGTCGGGTCACCGCCCTGGATCATGAATCCGTCGATGACACGGTGGAACACGGCGCCGTCGTAGAACGGGCCGGAGGTGCTGCCCGAGGCGTTCTCGGTGCTGTAGTCCTTGGTGCCCTGCGCGAGGCCGACGAAGTTGGCGACCGTCTTGGGGGCGTGGTTACCGAACAGGGCGATCTTGATGTCGCCGCGGTTGGTGTGCAGCGTCGCGGTGGCTGTCTGAATGGGGCTCGTCACGGATTGCAGTCTGCCATCCGGTCTTGTGGGCGCCTTTCGAGGCCCCTCCGGCAGCGCACCCGTACCGCGTCGGCAGGGTTTGGTGGCAGGCTGGGGAGGCGTTTTCCCGCCCGCCTGCGAAAGAGGTGCCCATGAGTTCCAACACGGATGTCCGGCTGACGTCGGGACAACGGCTCGCGCGTGGTCTGAAGTACTCCGTGGTGGGCCCGGCGGACCTCACCCGGGGCGCCTTGGGCGTGGGTGTGAGCTCGGCGTTGTCGTCGGTGTCGTGGCTGGGGCGCAAGCTCCGCAAGGAGGACGTGGTGCCCGAGCCGCGCCGGCGCAAGCCGCTGCTGTGGATCGCGATCGGGGCCGTGGTGCTCGCCGGTGGGGCGGCGACGTTCTCCATCGTGCGCCGGTCGACCCGCCCGGAGCCGTCGTCGCTGCCGCCCAGTGTCGAGGTCACGCCCAAGCCGTAGGGCGTCAGCCCAGCGGGCTGCTGGGCAGCCCCGTGATGGGCAATCCGGCCGGCAACCCGGCACTGGGCAGCCCGGTGCTCGGCAACGCCGGGATGTTCAGTCCGGCAGTGTTGGTCACGCCGGACAGCGTCTGCAGTGGATCGGTCGCCGCGCCGGTGACACTCTGCATCGGGTTGATGGCCGACGCCGCGCCCGTGAGGGCTCCTGGCAAGTGCCCGTTAGCAAGTGAGTTGATCCAGGACGGGCACTGGTTCTGGATGACGAGGTTGGTGACGCCACCGGCCACCGCGCCACCGAGGCCGTTGCCGTTGGCGCTGTAGGAGTTGTTGGCGAAGTTGCTGCCGGCCTGCGCGATCAGCGGGCAGAACATCTCGCCCAGTTGCGCGATCATCGAGCTGATGGGCCCGTTGTTGCCCACGCCGACATCGCTGAGGACGGTGTTGACGGGATCGGCTGCGGCCTTGGGCATGGACCACCACATCGCGGCGATCATGATGGCCACCGCGACGAGCACCGGGCGCAGCACCGTGGCGAGCACGTCGCCGATGCGCACCACCGCGCGGCCGAGTGTCCGGCGGGAGGCCCAGTCCGGCAGGGTCTGGTGGTACAGCGCAATCGTCATGTCGTTCCCCTTGTTCCCCGACGGCATCGTCCGCGTCGCGCGGCAATGTCACTTTGGTAACGGTGGGCTACAAAGGTCACGTTTTTAACACGGGACGGTCACCATTCGAACCCTATGCGTTTCGCTGCACCGCCCTGTGGCGGTTTGGTGAGAGCATGGCCGGTTTACTAAACGGCTACTAAGAGATTGCGCGGTTACCTTAACGAAAATTGGGCGCGCGCAACCGAATCCGCGAAGCGGTCGATGGGGAGATTCCGGCGCGCGCCGAGAGAAGAGCGGTTGTGGAGCCTAGGAGATTCGAACTCCTGACATCTGCCTTGCAAAGGCAGCGCTCTACCAACTGAGCTAAGGCCCCTTAGGGGTTCGCAGGGTCTGCGGCGGTGTGCCAGACTTCGGCGCCGTGTCGCGATCGCCACACGACGGCTGCGGCCAGAACTGCCGCGAGCACTACCACCAGCTTCATGGTGTAACCCTTCCGTGGGCCTAGGAGGACTCGAACCTCCGACCTCTTCGTTATCAGCGAAGCGCTCTAACCGCCTGAGCTATAGGCCCGTGTGACCACTCGATTTCTCTGACCGGCCGAGCGACGAGATTACCGTAACGGGCCCCGTCTTCCCAAACCGCGTGAAATCAATCCCGATCCGCCAGCGTCACCTCGACCCCGCCCACCAGGTCGGTGGTGAGGTTGTAGATGAAAGCACCGGCGGTCGCCATCGCGGTCAGCAGCACGATGTTCACCAGACCGATCAGTGCGGCACCGCCGAAAATCGTTCCGCTGGAGACCAATTCGCCGCCGGTGCCGCTGTTGCTGGTGAGCAGATCGCCGACGTTGCTGTTCAGCTTGCTCCACACGCCCATGCCGCCGAGCACCAGGTACAGGAACGCCACGGCGATCATCCAGACGAAGAACAGCGCAGCCGAGAGCACCAGCGAAACCTTCAGCGTGCTCCACGGATCGATGCGCCGGATCTGCATGCTGGCCCGCACCGGACCCTGTTTGCGGTTGGCCACCTGTACCCGCCCGGGCGGGGGAGCGGGCCGAGATTCGGCCGCCGCGGCGCGCGCCGGGCGCGGTGGCGGGCCGGACAGGTCCGGCAGCTCACTGGCGTAGTTCTCCGACCGGGTGGGCTCCGGCCGCTCGGTGCGGGCGGGCAACACCTCGGTCTCCCGCGGCGCGTTCTGCGGGGGACCGGCGGGCGTCTCCCGGGCCGGTGCACTGCCCCCGGCGATGAACCGGTTCAGCCTGGCATCGACCCCTTGGGGATGCGCCGGACGGTTCCCGCCCTCGGTGGGACGGGCGCCTTCGGCCGGACGCGGGGCATTGGTGCCCTCAGCCGGCCTGCCGGCGGGAGCCGAATCAGCCGGCCTGCCGGCCCCAGCCGAATCTGCCGGCCTGCCGGCTCCAGCCGAATCTGCCGGCCTGCCGGCCGAAGCCCGGGCCGCCGGCCCGCGCTGCCACGGGGGCACTTCACCCTCGGGGACCGCACCCGGCACCCCGGCCGCGCCGTTGGCGCTACCGGGGCCCTCGCTGGGCCGCGAGTGGCCGGGTTCCTTCGGTGACGTCACCTGAGGTGCTCCTTAGCTCAAAGCCCCGGAGGGCTGGGTGCTGGCGGTACTGCCGCAGTGGCATCCGGCAGTCACGCTACGCGTCCGTCGACTCATCGCCAGCGGCCTGATCGCCTTCGGCCTCGACCGCTTCGCCCTCGGAGGCTTCCACGCCGCCTGCTTCGACCTCGGCTGTTTCGACGTCGCCGCCTTCCACGTCGACAGCATCGGCCTCGTCGGATTCCTCCGCGTTGTGTGCGATGGCAATCAGTGTGTCGCCCTCACCGAGGTTCATCAAGCGCACACCCTTGGTCTGCCGGCCGGCCTTGCGCACCTGACGTGCCGCCGTGCGGATCACACCACCACCGGAGGTGATGGCGTACAGCTCGGTGTCATCGTCGACGATCAGCGCACCCACCAAACTGCCGCGGCGCCGGTCGTACTGGATGGTCAAGATGCCCTTACCACCGCGGCCCTGCACCGTGTACTCCTCGATGTCGGTGCGCTTGGCGTACCCGCCGGCCGTCGCGACGAGTAGGTAAGTGCCCTCCCGGACCACGTTGAGCGACAACAACCGGTCATCCTCGTTGAACCGCATGCCCTGCACACCCGAGGTGGCCCGGCCCATCGGCCGCAGCGCCTCGTCGGTGGCCGAGAACCGGATGGACTGCCCGTTGGCCGAGACCAGCAGCAGGTCGTCCTCGGCCGAGCAGAGCACGGCGCCGACCAGTTCGTCGCCTTCACGCAGGTTGATCGCGACGATGCCGCCCGAGCGGTTCGAATCGAAATCGATCAGCTTGGACTTCTTCACCAGACCGTTGCGGGTGGCCAGCACCAGATACGGCGCGTCCTCGTAGCTCTTGATCTGGATGACCTGAGCGATACGTTCCTCGGGCTGGAAGGCCAACAGGTTGGCCACATGCTGGCCCCGCGCCGTGCGTGACGCCTCCGGCAGGTCATATGCCTTGGCCCGGTACACCCGGCCCTGGGTGGTGAAGAACAGGATCCAGTCATGCGTCGAGCACACGAAGAAGTGGTTGACGATGTCGTCCTGCTTGAGACCCGCGCCCTGCACACCCTTACCGCCGCGCTTCTGGCTGCGGTACAGATCGGTCTTGGTGCGCTTGGCGTATCCGGTCTCGGTGATGGTGACGACGACGTCCTCACGCTGGATGAGGTCTTCGTCGGTGACGTCACCGTCCGCGGCGATGATCCGGGTACGACGTTCGTCACCGTGCTTCTCGACGATCTCCTTGAGCTCGTCGCGCACGATGGCGCGCTGACGCTCCGGCTTGGCCAGGATGTCCTCGAGGTCGGCGATCTCGGCTTCGATCTTGGCCAGGTCGTCGACGATGCGCTGGCGTTCCAGGGCGGCCAGCCGGCGCAGCTGCATGTCGAGGATGGCTTGGGCCTGGATCTCGTCGACGTCGAGCAGTTCCATCAACCCGCTGCGCGCGACATCGGCATTGGCCGACGCCCGGATCAACGCGATGACCTCGTCGAGGGCGTCGAGCGCCTTGACCAGACCACGCAGGATGTGGGCGCGTTCGTTGGCCTTGCGCAGCCGGTACCGGGTGCGCCGGATGATCACATCGAGTTGGTGCGCAACGTAATACCGGATCATCTGATCCAGCCGCAGGGTGCGCGGCACGCCGTCGACGATGGACAACATGTTGGCACCGAAGCTGGTCTGCAGCTGGGTGTGCTTGTAGAGGTTGTTCAGCACCACCTTGGCGACCGCATCGCGCTTGAGCTCCACCACGATCCGCAGACCCACCCGGTCACTGGACTGGTCCTCGATATTGGAGATCCCGGTCAGCTTGGCGTCGCGGACCTGTTCGGCGATCGAGGTGATGAAGTTGTCGTGGTTGACCTGGTAGGGCAGTTCGGTGATGACGATCGAGGTGCGCCCGCGCGAGTCCTCCTCGATCTCGACCACGCCGCGCATCCGGATCGATCCGCGGCCCGTGGTGTAGGTGTCGTTGATGCCCTGGGTACCGACGATCAGACCGCTGGTGGGGAAATCGGGGCCCTTGACGCGCTCACACACCGCGGCCAGGGTGGCCTCTTCGTCGGCCTCATGGTTCTCCAGGCACCAGTACACGGCCTCGGCGAGCTCGTTGAGGTTGTGCGGCGGGATGTTGGTGGCCATCCCGACGGCGATACCGCCGGAACCGTTGGCCAGCAGGTTGGGGAACCGGCTGGGCAGAACCGTCGGCTCCTGCACCCGGCCGTCGTAGTTGGGGATGAAATCGACTGTCTCCTCGTCGATTTCGCGCAACATCTCCATGGCCAGCGGGGTGAGCCTGGCCTCGGTGTACCGCATGGCGGCGGCGGGGTCGTTGCCCGGTGAGCCGAAGTTGCCCTGGCCGTCGACCAGCGGGTAGCGCAGCGACCACGGCTGGGCCATCCGGACCAGGGTGTCGTAGATCGACGCGTCGCCGTGCGGGTGGTAGTTACCCATCGTCTCGGCCACCGAGCGCGCCGATTTGGCATGGCTGCGGTCCGGCCGGAAACCGGAGTCGTACATGGCGTAGAGCACCCGCCGGTGTACCGGCTTAAGGCCGTCGCGGACCTCGGGCAGCGCGCGGCCGACGATGACGCTCATCGCGTAATCGATGTAGCTGCGCTGCATCTCGTGCTGGATATCGACCGGTTCGATGCGGTCGGACGTGCCGTCGCCGGGGGGCAACGTGGTGTCAGTCATGAAATTTCCTCAGTGGGTCAGACGACTAAACGTCAAGGAATCGAACGTCTTTGGCATTTCGGGTGATGAAGCTGCGGCGCGCCTCGACGTCCTCGCCCATCAGGATGGAGAACAGTTCGTCGGCCGCGGCGGCGTCGTCGAGGGTGACCTGGCGCAGCACCCGCACCGACGGGTCCATGGTGGTCTCCCACAGTTCCTTGGCGTCCATCTCACCGAGACCCTTGTACCGCTGGATACCGTCGTCGGTGTTGATCCGCTTGCCGGCCTTCTTGCCTGCCTCGAGCAGACCGTCACGCTCGCGGTCGGAGTAGGCGAATTCCGGTTCGCTGCGTTGCCATTTCAGCTTGTACAGCGGCGGCTGCGCCAGGAAGATGTGCCCGTTCTCCACCAGCGGCTTCATGAACCGGAACAGCAGTGTCAGCAGCAGGGTGGAGATGTGCTGGCCGTCGACGTCGGCGTCGGCCATCAGCACGATCTTGTGGTAGCGCAGTTTCGTGATGTCGAACTCGTCGTGGATACCGGTACCCAGCGCGGTGATGATCGCCTGGACTTCGGTGTTCTTCAGCACGCGGTCGATGCGGGCCTTCTCGACGTTGATGATCTTGCCGCGCAGCGGCAGGATGGCCTGGAACATCGAGTCCCGGCCGCTCTTGGCCGAGCCACCGGCCGAGTCACCCTCCACCACATAGAGTTCGGATTTGCTCGGGTCGGTGGACCGGCAGTCGGCCAGCTTGCCGGGCAACCCGCCGATGTCGGTGGCACTCTTGCGCCGCACCAGCTCCCGCGCCTTACGCGCGGCGATGCGGGCTTGTGCTGACGAAACCGCTTTGTTGACAACGGTTTTGGCTTCAGCAGGGTTGGCGTCGAACCAGTGCTGCAGTTCTTCGTTGCAGATTTTCTGGACGAAGGACTTCACCTCGGTGTTGCCGAGCTTGGTCTTGGTCTGACCCTCGAACTGGGGCTGGGCCACCTTCACCGAGATGACGGCGGCCAGGCCTTCGCGGATGTCGTCACCGGTGAGGTTGGGGTCCTTGTCCTTGAGGAGCTTCTTGTCCTTGGCGTACTTGTTCACCACGGTGGTCAGCGCCGCGCGGAAACCCTCTTCGTGGGTGCCGCCCTCGTGGGTGTTGATGGTGTTGGCGAAGGTGTGTACCGACTCCGAGTAGCCGGCGTTCCACTGCATCGCGACCTCGACCTCGTGGCCGGGGCCCTTACCGTCGAAATCGATGACGCTGGGCTGGATCGCGGTCTTGGTGCGGTTGATGTGCTTGACGAAATCCACCAGGCCGCCGGGGTAGTGGAAGGTCCGGTGCTTGACCTTGTGCGGTGCCGCGGCTTCCGCGGCCTTCTCCTCCGCGGACTTCGGCGCCTCGGCGGTATCGCCGACCACCTCGTCGACCACTTCTTCCGGGGTGACCCGCTCATCGGTGAGCTCGATGGTCAGGCCCTTGTTCAGGAAGGCCATCTCCTGCAGGCGCCGGGCAATGGTCTCGAAGTCATAGGTGGTGGTCTCGAAGATGTCCGGGTCAGCCCAGAACCGGATGGTGGTACCGGTCTTCTTGGTCTTCTCACCCTGGCGCAGGGTGCCGGGCACCGACCGGTCGTAGGTCTGGAACCATTCGTGGCCGTCGGTGCGCACGTCGGCTTCCAGTCGGGTGGACAGCGCGTTGACCACCGAGACGCCGACGCCGTGCAGACCACCGGACACCTGGTAGGCGCCCTCTTCGAACTTGCCGCCGGCGTGCAGCACGGTCATCACCACGTCGATGGTGGGGATGCCGGTGGCGTGCATGGCCACCGGGATGCCGCGGCCGTCGTCGGTGACCTGGACGCCGCCGTCCTCGAGCAGGCGTACGTCCACCTTGGTAGCGAAACCGGCCATCGCCTCGTCTACGGCGTTGTCGACGACTTCCCAGACCAGGTGGTGCAGACCTCGCTCACCGGTGGAACCGATGTACATGCCAGGACGTTTGCGGACCGCTTCGAGGCCTTCGAGCACTTTGATCGAATCGGCACCGTACTCATTCTGGGCAGCCACGTTGGACGCGTCTCCTTGGGGTTCGCGGGGGGCGGTAGCGACTACCACCCACAGATCTGGTCACAGTCTACCGGCACATTCGCACGGCACTGAATCTGTGGCGGCGTTTCCACGCACCTAAACGCGGCGTCTGTGGAATTTCTCGGTCCTGGGTGCGTCCTGACGCCTGAGGAAGTCCTTCGCGGGGTTCTGGCGGCTTTCAGCGACCCACGCCGGCAGCTATCCGTACGTGTCTCGTGGACCCCGGCCGGCGATGTGATAGCGGCCCTTTTTCCAGGACGGGGCCTGGGGTCCGAGGATCTTCACCGAGGTCACCACCCCATCCCCGACGGCCGCAGCAATCTTGGCCAGAATCTGCGCCTGCATCATCCGCAGCTGCGTGGCCCACGCGGTGGACTCAGCGGCGACGGTGAGCACCCCGTCGCGCAGGCCGGTCGGGACGGCGTGGTCGGCGATATCCGGACCGACCACCACCTTCCACTGACCCAACACCGAACCTTCGGCCACCTGTTTGGACCAGCCGCGGGATTGCGCCAGGTCCCTCGTCGCCGTCCCGAACGGCTGCGGATCACGTACATCGGGTCCTGGTCCGGACCAGCTGCGTCGCTTGCCGGCTTGTCCGGTCCGCCGGGCCGGTGACGTCCGGCCGCGTCCCACGTCCTTGCCCTGGCTGCGCGCGGCACCGCGGGCCTCCTCGAGCACCCGGCGCACCATGTCGCGCGGATCCTCCGGTGACGTCTCTCCTACCGGGTCGCTCACTCCAGCACCTCCGATATCCGTCCCGTGTCATCGTCGCGCATCCCCACCAGTATCCGCCGGGCATCCCAATTGTCCGGCAGGTCGTCGGGTACCGCCGCGGTGACCAGAACCTGTTCGGCTGATGCCGCGACCTTGGCCAACGCTTGGCGGCGGGCGCTGTCCAGCTCGGCGAACACGTCGTCGAGCAGCAGCACCGGATCGGTTCCGTCGGTGCGCAGCAATTCGTAGGACGCCAGCCGTAAACCCAGCGCCATGGACCACGACTCTCCGTGACTCGCAAAACCTTTGGCGGGTTGATCACCGAGGCGCAGCTCGAGGTCGTCGCGGTGCGGCCCCACCAGACAGACGCCGCGTTCCAGCTCGGCCGAGCGGCGCCGACCCAGTTCCTCGAGTAGCGCTGCCTCGTACACCGCCGGGTCGACGGTGCCGGCCGCCGCCGCGCCCTCCACCGCTTCGGTGCCACTGCGGTACCGGATGGACGCCGGCCGCGAGGCCGGGGCCAACAACTGATAGGCCTTCTCGACTTCAGGTCCCAGCTCGTTGACCAGTTCCGCGCGAGCCGAAAGAAGTTGTGCCCCATGGGATGCCAGGTGTCCATCCCACACCTCGAGGGTGTCCAGCATGCCGGAGTCGCCGCGGTAGCGTGCGGGTCCTGCGGTTTTCAGCAGGGCGGTCCGCTGCCGCACGACCTTGTCGTAGTCGGCCCGCACGCCGGCGATCCGCGGACGCCGCGTGGTGGCGACCTCGTCCAGATAGCGGCGCCGCTCCCCGGGGTCGCCGCGCACCAGCGCGAGGTCCTCGGGGGCGAACAACACCGCCCGCAGCACACCGAGCACCTCACGCGGAGTGCGCACCGGTGAGCGGTTCAGCCGAGCCTTGTTGGCCCGACCGGCGGTGATCTCCAGATCGACGGCAAGCTCCCGACCATCGTTGGCAACGATCGCCGACACCACCGCCCGATCCGCACCGGACCGGATCAACGGCGCATCGGTGGCCACCCGGTGTGACCCGAGCGTCGCCAAATACCAGAGCGCCTCAACGAGATTCGTCTTCCCGTAGCCATTCGGCGCGACGAACACCGTCTGACCGGGACCCAGCTCGAGATCGGCCCGCGGCCACGAACGGAAATCCGTCAACACCACATGACGTACGTACAAATCGTCTTCCCGGCGTCAGCCCGACTCGTGAACCCGTTGCACGGCATGCCCGCCGAACTGGTTGCGCAACGCAGCCACGGCCTTCATGGTCGGTGAATCTTCTTGGCGGGAAAGGAATCTGGCGAACAACGACGCAGCGATGCCAGGCACCGGTACGCGCAACCGGATGGCTTCTTCCACGGTCCACCGGCCCTCACCCGAATCATCGGTGTAGCCGGTGATATTGGCCAGGCCGGGATCTTCCTTGAGCGCCTTGGCCAACAACTCCTGTAACCACGATCGCACCACGGTGCCGTTGGACCAGGCCTGGTAGACCGCGGCCGGGTCTTTGACCAACGGCTCCGCCGCCAGCAGTTCGTACCCTTCGGCATAGGCGGTCATCAGTGCGTACTCGACGCCGTTGTGCACCATCTTGGTGAAATGACCGGCACCGACCGGCCCGGCGTGCACGAATCCGTCCGCGGCCTCGCCCGCCGGCCGCAGGGTGTCGAAGATGGGCATGGCGCGCGCGATATCCTCGTCGCTGCCGCCGACCATCAGGCCGTAGCCTTCTGTCAATCCCCAGATGCCACCCGACACACCCGCATCGATGAAGGCGATTCCCTTGTCGCCCAACAGTTTCGCGTGTGGAGCATCCTCCGTGTAGCGCGAGTTGCCACCATCGATTACCAGATCGCCCGGCTCGAGATGTTCGGCTAGTTCCACGATGGTCTGGTGGGTGATGTCACCGGACGGGACCATGACCCAGACGGTGCGCGGTGCGGCGAGCGCCTCGGCCAACCCGGCCAGGCTCGGCACGTCGGTGACCTCGGGGCGGGGGTCGTACCCGACCACCTCATGGCCACCGCCACGCAGCCGCTCCCGCATGTTGAAACCCATTTTTCCCAGGCCGACCAACCCGAGCTGCATATGCGTCCCCTTTACGCGACGTAGGACCGGTCAGCCAGGAAGACGAACCGGCATCAACAGATAGACATAGTCGGTATCGGCGGCCGGGAACGGTCCGGACGATCCGACGGTCTCATCATTGTCGCCCGCCGGCCGCAACACCGCGGGACGGCTCGGTGTCGTGAAGCCGAACGTCACACGCTCGGAGTGCAACGAACTCAACCCGTCGGTGAGATATCCGGGGTTGAAGGCAATGGTCAACGGCTCACCGGCGAACTGCACCGGCAGGTCTTCCTCGGCCCGACCGACATCGTCGGCACCGGCGGACAGCCGCACCACATCGGTGTCGAATTCCATCCGCACCTGCGCGCCACGGTCGGCAACCAGTGCCACACGCTTGATCGCCTCGGTCAATTCGGCGACCCCGACGGTTGCGATCGCGGTGTGCTCGGTGGGCAGCAATTGGCGGAACTTCGGGAACTCGGCGTCCAACAGCCGGGTGGTGGTCCGTTTGCCGTTGGACCGAATTCCCAGCAGCCCCTCTTTGCCGACGGCCGCGCCGGCTCCGAGCGCCAGGTGCACCTCGGTGCCCGCGGTACCAGCTTTCGCCGCATCGGCCAGAGTCTTGGCCGGTACCAGCACCGCGGCCTCGACCCCGGCGACCGCCGTCGACCAGGTCAGTTCACGAACCGCGAGGCGGAACCGGTCCGTCGCGGCCAAGACCACCTTTTCACCCGAGATCTCGACGCGGATGCCGGTCAGCATGGGCAGCGTGTCGTCTCGCCCGGCCGCCACCGCGACCTGGCCGATGGCCTGAGCGAACAGGTCGGCCGACACCACACCGGTCTCGTCCGGCAGTGCCGGCAACGACGGGTAGTCCTCCACCGCCATCGTCGGCAGCGAGAAGCGGGCGCTGCCGCAGCTCAGCGACACGCGGGTGCCCTCGACACTGACGTCGACCGGCTTGGCAGGCAACGACCGGGTGATCTCCGAGAGCAGCCGTCCGGACACCAAAACGCTTCCGGGAGAAGCGATCTCGGCGGGAACACGAATCTCGGCGGAAGTCTCGTAGTCGTATCCGGAGATCGTCAGTCCGTCGTCGGAGCCGGTGAGCAGCACGCCGGCCAGCACCGGGACGGTGGGACGGCTCGGCAGGTTACGGGCGACCCAGGCAACAGCGTCGGCAAAATCTTCGCGTACCAGGCGGAACTTCAAATCGGTGAGACCAACATTCGTCGTCACCACGTCCATAACGTCCCTTCGATCTACCGCATCAACAAGCACACGAGCGCACGGCTCAGTGTCGTTCCGAGCCTAGTCGCGAAGTGATCGGCGACCGTGCCGGTTATCGAATCACCACCGTAGAGCGTTCGACGCGAAGTTGAAAGCCATCCGCTCGCTAAGACCGCAGGCCCGCAGCCGTGCCTGTGATGCTGTGTCCCCAACAGCCTTCTTCTGAAGAAAGAACTAGGTAGAGATACAAGCAACAGTAATAGGTCCTGTGCAGGTTGGGGATAGTCGCCCGCGGCCGCTGGTCGGAACCGCTATGGGCATGTGTGCAGGCTGTGGAATCCCGGGGCGGTTGTTGGGTACGGATGTGGATAACTTCGCGGGTGTGGAGTGAACGGCGGTTGTCCAGCCGGTTGCGCGCAGTTTCTCCACAGCATCATCCACACCGATTTCGTGTGACAAACGATGCGATAGTGGCCAAAGTTTTTTTCAAGTTTCACGGCGCCGGCAGGACTCGGCGCCGACTCCGGGCGCACGTCGAGGGGCCGAGTTGCGCGGTGATCCGCACGCACTCGAGCGGGGGAGAGCGAGAAAAGAAGGTGTCAGCCCTTGGAACGCTGACGGATCCGGGTGGTGAGTTCCTTGACGTGATCGAAGATTTCGCGGCGCTCGGCCATTCCGTCGCGGATCTTGCGTTCGGCATACATCACGGTGGTGTGGTCACGGCCGAACGCCTCACCGATCTTGGGCAGGGAGAGGTCGGTGAGCTCGCGGCACAGATACATGGCGATCTGGCGGGCCTGGGCCAGTGCCCTGGTCTTGCCGGGGCCGCGGAGTTCCTCGAGGGAGGTTTCGAAGTACTCGGCGGTGACGGCCATGATCGTCGCAGTGCTGATCTGCACCGTGCTGGCGTCGGCGATGAGATCGCGCAGCACGATCTCGGCCAGGGACTTGTCGATGGCGGTATTGCTCAACGACGCGAAGGCGGTGACGCGGATCAACGCGCCCTCGAGCTCGCGGATGTTGCGTTCGATGCGGCTGGCGATCAGTTCCAGGACGTCACCGGGTACGTCGAGGCGGTCCATCTGCGCTTTCTTGCGCAGGATGGCGATGCGGGTTTCCAGCTCGGGCGGCTGGACATCGGTGATCAGGCCCCACTCGAAGCGGGTGCGCAGCCGGTCCTCGAGGGTTGCCAGCTTTTTCGGCGGCCGGTCCGAGGAGATGACGATCTGCTTGTTGGCGTTGTGCAGGGTGTTGAAGGTGTGGAAGAACTCTTCCTGGATACCTTCCTTGCCCTCGATGAACTGGATGTCGTCGACCAGCAGCACGTCGATGTCCCGGTAGCTGCGCTTGAACGACGCCTTGCGGTCATCGCGCAGTGAGTTGATGAAGTCGTTGGTGAATTCCTCGGTGGAGACGTACTTCACCCGCATCCCCGGGAACAGCTTCTGCGCGTAATTGCCTGCAGCGTGCAGCAGATGCGTCTTGCCCAGACCGGATTCACCCCAGATGAACAACGGGTTGTAGGCCCGGGCCGGGGCCTCGGCGATGGCCAGGGTGGCGGCGTGGGCGAAGCGGTTCGACGCCCCGATGACGAACGTCTCGAAGGTGTAGCGCCGGTTGAGGCTGACGTCGTCGGGTTCCGGGCTGGCCGGTTGGGGCCGGTTGAAGAAGGTCGGCCAACTCTGTTCGGCGCTGGTGCGGGCCGCCAGGTCGTCGTCGACCTCTTCGGTGTCGACGATGGGAGGAGGGTCGGCGGGCGCCGTCTCGGGCTCGGGTTCCGGGGTGGAGATCCGGACGGCCAACTCGACCCGCTGCCCGAGCTGACGGCTGAGCGAGGCGACGATCGGCTCACGCAGATGGCGTTCGATCTCGTTCTGGACGAAGGGCGTGGGCACCGACAGCAGGGCGAACCCCTCGGTGATGACCAGTGGCTGCACCATCCGGAGCCAGGCCCGCTGCTGCGGCGTCAGGGCTGAGGTGAGTTCGGCGACGACGTTGTTCCAGATCGTCCCGAAGGAAGCATCGGGGTCCGCGGCCAACGACGCTTACCCCCTTGCAGCTGGCCCGGGCATCGCCCAGGAGCGACGACGACAAACTGTCCACATAGTTATCCACAGTCTGTGGATAGTGGTCAGTCGTGGTTATCGCGTTGTGTGTTAGGCGTGGAAAACGTGGGTGTCGGAGCTCGTCACGTGCCTGGCGGCGTGTGGGCTCTCGGCCGGTGGTTGTCCTCGCTCTGGTGTCCGGCGCCGCCTCGGTGTCGAAACGGCATTGCCAGAAGCTAACAGTTTTCTCTCGCACTGCCAACCGTTCTGCAACATTGCCGGGAGGGACCTGCGCGGCACCGTAAAGTTGGTGACGCGTGTGACTTTTGTGATTGCACAGGCGATTCCGGGTGGGTAGTTCCACGGGGAGGAACCGGCGGGGTACATGGTCGTGCGCAGCCGCAGATCCGCTGCGGGGCCGAGGTTTGACCCAGGGAAAACTCGTCAGTACCCTCGAGCAGTCGCCCGCACGTGGTGATACGGCTGCGACCCGGGTAACTGGGGACCGCGCCGGTTAGTACATGAGATCGACGAGCTTACCCATGGTGGCCGTGGTCGCATCGGCACGGGATTCTCGTGGCGGTGTGGTTGTGGTCACCCCATATGTAACAAGGAGAAACAGCCGTGGCCAAGGGCAAGCGGACTTTCCAGCCGAACAACCGCCGTCGGGCCCGTGTGCACGGTTTCCGTCTGCGGATGCGTACCCGTGCCGGGCGCGCCATCGTGTCGGCTCGGCGCGGCAAGGGTCGCCGTTCTCTGACTGCCTGATTCGATCAGGGTTCAGGGCGGTGCTACCGGCCCGAAACCGGATGACCCGGTCGACTGATTTCGGTGTCACGGTTCGTCAAGGAGCGCGGGCATCTCAGCCCGACCTCGTCGTGCATGCATTGCACGGTGGGGTCGGTGTCGCCTCTGGTTCGGAATCTGACGGCCCCAAGATCGGTTTCGTCGTCTCGAAGTCCGTCGGGAACGCGGTGCAACGGCATCAGGTGTCCCGGCGGCTTCGTCATGTCGTGCGCACGATGCTCGACGATCTGGATGCCGCCGATCGCGTGGTCATCCGCGCGCTGCCGGGGAGCCGGGACGCGCAGTCCGCACGCCTCGAGTCGGAGGTGCGTGCGGCGCTCAAGCGCACTCGGAACGCGGCGGGGGCCCGATCGTGACGGGTCGCGCCGCCCGGAGTGTCATCTTCGTCATCCAGCTGTACCGCACGATGGTGTCGCCACTGCGACTACCCACGTGCCGTTTCACCCCGACGTGTAGTGCGTACGCCGTCGAAGCCTTGACCGAATGGGGCCTGATCCGCGGCGGATGGTTGGCCGTGGTGCGGCTGGCCAAATGTGGGCCATGGCATCGCGGCGGATGGGATCCGATCCCCGAGCGGTGCCAACATTCCGCCGGGGCAACCTCAGCGGAAGTCGTCAGGAGCGATTCTCTTGTTTAACTGGTTCAGCCTCGACATCATCTACTACCCGGTGTCGGGCATCATGTGGCTCTGGTACAAGCTGTTCGCGCTGGTGCTCGGCCCCTCGAACTTCTTCGCCTGGGCGTTGTCGGTGATGTTCCTGGTGTTCTCGCTCCGTGCGATCCTCTACAAACCGTTCGTTCGGCAGATCCGCACCACGCGGCAGATGCAGGAGCTGCAGCCACAGATCAAGGCCCTGCAGAAGAAGTACGGCAAGGACCGCCAGAAGATGGCGCTGGAGATGCAGAAGCTCCAGAAGGAACACGGGTTCAACCCCATCCTGGGCTGTCTGCCGATGCTGGCGCAGATCCCGGTGTTCCTCGGACTGTTCCACGTGCTGCGGTCGTTCAACCGGACCCAGGGTGGTTTCGGCCAGATCCATCTGACGGTCGAGCAGAACCGGGCCACCGGCAACTACTTCTTCAGCCCGGCCGACGTCGCGCACTTCCTGGACGCAAACCTGTTCGGTGCACCGCTGGGCGCCACCATGATCCAGACGACCGGTCTGGACGCGTTCACCGAATTCAACCGGGCTGCGGTCATCGGCGTGGGCCTGCCGGTGATGATCATGGCCGGCATCGCCACCTACTTCAACAGTCGCGCCTCGGTGGCCCGGCAGAGTCCGGAAGCGGCCGCGAATCCGCAGACCGCGATGATGAACAAGCTGGCGCTGTACGTCTTCCCGCTGGGTGTCGTGGTGGGTGGTCCGTTCCTGCCGCTGGCCATCATCCTGTACTGGTTCGCCAACAACATCTGGACCTTCGGTCAGCAGCACTACGTGTTCGGCATGATCGAGAAGGAAGAAGAGGCCAAGAAGCAGGAGGCGATCGCGCGCCGCGCGGCGAACGCCCCCGCGCCGGGTAAGAAGCCGAATCGGGCCAAGAAGGCCGCGCAGGAGATCACGAAGTCCGATGCCATTGTGGACGGGGCGGACGCCGATGGTGCGGTGGACGACTCGGTCGAGGATTCACCGTCCAAGACAGACGGCGGCAGTGCCGGTGGCAGCGCCTCGAACAAGACGCCGCGACCGGGTGCCCGGCCGACCCGAAAACCCAAGCGCTGACCCAGCTGCGCGAATCGACGCGAACAAGCCAAGCCGGACGGCCAGAGACGACGGGACGAGTGGTTCCGGGTGCCGGATCGGCAGAGTAAGGAGAAGACGATATGACTGATGCTGAAATCACCGAGCGCACCGAGGAGACGGTTGCGGCGGACGCCGACACCGTGGACGCCGGCACGGGGGGCTCGGACGATCTCGAGGAGCGACTCGTCGCCGAGGGTGAGATCGCGGGTGACTATCTGGAGGAGCTGCTGGACCTCCTGGACTTCGACGGCGACATCGACCTCGACGTGGAGGGGGACCGGGCCGTGGTGAGCATCGACGGCGGCAGCGACCTGAACAAGTTGGTCGGCCGTAAGGGCGAGGTGCTCGATGCGTTGCAGGAGTTGACCCGACTGGCGGTGCACCAGAAGACGGGCGAGCGTAGCAGGCTGATGCTCGACATCGCGCGCTGGCGTCGTCGCCGCCGGGATGAACTGGCGGCGCTGGGCGACAAGGTGGCGCGCCGGGTGGCGTCCTCGGGTGAGCGCGAGGAGTTGTCGCCGATGACGCCGTTCGAGCGCAAGATCGTGCACGATGCGGTGGCCGCTGTGGACGGGGTGCGCAGCGAGAGCGAGGGTGCAGAGCCCTCCCGCCGCGTCGTCGTACTGCCGGCCTGAATTACAGGGATGTAGTTCTCAAGCCACACAATCAAGGCCGTCGGCCTGGGTCATCCGGAGGATGTTTCACGTGAAACATGGCGAACTGAGTCCGGCTCCCCAGTCGGCGGCCTTGTGCTTTGGGGAGCGCGTCGATCTGGCGCACCGGTACGGCGAGATCCTCGCCGGCGCCGGGATCGAATGGGGTTTGATCGGTCCGTCCGAGATGGACCGGCTATGGGACCGGCACCTTCTCAATAGCGGCGCCGTCGCCGAGTTGATGCACCCGGGGGAGCGCGTCGGTGATATCGGCAGCGGGGCCGGATTGCCCGGCATCCCGTTGGCGATAGCGCGTCCCGATGTACGGGTGGTCCTGGTGGAGCCGCTGCTGCGCCGGAGCGAGTTTCTCCGCGAGGTCGTCGACGAGCTCGGGCTGGACGTCACCGTCGTACGCGGTCGCGCGGAGGATCCGGCGGTGCGCGACGAGGTGGGGGAGTTGGACACGGTGACCTCGCGAGCGGTCGCCTCTTTGGACAAGTTGACTCGGTGGAGCATGCCGCTGTTGCGTGTCGGCGGTCGCATGCTGGCGCTCAAGGGCGAGCGCGCCGAGTCGGAGATCAACGAGCACGAGCGGACGCTGCGTTCGCTTGGTGCCACCGACGTAAGGGTGGTGAGATGTGGCGTGGACTATTTGAATCCACCCGCAACCGTGGTCGCGGCGACGCGCGGTCAGCGAGCGGATCGCCCGGCACGATCCGGCAGGAGGAAACGATGACAGCGGGACCGGTACAGCCGCCCGAGGGCGCCGATGTTTCACGTGAAACGTGGACCCCCGACGGCGCCGGCACCTGGCGGGGTGACCCGGGCATCGATACCCCGATCGCCGCCGAGGCCGAGCGGGCCACCCGGCTGCTGCACAACCGCGAGGGCGGATTGCCGAAGCCTCAACGCCAGCGCGTCTTCACCATCGCGAACCAGAAGGGCGGCGTCGGCAAGACGACCACCGCGGTGAACATCGCCGCCGCACTGGCTCGGCAAGGACTGCAGACATTGGTGATCGATCTCGATCCGCAGGGCAATGCGAGCACCGCCCTGGGGATCGAGCACCGGCAGGGCACCCCGTCGTCGTACGAGGTGTTGATCGGTGAGATCCCGCTGCACACCGCGCTGCAGCGCAGCCCGCACAACGATCGGCTGTTCTGCGTGCCGGCCACCATCGATCTCGCCGGCGCGGAGATCGAGCTCGTCAGCATGGTGGCTCGGGAAGGCCGGCTGCGCACCGCTCTGGCCGAACTGAAGCAGCACAGTTTCGACTACGTCTTCATCGATTGCCCGCCGTCGCTGGGCCTGCTCACCATCAACGCACTCGTCGCCGCCCCGGAGGTGCTGATCCCAATCCAGTGCGAGTACTACGCGCTGGAAGGGGTGGGCCAGCTGCTCCGCAATATCGAGATGGTGAAGGCCCACCTGAATCCTGAACTGGACGTCACCACCGTGGTGCTGACCATGTACGACGGACGCACCCGATTGGCCGATCAGGTGGCCGAAGACGTTCGAGCACACTTCGGCGACAAGGTCCTCAAGACGGTCATCCCGCGCAGCGTGAAGGTGTCCGAAGCTCCCGGGTACGGGATGACCATCCTCGATTACGATCCCGGTTCACGCGGCGCGATGAGCTATCTCGACGCCAGTCGCGAGATTGCGCGGCGCGGGCAGGACAGCGAGCAGCGGAAGGCACAAGGATGAATCAACCGGCCAAGAAGCGCAGCGGGCTGGGCCGTGGTCTGGCGTCGCTGATCCCGACTGGTCCCGCCGACGGTGACCCGTTGGGCACCAAGATGGGCAGCGCGGCCGCCGATGTACTGCTGGGTGGGCCGAGCGCAGGCACGGCACCCAGCGCCCCGCCGGCCGCCGTCTCGGAGTTCGGCGCGGTGTACCGGGAGATCGATCCGAAACTGATCGAGCCCAACCCACGCCAGCCACGCCAGGTGTTCGACGAGGAAGCGCTCGCCGAGATGGTGCACTCCATCAAGGAGTTCGGCGTCATGCAGCCGATCGTGGTGCGCGAGTTGTCCGACGTTTCGGACGGGGAACGCGGCCCCCGGTACCAGCTGGTGATGGGGGAGCGGCGGTGGCGGGCATCCCAGGAAGCCGGGTTATCCGTCATCCCGGCCATCGTCCGGGAGACCGCCGACGGCGATATGTTGCGCGATGCGTTGCTGGAGAACATCCACCGGGCGCAGCTGAATCCGTTGGAAGAGGCGGCGGCCTACCAGCAGCTGCTGGAGGAGTTCGGGGTGACGCACGACGAACTGGCGGTCCGGATCGGGCGCTCCCGCCCGCTCATCTCCAACATGATCCGGTTGCTACGACTGCCGATCGCGGTGCAGCGTCGAGTGGCGGCCGGCGTGCTGTCGGCCGGTCATGCCCGCGCGTTGCTGGCGCTGGAAGGCGGGCCGGAGCAGCAGGAAGAACTCGCGGCCAGGATCGTCGCCGAGGGATTGTCGGTGCGTGCCACCGAAGAGGCCGTCACCCTGGCCAACCGCAACGGTCCGATCGAGCCGTCGGCCCCGCGCCGCAAGCCGATCCAGATGCCGGGCCTGCAGGACGTCGCCGAGCAACTGTCGACGGCCTTCGATACCCGGGTGACGGTGAGCCTGGGTAAGCGCAAGGGCAAGATCGTCGTCGAATTCGGCTCGGTGGACGATTTGCAGCGCATCGTCGATCTGATGAACGCCGCGAAGTCGTGATCGGTCGAAATGAGCGCTGCAGTGCCTGACCCAGGTACACCGGCGAATTACGTCACTGTGACACTTGATCATCGGATGATTGAGGTGCGCGCGTTGCAAAGCGGGGATCCCTTGTCTGGCAGCGGATTTCGCGATCGAGGCGGTTCCCGGCGGCAAACCGGCCGGATCTGGGCCGCGAGTGGCGCGCTCTCGTATTCTGGAAGAGCAGCCGAGCCGGACATGCCATCGTGTGCCGGATGTTTGTGAGAGTCGGGGGTCGAAGTGTCATCGCGAATCACGCCGCTGCGGCTGGAGGCGTTCGATCAGCTGCCCAAGCATGCCCGGCGGTGCGTGTTCTGGGAGGTCGATCCGTCGACCCTCGGTGGTGACGATCACCTCGCCGATCCGGAATTCGAGAAGGAAGCCTGGCTGTCCATGGTCATGCTCGAGTGGGGCTCGTGCGGGCAGATCGCCGTCGAGTGCGCACCGGAGCCCGGCCAACGGGAGGCGGCACCCGCCGAACTGTTGGGGGAGTCGGCCTGTCTGGGCTACGCCTTCTACGCCCCGCCGCGGGCGGTGCCGCGGGCGCGGAGGTTTCCCACCGGACCGGTCAGTGCCGACGCCGTCCTGCTCACCTCGCTGGGTGTCGACGCCGGTGACGAGGCCGGCGTCCTTCCGCGCGGCTTGATCGCAGCCGTCGTCGCCGATCTGGTACGTCGCGGTGTGCGCGCGCTGGAAGCCTTCGGCCGGACGTCGGCGATGCTGTCCATCGAGCCGGCGGCAGTCCCCCCGGACCTGCAGCCCGTCCTCGAGGTACTCGGCGACTGTAGCCCCGAACAGTGCATCATCGATGTCGAGCTGTTGGCCGAGGCCGGTTTCGAAGTGGTGTCCCCACACCCGTACGTGCCGCGCCTCCGGCTGGAACTCGAGCAGGGACTCGGCTGGAAGGCCGATGTGGAGGCCGCGCTGGAACGACTGCTGGAATCGGCCCGCATCGAGGTACCCGTCGGGGCGGTGCCGTGCGGGTGACCCGCGGTCGTGGCTAGCTAGCTGGGGGAGACGCGGCCGGCCTGTTCGACCGAGAGTTCGTGCGCGAGCAGTTCGGCGAACGTGAAGGTGCCGGTGGGTCGGTCGTTCTTGCCCAGCAGATACAGCCGCTTGACCGCAGCCAACATACCTTCGGCGATGGCATCGCGAGTTGCGCTGGAAGCCAATAATTTTCGGTCGTGAACGTTGGTGATGTAGCCCAAATCGACCTGCACGGTAGGCATTCTGGTCAACCGAAGCAGATCCCACGTTCGACCATGGGTACGGCAGTCACGTAAACCCGTGCGCGCCACCACTTCCCGCTGAATGAAGTCGGCGAGGTTGCGCCCGATGGTGGACACCGAGCCATGCGAATTGCCGAAGTGGAACGAGGCTACCCCGTTGGCAGCCGGGCTGACGTGGCTGGTGCAACGCAGGCTGATCATCAGATCGGCGCCGACGGTGTTGGCGGTGCCCGCGCGCTCGGCATCCGATGGGCTGCGACCGACCGGCCGGGACAGGAAAGTGTCCATCCCGATCGCCGTCATCCGGCCTTCCAGGCGACTTGCCAAGTCCCACAAGATGTCCGCTTCGCTGATCGGGCCGTCGGGGCCCTGCAGGATCAGCCCGTGGTCGTCACCGCCACGCCCCGGATCGATGATGATGCGCTTACCGGACAGTTGGGGGCCGGACCGGCGGACCAGCTCCTCCTCGCGGATCGCGTGAATCGAGCCGCCGGTGACCCGGGAGCCGAGAAAGTACAAGGACCGCAACGTTTCCGGGCCACAGATCCCGTCCGGGAACAGCCCGTACTCGCGCTGGTAGGACATCAGGGCATTGTGGGTTTGCAGGCCGAAATGGCCGTCCACCAGGCCGGTGTAGAAGCCGAGATCCTGGAGCCGGGCCTGGAGTGTCGCCACGTCGTCGCCGTACATCGGGGCGCCGAACTGGTGGGCCAGGGTGCGCGCACCCAGCTGATAGGACGCCTCCTTGAGCGCGCGGAACGTCGCCTCGCCGACCATGCCGTCGACCAGCAGACCGCGGTGCTGCTGGAACGCACGCACGGCGTGGTCGAGCTCGTCGTCGAACACGTCCGCGGCAATGTGCTTGCCGGTGGACAGATCCGCATCGGGACTGTCCAAGAGCCCCAGCGCAGCCAACGCCGCCCTGATCTCGGTGACCGCAGCACCCCGGTCACCTCGACGCAGTATCGACATACCTGGCCTTTCGATGGGCTACAGCCGGACACGTGCCGACGACCGCTGGATGGACTGACAGCATTGTCGCAGATACGCGGGTAAATCCGGAAAACCCCGGGGTGCAGAAAGACTGCGCGTTACCTGTTAGATGTGCTCGGCAATCTCCCGGAGCAGGGCGGCCTTGCCCTTCGCCCCGACGATACGCTTCACCGGTTCGCCACCCTTGAACAAGATCATTGTGGGGATGGACACCACCTGGAAATCACGCGCGGTCTCCGGGTTGGCATCCACGTCGAGCTTGACCACCCGCAGATCGCCGGTCTTCTCCTTGGCGATCTCCTCGAGAACCGGGGCGACCATCTTGCACGGACCGCACCAAGTGGCCCAGAAGTCCACCAGCACCGGGGTGGAGCTGGACAGCACATCCTGACCGAACGAGGCGTCGGTGACGGTGCTGGTCGCGGAATCTTCGCTCATGTGATCCTCCTGATCGAGTTGGGAACGTCTATACGGTTGCGGCAGCGTGGTTTTCGGCCAGCCAGCGCTCGGTGTCGATGGCGGCCGAACAGCCCGAACCGGCGGCGGTGATGGCCTGCCGGTAGGTGTGATCCACCAAATCGCCTGCGGCAAAGACACCTTCGACCGACGTCGCGGTGGTGCGTCCGATCACCTTGACGTAGCCCTCGTCGTCCAGTTCGACCTGACCGCGGACCAGCTCCGAGCGCGGGTCGTGCCCGATCGCGACGAACACACCGGTCACCGGCAGTTTGGATTCCTCACCGGTCACCGTGTCCCGCAACCGGATTCCGGTGACCTTGGGGTCGCCCTCGATCTCGGTGACCGCAGTGTTGGTCAGGAACGTGATCTTCTCGTTGGCCTGGGCGCGCTCGAGCATGATCTTGGAGGCACGGAACTCGTCGCGCCGGTGGATCAGCGTGACGCTGCGCGCGAACCTGGTCAGGAAGGTGGCTTCCTCCATCGCCGAGTCGCCGCCGCCGATCACGGCGATGTCCTGGTCGCGGAAGAAGAACCCGTCACAGGTAGCACAGGTGCTCACGCCGAGACCGATGCGCTCCTGCTCGCCGGGCGTGCCGAGGTGGCGGGCCGCCGCGCCCATGGCGAGGATCACCGCGCGGGCCTGGTGAGTCTCGTCACCGACGGTCACCTTCTTGATCGGGCCGGACAGGTCGACCGCGTCGACGTCCTCCATGCGCAGGTCGGCGCCGAACCGCAGCGCCTGCTCGCGCATCTCGTCCATGAGGTTTGGGCCGGTGATGCCCTCCCGGAAACCGGGATAGTTCTCCACCTCGGTGGTCGTCATCAACGCGCCGCCGAACTGGATGCCTTCGAACACCACTGGCTTCAGTTGTGCGCGGGCGGTGTACACCGCGGCCGTGTAGCCGGCCGGTCCCGAGCCGATGATGATCACGTCGTGGATCTCGGATGAGCTTGACATCGTGGGTGCGAGGCCTTTCTGCCGCGTGAAACCGGCGTGAGTTCAAACATCAGGGTAGGCCCAGCTGTTCCCGGTGGCACCAGTCAGGGCCGGGGCAGAGTGGTCTCGGCCAGGGTGGCGTCGTGTGCAGCGTCGCAGCTGGTGTCCAACGTGACGGCCTGCACGTCGGCGGGATGGTTCCCGGGAAACACCACCACCACGGCAGGCCGCCCGGTCGCCGTCACGGGGGTGGCCCCGAGCACCGGCATCGCCGGATCCCGCCGCAGCCCGCGCAGGCAGGCCGCCCAGCGCTGCGGCTCGGCCAGGGGGCCGAGGTCTGCGGGCCGGCCCAGCAGCGCCAGGATGTCGGCCCGGGAGAGTGGCATCGGCGCCGGCCGGTGCGCGACGGTGATCTGCTGGGCCGTCGGCCCGCTCACCCGGGCCGGTGCCGAGGTGTCGCTCAGCGCTGCGACTCCCACGCCCAAGCCGGCTACGGCCGCCGCGACGCCGCAGACCAGGGCGGTGCGCCGCCAGTGCAGCGGGCGCGCGGCATGCGCCGGCCCGTCCGGCTTACCGGAGTCGGCTTGACCTGACTGAGCATCGTGCACCCGTCCATCATGGCGCGGCAGGCACGGTGCGTTCGGCCAGCACGTGGGCCAGTGTCGCGCGGGCCCTGGCTCGCCTGCTCTTCACGGTGCCTTCGGCGACGCCCAGCATGTTGGCCGTCTCGGCCACCGAGAAACCCTGCATGTCCACCGCGACGACGGCGGCCCGCTGGTCGACGGGCAGGCGCATCAGGGCGCGCTCCACCACGATCGCGGTGTCGACCTGCGCCGTCTCGTCGTCCACCGGCCAGACGTCATCCTCAAGCGGTGCCGTGGGGCGGGCCTTGCGCCGCCGCAGCCGGTCCAGGCAGGCGTTGAGCACGATGCGGTGCAGCCAGCTACTGACCGACGACCCGTGCCGGAACGTCGCGGCGGCGCAGTGCGCGGACAGCATGGCCTCCTGCAGCGCGTCCCCGGCGTCCTCGGGACTGCGGGTGGTGAAGCGGGCCAGCCGGTACAGCGGCCGCCGATAGCGGATGAACAGCTCCTCGAACGCGAAGCGGTCACCGGCGACGTGCGCGGCGAGCAGCTGTGCGTCGGTGCGCTGCGGGCCGGAATTCCCCCCGAAACTCTCCACAGCCGAACCCTATGAAGGCCGCCGAACCCTCCCATACAGTTCTTCTGGCACCTGTGTCAAAAAGGCGCTGACCAGCGCCTCAGGTATGCACAGGCTGGGGATAACCGTCAGGACTTGGCCTTCAGGGTGATCTCGGAGATGTCGCTGCGGTTCTTCCCGTCGACCGTGCCCAGCGTCGAGATCCATACCAACACATACGACGTCGGGGACGCGTTCGGGATGGTGATGGTGTTGGACCCCTTCTTCAGCGGGGTGGCCGGGGCCAGCACGGTGGTGTCCTCCAGCTTGGCCGGATTCGCCGACTGCGCCGACCGGATCTGCACGGCGGTGCCGGTGCTGGAGACGTCGACGGTCACCGACGCCAGCGTGGTGGGCTGGGACAGCTGCAGCATCAGGCCCACCCCGTTCTTGAAGTTCGGGAACGGGTTCGGATCGGAATAGGTGTCGGTCGGCCAGGCCGTCGCCGGGTTGCCGTCGATCGCCAGCCCGGCCAAGGTCGGTTCATCGGCTTCACCCTCGGGCGAGTAGACCGTCGCGCGCACCGGCTTCACCACGTCACCGGCCGCCGAACTCGACGAACTGCTGGGCGCGTTCAGTCCGAGTTCCTGCTTGTCCAGGGACCCACCGACATCGCCGAAGATCCGATTGAGCACCGAGGCGAGCACGACGAGGGCGATCACCACGACCACGCCGGCCGCGGACAGACCGATGATCAGGCCCTTCCGGCGGCGGGCCACGGTGTCCGGGTCGCTGGCGGCCACCGCGCTGAACTGCCGCGCGGGTGCGGGCGCGCCGGCACCGTCGACCGGCGCGATGTAATCGGTGCGGTCGGCGACGGCGGTTGCCTGCTGCAGCAGGTTCAGCAGGGTGGGTGCGCTGCGGATGCCGCCGCCCTCCTGCACGGCGCGTGCGGCGGCCGCCGAGATCTGGAACGGAATGTCGCGGTCGACCGAGCGCGGTTCGACGGGCTGCCCGGTGCCGTCCACATCGGCCGGGGCCAGGCCGCTGTGCACCCCGGCTTCCGGCAGCGGCCAGCGGTTGATCAGCAGCGCATACAGCGCCGCGCCGATCCCGCGGATGTCGTCCTCGGGCGTGGCAGACGGCAGCGTCGCGGGGAACGCCAGCGCCACATCACCCTCGATGCTGACCCGAACCCGACTCGGGTCGTCGATCGAGAGCGACACCCCGGACCGGTGCGCCGCTTCGGCCGCGGCCGCCAGCGACTGGATGGCCCGGGCCCCGCCGATCGGCGACGGCGAGGTCTCGGCCACCTCGGCCAGCGAGCCGCCACGGATCCATTCCGCGACCACGAGCCCACCCGATGCGGTGCGCGCGACGTCGAGTATCTGGGCGATGCCGGGGGAGGTGATCTGGCTGAGCTTGGAGGTGCGGCTGAGGATGTCCTGCACTTCGCTGTCGGGTAGTTGACCGTCGGGATCGATGAAGGTCAACGCGACCTGCCGGTCCAGCGCGGTGTCCAGGGCGTGCCAGAACTGCAGGTGCGGGGGTCCGCCGTGGAAGACCAGCAGCCGATACCGGCCGCCGGCGATGATGGCGCCGGGGATCAGGTGGACATCGTCGTCGCCGGGCAGCCGAGACCCGGGTGTGGCGGTTTCGATGGCCGGCTCGCGGGGCGGATCGAACGGCAACTGCTCGCGGGTGGGGTCGCCGCCGTAGTCGGCGGCCGGCCGTGCGGGGATGTCCGGCTGGAAATCACCGGCATCGGGCCGAGGAATCCGCGTGGTGGGACCGGCACCGGTACCCGCCTCGGCAGGTCCTTCGGCGCCAGGCGGGAACCCGCTTCCGGGTTGGTCGGCCACCATGTGTCCTTTCCGCGTGCCCGTCCCGGCGGGGCGCTGCGATGTGTACGAATTCCTCTGGTCAGCGTAATTGACGCGCTGGACCGGCCGCTGGGAGATAACGCGCGCAGGCGGCGGGACGGGTGCGGCCGGTGCGCGTCCCAGCCGGCGGCGCACCGCGCGCAGCGCGGCCTGGGCATCGGGGACCCGGGCGGCCAGCAGCACCCCGGCGATGATCGGCAGCATGATCACACCGAGGATGAGCAGCCGCAGCAGCGAGCCCGCCGCACCAGCGTGCTCGGTCAGTTTCTCGACGCCGAGCAGTTGGTCCACCACGTGTGCGACCAGCCCCGCGACCATGGACCCGGCGATGGTCACCAGGATGGTGCGAACCACGTCGACGCTGATCAGCCCGCCCGCCCTGGGCGGCAGCAGCGGTGCGAGGTTGGCCCGCAGCACCACATATCCGATGGTGGCCCCGGCCAGGAAACCCAGCCCGTTGGCCAGTCCGAGATAACCGGCGACCAGCTCGGGGTCGGTCACCAGGTGGCCGACCAGCACCGACGCCACGATCTTGACCGCGGTGATCACCAGGATCAGCACGATCGGGATCCACGGCTGCTCCCTGGCGTAGAACACGCGCAGCTGCAGCAGCACCAGTGCGTAGGGGATCAGGGTGAACGCGGACAGGGTGATCGCCATGCCGAGGTATCCGGCGTCGGTCGCGCCGAAATTGCCGTACGCGAACAGCGCCGAACCGATGGCCGGTCCGGCGACGGTCATGAACGCCACGATCGGAATCAGGGTGATCATGGTCAGCCGGGTGGCCAGCGACAGGTCGGCCAGGATCGCCGGGCCGTTCTCGGCGGCCGCGTTGCGCGACAGCCGGGGCATCACCACGGTCAGCACGGTGACGCCGATCATCCCGAACGGCAGCTGTAGCACCAGCCAGGTGTAGTTGTAGATCGCCGGCCCGGAGGCGGCGGCCGCGCTGGCGATCTGGTTGCCGACGATCAAGCCGATCTGACTGATCAGCACGTAGAGCACCATCGCGGCGGCCATGGTGCCGAACTTCTTGAGCCGGTCGTCCACACCCCACAACGGCCGCAGGCTGATCCGTTGGCGCCGGATGGCAACGAGCAACACGGCGGCCTGCGCGACGACGCCCAGCGTGGTGCCGATGCCCAGGACGAGCAGCTTGGCATTGCCCATCTCGACGGGGTCCAGCGACAATTCACCGGGCACCAGGAGATACAGCCCGAGGGTGGCGATGGCGACGACGTTGTTGACCACCGGAGCCCAGGCGGGCGGCCCGAACACGTTGCGGGTGTTCAGGATTGCCATGTACACCGACGTCAGACCGTAGAAGATGACCTGCGGCAGCAGCAGATAGGCGAATGCGGTGGTCAGCGGCCGGTTCACCTGCGGATCGCCGCCGAGCATCAGGTCGACCAGCAGGGGAGCGGCCGCCACCGAGACGATGGTGGCGATCAGCAGCAGGGTGGTGGCCAGGGTGACCAGCCGGCGCACGAACGCCGTTCCGCCGTCGGCGTCGTCGCGTTCGGCGCGGGCCAGCACCGGCACGAAGATCGCGGTGAACGTGGCCTCCAGCACCAGGGCGGCCACCAGGTTGGGCAGCTGATTGGCCACGGTGAAGGAGCTCGACAGCGCCGCGCCCAGGATCGCGGCCAGCAGCACGATGCGGAAGAAGCCGGTGATCCGGCTGATCAGGGTGGCGAACGCCATGCCCCAGGACCGCGACACCACGGCCGAATCCGACAGTTCTTTGCGCGGGGCAGCAGTGGACCGCTGGGAGGCGCGTTGCGGGGCGTTCATCGGTCGTCGTCGGGGGCGTGGGCCAGCGCGGTGTCGAGCGGATCGGGCCGGTGGGCCTGGGCCGGTCGGGTCGGCGGCACCAGATCGGCGCGGTCGGGCTGGCCGCGGAACCGGTGCCAGAGGCGCCGGCCGACCAGCAGGGCCAGGATCACCCCACCGGTGAGGGTGATGAAGAACAGCACCTTGCCATAGGCGTTGGAGTGCACCGACAACCGGACCTGCTCACCCAGTGGCATGCCGTCGGCGGTGCTCAACCCGACGTCGACGGCGACGCGTTGGGTGAAGTGCACCTCGATCGGCACGCGCAGCGGCAGATAGCCGGGCGGCAGTTCGATCTCCCCGGGATCGGTCACCGTCATCCCGGGCGGCGCGTCGATGTGCAACCGCACCCGGATGGGCACCGGAAGGTCGTTGCGCAGGGCCAGCGGCAGCGGGCTGCGTTCGGTCGCCAGGGTGTACGAGCCGCCGGGGTTGACGATGGTGACCGCGTGGACGATGTCGGACACCGTGCGGGTGACGGTCGAAAGCCGCTGCTGCGCAAGCCCGTTACGGGCATCGGGGAGTACGGTCTGGCTCAGTGCGCGCAGCATGTCCTCACGCAGCGGCGCGGTGTAGGTCGCGCCGGTGAGTCCGGTCTGCTGGTCGGTGGTCAGCGCGGAGGTGAGCTGCGACAGCCGCCCGGTGGTCAGGCCGATGCCGGCGATGACGTCGTCGTCGATCCGGGCGCGCGGGTTGGCGTCGATGGCCGGGGGGCCGCTGTCCACCGGCGGCGCGCCGGCCGAGGTCTCGGCGATCAGGGCGGGCAGTGGTCGTGGCACCGCCAGCCCGGCGCGGATGGTGCTGGAGATCGCGCTGAACACCGCCTGGGCTTCGTCCGGCCGCAGATTCCACCCCAGCGGCGGCATGACGATCTGGGTGCGGGGTTCGCTGTCGGGTAGCAGGCCACGCCACAACAGCGCGCCCAGCGCGTCCTGCAGGCGGGCCACCGCGGAGTCGTGTTTGAGCGGGATGGTCAGCGCCGAATCGACGTAGGTAGGGGTTTGCGGATCGCTCCCGGCGCCGGCCAGCGCGGCTCCCACCATGGGATCGAACGGGGCGGTGACCAGCTGCGGTCCGTCGCGGCGCGGCTGCAACGCCACCGTGCCGGAACCGTCACCGGTCAGTGGGGCGGCGGCGATCGCGACGGTCGGCCCCTGGGTGCCCAGAACCTGGGCCGCCCGCTGGGTCAGCGGTCCGTCACCGAGCAGCGTCGCCCCCCGCACCGACTTCACCCCGAGGATCTGGTCGACGATATCGGCGGCCGAGGCGATGGCGGTGCCGTTCAGCGCGGCGTCCCCGACCCGGTCCAGGGCGTCCAGATCGGCTTGGGCGTAGACCGTCGAGGTCACACACGTGCGCTGGGCCAGCACCTTGAGCCGGTTGAGCCAGTCCACCGCCGCTTCCTTGCCGGTGCCGGGCCGGGTCGGCGTGCCCATGCCGCCGTCGGGTTCGGCGCTGACCACATAACCGGCGGTCATCGCGTTCACGGTGACCAGCAGGTCCGGGTCCACCGCCAGGCACAGCGCGGTGCGCACCGTGCCGTCCGGATCGACCTCGGGGCTGGTCGCGAAATCGGCCGCCGACAGCAGGGTGTCCAGGCGACCGCCCGAGGCCAGCGAGGCGGCCAGGTCGTCGTCGATCAATCGCACCGGTGTGGTGCCGCCGGGAATGCCTGCGGCCAGCCGGGGCCGGTCGGCCAGCGGCCACAGCACCGTGGTGGCCACCGGCTTGGTGGTGTCGGGTGCGACGACGGCGCCGAGCGCGGCGCCCTCGCCCGGGTCGGCGCTGGCGGTCGGGTCGGCAGGCACCCCGAGCACCGGAAGCAGGAAGCGGGCGTCGTCAAGGCGGGCCGGCTCGCCGTAGTCGGGGGTGCCGTTGACGTTGACCAGCACCGGATAGACACCGGGCTTGTCGATGCGCAGCGATGGTGTCCGGTCGGCCCGCACGGGATAGCTCAGGGTGAACGGGACTTGCTGTCCGCGTTCCAATTCCGGTGCCACCGTGATGAAGTCGGCCACCGGTTCGTACTGATCCAGGTTCCCGGACAGATTGGTACGCAGCCCCGGTGCGGCCGTCACGGCGGCGGCGTGCTCGAGCCGCACGACGATATCGCGCACCGGCCGGTCGCCGACATTGCTCACGGTGCCGGTCACGGTGACCACCGCGTCGCTGGTGGTCGTGACGATGTCGGGGGTGATGCGGTCGATCTGCAGGTGCAGGAACTGCGCCGAGCCGGGTTCACCCGCGGCCGCGCGCGGCGAGATCGCGGGGGCGGCGAAAAGGATGAGCAGCGCGGCGGCGGCGAGGAAGCGCAGGATCGGCGGGCAGGAGCGGAGCGACAGGGACATGTGGGCCGCCACCGCCGTCGACGTCACGGGCCGTTTCCGCATCCGTTCGCCCGTCGCCTGGGTGAGTCCTCCTGGCGCCGGTTCCTGGTGTGCGAATGGGTCTGCGGGCGCCGTCTCGGTGAGCTGTGCGGTAAGGGCGGCAGTGCTGCGGGGCCGTCGGTCTGCAGCTTGTCGATGAGTTCGCCGGCGACTTCGGCGAGCCGCCGCTCGTCGGCGTAGGCCAGTCGGGCCGGCAGGTCCTCCAGCGGGACCCACGCGACCTCGGTGACCTCGACATCGTCATCGCACAGTTCGCCGCCCAGGAAACGCATCAGGTAATGGTGCACCGTCTTGTGTACGCGGCGCCCCTCGGTGACGAACCAGTAGTCGATGCTGCCGAGGGCGGCTAGCACGCTGCCCTGGATACCGGTCTCCTCGGCGACCTCGCGGATGGCGGTCTGTTCGGCGGTCTCACCCATCTCGATATGGCCCTTGGGCAGCGACCAGAGCATCCGCCCGCGCCGGTCGATCCGGCCGATCAGCGCGGCGACCTGGCCCTCCCTCGGACCGTCGATTCCGTCGATGACGAGTCCGCCCGCGGAGGTCTCGTGCACCGTGCGTAACCGTTCCTGGGCCCGTCGCGGCGGACGTTGCTGGCGGTTCTGGCCGGGTTTGGCCGGACTGGCGGTCTTCTCGGTGGCCGGTTCGTCGGCGTTCGAGGCGGACTGCTCGGATGCGGGTGTCGGGGGACCGGCAGCGCGGCGTCCGCGGCGACGCCCTCGGCGCCGTCGCGGTTTGGCTTGTTCGCCGTCCGACACCCAAGCGATAGTAGCTGCCGCGGCAGGCCGTCCTCGCCACACTGGCCCGGTCGTGGCCGGGCTGTCGCCGGGTCGTTATCGCCGGGATGGTCGTCACTAGACTCACCGAACGTGCCGAACCACCCGACCCCGGAAGCCGCCGACGCCGAACTGCTGGCCGGCGCCTGGGTGGCGCTAAGCGAATACCGGCCGCTGCTCGCCGACCTCGGCGCGGTGTTCACCGCCGCCGGACATGAGCTGTACCTGGTGGGCGGGAGCGTCCGCGACGCCCTGCTCGGCCGGGGGTGCACGGACCTGGACTTCACCACCGACGCGCGGCCGGAGCAGATGCAGAAGCTGCTGCGCGGCTGGGGCGACGCGCTGTGGGACACCGGCATCGAGTTCGGCACGATCGGCGTGGCCAAGGGTGCGCACCGGCTGGAGATCACGACCTTCCGCTCCGACAGTTACGACCAGGTGACGCGTAACCCGCAGGTCCGCTTCGGTGACACCCTCGACGAGGATCTGGTGCGCCGCGATTTCACGGTCAACGCGATGGCCGTGCGGATCACCGCGGACGGGCCGACCGAGTTCTGCGACCCGCTGGGCGGGCTGGCGGCGCTGCGCGCCAGGGTGCTCGACACCCCGTCGGCGCCGCAGGTGTCGTTCGGCGACGATCCGTTGCGGATGCTGCGGGCGGCCCGGTTCGTCTCCCAGCTGGGCTTCACCGTCGCACCGCGGGTGCTGGAGGCGCTGCTGGACATGGCGCCGCAGCTGGAGCGGATCACCGCCGAGCGGGTGGCCGCCGAACTGGACAAGCTGCTCTTGGGCGTCGACCCGGTCGCCGGGGTGGATCTGATGGTGCAGACCGGTCTCGGTGATGTGGTGTTGCCCGAGGTCGGCGAGATGCGGATGGCGATCGACGAACACCATCAGCACAAGGATGTGTATTGGCATTCGCTGACGGTGCTGCGCCAAGCCGTCGACCTGGAGGACCCCTTGCCCGAGGGCGGCCCGGATCTGGTGCTGCGCTGGGCGGCGCTGCTGCACGACATCGGCAAGCCCGCCACCCGCAGGCACGAATCCGACGGCGGGGTGAGCTTCCATCATCACGAGGTGGTCGGCGCCAAGATGGCGCGCAAGCGGCTGCGCGCGCTGAAGTACTCCAAGCAGATGGTCGACGACGTGTCCCAGCTGGTGTACCTGCACCTGCGCTTCCACGGGTATGCGGATGCGGCCGGGACGGGCCGGTGGACCGATTCGGCGGTGCGCCGGTACGTCACCGACGCCGGGCCGTTGCTCAGCCGGCTGCACAAGCTGGTGCGGGCGGACTGCACCACCCGCAACAAACGGCGGGCGGCCCGGCTGCAGGCCAACTACGACGACCTGGAGGCGCGGATCGCCGAACTGGCCGAGAAAGAGGACCTGCAGCGGGTGCGCCCCGATCTGGACGGCAACGAGATCATGGAGATTCTCGGCATCCCGGCGGGTCCCGAGGTCGGCCAGGCGTGGAAGTACCTCAAGGAACTACGGCTGGACCGCGGACCCCTCGAGCACGACGAGGCCGTCGCCGAACTCAAGAAATGGTGGAACGCGCGCCCACGCTGATGCGTCTGTAAAGGGCATGGACTATTGCTTGGCCGACGGTGACGGCGGCGCCACCATGTTCTCCGCGGAGCCGGTCGTCGACGTCGACGCCGACGGCCTGCTCGACGGTGTCGGACTCGATCTCGACGGGGACGGTCTGGTCGATGACGCGCTCGCCGATCTGGACCGCGATGGGCTGGCCGAGCACGGGGTGCACGACGTGGGGGCCGCCGGCGCCGCGTACTTCACCGACGACGGTTCTGGCACTTGGGCTTTGGCGGCGGATGCCGGCGCTCGGGGTGGGCAGCTGCGCTGGTTCGGGCTGGACGGGGTCGAGCAGAGCGGGGGCCCCGTCGTGGATTTCGACGGCGACGGTCAGGTGGACGACCGGCTGCTGGACACCGATGGCGACGGACTGGCCGACCGGGCGTTGGCGGGGGAGGCCGCCTACGCCGATCGCGATGCCGACGGGCACTGGGACATCAAGCTCGTCGATACCGACGGGGACGGGGCCGCGGATTCGGCGAGCGAGATGTAGGCCCGCGGGCCCCGCTGCTCAGCCCCGGCCGGCGCCGGGTGGTCCCGCGAACGCCTGCGCGATGGTCAGCCAGGTCGCGGCGTCCGCGCCGACGGCTGTCACGTCCAGTTCGGCCGGGGCCCGGCGCTGGGTGACCAGCATGCAGAAATCCTCGGCCGACCCGGTCACCGACTGGTCCGCATCGTCGGGCCCCCAGGTCCACGAATCTCCGTCTGGCGCTTGCAGTTTCACGTGAAACGGTGCGGTTGGCGGCGTCCGGCCGTGCACGGTGAAGGCGAAGTCGCGGGTCCGTACGCCGATGTGGGCGATGGACCGCAGCCGTGCCGTCGGCTCGCGGCGCACGCCGAGCGCGTCGGCGACGTCGAGGCCGTGCGCCCAGGTCTCCATCAGCCGGGCGGTCGCCATCGACGCAGCGCTCATCGGCGGTCCGAACCACGGCAGCTTGCGACCGTCCTCGACGGTGCGCAGGGCGTCGTGCAACCGGGACCGGTCGGTGCGCCAACCCGCCAGCAACTCCGCCGGGGGAGTGCCGGCCAGCAGCTCGGCACCTTCATCGACGAAGCCGAGCGGGTTCTTGGCGGCCTCGGCCAGCACCCGCCCGAAGGCGGCTTCGTCGGTGACCGCCTGCAGCGAGGTCTGGTCCGTCCACCACAGATGGGCGATCTGATGCGCGATGGTCCAGCCGGGGGCGGGGGTCGGGGTCTGCCAGGCCTGCTCGGGCAGCTCGGCAACCAACGCGTCCAGCACGTCGCTCTCGGCCTGCAGGTCGGCGATGATCGGTCCGGCTCCAGCCACGGGTGACACCCTAGCCCCGGTCCGGCACCGGTCTGCCGCGTCTACCGATCCAGGCGTGCAGCGCCAGTCCGATCAGGTAGAGCGCCGCGCCGGCACAGACCAGTGCCGGCGACCGGCCGTCGGCCGGGATCACCGCGGCCGCCGCGGTGACGGCCAGCACGAACGACATCCAGAACAGCGCGTCCTGGACGGTGAACACGTGCCCGCGCAGGGCGTCGTCGACGTCGATCTGCATGGCACTGTCCGCGCACAGCTTCACCACCTGTCCGGCCGCACCCAAGATGAAGCCGCAGACGATCATCACCGGCACGGCGAGGGTGATCGCGCACAGCTGCACCGCGGCCGCCAGCGCGAGTGCCCCGTTGGCCGCGCGGTACCGGCCCCAGCGCCCGACCAGGGCCGGGGTCAGCAGGGTGGCCAGCAGCGCACCGGCCCCGGCGGCGCCGACGAACAGCACCGTGGTGCCTAATCCGACGCCCGCGACTTCCTGATCACCGATGTGCCGAACGATCACCAACACCATCAGGGTGTTGATGCCGAAGGCCATCCGGTGCGCGGCCAGCCCACTGAGCGTCGCGGCGACGGTCGGCACCGACAGCACCGTGCGCGCCCCGTGCACCCAGCCGGTGAACACGGCGTAGGCCACCGACCCGTGTACCGCGCGGGCGCTGTCGTCGGGGCCCAGCACGTGCGGGGAGAAACGCACCGACAGCCACAGTGCACCCAGGATGGGCACCGCGGCCAAGAAGATCACCACGGCGGCCCCGGCGTCGTTCGCGCCGAGCAGCCACCGCGGCAGCAGCATGAAATTGGCGCCGAGGAAGGTCGCCACGGAGGCCGTCGCGGTGGCCACCGAGTTCATGGCGACCACCTTGTCGCGCGGCACCACGTGCGGCAGCGCGGCCGACAACCCCGACGACACGAATCGGGTGAACCCGTTGACGAGCAGCGCTCCGAGCAGCAGCACCAGATTGGGTGAGTCGACGGCCAGCGCGGTGGCCACGGCAAGCACCAGCGCCAGCCGGCCGGCATTGGCGCCCACCAGCACCCAGCGGCGGTCCCAGCGGTCCAGCAGCGGGCCGGCGAACGGGCCGAGGATCGAATAGGGCAGGAACAGCACGGCGAACGACAGTGCGACCTCCCACGGCCGCGCCGCCCGTTCGGGGTTGAACAGGATGGCGCCGGCCAGGCCGGCCTGGAACAGTCCGTCGCCGAACTGGCTGACTGCCCGCAGTTCCAGCAGTCGCCGGAATTCGGGCATGCCGCGGACCGCCTGCCAGCCGGTGTCAGGTGGGCGGGTGTCGGTCATGTGGTTTCAGATCCTGTCCGGGCCGGGCGGTGCCAACGAGCCGTCCGCACCCGGAATCCACCCTACAAATATCCCGGCGGGCCGTGCTTGTTCGTCACGACGCGCGGCCGCTGGTGCGATGATGGACGGGTGGCGCACCCAGAGGATCCGGAGGATTACCCGACTCCGACGGCACCTCGGGTGCGGGCCGGAACCCTGTTGCTCGCCGAGACGGATCTGCTCGAGCCGACGTTCCGGCGCAGCGTCATCTACATCGTGGAGCACAACGAGGGCGGCACGCTCGGAGTGGTGCTCAACCGCGCCAGCGAGACGGCGGTGTACAACGTGCTCCCGCAGTGGGCCAAGCTTGCGGTGAAGCCCAAGACGATGTTCGTCGGCGGACCGGTGAAGCGCGATTCCGCATTGTGTCTGGCCACCCTGCGGGTCGGGATGAGTGCGAGCGACGCGCCCGGATTGCGTCACGTGCAGGGCCGGGTGGTGATGGTCGACCTGGACGCCGATCCCGAGGCGATCGCCCCGGTGGTGGAGGGCGTGCGGATTTTCGCCGGTTACTCCGGGTGGACCATCGGCCAGCTCGACGGCGAGATCGAACGCGACGACTGGATCGTGCTGTCGGCGCTGCCCTCGGACATCCTGGTGGAACCGCGGGTGGACCTGTGGGCCCGGGTGCTGCGGCGCCAGCCGCTACCACTGTCCATGCTGGCCACCCATCCGATCGACCTCAGCAGGAACTGACTCCGGCGGTCAGCCGCAGGACAGGGTGCACGAGGCGCATGACCCGGCGCAGCTCGAACCGGTCTGCGCCTTGGCGAGTTCCTCGGCGGCCTCGGCCCTGGCGACCAGCTTGGCGTTCTGCCAGCACCCGGCCGCGACGGTGCCGATCGCACCCAGCACGCACACCACGAGCACCAGCAGCGCCGTCGACCCCGGCTTGACCAGGGTCACCACCCCACCGGCGGCGAGCATCGCCGCGGCCGCGAACTGAGTTGGCGCGACGGCGCGCAGCACCTGACGCACGGGATCGGCGGCGTGCGGGCGGGTCAGCGTCCAGCCGGCAACACCGGCCGTGGCGGCCGCGGCGCACAGACACAACACGGCGGCGACGAGCATGCGCCCCAGGATACGAGGCGCCCGGAATCCGTCAGCGGGCGAGGCCCAGCGCCGCCGGTGCGACGGCGCCGGCGCCGGTGGCCAGCGGCGTGGCGGAACCCGCCGGAGCCGCGGGTGCGGGCGCTGCCGGTACCGCAGGACTTGCCGGCGCAGCGGGAGCCGCGGCGGCACCGGGAACCCCGGGAGCGGCCGGTGCGGCCGGAGCCGCGGCGGGCACCGCACCGGGCGGCAGCACCTTGAAGCCGTTGATGATCGCGTCGGTGGCATCTCCGGAGGCAACCGCCACGCTCGCCCCGGTGGTCACCGCGAGCGACACCAGGTAGCGGTCCGGCCCGGAGGTGGCGATCAGGTTGTGCCGCGACGTGTTGAGCGTCATGTTGTTCTCGCGGTACGTGCCTTCGATCCACGAGGTGGGCACGTCGTTGATGACCGAGATCCGGCCGTCGGTGGGACGCCACGCGGTGAGCTGCTGGCTGTCGACGAACCCGTGCCGGATGGCTTCGCGGGGGTCGAAATCGCCGACCAGCTTGTAGACCACCACCTGGGCGTTGGAGGTGTACAGCCCGTCACCGCCGGTCCGGTCGGCGATCACGGCGAAGGCGTCGGGCACGTTCGGGTCGGGCACCTGCGACCAGCCGCTCGGCATGGGCAGCACGATGTGCAGCGCCGTGAAATCGCGGGGGTTCTGCGGCTCCAGCGTGACGCCCTTGGAGGTGAGGTAGTCCCTGATGGTGCCCGAGTTGTCCGGGTTGAGCGGGATGGCGACCGGCTGAGTGATCGCCTGGGTGACCGGCGCCGTGCCGGCCGGGGCCATCATGGCACCGGCCGCGGCGGGTGCTACCGGGGCGGCCGGGGTGCCGGCCAGCCCGGCGGCGGGGACACTGGCCGCCTGTGCGGGTGCAAGCCCGGCGTTCGGGACGACGGTGACGGTCTGGGTCACGGTGGCAGGAGCGGGCAGCACCGGCTGCGGCGCCAGCGGCTCGGCGGCGGCGGTGTTGCCCGCCAGGCCGACCACACCGGCCAGTCCTGCCGCGGTGCCGGCGAGCACCATCCGCCAACGGTGCCGCACGCTCGGATTGTCGGCCATCTCCCTCATCTGACGTCGGTCCTTCCCCTGCTCGTTCCCAAGTCAGGGGCCGACTGTATCCACGCCCGCGGCGTGCTCACCAGGGCCGGAATCGAGCTGCAACCGTGCGCTGACCGCTCTGCAACGCAACCTTTATCAACCCGTGGCCGAAGCCTCCCTCAGCGGCGCTTATACCCTGTTTGGCGTGACAGACGCCCCGGCCGGCCCCGAGACCGCCACCGATGTTGACGCCCCGACCCATCGCTACACCGCGCAGTTGGCCGGTGCGATAGAGGCCGACTGGCAACAGCGCTGGCACGCCATGGGCACCTTCAACGTGCCGAATCCGGTCGGCTCGCTGGCGCCGGCCGACGGCGGCCCGGTGCCTGCGGACAAGATGTTCGTCCAGGACATGTTCCCGTACCCGTCCGGCGACGGCCTGCACGTCGGGCATCCGCTGGGGTACATCGCGACCGACGTCTATGCCCGGTACTTCCGGATGACCGGTCGCAACGTGCTGCACGCGCTGGGGTTCGACGCGTTCGGTCTGCCCGCCGAGCAGTACGCGGTGCAGACCGGGACCCACCCCCGCACCCGCACCGAGGCCAATATCGTCAACTTCCGGCGCCAATTGGGACGCCTGGGCCTGGGGCACGACACCCGGCGCAGCTTCGCCACCACCGATGTCGACTTCTACAAGTGGACCCAGTGGATCTTCCTGCAGATCTTCAACGCCTGGTTCGACCCCGAGCTCAAGCGGGCCCGGCCCATCGCCGAACTGGTCGACGAGTTCGGCTCGGGTACCAGGACACTGCCCGATGGCCGGGACTGGGCGAGCCTGTCGGATGCCGAACGGGCCGACGTGGTGGACGGCTACCGGCTGGTCTACCGCGCCGACTCGATGGTCAACTGGTGCCCGGGGCTGGGCACCGTGCTGGCCAACGAAGAGGTCACCGCCGACGGCCGCAGTGACCGCGGCAATTTCCCGGTGTTCCGGAAACGCCTGCGGCAGTGGATGATGCGCATCACCGCGTACTCCGATCGGCTGCTCGACGACCTGGACGTGCTGGACTGGCCCGACAAGGTCAAGACCATGCAGCGCAACTGGATCGGCCGGTCCACCGGTGCGTCGGTCGAATTCAGTACGCCGGCAGGCGATGTCGAGGTGTTCACCACCCGGCCGGACACCCTGTTCGGCGCCACCTACCTGGTGCTGGCGCCCGAGCACGACCTGGTGGACGCGCTGGCTGCGGCCGAATGGCCGGCCGGCGTGGACCAGCGCTGGACCTACGGCGCGGCCTCCCCGGCAGCGGCGGTGGCGGCCTACCGCGCCGCGATCGCGGCGAAATCTGATCTGGAACGCCAGGAGAACAAGACCAAGACCGGGGTGTTCCTCGGCGCGTATGCCACCAATCCGGTCAACGGCGCCCAGGTGCCAGTCTTCATCGCCGACTACGTGCTGGCCGGCTACGGTACCGGCGCCATCATGGCGGTTCCCGCTCATGACCAGCGGGACTGGGAGTTCGCCACCGAGTTCGGTCTGCCGATCGTGGAAGTCATTGCCGGCGGCGATATTTCGGAACAGGCGTATTCCGGCGACGGCCAGCTGGTCAACTCCGACTACCTGAACGGGCTGGCGGTGCCTGCCGCCAAGGAGGCGGTGGTGGCCCGGCTGGAGGCCGACGGCCGCGGCCGGTCCCGGGTCGAATACAAACTGCGTGACTGGCTTTTCGCCAGGCAGCGTTACTGGGGCGAACCGTTCCCCATCGTCTACGACGCCGACGGCCGCGCCCACGCTCTGCCGGAATCGGCTCTGCCGGTAGAACTTCCGGATGTCCCAGACTATGCGCCGGTGTCCTTCGACCCTGATGACGCCGACAGTGAACCATCGCCCCCGTTGGGCAAGGCCACCGAGTGGGTGCACGTCGAACTGGACCTCGGCGACGGGCTGCAGACCTACACCCGCGACACCAACGTGATGCCGCAGTGGGCCGGCAGCTCCTGGTACGAGCTGCGTTACACCGACCCGCACAACCCGGATGAACTGTGCGCCAAGGAAAACGAGGCGTACTGGATGGGTCCGCGGCCGGAGATCCATGGGCCGGGCGACCCGGGCGGCGTCGACCTGTACGTCGGCGGTGTCGAGCACGCGGTGCTGCACCTGCTGTATTCGCGGTTCTGGCACAAGGTGCTCTACGACTTGGGCTTCGTCAGCTCCGCGGAGCCCTACCGGCGGTTGGTCAACCAGGGCTACATCCAGGCCTTTGCCTACACCGATGCCCGCGGCAGCTATGTGCCCGCCGCCGACGTGGTCGAGCGCGACGGCAAGTTCTGGTACGGGGATCAAGAGGTCAACCAGGAATTCGGCAAGATCGGCAAGAGCCTGAAGAACTCGGTGTCGCCGGACGAGATCTGCGACGCCTACGGCGCGGACACCTTGCGTGTCTACGAGATGTCGATGGGTCCGCTGGAGGCGTCGCGACCCTGGGCCACCAAGGACGTGGTCGGCGCACACCGTTTCCTGCAGCGGGTCTGGCGCACCGTCGTCGACGAGACCACCGGCGGGCAGCGGGTCGTCGAGCACGAGGCACTGTCGCAGGACACACTGCGCCACCTGCACAAGACGATCGCCGGAGTGGCCGAAGACTATGCGGCACTGCGCAACAACACCGCCGCGGCCAAGCTCATCGAGTACACCAACCATCTGACCAAGGAGGGGGTGGCCGCCCGCGCGGCCATCGAACCGCTGGTGCTGATGGTGGCCCCGCTGGCGCCGCACCTGGCCGAGGAACTGTGGCGCCGGCTCGGCCACGACACCTCGCTGGCGCACGGACCGTTCCCGGTGGCCGACGAGCGCTATCTGGTGGACGACACCGTCGAACTGCCGGTCCAGGTGAACGGCAAGGTGCGGGGCAAGATCACCGTCGCCGCCGATGCCGACAAGGCGGCGCTGGAGGCGGCGGCGCTGGCCGACGAGAAGGTGCTGGCATTCCTGGACGGCGCCACCCCGAAGAAGGTCATCGTGGTGCCCGGCCGGCTGGTGAACCTCGTCGTCTGAGGTCGACCGCCGGCGCGGTGGGGGCAGTCCCCACCGTTCGGTTAGTTTCCGCCGCCGATATGCACACATTCGCCCGTGCGCATATCGGCGCGCGGATACTGGACGGCAGGGCCGCGCTGGTGCGGGCGGAAATCCCGCCTGAGAGAACGACGTACGGTGTCCGCGGCCCAGTATGGAGTGTGCCGTGTCTGACAACCGGATCGTCGTCTACAAGGGTCCCGGCAAGGTGGCCGTCGAGACGTTGCCGTATCCCAAACTCGAAGTTCCCGCCGAGGTTGCCGATGCGATGGGCATGAGTCGCAAAGCCGACCACGGCGTCATCCTCAAATGCGTATCGACCAACATCTGCGGGTCGGACCAGCACATGGTTCGCGGGCGCACCACCGCGCCGGTCGGTCAGACCCTCGGCCATGAGATCACCGGGGAGATCGTCGAAAAAGGTTCCGACGTCCAATTTCTGGAAGTCGGGGACATCTGCTCGGTGCCCTTCAACATCGCCTGCGGGCGGTGCCGCAACTGCCGCGAGGGCCAGACCGGCATCTGCCTGAACGTCAATCCCGCCCGGGCCGGATCGGCCTACGGGTACGTCGACATGGGTGGCTGGCTCGGTGGGCAGGCCGACTACGTCATGGTGCCGTTCGCCGACTTCAACCTGCTCAAGTTCCCCGATCGGGATGCCGCTCTTGCCAAGATCCGCGATCTGACCATGTTGTCCGACATCTTCCCCACCGGTTACCACGGAGCCAAGACGGCGGGCGTCACCACGGGATCGACGGTGTACGTCGCCGGCGCGGGCCCGGTCGGTCTGGCGGCCGCGTACTCGGCGCACCTGCTGGGGGCCGCGGTGGTGATCGTCGGCGACCTGAATGCCGACCGGCTCAAGCAGGCCGCATCCTTCGGCTGCGAGACCATCGACATCAGCGCCGATGCCACGCTGGAAGAACAGATCGCCGACATCCTGAACACCGATGAGGTGGATTGCGCTGTGGACGCGGTGGGATTCGAGGCCAGCGGCCACGGACACGGGGCCGGGGAGCAGCCGGCCGCGGTGCTCAACTCGATCATGAACGTCACCCGTGCCGGCGGATCACTGGGCATTCCGGGCCTGTACGTGACCGGGGATCCGGGCGGCACGGACGACGATGCCAAGCACGGGACGCTCAAGGTGCGCCTGGGCCTGGGCTGGGCGAAGAGCCACAGCTTCTACACCGGCCAGTGCCCGGTGCTGAAGTACAACCGCGGGCTGATGATGAGCATCCTGCACGACAAGGCCCATATCGCGGACGCGGTGAACGCGACCGTCATCGGACTGGACAAGGCGCCGGAGGGCTATGCCGCGTTCGACTCCGGGGTCGCCCAGAAGTTCGTGCTCGACCCACACGGAATGGTGCCGGCGGCCTGACCGGTCAGCGCGGCCGGACCACGATCTCGTGCACGTGGCCGTCCGGCGGGGTGGCCACCGCGTGGGCGACCAGTTCGGCGACGGTCTCCGGCCGCAGGAAATGCTCGGGCTGGTAGTCACGTTCCTCGTAGGCGACCAGGTCGCGCTGCATCTCGGAGTCGGTGCGGCCGGGGAACACCGACGTCACCCGCAGCGACGGTTCGTCGGCGCGCAGTGAATCGGCGAACGCCCGCAACGCGAATTTGCTCGCCGAGTAGGACGCCATCCCGGCCGACACCGTGCGGCCGGCGCCGGAATTGACGAACACCACATGCCCGCGGACGGCCCGCAGCGCCGGCAACAACGCCAGGGTCAGCGCCACCGCGCCGGTCACGTTCACCTCGAAGCTGGCCCGCCACTGTTCGGCGGTGGACTCGGCCACCCGCCCCGGATAGAGCACACCGGCGTTGTGCACCAGCACGTCGAGTTCGGAGAGCACCTCGGTGGCCGATTCGATCGATTCCGGGTCGGTGAGCTCCAACGGCCAGGTCGGAGCGCCGAGGCGGTCGGCGAGAGCGTCCAGGCGGGCCGACGGGCGACCGGCCAGCAGCACGGTGTGGGTGGGGGCGAGCGCGGCGGCGATGGCGGAACCGATGCCGCCCGCCGCGCCGGTGATCAATGCGGTCGGCACACCGTCGAGGGTAGCGATATGCCCGGTCCAATCTGCACGATGCCGCCCGGCGACGCATTATGGATGCGATGCCACCCGACCCGAGCTTTGCGCCCACGCAGCTGGCCGCCCGCGCCGCCTATCTCCTGCGCGGTAACGACCTGGGCGTGATGACCACCGCGGCCCCATTGCTGTACCCGCACATGTGGAGTTGGGACGCCGCGTTCGTCGCGATCGGCCTGGCGCCGCTGAGTGTGGAGCGGGCCGTCGTCGAACTGGACACGCTGCTCTCGGCGCAGTGGCGCAACGGCATGATCCCGCACATCGTCTTCGCCAACGGGGTCGACGGTTACTTTCCCGGCCCCGCCCGCTGGGCTACCTCGGCGCTGGCCGCCAACGCCTCGCGGGTGCGGCACACCTCAGGTATCACCCAGCCGCCGGTGCATGCCATCGCCGTGCAGCGGATCCTGGATCATGCCAAGACCAGGGGGCGCAGCACCCGGGCGGTCGCCGAGGCATTCCTGGACCGGCGCTGGCCCGACCTGGTGCGCTGGCATCGCTGGCTGGCCGAGTGCCGCGATCAGCAGAGCCGCGGCCGGGTGACCCTGTACCACGGCTGGGAATCCGGGATGGACAACTCGCCGCGCTGGGACAGCGCCTACGCCAACGTGATTCCGGGCAACGTGCCCGAATACCAGCGCGAGGACAACAAGATCAACACCGACGCCACCCAGCGCCCGTCGGATCTGGAGTACGACCGCTATCTGTGGCTGGTCGAGGAGATGAAGTCGGTCCGCTACGACGACGAGCTGCTGCCCAAGGTGATGAGCTTCGCCGTGGAGGACGTGTTCGTCTCGGCGGTGTTCTCGGTGGCCTGCACCGTGCTGGCCGAGATCGGCGAGGACTACAAGCGCCCGCTCGCCGACGTCCGCGACCTGCACTCGTGGGCCGACCGCTTCCGTACCGGTGTCGTCGAGACCGCTGACGAAAGAACGGGTGCGGCAAGGGATTTCGACGTACGGGCGGAGAAGTGGGTGGCCACTGAGACCGTCGCGCAGTTCGCCCCGCTGCTGTGCGGCGGGCTGCCGCACGACAAGGAACGCGCCCTGCTGAAATTGCTTGAGGGGCCGCGGTTCTGCGGCCACCCGGACCTGAAGTACGCGTTGATCCCGTCGACCTCGCCGGTGTCGCGGGACTTCCGGCCGCGCGAATACTGGCGGGGTCCGGTGTGGCCGGTGATGACGTGGTTGTTCTCGTGGTGTTTCGCCCGCCGCGGCTGGGCAGAGCGGTCGTCGGTGTTGCGCCGCGAAGGTCTGCGGCAGGCCAGCGACGGCACCTTCGCCGAGTACTACGAACCGTTCACCGGCGAGCCATTGGGCAGCATGCAACAGTCCTGGACGGCGGCCGCCGTGCTGGACTGGCTGGGTTAGTTCGGCTTCTCGGCCGGGGCCTGGTCGCCGAGGCGGTCCAACGAGCCCAGCGCGGCGGCCAGGGTGCGCTGATCGTCCTCACTGAGGTTGCTCACCAGTTCGGCCAGGAACGCCCGCCGGGCGTCGAGGGCCTCCCGGTGCTGAACCAGCCCGCGCGGGGTCACCTCGACCAGTACGGCCCGCAGGTCGGAGGGGTCACGCGACCGCTTGACCAGCCCCAACTTCTCCAGCCGGCGGATCGCCACGGTGGTGGTCGGGGTGCGGACGCGCTCGTGCGCGGCCAGCTCGGTCATCCGGATGGGGCCGCAGTCGAGGAGGGTCAGCAGGATCGACAACTGAGCCAGCGTGAGGTCACCGGCCTGACCCTTGTTGGTGTCACCGCGACGCAGCACGGAGAACAGCTTCGAGAGCACTCGTTGGAGCTCTCCGGCCAGCTCAGCGACCTGCGGTTCGGTCTCGACCATAATTTCGCTAGTCTAACCTGTCAGGGCATGCCAGGTCGGTTCCGCACCGATTTTCCCCTGCCGGAATGCTCACAGCACCTGCGACAGGAAGCGACGCAACCGGTCGGTTTCGGCGGCCTCGAAAATCTGCTCCGGCGGCCCGGATTCGACCACCTTGCCGTGATCCATGAACACCACTGCGTCGGCGGTGGACCGGGCGAAGCCCATCTCATGCGTGACCACCACCATGGTCATGCCACCGGAGCCCAGCTCGGCGATGAGTTCCAGGATGCCCTTGACCAATTCGGGGTCCAGCGCGGAGGTGGCCTCGTCGAAGAACATCACCTGTGGTGACATGGCCAGCGCCCTGGCGATCGCCACCCGCTGCTGCTGGCCGCCCGACAACGTCGACGGACGCACGTCGGCCTTGTGCCGCAAACCAACTCGATCCAGCTGGGCCAGTCCAAGCTCGCGGGCGGCGTCGGCGGCCATGCCCTTGAGTTTGCGCGGCGCCAGGGTGACGTTGTCCAGCACCGTGCGGTGCGGAAACAGGTTGAACTGCTGGAACACCATGCCGATCCGTTGCCGCAGCACATCCGGATTGTCGGCCAGCACCGAGCGGCCGTCGAGCAGGATGTCGCCGCGGTCGGGTTCGTAGAGCCGGTTCAGGGTCCGCAGCAGTGTGGACTTCCCCGAACCGGACGGTCCGATCACCACGGCCGTGCTGCCCGCGGGCACCTCAAGGTCCACCCCGCGCAGTACCGCGTTGGGACCGAACGACAGATGGATGTCCTTGGCACTCAGGGAAACCGCAGCATTCCCCGTCGCTTCGCTCGCCCCTGGACCTTCCCCCGTCGCTTCGCTCGCCCTGGAATCTTTCCCCGTCGCTTCGCTCGCCCTGGAATCAGCCATCAGATCATCTCCTCTTGCACCGGGGCCGGCTGACGGCCGGTGCGCAGCCGCTCGTCGATGAGATTCACCACGTGGGTCAGTGGGATGGTGAGCATCAGATAGAACAATCCGGCCGCCACCAAGGGGGACAGGTTGCCGGTTTGGGCGTTGAGGTCGCGGCCGACCTGGAACAGCTCGCGCTGGTTGGCCACCAGCCCGAGGAAGTACACCAGCGACGAGGCCTTGAGCAACGAGATGAACTGGTTCACCAATGCCGGGAGCACCCGGCGCACGCCCTGGGGCACCACGACCAGCCGCATCGACGAGCGGTAGCTGAAACCCAGCGCACGCGACGCCTCCAGCTGACCGGCCTCCACGCTCTGGATGCCGGACCGGAAGATCTCGCCCACATAGGCCGCCGACATCAACCCCAGTGCCGCAATCCCCAACGGGTACGGGTTGTTTCCGGTCAGGCCACCGACGACCGGCCCGATGCCCAGCCCGATCACCAGGATGATCACCACCTCGGGCAGACCGCGGAAGATGTCGGTGTACACCCGCGCCGGCCAGCGCAGCCAGCGGGACCGCGAGATACCCGCCATGGCGAGCACCAGCCCGAGCAGCACGCCGATGACGGCGGCGCAGACGGTGAGGATCAGCGTGTTCGGTAATCCGGTCTTGAACAGGTCCGGGATGGCCTGCCGATACAGGTCCCAGTCCAGGAAGGCCGCACCCAGTTGCGCCAGAGTCGATTTCGGTGCCGCCGCGCCGGCGGCCGGAGCACCGGCGTGCTGGGCGGCGATGGCCGCGAAGTCGGGGAGCTGCGGGACGGGAGCGGCTTTGGAGCCCGGCTTCCAGCCCGGCGGCAGCGCGCGCGGCACCCAGTCGGAGTACAACCGGGCCCAGGTGCCGTCGGCGATCACGGCGTCCAGACCGGCGTTGAGCGCATCGATGAGCGGTTTGTTCTCCTTGGCGACCGCCCACGCCACGAAGTTGTCCAGGCTGAAGGTGTTCTCGACGATCACCGTGGGGTCCCCGGCCTGCACCGTGCCGACGGCCTGCTGTGACGGCGCCACCCAGGCGTCGATCTGGCGGGTCTTCAGGCTGGCGTAGACGGTGTTGTAATCCGGGAATTTCACCGGGTCCAGGTGCAACGTGTCGACGACGTAGGCCTCCTGGACGGTGCCCTGCACGACACCGATGCGCTGCCCCTTCGCCAGCTGGGAGAAGCCGGTGATGGCCGATCCGGTCGGCACGACCAACGAAAAGTAGCCGAAGTCATAGCCGTTGGTGAACCCGACCGTCTTGCGGCGGGCGTCGGTGGTGGTGATCGACGAGGAGCCGACATCGAACCGTCGGGAGGCCACCTGGGCCAGCAGCCCGGAGAAATCGGTGCCGACGAAGTTGATCTTCAACCCGATCCGGTCGGCGACGGCGCGCAGCAGCTCGTTGTCGAATCCGGTGAACTGACCCTTGGCATCGATGCAGATGCTCGGTGGCGCGTCGGACAGGGTGCCGACGGTGAGCACGCCGGGAACGCCGAGCCCGAGCGCGTTGACGTCGATGCTCTGCAACGGCTCGACCGAAGCCGTGGTGTATTTGTCCGCGCCTGGACCCTTGGCGGCGGCCGCCAGGTTCGTCGGTAGCGCGCTGGCGCTGTCGACGCCGGGTGGGGCGCACTGGTCGGCGTTCGCCGGGGCGGCCAGTGCCAGCCCGCCCGCCAGTACGGCGACCAGCACGCAGACCACCGCCCGGAGAATGCGGTTGGGTACAGACGTCATCGTGGAAACCTAACCGGTCGGTGGCCAACGGAGAATGCTTCGGCTCAGGGCTGCGTCATTTCGGTGCCTGCCGGGCCCCGCCTCAATCGGAGCCGGACGGGATCAGCGGGGCCAGCACCCCGCGCCGCACCAGCTCGGTGAGCATCACCCGGCCCATCAGCGCCGCGCCCGTCTGGCATGCGACGCGGGCGGCGTCGGGGTCACCGTCGGCGATGGCGTTGGTCTCGTTCTCGTAGTGCGCCAACAGGGCTGGCCCGGCGTGCAGGTGGTCGGCCCAGAAGGCGCGCGGGATGAAGGTCTGCGCGGCGTCGATCGCGGCCTGCAGCCGCGGTCCGGCGTGCTGGTCGGTCAGCAGCTGCCGATACTCCCACGCGATGTCGTGAAAGTTCTCGGCCCGCAACTGGCCGGTCAGGTCCTTGAGCCGGTCGATGGTTTGCGGGGTGGCCTCGGCCGCCGCGCCAGCGGACACCAGGCCGTTGAGCACCCCGAACAGGTAGTAGTGCTCCAACAGCACGTGCGCGTCGAACCGCGCGATGAACGCGCCGCGGTGGTAGCGGGTGACCACGATGCCGTCGTGTTCCAGCTGGGCCACCGCCTCCTGGACCGGTACCCGGCTGACTCCGAGAGACGCGGCAAGATCGTTGCGGTCCAAGCGATCTCCGGACCGGAGCTTTCCGGTCAGGATCAGCTGCGCAACGTGCCCGACGACCTGCTCGCGCTCGTTGACGCCGTACCGCTTGGGCAAGTCAGCTCCGGCTGTCGCGCCACCGGACCAGTTCTTCGGCCTCCGACAGGTCGTAGTCCGGGCCGTTCACGCCGACGGTCAGTAGCGAAACCCCCAGCGCGGTGAGCGCTTCGGCATTGGCGATCAACCCGGCGCCGCTGCGGTCGACGCCGGCGGATCGTTCGATGGCGCCCGGATCGCGGCCGGCGTCGGCGCAGTGCCGGTCCAGCACCGCGGCCTTGTCCGGATAGCTTTCCGCGGTGGTGAAACCGTGCCAGATGTGGGCGTACTGCGCGACGAGCTTGAGCGTCTTGCGTTCACCCTGGCCGCCGATCAGGATCGGGATCTCGCGCACCGGTTGCGGGTTGAGTTTCGCCAGCCGTCCGGTGATGCGGGGCATCGCGGCGGCCAGGTCGTCGAGTCTGCTTCCTGCCGTGCCGAATTCGTAGCCGTACTCGTCGTAGTCCTTCTCCTTCCAGCCCGACCCGATGCCCAGGATCAGCCGGCCGTCGGAGATGTTGTCGACGGTGCGGGCCATATCGGCCAGCAGTTCGGGATTGCGGTAGGAGTTGCACGTGACCAGTGCGCCGATCTCGATGCGCGAGGTCTGTTCGGCCCAGGCGCCCAGCATGGTCCAACACTCGTAATGCGCCCCGTCCGGGTCGCCGTACAACGGGAAGAAGTGATCCCAGTTGAAGGCGATGTCCACGCCGAGGTCCTCACAGCGGCGCACGGCGTCGCGGAGGTGACCGTAGTTGGGGGAGTGCTGGGGTTGCAGCTGGACGCCGATCCGAGTCATGACCTCAACGGTAGCCCGCCGCGGCGTTTTCCAAACTCGGTCGGCCTACACGCCGATGGCGCCGCCGTCCCGCCACACCGCCACCACGGCGGGCCGCGCCGGGGCGGTACCGCCGTCGGGCCAGTGCGACAGCGGGTTGTCCAGGCTGTGGTCGTCGCCTTCGCCGGGGTGCTGCACGCTGACGGTGATCAGGTCGTCGGTGATCACCGGACCGCAGGTCTCCGCGCCCACCGGCACGGTGAGGAACTGTTTGGTCTCGCCCCGCCGGTCGCCGTCGAGTGCCACCGCGAACAGTCCGTCGTTGGAGTCCAGCGCATTGCCGTCGGTCGAGATCCACAGGTTGCCGTACCCGTCGAAAGCGACATTGTCCGGGCAGGAGATGGGGCTGACCTGCGTCTTGTCGAAGCCGCCGTAATACGTGTCGGCCGCCGCCGGGTCACCGCAGACCAGCAGCAGGTCCCAGGTGAAGGTGGTGCCGGCGTGGTCGTCGGTGATCTCCAGGACCTGGCCGTTCTTGTTCTCGCTGCGCGGGTTGGCCGCATCCGGCTTGGCCTTGCCGTCGGCGCCGCGCTTGTCGTTGTTGGTCAGCGCGACGTACAGCTTGCCGGTCGCGGGGTTGGCCTCGAAATCCTCGGGGCGGTCCATCTTGGTGGCGCCGGCCTTGTCGGCGGCCAGCCGGGTGAACACCGCGACATCCTGCGCGGAGAATCCTTCGACCAGGGACTCGGCCTTACCGGCGGGCCCGCAGTGCAGCAGCGGGAGCCAGGTGCCGGAGCCGGCGAAGCGTCCCGTGGCGGGCAGCGTGCCGCTGCCGTCGATCTGGTCGGTCGGGATATCGCTGGACAGCTTGGCGACGTACAGCGTGCCCTCGTCGAGCAGCGTCATGTTGTGTGCCATGTTGCCGGGCTCGATCTTCTTGTCCGACACGAATTTGTACATGTAGTCGAAGCGTTCGTCGTCGCCGGTGTACACCACCACGGTGCCGTCCCCGGTGACGTACACGTTGGCGGCCTCATGCTTGAACCGGCCCAGCGCGGAGTGTTTCACCGGTGTCGAGGCGGGGTCCCAGGGGTTGATCTCGATGACGTAGCCGAATCGGTTCACCTCGGTCGGTGTCTTCGCCAGGTCGAAGCGCGGGTCGAAGTTCTCCCACCGTAGTTCCGACGGTTCGGTGAGAACCCCGTAGCGCTTGTACCGGTCGGGGTCCGCCGGCGGTGTGCCCGCGGCGGCACCGAAATACGTATGGAAGTTCTCCTCGCCGGAAAGAATTGTGCCCCAGGGTGTTACGCCGCCGGAGCAGTTGGCGAAGGTGCCGATCACGGTGCGCCCGGCCGGGTCGGCGGCGGTCCGCACGGCGGGAGCGCCGGCGGCCGGCCCGGTCAGGGTGAAGGGCGTGTCGGCGGTGATGCGGCGGTTGTACCGGCCCATGACGGGACGCAATCCGCCCTGCGGGCCGCGCTCGACCTCGACCACCGACAGGCCGACCGCGCCGGTCTCGACGTCGAACTGTTCGCGGGTGGGGGCGTCGGCGTCGTAGCCGTGAAACATGAACTGCGGGCTCACGTACTCGTGGTTGGACACCAGCAGGTAGCGCCCGGACGCGCCGCGGATCGGCAACAGCGCGGCGAAATCGTTGTTGAAGCCGAACTGCTGGCGCTGTGCGGCACCCGTCTGCCGGTTGATATCGAACACCGGGGCGCCGGGCAGCACCGGGTCGCCCCAGGCGATCACGACGCGCTGTTGGTACCCCGCTGGCACGACGACGGTGTCTTCGGTGTTGGGGGCCACGCTGTCGAATCGCATACCGGCCGGTGGCTGCCCCTGCGGTGCCGGCGTCGTGGATGCGGTGCCTTCGGTCGGTTTGTCGCCGGAACAGGCGGCCAGCGCCGAACCCGCTCCCACGGCGAGCACCGCGATACCGGTGGCCCGCAGCACCGACCGGCGCGACATCTCGGTCACGAGGTCACCGAAGTACTCGTTGGCACTGGTGTTGGGTGCCGGCCTGGCGCAGGCGTCCCCGCAGCGATTGCGGCAGGTCACATGCTGGCGGCCAGAGCGGCCGTGGTGGGAGACAAGCAGATTCAGCGGAACGAGGGCCATGGCCGGCGAACCTACGCGAGCCTGGCAATCAGCTGGTGAACTGCTGGGAAAGTCCCGGTTATCCGAGGATCTCGCGCAGCAACTCGACCAGTTTCGCCGGCTGGTCACCCTGGACGGAATGCCCGGCGCCCTCCACCACATGGGTGCGCTGGAATCCCGGTGCGGTGCGGGCGAACGTCGCGGCGTCCTCGTCGTTGACGAAGAACGACTTGGCCCCGCGGATCAGGGTGGTGGGCATGGTGATCGCCGGGACCTCGTCCCACAGGCCGGTAAAACCGTCCCCGTTGCGCAACGAGTCGTAGCGCCAGGTCCAACTGCCGTCGTCGAGTTGCTTGGAATTGTGGAACACGCCGCGCCGCAACGAATTCCGGTCCCGGTGCGGCGCCGCGGCGACGGTGACATCGAGCATGTCGGCGAACGTCGGGAAGGTCCGGTTCTCGTTGACCAGCGCGACGGTGCCCATCTGCGCCTTGGTCATCTCGGTGTGCCGTTCCGGCGCGGACGGGGTGACGTCGACCAGCACCAGTTCGCGCACCAGCTCCGGGGCGGTGGCCGCGATGCGCAGCGCGGTCAGCCCGCCCAGTGACATGCCGACCACCAGCCGCGCGTCGGGGGCGTGTTCGCGCAGGATCGGGGCGATCAGCTCGGCCGCCCGCTTGGGGCCGTAGTCGCCGTCGGTGCGCCAACCGGAGCGGCCGTGGCCGGGCAGGTCGATCGCGAGAGCGGGCACACCCAAGCCGAGGATGACGGTGTCCCAGGTGTGCGCGTTCTGCCCGCCGCCGTGCAGGAACACCACCTCGGGTGCGTCGGTGCCCCACTTGAGAAAGCTGATCGTCCCGGAGTCCGCGCGCGTCACCGGCGGGATCCGGGTGGCCCCGATCTGCGCGGCGTTCTCGGGCAGCAGGCCGAACTCGTCCAGGCCGGCCAGCTCGTCATCCGAGATTTGTGGAGTCATACCCGCAATCATTACGGGTAGGACTCCACAAATCACCGACTAGCCCTGAATGAAGGTTTCCAGCTCCGCGCGGGCGATATCGTCGGCCAGCTGCTTGGGCGGGCTCTTCATCAGGTAGGCCGAGGCCGGGATGATCGGGCCGCCGATGCCGCGGTCCTTGGCGATCTTCGCGGCGCGCACGGCGTCGATGATGATGCCTGCCGAGTTCGGCGAGTCCCACACCTCGAGCTTGTACTCCAGGTTCAGCGGCACGTCACCGAAGGCGCGGCCTTCGAGGCGGACGTAGGCCCACTTGCGGTCGTCGAGCCAGGCGACGTGGTCGGACGGGCCGATGTGCACGTTCTTGTCCTCGACCTTGCCGGCCAGCGAGCCGGTCAGGTTCGACGTCACGGCCTGGGTCTTGGAGACCTTCTTGGACTCCAGGCGCTCACGCTCGAGCATGTTCTTGAAGTCCATGTTGCCGCCGACGTTGAGCTGGTAGGTGCGGTCCAGGGTGACACCGCGGTCCTCGAACAGCTTGGCCATCACGCGGTGGGTGATGGTCGCGCCGACCTGGCTTTTGATGTCGTCGCCGACGATCGGCACGCCGGCATCTTCGAACTTCTTGGCCCACACCGGATCGGAGGCGATGAACACCGGCAGCGCGTTGACGAAGGCCACGCCGGCGTCGATCGCGCACTGGGCGTAGAACTTGTCGGCCTCTTCGGAGCCCACCGGCAGGTAGGACACCAGCACGTCGACCTTGGCGTCCTTGAGCGCCTTGACCACGTCGACGGGCTCGGAGTCGGAGATCTCGATGGTCTCGGCGTAGTACTTGCCGATACCGTCCAGCGTCGGCCCGCGCTGCACGACGATGTCCATCGGCGGCACGTCGGCGATCTTGATGGTGTTGTTCTCCGAGGCGAAGATCGCCTCGGACAAGTCGAAGCCGACCTTCTTGGCATCGACGTCGAACGCGGCGACGAACTTCACGTCGCGGACGTGATACTGCCCGAACTTGACGTGCATCAGGCCCGGGACGGTTCCGTTCTCGTCGGCGTCCCGGTAGTAGTGCACACCCTGCACCAGCGAGGACGCGCAGTTGCCCACGCCGACGATGGCGACCCGAACCTCATTCGACTCAGACATGTGACGCTCTCCTTTTCTTACTTAGGTGCTTGTGCCGGATGCGGGCTGATCAGGGCTGATTGTCGGGGCGGCTCTGCCCCACCCGTTCGGCTGCGATCAATTCGTTGAGCCACTTCACTTCACGCTCACTGGACTCCAGACCGAGCTGGTGGAGTTGCTTGGTGTAGCGGTCCAATGAACTGCTCGCCCGGGCCACCGCCTCGCGCAGACCTTCCCGGCGCTCCTCGACCTGACGCCGCCGGCCTTCCAGGATGCGCATCCTGGCTTCGGCGGGGGTGCGGTTGAAGAACGCCAGATGCACACCGAAACCGTCGTCGGTGTAGTTCTGCGGGCCGGTGTCGGCGACCAGTTCGGTGAAGCGTTGGGTACCGGCCTCGGTGAGCTGGTACACCCGCCGCGCCCGGCGCACTTTTGTCGCACCGAGGACGGTGCCGACGGGTGCGGCGTCCTCGACGATCAGACCGTCGGCTTGCATGCGCCGCAGAGCGGGATAGAGCGAGCCATAGGAGAACGCGCGGAACGCACCCAGCAGGCCGGTCAGCCGCTTACGGAGCTCGTATCCGTGCATCGGCGATTCGAGCAGCAACCCCAGAATGGCGAGCTCCAGCATCGAATCACCTCCTCCTTGGTGGGAACCCAGTCAAAGCCGAACAAATGTCACGTCGGCTCGACACGTCGCGCAATTGTATCGCGCCGATATATTGAGTGCCAGCTGAGGTTGCCAAAGGTGTCGATTTGTCAGGTGCTATTTCTTGGCTTCGTTGACGCGCTTGACGGTGCCGTCGCCGTTGAGCTCGATATAGCCGCTGTTGCCGAACTTCGGGGTGACGTAGATGGAGATCTCGATGCTGCCCGGCGGCTGGGTGATATCGCTGTTGGGTTCGATGCTGACGTGGGTGTTCTTGACCTCGGCGGGGTTGATGCCGACGCTCTCGGCCGCCCCCCGGATCAGCCCCACCATCTTCGGGATGTCGAATGCGCCGAGGTCGACCACCTTCGCGTCACTGCTGACGCTGGTCTCCGACGGGTCGTCCCAGCCGCCGCGGTAGTAGTAGTTCAGGGCGCGCCGCGGTTCCGAGGGATCGGGCCGGGTCAGTGAGGCGTAGTCCTCGAAGATGGTGATGCTGTAACCCTTGGTGTCGCCGAACTTCTGCCGCATCTGCTCGAACAGGCCCGTCAGCCCGCCGAGCGACTGCAGCTGCCGCGGCGGGGTGAGCACCGTGCCGGTGATGCCGTCGGCCTTGGCGCCCGGATCGGTGGTGAAACTCAGCGGGGACGACGTGTTGCCGTACAGCCCCCACCCGATGGCGATGCCCAGCAGCACCAGCACGGCCGCCGTCGCCACCCGCAAACCCCAGCCCGCGCCGGGGGCCAGGCTGCGTTCGGGCTTGAGGTTCGGCAGCTTGACCGGTGCGTTGGCCACCTGTAGGTCGCTGACCAAGCCTTGCAACTCGCCGAGCGTGGCGGCATTGGTGGCGGCGCTGACCCGCTGCCGATGTTCCTCCATGGACAGCTGGCCCTCGGACAACGCGGTGTCGAGCACCTTGCAGGTGTCGTTGCGGTCGCTGTCCTTGGCCCGCGTGCCTGCGGTCTGCCGTGTCGCCACGCGATGATCGTAAGAGCTGCTGTACGCCCGCTGCTGGTCAGCTGGGATTCTTCTCGACGCGTTTCACGGTGGCGGCCGGATCCAGATACAGGTAGCCGGTGGAGCCCGACTTGGTGGTGATCTTCACCAGCAGCTCCAGCCCACCCTGTTCGGCGATGTAGTCGACGTCCAGATAGGTGCTCGCCACGTCGGCCGGTGCGATGTTGAGCGTCGCGGGCGCGGCGGCCACCGCGGCGGCCGTGGCCGCGGTGTCGAATGCGGCCACGTCGGTCAGGTCGTCGGTGTCCGACCGATCGCGCCGGGACGGGTCATCCCAGCCGCCGCGATACGGGTACACCATCTTCTGCTGATCGTCGGCCGGATCGGGGCGGGCGAGGTAGGCCTGGTCGGTGGTGATGGCCAGTTCGTAGCCCGTGGTGTCGCCGAACCGGCCGCGGATCGAGTCGATGATCGCGCTCAGCCCTTCGGCGGTGAGCAGGTCGCGCGCCGGTTTGACGACCACGGGCGGCACGGTGTCCGGGACGGCAACGGTGCTCAGCGCCTTGTGCGATTCCGGGACCGGCACCGCGGAGCTCGGCTGCGGGCTCGGGCTGCTCGCCGGAGTGGTGGCATCGGGCCCGCCGCTGAATGCGACGACGGCGATGACGATGGCGGCCGCCGCCCCGACGCCCGCCAAGATCAGGTTTCGGCGCCGCCGTCCCTGGCGTACCGGCGCCGGACGCTGCTCGTCGGGAATCTGAAGATCGGCCAGCAGCGGATCGAGCTCGCCGAGGGTGGTGGCCGTCACGGCGGCGCTCACCCGGCGCCGGTGCTCGTCCCCGGACAGCTGCCCGTCGGCCAGGGCGTTGTCCAGTAATCGGCAGGTCGCGTCGCGGTCGCTGTCCTTCGCCCGAGTCCATGCGGCCATGGCGAAGATCGTATTCCTGGGGTACGTGTGGCGCTGGTCCTCCCTCGACTGCCCAGACGACCGACGTACTCTGGTCATCGTGCGATTGCAGCGACAGGTGGTGGATTACGCGCTTCGGCGCCGATCCCTGCTGGCCGAGGTGTATTCCGGACGGACCGGAGTCACCGAGGTGTGCGACGCCAATCCCTACTTGTTACGCGCCGCCAAATACCACGGGAAGCCCAGTTCGGTGATGTGCCCGATCTGCCGTAAGGAACAGCTCACCCTGGTGTCCTGGGTTTTCGGCGACCACCTCGGTCCGGTGTCGGGTTCGGCCCGCACCGCCGAAGAGTTGGTGCTGCTGGCGACGCGTTACGACGAATTCGCAGTACATGTGGTGGAGGTATGTCGGACCTGCAGTTGGAATCACCTGGTCAAGTCCTATGTGCTCGGAACGCCGAGGCCGCCCAAGGCCCCCAAGGCGCCCCGCACTCGAGCGGCGCGCTCCGGCGCGCGTACGGCCAGTGAATAACGAAGGGCGCCATTCGAGGTCAGCGGGGGATGCCGAACGGGAGCCTTCCGCTGCCCCGGGCGCACACCGCCGGGCCAACGTCGCGCCCGATGATCGGCAGACCACTCTGCTGCCCCCGGTGCGCAACCCCACCGAGCCGCATCTGCGTGATCCCATCGACGTCGTCAAGGCGGCGCTCGACGGTGCGCCCCCGCGCAAACCACCGCCTCCGGTGCCACCGCGCCCGCCTGTCGGTGGGCCGCCGCCCGGCCCCACCGGGCCACCCAAGCCGGCGCGTGCCCGCTTCCAGTGGAAGTGGGTGCGCCGGGCGGTCTACCTGGGCCTGGTGTTGTTCCTGGTGCTGCCGTCGGTCACGTTCGCGATGGCCTATCTCATCGTCGACGTGCCCAAGCCCGGTGACATCCGCACCGCGCAGGTGTCGACGATCCTGGCCAGCGACGGCAGCGAGCTGGCGAGAATCGTTCCGCCGGAAGGCAACCGCGTCGATGTCAGCATCAACCAGATCCCGGTGCACGTGCGCGACGCCGTGATGGCCGCCGAGGACCGGGACTTCTACAGCAATCCGGGCTTCTCGCTGTCCGGGTTCGCACGGGCGTTCAAGAACAACATCTTCGGCGGCGATCTGCAGGGCGGGTCGACCATCACCCAGCAGTACGTCAAGAACGCCTTCGTCGGCGATGCCCGATCCGGGGTGGGCGGCCTGGTGCGCAAAGCGAAAGAACTCGTCATCTCGACGAAGATGTCGCGCGAGTGGAGCAAGGACCAGGTCCTGGAGTCCTACCTCAACATCATCTATTTCGGCCGCGGCGCCTACGGCATCTCGGCCGCCGCCAAGGCCTATTTCGACAAGCCCGTCGAACAGCTCAATGTCGCCGAGGGCGCCCTGCTGGCCGCGCTGATCCAGCGGCCGTCCACCCTGGACCCCGCCGTCGACCCGGAGGGTGCGGCCGACCGGTGGAACTGGGTGCTCGACGGCATGGTCGACATCGGTGCGCTGTCCAAGGCCGACCGGGCCGCGCAGGTGTTCCCGCCGACGGTGCCGCCCGAGCAGGCCAGCCAGCAGAACCAGACCACCGGGCCCAACGGCCTGATCGAACGCCAGGTCACCAAAGAGCTGATGGATCTGTTCAACATCAACGAGCAGACGCTGAATACCGAAGGCCTGCAGGTCACCACCACCATCGATCCGACCGCGCAGAAGGCGGCCGAGGACGCGGTGACCAAGACGCTGGACGGGCAGATGCCCGATATGCGGTCGGCGGTGGTCTCGATCGACCCCAAGACCGGCGGGATCAAGGCCTATTACGGTGGCTCGGACGCCCAGGGCTTCGACTTCGCGCAGGCGGGGTTGCCGACGGGATCGTCGTTCAAAGTGTTCGCGTTGGTAGCGGCCCTTGAGCAGGGCATCGGGTTGGGGTACCAGATCGACAGCTCCCCGGTGACCGTAAACGGCATCAAGATCACCAACGTGGAGGGCGAGGGCTGCGGCGTCTGCAATATCGCCGAGGCGCTCAAACGCTCGCTCAACACCAGCTACTACCGGCTGATGCTGAAGCTCAAGAACGGGCCGCAGGACGTCGCCGACGCCGCGCACCAGGCTGGTGTCGCCGAGAGCTTCCCCGGCGTCGACCACACCCTGAGCGAGGACGGCAAGGGCGGTCCGCCCAACAACGGCATCGTGCTGGGCCAGTATCAGAGCCGAGTGCTCGATATGGCTTCGGCGTACGCCACGTTGGCGAACTCCGGCGTCTATCACAAACCGCACTTCGTGCAGAAGGTCGTCGACTCCGACGGCAAGGTGCTCTTCGACGCATCGCAACAGAGCGATCAAGGCGAGCAGCGTATCGACAAGGCGGTCGCCGACAACGTGACCGCGGCCATGCAGCCGATCGCCGGCTGGTCCAGAGGCCACAACCTGGCCGGCGGCCGGCCCTCGGCGGCCAAGACCGGCACCAACCAGCTGGGAGACACCGGCGCCAACCGGGATGCCTGGATGGTCGGCTACACCCCGTCGCTGTCGACGGCGGTGTGGGTGGGCACCACCTCGGGTACCGAGCCGCTGGTCAATCAGGGGGGTGGCCCGGTGTACGGATCCGGCCTGCCGTCGGACATCTGGAAGGCGACGATGGACGGTGCGCTCAAAGGCACCGACAATGAGTCGTTCCCCAAGCCCACCGAGATCGGTGGCTATGCCGGGGTGCCGCAGGCGCCTCCGCCACCGCCGCCGGCGCCCTCTCCGCCGCCGGGCATGCCCTCGGAGACGGTCATCCAGCCGACGCTGGAAATCGCGCCGGGAGTGACCATCCCGTGGGGTCCGCCGACGACGGTGCCCGTCGCGCCGCCCCCGCCGGGTGATCCCAATGCGCCGCCCGCGCCGCCCGGAGCGCCGCCGCCACCGTGACCGAACCCGAAGAGCCGCAGACGGTTTCGCCTGCGCCGCTGGCGCGCGATGTCCGCAGTGCCGACGACCGAGACCTGCCCAGCCGCACCGACGTGCTCGGGTCTGCGCTGTCGCAGACCATCGGTGGCCCGGTCGGGCGGCACGCGCTGATCGGACGGGCGCGGTTCTTCACCCCGCTGCGAGCCATGCTGGTGATCGGTGTCATCTTCCTGGCGCTGGGGTATTCGACGAAGGCGGCGTGCCTGCAGTCGACCCACACGGGCACCGCGGCGCAACGCGTCGCCAACTGGGAGAACCAGCGGGCCTACTACGAGCTCTGTTACTCGGACACGGTGCCGCTCTACACCGCGGAACTGTTGAACCTGGGCAAGTTTCCGTACAAGTCCAGCTGGGTCGACGTGGACAGCACCGGTAAGCCCAACGTCCAGTACGACGGCAGCCCGGCCATCCGCTACATGGAATATCCGGTGCTGACCGGTATCTACCAGTACCTGTCGATGACGCTGGCCAAGACGTACTCGGCGCTCACCACGGTGGTATCGGTGCCGAAGGTGGCCGAGGTGGTGATGTTCTTCAACATCTCGGCGTTCGGGCTGGCGCTGGCGTGGCTGGCGACGGTGTGGGCGACGGCGCTGCTGGCCGGGCGCCGGATCTGGGACGCCGCCCTGGTTGCCGGGTCACCACTGCTGATCTTCCAGATTTTCACCAATTTCGACGCGCTCGCCGTGGCCTGCGCCACCGGTGCCCTGTTGGCGTGGGCGCGGCGAAGACCCGCGTTGGCCGGTGTCCTCGTCGGCGTCGGGGTGGCGCTCAAGCTGTATCCGCTCTTGCTGTTGGTGCCGCTGGCGATGCTGGCGCTGCGCACCGGCCGCTGGCGCGCGGTGGTGACCACGGCGCTGACCGCGGTGGTCACCTGGATCGTCGTGAATCTGCCTGTGCTGGTGCTGTTTCCCCGCGGGTGGTCGGAATTCTTCCGACTCAATGCCCGCCGCGGCGACGATATGGATTCGCTGTACAACGTGATCAAGTCGTTCACCGGGTGGAAGGGCTTCGATCCGAACCTCGGGTTCTGGGAGCCGCCGTCGGTGACCAACGCGGTATCTGCGGCGCTGTTCGCGCTGTGCTGCATCGGTATCGGCTACGTGGCGCTGACCGCGCGGCAGCGGCCGCGGGTGGCGCAGCTGGCCTTCCTGGTGGTGGCTGCGTTCCTGATGACCAACAAGGTGTGGAGTCCGCAGTACTCGCTGTGGCTGGTGCCGCTGGCCGTGCTGGCGCTGCCGCACCGCCGAATCCTGTTGGCGTGGATGACCATCGACGCGCTGGTGTGGATACCGCGGATGTTGTTCCTGTACGGCGAGCAGAATCGTGGCCTGCCCGAACAGTGGTTCACCGCGACGGTGCTGCTGCGCGATATCGCGGTCGCGGCACTCATCGCCTTGGTGATCCGCCAGATCTACCGGCCCGAGCTGGATCTGGTACGCCGCAACGGCACCATCGACGACCCGTCCGGCGGGGTGTTCGCCGACGCGCCGGACGCCTTCCCGACGTGGGTACCGGCCTGGCTGCGGCCCCGTCCCGTCCCGATCGGGCCCGAGCCGGCGCCCGAGGGCAACTCCGACGTCGAACCGGCGCGGGTCGGCTGAGTGCGGTTTCATCCGCAGCACGCGGCTGCGGCTGTATCGAATCGCACATTCGCGGCCGAGCATTCGGCGTGATTTCGCAGATCAGCGGGCGGACCTGTAGCCTGGGCAGGTTGCCGACGCAGGCGACCCTCCTGCCACGGAACGACCGTGGCCGCAACGACCATAGGAGGTGATGGGTTTCTCATGCGTCCATACGAAATCATGGTCATTCTCGACCCCACTCTCGACGAGCGCACCGTAGCTCCGTCGCTGGAGACGTTCCTGAACGTCATCCGCAAGGACGGCGGTTCCGTCGACAAGGTCGACATCTGGGGCCGTCGCCGGCTGGCCTACGAAATCGCCAAGCACGCCGAGGGCATCTACGCCGTCGTCGACGTGAAGGCCGAGCCCGCCACGGTGTCCGAGCTGGACCGTCAGCTCAACCTGAACGAGTCCGTGCTGCGGACCAAGGTGATGCGGACCGACAAGCACTAGGCCGATACCCGCCGCCGATGTCGGGCGACTTGCGTAGGCTCGCGCCCAACATAGGCTGCCCACTGCCCAGGAGGATCTTGTGGCTGGTGATACCACCATCACTGTTGTCGGAAATCTGACCGCCGACCCGGAACTGCGTTTCACGCCGTCCGGCGCGGCTGTCGCGAACTTCACGGTGGCGTCCACGCCCCGGACGTTCGACCGCCAGACCAATGAGTGGAAGGACGGCGAAGCGCTGTTCCTCCGCTGCAACATCTGGCGGGAAGCGGCCGAGAACGTGGCCGAGAGCCTGACCCGGGGTTCCCGCGTGATCGTCACCGGCCGGCTCAAGCAGCGGTCCTTCGAAACCCGTGAGGGTGAGAAGCGCACCGTCGTCGAGGTCGAGGTCGACGAGATCGGCCCGTCGCTGCGGTACGCGACGGCCAAGGTGAACAAGGCCAGCCGCGGTGGCGGCGGCGGCGGTGGATTCGGCGGCGGATCGAGTCAGCCGCGCAGTGCGGAGCCGAAAGACGATCCGTGGGGCAGCGCCCCCGCGGCCGGCTCCTACAGCGGCGCTGACGAAGAACCGCCCTTCTAAATCAACACTGACACGTTTGAACTGAGAAAGAGATAGACCCATGGCCAAATCGAGCAACAAGCGGCGGCCGGCCCCCGAGAAGCCGGTCAAGACCCGCAAGTGCGTGTTCTGCTCCAAGAAGGGCAAGAACCAGGACATCGACTACAAGGACACCGCGCTGCTGCGCACCTACATCAGCGAGCGCGGCAAGATCCGTGCCCGCCGGGTGACCGGCAACTGCGTCCAGCACCAGCGCGACGTCGCCGTCGCCGTGAAGAACGCCCGTGAGGTGGCTCTGCTGCCGTTCGGTTCGTCGACGCGGTAAGGGAGGAACCACATCATGAAGCTGATTCTCACCGCTGAGGTCGATCACCTGGGTGTCGCCGGCGATGCCGTCGAGGTCAAGGACGGCTACGGCCGTAACTACCTGCTCCCGCGTGGGCTGGCCATCGTGGCCACCCGTGGCGCCGAGCGTCAGGCCGACGAGATCCGTCGGGCCCGCGAGACCAAGGAAATCCGCGGCGTCGAGCACGCCAACGAGGTCAAGCAGGCCATCGAGGCCCTCGGCCCGGTCACGCTGCCCGTGCGGGCCGGCGAGGGCGGCAAGCTCTTCGGCTCGGTCACCCAGGCCTCCGTGGTCGCCGCCATCAAGAAGGCCGGTGGCCCGAACCTGGACAAGCGCACCGTCGAGTTGCCCAAGGCGCACATCAAGAGCGTCGGAACGCACCCGGTCGGGGTGCGGCTGCACGCGGGCGTCACCGTGTCGGTGCCGCTCAACGTCGTCGCCGAGTAGTCAAGCGATTCTGGTAACGCCCGGGTGGGTCACCACCCGGGCGTTGTCATGTCTGCAGCGAACGCGTACCGGAATTTGCTCCCAGCAACCGCAACCGACTGTTAACCGCGACGGCCCTTCCGGGCAACACAACACGCCCGAGATGGCAACCCTGGGCGACACGCCGGAGATGTTTGCATCCACAACTATGGACGGTTTGACGATAGCCTTGACCTGCGGGTTATTCGATTACCGATGAGTTGATCCACAAGTTCTCCCCATCCGCTCAACACGGTTGTCCACGGCTGTCCACACGCCATCCACAGAGGTGTCCACAAGCTCGTTTGCATGCCGTCCAGCAACGTCTAATGTTGGCCGTCGCGAGCCGATGGCACCGCACCATCACGGCAGCTATAATCGAACAGGTGTTCGACACCTTTGAACTCAGGGGGAGGGACGCTTAGTGGCTGTCGTGGACGATCTCGGTCATCACGGTGTGGACGAGCCGCCCAGCGAGGATTTCGGGCGTCAGCCACCCCAGGATATGGCGGCCGAGCAGGCGGTGTTGGGCGGCATGATGCTCAGCAAGGACGCCATCGCCGACGTCCTGGAACGCATGCAGCCGGGCGACTTCTACCGACCCGCGCACCAAGATGTCGCGATGGTCATCCTGGACCTCTATGACCGCGGCGAGCCTGCCGATGCGGTCACCGTTGCCGCCGAGCTGGACCGCCGCGGCCAGCTGCGCCGCGTCGGTGGGGCGCCGTACCTGCACACGTTGATCTCCACCGTGCCCACCGCCGCGAACGCCGGCTTCTACGCCGGGATCGTGGCCGAGAAGGCGCTGCTGCGCCGGTTGGTGGAGGCCGGCACCCGGGTGGTCCAGTATGGGTACGCCGGAGCCGACGGTGCCGATGTGCACGACATCGTGGACCGGGCCCAGGCCGAGATCTACGACGTCACCGACAAGCGGCGCCAGTCCGAGGATTTCGTCCCGCTCGAGGACCTGCTGCAGCCCACCATGGACGAGATCGACGCGATCGCCTCGCAGGGCGGCATCTCGCGCGGCGTGCCGACCGGGTTCATCGACCTCGACGAGGTGACCAACGGTCTACATGCCGGGCAGATGATCATCGTGGCGGCGAGGCCTGGTGTTGGGAAGGCGTTGGCGTTGGACACCCTGCTGCCGACGCCGACCGGCTGGACCACCATGGGTGAGGTCGAGGTGGGCGACCAGTTGATCGGCGATGACGGGCAGCCGACCCTAGTGGTCGCCGCGACCGACGTGATGACCGACCGCCCGTGCTATCGCGTCGAGTTCTCTGACGGAACGGTGATCGTTGCCGATGAGCAGCACCAGTGGCTGACCGAGACCCGTGCCTCTCGGCGGTCCGCACAAGCTGCCGCAGCAGGCTACAACCGGATGAGGAATCAGCGCACCTTCTCCGAGGTCAGGACCACCCGGGAGATCCTGGATACGCTGCGGTGCCCGACGGCCGATCGACGACTGAACCACTCTGTGGCGAATACGAGGGCAATCGAGTGCCCGGATGCTGATCTGCTGGTTCCGCCTTACACGTTGGGCGCATGGCTGGGTGATGGCACGACAGCGTCCGCACAGATCACGACCGCCGACCCTGAAATCGTCGCGCGCATCGAAGGCGAGGGGATCGTTGCCGTCCCGTCCACCGTCTCGCCCATGCGGTATCAGCTGACGTTGCCGCCTGCACCGGAGATCGAAGCGCGCGCGTGCGTGGTGTGCGGTGCCCGGTTCGTCCCGCGGACCAGCCAGGTCCGTACCTGTGGACGGCGTTGTGGCGGTGCCGCCCGCACTACCGCCTCGGTGCCGGCACCGACGTGTTCGCATTGTGGTGGACCATCGATCGGCTTGGTGTTGTGCCAGCGGTGCCGGAACACGGTCGGCACGTTGCAGGCCCGGCTTCGCACCATCGGGGTGTTGGGAGACAAGCACATTCCGCTGCAGTATCTGCGTGCTTCGGAATCGCAGCGCCGGGCGGTCCTAGCGGGCCTCCTCGATACCGATGGCACCGTCACACGCGGTGGCTCGGTGCAGTTCTCGGTGACCAACCGTCGGTTGGCCGCCGACGTGTACGAGCTGATCGTGAGTTTGGGCTATCGCTGCCAGACGTCGACGAAGCGGGTTGCCGGTCGAAGTGAGGAATCCTCGACCGCCTACACACTGACCTTTGCGACCGATGACATCGTGTTCGGTCTCGAGCGGAAGGCGATGCGGCACAAAGAGCGTCGTGCGGTGTGCGGGACTAGCCGGCACACATCGCGATTCATCGTCGACGTGCGCAAGGTCGACTCGGTGCCCGTGCGGTGCGTTGAAGTCGATAACGCCAGTCACATGTACCTCGCGTCGAGGTCCATGGTGCCCACCCACAATTCAACCCTCGGACTGGATTTCATGCGGTCCTGCTCCATCAAGCACCGGATGGCCAGCGTCATCTTCTCGCTGGAAATGAGCAAGTCCGAGATCGTGATGCGGCTGCTGTCGGCCGAGGCCAACATCAAGCTCGGTGACATGCGCTCCGGCCGGATGAACGATGACGACTGGACCCGGCTCGCCCGCCGTATGAGCGAGATCAGCGAGGCACCGCTGTACATCGACGACTCGCCGAACCTGACCATGATGGAAATCCGCGCCAAGGCTCGGCGGCTGAAGAAGAAAGCCGATCTGCAGCTGATCGTCGTGGACTACATGCAGCTGATGACCTCGGGCAAGAAGTACGAGTCGCGCCAGCAGGAGGTGTCGGACTTTTCCCGAAGCCTCAAGCTGATGGCCAAGGAACTCGATGTGCCCGTGGTGGCGATCAGTCAGCTCAACCGTGGTCCCGAACAGCGCACCGACAAGCGGCCCCAGGTGTCGGATCTTCGCGAGTCGGGTTCACTCGAGCAGGACGCCGACATGGTCATCCTGTTGCATCGCCCGGACGCGATCGACCGCGACGATCCGCGCGGCGGTGAGGCCGACCTGATCCTGGGCAAGCACCGTAACGGGCCGACCGCGAATATTACTGTGGCGCACCAGCTTCACTTGTCGCGGTTCACGAATATGGCGCGGTAGTTCGGGCTCATTTGTAGGGTCTCATTTCAGATGGCCAAATCTCAACCGTACTGGCCACTGATTGGCCAATTGGCCACAAGTTGAGATTTTCCGGGGGTGCACCCGGCGTGTCGTAGCTGGTGGAGCCTGTCGCAGGCGCAATCTGGTGGCTGGAGATACCCAGCTCGCGCAAGGGGCGGCCGATGGCTACCACCCAACTTCCCTCGAATGCGGCAGACGGCGGCCCGGCGTCGGTAGTGGATCTCACATCGGTGATAGTGAAAGTCCGGTCTCGGCTCGATTGCTCCGAACGGTCAGGACCGTGGAAGGACGTGACGACGCAGCGTCTGCGTGCGGCGGCTCCGTGGAGGACGTTCCGGTGGTTCAAGGGGCAGAAGCATTACTCGGGCACATACTGGACTGCGACCTGCGCCGGCCACGTGACTTATGAGTCACGTCTGGAGCTTGGCCGATTGCTGCTCGCCGACTTCGATAAGTCGGTGTCGTGGGTAGTTTCGCAACCGTTCTTGTTGGAGGCGGTCGTCGAAGGCCAAGTGCGGCGCCACGTTCCGGACTACTTGCTGTTCACCGATGACGGCCCAGTGGTCGTGGACGTGAAACCAGCAGCGCAGATACTTAAACCTGTTGTCGCACGGACATTTGCGTGGACGCAGGAAGTTGTTCACTCGCGAGGTTGGTCCTATGAAGTGTGGACTGGTGACGCGTCGGTGCATCTGTCCAACATCCGATTCTTGGCGGGATTCCGTCGGCATCAATACTTCCGTGAGGAGGCGATCGAGCGAATGTCTCTACCCCATTTGATTGGAATGACTGTCAGAGAGGCGATTTCACAGGAGCAACATCTGTCGGCCGATACCGCCCGTGCGGCGTTGATGCATGTGCTGTGGCGCCAGCAGTTCGCAGTTGACCTCTTGCGACCGTTGAGTGGGGCTCGGGTACTGGAGAGCGCCGTATGACTATGCATGTCTCGGTGGGGGTGGGGACGCGTCTCGTCTATGACGGTGAAATCGTCGAAGTCACTGAGCTATTACCGAGTGCGGCAGGCACGGTAGTCGTCGTGCGCTACAGCAGGACCCAACGAGTTGCACAACTAGCGGTCAAAGAGATCTTTGGCGGTGAGCGTGTCCGGATACTGTCGGGCAATCCCGGCCCATCTGCCGATGATCCGATCGAGCTACCCGCGGTCGTGTTGTCGAATTTAACTGCACCCGAACGCGAAACCGTGTTGGAGCGCGCGGCCCATCTGCATGAGATGCTGACCGGCTACCGGTCAGGGCATCCGGAGACCGCAAACGCAGATGAGCCACGTCCCCAGTACCGACCAGACGTCCCGCTGATGAAGCGCTACCAATCGAAGGCAGCAGAACTTGGCGTCGGGGTCCGAACGTTGCGTCGCTGGACGAGCGAGTTTCGTCAGACCGGAGAAGCGGGATTGGTGGAAGCCAAGCCGCCGTCGTCACCGACAGGCAATGTTGACGATCGCTGGGTGCAGACAGCGATTGAGGTCATGGTCGAACACCGAGACCAATCCAAGCCGTCGCAGACCATGGTGATCAAACGCACGAACGCGCGCGTCGCTGCCCGCTTCGGCGAAGGAACGGTGGAATTGCCCTCGCGCGCCACCTCTTTCCGGGTGTTGGACAAGCTCGAGCGTCGTCACCCGACGTTTCACCTGAGTGCAAAGCGCAATCGGGATATCGCTGACCGTCCCGACGGGGTATATGGAAAGTTACGGCCGACCCGCCCGGGCGAGTACCTCCTGATGGACACCACCCGCTTGGACGTCTTCGCATTGGATCCGCTCACGCTGCGGTGGATGCAGGCCGAGCTGACCGTCGGGATGGATTGGTACACCCGGTGTATCACCGGAGTTCGGGTCACGCCGGTGTCCACGAAAGCTGTCGATGCTGCCGCTGTGCTCTATCAGGGATTCCGGCCGCTACCCGCGGACGAGGAATGGCCAGCACGAGCGGTGTGGCCCGAACATGGCGTGCCACGATCGGTCCTAGTTGATCCTGAAGCGATCGAACGCCCCTCGGCCAGAGGCAAAGCAGGCCCGGCGATCCTGCCCGAGACGATCGTCGTTGACCATGGCAAGATCTACATCTCCGAACACCTCACCAGTACGTGCGAAAGATTGGGTATCTCGATTCAGCCAGCACGGCTGCGCACTGGCCGAGACAAGGGGCCAATCGAACGGTTCTTTCGCACTCTACGAGAAGACCTACTGCAGACACTGCCCGGATACAAAGGTCCCGACGTGTATTCGCGCGGCCTCGATGTCGAGTCGGAAGCATTCTTCTATCTCGATGAGCTGGAAGCGATCATCCGGGAGTGGATCGCGGTGGTGTACCACCATCGCCCGCATGACGGCTTACTGGATCCTGGCTTACCTGGCCTTGAGCTATCGCCGGCGATAATGTTCGAACATGGCATCGCCCGCGCCGGATACATTGAAGTGCCCAACGATCCGGACCTGGCGTATGAGTTCCTAGATGTCGAATGGCGCACCATCCAGCACTACGGCATCGATTTCGACAACCGGCGATACAACGGGGCCGGGCTGAATCCGTATCGAAACATCAGCAGTCCGTACACGGGAAAGGCGAAAGGCCGTTGGCCGATCCACCACAACCCCGACGACATCACTCACGTGTACTTCCGCGACCCTGAGAACCGCAAGTGGCACACCCTGACCTGGGAGCATGCTGCTGGTTTGACGATGCCGATGAGTGCGGATGGGTTGCACTTCGGCCGAAAGTTGGCCGCGTCGAAATACCGCTACCCGGACGATCGCCTTGCTGTCGCGGACCTGTTGGAGCGCTGGAATCTGGGCCTCGGTAAGACGCTTGCCGAACGGCGAATCGCACTGCGTTTGGCCCGAGATGCGGCCGCCCTCGTGGGTCGCGACGAGGGTGAGATCGCCGTGACGAGCTTGCCGTCGGTGGCAAGAGTTCTTGCCTCCACCATTCCGACGCAGTCCTCAGACGCCGGCGAGGACGATCAGGAAATCGTCCCGGAGATCGGCGACGACGATGACGCCGACTTCGACGTCGACAACGACGCGGAGTGGGGCAACTTCTACGCCGAAGCGCTGGAGGACGTATGACAAGTCCGAAGGAGTCGGATGGGACGAGTGCGGGGCCTGCGCGTCTGGACAATCTGACTCTGGCCCGCAAAGAAGGATGGCGGCAATTCGTCAACACCCCGGCTCGGATCCCGCCGGAGTCGTTGACCCGAGCCGAATTCGATGCGCTCAGAGATGCGGCGGCCGAGGACTATAACCGGCAGCGCCGCGAGTGGCACGCCAATCTTGGTCCCATCAAGACACCCCAGCTGGCTGCGCTCCACGAGGATCTGTGGGACATCGTCGACAGTAACGCCCAGGACGGAGACAAAGCCAAGGGCGCGGTGGCAATCGATGCGTTTCCGGGTCTGGGAAAAACCACATCGGTGCTGGCATTCGCGCGTCAGTACCACCGTCGTGAGATTACTGCGTTGGGACAGACCACCGAATCCGGTGACGAACGGTGGCCCGTCTGCCGGGTCGGGTTGACGGGCAACACCGGGATGAAGGAATTCAACCGCGCGATGCTGGAGTTCTTCGCCCACCCCGGCGCGCGACGCGGGACCGCTGCGGACTATGCCCGCCGCGCTCTGGACTGCGTATTGACATGCGAAGTACGGGTCTTGATCATCGACGACCTCCATTTCCTGCAGTGGCGCAACAGCTCCGGGATCGCCATTAGCAACCACTTCAAGTACATCGCCAATGAGTTCCCCGTGACCATGGTCTTCATCGGTGTCGGACTCGCGGCTCGAGGCCTGTTCTCCGAGGGCAGTGATTACCAAGACGCCGTGCTGGCCCAAACCGGCCGTCGCACCACCGCTTTGGACATGGAACCGTTCGCCGTGAACAACGAACGCGGTCGACGCCAATGGCGCCAGCTGCTGCTGGCCATCGAGCAGCGCGTGGTCCTGACCGAGAAGTATCCCGGCATGGTCGCCGATGACCTCTGCGACTACCTCTACGCGAGATCAACCGGCCACATCGGATCACTCATGACCTTGATCAACCGCGGATGCCAACGCGCAGTCCGCAGCGGCGCAGAAAAACTGAGCACTGAACTGCTCGACCAGGTCAAGATCGACGCCGCCTCCGAAAAAGCACGCCAGGAACTCGAACTGGCGATCAATACCGGCAAGATCAGAGCCCGCCGCAAAGCCGGATAGCTCCCCGCACATCATGGAGGTACGGCTATGGACACGTCGGTTCGAACACTACCCCTGCGGACCGAACCCCTCGACGGGGAAGCCCTGGACTCCTGGCTTGAAGCGATCAGTCACCGACTCTCAACGGCATGGGGAGATCTCGCCGAAGCCGTCGCGCTGCCGGTAGCCGCCGGAAGCACCGCATGGCTGTGTCGACTGACACCCGAGCAGGCCGCCGCGATCACCACGGCCACCGGGCAACCGACAGCTCGACTGCACGCGATGACCTTGTCACACTACGACGGCACAGGGCTGCGGATCCGCACAGACACCGGAGCCGCGGACCGGACCTTTCCCTGGGCGAGGGCCCGCTTCACCCGCTTCTGCCCCGACTGCTTGCAGGAGAACGGCGGTCGCTGGCAGCTGTCCTGGCGGCTCGGGTGGACGTTCCTGTGCCCGCGGCACCGATGCTTGCTCATCGATGAATGTCCGTGCTGCGGGCAACGCCAAGGTGAGCGCCGCTGTCCTGCCGAGCTGACTCCCGAGCCCGGCCACTGTGCGCTACCCGCGCCCGGGGCCACCGGTCGGGCACCACAACGCTGCGGCGCCGAACTGTCCGCTACCTCGACCGTGCGATTCCCGCAGGGACACCCCGTCATATCGGCACAACGAACAATCTTCGACGTCATCGATTCCGGCAAGGCAGCTTTCGGCATCTACCGGCAGTACCCCCAGACCGCCGAGGCGATGCTCTCCGACGTCCGGGCGGTGGCCGGACGCATCCTGTGTTATGCCACCGATGACGATCTCGGCCGAATCTTGGCACCCGATCTGGTCGAGGTATATCGAGAACTGAAGAGCCGAGGAAGAGAGCGTGGCGCCGCACCTATGCCCGAGGACAAGCCTGGGTTGGCCGCACCCGCGCACGCGATCACCGCTGCGGTGGGGGTCACTGCCGCGATAGATGTACTCAACTCAGCGGATAGCGCCGCGGCGGGTGAACGGCTGCACTGGCTGGTTAACAGTGGGCGAGCCAACGGCCTGGCCGTCAACACCAGCAACATCGGGTGGGGACGCAGCACAACAGCGGTACTGACCGGGGCGCAGATCGACGCGCTCGCGCCACTGCTGAAGCCCAGCGAACAGTTGCGCTACCGGGTAGGAACCCTTTTGCCTAGTAAGCCTTCCCACGCCGCCGTCGACGTTGCCGCTCTCGTTGCGAAGTTGCCAGCCGCGATGTGGCCGTCCTGGGCGCTACGGCTGTGCCTGCCCCGGCAAGATTACCCACATCTATCGACTGCATTGCCTTGCGCGACCCTGCTGGTCAACAGCCGACTATCACTCAGGGAAGCCACTGCGGCGATGGGCCGCCGCGATGTCGAAGGCCCCTCTCTGAGTTACACGCTGCAGCAATTCCACGAGAATTCACGCTGGAATCACCTGCGGGACGCCCTCGTTCGGCTCGCCGACTACCTGTACGTCCACCATTGTCCTATCGACTACCAGCGCCGCCGCGAGCTGGACTACAGCACCTTGCTGACACCGGGCACCTGGAAACGGATCTGCCGCGAGGTCGACATCCGCACTGGCGGCGATCGTCGACCCCGGCTGGCGCGCTGCTATCTGTACGGCACAGTCAGCGGAAGTCCGGCGCGCTGGGCACCGTGGTTCACTGACGTCTACGACTTCGCATCGATGTTGGCGAACTTTCCGGCCGTGCTCACCCCGCCCCTGGCGTCGGCGCTGAACGCCGAAGCCCAACGATTCCTGGCAGACATGGGCATCGACGAGCCCGTCACCTGGAGCCCACCCCTGGATCTCCTGGCCGGTCTAATACTTCCTGGATCCGATCCAAACGACATCGACACCGTCCGACTGCACCGACTAGCGCGAAAGCCATTGCCGCTAGGCGATATTGCCGGACAACTCTCCACGCCCCTTGAGTGCGTCAGGTATGCACTCAGTGTGCGGCCCGCAGCCGACCCCGAGCGCGGTCCGTCCTCCAGACCAGCGCCGGCGTTGTCCGACCTTGCCCAGGTGCTGTCGGCAGCCGAACTGGCAGATCTTTATCAGGAACAGAGATCCTCGCTCAAGCAGATTGCCGACCGCTACGGTGTCGGGCGCCAACTTGTCGCGCGGCTGGCCCGCCAGTACGGGATCGAGCTGCGCCCTCCGCAAGGCCCCCGGCGGCACGACGAGATCGACCGGGACTGGCTCTACACCGAGTACGTCGTCCATCGGCGTGCTCTGCCCGACCTGGCGGCCGAGAAGGGCATGAGCACCGCGAACATGTCACGGTGGGCCAAGACGCATGGGATACCGCTGCGGGGACGGGGCGGTCCGAGCCATACTGCCAACATCAACGCCGCCGAAGCCGCCCGAAATGCTCCCGCCCTCCTTCGGCCCGCCCTCACCACGATCGGCGGGGCCGAACGACTCTCAAGATTCGCCGCCGCGGCCAACTACTCCACCGTGACGGCCGCCGCGGCCGCTCTCGGGTTGAACCAGCCGGTGCTGCAGGGCCAAATCGCCCGGCTTGAAGCCGAACTCGGCGGCCCACTGTTCACCCGGGCCCAGCGAGGACACCCCATGGCGTTGACTTACCTGGGCACCCGAGTCCTACACGCTTGGACTGGTCGCGACCCAGCAGGCGCCGGCAGCGGTACCGTCGAGCACAGCTAGCTGGGTATAGAGCGATCTTGGCCGGCGAAGCCGCCGCCGCCGCGGATAATTCATCAACGATCACGAGTAATAAAGTGGCACTGATGATTTCAGGACATTCACCCAAAGCGGACGCTACGTCGCTGCGCCATACACGTGGGACTACGTGAACTCTTCACGCGTCGGCATCCATACCACCCCGGGAGCACGGTCGCGGTAGTGCGCAACGTCGTCGACACCACGAACCACGACCGCTCCCTGGCTGGCTGGCATATCGGTGTCTGCCGGCGTCGGGTTGTCCAGACCAGCCACCAGCGACTGGAGTTCGTCCCGAGTGAGCTCGATAACTCCTTCTGCCGCCAACGCCGCCCGTGCAATCGAGTCACCGCGAACGCTGGCCGATTCGACCGCCCGGACGAGAATCTTTTCGTCCGGGTCAACCAACGCCCTGGCCGACAACGGATCATCCAGCTTCGCCAATAGCGCCTGAAGGTTGCGGCGCGTTAATTCAATTACCCTGCAGCCAGTCTCGTTATCGATGACCTTCATAACTGATGAGTACCTCTTCTTCCGCGCTGGACATGCTGGTGGCGATAGGCGACGCCGCGTTCGCGAACCACTTCAGCCATGACTCTAAAACCAAGCGCCGACAACGGGCCTTGCTGGGCGAGATGCGCCGCCGCCTATCCGAAGTGAGGACGTGACCGATCCGAAGCTCGGCCGCGCTGGGATACAGCGCCACGGTCGCTACCGAGCAGGCAGGCGAGTTCCGCACGCTGGGCACCAGCGGGCCCCTGCACCGAGAAGGGCATCGATCGCTGGCAGATCGTCGAGGTGATGTGGGCACTCCTGGCGGCCAAGGTGGACCCGGATGGTGTCGACGACGAACTGTGCCCGCTCGACCGGGGTTCTCCCGTAACCGGCCGCAGACGTCGTGCCCTCGGCGATGACGTCACTGTCTTCCAGCTCGCGCTGCCCGTACCGGACGCTGCCGTCATCGTTGGTGCCCGCGATGGTGCGCACGAAGCGACCGCTGGGCCGAAGATCGAGCTCAATGCGCCACTCGTCGTGACGCTCACGAAAGTAGAAGCTGTGACCGTCGACCTGGCCGGTCCACTGTTCGGGTGCCAGCCCGCCGTGACTACCCACGACCACTCCCGGCTGGTCAGCGAGCCAGGCTTGCAGCTCGGCCTCGGCGGCCTGCTCGGCTTCGGTGATCCGCCGGCCTTCGGGTGATTGCCAGGAGGACTCAATGTCGTTGCGCCACTGGTCGAATGCGCGACGGCGCTCGGGGGGCGTGCGTGCGCAGACGCAGTCGAACCCGTAATCGTGCAGATCGCTCTCGGGCAGCCGCGGATGGCACGAACACCGACACACCTCACCGCTGTCGATGTGCCGCCACACGGTAAGCGCATCCAGCGCCGCATCGGCCAGATCTTCGGGCGCCGTGACACCGTGCTGGTCGAACACCGCCACCAGGTGCTCACGGTAACGCCCGCGCGCCTCGCCGCGGGCGCGGGCGATGCGCTCTCGATATTCAGCCGCGGGCGAACCGGAGAAGTCGGTCACCTGCAGCTCCGGTTCTGGGTCCACGATGATCGAGGGTGACACGCCGTGACGGCTCGTGTCGCTCGAATTTTGCGGCCCGCCGCGGACGGCGCGTCCAACACTTCGATATGGACAGCTAAAACCAGTTGACCGATGTCTGTCGGGGTGGGATTCTGTTCGGCTGCCTTGTCCCCCGACTACTTGAACGCGATGACTCTGACTGACGACGAACTGTCCGACCCGACCGCCGGGATGACCGGCCGCGCTGATGCGCACCGCCGACCGATCACCGACGTCAGTGCTTGGCTGGATGGTCTGGAAGGCGGTGTGCGGCCTGCGCTGCGCGCACTCGGCGAGCTGCTGATCGGCGTCACCGAGCGCGAGGGCGCCGAGACCGCCGACGGGTTCACCGCCCGCTGCCTCGGCGTGGCCGACTGCGGCCACCTGCTCGACGAGGAACGCCCCCTCAACCCGGTGTCTCGGTTGACCACTGCGGTCGCACTCGCGGAATGGATCAACGAACACGCCGACGGCTGCGAGATCGGGCCGGGCCAGCACACCCACCCGCCGAAGTGGACGCAAACCGAGATCGGTGGCCAACGCTACCGCCACCCACTGTGTCTGCGGGTGCACTTCCCCGCCGGATCGCTACTTGATGACACCGGCTGCGTCATCGGCATCGAGGCACGCGAGAGCATCATGCGTTCTGCCGAATTGAGCGCCTACGTGATGCCGGAGGCCCAGGATCGCGCCCGGGCGGTGTTGGAGCGGCTCGCGCAGCGGGCTAACGAGCTCAACCCATACCGCGGCCGCGCCCTGCGCGCCACTCACACCCACGGCCTGGAATTGGCTGTCATCGACCTACCTTCGACGGTGAACCGCGACACCGTCGTCGTGCCCGACGAGGTATGGACCGAGGTCGACCTCGGTGTGAGCGCCGTGCGCGACCGTCACGGGTTGCTCAACGCGCACGGCCTGGGTGCACGGCGCGGCGTGTTGCTGTGCGGCCCACCCGGCACGGGCAAGTCAGCGGTCAGCGCCGTCGTCGCCAGGGAGGTGGCCGGCGAATTCACCGTCATCTACGTCGAGGCCAGGGCCGGCGCTCAACTGCTGACCGCGGTGGTTGAAGAGGCGCAGCGCCTCGGCGGTCCTGTGCTGCTCGTGCTCGAAGACGTCGACCTATGGTGCCGGGACCGCGCCACCGGCGGCGGCGGTTTGTCCGAGTTGTTGCAAGCCATGGACATTCAACCCGAGGCCCGCATCCTGACTCTTGCCTCCACCAACGACGCCAGCACTCTCGACAAGGCCGCCATCCGCACCGGTCGGTTCGACTCCATCGTCGAGGTCGGCTACCCCAACCGCACGGATGCCGCCCGAATCCTGGCGGCGCTGATTAACGACCTACCGGGTGCACAAGCCATCGACCCTGCAGCTGTGGTGGCTGCCCTGCCCGAGGGCACCAGCGGCAGCGATATCCGCGAAATCGTCCGTCGCGTCGTGTTGGTCCGCGACGACGGACACGTCACGACGGCCGCGCTGCTCGCCGAGGTGGGCAGCGGACGGTACCGCGCCACCGTTCCGCACGGACAGTATCTGTGATTTAGCACCACCTCACGTTCGCCAACTCGCCGATGCGTGAAGAGATGTCGCCAGTTTGTGTTAGCGGGTCGGGCCTTTTACTACCGAACGCGTCATCATCAACATACGGGTGCCCGTAGCCGGGGTGGGAGCACTGGCTAGGTACTGCTGGTAACGGAAGCCGCAGCAGCGCGTCAATCAGAAGTCTGCAACCGCATCGATCGCGTTGTCGGCGTTCATCTTTAGCAGCTACCGTAAACGCGTTGTTGAGGTCGCCGAGCCACTCGTACGCGTCGAGGTCGACAGTCATCGTGAGAGGCTTGGGCCGACTGAAGACACTGCGTTAATGTGAGTGACTCCGAAGCAGACGGCTCACACGGCGACGGCTTCTGGCCACACACTTGTTGTGTGGCGACTTCGGAACATCACGCGCAGATCGGTGAGTCGTGGGCATATCGTGCCCGCCAGATCGATGATGTCGTCGAAGTTGAGGTGCTCAAACGCGGTACGCAACGACCACCCCGAATGTTGGTGCGGTTTGTCGACGAAAAGTTCGAGGGCCGTCAGGAGTGGGTCCCGCCGGCACGTTTGAAGGTGCGCTGGGCCGCGGTCGAGGGGTTCCGGGCTCATGAGGCGCGCTGGAACCGCATCGACGAGTTAGGTATCGGTGACGATTCGGTCGGCAGGGCCGCCGAGGTGGTCTTCGAAACGGTGATCGATAGCGATGTCGCGCGCATGGAGTATCGGGAGTCCGGTGCTTGTCGGATCACCAACTCAGCTCGACTCGTCGAGATCACCGGCCTGGATGAAGTGTTGTGGATGCAATGCTCGGACGGATTCACCCAGGGTGACGATTGGGTAGTGCCTTGGCCGGTGACCGAAGCGATCGCGACGGCCGCTGCACGGCGTCACCCGAACCCGATCCTCGAGGCCGTGGAGAAAGAGGAGGGCGAGGCCCGCTATCAGGCAATCCACGGCCATTGGTATCGCGGTCGAGGCTCCCGGCCGGACTACACCATTCCCGCCGACATCTGCATCCAGACCGACAACGAGTATTACAAGCCGCGCCGGGCGCTCTTGCGACAGTGGTGCGGCATCGAGGCGGCCGATCGGTACGACGAGTTGGTGGAACTGCGCAAGGAGATTCGCCGCGTCGGGCAGATCGCCGAGTCCGCGATTAAGGCGCTGCGGGCGGCGGGCCGAAAGCAGGAGGCCGAGCAGCTGGCCCGCCAGCTCGGTACCCCGGTGGAAATGCTCCGCCCCAGCGAGTCGTAGTCACTGAGTGGGGCGTCGGTGCGCATGCATGCCGTGGGGCATGAACGGGGCGTAGTCGTCGGGCGCGATGGTGTCGGGTTCGAGGGAACAGAGCATGTCGGGGTGGTTGGTCGGGTCGATCCTGTCGGCCTCGTCGAGGGCCGAGTGCTGCCACTGGCGGATCGGCTCGGTGGCTGAGGCGTCGGCGCAACCGGCGATGACATCGTCGAGGGCGGCGGCATAATCTCGTAGAGCCTGTGCCTGTGCGTGCTGGACGGCCTGTTCCTGCAGCCGCTGCCGGTTGAGGTCGACTACGTACGCCTGCTTCGCATCGAGAACCGCGGTGTCCCATTCCTGTTGTCGCCGAGCCAAATCCGCCTCGCGTTGCTGCCTCTGCGTGGTCGCTTCGGCCACCCGGCCGTCGAGTTCGGCGAACAACGCACCCAGCTTGCTGTCCAGCGTCCAGCGGCGGCGATCCGACCAGGACTTCGTGCGGTAATACTGGCCCAGCTGCAAGGTGAGGCGGCCCGACCCAACCTTTCTGACGTGTAGGGGGACTCGCTGCCAGGAGTACTTCGCCGCGCCGAGTTTCTCGTCGTCGGGCACCTCGCGGTCGACGAGTTCTTCACGAAGGCTCAGTTCGAAGGAACACTCGCTCGTGGTGATCTGGAACCGGCGGTCATCACGTGGATCACGGCCGAGGGTCCAGCCCCGCGACGCGCATTCGTCGGTGACGGCCTGCAGGATCCGCAACGCCCGCTCCCTCGACGGATCGGTGACCGCCATCCGGACGGTAGACGCCACCGCACGCACCTCACCGCTGACCTGAACCGTCGACGGCGGCACCACAACCTGCGGTGGCGGTGTGGGCCGAGGCTCATCGGCCTCGCGAATGAGCCGGATGACGAGATCGCCGCGATCGCGACCGGTATGACGCAGTACGAACCCTTCGGGTATCTGGTGGTCGGTGATCAGGTGGTGAATCGCCCGCCGGTATCGCGCCCGCTCGCGATCCGTGGGCGAAACCACTGTAAGTCGCCCATCCCCGGAACTAAGCTGCGCGAGCAACTTCATCGCGAAAGCATCTGTAGCCGAGCTACTCTCAGGCGTTTGGATATCGCCGTCAGGTGTGGCGCCGGTGGGGTACCGGCCGTGCAGGAGGTAGAACTCGCCGTCAATAGTGGTCGAAGCCGACCACTGCTTGCGACGTCGGTCGACAGTCACCATGCCCCGTGCCGCCAACGCGTACGCGGTGGTCTTGTACGTGAAGTCCCGCCAGACGCCGTCGGGGCAGCCGTCTGCGATCCACGTCAAGACCTGAACCTGTCGAACGGTCAGCGGCTGGTCGCGGCGCATGAGTTCAGCATCGAATCATTTTCGGACGGCAGAGGAGGTGAGAATATGTGTGGCCTGCGGCGATGTTGCCATGGTCATGTCCATGACAGGGGATAGTCCCATGGTCGAGCGGCTCACTGCACGCCTCAGAGCGCGCGATTCTCCGGGCGACGACTTGTAGTGATGTCTGGTCCGTCCACTGGTTCGCTCTTGGCCAACTGCTCAGGCGTGTCGGATGCTGGCGCCGATCTGAGGGGCGGCTGCGCGGCGGCTCACTGGTCCTGCACGATTGTCCGATGGCAAGGCCAACCGTATGGATATCGACCACCACAGACGACGTTGATGTGGACGGGGCGCATCCCGGAAGCCATTGGCAGCTCGTGGGCTTCATCGAGACAAGCCAACAAGCTGATTTTTACACGCACATCCAGGTGTACATCGGCGCTCGACGGACGGCTAAAGGTAAGCCCGAGTTCTACTTGAGCGGCGATGCGGACAGGGAATGGGTCCAGCAGGCCAAAAGCGACCCCGCTGGGCAGGTGCCGTTTTGGATCCTCATCAATCCCTACGGCGACGCACCGATTCATTACAGCGGTGGCAGCATCAAATACCTCGTCGGCGCGGACAAAGCGATAATCGCGCCTTCGTTGGCCCTGCGTGAACCCGCGACGCATCCGGGTTCCCTGGTCAAGGCAGTGATGGTGGCGATCCGACTGCGCCGCCGCAACGGGCGTTTATTCAACCCGTTGCGAACAGCCGAACATCACTGAGAGTCAGCCCACTCACGGAGGGCCTGCGGCGATACACGTTTGTCGAATCGAAGCTTCTTGCCCTTGTTCACTTCGATCGCGATCTCCCGCAGATCCTCCGCGCCGCGACCACCCCACTGATTTCTCAACGCCTCGACCATGAGTGCGTCCGGATCGATCTCGACGCCGCGGCTTCGAAAATATGACAGCACCTGCACCACCTCTGAGCGTTCCCGGTTGTCGACGAGACCCTGGTTGCTCACCGCCAGGCCTGTCAGCCCCTTGACCGCCGCCTTAATCGGCGGCGATGCGTCGGCCAACGGGGCAATCGCGTCGCCGCCCAGGCATTCGACATCGAATGCCTGGATCCACGGTGCGTGCCCGGACATTGTTGGCAGCAACTTGTGCCTGCCGTGCGCAGGCACCACGACGATGCCATTCACGTTGTCGCCGCGCTCAAGCTCCAGAACCTCTGAGAGATTCAGAAACGTACCGATCACCGTTCCACGGGCCAGGCCGTGGAATCGAGAACGCGACGACGCGCTCGTGATGGGGATGCCGAGCTGTTCCAACCACTTGTTGCTCTCCACCGTGGCGGTGTCCCCCACGCGGATGGCTGCATCCTCGCCGGCCCACCGCAACGCGAGATGGAACCCGTCGACAAACGGAATATGACCTTCTACGTAAGCGCGGCGCATCACCTCACGGTAAACGGCAGGCCCGACAAAGCTGAGATGCCGAACAACAGGGACACAGGTGTACACGGCTGGCTGGCCCCCCATCGCGGAACTGACGGCGTCATTGGTCACGCCGGTCGCGGAACACGTGTCGGCGGCGATGCTGCGAAAGCGCGCCGAACAGCCGCATGCGCCTTCTCACGGATTCCCGACGGGCACGATCCGCGTGTCGATCCGTATTCGCCGATTCGTCAGTGTCGGCTGGCCTACGCTAGCCGCCACGACAGCAAACCGGGAGGGAGCAGTATGGCGAAGGTCAATGGCGACCGCACGTCAGGCCCCGTTCAACTGAACACACGTGCCAACGGATCTTCACCCGTGAGACCGGTGACAGCGCGATGCGCGTAACCCGCATAACAGTCCGCAACTTCCGCAACCTCGCCGACGTCGACATCCGCCTGCAACCAGGCGCGGTCATCGTCGGAGAGAACAGAGCCGGCAAGACCAACCTCATCTATGCCCTGCGACTGGTGCTCGACACCAACTTGGCCTACGCCGACCGTCAGCTCGGACCCGAAGACTTCTGGGATGGGCTGTCCGACGGCACAGAGGACTGGGACCCGATGACCGCCGGCGAGATCATCGATATCGCTGTCGAACTGGAGGATTTCGAGAACGACTCGCGGCTGGTGGCCGCGTTGGCCGACGCGTTGCTCACCGAGGATCCACTTCGTGCGAGGCTGACCTACCGCTTCGGCCCGGTCGACACCGGCGACGAGGTATCGGACACACCGCGATATGAGGGCCGTGTGTTCGGTGGCACCAACGAGGAGTTGACCATCTCCTCGGGGTTGCGGCGCTACGTCCACCTCGAGACGCTCGGCGCGCTGCGAGACGTCGAAGCTGACATCCGCAGCTGGCGCCGTTCCCCGCTGCGGAATCTGCTCAAAGCCGCCTCCCGCGCACTCGGAGAAGAGGACCTCGGCGCAGTTCGTGGCGCGATGAAGTCGGCGAACGCCAAGATCAACGCCCTGCCGCCCATCACCCAACTCGGCCAATCGATCTCAGCGCGGCTACTGGACATGGTCGGGCAGGCGCAGGCGATGGACACCGAACTGGCTGCCACGCCGGATGATCCACTACGGATCATCCGCAACATGCGCTTATTCGTCGAAGGTGACGCTCACCGCGCGTTGGCCACCGCCAGCGTCGGCACACTCAACGTTCTGTACCTGGCACTCCTGGAACTCGGGCTCGAACACCGATTGAGCGAATCGGACATCGCCCACATCATCATCGCCATCGAAGAACCGGAAGCCCACCTGCATCCGCACCTGCAGAGGCTGGTGTTCCGACGCCTGCTCGCCAGCGCAGACCAATCCCACACCGTCGCTGTCACAACCCAGTCGCCCCACATCGCCAGCGTCGCCGACCCACGCAGCCTAGTGGTACTGCGCACCGCCGACGGTGCCACCACAGCCAAAGCAGCCCGCGATGCGGCGCTGACCGACCCCGAGTGGGCCGACATCGGCCGCTACCTGGACGCCACGCGCGCAGAACTGGTGTTCGCCCGCTCGGTGCTGCTGGTCGAAGGTTTCGGTGAGGAGGTCCTCGTGCCCGCCATGGCCCGCACGATGTCACTGGATCTCGACAAACTCGGCATCTCGGTGTGCGCTATTCACGGCACACACTTCTCGTCCTACGTATCGTTCTGCCAGGCCCTGGGCATCCGTTGGGCGGTGATCACCGACGGCGACACCACGAAGGACACCGAGCCCGGCCAGGCGCGCGCCCAGGCAATACTCACTCAACTCGGTGTCGAGGGGTCTCCTGCCGATCACGGCATCTTCGTCGGCACAACCACATTCGAGTACGACATGCTCGATGCCGAGGGCAGCGACAACCGACAAACCTGTTACGACACCTTGAGTGACCTGTGTGCAGCCCCGTCGCGTTCGGTGATCGAGGGCTGGGCGCAGCAGGCACCGGACTACGCCTCGTTCATCGCGATGATCAAGAACGCCGGCGGGAAGGGCCGCTACGCGCAACGTCTGGCGCTCAACGCAGTCCAACCCCCGCAGTACGTGGCCGACGCGCTCGCCTACCTGGCGACGCCGCCGTGACGGCGCTGACCGCCTCGGTGCGCGAACTGGCCACCAACCCCGACCAGTGGGCCGCGCTGGGCACCGAAGGACACTGCGTCGTGCTGGCCCCACCCGGCAGCGGCAAGACCAAGTTGTTGGCCACCCGGATCGCCTGCGACCTCGTCAACAAGATTCCCGAACCACACGGCGCGGCCTGCGTGACACTGACCAACCCGGCCGCCGACGAATTGCGCGACCGCATCGCCGCGCTGGGAGTGCCGTCTCGTCCCGCGCTGTTCATCGGAACCGTTCACAGCTTCGTGTTGACACGTGTCGTGATCCCCTTCGCCGCGCTCATCGGCCGACCCGAACTCGCTCACGTCTCGATCGCCAGCCCCGCAGATCAGACGCGTGCCTTCCAGATAGCCATGGACGACGCGAAGATCGACCGCTGGGATCGCCGCAACGTCCCCTCAACGGTCAACTACCACCGCCGCCGATTCTCGACGGCCGAAGAGTGGGCACGCTCAGGAGACCAAATCCAGGACGTGGCTCGGCGATATCTCGCCGACCTCCATGGGCGCGGGATGATCGACTTCGATGAACTCATCGAGATCGGCGTCGATATGGTCGAACGCCATCAACAGATCCGCCGGGTACTCAACGCCCGCCATCCCCACATCTACATCGATGAATACCAAGACCTCGCCCCCGGACTGGACCGGCTAGTCAAAGCGCTGTGCTTCGACTACATCACCGGTTCAGAGCTCTTCGCCGTCGGCGATCCCGACCAAGCCATCCTGGCATTCACCGGCACCCGGCCGGAACTGCTCACCGAACTGGCAGCCCGACCCGATGTCACCCCCGTACACCTCCAACGCAACTATCGCTGCGGCCAAGAGATCATCCGCGTCGCACAGTTCGTCAAACACGGCAAAGCCGAGGTCATCGCCGATCGAGCCGGCGGAGCCGTCACCGAGCAATACTGCCCCGGAGGCTTCGCCGAACAATGCGCTGCTACCGCCCAACGGATCGCTGAAGACCAACAACGCGGCATCCCACTGCATGAGATCGTCGTCATCTGCCCCGCCAACGACCAGTGCGAAACCCTCACCGACATCCTGCGCGATCGAGGCATACCCGCCTTCTTCCGCAACACCAGTGACTACCGGACGACCGCGGCGACCGCCCTCGTCGAAGGCTGTGCAGCCTGGGCCTGCCGCGGCCGCGAGCGCAGCGGATACCGTCTGGGAGCCCTTCTGCGGCAATGGCGCTCACTGCATGGTCCCGGATGGCGCCGCGAACGCGACGCCGACCTGACCGCCTTGCTCCTAAGTTGGGGTGTGCGGGGCACCGAGCCCGCCCGCGCCTTCTTGGCCGACCTGCTCGCCGCGGGCCTGGACGTCGCTCTACGACGCACGACGCGCGCAGACGACGCGCTGAACATCACTGCGATGACCACCGCATTGACCGATGGACGCCTTGCCGACTTATCGGTTGAGGATCTCGCGGACCGAGCACTACGGACCGACCGCGTAGAGGTCACCACGATGACCTCTAGCAAGGGCCTGGAGTTCGACATCGTCATCCTCCTCGGTCTAGACCAAGGTCGCATGCCGTTCTTCAAATCGCTGTCCAACCCGGGTCTGCCCCCGGTTTGGTTGACTCCTGACCTGTGAGGATTCGTCCTTGCTGGAAGGATCAACCTCGTGCCGACACCGTTTCCTGCCGAGTTCCGAGCTGATGTCATCGCCGTGGCCCGCAAGGGCGAGGCACCGCTGCGCCAGATCGCGAAGGACTTCGGCATCTCGGAGGCCTGCCTGCACCGCTGGCTCAAGATCGCCGACCGTGAGGATGGCCGCCGCCAAAGCTCGTCGCCGGCCGATGCCGACGACATGGCTGCACAGCTGCGCGAAGCGCATAAGCGGATCAAACTCCTCGAGCAAGAGGCCGAAGTGATGCGCCGCGCGGTCGGCTATCTGTCCCGGGACGCCAACCCAAAATGATGTACCCGCTGGTCCTCGACCTTGCCGCCGACGGGATCCCCGTCACGGTGACCTGCCGGGTCCTGGGATTCACCACCCAGGCGTTCTACAAATGGCGCAAAGCGCCCGTCTCACAGCGGGATTGGGACGATGCACACCTGATCAACGCTGCCCGCGACATCCACACCGATGACCCCGCCTTCGGCTACCGATTCATCGCCGACGAACTTCCTGGACGCGGGATCACCGCCGGGGAGAACCGTGTCGCGCGGCTATGCTCCCAGGAGCGGATCTGGTCGATCTTCGCCAAGAAGCGAGGACTGAACCGCCGATCCGGCCCACCGGTGCATGACGACCTCGTGCAACGCCGGTTCAGCGCCCGCGCCGCCAACCAGGTCTGGCTGGCTGACATCACCGAACACCGCACCGACGAGGGCAAGCTCTACCTGTGCGCCATCAAGGACGTCTACTCCAACCGGATTGTCGGCTACTCGATCGACTCCCGAATGAAGTCCACGTTGGCGGTGGCCGCCCTCGATCACGCCGTGGCACTGCGCTCGCCGGTCGCGACGATCGTCCACACCGACAGGGGCAGTCAATTTCGATCCCGAAAGTTCGTCCATGCACTGTCCCACAATGGTTTACAGGGATCAATGGGCCGTGTTGGCGCCTGTGGGGATAACGCCGCCATGGAGTCATTCTTCGCCCTGCTCCAACGCAACGTCCTGGATCGCAGGCGCTGGTCCACCCGAGCCCAACTACGCCTGGCAATCGTGACCTGGATCGAGCGGACCTACCACCGCCGCCGGCGCCAACGCGCCCTCGGCAGGCTCACCCCGATAGAGTTCGAACTGCTCCACACACCAGTCGCAACCGCGGCCTGAAATACACACCCCGCGAGTCAACTAAACCCGGGGCAGACCCCCCCGCAGAACTAGCCGAGGACCGCAGAAAGTTCTACGTGTCGCTGACGCGGGCCCGAGACGAGGTCCACCTCTACTATTCCGGCTTTGTTGAATGGTCGACCGGAACGATTAAGCAAGACGGCCCCAGCATGTTTCTCTACGAAGTCGGTTTGCTCGCCAGCGGATAGGTATACCCATCGTGGGTACCCGATACTAGCGATTTCTTATAGGCGGCCGGTTTGCGGGCGCTGACGCGCTTGTTTCGACAAATCAGAGTGACCAGATGGCGGCGGACCCTGCGCATATTCATCGCTTCGAGCAAGGTATCGAGAGCAAATGGAATGATGAATTTTTAGAAATGCAAGTAGTTCGTAGGACAAAAGCGGCTCTTCGTGATCGAGGGTGCATCGGTTGCTGCGGATATCCGCGCTGATTGGTCGTGTCGGTGAGCTGAGGTGGGCCCTCGGTGGGTGACGATTCGGGTTCCTACACCTGCCAACAACCACCGCGCCGAGGGGACCCGTGCCTGAGGTTACTGCTTGTCCACCGTCTGTTGTTGCCGACACGATCATGCGGACCATCGAGTTGGGGGTGACGACCACCGACGCTGCCGTTGACGACACCCAGACCATCATCTTCTGCACCCCGGTGGCTCGCGATCCTCGGTGCCCGGATTGCGGCCGTGACGGCGCTTATCGCGACACCGTAGTGCGGTCGTTGACCGATCTGCCGGTGGCCGGTTACCCGCTGGTGTTGTGGGTGGCCGTGCCGCGCTACCGCTGCATCACCGTCGAGTGTGGGCGGGCGGTGTTCAATCAGAACCTGGGCACGCTGGCCGCGCCACGGTCGTCAACGACGCGGCGTTGCGCCCGCTATGTGTTGCGGCGGTTGATGATCGACCGAACCACCATCGCCGCGATCGCCACCGAACTCGGTGTCAGCTGGCATACCGTGAGCACGATCGCGATGCGAGCGGTGGCCGGGTTGATCGCCGCCGCTGGCCCGGATCGGCTGGCTGGCGTGCGGGTCATCGGGGTTGACGAACACCGTTGGGCGCCGCGCCGACGCGGCGCCGAGGGGTTCGTCACCCTGATCGTCGACCTCACCCCGGTCCACGATGGCACCGGTCCCGCGCGGCTGCTGGATTTGGTCGCGGGCCGCTCAGCGGGCGCACTGACCAGCTGGCTCGGTGAGCAGCCGCCGGCGTTCCGCGCCCAGGTCGAAGTCATCGCCATGGACGGTTTCGGCGGCTACAAGACCGCTGCCACCGAGCGGTTGCCCGACGCGACCGCGGTGATGGATCCTTTCCACGTCGTCGCCCTGGCGGGCCTGAAGCTGGATCTGTGCCGCCAACGTATCCAACAGCTAACCTGCGGGCACCGGGGCCGCACCGGTGATCCGCTCTACGGGGTGCGCCGCACCCTGCGCACCCGGCTGCCGCTGCTCACCGACCGCCAGCGGGCACGACTGGAAGCGGTGTTCGCCGACGACGACCATCTCGCCGTCCAGGTGACCTGGAGTGTGTATCAGCGCATCATCGCCGCCTACGGCCATCCCGACCGGCGTCGCGGCAAGACCATGATGGGCGCGGTCATCGACTCGCTACGCCGCGGCGTGCCCGCCGTGCTCGACGAGCTGGCCCAGCTCGGACGCACCCTGCACCGCCGTCGCGCCGACATCTTGGCGTTCTTCGATCACCACACCTCCAACGGCCCCACCGAAGCCATCAACGGCCGCCTGGAAGCCCTACGCCGCAACGCACTCGGATTCCGGCAACCTGGGCCACTACCGCTGGCGCTCACTGCTCCACAGCGGAGCTCTCCACCAACTCGTCAACGCACTCTGAATTACGAAGAGCCACAAAAGCACCGATAGTCGCGTGACAAATCGGAAAACGTACTGGTAAGTTGCGGTCCCAACGTAAGAACTTGCGCAATCTTGATGGGTTTCAGATAAACACTTGGTGGTGCCTGCAGGTAGCCGCCGGACGGTTCTGCCTCCGCGAATGATCGGAAGTCTCATCTGTGTCAGGACCGAACGAACGCCTCGACTTCCACTCTGTAGACGTGTACGTGGCGCGAGTTCATCGCGTCTGGGAGCATCCATACTAAGTCAGTTGCAGGGCTCTCTCGTCGGAATCCCGCACGTCGCAAATAGTCCGGGATTCTGTCCGCAAGCGCAGGCTCGGGACTGTGCGCCCAATCATGTGTCGAGGCAACAACGAGAAGCCCACCTTGGTGAGTAACGCGACCGCACTCTGCTAATACGATCTCCGGATTATGTACGCGGTCAAGTAGATTGATCAGTAGTGCCACGTCCACTGACTCGGTCGCGATTGGAAGGCTGGTCGCGTCCGCTCTAGCCAACCGTGCCGTCGCCTTGGGAAGGTATTCGTAAGCGTGTACCAATGACGCTGCGTTGACGTCTAGACCGTAGGCAGGGGTTTCGATTCTGGCCAGTAACTCACCCATGAGACGGCCTGTAGCGCAACCAATGTCGAGAACAGGTCCCTGTGGGGTTCGTAGATTAAGCACGTAATCGGCGAGCGCCCGATAGAAGTCGAGCGAGTTCCCTACTCCTTCGATGTGTAGAAGTGGGCTCCATTCTCCATTGGTGAGAGTGGGGGGCAAGAAGTGGGTACGAAAGTACTGCATCGCGCGAACGGCCGGATCAATCCCAAGCGGGTCCGCCGGAAGTACGTCCTCGCTGAGGAAGTCAAGGCCGAAATTGATGCGTCGGTAGGACCGGTTGCAGTTCGCGCATTGCTCTGTGTCTGGAATGAGCGGCGAGCTGCAGCCAACGCACGCCCATATCTCGCCCGCATTTCCACTGCACATGGCTTGCGCCTCATGCAATGAAGTGCGGAACGGCCGAGGGCCGCCTGTCGACCGACGGCTCAAGGGTCGGGTGGGTACGGTGCTCCATGCCAACTCCAAAGTTGATTGGCAGCATTTTTTCTGACAGCATTCGAACTACTTTTAGCCCAGACGCTCCTTCAGGGTCTAAGTCGACCTCGATCGGATCCAAGATCTGCAGAACACTGTGCCAACTGAATGAGGCAACTGAGAGCTCGCTGGGTTCCGTATTCGCGGTCATGAACTCGTCAAGGAGGTTGCTGTGACTTTGGGCATAGAATAAACCGTGGTCGAGTGGTGTTCGAAGATTGGCCAGTTGAAGTCTGTCGGGACGAGTTTGCGCACGGTATCCCGCTAGCGCCACCTCTGCCTCCTGATAGGCTTTCACGAGGGCGTCCGTTGGCGTGTCGAACGAGGCGGCAGAACCGAAGCAAAAGTGAGGGAACTTCGAGTCGCTGACGATAGACACTCCTATCACCACCGCAGAAGCGCACGGAAACCGGTGAACTCGTAGAGTGAAGCCGCGTTGGTGCCAATAGTCCGCGCGACGCTTTATATAGGCAGTCCAAGCGTCTTGGTGCACTTGAGGCGGTGCGTTTTCCGTATACCACGCACGCAGTATTGCGTCGCGCTCAATCAACTCTAATAAGGCGTTCTTCCGTGCATCCAGGGCAGTAGAATGCGCTGCTACTCCACTTGAATTAGCAAAAGCTGTGAGTGGCCGACCAAGCCGAGAACCTGACAAAGGATAGAACGTGATGTCGATCGGCACTGGAAATGCTGCGCCGCTGACCACGCGACGGCCGATGACCCACTCGAAGACGGCGTCATCTCTGAATTCTTGAAGGCGACCATCTTGTGCGTCGATCTGCTCTGCGGTAAGAGGCGAGAACATGTTGTGCGCGTACGCGGCATTTATCTCGGCAGACGTACCCAACGCGTCTACGCGGACCATGCCACTGTAGTAGCGCTCGAGCGCCTCGACGATTGCCTTCGTTCGTGCTAGGAGACTCGAGGGTGCGGTCCCCCCGCACAGCCTTTCGTCTGAGTCGGCCCGCGAATCGTGCGCTGTGGGAGCGAACAGTGAAAGCGCTTGGTGGCACGATAAGTCGCCCGGCAGCCGTGAACCGTTAACGAGGCTGGCCCACCGTACTGGGCGGCCTTCTCCGACCGCCGGTTCGACTAATTGATAGGTACTGTCGAGCCTCTCCGCGCGTGCGTTCGGGTATTCAGCCGCTGTTCCAAGTGCGACGCATATCAAAGGCGCGGGCGCGGATGCAGGTCGCGTGGCAATCAACTGTGCTAGTGCGGCATCGTTGAACCCGCCATACACAAGGCTCGAAATATTCAATCGGCTTGAGCAATCGAGAATTCGCTCAACTGCGAGACCAGATTCTATCAGCGCATAACGATATCCCCGATTTGCATACTTGCTCGCGTTGTATTCAAGAGCTGCACAGATGATTACTACAACCGCACTATTGTAAATGGCGGACTCTTCATTTAACGCAAACCGAACTTCCGGGTCGCCGAATGGAAAATTGTGAATAATCCTGATGGAGTGGCTAACCTGGTTGTATTCGTAGATGCCCGGAGCAATCGGTGCGCGTTCGCAATTCTGCACTATGAAGAACCTCAGCGTCTGAAGATTCCCCGCGGATGGCTTCTGATGACTTGCAGCAGCCAGGATATCGGCTAGTTCCTGATGTTTGATCGGCTGGCCGTCGAAGCGTCGACAACTTCTGCCTCGTCTAGAATAGGCGTTGATATGGGGTCGAGGTAGTTGTATGCCGGCGGTGTCGGGGTGGCAGGGGCTAGAAAGCTTCTCCAATTCAATAATCTGGCCGATACGGAGGAATCCGTTGTATCGCATTGGGTTCTGAGATTCAGCATGAAGGCGCGTGTAAAGCATTCTGCTGTCTATCAATATTCCCAGTCTGAACAGGTCAACAATGATGCCTGCGACGATTTCCGGCGCATACCCCAGTTGCGCAAGAGTCTGTACGACGTCGTCGTATGAGCACTCCCCGTTCGCGGTCTCGATAAGGTCCCAGATCGCGTCCGAGTGGTTGCGTACTGTGACTCTATTGGTTCCCGAGAAGAAAACTATGCCGTCGCGAGATGGTCGGGCGGCACACGCCATCAGCGGGTATGTAGGAAGCCTCGCGGCCGAAAGCACTACATCTACCGAGTCGCTGCTCTCGGTGCTGAACGAAAATTCGCTAGGTGAATCCGCCGCTGCGCCCACGGTCGCAGCCTAACCAACCTCGCAGTGTCGAACGTTGCCGATCGCGTGGCTGCTTTCCTCTGCGCGGGACAATGAGCGGGGCGTGAATCTGCCCGCAGCCTGGCAGAAGGCTGTAACCTCTGCTTAGAAGCTACCTCACTGGGAGATAGGCAGTTCATGGACGATCTTTCAACGCTCGATGTAGTGATCGAGACGCGGACACAAGCTTCCGCCGTGGCCAATAGTGGAAGCGGTGGCAATTGCGGGAACAGCGGCTCCTCGAGCAACGGTGGCGGCGGCGGCGGCTGCCACATCAGAACCGAAGACTAGGTCGACTCGACACCGCCGGTTCGCACGGTGCACCGTCTCGTCCCAGAGATCGGCGAGCCGCTCTGCGGAAACGCTGCGGTCACTCGATTCAGTTCGGTGCCCGCCTTCGCCGGTCGCTAACCACGCTGAGTACTGGTGTCGGACTGTGCATGGCGCTGACGTGGCGCAGCACGCTGGACTGGCACGTGCGAAATACGCTGTTGCGACGGGGTAGGAAATGGGATGTTCAAACTTTCTGGATCAGTTGATCGAGGTTAAAGCCTCTCCTCGCAACACGGGAGCCCTTGGTTCGTTCGGAGAGGCGGCTGCCGAAGTATTCCTGAGCGAAGTGATGGGTCATGAGGTTGTCGCAGACGAATCGAGCCGCGATAAGCCGCAAGGTGTCGATCTCGTCACATTTGACCCTGCCAAAGACCGGATTATTGTCGTCGAGGTAAAGACGACTGGGCGTGAAGCGGTCGTCGGTCCAAAGCTGGCCAAGACAACCTCAACCCGTCAAATGAGCGACGCGTGGGTCGCCGACCCCGGTGCGTCACGCAGCGGTACATCGCGAGCCGCTGAAGCCGGGCTGGACGTCGTCCAGTTCGACGACATTGGCGGAGCTGTGGCGAAGATGGTCGCCCACGTCAACATTGCGACCGGAACCGTTTCGCTGCATGAGATGAATGGAGATCGGGTGGATCCGGTGGCGGCTGTGGTGGTCGGTCTAGAGGATCTGGCGAGGTTCTCGGACGCACTTCGCGAGAAGAGCTAGGCAGCTTGGCAGCTGAGCACAGGCGCAACCCGCGCCACCGAAGTCGATCGTCCGCAAGGCCACGTCAGGGTCCGGTCTTTCAGCGTGGTGACCCGCCCGACTCCATCGCAGTAGGCGACTTTGCTGCCCAGTACGGTCTGGGTGAGATCCCTGCGCGCTGGCAAGCGTGGCTAAGCCGTTACGGATGGCAACATCAGCCTGAATTTGGTTGGGAAATACTAGGGTTGACACCCGCTCCCTCTGGCCTTGACGTTCGATCGCTCCTAGCGGGCATCAGATTCACCTTCCCTCACTTTCCGCGCGATCTCGTTCCGATCGAATGGCTGCCCGAACAACAGGTCGCCTGCCTGCGTCTGTCTGACCACGTTGAGGACCCCGAAGTCGTGATCGTCGACCTCGACAAACCGGTTACGTGGACCTACGCACAGCCTCCAGTGAGCACATTTACCGAGTACGCTCGCGAGTTTCTTGCGCATGCGCACGAAGTTCGTCGTATCCAGCAGTTCCTCGCCAATCAACGTGCGGCGATTGCTGCGGGACGGCGTGCCGCTGACCAGATGCCGCGGCCCGACGACTGGCGGGTGTACCGCTTTTGCTCGCAGAATGTGGTCATCGCAATGCCGTTGTTGAGGTTCGATCGGAACATGCAGGCGCTTGTTGTCGGTGCCTGCCCTATAACTGAACTTTCGCAGTTGGATCCCGACGCGCCGGCCCGGGCAGTGTGCACTCTGCTCTTCTCAGAGGCGTATCGAGCTGGTGGAGATTTAACTGTCCATTTCGCTGCCGGCGTTGGCCGAAACGCAGAGCCAGCGCCTATCCCTTACCCGCTCATGCGATGGGCAGGCCGGTGCGGCGTAAAGCTCGATCGACAGTCGGGCGTCATCGATGCTGAGTCGGCCCAGACGTTGTTTCTATCATCCGGAGAGTTCTCGGATGGCATGCGCAGGCGCCTGAGTGAACTCTCTCCCGGCGGACTCGCGGCGGTATGTTTCGGGGTTGCGAGCGGCACGTGGTCTGCGCCGGCCGCCGAAGCCATCCTTGCTTGGGCCGAAGGCCCTGCCGCGATCCTCAGAGGCGATTCGAATCCGCTTGAACGCGCTCGGTACGCGCTCGATCTGCTCGAGGCACGGTCGGCGTTGATGCTTGCCACGCTCGTCACGCGTGTCGGGGCTGGCTCGGGAATGAGTTCGTTGGATGCGGAAGATTCGGAGCAACCTGTGAACTTGACTGTGCTACCCAACCGCTGTGCCGTGGTAGCGGCGCGGGATATCCAACTGATGGATTGGTGGGTGCCAGGCTCGGCGCCGCCACCGATATCCGACTTCCATGTCCAAGTGGTTGATGCCGAACACGATCAGCTCATCGAAGCGTTGGCCGCAGCCGTCAGGGCGGCGCCCGAAGGCCGTGTGCTGTTGTGCCCGAAGGATTTACACTCGCTAAGCAGCATGGCAATGGCTGAGGTGTTGGAGTCAGCCCGCTTACGGAATGTAGTGGTCTTGTCGGGGCCCGAGTACACGACAACGATCGCGCTTCGCGCAGCAGACGCGCTGAGCCGCGCAGCAGGGGCGCGTCTATGACCGGCACTACGCTCTTACTGCTGGGCATGGCTGGACCATGGTCCGGTAGCGAACAGCCCGACCCCGTGGGGTTTCGCGACCTGGTCCGATCGCTACAAGCAGTCGAGCGGCGACATGCGCGGGGGCACCACCTGACCCGCGATGACCTCCGCCGCTACGATGCGGCAAGCGCTGGGATCGAGCGGCTCGCCCGCCTACACGGGCAAACACTCGCAAGTGTGGACGCCACGCTAATCCGCAACATCGACTCCGTAGGCAGGGGGCGTGCTGGTTTCCATCCGCCGGACACCGCTCCGCAATGGCTGCGAACTGTGGCGAGCAGGCTAACGGCACCGGGGCGATCGCAGGCGTTGCAGATGGCGGACTTAATCGCCGCGAGGCGATACGGATTGGTGCTAACGCCTTCCATCGCGCCAGCAGCTGTGCACTGGGAGGTGGAAGCGGTAGAAGGAGGAAGCTCGGCTGAGTGGACTCCGACCGCCCCAGAAATAGCTGCTGAGATTCGCGGCCACCTGCCGAGGTGGGATGTTTTTGCTGACAGATCTGACCGCGTCAGATCCGCAGACCGACTTTGGAGTGACTGCGCATCCGCAGTTGAAGCCGGTAGGCCCATCGCCGTCGGAGCAGGCGCTCGCCACGATGTGATCACGGAGGTGTTCAACCATGCGGGCGCCGTGGTCTCGGTGCCAGTCGAAGTAGGCATCTTGTACGTCGACGGCTCGCGGGCGGAGCCGTTTACTTTTCGAGCACCGCGAGTCAATGCCTCAGTGGGTGGCGGGACTTTGAGAGTCGGACTGATGTCGATGCGTCACACCGAACTAGATCTAGATGTTGACGGCTACTGGTTCCGTAACCGTGCCGTTTCCACCACCCGCACAATGGCTGAAACCGATTCCTATTGCGCGGCCACAAGCACTACTCGACTGGCCGACCTCGCGGCTGCTGGTATTGGACGAATTGAGCTAGTACACACTGGCTTTGAACCCGCGGTAATCGGGTTCTACCGGGGTCTTCAGCGATACATGATGGAGGCTTCGCATCCCGTGCAGGTACAGCCGATTTACCTTGCAGACGAATACATTTCGGGCTCGTTATGGGGTGCTGTGTGACGCGCGACTGGAAGGTGGAGTGCAAAGGTTGCGGCCATCAGTTTACCTACTCTGATGCGTCCGCCAGAGCGGCTGCTGAGCGAGGAGAGTCCCGACCTGAACGTTGTTTGTCGTGTCGGCAGCGCCATAACCGCCAGACGGCTCGAATGGGCGCCGCGTACGTCGATCTAAACCCCGGAGAACGTCCCGTACCTCCAGGAGGGCTTAAAGCCGGCCGTCTGGGGCGGATTGACCGCGGCCCGCGTCCGCATCGTGCGGATACCACGCCCGTACCCAGTATCGAACCGGGAACGTTTGGCATTGAGGACAAGCACATTCGTGACTTGATTACGCTCTTCGAACAGCATCAGGTAATCGTTGTGCACGCTCCGACAGGCTCGGGAAAGTCGACCTTCCTTCCATGGCGCCTGCTCAACCCCCCTGACCCATATCCGCACGATGCAATCACGCGGCATGGGACGATTGTGGTCACACAACCACGAATCGAGGCTACGCAAGGAATCCCACGCTTCCTGGCATCGAAACTGCACGGGGCAGCAGTCGGAGCAGGTGTCGACATCGGATTCAGGCACTCAAAGGCGGTCGATAAGTCGGATTCCCGCAATCGCTTGCTATTCGCCACGGATGGCACCTTGTTGAACATGATTCGCAGAGGGGAACTCAACTCCTGCTCGACGGTGGTCATCGACGAGGCTCACGAACGAAGCCTCAACATAGACCTCATCCTCGCGCTGGTGCGCCGTCAACTCGTCATGTTGCCCCAACTGCGGCTGTTGATCGTGTCTGCCACGATCAACACGGACTCTTTTGTCAGCTTCTTCGGCCCCGAGATAAGTGCCACCGCGATCTCGATGCCAGGGAAGCCGGACAACCCGGTGTATGAGCGCTGGCGAGGGTCTGAGGAGATTCCCACGAGCCAGTGGCCTGCGCGCATGGCAGGCGAGGTCGCGCACCGGACCCTGGAGATCTTGCAATGGATGGCCGGCGGCCCGCGCCCTGCGGATATACCAATTCATGTCCCCTGCTACAACGGCGACATTCTCGCTTTTCTACCCGGGACAAGAATGATCAAGGCCGCAGTCGCTGAACTGGGCGAGTTGATTGAAGAGGACGATCACTTACAAGGAGCCGTGGAGGTACTTCCGCTTTACGCCGAACTCCCGCAGCGGCAACGTGCTCGAGCACTCCGTCCTGAGAACCGGAGCCAACGCACCAAATGGCGCGTCATCGTATCGACGAACATTGCTGAAACGTCACTCACGATCGACGGTATTCGACACGTGGTCGACTCCGGGCTAATCAACTCGACGGAATGGGATTCGTCCACCCTTACAACGGTCGTGCGGCCTAAGCCGCATTCGAGATCAGGTCTACTCCAGCGCCGCGGTCGAGCGGGTCGCACGGCATCCGGAATTTGGCACTGCTTGTTCTCCAGGACCCAGTTCGAAGCTCTTCCGTTCGAGACTCCTCCAGAGATCGTGCGCGCGCCTCTTGAACGTGTCGTGCTCACCGCGGCCGCTGCTGGAATCAGCGATTCCGCCGCACTCAAGTGGCTCGAGCCCGGACCCCCGGAGGGTGAGTTGCGGCGCGCAACCGCAACGCTTCGAGGTATTGGCGCAATTACTGCTGACGGAGACCCAACCCCTTTCGGCACTGAACTAGCGGCTTCGCCGGAGGCATTCGACGCGGCGGCCGTCCTGATGTGCGCGGACGAGGCAGGCGTAGCAGTAGAGGCCGCAACCGTGCTTGCTGCGGTCCGGGATCGCCGCTGGGTCAAGGTGCTTAGGTGGAGCGACAATTGGCCAGCAGTCACCCGCCTACACGCGGACCGGGTGCACTCCGCGCTCTTGTCGGAGTGTCGAGACGATCTCGACGCAGTCCTGCTGCTCTTCCACTTATGGGAGATGGCAGAACCAGGAGAACGATCCGCAGTGAGTAAGCGCTATCTGCTGGACGATGGGGCTTTGCGGAGCATTCTGGAAGCACGCGCAAAACTTCTCCAATCACTGCAATCGCGGACGAAAACTGTGGAGATTCGCCCTGTCGAACCTGGTTTGGCCGACCGATTGCGTCGAGTTATAGCTTGGTCATCGCCGAACGCACTATATGGCGCCGCCGAAGAGGGTTGGCGGCCGGTTCTCGTGCCACGGGCCGATCGCGAAGTAGTTACGCGCCTTCACAGCGGAGCCGTTTCGGAGTTGGACTCCGACACACTGATCTCACGTGGAGGTCGAACACCCGAGTTCCTTGCGAGCCTGGTAAGGGATCGCCGCATACAATGGATATCGCCACTTCAAGATCCTGCCGACCGGGTTACTTTATCGTTCTGTGTCGCACTCACTCACAATCATCTTTCCGACGATGTTCCACTGCTTGCGCACGTCGCTGGCCACGGCATCGCCGCAGCTGCGAAGCCCCCCTTAGTCATTCCCGGTGAGCGAATAAGAGCCGAGCTTGTGGGCGAGCGCCGAGACGGCATTCAGGTGAGGAGGATCTTCTCTGAGGCTCCGCTGCTTGTGCCGGATTTGCACCTGACTGAACTGGAAGATGCGGTGCCTGAAACGGGCGACCTGGATCAACGTAGCGGGGAGAGAGCCGATCTTGGCAGCCTCGAACCGGATTTGTCCAGCGCAGTGGAATTCTTGGATTCCGACGACTCCGCCCTACCAAGTTCTGAAGCTGAAGATACTGCGCTGCAAGATAACCCATACGCAGAGCTTGAAATAGTTAGTACAGGGTTTGATGCGCAGCATCCGATTGTGGCAGTGACCGGCGTGGTCGACGGAGTCGTTTATGCAGAGCCGGATCCCATCGCTGCAGCCGAGAGCTTTGCCGCTCGGTTCAGGCCCGGAAGCGAATGCCGTGTGCTTGTCAAAGAGATCCGCACACTCAACAGGGACCGCACCCGAGTGCTAGTAGGCCAAGAGCCCACCACCGGGGTGAACGTTCCGATATCGGCCATCGAGATTGGCTTCGGTGTCCGGTATTCGATGCTCGACGATCGAATGGTCGGAAGCTGGCGGAATCTCGCGGTCGTGGGAACTGACCCCTCGAATGCGCTTGTGGCGCTCTCCGCGCTGCCGTGGACAGTGGGCGTACTCACGCGCATCGCCAAGAACGGTGCCGCGCCACTCACGGCTACCATCGTGGATGCGGCGAGCGATCAAATCTGGCTAGCGCTGGAGGCAGATGGCCTGCGTATTCGATCGGAAGATCCGCCCATCGCAGTCGGGATTCCAAGCGACTATCTACCCCTACGCCCGCAGGAGCTATCGGTAGGCCAAACCGTTCGGGTGCTCCCATTGAAGTCGAGGCCGCGTCGTAGCGAAGTGGACCTAGATGTTGACAACTTTCATTTGCCGACCGGACCCTTCCAACGACGGGGCAAGACACTAACGCTCGACGGCGAAGTGACGCCGACCGACGTACTGGCGATGTACAGGGCGATGCAGACATTGAGCCCCGCCGAACAGATCGCGATGGGACGGGCATTGGAACGGCTTGTCGCGAGGACGCTTCGTCCGCGACTTCGGGTCATCGATACTACGGGACTTCAAGCGCTCGCAGGTCGTGTCAGATCCACAGCAACGATATTGGAGACGAACACTGAAAGAATCACCGTGCGGACCGATACCGGACTCGTAACTTCGATAGTCAACGCCCACTTGGCCTGGCCGGGCAGGCCGATTCCGACATTGTCAGCTGGGCAGACCGTCGAAGCCTTCATCGATGAAGTTGACGTTGCGAAGGGCCGGGCCTATCTCAGCCTGCGGCATCCCGACGAGGATCCGCTACGCCTGATCGACGACGCACGGTCATACCGAGGTCTGGTAGTCGATTCAAACCGGGCGGGATTGTTGGTGAACTGCGCAGACTTGCCAGAAACGGTATTCATCCCGTCAAGCGAGACAATGGTGTCGGGTAAGAATCCCCGACCTGAGGCTAACACCCACGTGAGCTTCAAGGTGATCGAGGTCGACATCGAGCGGCGAAGGATCGTAGCCTCTCTCGCCCAATATCGGCGCCAGTGGTCATTGCCCAACGATCTGACGGCAGTACTTCGAAACAGGGACCGAATCGATCCAAATCGACTGCGTCCCTTGGTAGGTGATACTCCGCACCTACGAATCGATGAGAGACAGAACTTGGTTGTGCGTTGGAGCAGCGAGTTAGGCGGTGTTCCACCGGAAATCGCGGCAGGTGTAATCGACGATCTTGTTAGCGGTCAGGTCACTGAAATAGTCGTCCCGTTCCTATGGCCCATCTCCACCAGCGAGTTCCGGGCGACACTCGCTGCAGACTTCCGTGCGCTCCTGGGTAACGAGAAGGTCGAGCAACAGTGGCATACGTACGTCGTACACCCGAGTCGGATTGCGGCGGAAGCGATTGTCGAGACGATCCGGGGCGCCTTCCCATATCGGATCGTGGCGACGGGGTTGAGGTGTGCTTCAGCGGGTCAGTTCGCCTCTGCGCTCAGGGCATTCCGAGAGGCGGAGCGGACGCGCGGCCAAGAGGCGGCGAGGCTCACCTTCGAGCGTCCTCTCAACTACGTCGACCTCGCGGTGGGTGATACGTGGGAAGCCTTCGCGCAGCGACTCGCGAGCCACTCTCTGACTCTAACGGAACCAAAGTACTGCGTAGACAGCCGTATTCAATGGGTATCCACCGGGCCGGTGACTTAGGTGGCGTGGTCGGCGGCGCTGGTATTGGCTGGATCAGTGAACGGGAAGTTCCAGTGACTGGCGCCTTGAGCACATCCGTATGAGCAGCGGAGTGGCGAGTTCCCGATACCAAGTCTACCCAGAGTTAGAGTCAGGCTTGTTTAATCCAGATTCAGTTGATCTCGCAGGCCACCGGAGTTTGGGTGCACCTGCATGCGGCAGCGTACTCGGCTGGTGTGCGGGTAGCCCAGCGACGAGTGACGGTGTCGGTGGTTGTGTTCCGTCTTGAAGTCGCTGATCACTACGCGGGTCGATCAGGTCTTCCAGTGGTTGCGGTTGAGGCACTCCTTGCGGAGTCGGTTATTGAGCGATTCGATATGCCCATTGTTCCATGGCGTTCCCGGCGGGATACACGACATTCCGGTCTTGCCGTCAGAGAACTGTTGCAGCGCTTGAGAAATGAACTCGGACCGTTGTCCATCCGCAGCACCCGCGGCGGCCCGCCGGCGAGGTTGAACACCTTGGCGGGCTCGGCGACCATCGAGGCGATCTTGATGGCCTTGCCGCCGATGGTGGAGTCGAACTGGAAATCGATCGCCCACAACACATTCGGGCGTCGGCCTCGATCGACAGGATCGAGGACACCCCGGCACGCTTGCGCGGACTGTGCACCCGCACCTTCAGCCCTTCCTCCCGCCACAGTAGGTGGATCTTCTTTTGTTGACCTCACGGCGCTCGTTGTAACGCAACGACGCCCAGGCACGGCGAATCCATGGCAGGGGTGTTTGGTGGCGTAGGAGCGCAGCCAGGCCCGCATCTCGGTGCCAGGATCGGCGGGGTCTGCGACAACGGCAAGCGGCGACCAGGTGGAGCGCGCCAGTCAACAGCCTTGCACGCCAATCGCTCCGGTAGGGACTGCCCCAACGTGGAGGTGAGCATGTCGACGGCGCGGCACTTGGCAGCTGGCTCAGAATTTCCCTTGGGAAGCGACCTCCCGTAGGGCGTCTTTGACCAGTTCGGCTTCAGCGCGCAGTCGTTTGAGGCTGGCCTTCCGCTCGCGCAGCTCTTTTTGCGGCGTCGGTATCCATGCCGCCGTGGGCGCGGCGCCAGTTGTACAACGTCGCCGCCGACACACGCCGAGTTCAGCGGCGATCTCCTCGCCGGTCTTGCCCTCCGCGGAATGCCGCTTCCGACCAGCCATACGATGAATGTATCTTCATCGAAGATCAGGTCGAGCGCAGCATCGACGGTGTTGAGAAACGTCGGCGAGGGCGGCATCGAGCAGTGACGGTTCAGCTACTGGCTGTCCTGTGCGAGGGCCTTGCACAAGGCTCTCAATTCGGTCCACGTGTTCTTCTTGGCGGCGCGAAAGTACGTGGCTCCCCGTGGACCTGGCAATCGTCGGGCCTCTTCGAGGATCCCTGCGGCGAATAGACGGTGAATGACCGGGCGGACCAAGCTGTCGGGAAGACCAGTTGCTACGGCGATCCCGCGAGTGGTGAAACCGCCGTCGCCGCGCACCTTGGCGATCGCGCCGACGACCGTAACTAGATGACGGTTATTGAACAACGCCGCTGAGCGCTCGGCATGTCCATCATGGGTAGAAACCGTCACGTGTATACAGTGACACGTATAGCGAATAACTTCACGCAAGCGAGGTCCCAATGGTCGCGGTGCCGAGCCCTCAGCAGATGGTGCTTGACGGAGTGGGCGATGATGTCTTCGTGACACCACCTGCGGCGTACATGCCCGGTCCCGTCGTGCGGGTTGGTGGTGAGCTCTTCGAAACGACGCCGGTATTCGACACTTATTGGAGATTCGCGGCTCAACGCCAGCAGGTTTACGAGGCCCGGTTGGCGGGATGTCCCGGACCATGGACATCGGACCCGGTGCTGCGCAACCACAGGTTCACCAATTGCTTCCGCGCCTCCGATCGCGTGAGCCAATTCCTCATTCGTGACGTCGCTTATGGGGGGTCCCAGCGGCCCGATGAGCTGGTATTCCGGGTGATGCTGTTCAAACTGTTCAACAAGATCGACACCTGGCAGTTGCTGACCCAGCAGCTGGGCTTCCCCACTCTGGACGGGTTCGACGTCGATCTCTACAGCGGTGTGCTCGATGAGGCCTTCTCGCGCGGACACCGCCTGTACTCGGCGGCGTACGTGGTTCCTCCGCCACAGTTGGGTGCAGACCGAAAGCACCGCAACCATTTACGCTTGCTGCGTCACATGCTCGATACACGCTTGGCCGATCAACTGTGCAGCGCCGATAGCATGCAGGATGCTTTCGCCGTCCTCAAGAGCTATCCGGCCATCGGCGACTTCCTAGCTTTTCAGTTCCTCATCGACATCAACTACAGCACCGCCTTGGATTTCGACGAAATGGACTTCGTCGTCGCCGGGCCCGGTGCCCGCGACGGGATCCGCAAGTGCTTCGGGCCGTCGAGTGCAGGCAAGGAACGTGAACTGATCGAATACATGGCCACCTCCCAAACCGAGCACTTCGCCCGCCTCGGGCTGCAGTTCGGGGGGCTGTTCGGGCGTCCACTACAGCTGATCGATTGCCAGAACTTGTTCTGTGAGGTGGATAAGTACGCCCGCGTCATGCATCCCGAGATCGCCGGCTACAGCGGTCGCACTCGGATCAAACAGAAGTTCCGTCCCGTGGCCAGCGCGGTGTCGGCGTGGTTCCCACCGAAGTGGCGGCTCACCCTCCCACAACAGCGGGTAACGGCCTGAGGGTCGGTGCGCCTGGCTTAGGATCGGGCCCAGCAGGCGATGAAGGGGACGTTCGACGGTGGATGCAGATGTCGTGGGAGACCGCGAGTTGTTGATGGTGGTCGCGAGCCTGGAGCGGCTGGCGATCCGCGTGGAGGCGCGGTTCAACCCCGATGTGAACGAGTCCGCAGATGACGGTGCGGCCGGGGCCGAACTTCTCGACTACGCCCACGCCTGCCTTTCCGTGCTCGATGACCCCGCGGTTAGCGCACGCCTTCTCGCAGCGTCGCCTCACCGCTGGTAGCAGCAGCCAGATCCTGCCGCAGCGCGGCCAAGGCGGCGATGCGGTCCTGGCGGAGATGGTCGGCGTGCGCGTGGCCGACCACCACGGTCAGATGGCCGGCGCTCAGGCCCGCTTGGTCGGCGAGGTAGCGCTGCAGTCGGGCGATTCCGAGGTAGTTGCCAAGCCCACGCTGCATCAGCCATTGCGAGCGGTAATGGGCGACTGCGTGCAGAGATGAGCAGTCATGTTGGAATGACAGGAACGACAGGCATGGAAAGCCCATCGGAGAGCTGTCCTTGCTCGGCTCGAATATCGGCGCGCTCTCGCTGAGCGGATCGGCGGCCTCGGCCGGTGTTTCCAACGTGGCTTCGTATCGGGCGCGTTTGGGGCCGTTGGTGCCTAGCTCGACGGTGAGGGCACTGACGATGCGCTCCAGCTGATTCGTCGTGCCCGTCGCCCCCGGATAGGCGACCAGCCGATGAAAGTACGTGCCGTTGCGGTTGTTGCGATCTAGACGCCGCAACTCTGGGAAGACCTGCTGATAGCGGGCGCCCAACGCCGTGACGTCGGGGGTCTGTGCCGCCATCGCGGCAGGGAAGATGGTGTTGGCGACGGTTCTCACCCCCGGCAGTCGCACGTCGGCCAGCAGGTCAGCCGCAGCTCGATGGATCCGGGGGTTGCCATCGACACCGGCGTCGAGGATCCGGGTCACGGTGTGAAACGCCTTGCGTTGCGGCTGCGCGGCTACCCACAGGATGGTGTCCAACCATCCAGCCGCGATGTCGTCCACTTCGAGATAGCAGAAGTCGGTCATACGGCACCTTCCGTTGCCTGCGTGGCCGTTTCGGCGCTCGGCCTGTAGATCCCGTACGGGCGTCGACCCAGTACGACGGAATACGACCGTGACGATGTGCTGAGTGTGACGGGGGTGTCGACGTCACCGGGATCACCGCAGCGCGCCGCCCACCCGCCCGCCACTGGTCCGAGGATGTCGGCAGGGCCCTGCACCGTGCACGTCTCGCCGCTGCCGGTCGTGACCACCACGACGTCGCCTGGCGATGCGACGGAGACCGGCGTGTAGACCGGTGCCGCGGCAAGATCCCAGACGTCCATTCCGCGGGTGGAGGCAATGTCCTCGCCAGCAAGCTGGCGTTTGAGTGTCGCCGGCGCGACGGCCGCCCAGCTGCGGGCTTGAGCCTGACTGATCAACCTCAATACGCCAAGGTGGCGTACCGTCGCGGCGAACGTGGTGCCCAGCCGCAATGCGAGCTGGTAGGCCTGTGCGGCGGTATGTGGCGCGGTCACCGCCATGTCGGCACACACCGCCTTTACCGCGGGCCGCGGCATCAGAAACCACGACGCGAACGCCTCGGCGACCTTCTCCTCGTCAGACCAACCACCTCGCCGTGCCGCACGCAGCGACGCCGACGGGTCTGTAGCGTCCGCGCCGGCCTCGATTGACGATTGATGGCCGAAGCGGTGATGGCCGAGCTCATGGGCAGCGGTATGCCGGCGCACAGCCCGAGTAAGGGCGTTGTTCACCATGATCCCGGGATCGGTCCCCGCGCTGTACAAGTACACGCCGAACAAGGAGGGCAGCGGGCGGTACATCAAGGCCACGCCCGCCGCGTCGATCGCAGCACCCACGTCGACCGGCGACGCTTGGGTGTCGATTCCCAAATCGCCGTGTGCTTGGGCCGCCGCGATCGCGGCCACCCGGTTGGCGCCCTGCCAGGTCATCGCCATGGGCTCACCGCGTACCCGTGCGCCGCACGTGTTGCAGGTATTCAGCGAACTTGAGGATTTCGCGGTGATCGGCCGCGGTCAGATCAGTGAGTACCCGACCGAGTGCCACTGGTATGTCGGTGGGTCCGGCATCGGGCGCATCGACACCGAGGAAGTAGCTCGGTGGGTACTGGTACAGGCGAGACAACTTACGGAGTTCTAGGCTGTCGACCTTACGGTTGCCGCGCTCGATTTCCGAGATCGCCGACCGCGGGATTCCTGTCATCGAAGTGACGTACTGCTGAGAAAGGCCAAGGTACTCGCGCACTTCCCTAAGCCGCCGAGCCAGAGCCTGCTGGTCGAACTCCAGGCCGCCGTCGGTCACGCCGTCTCCTGTCCGGGCTGCGTCCGCTCAAGTTGGCGCCGGACGGCGGCGGCGAAGCCACGCACCGACAACAGCGCTTCTGCGGTCTCTTCGGTCGCGGGCAGCACAACGCCCGTCGCCTCCTGCACCCGAACCAGGATCTCCACCGCCAGAAGGGAATCGAGCGGCATTTCCTCACCCAACGCAAGAAGTTCGTCACGGAGATCTCCGACCGAGACACCAGCTTGCTCGGCAAGTAGCTCCAAGATGAGTTCCTCTATCTCGATCTGAATCAAGCTGCCCACCTTCCTGTTCGCTTTGCAGACCGCTTGTTGGATGATACAACAGTGTTGGGAAACCAGACCAGCTGTCTGCAAATCAAGCAGGGAGGAAACTGATGGAGTTCGACGCCTACCAACACACAGCGCTCGACACCGCGCAGAAGCAGCACGCAGCAGCGGACCGCCCAACCGGCGTCACCATGCTGATGGTGTACCTGCTGGGCTTGGCAGGTGAGGCCGGCTCGGTCGACACCGTCTACAAAAAGCACCTGCGCGACGGCGACGCCTACGGCAGCTGGAAGAAACAAATGCGCGAAGAACTCGGCGACGTGCTGTGGTACCTGGCTGCCATCGCTACCGAAGTCGATCTGCGCCTGGAGGACATCGCGCAGGCCAATCTGCACAAGACCCGTTCGCGTTGGTTGCCGTCCACCAACTACCAGCTCGACGCTGCCGCTCCTGCCCACGAGCAGCTGCCGAGATCGGGCACGATGGAATTCCGACAGACGATCAACGACGACGGTCGTCCGGAAATCACAGTGTGGATGGATGGCCGCCAACTCGGTGACCCGCTCACGGATAACTCCCTCGACGAGGACGGCTATCGCTTCCACGACGTGTTCCACCTCGCGTACGCGGCAATCCTTGGCTGGTCGCCGCAAGTCCGAAAAATGCTGGGCTGCAAGCGGAAATCCATGCCCGACATAGACGAAGCCGAAGATGGCGGCCGCGCCATTGTCGCTGAGGAAGGCCTAGCTCACTTCGCGTTCGCCTACGGCACCCAGCACAACAATCTCGAGGGGATCGAACGTATCGACCAACCGTTCTTGGACTCGATCGCCATGATGACCAACACATTTGAGGTTGGCGCCCGCACCGCCGCCGACTGGGAGTTGGCGATCCTGGAAGGCCATCGGCTGTTCCGCGAACTGCGGCGCTACGGAGGAGGCTCGGTGACCTTTGACGCCGATCAGCGCGTCATGGTGTTCACTCCTCCGACAGAGTAAACGTTGGTGGGCAGTCCCCCAGGGTCTTGGCCATCGGTCCCCGTAGATGCCGTCACTGTGACGAAGCTGCCGAAGTGTCTGGCGCTGTGGACGGGGGATTCAGCTGCGATCTTGTCCGAGAACATCGAGCGAGCAAATGAACGTAGAGCGCGATTGGCCATCGGCAAGAGACAAAGTGTGTTGGCCACTGGCTGAGACACAATGCAAGGTCGCAGCTCAGTGAGCCGCGACTGGCCATCGGAGTTGAGAACCTACATCATTGTAGGTTCTCACGGAACGTGGCGGAATCTCACGAGTGATGGCGGAGCGATGGCGGATCCGCCAGGTTCGTGAGACACGCGAGCTGTTCAATACCAAGGACGCGTTGATCGTCATGTAACGATCAGGTCACCAAAGCAGTCTGATCCGATTGCAGGGCCGAGGTGATCGCCATGGGCCGCAGTGGAGACGAGGCGTCGACTGCCTCTGTCTCGTACCGACGTGCTGACGACCTCAGTGAGGTTGCGCGAGAGTGGACTGCGGCCGGGATCGACGAACTTACCAACGCTACTCCCTGGCGGACCTTTCGGTGGTACCGCGGGCAGAAACACTACTCGGGAAGCTACTGGTCGAGCACCGTTGGCGGTCACGTCATCTACGAATCGCGACTTGAATTGGCACGCTTGCTTTTTGCCGACTTTGACACGAGTGTGCAGTGCATCATCGCTCAGCCGTTCCTGCTCCGGACATCGGTTGACCGCAAGTCACGCAAGCACATCCCGGATTATCTGTTGATCACAGATAACGGCCCCGTGGTCGTGGACGTGAAACCCGCGCACCGTCTCGCCGATCCCAAGGTGACTTTCACATTCGAATGGACTCGCGAACTCATTGAGTCGCGCGGTTGGCGTTATGAAGTGGCGACCGAGCCCATAGCCGTGGAGCTGGCAAATGTCCGCTTCCTTGCGGGATATCGGCGCGGCTGGTTGTTCCGGTCGGAGCTCCTCGCACAACTACGGCAGCAGAATCTGGACGGTTCACCTCTTGCGGACGCCCTCAGTTGTCTGCCGGAGGAGCCAATCCAACATGTCAAAGCTGCTGTGCTGCATCTTCTCTGGCGACAGGAACTGTTGATCGACCTGAGCAAACCACTAAGCCGACGAACGGAACTGAGGAGGCCGGGATGACTTCTGCTGGGGTGCGGTTCGGTGTGGGAACTCGGCTCGTGCACGACGGGGAGTTGGTGGAGGTCGTCGAGATCCACGCCGGCCAGACAGGTATGGACGTCGTATTGAAGGCGACGTCGAAGCAGGCTGTCATCCGAGTTCGTCTCAACGAACTTCTCGTGTCAGACAACACGCGAGTAATCCCGGATTCGGAGGGACCGTGCAGCAATGACGACTTCGAGCATGCCGGGGTTGTTCTCGCTCAGCTCAGCGACGTCGAGCGCAAAGAGATGGTCGAGCGAGCGGCGCACATCCGTGAGGTACTTACTGGGTTCCGTTCGGGCAGTGAGGAGTTGGCGCTTCCTGAGGAGCCGCGGCCGGAGTACCGAGCCAATGTGCCGCTGTCGAGACGTTACGTGAGCAAAGCGCGCGAACTTGACGCCGGGGTGCGCTCCATCGAGCGTTGGGTTCAACAGTTCCAGAAGAACGGTGAAGCGGGGCTGGCGTCCACGAGGGAAAAGAGGACCGCCGGCCTGGGTGCGAACGTGGACCCACGGTGGACTGAAACTGCCGTCGAAGTAATGGTAGAGCACATAGACCAATCGCGCCCATCACAGACGATGGTGATCACGCGCACCAACGCCCGTGTCGTCGCGAGGTTCGGCGACGGAGCAGTAGAGTTACCCTCCCGCGCAACGGCGTTCCGTGTTCTTGCCGAGTTGGAGAACCGGTATCCGACCTTTAGGTTGAGCACCAAGAGGAACCGCGACATTGCTGAGCGGCCTGACGGCGTGTACGGAAAGCTACGTCCTACCCGGCCGGGTGAGTATCTGCTGATGGACACCACGCGGCTGGACGTATTCGCGATGGATCCGATCACCTTGCGGTGGGTGCAGGCTGAACTGACGATCGGAATGGACTGGTACACCCGCTGCGTCACTGGAATCAGACTGACGCCGGTGTCCACGAAGTCGATGGACGCTGCGTCCGTGTTGTATCAGGCCTATAGGCCCCGGCCAGCCGGAAAGGATTGGCCAGCCCATGCGGTCTGGCCTGAACACGGTATACCGAAATCAGTTCTCATCGATGTCGATGCGGTTGAACAGCCCGGTGCGGCCGGACCGGTGATCGTGCCGGAAACCATCGTCATTGATCACGGCAAGATCTATGTATCCGAACATCTGACGAGTGTGTGCCAGCGGATGGGGATTTCGATACAGCCTGCGCGATTGCGGACGGGTCGGGATAAGGGGCCGGTGGAGCGATTCTTTCGCACCATCCGCGAGGACCTGCTCCAAGCCTTGCCGGGATACAAGGGCCCTGATGTGCACTCCCGCGGGCTGGATCCGGAATCGGAGGCGTTCTTCTACCTTGACGAGTTGGAGGCGATCATCCGTGAGTGGGTTGCCGTGGTGTATCACCGCCGACCGCACGACAGTCTGATCGACCCGCATATACCGGGGTTGCGGATGTCCCCGGCGCAGATGTTCGAGAACGGTATCGCCCGCGCCGGCTACATCGAAGTCCCACGCGATCCTGATTTGGCCTATGAGTTTCTGAAGGTGGAGTTCCGGAAGATTCAGCACTACGGGGTGGACTTCGGCAGCCGCCGCTACAACGGGCCGTCACTGAACCCCTATCGCAACATGACAAGCCCGTACAAGGGGAAAGCCAAGGGCCGTTGGCCCGTTCATCACGATCCCGACGACATCGCCCGCGTGTACTTCCGTGATAAGGATACCCGCAGGTGGCACACCCTGATGTGGGAGCAAGCCCCGTCGTTGGAAATGCCGCTCAGTGAGGACGCGCTGCAATTCGCGCGCAAGCTCGCCGCTTCTAAGTACACCTACCCCGATGATCGACTTGCGGTTGCGGATCTCTTGGAGCGGTGGAACCTCGGACTGGGTTCAACATTGGCGGAACGCCGCATGGCATTGCGGCTCTCCCGCGAAGACACCCTGATCGACCAGAGCGTTGCGCAGGACGAGGTCGCCACTCTGCCGTCGGTCGCCCGTGTCCTGGCCACAGCAGATCCTCCCGCCGCCGACGACACAGACAAGACGATCGAAGAACCCGATCCCGAGACCGGCGATGACGACGCCGAGGACGAACTCGACGACTACGCCAACGACTTCTACGCCGACGCCCTGGACGACGCGTGATGGCCAAGCCGAACTCGGCACAGCAACAAGCGGAGTCCCCGTTAGACAACCTCACGTTGGCCCGCAAGGAGGGTTGGCAGCGGTTTGTGAACACCGCCGCGCGGAGCTCACCGGAGCCTTTGACCCGTAAGGAGCTTGAGGACCTCAGCGAAGAAGCGTTCGACGATTACAACCGGCAGCGCCGCGAATGGCACGCCAATCTCGGCCCGATCAAAACACCGCAGCTGGCCGCCCTGCATGAAGATTTATGGGACATCGTAGACAGCAACGCCCAGGACGGCGACAAGGCCAAAGGCGCGGTGGCGGTCGACGCCTTTCCCGGACTAGGGAAGACCACATCGGTGCTGGATTTCGCCAAGAAGTTCCACCGTCGCGAAATCAAAGAACAGGGGACCGAAACCAGCGCGGGCCACGAGCGGTGGCCGGTATGCCGGGTCGGGTTGACCGGTAACACCGGCATGGTCGAGTTCAACCGGGCGATGCTGTCGTTCTTCGCCCATCCTGGGATGTCCCGCGGCAACGCCGCCCACTTCGCTCACCGAGCGTTGGACTGCGTACTGACGTGTGAGACCAAGCTGCTGATCGTCGATGATCTGCACTTTCTGCGTTGGCGCAACACCGTCGGGGTGGAGATCAGCAACCACTTCAAGTTACATCGCCAACGAGTTTCCCGTCACCCTGATCTTCGTCGGCGTGGGGCTGGCGGCACGGGGATTGTTCTCCGAAGGGCATTCCTACGAGGACGCGGTGATAGCCCAAACCGGCCGACGCACCACCAAACTCGACATGCGCCCATTCGTGATCGACACCGATGAGGGTAGGCGCGAATGGCGCCAACTGCTCCTGGCCTTGGAGAAGCGGATCGTGCTTGCTGACAAGCATCCCGGCATGCTGGCCGACGACCTCTCGGAGTATCTGTTCGCCCGCAGCACCGGACATATCGGTTCGCTGATGACCCTGATCAATCGGGGCTGCCAGCGAGCTGTGCGTACCGGTGCCGAACTTCTATCCCGTGAGCTGCTGGATCTGGTCAAGAACGACGAGGCGTCGGAGAAAGCACGCCAGGAACTCGTGACGGCCTTCGAGGCGCGGCGACTGACGACAAGGATCGGCAAGGCCGGATGAACACCGTGCGCACCCTGCCGATCCGCGTCGGCCCGATCGGGGGTGAGGCGATCGACTCGTGGCTGGAAGCGATCGCTCACCGCACCCACACCGCGTTCGGCGACCTCCTGGCCGCGGTCGGCCTGAGCCCGTACAACGGGATGGGTACCACTGACTGGATCGTGCGCCTGAATCTTGACGAAGCAGCGACGATCAGCGCGGCGACCGGAATCACCCCTGACGTGCTGGAAATGATGACGCTACAGCATTATTCGGGACGTGCGGTGCGTATCAAATCCGATGCCCGAATGCTCAGCCGAGCATTCCCCTGGGGACGTGGACGGGGATCGCGATTCTGCCCAGAATGTTTGGAAGCGACTGGTGGACGCTGGCAACTGAGATGGCGCCTGGGCTGGACATTCGCCTGCACCATCCACAACTGCTTGCTCGCCGACGCCTGTCCACACTGCGGCGCGGTCCAGCGCCGCCGCACACACATCGGTGACATCATTCCCCAACCCGGCCGCTGCTCGCACCGGGCGCCTGACGCAATCGGCCGCACCCCACCAAGGTGCGGCGTCGACCTCACCACCGCGACCGTCAACTCATTCGATCCAGATCACCCCGTGATACACGCGCAGCGGGTCGTGAACTCCGTCCTCGACAGCGAGACCGTGACGTTCGGGGTGTACCAGACCGTGCCGCAGCCACGGCTCAAGGTTCTCTCGGATATTCGTGCTGTCGCTGGCCGGGTACTGGCGTTCGCCACACCACAAGAACTGGAAGCCGTGATCCCGTACGAACTCAACCGCATGTACCGAGCTACCTCGGAGTCCGCGGATTCGCTGTCCGGTCCTGCCCGCACCGGTACGAAGCCTGGGCTAGCGGCGCCGGCACGGGCCGCGACTGCCGCGGTCGGCGTGGTAGCCGCCCTGAATGCCTTGGATCGTCTCGACGTGGCGTCTGCCGGGGACGCACTGCGCTGGCTGGTGTCCTCCTCGCGGGAGCGCGGATCGGCGGTGAATGCGACGAATGTCGCGTGGGGTAAGAACACGTCGCCGGTGCTCACCGCAGTCCAACTCGCCGCCCTCGGACCGATGCTCAACCCCAGCGATCAACTGCGCTACCGCATCGGCACACCAATGCCAGCGCGACCGGCGCCGGGTGCGGAGCGCACCGCGACCCTGGCACGCCGGTTACCCGCGATGCTGTGGCCGACGTGGTCACTACAATTGGCAATTCCGAATTGTCACCAATGGCAGCTACGCCCAGCACTGTCTAACATCCTTCTGCTGGTCAACAGCAGGATGAACCTCGACGAAGCCGCCGGCGTGATTGACAGTTCCATAGATGGCCACGCCGTCTCCCGCGTCCTGCAGCTCCTGGAAAAGCAGGACAAGTGGCCAAGCGTTCGCGCCGCTCTCATCCGAATGGCCGACTACCTCGCTGGCAATGACATCCCGATTGACTATCAACGCCGTCGCCGCGCCGACTACAGCATGCTGCTGCCGGACAAGGTATGGGCGCAGATCTGCCGCGACACGGCCACCCCGGGACCGCGGTCGGTTCGGGCACGTATAGCCCGATGCTTTCTGTTCGAGCGCTTGAGCGGGTGGCCAGCGAGCACGTCGCCGTGGGCCCTGGACGACAGCGCCTTTCGTACAAAGACCGCCGACTTTCCTGGCCATCTGACACCCGGACTCGCCCAGGCTCTCAGCGAACATGCCCACGAGTTCCTGGCCGAGCAGGGTATCGACGACGAACCAGTGACATGGCATCCGCCAAAGGGAGTGCTCGACGGGCTCGACCTCCCCGGACCCAACCCGGACGTAGTCGACATCGTCGGCTTGCACCACGTCATGGCCGCGGACGGAATCAAGCTCGGGACCGCCGCGCACTGTCTGAACACCAGCCTCGACACCGTGCGCTACCTACTGGAGACCCACCCCGCGCCCAGGCCGGAGCCGAGCGCTCCGCTACCAGCTCCCTACAACCGCGCCTACTCGACCGCCAAAGCGTTGCTCTCGCGGGCACGCCTGGTCGATCTTTACGAGCGCGAGCACATGTCGCTGAAGGATATTGCGGCGATGGTTGGAGTCAGCCGCCAGATCATCGCCCGGCTTGCCCGTGACTACGACCTCCCGCTACGCGAACCCGGCCTGCAGGCACGGACGACGATCGACCGGGACTGGCTCTACGACCAGTACGTCAACAAACGTCGCGCCCTACCCGACATCGCCAAAGCGGCCGGCATGAGCACCGCCAACATCGCGCGTTGGGCCAAGACCCACGCCATCCCCATGCGGGAGCGAGGCGGTGGCAGCCACAGCTCCACCCTCGCCGCCGAACGCGACGCAGTTGAGGCACCGGATCTGATCAGGCCCGCACTGGTGGGAATTGGTGGACGCGAACGACTTGAGAGATTCGCCGCGGCAACGCGTTACAGCACGCTCGCGGTCGCCGCCGAAGAACTCAGCGTCGGTCAGGCCGCACTCGTGTCCCAAATCAACCGCATCGAGCGCGAGCTCGGCACCCGGTTACTTATTCGCGCCGAGCGCGGACACCCTATGCAACTCACCGACGACGGCGCACGTGTGGTGGCTACCATTCGAGCCTGTCAACGCAGGGGCTAACAGCACCATTTCAGCTGGGAGCGAGAACGAGCCAGAAAATCGTGCAGTGTTCCTATTCCCGGCCGCTCGTTTTGCGGAGGTGGCCCGGAAGCTGCCGTCTCGGTAGAGCCCCGCCCCGTCGGTCCACGCAACCTCACCTGAACATTCGGCCCACCGCCGGTTGGAGTGAAGAGGGAGCGCATGTCGGTGGGGGCGGTCATGATGTTGCTCATCGCACCGAAGTCAGGAGGCAACTGTGTCCGACATCGTCAGGCGCGTGCGCGCTGCACGGGAGGTGATGCAGAAGCCGACCTTCGGCCTGTTTCGCAAGCTCAGCCCGGAGGTGGCGTTGGCGATTCTGGAGTCGGCCTTCCCCGACTCGGATGCGGTGGTAGATGCCGATGTGCTGCATTCACGGGTCGATGCCCTGCTCGATGAGCTGGTTGCCGCCGGGGAACGAGTTCCGCAGCGCAGTGGCGGGGAAAACGGCTACCGGATCACCGGCCGCGAGATGTGCCGGGAGTTGCTCGGCGACAAGCTCCTGGGTCGCCCAGCCGACACCGACGGCTACCTGCTGACCCCCGCAGCCGTGCAGGCACACGAAATCGTAGGGCGCATGCGCGTCGACAGGCCGTTGGCGAATAGTTCGAGGCTCAACGCGATTTTGCAGGCTGCACGGGAACTCTCACGTTTGGCGACCGTCGACCGGGCAAGCCGCCTAGCGCAGCTGGACTCCGACATTGTCGCTGCGCGTGCGCGAGTCGATGAGTTGGCGGCTGAACGGGACCGCATCGCCGGTGGCGGGGAGATCGAGGCCGCCGATTACGGGGCGCTGATCGAGTCTTACACCCACCTTGAAGACTTGGTGCGCAGGTTGCCAACGGACCTGGCCAGGGTGCGTGAGTCGATCGACGTCGAGCATCGGCGCACCATCGCCGAATTGCGCGCCGACGAACGATCCACCGGCCAGGCAGTCATCGACCACTTGGACAAGACGGGAACCTTGCTGCTCGACACCCCGGAGGGGCAGGCCTTCCAGGGTGTTCGGGAGTTGTTGGCCGACCAGACCCGGTTGGCGTCGTTGCGGGACGACCTCGACACAATCCTGTCGCATGCGGTGTTTCAGGAGGCTTTGCGGCCCGACGAACAAGACGCGTTGGCCCACACTCCGGGGCGGTTGCGGATGAACATGGGGCTGGTTCAGGAAAAGCTCGATCGCGCCATGTCGACACTGTCCGGCTACATCGTCTCCCGCGGCCTGGTCTCGGAACGGGAATTAGGGCGCGTCCTCAACGACCTGGGCACCGCCCTAGCCACCATCCTGGAACGGACTCCGCGCGCGGTGATCGATCTCGACGTTCTCCCGGAAGGTATCGAATTGGCATATCTGCGTGAGCGGTTCGACCTTTCCATCGCAGAGCCGGATCCGCAGGACTTGGCCGACACCTGGGACGAGCAGCCCGACCCGCCGTCGCTGGCCGAGCTGGTCGCGTTGGGCGGGCCCCGGCCTGAAACGGTGCGCCACATCGTGGAGAAGCTGGCGCAGCGGCCCGAAGCCAGCCTCGGGGAAGTGTTCAACGGCCTGCCCGTCGAATTCCGTCGACCGGTGGAGCTGTGGGGATTGTGGCAGGCCGCGGCCTCGTCGGGGTTCGACTTCGGCAGTTGCGGGGACACCGAAGAATTCCACGTCGTGCGACCTGACGGTAGCGCTGCGACGTTCGTGGCGGACCGGATCTTTTTGAGCCCCGGCCAGATTTGGTACCTGCAATCCCTGGAGGCGTCGTGAGCATCAGCATCGACCCTGAAGGTGAGGACTTCACCGACGATGAGGTTTTCGTCGAGTCGGCCCGGCCGCTGTTCAATGGCGATGGCGGCGGCCTGACGTTGCCGCAACGCGTTGCGTTGATCAAACTCGTCAAACAGCCGTACTTGTCGGCCGCCGAACACCCCGAGGACTGGGCGACCCTGGTGGCGTCCCAACCGGTGATCACCCACCGGTTGCACGACCTGCTGTTGGACCTGCGCGTCGACGCCGCTAGCAAGGTGGCCTACAAGGTGGCTGCTGCCTTGACCGACGATGTGGCTGCGCCGAGCCTGCTGCGCAAGACCCGGTGGACGGCCAACCAGACCGCTCTGCTGGTGGTCCTACGGCAACGGCTGCGCCTGAGGGCGACCCCGTCAGACCCCGTCTTTGTCGACTTCGAGGAACTCGTCGCGGCCATGACCACTCTGTTGCCCGCCCACGTCGACGAATCCCGGCCCAAGACGGTCACCAAAGCGGCCCTCGAATCCTTGGGAAACCTGGGTGTCGTCAAATCTGCCCCCGGCAGCGACGACCGCTACTGGATCAACCCCGTCCTGGAATCGTTGCTGCCGATCAACAAGCTGCGCCAGCTGCTCGATGCCCTCACCCAGTCCACACCGGCACACGCAGATAGTCGCGGGCCGGATCAGAACCACCCCGAGGCCGATCCGCTCACCGCCGCCGGCGGCGAAGGTGCGCGCGGTGAGTGAGCGCGAGCCAACGTGGCGGCTGCACTCCCTGCAGATGACGAACTGGGGGACCTTCCATGGCTCGGGGCACGTCCTGGAGTTCTCACCCAGCACGACACTGATCTCCGGGGCGCCCGGCAGCGGCAAATCCACCCTGCTCGACGCCTACCTGGCCGTGATGATGCCCGGAAGCCGACTGCGTTTCAACGAGGCATCCAACGAAACCACCGGCCGCAACCGCGACGCCACAACCGGACAACGAACCCTGCTGTCCTACCTTCGAGGAAAAACCGGCGAGTTCCGCGAGCGAGGCTCAGCTGAAAAGCGCGACAAACTCCTGCGCGGCAACGGTGTACCCACGTGGGGCGCCATCGCCGCCAATTTCATCAACGACGCGGGAGGGCAGTTCGCCGCCATCCGACTGTACTTCGTGGGCACCGCCGCCGACACCGATAGCGACATCACCAAGATCGGCCTCACTGCGGACACACACATCGACACCGACATGTTCGACAAGATCAAAACCAACAAGGGATTTCGCCGCGAAGACCTCGAAACGCACTTCCCCGTCAAGTACCACACCCGCTCCACCGAGTTCGACGCGAGAGTGCAACTGCGACTCGGTATCGGTGCCGGAGGAGAGGGCGCCGAAGCACTGATCCTATTGTCGCGCATCCAATCCGGCAAGGCCATGGAATCCGTCGACACCATGTTCAAAGAACTCGTGCTCGACGAGCCCGAAACCTTCGAACGCGCTGACAACGTCGCCGCCGCCTTCACCGACACCGAGTCGGCCTACCGCACCGCCGTGGAAGCCGGCGCCAAACGGGACGCATTGTCACGGATCGTCGAGCTGCACACACAGATCAGTGAATGCACGGCCCAAGTCGGCACCTTTGAAGCCATCGAACGCCAAACCGAGACGGGTGCGAGCGTGCTGCGGACCTGGCTGCGCCGAAAAGAACTGCAGCACCTCGAATCTGCAGTGGACGCCAACATCGTCGCACGCGATCAGCTCGAACCCGACCACAAACGCACCGAACGCGCCGCCAATGAAAAACTGGAACACTTCGAGCGCCTCACCAAACTCCTTGCCGCCGAAGGACGCGACCTCGAAGCCCTCGAAGGCGAGCGCACCCTGGCCGACAAGCGGCTAGACGACATCACCACGAACAAGGCCGCATTCGACCAGGACACCGAAGTGCTGAACCTCACGCTGGCCACACCTGAAGATCTCACCGCCGCCCAGGCCGCGGCAGCCCAGTTCCTCAACAGCCACGCCGACGAGAAACAGCGACTGAGCGCACTGCGCAAAACGGCCACCATCGACGCGGGCAAGGCCGACGCCTTGGCGCGCCACCTCACCGAGGAACGCGAACAGGCCGAAAAAGCGCCAGGCCGCATGCCCGTTCGGCTGCTACGAGCGCGGAACACGATCATCGAACACACCGGCCTGAGCGTGGAGGAACTACCGTTCGTCGGAGAGCTGCTCGACATCAAAGACACCCATAGACAATGGCGCGTGGCGGCCGAGGTCACACTGGCGGGCCTGGCCCGCATCATGCTCGTCGACGAGACGCGGCTCAGTGAATTCTCCGTCAGCATCGACAGTTTGACGATGCATCGCATCAACTTCGAAGGTGTCCCACTCGGCGCGACACGTACAGCCACACCCCTGGCCGGCCACATCTCCGAGGTTCTGCAATTCGCCGATGACTCACCGTTCATCGGCTGGATATATGACCGGATTTGCGGCTCCAGCGACGACGCGCAACGCGTAGACAGCCCCGACCGACTTGGCGGGACGACCCTGAAAGTCACCCAAGCCGGACAAACCCGGCGAGGCAAACGCGGCGCCGCCGGCACCGCCGACGTCGACCCGGTGATCGGGTTCTCCAACGAGGCGCGCCTGGCCGAGCTCGACGAGCAGATCCTCGCCGCACGCCAGGAACGCGACGCCTCCGACGCGCGGGCGCGTGAGTTCGACAAGCAAATCACCCATCTCGATACTGTCGCGGCCGCGCAGGTGACGGTGACCCGAGCCCACTGGGACCGCATCGACAAAGACGGCGCCGCGCAGGCTGTCGAAAAACTCGACCGCGCCATTCGTGATGTCGTGGAAAACAATCCAGTGCTGCAGAAGCTGCGCACCGACAAGGACGCGGCCGAGGAGGCCTATAAGGAAGCCGCCAAACGCGCTGCCGAAGTGCGACTTCGCATCGAAGATCTCTCGGATCAATTCGACGCCCTCGTACGCCGCGAGACCGCACTGGTAGGGCAACAAACACTCGATGTCACCGTCAGCGACGACCAGGCAGCGGTACTGGGCGAACTCCACACCGAAGTCACCGCAGTCGACGTGCCGGACTACAGCGAAAAAGGGTTCGGCAGCACCGCTGCTGCAGTGGGACGTAAACTGCGCGACGAACGTGCCCGCGCCGGCGAACGCGCCGCCGCAGCCCAAGACGCCATTGAGCTCATCTTCGCCAGCTACAACAAGCAGTGGCCAGATGACCCCAACCGCGGCGTGCACTACGACTCCTACCAGCAATACGCCGACATCCTCGAACAGATCACCGCCGACGAGGTGTATCTGCTCCGGGAGAAGTGGCGCCAAAGCATGGACGACCAGGCCGTCAACCACCTCATCCAGCTCAAGAACGCCTACGACGACGCGCATGCCCGCATCGAGGAGCGCCTGGCACCCATCCGCCGCATCCTGGCCACGCTGCCGTTCGGGGAACGCCGCCGCCGCATCAGCATCGAGCGCGACTTGCGCGTACTCGATGAGGTCGTTGCCCTGCGCGCCAGCATCGACGCACTCACCACCGAGCTGGCCAAGCAACGCACCGACGAGGAATACGAGGTGCGTTACCACCAGATGCGCGAAATCATCGACCAAATCCGCAGACCAGAACCGGGAGCCGGTGGGGCAGCGCGCCGGCGTCGGCTACTGAACGTCAACGAGCACATCTACATCACCGCCATCGAATACGACCCGGGCGACCCCGACCACGTTGAGATCAAACGCTACGACCAGCTTGCCCCACTCAGTGGTGGCGAACGCCAGGAGTTCGTCGCTTTCATGTCGGCGGCCGCACTGCGCTACCGGCTCGGCGACACACACCACGAGCGACCGAGGTTCGCACCGGTCGTGCTCGACGAGGCCTTCATCAAGGCCAACGGCGACTTCGCACGCCGCGGCGTGGACGCCTGGACCGAGCTCGGCTTCCAGCTCGTGATAGCGGCCCCGCAGGACAAGGTGACTGGTGTGGAGACGCTCATGGCTGAACGCAAGTGCATCACCAAGAACCCCGAGAATCGTTCCTACATATCCGACTATCGCCTCGATAATGAAGACGCCTGACGATGTCGCGGCGTCGGCCGCAGCCAAACTCAAACGCTGCTGGGCGCACAGTCTGGTTGACCCCGACGGCGGCGACTGGCCACAGAGTTGGGCGATCCTGCCAAAGGCGACCACCAATAAGTCGATCGCGGCAATTCCCGCACCACATCTGCGGGAGTTGATCCGCCGTTGGCACATCGCGGCCGCCCAACGGCCCGGTGTCGCCATCAAAGAGCAGTTTTGGAAGGTGCATGGAGGGCAAACCCTGCCGCAGGAGGTGACTATCACCGACGTCGACTCGGCAGCAGCAGTGGCCGGTGAGAGGGATTGCCCCCTCGGCCACTGGTCCGTGCTGTTGACGATTGCTCGGGCGCGCGAGCTGCGATTGCGCGAAGTGAACCCTAGCCTGCCAGAAAGCCAGATGGAATTCCTGCTGCGCTCCACAATCGGTTACAGCGAAACGGATTTCGCACTGCTATGCGCGGTCGCCACGTGGTTCGCCGCCAATGAGGCCGCCGCGCTGGGGTTGACCCCGAGACAGGTGCCCCTACCCGGGGTCCATGCCAAGTGGCTCAACGCACACCAGGAGCAAGTCGCGACTTTGGCCGGCTGCGGTGACGGGCTTCGGCTGCTGCCGAATCACGCGCCACGGATCCACTTCACCTACCTTGACCCCTATTATCGGCGGTCCGGTGGGCGCGTCCAGGACTCTCACACCCTGGGGGACGCCCTGCAGTTGCCCTACCGGCCAAACGTGATCGTCATCTCCGAGAACAAGGACACCGCAATCCTGTTTCCTCCAACGTCCGACGCGATCGCTGTCGAAGGTGGGGGCAACGAAGGGGCGAAGAGGTTGCACCTCTTCGATTGGATCACCCACTGTCCCAACATTATTTACTGGGGAGACCTCGACGCAGCAGGGTTCGCCATCGTCAACACCTACCGCAATGAACTGCCAGTCCGCACCATCCTGATGGATCACTCCACCTACTTGCGGTACGCGCAGTTCGGTACCAACCACTACCCCGACGGGCGCTTGATCCCGGCGGGCGGACCGCCCCTGCCACGTCTCACCGACCACGAGGCGGTGGCGTACGCCGCGGTTACGGACCGGACTGCCGATCCTCGGCGCATTGAGCAAGAACGCATTCCACTAGCTATCGCTGCGGAGGCGTTGGCATCCTCTTGTGCTGCCCAGCGGGTCGCCGACCCGGATAAGAGTTGATCGAGTACCAATCTCATCCCGCTATCGATGATGGGAACGTCACTGTGCCGAAAAGCGTGGCGCCGTGTTTGTTGAAGCCACGGTGGCAGGTGTCTCTGAATCGACCTGCTGAGCCGTCGACGCCGGATGTGTGTTCTCCGGTGTTCCAAAGCGGCTGGTTGCTCGGATGTTGAGGGCGGGCGTGTCATCGCAATGTGCCCTGAGCGTGTTAGACAATGAGGCGCTGCGGTGACGTGCGAAAGGGCGTCAACCGTGGTCGGCAGGTTCTTGGTCAGACGCGTGGGCGTTCGGTAAAGTACACCTTGCGGTGACTGCCGTGCGGGTTGAGGAGAACGAGGGCGATGGCACGTGCAGATCTCCTCCTAGCACTCGTGCAATCCGGTGCGGGCGGTGATGACCTCGCGTTCAGACGTGCTGCAGAGGCATTGATCGCCGAGGAGGAAAACAAGCGGCATAACGTCCTGGCTTCGCAACTCACCGAGGCGCTGCGCCGAAGGCGGCCCCAGTCGTCGGCGAATGTGACTGCGCTGAGCCGCAACGAGGCGAAGAGGGGTTTGTTCTACGAACAGGAGCCGGAGCGCCGCGTATCGGAGTTGGTTCTGCCACCGGAGGTGCGCCACGCCGTCGGGCAGCTCATCGAAGAGCACTATCGACGCGATCTCTTACGTAGCCATGGGGTCGAACCTCGCCACCGCGTCCTACTCGTGGGCCCACCCGGTGGCGGCAAGACGTCCTTGGCAGAAGCGATGGCCACCGAGCTTGCCGTGCCGCTACTCAGCGTTCGTTACGAGGGTCTGATCGGAAGCTTCCTTGGAGAAACAGCCTCGCGGATGGAAGCGCTTTTCGACGCAGTCCGCGTCCGTCCGTGCGTCTTGTTCTTTGACGAATTCGATGTTGTCGCTAAGGAACGCGGGGACACACACGAGACTGGCGAGATCAAACGAGTAGTCAGCTCGTTGCTGTTGCAGGTCGATCGCCTTCCCAGCCATGTGGTAGTTGTAGCAGCTACGAACCATGCTGAATTGCTGGACCGGGCGGTTTGGCGCCGGATGCAGCTGAGGCTCAACCTTCCCTACCCCACACGGGCTGGGAAGATCGAATGGCTGCAAGGTTGGTCCGCAAAGACTGGAATTCAGCTCGGGTTGACCGCGCGCACTATTGCCGACCGGCTTGGCCGGGTGAGCTTCGCTGAGCTGGAAGAGTTCGCACTCGATGTTCAGCGACGTTCGATCTTGTCCGGCCCTGAGCCGGATGAAGTCGCAGTTACCCAGCAAGTGATTAAGCAGTGGGCCGCCCGAGCCGGCGGTGAAGACGAGTAAATGTCGCCTGAAGAACGTGCCTCGAGTAGGCCGGTGATCTTGGGGCGCGTCGCACCACCCCGTGCCATCCGACCCCGCCGTGGAGGAGGCGGCCGAGCTCAATTCACAGATCCCGATGCGCGTGCTAGGCGTATTGACGCGCAGTTCGATGCTGCAATGGCGGCGATTGGTGATCAGGTCCGCATCTCGGATTCAATCCAGGCAGCTGATCCCCAACTTGTCTTGGTGTTCGAGGCGCTTGACGAGCAGATCGACCTCACAAATGTCGCCGAGAAGCTCGGTATCGAAGTGTTGATCGAAGCTGAAGATGCTGTATTACCGACCGACGATGTCCAGCTCAGGAGCGACAAGCCTCGAAATCCGTTCATTGCGTCATGCCTGCATGCGGTCTGCATGAACCAACGGGCTTTCGACAACCTATTGTCACTGTGGCGCGTATGGAGAGGTGGACGAGATCTGCCGCGCGGGTACTCCCCATTGCGAGACTTGTTCGCGCACCTCAAAGAGGTCCGGCCTTGGGGGCCGCAAGACCGGTTGCAGTCGATTGATTGGGACGAGTATTTCGAAGGCCGAATCGATGACCGCCCCCACTCAATCGAGGTCGAGCTTTGGTATCGACGCACGCCCGCTGCACGCGACAAGAGCCAGCGCGAAGTCACAGCGCTTGTCGAGCAGGCAGGCGGGCAAGTCACGGCGGTAGCGGTCATCGATCAGATTGGGTATCACGGACTCAAATGCGAGGTTCCAACCGCCCTATTGCACGAACTGGCGGCTGGCAACTTCGAGGGCGTTCGCCTTGTTCGATCGGCCGACGTGATGTACCTCCGAATCACGGGGCAGTCACTACCGATAGTTGGGCCGGCGATGGAGATACCCGGCGAGATCGACGACCCGCTGCCGGGTGGCGACCCTGTTCTGTGCCTTCTGGACGGCGTCCCAATGGAGAATCACGTCCTACTACAGGATCGTGTAATCGTTTATGATCCAGACGATCTCACGCAATCAGCTGCGGTCAAGGAACGACGACACGGCACTTGGACAGCGTCGATCGCTGTATGGGGAGACCGTAGCTCAAATCAGGCGCCGGCGACTCGACCGATCTTGGTTCGCCCTGTATTGGCACCGTCGGACGAGACAGCTGATCGGATAGAAGAGCTACCGGCAGACGAATTGGTGCCAGACCTGATGTGGCGCGTTTTTCGGGAACTGTTCGAGGATCAAGCGGGAACACCTGCGGCAGCCCCCACAATCGCTGTCGTCAACATTTCAGTTGGTGACCCTGCGGCCCCATTTGAGACGGTCATATCGTCCTGGGCACGCATGCTTGACTGGCTGAGCTACGAATATGGCGTTCTGATCGTTGTATCTGCTGGAAATCATGGGAGGCTCGCCCTATCTCCATTAACGTCAGCCGATCTCGCGGCAGCTGCAGGTATCGAGCGGCGTCAGGCACTGATGGACGCCATCGACCGCCGACAGAATGAGCGGAGGCTGCTCGCCCCTGCGGAAGCGGTCAACGCCATTGCCGTGGGCGCTACTCACGACGATGGTTCCGCTGCGGTCGCGCAAGGCTACCTTGTCGACCCAACCGACGGTCAGCCGAGTATCAGCCCCGTGACAGCGACAGGAAGTGGCTATCGGCGCAGCATAAAGCCGGACCTTATGGCGACGGGCGGTCGAGCGTTCTACGTCGACGGCGTCGGCTCACAGGAGGCGATCGCGTTTCGCGGCGTCTCGCCGTTAGGGCCGGGGCTCAAGGTGGCGACTCCGGCAGGCAGCAATGAAACCCATGTAGCAGGAACAAGTTTCGCTGCAGCGATGGTGTCCAGACAGGCTGCGCGACTTCATGATCTCGTCGGAGATATTACCGTGGGGACCCCCATGACTCGGCGGCAGCGAGCCGCTGCGACGAAGGCACTTCTTGTCCACGGCACTGATTGGCCATCTGATCTGGCGTACGATCCCTTGCCTCCTGAAATCGCCATAGGGAATGGCGTTATAGCAAGGGATTACTCTGATGGATGCAGCAGCAACGAGGCGGTGATCCTGTACTTCGGATCTATCGGAGCGGCCGAGGAGCAAGAGCTTCTCTTTCCGTTGCCCGATGGCCTCAACGTCCGTGAAACCAAACGGATCGACGCTACACTCGCTTGGCTTACGCCAGTGAACTGGAGAAACCGTCAATACCGTTGTGCAAGCCTATCTTTCGTCGCACCTTCCGGTTCCATTCCGAATCTAGGCACGCCAACGGGTCACCCGCCGGCCATAACCACTCGCGGTGCCACAACTGTCCAGCACCAAACGTGGGAGCTGGAGAAGACATTCGCCTCGGGTCAGGGAAACGATATGAGTATCCGGGTGAAGTGCTACGAACAAGCTGGCGGGCTTGCCGGCCGGACGGTGGATTATGCCGTCGCGGTTTCGCTCTGGGTTGCCCCAACCGTCAACGTCGATGTCTACAGCCAGGTCCGTAACCAGGTCGCGGCACGCGTGGCGGTACGACCGCAATGAAGCACCTCGGCCGGGTGCCAGATCGTCTTCCGCACGTTCGCTAGGAATTGCAGCGCTTCGTGAGACAAACCACGGGTCGCGATCGTGAGACAAAGTCGAATCGGCCCTGGTTAAGAGTGCTTTCAAATGCAGCGAAAGGTGAGAACCTACAGGCGCTGTAGGTTCTCAGATTTGACTGCACTTTCTCACGCTCGGCTGCACCAGCGCTGCACTTGTGCAGGCTGTGTGAGACGCGGGGCCGTGACGTTCGACCGACCGCATCGGGTTCAGCGACTGTTTGCCCCGCGCGTCGTCGACCGTGTACAGGAATCGTCGCAGGAGTGTTGTCGGGGTAGCGTCTGACCTGTGGTGTTGCAGAGTTCCTCCAGTGGGCTGGGTGTCTTTCTCAAGGCTCAGCGCGGCAGGACAGCGCCGCGAGATGCCGGGCTGCCCGAGTTGGCGGGCCGGCGGGTCGCAGGTCTGCGACGCGAGGAGGTCGCGGTGTTGTCTGGGGTGAGCGCGGATTACTACACCCGGTTGGAGCAGGGGCGTGAGCGTAACCCCTCAGCACCGGTGCTGGACGCCATCTGTGAAGCACTGCGAATGACGCCGGATGCGCGTGATCACGCGTTTAGGTTGGCACGGTTAGCGCCGAGGGTCGGCCGTGACACCGAGATGGTCAGCCCGGAGCTGTTGCAGACGATGGGGGCGTTTGAGCACACCGCTGCCTATGTCACCAATGCGGCATTTCGTGTGCTGATCGCCAATCCCATCGCCGCAGCGATGATCGCACCCCTGCAGCGCCGCAACAGCAGCGTGCTCGCGGCGATCTTCGTCGACCCGATCGCACGGGAGTATTACGTGAATTGGGATGAGGTGGCTCGCGCGGCGGTGAGTGCACTGCGGCTGGCGCAAGGGTTCGACCCGCCGATCGCCGAGGTCACCGAGATGGTGCAACGGCTCTATCAACGCAGCGAGCCTTTTCGCCAGATGTGGGACGACCAGCGGGTGGCGGGATTGTCGGCAACCCGCAAGACGATCCGCCACCCGGATGTGGGGTTGCTCGAACTGAGTTTTCAGACCTTCGACGTCAACAACGCCCCGGGCCAGCAGCTGACAGTGGCCACGGCCGCGCCCGGTTCGTCCAGCGCCCAAGCACTCGCCTTGCTGGGGTCGTTGGAGGCCACCCGCCGCCGGGAGCACGCCCGGTAGACACGGTGCCCTCGGTTCCTGGGTGTGGCGCACCCAGGAAGCGCCGCCCTCCCTAAGGGGCTCCGTTCGGCGTTGACTTGCTTTCGTCAGCAGTCAACCCAGGAGAAGCGGAAGTCCATGAGCGTTGTCGTCATCACCGGAGGCAGTAGAGGGCTGGGCGCGGCTACGGCACGTGCCTGCGCGCAACGGGGCATGGGTGTAGCCCTGACCTATAAGAGCAGTCCTGATGCAGCGATGCGGGTGGTCGACGACATCACCGTCGCCGGAGGCACTGCGGTCGCTCTGAGGCTGGACGTCGCCGACATCGACTCATTTGTCGACTTCCGTGAAGGGTTGCGCTCCGCTCTTGAAGACACCTGGCAGACCGATTGTTTCGATGCCCTGGTGAACAATGCCGGCTACGGTGAATACACACCGATCGAATCAGTGAGCGAGGCGTCCTTCGATGCGCTGTTCGCGGTGCACCTCAAAGGCCCGTTCTTCCTCACCCAGACGCTGCTGCCGCTGATGGCCGATGGCGGGCACATCGTCAACATGACCAGCGCCACCTCCCGAGTCGCCACAGCGGGCGTAGCCCCTTACGCTGCCTTCAAAGGCGGCCTTGAAGTGTTGACCCGCTACCTGGCCAAGGAACTCGGGGAGCGCCGGATCCGCGCCAACGCCATCGCCCCAGGGCCCATTCGCACCGAGCTAGGTGGCGGGTTGAGCGACGAATTCGAGACGATGCTGGCCGCCCAAACCGCCTTGGGGCGTGTCGGAGAGCCCGAAGAGGTCGGCTCCGTCATCGCCAGCCTGCTCTCAGAAGACCACCGGTGGATCAACGCCCAAACCATCGAGGTCGCCGGCGGCTACGTCATCTAAATCGACACAAGGGAGATCATCATGCTCGACCACGTTTTTCTGACCGTGCGCGACGTACAAGCGTCGATCGCGTTCTACACCGCGGCACTGGCGCCGCTGGGGATCACCACCCGACTGGACTACGACGCCAACGACGGACCCCCCGGTCATCCGGATCTGTACGGGTTCGGAGATCCGGATATCGGGAAGATAATCTTCTGGCTTCGCCACGGCAGCTCTGACGGCAGCTCCGCCCATGTCGGATTCGTCGCCGACAGCGCCGCCGAAGTTGACGCTGCCTACTCCGCGGCGATCGCAGCTGGCGGCACCGACAACGGTGCGCCCGGTCCTCGGCTGCACTACGACCCCCGCTACTACGCGGCCGGGGTCCTTGACCCCGACGGCTACAGCCTGGAGTTCGTCTACAAGAGCTGGCAGCACTGAGCATGGAAACCCTATTGCTCTATGGTGCAACCGGTTACACCGGAACCATGGTGGCCGAACATATTGTGGATCTGGGACTGAAACCAATCCTGGCTGGCCGCAACGCCGCCAAGCTGCAGGCACTGGCCACTCGGTTGGACTGTCGGTATGCGGTGTTCGATGTGACAGACACTGCGGCAGTGGGGGCCGCGCTCGCCGATGTCACGGTGCTGCTCAACTGTGCCGGCCCGTATCTGCGGACAGCGCAGCCCCTGATGGAGGCAGCCATTTCCGCTGGCGTGCACTACCTCGACGTCGCCGCCGAGCTGAACAGTTACCGACTGGCTGAGGCATACGATGCCGACGCCACGGCGGCCGGGGTGATGCTGCTGCCAGGCAGTGGCGGCAGCGTCGCCATGCTGGGGTGTCTGGCCGCCCATGCCGCGGCGCACGTCGACCACCCGCGCAGCATTCGGATCGCGCTACACGTCGCCGGCGCGATGTCACGCGGCTCAGCTCGAAGTGCCAGCGAGAACCTGACGACTGACACGCTGCATCGCGTAGCGGGGACTCTGACGGCCGCCGACCCGGCGGCGGTCGAGGTGTTCGACTTCGGATTCGGCCCGGTGCCGTGTGCGCCGGTGACGCTGCCGGATCTGATCACCGTCTGGCGCTCCACCGGCATCGCCAACATCGACACCTACGTCTACGCCTCAGGCGAGGCTCTCCGCAGCGGTGAGATCCAACAGTTGCCCGACGGCCCTAGTGCCGAGCAGCGCGCCGCTCATCGCTACCACGCAATCGCTCAGGTGCTTGGCGATGACCAGACGGCGCAGTCACGCCTCGAAACCGTCAACGGCTACAGCTTCACCGCGCTGGCCGCCGCACACGCCGCCCACAGGGTTCTCCACGGTCAGCACCAGCCCGGATTCCGCACTCCGGTAGAGGTGTTCGGCGCCGGCTTCGCCGAGACCATCGCCGACACCCGCATCACCAACATCTGAAGGACAAGGAGGAGAACACCCACGATGAACACCGCACAGAGCTTTTTCGCCGACCTGAGCACCGGCGACGTTGCGGCGGCGCTGGCTCGGACGACACTCGACTTCACCTGGACGGTGGCGGGTGTACCGGGTCAGGGCTTCGCGTTGGCCGGAACGTATGACCGGGAGCGGTTCGCGGCGATGCTGAGCCGCGTGGCCGCGGCCTTGCCGGACGGCCCGCACGTGGAGATTACCTCGGTGACCCCCACCGCCGAAAGAATCGTCGTCGAGACCCACACCACCGGCAGATCAGCGAGAGGACTTGACTACGACAACCGGATTGCCTACGTCTTCGACCTCCGGGACGGGCGCATCTGCTCTGTCCGCGAGTACCTCGACACCATTCACGCCGCAGAGATCTTCACCCAGTAGACCGCTGCCGACGCCGCAAGAATGTCTGTAGGAGGCTCTATCAATGTCTGAATCCACTAAACCGCTGCAGATCTCGATGATCACCTTCGACTGCTCCGATCCCAGGCACCAGCGCGGTGGTGGGCTGATGCACTCGCCGGTGAGGTACATGCCGTCAAGCCGGGGGAAATGGTTGTGGTGGCCACGCAGCAGGGCCTGCGGCTGGGATTTCAGCGGGTGCCGCGCCCGACCCCCGGCAAGAATCGGGCGCATCTGGACCTGCACTCCCCGAGTAGAGAAGCAGATGTGACCCGACTGATCACTGCAGGAGCAATCGAGGTCGGCCGCCACCGCGCCGGGCCGGATTTCGGGTGGTGGTGCTCACCGATCCGTTCGGCAACGTCTTCTGCGTCGCCGGCTCGCCGTAGCTGGTCTACCGGGCGGCGGCACCGTCGGCGTACTCGTCCAGCGCACCTTGTAGTACGTCGGCGATCGTCGTTGCGCGCAGCCGCTCGCACAGCGCGGCGGCGGCATCGTCGTACACCCGAGTCAAGACCGGTTGGATGCCGTACCCGACATAGCATTCGGCGTTCGGTGGCGCCGCCGGGATAGCGAAGATCTCGCCGCCACCGGTCGCGCGGTACACGTCGAGCAAGGTGATCTGTGCGGCATCGCGGGTCAACACCCACCCACCTGCGCGGCCCCGACTCGCGGACACCAGTCCCGCCTCCCGCAGTTCACCCAGGCACCGCCGAATCACGACCGGGTTGGTGTTGACGCTGCTGGCAATCCGCGGCGACGTTCCGATCTCCTTGTCGGTGCCCCGACGATCGAACGCCAGCCACGTCAGCACATGGACGGCCAAACTCATTCGGCTGTTCGCACTCACCACGAACTCCCTTCGGCCGGCGCAACGTATGTAACCACCATGATTACATATTGTCATTATGTAACACCTATGGTTACATAAAATTGGGAGGCGCCTGCCCCCTTTTGACGACACACACAACCAACCTCTTTGGGAGAGAAGATGACTGAGCCACTCACCGAGAGCGCGACGCACATCAACGAGGGACAGGACGCTCCCCTGCGGGTGGTGTTCGACCACCTCGGCGGCCCCGAGGTCCTCGATCTGGTGCCGTTCACCCTGGCGCCACTGGCGCCGGGCCACGTCCGCATCGGAGTCCGCGCCATAGGCCTCAACCGATTCGAGGCACTTTTTCGCCGCGACCATTACGTGATCTCGCCACAGCTGCCTGCGGCGATGGGTGTCGAGGGGGTCGGAGTGATCACTGAAACGGCCGCGGGTGTAAACGAATTTGCGGTCGGTGAGCGAGTTGCTGTGCTGCCGATCCACTCGCCGGTCGTCGGCACCGGAACCTATGCCACTCACGCCGACATCCCTGTCGAAGCCCTTGTGCGGGTTGCCGACACCAGTACCGACGAGGATGAGGCCGCCACCTGGATGGCTAGCCTGCAGGCCTACAATCTGGCTACCAAGGTGCCGATCGGCTCCGGCGACACTGTGATCGTTACCGCAGCCACCTCCTCGGTGGGTGCCGCGCTCGTCCAGATCGCCCACGACTTCGGCGCTAGCGTCATTGCGACTACCCGCACCACCGTCCGCAAGGGCGAGCTGCTGCGGCGGGGAGCCGATCTCGCGGTGGCCGCCGACGATGAAGACCTCGCCGAGGCGGTCCGGGACTTCACCAACGGTAGAGGCGCCACCGTTGTCTACGACACCGTGGGCGGGACATTGCTCAATACGCTGCTCGCCGCCACCGCCGAGTTCGGCCATGTGCTGTCCTACGGCGCCCAAACGTCCCCCGATATCCGCGCTGCGCGCATCGACCTACCGCTGATGGCTCTCGACCGCAGAAGTGTCTCGTTCGTCGACCTGTTCGAGATGGTCGAAAGCCCGGAGCGACTCGCCGCGGCGAAGACCTACATCGCCGACGCGCGTCGCCGCGGCGCCCTGCGGATCCCCATCGACCGCGTACTGGACTTCGAGGAGGTCGCCGAGGCACACCGAGTCCTCGAAAGCGGCCGTCTAGCAGGAAAAGTCATTCTCCACGTCAGCTGAATGTCCCACTTCGATCCACCAACGCAGAAGGACAACAACATGAAATTCGGGCTCTTCGGTGTGAACAGCTTCGCCGGGGCACACCCCGGAGCCGCCGCCGCCGTCGCACTCCTGGCCGAGGACATCGGTCTGGATTCGGTGTGGGCAGTCGACCACGTGGTCGTCCCATCGACTTACCAGACGCCCTACCCGTACGACGAGTCGGGAAAAATGATGGGAGGACAAGTCGAATTCGACCTCGCCGACCCGCTGATCTGGCTCACCTACGCCGCAGCATTGACCGAACGAATACTCCTGGCCACAGGAATTCTCATACTGCCGCAACGCAACCCGCTGGTTCTCGCTAAACAGGTCGCCTCACTCGACGTCCTTTCCGGTGGACGAGTGCGCCTGGGCGTGGGTGTGGGCTGGCTGGAAGAAGAGTTCACCGCCGTCGGCGTACCGTTCGCTGACCGCGGCCGCCGCCACGACGACTACGTCGCGGCCCTGCGCGCATTGTGGACGGACACCAAGGCCTCCGTCGACACCCGGTACGCCAGATTCACCGACGTGATCAGCCTGCCGCACCCCACCCACGGCAGCGTGCCGATCGTCATCGGCGGCGGCTCCACCCGTGCCGCCCAGCGAGCCGGCAACCTCGGTGACGGATTCTTCCCCACCGTCGAAGGCCCCGAAGCGCTCAAGGCCCTGTTACAGGTCATGACCGCCGAAGCGAATGCCGCCCAACGCGACCCGTCCACCATCGAGGTCACCATCCCCTACGTCGGCGACCCCACTGGCCTCGAGACACTCGATCAGAACAAGCGACAGCAGGCTTTCGACCGACTGTGCCGCGCCGCCGACGCATACGGCAGCCTCGGGGTCACCCGACTGCTGATACCGGTGCTCGCCGAAGAAGCCCTGCGCGGGTTGGCCGCCATGCTGGCCATCCGATACGGCACCAACGGGTACGTTATCGGTGGCTGACACCCGTCGAGCCGACGACCTCCAGCACAGCACCGGCCAGCAGCGGATACGGTGACGTACCGATGAAGTGAGAAGACCTGCGCGACTGGGCAACACACCACGATCACCGTGGTCGAGACAGGGCACACCACATGTTGAGTAGCCAGCGCAATCGCCGCAGACCAGACCTTGCTTCACCGCCACCGGATCCGCAAGTATCTTCGTCCCCGCTCCCACACACCGCTGTTGTAGGAAATGCAGCGCTTCGTGAGACAAACGTCGGTGCAGCCATCGTGAGACAGATCGAATCTTCGCAGCTCAGAGCGACGGCCATATGCAACTCAACGTGAGAACCTACACTCATTGTGGCTTCTCAAATTTGACTGCACTTTCTCACGACTGACTGCACTACGGTTGCAGCTCTGCAAAAAGACTGAGGCACGTCGTCTGGACGTCGATGTCTGATGAGCATGCCGCAGGCTTGGGTCGTCGAGAATCGGCGGGACCAGGTGGGCTACCACGGTTGGTCCTTTCACGATGTGCGTGACGAGACCATTCTCGGCGTCGCCAACAGAGTGCCAAAGGGCGTGCGGGCTTCGTCGATCGAACGCATCCCCTGAATCCCGTTATGGTGGCGGTCCCGCGTCGTCGGAGATCACCCGGGATCTACTGCTGGAGAACTCTGGCCCGGCCCGGGTCGGTGGCTGGGGCGAGGACGATGTCGAAGCGGGTGCGTGACCACGCCCCACCTCCGAGGTCCCGGCCGTCTGGAGTCGGCGCTCCCGGCGGCTGTTCGCTGAATTCCTTGATCAGCGACTCCTTGACCCCGAACACACTGTCGCGATCCAGGAGGTCGTCGCCACGGACGAAGATGTGCGTGATCAGCGTGCGCATTTTGGGTGCGCTGACCATGAAGTGCAGGTGCGAGGCCCGCATCGGTGAGCGGCCGGCTGCCGTCAGCATCCTGCCCACCGGTCCGTCGTGCGGGATGGGGTAAGGCGTCGGGGTGACGGCCCAGAAGCGGTAGCCGCCGTCCCGATCGCTGAACATGTGGCCTCGCGCAGCCGTGCGGCCGTCGCTGTACTGAACGTCGTAGAAGCCGTCGTCGTCGGCCTCCCACACGTCGATTCGAGCACCGGGAATGGGCTTACCCGAGATGTCGCTGACCGTACCTTCGACCCAGCATGGCTGCCCTTGGGCGCCCGCGGCGATGTCGCCTCCGAGTTCGATCTCGGGGGCGCCGTCGACGAAGAACGGACCGACCACGGTGGCTTCGGTGGCGTCGGCGCGGGCCTCGTTGTTGATCGCGATGGTCTGCATGGATAGGCCGAGGGTGTCGGAGAGCAGAATGAACTCTTGCCGGCGCTCGTCGGTGATGTGGCCGACGGCGGTCAGGAAGTCGATGCCGTGCTTCCACTCGTCCTCGGTGAGTCGGACTTCACGGACGAACGCGTGCGCGTGCCGCACGAGCGCCTGCAGAAGCTGCTTCAAGCGGGGGTCTGTGGTGCCGGCGAAGGAATCGAGTACGCGTTCGAGCAACGCGTCCTCCCTGGCCCGTTGCTCGGCCGAGATGGTCTTGCCGGATGGGGTATCTGGCAGGTCGGGTGTGGTCATTCGGGATCGGCTCCTTCCCAGGCGTTGTGTAGCAGCCGTTGGAGGTCAAGGGCCGTGACCTCGGCTGGGTTGCTGTCTGGTACGACGGGCAGTATCGCCTCGATCGCATCGTCGATCTGTTGCTCCAGGAAACCGTGATCGCGCAAGGCACGAGGGGCGTGCAGCCGGGCTCGAAGAGCCTGCAGTCCGCCTAGCGCGGTCGCCGAGCCGAGTGCCTCTGCGATCCGCTCGGCCGCCTGCGGCGCGGCGGGTGCGTTGAGGGCGACCACGTGTGGCAGCACAATAGCGTGGGTCGCCGCATGGGGGAGGTTGTATCGTCCGCCCAGCACGTGGCAGATCTTGTGGTGTAGCCCCGAGCCGGCCGAGGCGAAAGCAACCGCGGCGAGGTGGGCGCCGCAGAGAGACCGTTCACGGCCATCGAGTCCGGTGGGGTCGTCGATGACCAGGGCCAGACCCTGGGCCAGTGTTTTGATGCCTTCGGTGGCCAGCGCGGCGTTGATCGGGTCGGCTCGTGGCGCCCAGAGGGCATCCACGCAGTGCGCCAAGCCGTTGAGTCCGGATGCCACGCTGAGGTCGACCGGCAGAGTGAGCGTCAGGCAGGCGTCGTACACGACGGCACGCGGAAGCACCCGTGCGTCACTGCCAGTGAGCTTGTGACCATCGTCGGTGAGACCCCAGACGTCGGTCGCTTCGGATCCGGCGTAGGTCGTCGGGACGGCGATCACCGGCAATCCCGATGTCAGTGCGACCGCTTTCGCCAAGCCGGTGGTCGATCCGCCGCCCACACTGATTACGACATCGACGGAGTGGTCGCTCGCAGCCGCACGGGCGCGCTCGGCCACCGATAGCGGTACGTGCATGGCCACCTCGTCGTGCACCAGGGTCACGGGTAATCCCGTGGTCACCGCGCGGGCGAGCGCCGCCTCGGCTGGCGCGGCGATCACCATCACCCGTCGACCGCCGAGGCGGTCGACCTCGTCGGCGACGGCGTCGGCGGCAGCACCGGTGGCGAAATGCACACGCTGCGCCAAGGTTTCGTGCACGAAGCGCATCGTCATACCGGCGCGCGTCCGAGGACACCGGCCAACGCGGCCCGAAGGCTTGCCTCGGGATCGTCGGGAAGGCATCGGCTTCGCCAGGCGATGTACTTGTCCGGTCGCACCAGCAGTGCTCCGCTCTCCTCGACCTCGCGCAGCTTCGCCCAGTCGTAGTAGAGGTCGGTGACAGCGCGTCCCGGCCCGATGATCACGCATGTCAGTGGAACGTCGAGCTCGTGCGCCGCTGACGCTGCCGCGGCTTCCCAGGCTTCCCCGGCGATACCGGTGATGAGGGTGAAGCCGGAGTAGGGAGCGAGGTCCATCATCGCCAGGCGGCGACGGTTGTCGCCCACCCATGCGTGCGGAAGGTGGGACCCTGGCACCGTGGAGGCCTCGTAGTAGAGGTCTGGATCGCGCGAAGGCAGCGGGCGCGGCGTGCCGTCGGACACGACCGCCGAGGATTCGTAGAACTGCCCGAGTTCCACGCCGTGAGCATTGAACTCGTAATGCTTGAGCTCCATCGCCTTCAGCAGCGCCGCGCGTTTGGCCGCGCCCGCCGGAGTGTTCTCCTTGCGTTCCTCGATCTCCCGCAACATCTCCTCTTCGGTCTCCGCGGCGGTGACACCCAGCGCGTGGAACAGGTGGACGAACTCGCGACTCGACTTGTTGGCACGAGTGACGATGCGCGCAGCCACCGGGGCTCGCTCGGCTGAATAGGTTTCCAGCAGAACCGGATTCGCTTGACCCCGGAGCACCGCCGCCAGCTTCCAGGCCAGGTTGTAGGAATCCTGGATCGACGTGTTGGACCCCAGCCCGTTGCTCGGCGGATGCCGGTGTATCGCGTCGCCGACGCAGAACACCCGACCCGACTGCAGGTGTGTCGCGTACATCTCGTTGTTGCCCCACAGCGAAGTACCGGTGATCTCCACATCGAGATCGGGCATTCCGAGCAGGTTACGCACGATCGCAGTGGCCGCCGCATCGTCGATCACCGGAGGCTCGTCGTCGATGTCGTAGCCCCACACCACCAACCACTCGTTCCAAGGCCTCACCATGCGAACCAGCCCGGCACCGATTCCGCCCACATTCGACCCCGGCTGGATCACCCAGTACAGGACCGACGGACGGTGGTTGCAGTGCTCGCTGATATCGGCCTTGAAGGTGATGTTCATCGAACCGGCGATGTCCATCGCCCCTTCGAAGGGCAGCCCGATGTCGTCGGCCACCTTCGAACGCGCACCGTCGGCGCCGATGAGGTACTTGGCGCGGATGCTGTAGCGCAGCCCGGTCAGCCGGTCGCGTACGTCGACGTCGACGCCGTCAGCGTCCTGGGTGTGCCCCAGGTACTCGGTAGAGAAGCGCGTCTCCGTGCCCCGGACGGTGGCGTTGCGCACCAGGATCGGCTCGAGGTAGGTCTGCGGAATGTCGACCGTCAAGCACGGAGATGCCAACTGGTAGTCAGCCTCCCGCTCGGGACTCGTTCCCCAGGTGTGAATGCGGCCGATCTCCTCGCCGGCAATGGATGTGCAGAACACCGTGTCGCCCACCAGGTGGTGCGGCGTGGCATCGGCCAGCACCTGCTGCTCGATACCCAAATCCCGAAAGATCTCCATCGCCCGCTGGTTGGTGATGTGGGCGCGTGGAGTGTTCGCCGTCCATCGGTACTTGGTGATCATCGTGTTCCGAATACCTAGTGACGAGAGAAGCAGCGCCGCCGACGCCCCGGCAGGCCCTGATCCGACGATCACCACGTCGGTCTCGACGATCGTCGAGCTGGGCAGCGCCGTAGCGGCCTGACCGTCGTCGAACTCCGGCATTGGAGTCACCCTCTCCCGGCCGGGTTGGGCACCGGCGCGTGGAATCGAGTGTGGGCACGGATACAGCGACCTGTCGACAACTGGGGCTCGACTCGGCGGGAAACCGAACAGATGGCCATTGCGCAAACGTCCTCGCCAGGCGACACCGCCCATCACCCTGCGGGCGGTGGCTCAGGCTGGTGGTAGCGACCGAGTGGCTTTGGCACGCCGTCGGACGTCGCTCGCGCGTTCACCGAAGCGGGTCGTGAACGCGTTGGAGAAGTGAGAAGCTGATACGAAGCCGCACCTGTGAGCAACCTCGCCAACCGTCATCGATGTGGCCGCGGGCGTCTGAAGCAGGGCTCGGGCGGCTTGCAACCGACGATTCAGCACATACTCGGGCAGTGTGGTTCCCGCCTCGGCGAGCAGACGCGAGAGATGCCGAGTGCTGATCCCAACGGCGGCGGCAACCCGCCGCGCGGATAATGCCGAATCCCGATAGTGCACGTTGAGATAGGTGTACACGGCCGTCAAGTGCGCCGGGCGCAGATCGTGACGGCCAGACGCGCACAGCGCCGCGATCAGATCGAGCAGCAATTCCTCAGCAATCGGTTGCGGCTCGTGAACGTCTACGGCAGCACCCACAGATCGCGCCAAAGCGTGTGCGATCGGCTGCTCGTCGTCGCTGAAGTCACAGACGATGGGCCGCGCAAGCTGGTGAATCTCCGTTACTTCGGCGAAAAGCTCGCGCGGGATCTTCAGCACCAGCTCCTCGAGACCGCGGGAAAAGCCCCGCATGAAGGGCCGGTCAGCGTCGCACATCAGCAGCTGCCCCGGCCGTAGCGACCAGACCCCGTCCTCGTGGTAGAAGAATGCCTCACCCACCAAATTGAAGAACAACGCCACTGACTCCGTCGGGCGCGCCCGGACCAGCGTCTCGTCGCGCTCCACCACGTGTGAGGTGCCGCGGACCCTCGCCAGGTGCACTCGTTCCAACTGAAGGTTGATCTCAGTCGCCTCAAGCACTTCCGCGCGCAAACTCTTACAACGCAGGCCGATGAGGGCGGTGGCGTTGTGGCTTTCCCACAGTTCTATCCGCTGCTGATCAGGCAGACCGGCAGTCGTGAACGCGCGCGGTTGCGTGCGCATGGTCTGCATACCAAGAAGTTACTACTTGAGACTCGCGTCACACACGTGATCAGGTCGGCAACTTATCGTTGTGGGGTGACCCGCGAGGCGGACGGCCATGGTGACTGGATCCGGGCTCTGCACGCCGACGTCTGCGGTGTGCAGAGCTCCCATGCGACGCAAGCCGCGGCGGCGGCGGTGCCGCTGTTGGGTGAACCGCTGACGGCATGGGGTATCGAACTGGCTGCTCGGGTGCATGACAAGGTTCGTGCCGCGTTGCCAGACGCCAACCTGTCCTCGGGCGGGTACGCATCGGCTGCGGTCGAGGCGTCGGTATTGGCACTGCTCACCGGGCTGGTGACGGGGCAGGCATTCGCCACACCCATGGAAGCGCACGACCACGTGCGGTGGTCGGCGCGGCAAGGCATGACATTGGACACCGTCTTACGGGTGATCTGGCAGTCGCACACCGGCGTGCAGGAGCAGCTGGTCGACGCGATGACCAATGCCGTTCCCGCAGAACAGCTGGCCCATGAGGTCAAGCGAGTGACCTCGGGGCTGCTGGAGACGGTGACCACGATGGTCGGCGACCTAAGTGTCGTGTTCGAGCAGGAGAGCGCTGCCTGGGGCAGGCATCGCTCGGCGACCGTCCGCCATCACATCGACGGCCTGGTCGAGACCGGACAGCCAAGTGCTGGCACCGAGGCCGAACTCGGCATCCGGCTCGGCGACCACCATTTGGCAGCGGTGCTGTGGCCGGTGGGTACCTCGATCGGCCGTGGGTGGACCGCCGATATCCCGGCCTGGAGCGAAGGAGTACGCGAACAGCTCTGTGCTGCAACTACTTTGGTGATGCCGCTTGCGGATGGTTCGACCGAGGTGGTGTGGTCGAGCCCTTCGGCACCACAAACCGCTCAGCTCGCTCACATCGCCGCCCCGGCCGATATCGCCGTGGCGTTCGGCGTCAGTGCCGTTGGCGTGGCAGGCCTTCGAGACGCTGTCGTGGAGGCCAGGTGGATCGCCGATGCGGTGCGCAGCAGCACGCAAGCCCGGGTGTGGACCTACGACCAGCACGGTGTCCTCGCCTTGATGGCAGCCGATCACGACGCCTGCCGCCGTTTCGTCCGCCATACCCTGGCTGGCCTGTTGGGCCGCTCGCCGCGGATGCAGCTGATGCGCGAAACGCTGCTGGCCTATCTGGAAAACCAGGGGAGCCGTAATGCGGCAGCCCAGCAACTACACATCGCTGCCACCACCGTTGCCTACCGGGTGCGCCAGGCACAGCAGTCGCTCGACCCGTATCCCATGGGAAAGCGCACCGCGCTCGTCGTGGCGCTGATGCTCGCCAACCAATACCCGGAACTTGCTGAATGACAGGCCCGGCGCCTGTCGTCCGACGACAAATTCCGCCGCGATCTTCATCGTCCCAACAGCAGAAGTTGCCTGCCGCGCTAGACACACTCGTTTGCATGGATGCACGAACCCATCGCCACGGCAGCTAGCCAAGCGACAGGACGAAGAGCGAGGAATGCAACGATGATCACTCCGCAAAACACACTTCCGACCCAGGTCGTCCCGCGTCCGCAGGGCGCCCAACGCCATGCCGCCGACGTCGACTGGAACACCACCAACATGTTCCTCAACGGCCCGTTTGCACCGTGGCACGAGGAAACCGAGGCATTCGACCTACCAGTGGTCGGCAAGCTGCCCGACGACTTGGCCGGGGCACTGTTCCGCGTCGTGGCCAACCCCCGATTCCGCCCCCTGGACCTCGACCGCTACCACTGGTGGGAGGGCGACGGCGGAGTAGCCGGCTGCTACATCCGCGACGGCAAGGCATCGTTGCGGATGCGGTGGGTGATGACCGAGACCATGAAGATCGAAGTGGAAGCCGGCGAAGCCATCTACAGCGGCTTCGTCAACGGGTCTTCCATACACAAGCCACTGCCTGCCGGAGCTCCACCTGCCAAGAATGTGGCCAACACCAATGTCGGACTCTTCGCCGACCACCTACTCGTCTATTACGAAGGCGGCCTTCCCTATTCGCTGAACCCGGAGAACCTGCAGACGTACGGCGAGTTCGACTTCAGCGGTGGCATCGACGTGCTGTGCACCGCACACTACAAAATCGACCCTCACACCGGCGACATGCTGTTCTTCGCGGCCGTCGGCAACAACCTGACGTGGTACCAAGCCGACGTCAAAACGGCCAAGATCGTCGACGCGTACACCTTCGACATGGGTTGCCCGGCGATGGTCCACGACTACGTCACCAGCGAACACCACGCCATTTTCTTGATCTCACCAGCCCAGTTCCGCCGCGACCGAATCCAACAGGGCCGTCCCGGCGTGCTTTGGGACGAAGGAGCAGTACCGACCGGCAGTCGGTTCGCCGTCCTGGACCGGCGAACCCACCACCTGCGGTGGTATGACACGGGGCTGATGCTCGCCCCGACACACTTCTTCAATGCATACGAAACGCAGACCGGAATAACCGTCGACCTTCACGTCATCTCCCGACTGGGCAACCCCGCCGAACACCCCGACGACGCGGTGATTTCACACTCGTGGTTCCCCCCGGCCATGGCCTGGCGATTCCGACTCGACAACATCACCGGTCAGTGCACCCAAGAAATGCTCACCGGCGTAGCCGGCGAATTCCCCAAGATCAACGACGCCTGGGCGGGTCGAGACAATCGATACGGCTATTTCGTCACCACCCGAGCACTGTCCCCGCAGACCATGAGCGACGGCCTGGCCCGCCACGACTTCGCCACCGGGCAAACCATCGTCATCGAAGGACCGGACGGTCTCACCAGTCCAAGTGAACCGGTTTTCGTCCAACGCCGCGGCGCCACGGCCGAAAACGATGGTTACCTACTTTCGATATGGTGGGACCCCGCCGCTGGCCTCTCCGAAATACTCGTCCACGAGACCACGCACTTCACCCGCCAGCCGTTGGCACGGATCAAACTCCCCGTGCGGATTCCGTTCTCATTCCACGGCTCGTGGGCCAACGCCGAGGAACTCGACGCAGCGATCACCGCGGCAGCACGCGCCGATTGACCATGTGGCGCATAGTGCTGGCCCCGCTGACCGATGTCAATGCGGCCTCACCCCGCGCATCAACTGGAAGAACACGTCAGCGAGTCCTGTGAGCTTCGCGCCGGTGGCCAGGGTCAGCGCACCGAGCGCGCTGTCGCGTGTGGTGACGCAGATGCCGTCCCCGCCGACGTGGCCGACGGGCACGATCGGATAGCCATTGGCGATTGCCACCATGGCGATTCCCGCCCGGCCTTCCCAGCTGAGCCGGTAATCCTCACCCTTGAAATTGCTGATCTCGCGTCCACCGCCGGTGGAACACCGGCACCGTCTCGTCATGCGCCATCAATTCGGCCGCATTCTCGGGGCCGGCGGCGGTAGTTGTAGTCGTGCTTCCAGTCGCTGATGACGACGCGGGCTTGGGCCGGCGACCAGAAGCTGTTGATGGTGAGGCATTCGTCGCGGATGCGGGAGTTGAACGATTCGACGTAGCCGTTGTGTCAGGGTTCGCCCGTCGGGATGAAGTGCAACCCGAACTGGCGGTCGGCTCAGTCGGCCGTTGCGCCACAGTCTGATTCGCGTCCGGTTTCGCATCGCAGCACGGTCGGATAGGTCCCACGTTCGGTGGCCACACGGTCGAGCCCGTCTGACGCTGATCCATTCCGGTGGGGGTTTGGAGCGGTCATCAGCTGCCACACTGGCTGTGTACTCGGCGAGCAGGCGGCCCGCAACAACCCGTTGAGCGGTGCCTCTGTTTGGTGAACCCGATCTGTGGACCCGACCGGGTGTCGGCAGGGCACGATGGACCATGCGGTGAAACCTGCCCTGAATGCGTTCGTGATCACCTTCGCCGACCGATTTGCCGCAGCCGAAGCCCACTAATGAAAGCCGCCGGAAATACCGTTGGTGAGAGGGCTAGTCGGATCGTTAAATACCAGGTCCGCCAGACGAATTCAGCAGCTTCTTACGGTCGTCCGGTGTACAGGGCCTCGGGCACCATGCCGATGTGACGTCGCGCCACTGCGCGGGCAACTTGAACTAGTGCGGATACCCTGTATCAGGGCTTGCCCGGCGGATGAGCAACCCGACCTGGCTGTCTGCTCAGTCAACCATTGCGCTGCAGGCCAATTCGGTTCCGTTGTCGCATCGCAGCACGGTCGGATAGGTCCCGCGTTCGGTGGCCACACAGTCGAGCTCGTCGATGAGCGATGCGATCTTGATCGGCTGCCGGTCGGTGGTCACGTCGAACTGGACGCGACGGCCCTCACCCGGTCGGGTGCATCGGCGACGGCCGTCGGCGGGCTCGCTGGAGGTGACGAACGGCTGCTTGCATGAAATCCGTTCAGCGACCAGTGAGATCCATTGGAGTCAACCGCCCCTGCGCATGCCACTCGCGTAGAGACTTCTTGTCGTACTTGCCCGTGGACGTGCGGGGAAGCCGGTCGATGAACGCCCACCGCTCCGGGATCCACCAGCGTGCGACCTTGTCACGCAGGAAATCCTGCAGCTCGGCGATGGACACCTCCGTGTCGCTGCCGAGCACGACCGCTGCGAGGGGGCGTTCTTGCCACTTTTCGTCAGGTACGCCGATGACCGCCGCCTCGAAAACGCCTGGATGCGAACCGATCGCCAGCTCGAGCTGCACCGAAGAGATCCACTCACCGCCCGACTTGATGACGTCTTTGGCACGGTCGGTGAGGGTGACGTACCCATCGGCACCATGATGCAAAACCTAGTGCCGTTCGTCAATAATGACGTAATGACTATTAAAAGTGACAGCACGACGGGGGAGAACCAGCTGGTCGCCCGTAACGTCCGGCGGTTTCGCCGTGAACGGGGCATGTCGCTGGGTGAGTTGGCCCGCCGTTCCGGTCTGGCAAAGCAGACCTTGTCCAAGATCGAGAAGGGCACCGGCAACCCGACGGTGGAAACGCTGGCGCTGCTGGGCGCTGCGCTGGATCTTCCCGCCCGGCGGCTCCTGACCGAATGGGGCACCCCCGTGTATATCCAACGCCGCGATCAGGCGGTGTGGAGCGGGGGGCCGAATGGTCGGAACGACTACTCGACGAGATTTACGGCTCGGGTTACGTGCGCACACTTCGGTTGCGCCTGGAGCGCGGCAGCGTCGAGCCCGCACCGGTTGAACCGTACCCACCGGGCACTCTTCATCACCTGTTCCTGGTTACCGGGAGGCTGCGCACCGGTCCGCTCAGTGAACCGGTCGACTTGGCGGCGGGGGACTTCGTCCGATTCCCAGGCGACGTGGCGCACCGCTTTGTTTGCCTCAGTGATCGAGCGACTGCGCACCTGGTGACCACGTTGCCTCAGATCCGCCAGCTCGGTCCCGTCGTACCGCCCGGCCCCGGCCGTAGTGCCGACGAATGACCCGGCAGATATCGAGATGCCACATTCCCGGCATCGCAAAACGCCAGATCTCGAATGCCGTTATCCGACGTGAGTAAGTCTTAAACCTCTGCCGTACAACGACTTACGTGCACCCGGCGTGGTCAGCGAAGCCGCGGCGACTCGTCACACCTCGATTCCGCGCCCCTTGTTGGTCCCGGATCGCCGGCCCACTGACAGCCGCTTGCACCAAGGCCGTACATGTGCAATTATTTTGTTAATCGATCGATAAAATAGATGGGGGATGGGACGTGGTGGCTGCGATTCAGGTGCTCGTCACCCTTGCGGTGCTCTCCTTCGCGGTGGTGGCGGTGGCGGCTGACCTGAACCGAACGCACGCGACCAATCCGCGCTGGGTGGGGCACGCGAGGTTTCATGTGGTGTGGCAGGCCGCCACCCATGTCGGGATCGGTGTGTTGACGGTGGTGCTGACGTGGGCGCCGTTGGGGCCGAGAGGATTCCGGGTCGGCGTGGCGGTGGCGATCGCGGCCGTAGTGCTGGCGGGGTTTTTCGTGGCAATGGCCGCGATGCGGTCCTACGGTGGACAGCTCGCCGACCCGAACGGGTACCGCCCGGTGCTGATCAGCATCGCGGGTCGCCGCAGAGTGCTGGACAAGAACGTTGCCTTGTTCGTGGGAGCCGCGCTGATGCTCTCGGCGGCAGTGGTGTTGATCGTGATCAATGGGGGTGTGTGAAGGGTGAGACTGGCCACCGTGCGGCGCAGCGGCGCTGACCGAGTCATCGCCGATGCCGTTGACGGGCAACCCTTTATCGATGTGGGAGCAGTCTTGGGTGATGACGCGGTCACGATGGGGACCTTGATCGACCTGCAGCAGGCGGCTCGCGGCGACCTGATGAGGCGCGTACGTGCCGCGTCACCGCAGTGCCGGGTCGGCGATGGTGAGCTGCTGGAATGGCTGCCGCCCGTGCCGCAGCCTTCCAAGATCGTGGGGGTGGCGCTGAACAACGAGGTGTTCAACCATCTGGCGGCGCGTCCCATGACCGCGCCGATGTATTTTCTGGCGCCATCGACCTCGATGGTGGGTCACGGCGGGGCGATCGAGCTGTGCACCGACTGGGGGGTGGTGCATCCCGAGCCCGAGCTGGCTGCGGTGATCGGTGCGCGGGTGCGGCGGGCCTCCCCCGAGGAGGTGTTGGCGGCGGTGTTCGGGTACACGATCGTCAATGACCTCACCTCCCCCGGTATCAAATCGCAGGACAGTGTGGAACTGGTGATGCCACCGGGCGTCCCGGTCGACGAGCCGTGGCGTATCCGGCGCGGTGACAACGATCGTTCGTTGTATCTGACCTATCACGCCCGATCCAAGGGCAGCGATACGTTCACCCCGATGGGGCCGTGGGTCACATTGCGTGACGATGTCGATGATCCCAACGCGTTGGAGGTGCGCGGCTACCTCGACGACGAGCTGGTTTTGCAGGATTCCACGGCCAATCTGACGTTTCCGGTGCAGGAGGTGCTGGCGCATCTTTCGGAGTCGATGACGTTGCTACCCGGCGATATCGTGCATTTCGGAACGGCGGCACGGCCGGCGGCACCGGAGCGGTTTCCGACCATCCGCAGCATCGACTTGAACCGTTACGGTGCGCGGGTCTCGGTGGAGATCGATGGTATCGGCCGGCTGGACAACGTGATTGAGCGCCACGGCCAGCGGTCGACGGGGGAGGGATTGTGATGGCCGATGGGCGGTCAGCGGTCGCCGACGGCCGCCGAGCGCGTGGCGCCGCGTCGCGCGCGGTGATCTTGCAGGCCGCGACCACGTTGTTCTGCACCCGCGGCTACGCCGGCACCGGGATGTCGGCGATCGCCACTGCCGCAGGGGTGCACACCGGCTCGATCTATCACGCCTTCGGCAGCAAACAGGGTTTGCTCGACGCGGTCATCGACGGTGCCGCCGACGCAACGTTCGGCGCCATCGAGAGCGTCGCGTTCGATCCTGCCGCGTCGGTGCGTACCCGCCTGGAGACCACCGCGCGGGTGCTGGTCGGCCATCCCGACTTCTTGCGGTTGTTCTTGCTGTTGGCGTTGGAGAAAGGCGACGACGAGGGGGTCCGGGCAACGGTGGAACGCATCCGCGCCCGTGCTCGTCACGTCGTAGCCGATGCTCTTGCGCCGGTGCTGGAGACCCTCGCGGGTGACGTGCGGGTGGTTGCTACCGAGGTGGCCGGCCGTATCGCGTTGATCTTGCTCGACGGGGTGTTCGTGTCCTACCAGCTCGACAGTGAGAACGCCGATCTCGACCAGACGTTGTCGCTGGTGTCCGCGATGGCGGAGTTGGCATTGGCTGCTTTGCCCGACCTCGTGACCGCAATCTGAGCGCGAGAGCGCAAAGAAAGGTACCACCATGATCGACCCCGCCACCCGTACGGCAATCGAGGAGCTGATCGTGGACTTCGCCTGGCGTATCGATCACCAGCAGGGCCACCGCGTGGAGGAGCTTTTCCACGACGACGGTGAGTACGTCCTGTTCGGGTATCCGGTGCAGGGCCGTGCGGCGATCAAAGCGCTGTACGCGCATCGCCGCAGCAGTGGTGCGCGGACGTCGCGGCACTTGTTCAGCAATGTGCACATCACCGCCGCCGACGACGCCACGATCCACGCTGTCAGCGTGCTGACATTGCATGCCGCCGACGGTCTTCCGCCGCTGCCGCTGCGAGCGCTGATGATCGCCGACTACGACGACGTGATCAGCCGCGGTTCGGATGGCCGCTGGCGCTTTGCGCGCCGAACCACCACGGCGCTGTTTCAGGCCACCGACAGCTGACGTCCACGGCACGGCATCACGGCTCCCGACGTCCGACATTGCGATGCTCGGCGCCGTATCTCTCCAAGAGTGCGGCCGCCGCCGCGGCGAGTGCGTGCGGTCTGGATCACTGCGGCGATTGATGACGTCGCAGGGAGGCTGCCGGGTCGCTGCGAGGCACCTGCGGTGAAGACGGTCCGGTCGCGGTGGTAGTCGGTGTGTGCGTTGTCGTGTCGACGGTTGAGGGTGCTTGGGGGACATGCCGGCAGCAATCGTCACATGCGTCCTGCCGAGGCGTCCATGGTCGCTCCGGTGATGCAGGAGGTGTCGGGGGAGCCGGCCGATGAAGCTGAGCGGGACCACCGATGGGCCGCTGTGGGGCGTCTGCCAAGCTGCTCGGTAGCTATTGCCGAGGAGAACGATGTCGATACCACAGGACACCGCGCCGCCCACTGAGGCAGGGCATCCACCGGCGCGCGCCTGGACCGCGGTTATGGTGCTCGCCCTCGTCGGCACCCTCAACTATGTCGATAGATTCCTGCCGGGCGTCCTTGCCCAGCCGATCAAGCAGGACCTCGCGCTGTCCGACACGGCCATTGGTGTCATCAACGGGTTCGGGTTCCTCATCGTCTACGCCGTGGTGGGCATCCTGATCGCACGCGTCGCCGACCGCGGCGCTTTCGGCGCGGTGATCGCCGGCTGCCTGACGCTGTGGGGTTCGATGACCATGCTCGGCGGTGCGGTCCAGTCCGGCCTGCAGCTCGCGCTGACCCGTGTCGGGGTGGCCATCGGCGAGGCGGGCAGCACACCGGCAGCGCATGCCTATGTGGCGCGCAACTTCGCCCCGGACAAACGATCGGCGCCGCTGGCAGTTGCCTCCATGGCGATCCCGCTGGCCAGCGCCGCCAGCCTGCTCGGAGGCGGGCTACTCGCCGAAAGCATGGGCTGGCGCGGAGCTTTCGTGACCATGGGCGCCATCAGCGTACTTCTGGCCCCGGTGGTGCTGTGGGTTGTCGGGGTCCGCCAGAGCTTGCCGACTCCGCCACCGCGCAGCGGTAATGCATCGCTGCACGGGTGGCATCTTCTGCGCAAGCGCAGCTTTCTCGCGATGGTGGCCGGGACCGCGCTGGTGTCTGCGGCGGGCTACTCGCTGACGACCTTTGCGCCCGCTTTCCTCATGCGTACCCGGGGGATGTCGCTGGGCGAGGTCGGTATCGAGTACGGCCTTCTCACAGGCCTTCTCGGAGTTCTGGGACTGTTTATCGTCGGCCGGATCGCCGACGGATTGGCAGCCCGTGACCCGCGCTGGTTGCTCTGGATCGTCGTGATTCTGATCGCGGCACTGTTGCCGGCGTCGGTGCTGGCATTCGTTGTCGAGAACCGCGTGTGGTGCGTTCTCCTTCTGGCACTGTCCTATGTCATCGGCATTGCTTATCTGGCGCCATCCATCGCGGCGATACAGCGCTTGGTCCTTCCCGAACATCGCGCGACAGCATCGGCCGTGTTCTTGTTCTTCAACGCAACGCTGGGTGCGGTCGGACCTTTCCTGACCGGCGTGGTCAGCGATTCGCTGGCTGGTGTGTTGGGCACGCAATCACTGGGCCGCGCCCTGCTGATCCTCGTGCCGACCATGCAACTGGTGGCGATCGGCTGTTACGCCCTTGCCGCGCGCCGGTTTCGGCGCGACGTCATCCCGGAATAGTGACGTCCACCGTCACATCGGCGGCTCAGGGGTGAAGGTGACGTCGGATCCGCCCACGGTCATCGTTACCTGGTCCTCTATCGCTATCACCTGCGCGGTCAACCGCCGATCGACACTGTGAGCCAGCCGCTCGACGGCCGAATGCGATATCTGCATGACTGACAAACTCTGCAGCCCAGCCACTTTCGGGCCGACGAGCTACCACCAGGTGGCCACTCCGGAGGAGCACGGGAACAGCATCACCGGTTCTTCCTTGCTGGCCGCTTTGGCCAGCGCCCGTTCGTCGGGTTGCCCCGCGGCGGTCCACTCCAGTGTCCGGTCTGTGTAGTCGGCGAGCCGTAGGTCTGCGTTATCGTCAGGTGCGATGAGCATCCGAGCGTTCTTCGCGCTGCAGACCGACGACGTCGGTCGCGAGGTCTTCGTGCCCACCGAGTGGGCGCGCGGACCGTGGGGCGATACCATCAGCGGCAACTATATCGGGGGGCTGCTCGGCCTAATCGGCGAGCGCGACCTCAGTGACCAGACGGCCGGTATGCACCCCGCTCGGTTGACTGTCGACCTGATGCGGCCCGCAGCGCTGACGCCGGTGTCGGTGACGACCGACGTGGTCCGGGCCGGGCGCCGGCTACTGCTGGCCGACGTCGTGATGACCCAGGACGGCACACCGATCGCCCGGGCAAGTCTGCTCTATCTGCGTTCTGGTGGCCAGCCGACCGCTCCGCGCTGGTCTGCCGATGTGGTCATGCCGCCGCTTCCGGCGATGCCCTCGACGATCGCCGCCGACGTGCCGATGCTGATGTACACCTACGGGCGCGATGACGTCCAACCCGGCGACGGGCTCGCGGCGTGGGCGCACAGCGGGCCCAAGTTCGTGTGGTTCCACGACTTGCTGCCGATCGTCGATACGCTGGACAAGACGCCGTTCGGGTCCGCGGCGATGGCAGGCGATGTCGCGAGTTCGATCACGGGCTTCGGCGAGGATGGCCTGCCCTTCATCAATGCCGACTACACGGTGTCGCTGAGCCGCTTGCCCTCCGGCGCGTTCATCGGTCTTGCCGCTCTGACGCACCATAGCTATGGCGGGATTGCCACCGGCACAGCGTTTCTCGTCGACGAGAAAGGGCCGATCGGAACTGCGTCCGCCACGGCGGTGGTCAATCCCGGCTTCAACCCGCCGGATCGACCGCGCTCCTGACGGCATGTATCCGTTTTCCACTCCCACCGAGCCGGTTCGTAGCGTGATCAGGGATCTGGGATTTCCCGATCCGAAGATCCGGTTCGCTGAAGGGCTGTGCACCGGTCTGACCACCTGGCTCATCGGTGCCGCCGCGCAAGGGCCGCCATGATCGGGGCGTCGGTCGAACGAAATCGCCCCTGCGACAGCCCATCGCGATACTACGCGCGGACGCGTCACGCGCCGGCCGAGGTCAACTCCGCGGCGAACAACCGGGCCCGAGCAGCCCCGTACTGCTCTCTCAACCGCGCAACCAGCTCGGCCGTCGAGACCACGTCTCGGATGGGGCCGATGCCTTGTCCGGCGCCCCAGATGTCCTTCCACGCTTTGGCGTCGGTGTTCCCGCCGGAGCCGAAATCCATTGTCGACGAATCGGATTCGGGCAGGTTGTCCGGATCCAGCCCCGCTGCCTCGATGGAGCCCCGCAGGTAGTTGCCGTGCACACCGGTGAAGAGGTTCGAGTACACGATGTCGCTGGCGCCGCTGGTGGTGACCATCTGCTTGTATGCGTCTTCGGTGCGGGCTTCGGTCGTGGCCAGGAACGCCGATCCGATGTAGGCCAGATCGGCGCCGGCGGCTTGGGCGGCGAGGATCGATCGGCCGTGGCCGATGGCACCGGAGAGCAGCAGCGGCCCGTCGAACCACGCGCGGATCTCCTGAACGAGCGCGAACGGCGAGATGGTGCCGGCGTGCCCGCCGGCTCCCGCAGCCACGGCGATCAGGCCGTCAGCGCCCTTGTCGATGGCTTTGCGGGCGAACCTCTCGTTGATGACGTCGTGCAACACGATGCCGCCGTAGGAGTGGATGGCGTCGTTGACGTCGGCGCGGGCGCCCAGCGACGTGATCACGATGGGGACCTTGAAGTCGATGCACGCCTGGACATCCTCGTCGAGTCGGGCGTTGGACTTGTGCACGATCTGGTTGACCGCGAACGGCGCCGTCACCGCGTCGGGATGCTCACGGCGCCGGTCATTCAACGCCGTGGTGATCTGTTCCAGCCATTCGCGCACCACCGAGGCCGGACGAGCGTTGAGCGCGGGGAAGGAGCCCACGACGCCGGCGCTGCACTGCGCGATGACCAGCTCCGGTCCGGAGCAGAGGAACAGCGGGGCCGCGACGACGGGCAGTGCGAGATTGTCACGCAGGATATCGGGAAGGGCCATGGGACAGTCACTTTCGCTCGGGTCGATCGGGGTGGCGGGAAGGAAGTTCAGCGCGTTCTGGACGCGGCGGAGTGAGATCGTCTGCAGTCTCGGCGATTTCGCGCCAGAACGCGATGGATGCCCTTTCGATCATCTGGCCTGCCCGCAATGTCGCCATGGGATAGCCGATGCCGGGCCGATCCTGATAGCGGTGCTGCAGATCGGTGAAGCGGGCCAAGCGGGCCTTTCGTTCCACGATCTGGTTTTCGGCCAGCTCCCGCATACTGGCCGGATCGACAAGCTCACCGAAATGGAGTTTCAGCAGTGCCTCGTCATGGAGCTCGGCGGCCTGTGCGGTCCCGGGATCGCGCAGCCAATTCCGCAGGCAATCAAGGCCTTCGGGGGTGATGGTGAAGAACTGGCGACGTCGGCCGCCGTCCTCGGTCTCGGACTGCAACAGCCCGCAGTCCTCCAGTCTGCGCGGTTCGCGGTACAGCGTGGCGTGCTGCAGTGGCCACAGGTAAGCGATGGATTCGGCGACGTACTGCTTGAGCTGATACGAGGTGGTGGGTCCGCGCACCGCGATGACACCCAGGACCACATAGGAGAGGTGGCTGAGTCTGGAGCCTTCGGACATAGGTCCAACCGTATCACTGATACGGTCCCGGTGGAATGGTCGGAGGGGCGTTTACTCTTGTGTGGCGCTGCGCGCTGATGGTGTGAAACGGGATGGGTCACATGGACATCGTGCTGGCCGGCTGAGCGCGGGGTCAGCCGTCGTTTGTGAGCTGTTTGTGTCTTACGGGTACGCGGGCACCTGTTCATCGAGCGTGGATATGAGTCCTTCACGGTGGCCGAGATCGCGGACTACGCCGGGCTGACAAAGCGGACGTCTTCCGTCATTTCCGGGACAAGCGTGCGGTATTGGCCGCCGGCCAGGAATCACACCGCAGGGTGTTCGCCGATGCCATCGCTGGCGACAATGTCGGCCACACCACTGGAGGCGAGGCGGGAGCAATGCCAGACCCCGCATGACCAGCGATTCTGAACTGGACCTGTGCGACCATTCGGCCCGACTACGCCTCACCCAAACTCGGCCGGTAATCGGCCGCGTCGGCCTCGGCGGTAAGCAAGGCGCCCAGATCACCCTCCTGCTGGGCGACAAACACGCCGATCACCTGCCGGCATACCTCGGGCACGCTCACCCCACGAATATCTGCAATACGTTTGAGCCCGAGCAGCATTGACGTAGAGACGTGAAACTGGACGGCGAATTGACCGCACGAACCATCCTCAGGCGGCGACCCCGGACCCACGACCACAGGTTCATCCACCCCGTACTCGTCCACCTCAGCACGCCGGGCTCGCTCAACAAATCCGCCGCCACCAACGGTGCCGGCCGGCTCCGGGAACTCCTCATGACTGAACAAACCCATTCTGCCCACGCTAGACCTCGCAGAATTCTCAGGTTGCCCACCGAATCCAGACGCAGGTATTGGCGCTGGCGAGAATCAAATTTCACGGCCGGTCTGGCGGCGGCCCGTGCCAGGATTCCTCAGCGTGACGCGTCCCAACTTTCTGGTCATCGTGGCCGACGATCTCGGATTTTCCGACATCGGCGCCTTCGGCGGGGAGATCAACACCCCCAACCTGGACAGCCTGGCCCACGCGGGCATCAGGCTCACCGATTTCCATTCCGCCCCGGCGTGTTCGCCGACGCGGGCGATGCTGCTGACCGGAACCGATCACCACGTCGCCGGAATCGGCACCATGCTGGAGATGGCCGCCCCGGACTTCCAGGGAGCCCCCGGCTACGAGGGCTATCTGAACGATCGGGTCGTGGCGCTGCCCGAGCTGCTGCGCGACGCTGGCTACCAGACGCTCATGTCGGGTAAGTGGCATCTGGGCGACTCGATCGACCGGTCGCCGTGGGCGCGCGGATTCGACCGTTGCTTTGCCCTGTTGCCGGCCGGTGCCAGTCATTACGGCACCCGCGGGGGCGGCGGGGTCTCTCCCGTGCCGACGATGTTCACCGAAGACGATCAGTTCGTCACCGTCGGCGAGGATTTCTACTCGTCGGATGCCTACACCGACAGGCTGCTGCGCTATTTCCGCGAACGTCCGCAGGACGGCCAACCCTTCTTCGCCTATCTGCCCTTCCAGGCGCCGCACTGGCCGCTGCACGCGCCGCGGGAAACCATTGCCACCTATCACGGTCGCTACGACGACGGACCGGACGCGCTGCGCGAGCAGCGGCTGGCGGCACTTATCCGGCTGGGACTGTGCGCACCTGACGTGGAGCCGCACCCGGTGGTCGCTGACGGCGCCCCGGAATGGGCGGACATGACCGACGAGCAGCGCGCCGTGTCCGCCCGCAAGATGGAGGTCTACGCCGCCATGGTGGACAACATGGACTGGAACATCGGTCGGGTGATCGACTACCTCGACGGCACCGGCGAACTCGACAACACGGTCGTGATCTTTCTGTCGGACAACGGCGCGGAGGGAACGATCGTCGAGGCCATGCCGCTGCGCGGCCCCGAAATCGAAGCGTTCGTCGCCAAGCACTGTGACAACAGCCTGGACAACCTCGGCGGTCCCAGCTCCTGGGCCTGGTACGGCCCGCGCTGGGCGCAGGCCGCCACCGCGCCGTCGCGGCTGCACAAGGCCTTCACCACCGAGGGCGGAATCCGGGTGGTGGGTTTTGTTACGTGGCCGGGTTTTGCCCGGCAGGGGGAGATCGGTACGGCGTTCACCACCGTCATGGACATCGCGCCGACCGTGCTGGAGCTGGCCGGCGCCGAGCACCCCGGTACCGAGTACCCGGGCAGGGAGGTCGAGCCGCTGCGCGGCCGGTCGATGGTGGCTTACCTGTCCGGGCAGACGGACGCGGTGCACGACGGGGACACCGGCACCGGGTGGGAGTTGTTCGGCCGCCGTGCTATTCGGCAGGGCGATTGGAAGGCGCTTCACCTGCCCGCGCCCTACGGCTCGGGCACCTGGCAGCTTTATGACCTCTCGAGTGATCCGGGCGAGGTGCATGACCTGGCCGCCTCCCGGCCCGACAAATTGGCCGACTTGCTCACGCTGTGGGACCGCTACGTCGAGGAGAACGGCGTGATCGTCGGGCCCGTGTCGCTCTTCGATATCGACCTTGAGGCGGGCGCTTAAACTCTCTGCATGCCAAGAAAACTCAGTGATGAAGAAATCGAGGCCTTCCTTGACAGCCGGCCGGGCTGGGCGACACTGAGCACCATCGATAAGGATGGTTTCCCGCATTCAGTACCACTGGGATACTTCCGCCTCGGCCGCGACATCGTCATGGGAGTACGGGACGGGACACGCAAAGTCGCCAATGTCGAAAGCAATCCGAACGTGAGCATCATGCTCGAAGACGGGTCCACCATGGCGGACATCCGTGGAGTGCTGCTTCAAGGCCACGCCCGCATCGTTCGCGAACCGGGCGAGGTACTTCAGCTCGCCAGGCACGGTGCCCGCAGGCGGGGCGTACCGGAGTCCGAGTGGCCCACCGCACCAAGACCGGGTGTCGTCTACATCCGCATGACACCGGTGCGAACAGTGTCGTGGGATTACTCCCAATCAACCCCAGACGAGGCCTAGCGTCGGTGGCGCCTTGGGCGGCCAGGCGCCGTCTGCCGTCGGTCTACTGCACGGAATGGGCAGACTGCCGACGTTGTTGCCCAGGAGATTGGGCTGCATGAGGAGGAAGTTCGATGACGACCTTGCCGTTGACTGGTGCCGTGGCAATGGTGTCGGGTGCTTCGAGCGGGATTGGGTGGGCTACCGCGCGGGCGCTGTCCGCGCATGGCGCAAGGGTGTTGGTCCTAGCCCGGCGGATCGAACGGTTGAAGGACCTGGTGGACGTCATCGCCGCCGACGGAGGGCAGGCACTGGCCTACCAAGTCGACGTCGCCGATGCGGCCGGCGTTGAACATGCCATCCGGGTCATCGGCGAGGAGCACGGACAGATCGATGTGTTGGTCAACAATGCCGGCTTCCTGGCCAACGGGCCCGCGATAGGCGCGGACCTCTCTGATTGGCACCGCATGCTCGACATCAACGTCGGCGGGGTGCTCAACCTGACCCATGCGGCTCTGCCGTATGTGGTGAGTGCCGCGAGGGGATCTCGCGGTGTCGCCGACATCGTGAACGTGAGTTCCGTTGCTGGACGGCGTGTTCCATCTCCCAGTAGTAACGTCTATGCGGCCAGTAAGCATGCTGTCGTAGCGTTCAGCGAGGCTTTGCGGCAGGAATTGAGTCCCAACCAAGTCCGGGTAGGTCTCATCGAACCCGGTGTGGTGCGCACCGAGATGACGACGGGTGGCGCCAAGCACGCGCCCGACGCAACGACCGGCCGACCGCTGAATCCCGATGATGTGGCCGGCGCGATCACGTACATGGTCACTCAACCGCCGCATGCCGCGGTGAACGAGATCCTGCTCAGACCCACAGAACAGGTCATCTAGTGACGGTAGATGCCCCCGGGGCTGCGAGTCTGCGTGTAGCGCATCGGGTCTGCGGTCAGAGCGCGATAACGCGGTCTGACACGATCTCAGCGCAGCGCCGATCACGGCTCGGTCAGCGTCACCAGCTCTCGATGCGTGGATAGAGTTGCCGGCGTGGGACGGCCCAAGGAATTCGATCCAGGTGTGGCGATCGATCAAGCAATGCACGTGTTCTGGGGTCGGGGGTATGGTGCGACGACACCCCAGGATCTGGCCGACCGACTGAAAATCGGTAAGGGCAGCCTCTACCACGCCTTTGGTGGCAAGCGTCAACTCTTCGACCGTGCGCTTCGGCGCTATCTCGACATGGGGGTCGAGACTGTCAGCGCCCTCCTGGCGGAACCCGGCCCGGCGAAAGACATCCTGCGCCGGGTGCTTCAGTTCATGGTGGAAACTGACCTCGCGTTGCCCGAACGGCGGGGTTGCTTCGCCACCAACAGCGCGGTGGAGTTCGGCCGCGTCGACCCGCTGGTTACCGATCAGTTGCTGGACCTGTTCACCCGCACCGAGTCTGCCTTCCACGCGCTCATCGAACGTGGCCAGCGTGAGGGTGACATCCGCCCGGACGTGGCCGCTGCGGCCATCGCGAGCATGCTGCTGAGCACCGTGACGGGTTTTCACGTCCTCGCGCGCGTCGAACCTGGCCCCGAGCGGCTGCTACGCGCGGTCGAGGCCACCATCGCAGTTCTCTGATCGTGGTGCTAGATTCTTGACCTAAGGGTCAAGAATCTAGCAGGACGCGGTGGAGAGGGCTTACATGGCGAAGCGACTGACGCTGGAGCTCTTCGACGTGCCGCAACGTCGACTCGATCCACACCTCGATGTCGCCGCCCCGGCGGAAGGGTGGACGTGGCCGCCGACCTCGGTGACGCTCATCGCTGGCGAAAAAGAGGCGGTACTGGTCGACACCGTGCCCACCCGCGCGGATGCGGATGCGCTCGGCGCCTGGATAGCCGCAACCGGTCTGGAACTCACCACAATTTTCATCACGCATGGTCACCTCGACCACTACCTCGGTGCGGCACCGCTGTTGAACCGCTTCCCCAATGCCCGCCTCGTCGCGACTGCGGCCACCGTGCGCCATATCGACCTCGAGCTCAAGTCCGGCGCTGAGCGCGAGATCTACGCCGCGATGTTCGTCGATGAACTGGTCTCGACCGTCGTTGTGCCGGAGCCACTCTCGGGTGAGCATCTGGAACTCGAGGGCCACGAGGTGATCGCCGTGGCCGCCGGCCAATCCGATCACGCCGATTCGTCCTATGTGCACCTGCCCGAACTGGCCGCCGTCGTGGTCGGGGACATCGCGTACAACGACGTGCACTGTGCACTCATGGGCAGCGATCGCGACAAGCGGCAGGCCTGGCGGGACACGATCCGGCACGTTCAGGACCACCGCCCGGAGATCGTCGTGGCCTCGCACCGACGCGCCGATGCACCGAACGGCGCCCGAGTCCTGTCAGACACGATCGCCTATCTCGATGAGTGCGATCGGATCCTCGATGACAATCCCACCGCCGCTGACTTCGTCCAGCAGATCATTGCGTCGAACCCGACGAGACTCAACAGCTCCACTGTGCTGTACGGTGCAGCAGCCCTCGGCCTCAAGTGATTACGGCGTCACCGGCCAGGCGCTCAGCGCAACGTCGGCCGCGGCGCGAAGTGATGTGCGATCGGCACCGTCGCGGGCCAGCGAGGACAGCCCGCGCAGCACGAGGTCGATGTAATCGGTGAGGGCATCGAGGTCGTGGGCGTCGGAGAGGTCGCCATCGCGCCGGGCCTGCTGCAGGCGCTTCTTGATGGCCCGGCGCCCGAGTTCGCGTTCTTCACCAAGCACCGGATCGGAGATCACGAAGCACCCACGAGGTTGATCGTCAGAACCATACTCACGTACCGCGATGTCGAGCATCCGTGCGAAAACGTCGCGCGCAGTCCGTTCCTCGAGCGCTGTCGGCACCACCCGGGCCGGAGCCTTCGTGTACGTCTCGACCGCCTCGTCGTACAGACTGCGCTTCCCCCCGAAGGCGTTGTAGAGACTGGGTGCGGAGATCCCCATGGCATCGGTCAAGTCGCGCACCGTGGTGCGTTCATAGCCCCGCTCCCAGAACAAGTGCAGAGCCTTGACCAGTGCTTCGTCACGGTCGAACTCCGGCGGGCGTGCCATCTCGACATTGTAGATAGCGTGGCCCTGGCGATGTGATCGTCAAGGCGCGACCGGACGAACGCATCCTGCTGGCATCTGCCACCGCAATTTGCTCCCTTGTTGCAAAACCTGGAGACGCGCCGATAGCGCCGGCACCCGCTTGTTGGTACTGTCTGCGCTACTGGTTTTATTCATACTGTTACAGAATCACGGATCGTCATTCGAGGAGTGCAACGTGGTAGACGATTCAGCGCAGAGGTTGATGCTCGCCAACCTCCTCGATGTCTTCAACGAACGCGACGATGCCAAACGCCGCGCCGCCATCGAGCGCACGTACGCGATCGATGTGAGTTGGACCGACGCCGAGGGTGTGACATCGGGCTGGGATGCGCTCGACGCTAAATGCGCTGATGTGCAACGAGGTATCGCCAGCCAACAGTTTGTCCCAGCCGGACCGGTGCACCAGCTTCCCGGGTTCGCTTACCTGGCCTGGCGCCTCGAAGGGGGCGAGTCGGATCAGCCCGCGCTCTCCGGCTTCGACGTGGCGCTGATCTCCGAAGGTGTGATCACCAGCCTCTATACCGTTTTGGACGGTACGGCCTGACACGTGCCCGAAGGGGTATTACTCACCAAGGCTTTCCAATCTTCGGCCACTGAAAGGACGTTGCACATGACGTACGCGATCATCGGGGCGGGTGCCATCGGCTCTGCGCTGGCACGGCAGTTCGCCCGCAGCGGTATCCCCGTCGGACTCGCCGCTGCCAGGGGCGCAGCCGCGGTGACACCACTGGCCGAACAGATCGGCCCTTCGATCCGGCCGATGGAAGTGGCCGAGGCGCTGCAAGCCGATGTTGTTGCGTTGGCGGTGCCATTCGACAGCGTCGAGGGCCTGGTCGGGCAGGTCGCCGATTGGAACCGTCGGATCATCATCGATGCCACCAACGCCATCAATCCGACGGACTTTTCTCCGGCCGATCTCGGGGGTCGCGCCTCGTCGGATGTCGTGGCGGATTGGGCCACCAACGCCCGAGTCGTCAAGGCCTTCGGGAACACCTGGGCGAAGGTGTTGGCGCGCGCGCCCGAGGATGGACGCGGCGGCCGTCGCATCGTGTTCGTCTCCGGTAACGACCCTGAGGCGAATGGTGAAGTCGCCGACCTGGCACGACGTATGGGGTTCGAACCGATCGACCTGGGTCGAAACGATGAAGGGGGACTGCTCCAGTCGTTCGGCGGACCGCTGACCGGTCACAGTTTCATCGCGCAGCCACTGGCGGGCAACAGTCCGCCGGAAATGGACCTCGCCGCCCCGGCCTGATGTCACCTTCGGCGCGGCACCATCCCGGTGAACGCTGCGCCGGAACGAATCTCGCTCACGGTGACCGGATGCGCCTGATCGCGGGTGAAGTACTGGGCGTAGACGTCCAACGATCCGTCCGCGTGCGCGAGGTCTCCCACGCGTTGGTGACCTGGCATGCAGCGGCACACCAGGTCGTCGATACCGAGATCGTCGCGCGTGTAGATCAAGCCCAACACCAGGCGGCGGGCCGGGTCGGTCATCTCCCGGTACAGGCACCACCCTGCGGGCCCGGCCACGGTCGGCAGCAACCACGTCGAGACGGCGATCAGCAAGTCATCGAGCGTGGCCGCCGATGGCATCTTCCAGGACTGGGCATGGGACTCCACATCGTCGCCCATCGCCACCGATGATCTGTCCACCAGCACGCGCACGATGTCGTCCACACCCCGCATTCTGCCTCGAAGGCAGGCAGCGCCATCCGAACCGCCCGCAGCCACGAGCTGAGCCCGGGTCACCGGCGCCGTCACGACAAGACCACTGATCACGGAGGAGAAATCACCGCAGTCAGGACTGCTCGTGCTCTCGTCTTGGACCGATCAGACTGTGCCCCAGTGCATTCTGGTGCCTAGAACCGATCGAAGATCGAGTTCACGATGTCGTCGCCGATACCGATCCCCGCACCGGTCATCATGGCCTGCCCGAACCTGCCGCTGAGGAATCGTTGCAGGGTGCCACCGCCGGCGGCGGGTTGCTGGTACTGAGGTTGCTGATATTGAGGTTGATACTGCGGCGCGGGCGCCGAATATCCCGGGGGAGCGGCGTAGGCGGCCGGCGGGGGTGCCGGCGTGGGTTCGGATGCCACGTGGTTGTCGATGAGTCCGTGAATCGCCTGCAGGAGTTCGGTCGTCGTCAGCTGCTCATCCCGAACGGCCAGGGCGATCTCTTTGAGGTCGAGGCCCCACTCGCGGGCGTTGCCGTCGCCGGCGGCGGCCGCGGCCGACATCTTCTCGGCCAGTGCGGCGAGTAACGACGTGGTGCGGTCGGCCTGCGCTTGTAGCGCCGAGAACTGACGATCCACGGTTTCGGTGTTCATCAGCGGTCCTTTCGTTTCGACTGTCTCTTGGTTACTCCCGTCGGCTAAAAGTGGGCTGAGCGTCTCCTGACAACTTCGGGCAGTGCGCAACCGCACAACAAGCGCGCGCAGTGCGGCTAGCGCTCGGTGACGGCGTTCATGGCCGCCACCACGTCATGAGTCCAGACGACACCGTGCGCCAGGAAGGCGTAGTTCACGAGCGCGGCTTGGTAGCCGTCTCCCCATTCCGGGTGACGCGGTCCCGCGACCGCGTCTCGGACGACGTACACCTCAAAGCCTTGCTCGAGCAGGTCGCGAAGGTGCGATTCCACGCACATGTTGGCCAGCATCCCACCGAGGAGCACCTTGCCGATGCCTCGTTTCCGGAGCTGCAGGACAAGGTCGTTGGTTTGTGAGCCGAACACCTTGTGGGGGCTGACAACGACGGTGCGTGGGTCCTCGATGTAGGGCTTGAACTCATCGAGCCAGTCGGCTCCGGAGCCGACAAATCCGTCCAGGTTCAGCGGGCCGGACCTATCGAAGGTCCCGGTGCGCAGTTCGTCGGCTTCCAATGCGCCGTTGAACAACCAGCGGTGATCCGTGGGATAGAAATAGTGCGGTGAGATGAACATGCCGAACGAGGCAGCCTTTGCGGCTTCGAAGATGGCGAGCATATGCGCGACGGTGTCGTTTTCGGTCACGCTGGCCCCCGTTGCGCCCCAGTTGATCCCGGTTGGACTCAATACGTCGTTCTGCGGATCGATGAAAACCACGGCGGTGTCGGCGGGGCTCCAGTTCATCGGGAGGGCCTTCTCTCGGTTGGTCGGTGCGGGTGACGGTTGGTCAAAGCTGTGGCGCCACGATGCCTTTCCCGTCGAGCGATCATGCTCGACCAGATCGTAAGCGTCATTGACCTTGCTGAGGGGCAAGACCGTCGAGTGCGGAGCGGCTCACGCCATGAGCAGTAGTGCAGTGGTGACGAGCATGACTACCGCGGTGCCCCCGTGCACTCCGTACGCGACGGACTTGGCACCACCATTGCGCAGCACGATGGCGGCGTCGGTGATCGGGATCAGCGTGGCGGCCAGCATCATCCAGCCGGCGAGATGGGGTGCGCGGGCGAGCAGCAGGATGACGACGAACAGGCCGGTGGTGACATCGCGGATGCCCTTGACGCCGAGGTAGGCCCGGACTCCGGGTTGGTCGAGATCGGGCAGTACGCCGTAGCCGGCGGCGGCCGTGCGTGGTGCGAGGAGGAAGCGCGCGCCGATGACGATGATGGCAGCGGCCAGACCGCCGGCCAGGACATACCCGGCGGTGGTGGTGATGGTCATGTCTGTCCTCCTGGTGTGGGTCGGTGAGTCACGGCAGCAGGACCAGGCAGGCGGCGATGACCGCCACACCTTGCAGGACGGCACGGGCGGTGATGATCGAGTCCCACTTGGCTTGCAGCGCACGACCATTCGGCAGAAGTCGGCCCGTGTCGCTGGCGGCTGTCAGCTGCCGATTGACCGGTGCGCTGATCCGCAGGTAGAGCAGCAGCCAGATCGACAGCGCCGCCAGGGCGGTGCCGGCTGCGACCGCCTGGGCCCACTGCGCCGCCAACCCCGCGGCCGCCGTGCACACCGCGGCGGCAACCACACCGAGCACACCCGGTGTCACCATGCGCCGATCGCCGTAGCGGTGCACGTGGCCCATCACCGTCACCAATGCGGCGTCGTCGACCCGGGCCAGCGCCGGTCGCAGCACCATCGCGCAGAACACGTCGGTGCCATAGACCACGCCCGTGCCGAGCACGGTGACCAGCGCAGCAGCGCGGATAAGCAGATCTACATCCATGTCGGGGCTCCTGTCCGAGAAAGTGCTAGCAACGCTAACCGCGAAAGGGAACGCTCGTCAATAGCGCCGCTATTCCTGCTAGCGACGATATCTTCAGGCGCGGCACGCCAAGGCGCTTCGATGTCGAAGCACTAAAGTGCACGGCATGGCTGACGTGCTCAACCCGACCGAGTTGCGGGCGTACTTCGCGCTGATGGAGGCCGTGAGTTTGCTTCAGTACGCGGTGCGCCAGCAATTGCAGGACGACGGCGGGCTGAGCTACGTCCAGTTCGAGATTCTTGCCAAGCTGGCCGATGCCGATGGTGGGCTGACCATGACCGACCTCGCGGACGGTGTGGTGTACAGCCGGTCCGGCTTGACGCATCAGGCGGGGCTGCTGGAAAAGCAAGGCCTGATCACCCGCGCCGGCTCGGCCCGAGACCAGCGCGCCACCGTCGTCCACATCACCGATCAGGGGCGCACCCGCCTGGCCGAGGTACTTCCCGGCCACGTGCAAGTGGTGCGCGAACTGCTGGTCGACTCCCTGTCCGACAACGACATCCGCAGCCTCGGCGACATGATGTCCAACGTCCGCGACCATATGCGGCGTCGGCCCCCGCGATCGGCGGCCGCACGTAAGCGTCGCGTCGACACGACGTGAAAACAGTTGCAGCGCTGCGCATCAGCCCTGCGTCGGCACCAGCAGGGTCTTGCCGTGCAGGCGGCCGCGGTCGGCGGCATCGTGTACGGCGGCGGCCTCATCCAACGGTCGGCGGTCGGCGATCTCGATCTGCAGTCGACCGTCGTCCACGCGGTTGACCAACTGGGCGAGTTGGGCGGCGTCACTGCGGACGAAAACCCGCTGCGTCCGCACGCCACGCGGCGGGTCCTGCGGTCCGAAAACCATTGTGCCGACGTGGAATCCACCATCGGCGACGAGGCCGACGAGGGCCTCGGTTTGCTCGTCGGTGGTGGAGACCAGATTGAGCACCACGTCGAACGGGGCGCCCTCGACGTGGACGGGTGACCGGTCGTAGTCGACGTAGTCGACGATGCGGTCAACTCCCAACCCGCGCAGCCGCTCGGCGTCACGGTCCTTGGCGGTGGCGGTGACGTGCGCTCCGGCCTGCTTGGCCAACTGGACCGCGTAGCCGCCGACCGCGCCGGAGGCCCCGTTGATGAGTACCGACTGACCGGCGGCCAACCCGGCGACCTCGAACAGGGCTTGCCAGGCCGTGAGTGCGGGCTCGGGCAGGGCCGCGGCGTCGGCCAGCGGCACCGTTGTCGGGGCGGTGGCGAGAGCCTCGGCCGGTACCAGGGCATATTCGGCGGCGGCGCCGTCGGTGTCCAGCGGCAGGAATGCGACCACCGCATCACCGACATTCCATCCGGGCACGTCGGCGCCCACCTCGGTGATCGTTCCGGCGACGTCGACACCCGGGATGTGAGGGAAGCTGACCTGGTACACCTGCTCCAGGTACCCGCCCCGGATACCCGCGTCCACCGGGTTGAACGACGTTGCGGCGACTTTGACCAGGACCTGCCGCGGGCCGGGCACCGGACGTGGGGCGTCCTCGTACCGTAGTACGTCGCTGGCGCCGTATCGGTGGAACCGAACTGCTTTCATGATGCTCTCCTCGGGATTATTGCTTCGATGTCGAAGCAGATACGTTCGGTGCAACTCGCTTCGATGTCGAAGCAATCCCGGAATCGTGGTGACCGCAGTCACAAGGCTGTACCTGCTCAGGCGCGGAACGCGTCGACGGCCAGCGCGGCGAATCGCCGCGCTGCCGCTGGAACGGGCCGCGGATGCGCACCGTCTGATGGACGCCGGACAGGTGTTCGGACGAATCGTCCTCACCCCGTAGGTTCGGATCAGGTGAGCGCCGAGCAGAATGCCGGCGGCTCAGGTGCAGTGTTGCTGCGGGCGGGCACCGGCGTGCGGATATACCTCGGCCCAGGAGCGCTCGATGAAGTGGCGCAGGTTGTCCACCGCCTGCGGTCCGGCATCGGTACGCCACACCACGTGGCCGTCGGGGCGTACCACGACGGCCCCACGGTCGCCGGCCTCGAACAACTCGATGGCGGCAGGATTCCCGTCACCGGTCCCGGTCAGTGCAACCACGGTGAGCGGCACGGGGATGTTCGAGTCCGCCAGCCTCTCGGTCCAGCCTTGCGGATCGGCGGTGAACACGGTGAGGCCCCTTCGGGCGATCGCCTCATGGGTGGGCAGTGGCGCGCCGTCGGGGCCGTTGATGATCACATGGGGCAGACGCGCACCCGGACGCGTGGTCGGGTGATACCGCGCGACATCGCCGTCCGGGCAGCGACCCTCTGCGGTGTCGATCAGCGGACTGGCGTAGGCGTAGCCGAACTCCAGGCCGCTGGCCACGAAGTGTTCCTCTTGTCCAGGAATGGCATCGGCCATCCGCTGCCGTAACCGACTGCTGCGTAACGTCTTTCGCAGTAGAGCTCGGGTTCGCGAGGTCTGCGCGGTGGTCAGTGCGTCCGCGACCCGCGCGATCAGGCTGTCCGGCACCCGGCCCAGCGGGAGCTTGCCGATGAGTTCGGTGGCCTTGTGCAGCGAGGCATTCGTGATGCCCAAAGAAGCGGTGACATCGTCGAGTTTGAAGTGGTTGTGGGTGCTCTGCTCGGCGAACCGCGCGACGACGGGCCGTCGCTCGGTCTCGTAGGTGTCCAACAGCGATTCGGGCGCGTCTTCCTGCAGGATCGCGGCGAGCTTCCAAGCAAGGTTGTGGGCGTCCTGCACACCGCTGTTGAGACCGAACCCGCCCGTGTGGGGGAATCGGTGGGCGGCATCGCCGATCAACAGCAGTGATCCGGCACGGAACCGATCGGCGATCTGTTTGGTCATCGTCCAGGTTCCGGTGGAGCGGATCTCGTATCCGGTGGACCCGAGCACGTTGGGCAATATGCCGTTCCAGTACGTCCGGCTGTTGCTTGCGATCGATTGAGCAGCATGCAAGTACGGTGTCATCAACACGTAGTCGTCGTCGGCGTGGGCGATCATCACGCCGCTGAACCGCGGATGGTAGATCCAGCTGAGCAGCGGCCGACTGGCGCCATCCGGATACAGTCCGGGCGCGTGGAAGAAGACGCTGCCCATATTGGCCAGCACCGGACCGGTCATGGCAATTCCGGCGGCATCGCGCAGCGCGCTATTAGCCCCGTCTGCGGCGATCACGAAACGCGGTGACACGACCACCGACTCACCTGTCGCCGACCGCAGGATCGGTTTCCCGTCGGGCAGATCGGCGCGCCAGCCGCGCCGGAAATCGACACGGGGCTCGCTCTCCAGGGCCTTCCAGAGCTCCGGCATCAACAGGTGCTGGCCGATGTGAGAGATGAGAAACGAGCTGTGTGTCCGGACTTCGGCAAGCCGATCCGGCTGGGAGAGCAGATCGATCTCACCGATCGGTTCGGATCGCACATCGGTGCACCAGCGGATGATGTTGACTGTGTCGATCGGCGGGGTGATCGCTTCCAGAGCACGTCCCAGTTCGGGGGAGGCTTGATTCCAGATCTCCAGGGTGCGGGCATTGATGACGTGGGCGGCCGGATGCAGTCGGGTTTCCCGGCGCTCTTCGACAACGGTGCTCTCGATACCGTATCGGGCCAGCAGCAAGGCCAGGGTGGAACCTGCGGCTCCGGCGCCGACGATGAGAATCGATTCAGAATCCATGCCTCACAACGTCTTCCAGTTGATGGCCCGCTTGTTCGACCGAGGCTTGGTGCCGGGGCGAGTGCCGGCGCCCGGCTTGAGCAGCTCCTCGCGAGCCACGCCGGCGCGAAGCTTTTCGAGTAGGTAGCCGGGGTCGATGTTGGTGCCGATCGGGTTCTCCTCGAACGCGTGACTGTTGAAGTAATCGGCGGTCTGCTGCGCGGTGGGGAAGTTCTCGGTCTGGAACTCCAGCCGGATACCTTCGGGGTCCTCGTAGTACAGGCTGGTCGTCGGTCCGTGGTTGATGGACCAGACCGGGATGATCCCCACCTTCTTCAGCCGTTCGTAGGTCAGCAGCAGCCTCTCCACGGAGGTGAAGGTGAACGCCAAATGGTCGATGCCGTAGGTCTTTCGACGCCAACGTGACAGCGGAAAGACATGCCGCAGTGGTGGCGGCAGTTTCACCAGCGCCAGCCGATGGCTTTCGTGGTCCCAGGTGAGAAAGGCGATCTGACGGTCTTCGTGAACGACGCGGGCGCCGAAGACGTGCCCGTACCAGTCGATCATCTGCGCGCTGCGAGCGGTCTTGACCACCCAGTGGGCGATGAAGTCGGGTACCAAGCGGTCGGGAAGGCAGTCGAGGTCCGGCGTGGCACTCATGGCGGTGCTCCTCTCAGGCGTCTGGAGCGACGATGGTGGTCCGCTGGGTGCCCAGGTCGAGCGTCCCGGCGGTGTTGCGAATAGAGGCGGTGACGACGTCACCGGGCTTCAGGTAAGGCTTGCGCTGGTTGAGCTTGACGAACGCCGCCCACAGCTTGTCCTCGGGAAGCAGAGCCGTGGCCAGGCGGCGCACGACGGGCGGGGGCGAGCCCGCCACGATGCCATGCGGGGTTCCGGTCAGCAGGACGTCGCCCGGGTCCCAGTTGCAGAACTCGCTGAGCTCGGTGAGCGTCTCGGCGGGCCGGTACAGCATGTTGCCGGTGTTGTCGGACTGCCGCAACGATCCGTTGACCTCGAGTCGCAGCTCGAGATCGTCGATGAGCCGCAGATCCTCTGGTTCGAGCACCGCCAGGACCGGCCCGAGCGGACAGAAGCCCCGGTAGCTCTTGCCCTTCAGGAACTGTCCCTGGGGCAACTGGATGTCGCGGGCGGACAGGTCGTTGCCGATGGTCACTCCGAAGACGTACTCGTGCAGGTTCTCGACGGTCACCGTGGTCGGCGCGTGCACAGTTCCGCGCAGAACCAGCGTCAGCTCGATCTCGTAGTCGAGGAGGGTGACGTGAGCTGGACGGGTGACCGGGTCGAAGGGGCCGGTGACTGCGGCGTCGGTCTTGTCGAAGAACAGGTTGAATTCGCGTTTGTCGGGGTTCATCCCCGACTCGATCGCATGCTCTCGGTAGTTCACCCCCTGGCACATCACCCGGCAGGGGGTGGTGACCGGTGACAGCAGTTCGACATCCGCCAGGGTCACGTCGCCGGGTTTCGCCGCCGCGGCCCGCCAGTCGGTTTCGCCGCGCTCGATCAGGTCGGCAGTGCGGAGATAGTCGCCGGTGAGAGGCGAGATGACGCCGTCGGTGAGCACGCCCCAGGAGCGGCGCTCGTTGTGCTCGTATCGGACGAGATGCACGACCATGGACTTCTCCGTCTGCCCGTCATTCGACGGGCCCAGTGCCCACTCAACTGCAGACCAAAGCCACGACTCCTGGTCTCAGGTACAGATTTTGCAGAGCCTCACTGGTTCTCAGTCCAATTCCACGTTCGGGGGCCGCAGCACGGTCTCCCCGAGTTCCTGGGCGAGGGTGAGTGCCGCGTGCAGCTGCAGGCGACGAACCGTTGCCGGTCGGCCGCGAAGCTGCTCGGCCCGCTGCACGCGGTAGGCGACCGTATTGCGCGCGATGTGGAGATCGGCTGCCGTGGCGGCCAGACTTCGGTCGTTGTCGAGGTAGCACTTGAGGGTGCCGCGCACCGTGACGACCGAATCGGTACCGGCGCCCAAGTCACCGAGTTCCCGGGCGACAAACTCACGTGCGGCGGCCAGGTCGGTGCTGAGCATCGCGACGAGGTCGACCTGCTCGTAGCCGAACAACCAAGCGTCCCGGGTGGACAGGGCACCCACGCGTGCCGCCTCGGCCGCCTGCCGGTGGCTGCGCCGGAACCCCTCGACGCCGGCACCGGCCGTCCCGACCGCAACACGGACGCCAGGGGCCGGAGGCGTCGCGGGTGCCACCGCCTCCGGAGGATCTGAGGTGCGCGAACCCCAGGCCCAAACCCGTTGGGCGCCAATTGGAAGTATGAGCGTCGAAGCGCATCCCGCGGCGGCGAGGACATCGGAGGCCGCGGCCCTGAGCTGGGCCGGTTCGACCGACGTGCTCGAACTGGGCCAAACGATGACCGCGAGATGCCAGCGGGTCAGGTCGTAACCCAGGATCCGGGTGGCCCGGTCCATCGGCACAGCGGTGCCCTGGAGTAGGTCTTCCACGATTCCCGCGCGCAGGGCGATCGAACTGGTCAACCACGCCTCGTGGGCGCGGGCGTATTCGTCCGCCATCCGTTTGGTCAGCACATCGACGATTCCGAACAGCACTTCGTTGATCCGCCGCATCTCAGCGAATCGCTGCGCCTCCGGAACCAGGCGTTCGGCCGCGTCCAGCAGCACCGCAACGGCGGTGGCGTGGGCGACGTGGATGCTGCGCAGCATGTGCTCGATGCCGATGCCTCGGGACACCACTTCCATCGGTCCCGCGAAAATCTCCGGCATGGCCGCCAACGACACCTGGTCGCCCCGCTCGAGTGCGACGAGCGTGCCGAGTGCAACGGCTTCACATCCCTTGGCGATCTCGGTGGCGACGGCATCCACCGCCAGTTCCGGGATGGCGGCGGTGATGGCGGCCGTCATCTCTGCCCCGAGTTCGACGGCCCAGGCGGCCGGTCTCGGTCCCAGCACGGTGGCGAGAAGCTGGGCGCGGTCGGGAAGCGCCGATTGCCGGGGAATCGCTTCGGGCGAGCGGGGTTCGAGTTCGGCGAACCAGGGACGGCTCATCGACTGCGTGGTCGGACGACGGCGACCGCTCCGGCCGCCGGTGCGTTGGCGATTCCGCGGGATCGCGATCGCTCGTCCGGTGCCGACGTGGGTTCGAGCGTGTACGTGCGCAGAAGCTGCCGCAGGGTGATGAGCATTTCGGTGTTGGCGAACGCCGCACCGACGCAACGGCGCACACCGCCCCCGTACGGGATCCACGAGCTGGTGTCCGGTTTGGCATGCAGGAACCGGGTGGGATCGAAGCGGGCCGGATCGGCGTAATTGGTGGGGGAGCTGTGCGAGAGCGCAATGCTCGCGATGATGGTCTGGCCTGCGGGCAAAACCCACTCGCCCAACCGAGTGCGACGTGTGGTCACGCGTAGCACGCCCGGGATCACCGGTCGACTGCGCTGCACCTCCCAGACCGTGGCTTGAAGGAGATCTGAACCGCCGGCGTCGACCTCCTCGACCAGCTGCGACAGCACCTCGGGGTGGCGGCGCAACCGCTCGATGGCCCAGGCCAGCGTGGTGGCCGTGGTTTCGTGTCCGGCAGCGAGCAGCGTTTGCAACTCGTCGATGATGTGATCGTCGGGAATCGGCCGGCCATCCTCGTCTCGGGCGGCCACCAGCATGGCCAAGACATCCGTGCGCTCGTGCAGGTCCGGTGTTGCCCTGGCATTGCGGATCAGCGTGCCGATCAGTTCGTCGCACCGACGCCGCATGCGTTCCAGACGTCCCCACGGGCTCCAGCGCCCGACGTCACGACGTAGGCCAGCTGGTAGGACGGTGAGCCGGGACGCCAGCAATACCGCGGGCGGGAGAAGCTCTCGCAAGGCCGCCAGTTCGGGCCCCTCGGCGCCGAACACCGCGCGCAAGATCGCGTTCAAAGTGATGCGCATCATCGACGGCAGCGTCGCAAACGGTGTCGCGGTCGGCCAGGTGGACAGCTCGCGCGCCACCTCCTCCTCGATGATCTGCTCATAAACCGGCATCCGTCTGCCATGTAGCGGCGGCATGAGCAGCTTGCGCCGAGCCAGGTGTGCTGGCCCGTTGAGGCTGAAGGTGGACCCCGGGCCGATGACGTCGCCCAGGTTGGTGATCGTCTGCACGAGATCTCCCGCGGTGAACAATTCCTTGATCAGGGCGGGATCACTGAGTACGACAGTGTCGCCGAACAGTGGAAGCGACGCGCTGAACGCTGCGCCGTGGCGCCGGCGGGCGTAGTCGAGGGCCCGCGGCCGGTCGATGAGCATCGCGGCGCCCTGAACGATGCGTGGAAGTCCGACACCGGGTGGCAACCGCACCGGGTCGCTGGTGAGCTGAGCCAAGGTACCCCCTCCGGTACATCCGTGTACTAACGGACTCTAGTACACGGATGTACCACAGTGGGAGCATCCGGCTCTACGATCGGACCGGCAGAAGGGACGGGACGTGGACGCGGTGGCGGTACGAGAAGGTGCGCGGCTCCCCGAAGGCAACGCTGCGCTCTATCGACGCCGGATCTTGGAAGCGATGGCAGAGTGCATCGCCGAGGTCGGCTACGCGAACACCATGGTGGCCGATGTCGTGCGCCGGGCCCGCACCTCGAAGTCGAAGTTTTACGCCGAGTTCTCCGACCGGGAGGCATGCCTGGTGGCCCTGCTCTCGGAGACCAATGACGCCAATCTCGCCGCGGTGGCGGCCGCGGTGGATCCGGCCGCGCCGTGGCAGACCCAAGTGCGCCAGGCGGTGGAAACCTGGTTCGACTGGGCCGAACGGCGCCGCCCGCTGACACTCGCCTGGATCCGCGATGTGCCCGCGCTGGGTCCCTCGGCGCGTTCCCTGCAACGCGTGGCGATGGAACGTTTCGTCGAACTGGTGCACACCCTCAGTGACACCGACGAACTGAAGTCCATCGGCATCCAACCCGTGCCCCATGCGCGCGCGGTGCTGTTGATCGGCGGTCTCCGGGAACTGGCCGCGCACACCGTCGAACACGACCGGCCTCTGGCCTCGGTGACCGAAGAGGCCGTTCGCAGTGCCATCGCACTGATCAACCCTGCCGACTAGGACGCGCCCTGGTCGCTGGGCGCGCTTGGCGCCTAACGATTTCGGTAGGTATCGTCGGCGGCGTGAACATCCGAGTCGAGGAGGTCGTCGGCGCTCGCGCCGACATCAGATGACCGCGCCCCGTCGCCGACCCGCTGGGCCGGCGGCGTAGCCGTTCCCTCACTCCGTTGGACCGCACGCCTGTGCGCTCCCCTTTCAGGATGGATTCACCAGTGCACTCCTACACCCGTACCCAGATTCTCGATGCCTTCCGCGGGGCGACCCGCAGCGAGGTCAAAAAGGTCACATTCGCTGCCGATTTCGATGCGATCGAGTTCGGCAAACTCGAGTACTACGGCTGGGCCGATCCCAAGATCCCCCGCCGGGCCTACCTCGTGGTCGAGCGACCCGAGGGGCCGATTGCGCTGCTGTTGAGCCGGGCCGCCGCCAAGCCGCGGGGGCGTGCCATGTGCACGTGGTGCAATGACGTGAACCTCACCGATGAAGCGGTGCTCTACACCGTCCGCCGCGGCGGCGCGGCGGGCCGCAAGGGCGACACCATCGGCATGTTGATCTGCGCGAACTTCGGCTGCTCCCGGCACGTACGGCAGCTGCCGCCGGCCTATCACAAGGAAACAGATCTCGAACGGCTACGCGAACAGCGAATCCACGAGTTGCGGCGCAAGGTACACGGTTTCGTCGACAAGGTGCTTTCGACGGAGGGCTGAGTGCGGGTGCTCAGATCTTGCCGGCCGGAAACATGGTCCTGACGGCTTGGGTGATGGTGGCGCGGGCCGCGGTCGCGTCGCCGGGCCCCAGCGCGCTGATCGCCATCACGTAGCGGCGGTCGGGCCCGATCACACCGGTCGACACATGCAGCTGATTGCTGCCGTTCCAGCAGCAGAACCAGCCCTGTTTCACCGCAACCGGTTCGGCCGAAAGACCGTCGGGGATCCCGAATCGCTGCGGATAGCCGTCGAGTCCCGTCGGGGTGGATTGTGCGAGGTCGTCCAGGATGATGTCCGTTTGTTCGGGCGGCAGCCCGCCGGTGCCTGCCAGGAGCATGTCGTAGTAGCGGACGAGATCGCTTGCGGTGCTTTGCGTGACGTCCCAGTGCCCGTTGTACGGTGCGGTCGTCGCCGCCAGTCCGTACCTGGCCACGACGCGAGAGATGACGGCGTTGCCGCCGCTGCGATCCCAGAACATCTGGGCCGCACCATCATCGGAGGAGCGCAGCATGGAGTCCAGTGAGTTGTGGTCGGCAGGCGTCAGTTTCGTCTTGCCCTGCGACTCCTGCAGCAGCAGGTCGTCGGCGATGAACAGCTTCACCACCGAGGCGATCGGGAACGGCTTGTTGATTCCGTTCGAGACAATCTGACCGGTATTGCGGTCCAGCACAACGGCCTCGATATTGGCTCCGGACGCGGCAGCATCCGCCGTCGCCTTTCGGATTCTGGCGTCGAGGCCGTCGAGCGCGACGGCCGGCTCGTCCGCAGGGGCTTGGGCGATGACGACGGGTCCCTGCGGCTCGGCAGGTGAAGCATTGCCCGGCGCGGCCTCACACCCGTTCACCAGCAGTGCCGCGCCGGCGATGGCAAGAGTGGTCATCGCCCAGTTCGGCCGCTGACGCATAGCTGTCCTCCAAGTGCTGATCCGGCCCTGCGGAGCCGACGTTGCCCCCGCTCAGGTTTCCCCAACTTAGCCGGTTTAACCAGATCGCACCGAGGTCGATGTCCGCCGCGCAGCCTGCCGGAAGCCGTCCCAAGAATTTCGCGCAAGCGCATGCGCAAGCGCTTGCTTACGTTCTAGGCTGCTGCAGATCACGCGGCGCCACCGGCGTTGCACCGGGGACAAAGGAGTCCAGATGGTCGGAATGCGCAGAAAAAGCACCCAGCTGATCGGGGCGGCCCTGGCCGCGGGATCGCTGGTCCTCGGTCTGACCGCGTGCGGAGGCTCCGGCTCGGACGGCATCAAGGTCGGCCTGATCACCAAGACCGATTCGAACCCGTACTTCGTCAAGTTGCGTGAAGCCGCCAAGGCCCAGGCCGACAAGGACGGGGCCGAGCTGATCGCGGTGGCGGGTGCCTTCGACGGTGACAACGAGGGCCAGGTGGCGGCCATCGAGAATATGGTGGGCAAGGGCGTCAAGGGCATCCTGATCACGCCGAACTCGTCGACCGGTGTGCTCGACGCGATCAAGAAGGCGCGCGACGCCGGCGTCGTGGTCATCGCGCTGGACACCGCCACCGATCCCGCGGACGCCGTCGACGCCACCTTCGCCACCGACAACAAGGCCGCCGGCGTCACCCAGGGCAAGTGGGTGCGCGCCGCCATCGGCACCGCGCCGCCCCAGGTCGTCATGCTGGACGGCACCCCGGGCGGCACCGTCGACACCTTCCGGCACGACGGCTTCCTGGAGGGCTTCGGCATCACGAACGACTCACCGGAGATCGTCGGCCGGGAGAACACCAACGGTGACCAGACCAAGGCGCAGACCGCGATGGAGAACATCCTGCAGCGCGCCCCGGGGATCAACGCGCTGTACACCATCAACGAGCCCGCGGCCGCCGGCGCCTACCAGGCGATCCAATCCGCCAACCGCGCAAGTCAGATCACCATCGGATCGATCGACGGCAGCTGCACGGGCGTCGCGGACGTGAAGTCCGGGAAGATCGGCGCGACCGTGATGCAGTTCCCCGCCAAGATGGCCGAGTTGGGTGTGCAGGCCGTGGTGAAATTCGCCAAGGACGGCACCAAGCCCAGCGGGTTCAACGACACCGGCTCGCAGCTCATCACCGACAAGCCGGTGGCCGGACTGGATTCCAAGGACACCGCCTGGGGTCAACAGAATTGCTGGGGCTGAGGTGCGACCGTGAGCACCGGTGCTCCCACCACTGAACTGACGGCCGACCCGCCGGCTGCCGGCCGGTTCAACCTGGGCACCGTTCTGCGCGAACCGCTGATCGGACCGTTGGTGGCGCTCGTCATCGCGATCGTCGTCTTCAGCGCGATCTCGGATTCGTTCCTCAACCCGCAGAACATCTCCCTGATCCTGCAGCAGTCGGTGGTGGTCGGCATCCTCGCCGTCGGGCAGACGCTGATCATCCTGACTTCCGGTATCGATCTGTCGATCGGTGCGGTCGCGGTGTTCGGCACCATCGTCATGGCCCAGAGCGCAGGCGCCTATGGGCCGGTTGTGGCGCTGGGATCGACGCTGTTGGTGTGTGTCCTCTTCGGCGCCATCAACGGCGGGTTGGTCACCATCCTGCGGTTGCCGCCGTTCATCGTCACCCTCGGCACGTTCACCGCGATCCTGGCAGGCACCCGCCTGCTGGCCGGCTCGGAGACCTACCGGGTGGACAAGGGGCCGCTCACCTTCCTGGGCACGTCGGTGCGCATCGGGTCGTTCTCCACCACCTACGGTGTGTTGGCCATGCTGCTGGTGTACCTGGTTATGTGGTACGCCTTGTCCCAAACAGCTTGGGGTAAGCATATTTACGCCGTGGGCGGCAATCCGCAGGCGGCGGATCTGCTGGGCATCAAATCCGGACGGGTGTTGCTGTCGGTCTACATCGTGACCGGCGTGATCGCCGCCATCGCCGCGTGGGCGGCGCTCGGGCGCATCCCGAACGCCGATCCGAATGCCTACCAGAACGCCAACCTGGAGACCATCACCGCGGTGGTCATCGGCGGCACAAGCCTGTTCGGCGGCCGCGGCGGGGTGGTGGGCACCCTGGTCGGTACCTTGATCGTCGGCGTGCTGCGCAACGGTCTCACCCAGGCCGGCGTCGACAGTCTCTACCAGAACATCGCCACCGGCATCCTGGTGATCGTCGCGGTGGCGGTCGATCAATTCGCGCGCAGGAGATCACAATGAGCGCACCGGTTCTCGAAGCGCGTGGCCTGGTCAAGAGGTACGGCCACGTGACGGCGATCAACGGGGCGGATTTCGAGCTCCGCGCGGGCGAGGTGCTCGCGGTCATCGGGGACAACGGTGCCGGGAAGTCCAGCCTGATCAAGGCGCTGGCCGGTGCGGTGGTTCCCGACGCCGGTCAGATCCTGATGAACGGTACGCCGGTGTCGTTCAAGAACACCCGCGACGCGCGGGCCGCCGGCATCGAGACGGTGTACCAGGACCTGGCCGTCGTCCCGGCGCTCGATATCGCGTCCAACCTCTACCTGGGCCGCGAGATCAGGCGAAAAGGATTGGCGGGCAGCCTGTTCCGTCGACTCGATACCGGAAAGATGCGTCACGAGGCCGCGCAGCATCTGACGGATCTGCGGATCGGGATCAAGTCGGTCGGCCAGGCCGTGGAAACCTTGTCCGGGGGCCAACGCCAAGGTGTCGCGGTGGCGCGGGCCGCCGCGTTCGGCCGCGGGGTGATCATCATGGACGAGCCCACCGCCGCGCTCGGTGTCCGCGAGTCGGGACAGGTCATCGACCTGATCCGGTCGATCCGCGACCGCGGCATCCCGGTGGTGTTGATCAGCCATGACATGCCGCACGTGTTCGAGGTGGCCGACCGCATCCACATCCACCGACTGGGGCAGCGGGCCGGCGTCGTCGATCCGAAGAAGCGCTCGATGTCCGAAGTGGTGGCGCTCATGACCGGTGCGGAGGAGCCGACCGATGAGGAACGCGCCGGTCTCTGAGAAGGCCCCGGTCGGGGTCTTCGTCGGGTTGGCCACCCTGGATGTGGTGCACCGTATCGCGCGATCGCCGGCGGTGAACGAGAAGATCACCGCGGCAGCCCAGTTCGTCGCAGCCGGTGGACCGGCCGCCAACGCGGCGGTCACCTTCGCGGCCTTGGGCGGCGATGCGGTCCTGGTCACCGCACTGGGCGAGGACCCGGTCGCCGATCTGATCCGGGCCGACCTCGCGGCGTACGGTGTCCGGGTGGTCGACGCCGCGGCGGGCACCACCCGCGCGGTGCCGGTCTCGGCGGTGGCGGTGCTGGAGGCGACCGGGGACCGAGCGGTGGTCTCCCTCGACGCCGTGAACTCCGACGCGGCGCCACCGGAGGAGCTCGATGATCTGGTGGCCGGTGCCGACGTGGTGCTGGTCGACGGTCATCATCCCCGCATCGCGATCGCGGGGGCACGGTCGGCCGCCGCGGCACGCACCGCGGTCGTGGTCGATGCCGGCCGGTGGAAGCCGGTGATGTCCGACATCATCCCGTATGCGACGGATATGGTGTGCTCCAACGATTTCCGAACCCCCGATGCCGACGGTCCCGTCGCCACCGCCGCAGCACTGGTCCGCGGCGGCGTCGGCACCGTCGTGACGACGCACGGGGGTGCGCCCGTGCAGTGGTGGTCCGGCGGAGAGTCGGGGTCCGTCGCGGTGCAACCCGTGACGGTGCTCGATACGCTGGGCGCCGGCGATGCCTTCCACGGTGCATACTGCTACTTCGCCACCCGATTCGATGGCAGCCTGCCCGACCGCATCGAGCGGTGCACCCGGGTGGCGGCACTGCGCTGCTCGGTGATCGGGCCGCGGGCGTGGTTGCGCGAACTGCAACCCGAACAGACTCGAAAGCGAGAACGGTGACCATCGAGCAGGGCGTACACGTGCAGGACGCCACCATGGACGAGTTGATCGAAGCGGCCAAGGCGCTCGCCGTTCCCGGGGAACGCCGCATTCTGGGTTTCACCGGCGCGCCGGGGGCCGGGAAGTCCACCGTCGCCGAGCAACTCGTCCAGGCACTGGGACCGGACATCGCCGTGCTGGTGCCGATGGACGGATTCCACCTGGCCAACGACGTCCTGATCGACTTGGGCAGGCGCGACCGCAAAGGGGCGCACGACACCTTCGACGACGGTGGGTACGCCCGGCTGATCACCACGTTGCGGGCACAGCGGGTGGGTGACCCGGTGGTGTATGCGCCCCAGTTCCGACGCGATCTCGAGGAATCGATCGGATCGGCCATCCCGGTACCGTCCACCGTGCCGCTCGTGGTCACCGAGGGCAATTACATTCTGCTGGAGGGTGATGCGTGGCCGGTGGCGCGGGCGCACATCGACCAGGTGTGGTTCTTGGCGCCGGATGCCGAGGTGCGCCACACCCGGCTGCTGCGCCGCCACGAGGCCTACGGCAAGTCGCCGGAGGAAGCCGCGTTCTGGGCTCTCGGGTCCGACGAGCGCAACGCCCAGCTGATCGAGTCGACCGCCGGTCGTGCCGACCGGATCGTGCGCCTGCCATGACCACCATGGGAGATGTCGCCCGCATCGCCGGCGTCTCCGCATCCACCGTCTCGCATGTGCTCAACGGCACCCGTAAGGTCAACGCCGCCACCCGCTTACGGGTGGAGGCCGCCATCGAACAGAGCGGTTATCGGCGCAACGGTGTCGCGCGTTCACTGGCGGCCGGGCGCACCCACACCGTCGGACTGTCCATCTCCGCGTTGACCAATCCGTACTTCAACAGCCTGGTGCACGCGGTGGAGCGGGCGCTCTCCGATGCCGGTTACGTGCTGATCGTCGGCGACTCGCATGACGAGCTGCAGTCGGAGAAGCGGGTGACCGATTCGCTGCTGGACCGCCAGGTGGACGGCATGATCGTGGCCCCGGCTGCCGGGTCCGAACGGCTCACCCTGCCCGATATCACCCGGACCGGAACACCGTTGGTCCTGATCGACCGTGGCGTCGATATCGGGTGCGATCAGGTCGGCCCGGAGAACGTCGCCCCGGCCCGTGCGCTCACCGAACACCTGCTCGAGCTCGGGCACCGCCGCATCGCAGTGTTGCGGGGGTTGGCCGGAATCTCCTCCACCACCGAGCGTTTCGACGGCTACTGCGCAGCGCTGGCGCACCACGATATCGAGATCGATACCGCGCTGGTGCTCGACGGTGCGTCCAGTACCGAGGTGGCCGAACGCGAGGTGCTCGCATTGATGTCGAAGGACACCCGGCCGTCGGCGTTGGTGTCGCTGAACAACGCCATGACGATCGGAGCGCTCAAAGCCTTTCGCACGCTCGGCTTGTCGATACCGACCGATGTGGCATTCGTCTGCTACGACGACTTCGAATGGGCCGATCTCTTCGAACCGCGGCTCACCGCGGCGGCGCAGGACGTCGACACCATCGGCGCCACCGCGGTCGAACTGCTATTGCGCCGTATGCACGGTGATGACGCTGTCCCGCAACATATCCGGGTTCCGACGGCGATGCGCCACCGCAATTCATGTGGCTGCGCGTGACCCCTCAGCCGATCGCATCCCCGACGGCAGGCCGGCAATAGCCGGCCGGGTCGGCGAGCAGAGCGGCGAACGCGGCCTCGGCGGCGCCGATCATCAGCGTGTCCGAACCCAAGGTGCCCGGCACGATACGGACCTGCTCGTTGGGCACCCGCATGGAATGCCGGGTGATCGCGGTCGCCAGCGCCGCGTCCGCCTGCGCCGGGAAGGCCCCCAGGAACCCGCCGAGCACGATGAGGTTGGGATTGAGCAGGTTGATCGCGTTGCCGAGCGCGATGCCGAGGTACTGCGCCTGGTGCGCCGTCGATTTGGTGCTCGACTCGCTGACCTCGGTTTCCAGGCAGCCGATCCGCCCGCAATGACACGGTCCGGCACCCCCGACGTAGGTGTGGCCCAGCTCGCCGGCGTAGCCGGCGGCACCTTCGAGCAGTTCACCGGCCACCACGAACCCGGCGCCGATTCCGCTCTTGCCGCCGTTGACGTAGATCATGTGCTGGGCACTGGGATGCCCACCGAAGATATGTTCGGCGATGGCGCCGAGGTTGGCGTCGTTCGCCGCGAAGACCGGTAAACCCGTTGCGCTGCTGAGCATCGTGCCCAGCGCTTCGTCGTGCCAGTCGAGGTTGGGGGCCAGTCGGACCACCGATGTCGGGGCATGCACCAGACCCGGAACCGCCACGCCGATCGCGGTGACACGCTGAGACCGGTGCAGGCTGCGCTCGATGGTGCTCACCGCCTTGGCGGTGATGGCCACGGTATCGCGCACGCTGGGAACACCGCGGGTCGGGTACCTGGTGACCTCCAGAACGGCGCCACCCAACGCCACCAGACCGACTGTGACAGAGTCGGTTTCAGGATTGACGGCGATCGCCAGCGTGCCGGTCTGCGGACGCACCATGGGGCTGGGCCTGCCCACCTGGCTGGCGGGCGCCGCTTGTGACTCCTCGACCAGACCGGCAGCGGCCAGTTCCTCCACGAGGTCCTTGACCGTCGAGCGGGACAAGCCGGTCCGGCGGGTCAATTCGGACCGGCTCAAGGCGCGCGCACGATGCACCAGCGTGAGGACCGCCGACAGGTTCCGGCGCCGGACGTCGTCGGTGTTGGTGCCGATTCCCATTCGAGAATCCTCCCTTGACAGTGGTCTGCGCCACATCTTATGTTCGGCGGAGCAACAAATCCAGTTTCAGGAGCACGCCATGTCGATCCTCGAATCCGCCGCCACCGCAACGGACGACCTCACCCCTAAACGCTCGGACAAGTTCTCCTTCGGTCTGTGGACCGTCGGCTGGACCGCCAACGACCCGTTCGGGGTGGCCACCCGGCCGACCCTGGATGTGGTCGAAGCAGTGGAGCGACTTGCCGAACTGGGCGCATACGGCCTCACCTTCCACGACGACGATCTGTTCCCGTTCGGCAGCAGCGACGACGACCGGCGCCGTGCCATCGCCAGGTTGGCCACGGCGCTGCAGGCCAACGAGCTGGTCGTGCCCATGGTCACCACCAATCTGTTCACCCATCCGGTGTTCAAGGATGGCGGGTTCACCAGCAATGATCGCGATGTCCGGCGCTTCGCGCTGCGCAAGGTGCTGCGCAATATCGACCTCGCGGCCGAACTGGGGGCCGAGACGTTCGTCATGTGGGGCGGCCGGGAAGGCAGCGAATACGACAGCGCCAAGGATGTCCGGGCCGCGTTCGAGCGCTACCGCGAGGCCCTGAACATGTTGTGCGACTACGTCATCGACAAGAAGTACCCGTTGCGATTCGCCATCGAGCCGAAGCCGAACGAGCCGCGCGGTGACATCCTGCTGCCGACCGTCGGGCATGCGCTGGCGTTCATCGAATCACTCGCCCATCCCGAACTCGTCGGCGTCAACCCCGAAACCGGGCACGAGCAGATGGCCGGACTGAACTTCATGCACGGCATCAGTCAGGCCCTGTACGCCGACAAACTGTTCCACATCGACCTCAACGGGCAGCGCGGGATCAAGTTCGATCAAGACCTGGTGTTCGGCCACGGCGACCTGGCCAACGCATTCGCGCTGGTCGATTTGCTCGAGCACGGCGGTGTGGACGGCGGGCCGAGCTACACCGGACCGCGGCATTTCGACTACAAGCCCAGCCGCACCGAGGACAGCGCCGGGGTGTGGGCCTCGGCCGCGGCCAACATGCGGATGTATCTGCTGCTCAAGCAGCGTGCCGCAGCGTTCCGCGCCGACCCCGAGGTGGCCGAGGCGCGGCGTGCCGCCCGCGTCGACGAGCTGCGGCGCAGCACGCTGGGCCAGGGCGAGACCTACCGGGAGTTGCTGGCCGACCGCTCGGCGTACGAGGACTTCGACGCCGACTCTTATTTCGGGGCCAAGGGATTCGGTTTCGTCCGGTTGAACCAGCTGGCCATCGAACACCTGATGGGTGCGCGCTGAACACCAATGGCACCAACACGCTGGACGTGACGCATGTCACGCTATAAGTTGTCTGAAACAACAAAAGGCCGAGGGATCGGCGGGATGTGATGAGGGGCGGTTCATGAAGCGAATCAGCGGCCTGATGTTCGCCGTCGTCGTCGGCGCGGGCCTCACGCTCACCGCGTGCGGCAGCAACGGCGGTGGCGGCGGAAGCGCAGGCGGCGGCGGCGACGCCAAGAGCCAGAAGATCGGCGTCATCCTGCCGGACACCAAGTCGTCGGTCCGCTGGGAGTCCAAGGACCGCCCGGCGCTGGAGGCCGCCTTCAAGGCCGCCGGTGTGCCGTACTCGATCCAGAACGCCGAGGGATCCGCCGACAACATGGCCACCATCGCCGACGGCATGATCGCCGATGGTGTCACGGTGCTCGCGCTGGTCAACCTCGACTCCGACAGTGGCGCCTCCATTCAGCAGAAGGCGGCCAGCCAGGGCGTCAAGACCATCGACTACGACCGGCTGACCCTCGGCGGCTCGGCCGACGTGTACGTCTCGTTCGACAACAACAAGGTGGGGCAGCTGCAGGGCCAGGGTCTGGTCGACTGTCTCGCCGGTAAGCCGTCGAACGTGGTGTTCCTCAACGGATCTCCCACCGACAACAACGCCACCCTGTTCACCGGTGGTGCCCACTCGGTGGTCGACAAGGTGCCGTCGATCAAGGTGGTGGCCGAGCAGGCGGTCCCGGACTGGGACAACGACAAGGCGGTCACCATCTTCGAGCAGATGTACACGGCCGCCGACGGCAAGGTCGACGGCGTGTACGCGGCTAACGACGGACTCGCCGGATCGGTGATCTCGATCCTGGAGAAGAACGGCCGGGCCGGGCAGGTGCCGGTCACCGGCCAGGACGCGACCGTCGAAGGACTGCAGAACATCCTGGCGGGCACCCAGTGCATGAGCGTCTACAAATCCGCGAAGGAGGAGGCCGGTGCGCTCGCGGAGGCGGCGATCGCCCTGGCCAAGGGCGAACAGCCCAAGACCAACAGCACCTCTCGTGACGACAAGGGCAACCGGGACGTGCCCTCGGTGTTGTTGACGCCGAAGTCCATCACCAAGGACACCGTCAAGGTGGTCTTCGACGACGGTGGCCAGGCCAAGGCGGACGTCTGCACCGGGCAGTTCGCGGCGGCGTGCAGCGCCGCGGGGCTCTAGGGGCATCGTGTCCGCACCGAACGCGCCCATCCTAGAACTCCGCGGTGTCGACAAGAGTTTCGGGGTCGTGCACGTGCTGCACGACGTGGACTTCGGCGTGTATCCCGGTGAGGTCACCGCACTGGTCGGGGACAACGGCGCCGGCAAGTCCACCCTGGTGAAGGCCATCGCGGGCATCTACCCGCTGGACACCGGAACCTATGTGTTCCAGGGTGATCCGGTCACGGTGCATGGGCCCAATGATGTGTCGGCGCTGGGCGTCGAGGTGGTCTACCAGGACCTGGCGCTGTGCGACAACCTCGACATCGTGTCCAACATGTTCCTCGGGCGCGAACTCAAGCGCCACGGCGCGCTCGACGAAGCGAAGATGGAATCCCTTGCTCGGGAAGCGCTTTCGTCGCTGTCGGTACGCACGGTCAAATCGGTGCGCCAGCCGGTGTCCAGCCTGTCCGGCGGCCAGCGGCAAACGGTGGCCATCGCCAAGTCGGTGCTGTGGAACGCCAAGGTGGTGTTGCTCGACGAGCCCACCGCAGCACTCGGCGTGGCGCAGACCCGGCAGGTCTTGGACCTGGTGCGCCGGCTCGCCGACCAGGGCGTGGGTGTCGTGTTCATCTCGCACAACCTGAACGACGTGTTCGAGGTGGCCGACCGGATATGCGCGCTGTACCTCGGCCGGATGGCCGCCGAGGTCAAGGCCGCCGAGGTCAGCCACAGCCAGGTGGTCGAGCTGATCACGGCGGGTCGTTCCGGCAGCCTGGGCCTGGCGCCGGCCGAGACCGCTCAGTCGATGTGAGGACCGCCGAATGACAACGCTCAATTCGAAACTGGCCGATGCCGACTTCGCGGCGGACGCCCGCGCCGACGAGTCGTTCGCCGATGCGGCCCGCAGCTATCTGCGCCGGGTCCGGGGCGGCGATATGGGATCGCTGCCCGCGGTGCTCGGCCTGATCGTGCTGTTCATCGTGTTCGGGATCGCCAACGAGCGGTTCACCTCGGCGCTGAACCTGGCCAACCTGGTCACCCAGGCCGGGTCGATCTGCGTGCTGGCCATGGGCCTGGTGTTCGTCCTGCTGCTTGGCGATATCGACCTGTCCGCCGGTGTGGCGGGCGGTGTATCGGCATGCGCGATGGGTTTGGCCATCGCCAACCATGGCTGGCCGTGGTGGGCCGCGGTGCTGGCCGGGCTGCTGTGCGGGGCGGTGATCGGGCTGGCGATCGGACTGCTGCGGGCCAAACTGGGCATCCCGTCGTTCGTGGTCACACTCGCGTTCTTCCTCGGACTGCAGGGGGTGACGCTCAAGCTCATCGGGGAGGGCGGCTCGATTCGGGTGGACGACCCGGTCATCCGCGGTATCACCATCGACAACATGTCGGTCACCGCCGGGTGGCTGCTTGCGGTGCTCGTCGTCGCCGGGTTCACCGGGCTGGAGCTGTACCGGCAGCGCACCAAGGTCTCCCTCGGCCTCGTGCATCCGCCGATCGGTGTGGTGATCGCGCGCATCGTCGGGGCGGCGGTGGTGGCGCTCGGCGTGGCCTACGTCCTCAACCTCAACCGCAGCGTGAACCCGAATGTGGAGATCCGCGGCATCCCCTACGTCCTGCCGATCGTCGGGGCACTGCTGATTGTGCTCAGCGTGATCCTCAACCGGACCTCCTACGGCAGGCACATCTACGCCGTGGGCGGCAACGCCGAGGCGGCGCGCCGGGCCGGCATCAACGTGGCTCGCATCCGGATGTCGGTGTTCGTGGTGTGTTCGTCGCTCGCGGCGCTGAGCGGGATCATCGCCGCGTCCTACGGCGGCAAGGTGTCGGCCTCGTCTGGGGCGGGCAACGTGCTGTTGTACGCCGTGGGCGCGGCCGTCATCGGTGGGACCAGCCTGTTCGGCGGCAAGGGGCGGGCACTGGACGCCGTCATCGGTGGGGTGGTGGTGGCCACCATCGCCAACGGGTTGGGCCTGCTCAACCAGTCGTCCTACATCAACTTCTTGGTCACCGGCGGCGTGCTGCTGCTGGCGGCCAGTGTCGACGCGATCTCGCGGCGGCGACGGTCGGCGACGGGTCTGGCCTGAATGCCCGGGCACCGCGCGACGGGTCGGCCGCGGACCGTCCGAACGGATAGCTGTGGCCCGTTCGGCCTGCATCGTCCGGCGATCCGAACTAGTCTGCCCGCCATGAAGTCGGTCCTTGCCTCCTGCGCGGCGGCGGCCGTGGCGGCGATGTGCACGGCATGCGGCGGGTACGGTACCGCCGGTTCCGCCGCGCCCAGCCTCGCGGCCTATCCCGCGGAAACCGCGGGCGGCGCCTCGGTCACGCTCGGCGCGGCCACTGTCGCCGCTCAGAGCATCGTCGACAGCTTCACCGCCGGTGACTACGGGACCGTGTGGGAACGGATGACCGAAGACGTCCGTGGCGGGATCACGCAGGACGACTTCGTGACGTTCTACGAAACGTGCAAGAAGCCCGGACCGCGCCTCAACGTGTCGGGTTTGCAGATGCAGGACGACGGGCAGGCCGTCGTCCGCATGGCCGGCCAGGGCGTCCAGGGCGTGCGCTTCATGGTCTACGAACAGGGCGTGTGGAACATGCGGGCCACCAAAGATTTCGCCGCGCATCTGGGCCAGCCACTACATCAGATCATCGCCGAGGAGAAGGCCGCCGGTCTCTGCGACGCCTGAGGGGTGCCCGTGGCACTGCGGCAGTGCTGCGATATGCGGATCTGACCGCCGCACTCAACCGAGCGCGGCGACGATTTCCGGGATGGGGCGCAGGTGCTCGTCGAGCAGTGCCGAGACCAGCTCGACGTCGCTCGCTTCCAGCGCGGCGACGATGGCGCGGTGCTGGGCGTCGATCTCGGGAGCGCGCTGAGGCCGGATCTGCATGGCCCGCACGGCGACTCGCTCCTGGCGGGATCGTAGGGCGTCGTACAGCTCGACGAGGACCGAGTTGCCGTGGGCGGCAACGATCGTGCGGTGGAACGTCCGGTCCAGGCGCGCGACGGTGAACCAGTCCTGGCTGCGTCCGGCCTCCTCGATGGCCCCGGCCAGTTCTGTGAGTTCGCCGGGCGGCTGTGTGCCGGCGGCGCAAATGGCCTGTGCCGCATGGCCTTCGATGAGCCGACGCGACGCGTAGACCTCTTCGAGTTCGCGCGCGGTGACGTTGCGGACCTGGGCGCCGCGACGCGGCAGCAGGTCGATGAAGCGCTCCGAGTTCAGCCGGTGGAACGCCTCACGCACGGGCGTGCGTGACGTTCCGACGGACTCCGAGATCCAGGCCTCGTCGAGGAAGCGGCCCCCGGGCAGGGTGCCGCGGATGATCTCGTCGCGCACCCATTCGTAGACGCGGTCGCGTGCGGATTGGTTCGAGCCTGGCTCGCTGACCGTGATCGACACCGGTGAACCCTTCCTGTTGCGGCCCGGTCGGACCGCCTTCAGACTACTGGACACACCATGTACACCATGTGTATACACGGAGTGTACGCAGTGTGTGGCGCCCGCCACACCTCGCCGAGTTCGAAAGAAGGAGCGTTTTCCCATGGCCCCGAACCGTCGGTATGCCATCTGGTTGTCCGGACCCAACACCGCCGCCGCAGAAATCGCGCGTCAGGTGGGCTGCGGCGCCGTGGTGCTCGACATCGAGCACGGCACGTTCGATCTCGCTGCCCTCGAACGCTTCATCCCGCTGTGCAAGGCCATCGGTTTGGAGGTCGTCGCCAAGGTGCTCGGGCCGGAGCGCGGACCCATCCAGCAGGCGCTCGACTTCGGCGCCGACGTCGTGGCGATCCCGCACGTCGAGAACGCCGCACACGCTCGCGCCGTCACGGCGTTCGCCAAGTTCCCGCCGCTGGGCGACCGGAGCTTCGCCGGTGGGCGCACGTCCGCGTACGGTGGCTTCACCGACGAGTGGGTGCGCGAGCAGGACACGCGCACGCGGTGCTACCCGATGATCGAAGACGCAGGCGCCATCGACCAGATCGAGGACATCCTCGCTCTGGACACCGTCGACGGCATCTTCGTCGGCCCCTCCGACCTGTCGCTGCGCCGCGCCCGCGGGGCCTACACCCGCGAGGCAGGCGACTTCGACGACCTCGCCCGCCTGGCTGCCGCCGCCCGACAGGCCGGAAAGCCGTGGTTGTTGCCCGCATGGTCGACGCAGGAGAAGAAGTTCGCGGTCGAGCACGGCGCGGACCAACTGGTTCTCACCATGGAGCACGGCGCGCTGCTCACCGGGTTCGCTGCCGCCCACGCCGAAGCCGTCGAACTCGACCGCGTCCCCGCACTTTCCCGGACCGAGCCGTGACCACCAGCCCGCGGACCACCGAACCCCTGGACGCCCTCACCGGCCCACGCCCCGGTACCGGCCGCACCCGCTGGTATGTCGGTGGACTGCTCGGCGTCGGGATGTTCGTCAACTACATCGACCGGGTCAACCTGTCGGTCGCCACGCCGGCCATCATGGCCGAGTTCGACATCTCCGCGGCACAGATGGGCGTCGTCGCGTCGGCGTTTCTGTGGACCTACGCCATGCTGCAGATGCCGATCGGCACCATCATCGACAAGATCGGCGTGCGCTGGGTCAACCGTGTCGGCGTGTTCCTGTGGGCGGTGGCCTCGTTCCTCTCGGCCGCCGCCGGCGGGCTCGGCCTGCTGCTGGTGGCCCGGCTGTTGCTCGGCGTCGGCGAGGCGCCCACGGTGCCTGCGGGCTGGAAGGCCATCGGCCAGTGGTTCCCCAAGCACGAACGCGGTACGGCCACCGCCATGTTCGACGGCTGCGCCAAGATCTCCAACGTCATCGGCATCCCCATCATGGCGTTCCTGGTGTCGACGTTCAGCTGGCACGCCGCGTTCATCTTCACCGGTGTCCTCAGCGTGCTGTACCTCGTCGCGTGGTGGCTGCTCTACCGCTCACCGGTCACGGCGGTGGCCGACGGCCGCATGTCGGCCGCCGAATTGGAATACCTGCGCGCCGGCGGCGCCGAGGACGAGAACGCCGAGACCGGCGGTTCCCTGCAGGGCGTCGGCTACCTGCTGGGGCGGCGCAAGACGTGGGGCCTGGCACTGGGGTACGCGTCCTACACCTACGCCTACTATGTGCTGCTCACCTGGTTGCCCGGCTACCTGGAGAAGGAATTCGGCGTGAACCTGCTCAAGGGCGGTATCTACAGCATGATCCCCTGGCTGGTGGCCGTCATCGCCCAGTTCCTCATCGCCGGTGTCCTGATGGACCGGTGGACCCGGCGCAGCGGCGACATCACCCGGGTGCGTCGCATCGTGTTGGTGACGAGCATGCTGGCGGCCCTGTCGGTGACGGGCGCCGCGTACGCCGACACCATCGGCGTCGCGCTGGTGTTCCTGTCCATCGGCGCAGCGGGACTGGCGGTTTCGGTGCCCGCCGGGTCCAGCATCGTCTCGCTGATCGCCCCGCAGGGCTACACCGGGTCACTGGCCGGCATCGTCAACTTCGTCGCCAACCTGATCGGCATCGCCGCCCCGATCGTCACGGGGATGGTCGTCGACCGGACCGGCTCGTTCGCCGGGGCGTTCCTCGTCACCGGGGTCATCCTGATCGGCGGGATCCTCTGCTACACCGTCGTTCTGGGCCGCATGGACCGTATGCCCGCACCCTCGATCAAGGAGTAGACATGACCACGAGTGCTACCGTCGCCGTCGCGCAGTTCGCCCCGGGTGAGGACAAGAACCGCAACCTCGAGGCCATCACCGGCTATGTCGCCACCGCCAAGGCCGGGGGCGCCGAACTCGTCGTCTTCCCCGAGTACGCGATGTTCACCGCACCCGCCATGGACGAACGCTTCCTGGCCTCGGCCGAGTCACTCGACGGGCCGTTCGTCGCCGCGGTGCGGGACCTGGCGCGCCGCGAAGCAATCGCCATCGTCGCCGGCATCAACGAGACCACCGACAAACCCGACCACATTCACAACACGCTGATCGCCGTCGACGACGGCGGCAAGGTCACCGCCACCTATCGCAAACTGCACCTGTACGACGCGTTCGGTTACTCCGAATCTCGTTTCGTCCGACCGGGTTCGGCGTGCCCGCCCGAGACGTTCACCGTGGGCGGACTGACGTTCGGTATGCAGACCTGCTATGACTTGCGCTTCCCCGAGGCCACCCGCAGGCTGGTCGACGCCGGTGCCGACGTCGTGCTGATGCCCGCGGAGTGGGTGCCCGGGCCGCTCAAGGAAAACCATTGGACGACGCTGCTGCGCGCCCGGGCCATCGAGAACACGGTCTACGTTGCCGCCGCCGACCAGTGCGGCAGCAACGGTGCCGGCAACAGCATGATCGTGGATCCCATGGGTGTGGTGCTCGCCGCCATCGGCGAGGACGACGGCGTCGTGTCCGCCACGCTGCACGGTGACCGCATTGCCCGAGTGCGCGAGAAGAACCCGGCACTCGCCCTGCGCCGCTTCACCGTCACCGAACGGTAGGACCTGTGGGCGGCCGGCTCACCCGCCGTGGGCGATGGCGAACAAGCCGGCGACCCCGATCGTGTAGACGACGAGGACGGTCAGCGAGTCGATGCCCATCCGGGCGATGCGCCGGTTCGGGCGGAAGATCAGTCCCACCGCATAGATCAACGTGAGCACCATGGCCAGCGCGGTCAGATAGATGTCGGTGTGCTGCGCTTGCGGCAATACCGCGTGGCCGGAGATCACCGTGGCCATCAGGAACAGCACGGGAAGAAAGGCATTGCCGCCGAAGATGTCCGATACCGCGAGTTGGTAGTCGCCGATACGCACCGACGCCAGGCCGGTGGACAGTTCGGGCAGGGAGGTGGCAGCCGCCAGGACGGTGGCGCCAAACAAGACGCCGGACAGGCCGATGCGGTCGGCGAGGGCTTCACCGCTGCGTTCCAGGACGACACCCGCCGCCAAGGTGGCCACGGCGGCGATTCCGAAGAGGGTCGCCGACTTGGCTGTGCTGATCTGCTGCTTGCGCACGCGCTCGGTGGTGCTCTGACCGCGCGGATGCTCCTGGCCGTCGGGCGGTTGCCCGGACTCGTGCCACGGCAACGACCGCCCGGCGCGCCGCAACAGCAGCAGGCCCACCACCCAGGTCACGGCGATCAGGACCGGCGCCGGGGTGACCCGCAGCGCGAGCAGTGACGGCGGCAGTTGGGTGCCTGCGATCACGATGGCCAGCACCGCCACCACCAGCACCGCCTCGAGTACCAGTACCAGCGACGCGGCCCGATAGGTCAGGGGCCGCCGCCCGCGGACCCCGAAGGCGTCCAGGGCGACCAGTACGACCGTCTGAATGGCGATGCCGCCCAGGATGTTTCCCACCGCCACACCCAGATTGCCCGACAGCGATGCGCTGGCCACGATGGCGATCTCGGGCAGGTTGGTGGCGATCGCCAGCAGGATCAGTCCGCCCAGCGCCGATCCGAGGCCGAACCGCGCAGACAGCACGTCGGTCTGGTCGGACAGCGAGATTCCGGCCACCCAGACCGCCGCCGCCGCGGCGGCGAAGGCCAGCAGAAGCCCCCACAGCGGCCATCCAGACACCCAGGTCTCCCATCTGCGGGCCGTGACACGGCCGTACGGACGAACGGTGGGCTACCCGCATCGGCGGCCGGGTACACGCGGCAGCCGATGCCTATTCCGAGTGCGGCGTCGGACTCTGGGTGGACTCCCACTTGGCTTCCAGGGTCCGCGCGACCTGTGTGCCCGCAGGCAGCTCGAGTGCAGACGTCGCTCCGCCATCGCCTTCCACGGTGATGGCGAAGCCGCCGTCGACGGATTCCTTGTGCACCACCTTGTACGTCCGCGCACCGGTACCGCGGTCGAGGGTGATGACATCACCGGGAGCGACGTCATCGATCGGGCCGTTCACCACAGATTCGGTCATCCTTCGACCGTAACGAACTCGGCGCCGGCGCCCTGCGACGATAGGTGCCATGACCGCAACGCTCGTCGCGAAGGGCCTGGCCGGGGGGTTCGCACACCGCACCCTCTTCGAAGATTTCGATCTCACCGTGGCGCCGGGCGACGTGATCGGGGTGGTCGGCGCGAACGGCGCCGGGAAGAGCACACTGCTGCGGATCCTGGCCGGTGATCTCGAGCCGCTGGCCGGCACCGTCAGCGTCGCGCCGGCCGACGCCTTCGTCGGATGGCTGCCTCAGGAGCATGAACGGGTCCCCGGCGAAACCGTCGCCGGGTACATCGCGCGCCGGACGGGATGCGCCGCCGCGACGGTGGCGATGGAGGCCACCGCCGCCGCGCTCGACGACTCCGCGGCGAGCGCGGATGCGTACGCGAGCGCTCTGGAGCACTGGCTGGCCACCGGTGCGGCCGACCTGGACGACCGGCTGCCCGCGGTGCTGGCCGATCTCGGCCTCGATTCGACTGCGCTGCAACCGGAGTCGACACCCATGACGGCGCTGTCCGGCGGGCAAGCGGCCCGCGTCGGGCTGGCGGCGTTGCTGTTGTCGCGGTTCGACATCGTGCTGCTCGACGAACCGACGAACGACCTGGACCTCGACGGCCTGGACCGGCTGGAGCGTTTCGTCGGGGACCTGCGGGCCGGTGTGGTGCTGGTCAGCCACGACCGAGAGTTCCTGGCCCGCACCGTCACCCGGGTGGCGGAACTGGATCTGGCGCAGCACACCACCACCGTCTACGGCGGTGGTTACCAGAGTTACCTGCAAGAGCGCGAGGTCAACCGGCGGCATCGGCGCGACGAGTACGAGGAGTTCGCCGAGAAGAAGGCCGACCTGGTGGCCCGCGCGCGGATCCAGCGGGAATGGTCCAGCCAGGGCGTCCGCAACGCCATGCGCAAGGCGCCGGACAACGACAAGAACCGGCGTCGGGCACAAACCGAATCCAGTGAGAAGCAGGCGCAGAAGGTGCGCCAGATGGAGAGCCGCATCGCCCGCCTGGAGGAGGTCGAGGAACCGCGCAAGGAATGGACGCTGCAGTTCAGCATCGGCTCCGCACCGAGGTCCAGCTCCGTCGTGGCGACCCTGGACAACGTCGTTGTGCGGCAAGGAGATTTCGTCCTCGGGCCGGTGTCGCTGCAGATCGACGCCGGTGACCGGATCGGCATCACCGGCCCCAACGGCGCGGGCAAGTCGACCCTGTTGAGCGTGCTGCTGGGCCGCCGACAGCCCGACGACGGCCGCGCCGGCCTGGGCGCCAGCGTGGCCATCGGACAGATCGACCAGGCGCGGGCGGAGTTCTCCGGCGCGCACCGGTTGGTCGACAGCTTCGAACAGCGGATGCCGGCCTGGTCCACCTCCGATGTGCGGACCCTGCTGGCAAAATTCGGGCTCGGTGCCGATCACGTGGAGCGGCCGGTCGGGGAGTTGTCACCGGGGGAGCGGACCCGAGCGGGTCTGGCGCTGCTACAGGCTCGCGGGACCAACGTACTGGTGCTCGACGAGCCCACCAACCATCTGGACCTGCCCGCCATCGAACAACTCGAGCAGGCGCTGGCGGGCTATGACGGCACCCTCCTGTTGGTGACCCATGATCGGCGGATGCTGCAGAACGTGCGCCTGGATCGGTCCTGGCATGTGGACGGGGGCAGAGTCAGCGAACTCGGCTGAGCCGTGAACGGTTGTGATGCCCGCCCCGGTGTCGTACCGTCAACCTAGTTGATTAGCCGTCCTAAAAAGCCGCCACCGTCAGCTCCTGGCACGGCACATGAAAGGGTCACGGATGCAACGGGTTTCGCTCAGCAGAAAGCTGGGAAAACGCTGGATGTATCTGGTGGCGGTGCTCGTGGTCGCAGTGGCCGGGTTCGCCGTGTTCCGTCTGCACGGCATCTTCGCCTCGCACGACGTCACGTCCACGCCGAGCGGCGCGGACAACGACATCGTGCCGTTCAACCCCAAACACGTGGTCATCGAGGTGTTCGGGCCGCCCGGCGCCGTCGCCACCATCACCTACCTGGATGTGAACGCCCAACCGCAGCGCGCCGACGACGTCACCCTGCCCTGGGCCTACGACACGACAACCACGCAGCCGGCCGTCTTCGTCAACGTCACCGCCCAGGGTGACAGCGACTCCATCGGCTGCCGCATCAAGATCGACGATGCTGTCAAGGACGAGAGAACGGTCAACACCCTGAACGCCCTCACCTACTGCCTGGACAAATCCGGATGAACGGTATTTCCCCCCGTCGCTCCGCTCGCGCAGGGATCCCAGACTTCCTGCGCAAGTACTCCGTCCTGATCGCCTTTTTCTGGCTCGGTCTGGCCGTCGTCACCAACGTCTTCGTCCCGCAGCTGGAGACGGTCGCCGAAGCGCACAACGTGTCGCTGAGCCCGCAGGACGCGCCGTCGCTGCAAGCCAGTAAGCAGATCGGCAAGGTTTTCCAGGAATTCGACTCGGACAGCTCGGCGATGATCGTGCTCGAGGGTGACCAGCCGCTGGGCGCCGAGGCCCACCACTACTACGACGGCCTGGTCGCGAAACTGACCCAGGACACCAAGCACGTCGAACACGTCGACAACTTCTGGGGCGACCCGCTGACGGCGGCCGGCTCACAGAGTTCCGACGGCAAGGCCGCGCTGGTGCAGGTCTACCTGGCCGGCAACCAGGGCGAGTCGCTGGCCAACGAGTCGGTGGATGCCGTCCGCGACATCGTCAACCACACCCCACCCCCGCCCGGGCTCAAGGTCTATGTCACCGGCGCCGCGCCGCTGGTCACCGACCAGTTCGAGGTCGGCAGGCAGGGCACCCTGAAGACCACGCTGATCACCATCGGGGTGATCGCGGTGATGCTCTTCGCGCTGTACCGCCGGCTGAGCACGGTGTTCTTCGTGATTTTCACGGTGATGATCGAGTTGACCGCCTCCCGTGGAGTGGTTGCGGTGCTGGCCAACGCCGGCATCATCGAACTGTCCACGTACTCCACCAACCTGCTGACGCTGCTGGTGATCGCCGCCGGCACCGACTACGCGATCTTCCTGCTCGGCCGGTTCCACGAGGCGCGGTACGCCGGTGAGGATCGGGTGGCGGCGTTCACCACGATGTACCACGGCACCGCGCACATCATCCTCGGCTCCGGACTGACCATCGCGGGTGCGGTGATGTGCCTGACCTTCACCCGGCTGCCGTACTTCCAGAGCCTGGGCATTCCCGCCGGGACCGGCGTACTGGTGGCCGTGGTGGCCGCATTGACCTTGGCGCCGGCGCTGATCTGCATCGGCAGGCATTTCGGTCTGTTCGAGCCCGCGCGCCGGCTGCAGACGCAGGGCTGGCGCCGGATCGGCACGGCCATCGTGCGTTGGCCCGGGCCCATCCTGGTGGCCACTGTGGCCATCGCCCTGATCGGCCTGATCGCCCTGCCCAACTACAAGACCAGCTACGACGCCAAGGGCTACATGCCGGCCGGCGCCCCGGCCAACCGCGGCTACGCCGCCGCGGAGCGGCACTTCTCGCAGGCACGGCTGAATCCGGAATTGCTGATGATCCAGGCCGACCACGACCTACGCAATTCCACCGACATGATCCTGCTGGAGCGCGTCGCCAAGGCCGTCTTCCACACCGACGGCATCGCGCAGGTGCAGTCGATCACCCGGCCGTTGGGCACCCCACTGGACCACACCTCCATTCCGTTCCAGATCAGCGCGAGCAGTGCCTCCCAGATCAACAACCTGCCGTTCCAGCAGGCGCGTGGGTCCGATCTGCTCAAACAGGTTGACGTGATCAACAATTCGATCGACGTGCTGCGCCAGCAGTATGCGCTGCAACAACAGTCGGGTGCGGTCACCGACGAGCAGGCCAAGGCGTTCGCGCAGACGGTCGCGACGGCCAATGACCTGCGCGACAAGATCGCCAACTTCGACGACTTCTTCCGGCCGCTGCGCAACTACTTCTACTGGGAACCGCACTGCTTCGACATCCCGGCCTGCGCGGCCATCCGCTCGGTGTTCGACGCCCTCGACGGGATCGACGCCCTCACCGACCAGCTGAGCAACGTCGCCGGCAGCATCGCGAAACTCGATGCGCTGCAACCGAAGTTACTGGCTCTGATCCCGCCGCAGATCCAGAGCCAGGAGACCAACCGTGATCTCACCCTGACCAACTACGCGACCACGTCCGGGATCAACGACCAGACCCAGGCGGCGTTACAGAACGCGACCGCGCTGGGCCAGGCCTACGATGCGTCCAAGACCGACGACTCGTTCTATCTGCCGCCCGAGGCGTTCTCCAACCCTGAATTCGTGCGGGGCATGAAGCTGTTCATGTCGCCGGATGGCAAGGCCGCCCGGATGATCATCACCCACGACGGCGATCCGGCGACGCCGGAAGGCATCTCGCACATCGACAAGATCCGGCACGCCGCGCAGGAAGCGGTGAAGGGCACGCCGCTGGCCGGCTCCAAGATCTTCATCGCGGGTACCGCGGCCACCTACAAGGACATTGCCGACGGTGCCAAGTACGACCTGATGATCGCCGGCATCGCGGCGCTGTCGCTCATCCTGCTGGTAATGATGTTCATCACCCGCAGCATCATCGCGGCGTTCGTCATCGTGGGCACGGTGGCGCTGTCGCTGGGCGCCTCGTTCGGGTTGTCGGTGCTGATCTGGCAGGACATCTTCGGGGTCGAACTGTTCTGGATCGTGTTGGCGCTGGCGGTGATCCTGCTGCTGGCGGTGGGGTCGGATTACAACCTGCTGCTCATCTCCCGGTTCAAGGAGGAGATCGGGGCCGGCCTGAACACCGGCATCGTCCGGGCCATGGCCGGGTCGGGCGCGGTGGTGACCGCCGCCGGCCTGGTGTTCGCCGCGACCATGGCGTCGTTCATCTTCGCCGATCTGCGGATCCTCGGGCAGATCGGCACCACCATCGCCCTGGGCCTGCTGTTCGACACGCTGATCGTGCGGTCGTTCATGACGCCGGCCATCGCGGCCCTGCTCGGCCGGTGGTTCTGGTGGCCGCTGCGGGTGCGGCCCCGGCCCGCCAGCCAGATGCTGCAGCCCTACGGTTCGCGGGCGTCGGTGCGTCAGCTTTTGTTGTGGGAGGACGGGGACCCGGCAGCGCCACGCCGGGTCGAACCGTCCGAGGGCTGAGTGCTTCAGTTGCCGCCGGAGCAGGTTTCGGTGCGGCCGCCGATGTCGATACCCAGGTCGGCGAGCAACCGGCGCACCCGTTCTTCGACGTCATCGCGGATCGCGCGGACCGCATCGAGTCCCTGTCCAGCCGGATCGGACAATTGCCAGTTCTCGTAACGCTTTCCGGGGAACACCGGGCAGGTGTCTCCGCAGCCCATCGTGATGACTACGTCGGCGGCCTGGACGATCTCATTGGTCCAGGGTTTCGGGTATTCGCCGGTGATGTCGATACCGACTTCGCGCATGGCTTCGACGGCGGTCGGGTTGATCTGGTTGCCCGGCTCGGAGCCGCCCGACCAGGCCACCGCCTTATCCCCGGCCAGGTCCGTGAAGTATCCCAGAGCCATCTGGGAGCGCCCGGCGTTGTGGGTGCACAGGAACAGCACGGTGGGTTTGCCGTCGATGACCGTGCGTTTCCCCACCTCGTCGCGCAGCTGATGGGTCATCGGGGAGTCGGTCACGAGGTGGGTTCCGTTCGCGTCGGGGAGTCGGTGGGCAGGTGCTGGGAAGTGTGATGGTGGAACCGTTTACGCAACGCCAGAGAGACATAGACCAGAGCGACCAGCACCGGTACTTCGATCAACGGTCCGACGACGCCGGCCAGGGCTTGGCCCGAGGTGGCGCCGTAGGTGGCGATCGCCACGGCGATGGCGAGTTCGAAGTTGTTGCCCGCGGCGGTGAAGGCCAGGGTGGTGGTGCGTTCGTATCCGAGGTCGAGCAGCGTGCCGAGCAGATACCCGCCGCCCCACATGATCGCGAAGTAGGCCAGCAGGGGCAGCGCGATGCGCACGACATCGATGGGGTGGCTGGTGATCTGTTCGCCCTGTAGCGCGAACAGGATCACGATGGTGAACAGCAGGCCATACAGTGCCCACGGTCCGATCCGGGGCAGGAAGCGGGTTTCATACCAGTGCCGGCCCTTGGCTTTCTCGCCCAGGCGCCTGGACAGGTAACCGGCCGACAGCGGGATGCCCAAGAAGATGATGACCGATTTCGCGATCTGCCACGGCGACGTGCTGATGGTGGTCTGTTCCAGACCGAGCCAGCCCGGTAGCACCGAAAGGTAGAACCAGCCCAGCGCCGCGAACATGACCACCTGGAAGATCGAGTTCAGCGCGACCAGCACTGCGGCGGCTTCGCGGTCCCCGCAGGCCAGGTCGTTCCAGATGATCACCATCGCGATGCAACGGGCCAGGCCGACGATGATCAGGCCCGTCCGGTACTCGGGCAGATCCGGCAGCAGCAGCCAGGCCAGCGCGAACATCAGCGCCGGACCGATGACCCAGTTCAGGATCAGCGACGACAACAGCATCTTGCGGTCGCCGGTGACCGTGTCGAGGCGGTCGTAGCGAACCTTGGCCAGCACGGGATACATCATGATCAGCAGGCCCACGGCGATGGGCAGTGAAATACCGTCGATCTGAACCTTTTCGAGTGCGGTGTTCAAACCGGGGATTCCGCGACCCAGCAGCAGCCCGGCGATCATCGCCGCGCCGATCCACACCGGCAGGAACCGATCGAGGGTGGACAGCCTGCCCACGACAGCAGGGGCGGCGCCCGCGGTATCGGTCATACGGTCACTCCCGGTCGGATGTCGGCGCCCAACAGCACACCCAGGCTCAGCAAGGCTTCCGGGACGAGGGCGTAGTAGACCCAGGACCCGCGGCGCTCTGAGGTCAGTAGTCCGGCGTCCCGCAGCACCTTGAGGTGATGCGACACCGTCGGCTGGGACACCTCGATACCGTCGGAGATATCGCACACGCATGCCTCGCCGCCTTCGCGGCTGGCGATCGCGGAGAACAACTGCAATCGAACCGCATCGGCCAAGGCTTTGAGCTTGACCGCCATATCGATGGCCTCGCTCGGCGAGAGGGGTTGGCGGAGTAGCGCTCCCGGTGCGCAACACGCGTCCGAGGCGGACGCGGAGGCCTCTCGATTCGACATCCATCGATATTGACAGTGATCGATATCGGGCGCAAGGCGGTGCCGGGTGAACAATCGGCGAACCCGCCCGGTGCCGTGGTGGTCAAGCCCGGATGTGCCCTCGGTATCAGCAGCAGGACGTGGTGTCGGCCGGCGGGGCGGGATCGGCTGGCGCGCCGCCGCAGCACACGCCACGGGAATCTTTGTCTGCGACCAGGTTTGGGCTGGTGCCGAAGGTTTCGGAATCGGAGAGCACGGTGTAAACCTCCCACCTCTCACCGGCCGGTCCGGTCACCCACACCTTGTCCTGGGTGGCGAAGCAACACGTGGTGTTGATCTCCTCTTCGGTGAACAGCCCTTCGTCGGCCAGTCGGGCGATCTCGGCGTGAACGGTTTCGCTGGAGCCAACCTCGACCCCGAGGTGGTTGATGGTGCCGCCGTTGCCTGGGTTCTCCAACAGCACCAGCTTCAAGGGCGGCTCCGCGACGGCAAAGTTGGCGTAGCCGGGCTTCACCTTGGCTGGTGGCACACCGAAAAGCTTGCGGTAGAACGTGATCGACTCGTCGAGGTTGTCGACGTTGAGCGCCAGTTGGACTCGGGACATGACCCGCCTTTCAGGGTTGTGACATATGTCGAACTACTGTGACGCTGCCCAGCATGCCACCTTTTGGATATATGTCAATCAATCTGGCAGACTTGTCCCATGCCCAAGGCGTTGCCCGCCATCGACATGTCAGCTCCGGTCTGCTGCGCCCCTGTCGCCGCCGGCCCGATGAGCGACGACGATGCCCTGAAAGTCGCACTCCGACTGAAGGCGTTGGCGGACCCCGCCCGGGTGAAAATCATGTCCCACCTGTTGTCCTCCAGTGCCGGTGAGCAGAACAGCGGTGATCTTGCCCGTGTGCTCGGTCTGACCGAATCCACCGTCAGCCACCACGTCACTCAGCTCCGCAATGCCGGCCTCGTGGACTCGGAACGCCGTGGCATGAAGGTGTTCCACGCTGCGCACCGCGACGCACTGATGGCGTTGTGTACGGTGCTGGACCCCAACTGTTGCAGCTGAGGAATGCCGTCCTGGCAGCGTTGTCGCGCGGTCAGGCGGATTGAGGGCTCAGCCGCCCGGGAGCCTCCGTGCCCTCAGCTGCCGCGGCGTCGTCGACGATCTCGATGTCGGGCAACTTGTTATGGTGCCGGGCGACCCGGCGCAGCTGCCCGAAGATGTTCATCGAGCTGAGCATCGGGATGCCGCCGATGAACGTCCGGAACGACGGGTTGCCGCCGTGCACGTGCAACTCGTAGAGGCAACCCACCACGTAGAAGAATCCGCAGCTGAACAGGACGGCGGGGATGGCGTAGGCCAGCGGTGAGCGGGCGTCCTCGACCAGTTCGGTCGCGTACTCGAACTCGGCCGGTGTCATCGGCTCGCGACGACGCAGTTTGGCCAGGATCGCCTTGTGGGCACCGACCTGCTCGCCCAGTGCCGCCGGAGTGCGGTTCTCCAGCCGGCGGATGTAGACGTACACGCAGCCGACCAGACTCAGTGCCAGCAGTCCGTCGAGAACCGTCAGATCACCCCAGAGATTCATGGTCGCCCCTCGCGCTCACCGAACCGTTACCTGATCTAAGTATCTGCGGCGGCGCGGTGTGGCACAAGGCCGGGGGCCGGGTGGCTCAGCTGAACCGGATGTTGACGGTGGCCAGCCCGAAGATCTTCCGGCCCTGCGACTTGGCGCCCACGAGCACGACACCGGTACGGGTCTGCGGATCCAGCGACTTGATCTTGCCGCTGTACTCGATATCCGCGCCGCCGTCGGCCGGCACCACCGCGGGCTGCGACAGCCGCACGGCGTAGCGGCTCACCGAGCCGGGATCGTCGGTCCACGAGGACACGAACGACGCGCCCAACCCCATGGTCAGCATGCCGTGGGCGATCACATCGGGCTGGCCGGCCAGCCTGGCGATGTTCTCGTCCCAGTGCAGCGGGTTGGCGTCACCGGCCACCCCGGCGTAGTTCACCAGGTCCCCCCGGGACAACCGGGTGTGATGCAGCGGTAATTCGTCGCCGACCGTCAGATCGTCGAACGACGGTGACGCGGCCGCGGCGGCCGGTTCAGCGGTACGGGTTTCGATCGCCGGACGCAGCGTCTTCTCGTAGGCGCCCGATTCCTCGGCGCCGAGCATGTTGATGCCGTGCATCATCACGCCCTGTACGGCAGGCCGGATCGCCGGGTCGACCTCTTCGCCGGTCACCCCGACCACGGTGGTGTGCAGGGTGTGCACCACCTCGCCGGCGGTGTCGGTGAAGGTGTTGGTGACGGTGATCAGATCCCGCCCGGCGACGCGGCGCACCGACGTGAGCTCGATATCGATACGCAGTTCGTCACCTTCGACGATCGGGCGGTGCTGCTCGAAGACCTCCTCGGTCTGCAGGTACATGTCGTAACCCACCACCACCTGCTCGAACATGCGCTGGTTGCACGCCATCGCCGGTCCCGAGGTGAAGGTCAGCGGCGCGATCAGCCCCGGGTATCCCAGGTTCTTGGCCGCGTCGACGTTCCAGTGCGCGGGGTGGTGGTCCTGGACCGCACGAGCGAACTCGCGGATCTTCTCGCGACCTACCAGATAGGTGTCCTCCATCTGGTAGTAGTGGCCCACCCGGGACTCAAGGGTCGACGTTTCTGCTGCTGCGGTCATCGCTGGGCTCAACTTCTCTGTCTGCACGTTCGCCCTGCACGTTCGTGGGGGCTGTCCTCAGCACAGTAACGCGCGCACACCGCAGCAACCCAAACCGAGGACTGCGGCCTCAGGACCGAATTGCCTGCCACACCAGATCGGCGAGCTGCCGGCAGTAGCTTTCGTCGATGGCCTCGCCGGTGAACAGGGCGCGCATGTTGATGGGGGCCAGCAGCATTTCCAATGTAGTCGCGGCGTCGACCCCGGCGCGCAACTCGCCGCGTTCGTGGGCCCGCTCGAACACGACGCTCAACCGCTGCGACCGCATCCGCCACAGGGTGCGGCGGATCTCGATCCCGTCGGCGAAGTGTTCGCCGATCAGATGTGAGCCCTGAATCTTGTGGCCACGGTCGGAACTGACATACGCGGCCATGTCAGCGGCGACCGCATAGAGGTCGTCGCGCAGCGACCCGGTATCGGGTGCGACCGCCTGCCGACCGGTGCCGTCCAGCAGGACATCGATGATCAGCGCGGCTTCATCGGCCCAGAACTGCCGGATGTCGACCACGGGTAAGCCGTTCCGGTGCGCCAGCGCCATGATGCTGAACCGGTCGATGCCCCAGCGTGTCAACTCTTCCCGGGCGGCGGCATGCACACGGTCGCGGAACTCCGGCGTGGGTCCCGCCTCATCGATCGTGCTCAAGAACAACCTCCCCCGAGTATTCGAGCCAGTCTAGCGTTCAAGATCAGGGGGCCGGAAAAACGTTGCGCCGATCCACTATCGGGCGCATTTCGCGGGCATGGCCGGACGGCGGTATGACCCGGACCCTGTGCCAGGGCGTCAGCAGTGCGGTGTCGTCGCTCGGTCCGCCACCATGACGCGCATGACACCGAGGACACGGAGGACGCCTGCGAGGTTGCCGTCCGCGCGGCGCGGACCGGGCACCATTACCGACTCTCGGCGGTGCTCAGGATGGCGCGGGCCGTCTCGAACGACCGGGCCGCCCCCTTGACCTCGGCACCGAACTGGATGAAATCGCCGGTGTTGGATCGGAAACTCAAGGTCGGGCACCGCCGGGTCAGCTCGTTGAGTTGGCCGGTCAGCTCGCGCAACGCCGTGGTCAGCGCCTGATCCGGGGTGGGCAGGCTGGTGCGGATCTGCTGGTTCGCGCTCGTCAGATCCCGGCAGACGGTGTGGATACCGTCGAAGTCGGCCCGGTTGATCGCCGTCACCAGCCGGCCCGACGCGGTGCCTAGTGTCTTGAACGCCTCGTAATGCTGATGCCGCCAAGCATTGATCCGTTCGGCGCTGCCGAGGCCGAGCGCGGCCGGTGCCGGGTCGCTCGGGGCGGCGGGCGTCGGCTGGTTCGCGCCGCACCCCGGGGCGGCAAGCGCCAGCAGCACGATGACCGCGGCCCGGCGGAAACGTTTCAAACGACGAACTCGCATACCTTGGGGGAGGGAGAGGTTAGCCCGGGACTCTAGCGCATGCCGGCCCCAGCCCGGGTGTTCATCGGGTGTTCCGGCGCGGTTCGCCCGCCCCGGTGGCGACGGGAGGTGGATCTGGGTGACCATCCAGTGATGGACCCCTCGAGGGATGTGCCGGACACCGGGATACCGCAGGCCGTGGCGGCCCACATGACGATGGCCGAACGGTACGACTGGCATCGGGACTATCTGCGTCGGCGGCCGGTGTCCCGGCGCGTCTTCCTCGGCGGTGCGGCAGCTGCGACGGCGGTTGCGGCACTGGGCGGCTCGCCGTTCGGGCAGCGCGCTTACGCGTCGGACGCACCGTTGGCGGTCGGTAACCGCCGCGTCGGCTACGGTGCCGACGCGGCCACCCAGCTGCGCTTGTCGGCGCAGCTGTCCAGGAACCCCAAGGGCGGCAGGGTGTTCCTGGACCACGGCCCGACGGCGGAGCTGGGTGCGACGGTACCGGCCGAGGTGCGCAATCTGGTGACACAGATCCCGGACGGACGGGGCGGTGTGCTGGCCACCGAGCAGTTCTATGTGCACGTACCGGTTGACGGACTACCGCCCGCAGCAGCGCACCACTACCGGTGGCGCACCGATGACGGTTTCGTCAGCGATGTGCGGATCGCGTCGACGGCGATGCCGCGTTCGCGGGCGCTGGCCGCAGATCCGTTCCGTTTCACCATGATCGGAGACCAGGGCACCGACCAGACACCGGTGCTGCCGCCGGGTCTGGCCAGGGGCGACTACGACGACAACTACTACAAGCCGGACAACGATCCCGACGTGCCGCACACCGCGAACGTGTTGAACCAGATCATCGCCGCGCGGCCGGACTTCCACGTGCTGGCCGGCGATATCGCCTACGCCGACCCGTCGGGGTTGGGCAAGCCCGCGGCGTTCGTCGGTCCCGGCGGGACGCTGCCCGCCGGTTTCGACAAGTTCAATCCCTACGTGTGGGACGTCTACCTCGGGTCCATCGAGGCGAGCGCGGCGAGCACACCATGGATGTTCGCCACCGGTAACCATGACATGGAGGCCGCCTACGGCACCCACGGTTACGGCGGCCATGTCGCCCGTCTCGACTTCCCCGGCAACGGCCCGGCGAACTGCCCATCGGTGTATTCGTTCAGCTATGGCAACGTCGCGGTGTTGTCCCTGGACGCCAACGACGTGAGTTACGAGATCACCGCCAACACCGGATACTCCGGAGGTGCGCAGACCGGCTGGGCCGAGCGGACGCTGGCCGGCTACCGCGCCGATCCGGACATCGACTTCATCGTCTGCTTCTTCCACCATTGCGCCTACTCGACCACCGACGCGCACGCCAGCGACGGCGGCGTGCGGGCGGCATGGTGCGCCTTGTTCGACCGGTACCGAGTCGACCTGGTGCTGCAGGGGCACAACCACGTGTTCGAACGCTCCGACCCGATCCGGGCCGGAGCCCCCACCAGAGCCGCCCTGGACAACGACATCGTCTACCCGGAAACCGACGGAACGGTGTACTACACCGTCGGCTGCGGGGGCCGGCCCCGCTACGGTTTCCAGCCCGGCGAGCTGGAGAGCTACCGCGGCAACGTCCTCGCCGACACCAGCGTGCCCAACAGTTACGTCTGGACCGCCGGCGGGGCGAAACAGCAAGAGGCCGTGGCCTGGTCGAGGGTCCGCTTCCGCAATTACGCCTTCCTGCGCGTCGACGTCCGGCCCGGCGTCCTGGTCAGCGAAATGGACGTGACGGCTGTCGACGAGTACGGCCGCGAATTCGACAGGCTCACCTACCGGCGCCCCGTTCGAACCTGACGGCGTTGTTTGCCGGTGACCCCAGCCCCGCCGACGAGCCCCGCTCGCTGCCGTCGCGGCGGCCTGGGTCCACCGGGGCCGCCTGGCAATCTGCACGAACTGTTGCTGCGAACGATGCGGTGGCCCAGAACCGCCATGCAGCCCCAGCGGTCGGCCGTCGAGCACGGTTTGCGGCCGCCGCGTACGGCCCCGACGCGATTGGCGCGAAGTGGCCGGCCACACTATTTTCCAGGCGTGATCTCCTCAGCTGCCGGCGCCGTCGCGCGGTGGATCTCTCCGTTCGTAGCGGCCGCCGCGGTCGCCGGCGTCGGTTGCTCGGTCATCCCCGTCGCGTCGGAGCCTGCCCCGGCCATCCGGCTGGCCGACGATTCCAACCCGCTGGCCGGGCGCCCGTTCTATGTCGACCCGATCTCCAAGGCGATGCGGGCCGCGCAGGCCGCCAACCCGCCGAGTGCCGAGCTGACCACCATCGCCAACACCCCGCAGGCGTACTGGCTCGATCAGGCGTTTCCCGCCGCCACGGTCGGTGGCACGGTCGCCAAGCTCGCCGGCGACGCTCAGGCGGCCGGTGCAACCCCGGTCCTGGCGTTGTACGCCATTCCGCACCGGGACTGCGGGAGCTACGCCGCGGGCGGCTTCTCCTCCGGTGACGCCTACCGGCAATGGATCGACGGGATCGCCGCCGGACTGGGCGCCATGCCGGCTGCGATCATCGTGGAACCCGATGCACTGGCCATGGCCGACTGCCTGTCTGCCGACCAGCGTCAGGAGCGTTTCGATCTGATCAGCTACGCCGTGGACACGCTGACCCGGGATCCCGCTGCCGTCGTCTATATCGACGCGGGCCATTCCCGGTGGGTGAGTGCGGACACCATGGCGGCCCGGCTCAACCAGGTGGGCGTGGCCAAGGCGCGGGGTTTCAGTCTGAACACCACCAACTACTTCACCACCGAAGAGGAAATCGGCTACGGCGAAGCGATTTCCGGTCAGACCGGCGGTGCGCACTACGTGATCGACACGTCGCGTAACGGTGCGGGGCCGGCGACCGGCGAGTTCTACTGGTGCAATCCGGACGGCCGGGCGCTGGGCACCCCGCCGACCACCGACACCGCGGGACCGCACGCCGACGCCTATCTGTGGGTGAAACGAGTCGGCGAGTCCGACGGGTCGTGTGGCCGTGGCGAACCGTCGGCGGGCACTTTCGTCAGCCAGTACGCCATCGACCTGGCGCGCGCGACGACCCGTTAACCACTGGTTTTCGAGATGACCGCACCCTGTACCGGGTGTGCGGCAATCCAATTGGCGATGGCCGTGGCCGCGGGTTTGGCCGTCCAGGTCTTGTCGAAGACGCCCCACGGGGTGTCGTTCGGCCGGTCCACCAAGCAGTAGATGAACATCGGTCCGACGCCGGACAGTGTCGACCAGGTGGTCGCGAAATCCGTTATCCACGCGGCCTGGGTCTGTGCGTTCACCGCCGACGTCGGGACGCCGTACTCGGTGGCCCAGATCAGCTTGGTGGTGTCACCGTTGGTATTCATCAACGCGCGCAACGACTTCAACTGTTGGTAAGGCGTGTTGGCGTACGGTGCACCCGCGGAGAAGCTGCTGGAGAAGTTGTACGGGTGGAAAGACAGCGCGTCGAAATAACCTTGCGCGCCTGCCGAGTACATCTGGGTCAGGTAGTTCACCGGGTTGATGGTCCAGGTGCCGAAGGTCAGGCCGGCCCCCAACACGCCGCCGATCACCAGGGCGGTCGGCTCGACCTGCTTGACGGCGGTGTACGCCGCCTTGAGCAGCGCGGTGTAACCCGCGACATTCGGCTGGGGCGACCAACCGGTGTTCCCGTTGGGTTCGTTCCAGATCTCGTAACCGGCGACTCGGGGCGAACTGCTGCCCGAGCCGTACCGCTGGGCCACCTGGGCCATGAACCTGGCATAGTCGTTGGGGTCGTCGGGTGCGGCGTTGGGCATCCAGAAGCCATAAGCCTTGGACGCCCAGGTCGGAGTGCTGGTCACCGCGGCGATCACCGCAAGCCCTTGTGCCGCAGCGGCATCGAGAATCCGGTCCGCGTCCACCCAGTTGTAGGTGCCCTTCTGCGGTTCCATCGCCCGCCAGGGCAGGAATACCCTGATCTGCTTCACGCCCATGGCAGTGAAGTTCTGCATGGCGGTCGCCAGATCGGTGGCGTTCATGAAATACAGGTTGGATTCGGCCATGCCCATGGCAGCGGCCGAGGTATCGACGGTCAGCGGGGCAAGGGCAGCAGCGCGGGGGTGCGGTGTGATGCCGTAGAGCGCCGCCGCCACCAGGGCAACAGCCAGGAGTACTCGATTGACGGGACGGGCGCGGATGGCGGGCATGACAGCCTTTCTGGCAGGCCAAGCGGTTGCGCATCATTAAGGCAGATCAACCGCCCTCTTGCACAGCGCCGTTCGCGCATCTCCATGGCCTGAGCAGCGGCAGCATGACCATGTCCTGACCGCTTCCTGTCCGGTGTGCCAGCAACGTCGGGTGGCGTCGCCACCGGCGGTGCCGCGCCGGCGTTGCGTCGGACGTCGAACCGTGTGCCGGCCCCGCATGCAGGTCTTTTAGTTTGCAAACAGGTCCGCCGCACCAAAATTTGCTGAGAGGTCAAAATATGCTCACCGACGATCAGGTAACACCCAGGGTGATAAGCGATTATTGCCGGAACCACGCCCTCGCGACCGATTCGCCGGTGATATGCGCGCCCGGCCCCGCCATACTGTCACCGAATCGAAACGCCGCCGAGGGTAATCCGAGATGTGCTGAGTACAAACGGCGTTGTGAGCCAGGCCCACCCGTCGGGCCGGCCGCGATTCACTCGATGGGCGACTCAGCGCGCCGGCTGTCCACGGCGAAACACACCAGGCTTGCGATGAACCCGACCAGTCCGGCGGCGGCGAGTACCGCCGCGGTCCCCATCTGACCGTCGAGGCCGAGCGCGAACGCACCGGTGATCGCGATCAGTGCCGCGAAGTTGAGCAGGAGCCCGACGGTGGCGGGCGCTTCGCGCGCCGTGTCGGTGGTGATTGGGCTGGTCATGGCAGTGCATGTACCCCGCGCGCAGCGCAGACAAACGCGATCAGCGCGCGGTCACCCCAGCGACCGCAGTTGGTACAGCCGCTCGGCGTAGGCCAGGTCATCGCGCCACAGCCGGGCGGCGGCCGTGCGCATGAGCGGGCGCAGCAGCGGCGCGACGACCGCCGACTTGCCGAAGTGTTTGCGATCGGAGTGGGCGATCACCGCCTCCAGCACCGCGGTCCTGGGCCGGCCGTCGGGGCCCGGGCCCAGCGGGGTGGCATGGGTCTCCACGACACTGCCGACGCCCTCGCCGTCGACGATGTGCATCACCACGGTCCGCGGTTCCGGCGTGGTGAACTCCGCGACAACGGGTACGCCCAGCCGGCCGATCTTGAACGTGACATCGACGACGAAGCGGTCCTCCTCCGGGGCCAGATCGTCGGTGGCCGCGGGGGCCTGCCGTACCCGCAGCGCAGTGAACGAGTAGGGGTGAAACCAGGCACCGTGCCAGGGATCCAGCCGGTTGGCCACGATGTCATCGGGGTCGCAGACCCCTTCCACGGTGGCCACCGCCGCCAACCGCGGTTCCGGCGGGCGCACCGGCACGATGGGTGCCTCGGTCGGTGTTTCGCCGCCCACCGCATCGAGGCGCACCCAGCTCAGCACCCCGTCGTCGAAGGTCGGCAGTGGCCGCCAGGTTCCGTACCGGCGCCCGTCCAGCCGCAGCCCGTGCCAGGGGCAGATCAACGCCCCGCACTCCACCGGTGAGGTGGCCAGGTCGGCACCCAGATGCGGGCAGGCCCGCGGGCCGGCCAGCAGTGCACCGTCACTACCGCGCCACGCCACGATCGAGACCCCCGCGACGCGGGTGCCCAGCGGCTTGGTCCCGATCCGCGCGCTGTCGGCGAACGCGAACCAGTTGCCGCTTGGGCGGGCCACCGTTCGGCGCAGTGCCGCCTGGATCACTGCCGGGCTGGCGTCACCGTAGGTGGGCTGCTGTGCCGACCATGCGGTGGGCGGCAGCGTGGTGAACGGCAGGGTTCGGGCCGCCGTGAACGGCGAAATGCGTTGGGCCCAGCGTCGCAGCGGCCCGGTCATCGGTGCCGCTCCGGTGCCCGCCCGGCCAGCCGCCGCAATACCGGCGAGCGGCCGCGGGTGGGCACGGTGTACAGCTCGTGGCCGGCCACGCCGAACCCGGCCAGCAACTCGTTGGCGGCCAGCCATCCGGTGGTGGCGGCACGCTCCATCAGCGCCACCGGCAGATCGACCCGGATACCGTCGCCGGCCAGCATGATGCGGGAATCGGGGGTGGTCACGGTGGGCCGTCCCGCGAAATCACCGGGTGCGAACCGAGGACAGTCCTGTCGGCGCAGCAGGCGTTCGTCGACGATGCCGGCCTGCACCGTCTCCGGGTAGAGCTGGTGCATCCGGGCCAGCAGCGCGGCCCGAACCTCGGCGTCGGATTCGGTCACCGAGTAGGCGTGCAGTTCGACCACTGATCCTCCCGTGCGTCGGGTCCATTGCGCGGCTTCGCGTTCGTAGCGTTCAACAACGCTGATGTTGTCCAGTGGTGGGCGGCCGCCGGTTCCCACGAAGGCGGCGCGGTCCGGACGGACCGCGCGGTCCAGCCACAACCGCAGCACCACGAAGGCCGGCGCGGTGCCGAGTGCGGCGACGCGGGCGCGCCAGCTCTCATCCCCGAGCGTCGGTGACGCGGCGGTGAGGTGTTGCAAGCCGGCGATATCGGTCGCCAGTACCGCGGCGTCGGCGTCGATATCCGGGGCGCCGGTGGAGCGCACCCGTACCCCGGCGTCGGTCCGGTCCACCGCCTGCACCGCGGCACCGAGATGGAAGTCCACCCCGAGTTCGGAAAGATACTCGCGCAACGGGTTCCACAGCGCGGTATCGAAATTGGCATTGGCCACATCGAAGACCAGACCCTCGGACGAGCCGAGGAAGTAGATGTGGAACATGGTCACCAGTTCGGCGGCGGACAGCTTCTCCGGTCTGGCGAAGAAACTGCGGGCGAAGACCTCGAAGGCCAGATGGCGTGCGGCGTCCGGAAAGTTGATGTCCCGCAGGAACGTGGCAGCGTCGAGATGGTCCAAGCGGTCATAGGTGGACGGCACTCCGACCGTCACCAGCGGTGCGGCCGCCTTGGCGTCCAGCCGCACCAGATCGCGCATCCGGAACGTCGGACTGCGCAACGCGAACGCCAGCGCGTTGAACGGGGGCGTGCGGGGCAGTCCGCGGAAAGTGTCCCGGCGGCCGGCGCCGTCGATCAAGGGATAGTCGGCAACCGGCGAGAGCGCCCGCAGATGCGGGTCGGCGCGGCGCAACAGGGACCGCAAGTTGTAGTACTGCCGGAAGAAGGCGTGAAAACCGCGGTTCATCGCGGCGCGGCTGCCGTCGGCCAGCACCTCCGGCCAGCCGGCCACCCGCCCGCCCAGCCGGTCGGCTGCCTCGATGAGGTGTACCCGGACACCGCGTTCGGCCAGGCCCGTCGCCGCCGCCAGTCCGGCGATCCCCCCGCCGACGACGGCGACGGTGGGAATCCGGGACAGCGCCGCGGTGTCCGGCAAGCCGGTACCGCCCGGCAGTCGCTCCCGCCGGGGGTCTCGCGCCGTCACCGCGCGTCCCCGCTTCGTGCCCGTTGCCGCTCCCACAACAGCAGGACGGCGGTCACCAGCGCATAACCGAACAAGAAGTCCTCGACCGGAATGTCGAACGGGAACCGAATCCCGCTGGTGTGCCGGTCGTCGTAGATCACGATGGGCGAGGAGAGCTTGGTGAGCCAGCCGTCCACCGGAATCTGGAAGCCCAGCACGATCACCATCGAGATCCAGTAGCCGGGGCGGCGGAACAGCCCGGTGCGCAATACCTGCCATTCCAACACCACTACGACGACGACGGCCAGTACGGCCGGCAGCGTGTAGCCGAGGCCCGTCATCGGCGCGACTCCACCCGCCGCCTGCTCAGCCACGACAGGATGGTGTCCACCGCCGAGTAGGTCAGCAGCCCGCACACCGGGATGACCACGAAGAACAACACCTCCTCCAGCGGAAGGGCGCCCGGCAGCACCACGCCGAGCAGGTAACGCGGGTTGTAGTGCCACACACCGGCAGCGACGGCGACCGCGTCCCAGACCAAGAACACCACCGCCACCGGGAGAATCGCCGTGAGCAGCCGGCGGGGCTGGCGGTACACCCCGCGGCCGAACAGTTCCAGTGGCGCGGTGATGAGCACGCACGCGGCCAATACCAGCAGGTACTGCCACTGGTCGAGGTCGGTGCTCATCGGCGCCGGACCGCGGCCCTGGCCCACCAGGCCCCGGCGAGGCCACGCAACGCGACCACCGCCCGACGGGGTTTGCCGACGCTGGCCCGGGTACCGAAGATCTCGAAGTCGAGGTCCTCGATGCGGTCCAGGATTTCGGAGTACAGCGTGAGTGCGGCCTGCACGCACGGACGGGATATCGGCGCCAGCATGGCGATGCCCGGCTGCGCCTCGCGGTATACCCGGCGGGCTTGCGCGTGCTGGTCCACCAAGGCCCGGCGCACGCGGGGGTCGCTACGCCCGTTTCGATGGCACCACAGCAGCAGATCGCGGTCGACACCATGGGCGGCGAGTTCGTCGGCGGGCAGGTACACCCGGCCCCTGGCCAGATCCTCGTCAACGTCGCGGAGAAAGTTGGTGAGCTGGAACGCTTTTCCCAGTGCCGCGGCATGCGGTGCGGCCTCCTCGCGGGCCACCGTGGTGCCGAGGATGGGCAGCATCTGCAACCCGATCACCTCCGCCGAGCCGTACATGTACCGCTCCAGCGCGGCACGGTCGGGATAACCGGTGACGGTCAGGTCCATCCGCATGGAGGCCAGGAAGTCGTCGAACAGGTCCCAACCGATCCCGTAACGGTGTGCGGTGTGGACGACGGCCGTCAGCACCGGGTCACCGACCGGGGAGACGCCCTCGGTCAGGCAGTCCAACAACCGGTCCGACAGCGACTGCAACTGCGCAGCGCGCAGGGCACTGTCGCGCTCGTCGAAAGAGTCGAGGATGTCGTCGGCGTAGCGGGCAAACCCGTACAAGGCATGCACGGCGGGGCGCTGCTGGGGTGCCAGCAGCCGAGTGGCCAGGAAGAACGTCTTCCCGTCCCTGGCATTGACGGCCCGGCAGTGTGCGTAGGCCGCGCGCAGGTCGGTGCCCTTGAGGCCGGCGGCATCGAGTTCGTCCTTGATGATCATCATCGAACCCCGCTCATCGAACTGTCGCCACGCGGCGTGGACGACACCGTCACACCGGTGATCCGGTCGGCGGCAAGGCGACCGGAGATCACGGCGGTGGGGACACCGACCCCGGGAACGGTCGACGACCCGGCGAGGACCACGTTGTCGATCCCGCGCACCGTGTTGGCCGGCCGGAACGGCCCGGTCTGACCGAAGGTGTGCGCCAGCGCGAACGGTGTGCCGGCCAGCATGCCGCGGCGCGCCCAGTCGGCGGGGCTGACAACGTCGAGGATCTCGGCGTCTGCCCCAAGCCCGGGCACCCGGTCCCGGACGGTGTCGAGCATGTGCTCGACGTACGCCGACGATGTGGCGTCCCAATCGATATGTCCCACTTGGGTGTTGGGTGCCGGAGCCAGTACATAGAGCAGGTCCCGGCCGGGCGGTGCCAGGGTCGGGTCGCTCGCCGTCGGGCGGGTGACCAACAGCGACGGGTCGCCCATCACCCGGCCCTGGTTGATGATCTCGTCGAATGTCTGCTGCCAGGCGTCGCCGAACACGATGGTGTGGTGGCCCACCTCCGGTGCTGCGGCCCGGCACCCGACGTGGGCGACCACCGCCGATGGGGCGGGCTGCAACGCCGTCAGCCGCCGCGGGCTGCGGCCCAGCAGATGGTAGGTGGTGGGTAGTTCGGTGGTCAGCACCACGGCGTCGGCGGCCACCCGGGTGTCGTCGTCGGTGAGCACCGCGGTGACGCGGGACCCGCTGCGTTCGAGCCGATTGACCTCGACGCCGTAGCGGAATTCGACCCCCGCGGCCGCGGCCGCTGCTGCCATCGCATCGGGAATCGCCCGCATGCCGCCGCGCGGGAAGAACACCCCGGCCACGGTGTCCATATAGGCGATCACCGCGTAGGCGGCCAGCGCGCTGTGCGGCGGTACGCCGGCGTAGAGCGCCTGGAAAGTGAAGACCCGCAGCAGCCGCTCGTCCTTGAGATATCGGCGGATCATGCGTTCCCACCGCCGGAACCCGCCCAGTGCGGCGAGCCGGGCCAATTGGGGTGTCAGCAGCGACAGCGGTGAGTCGAAGTTGGCCGAGATGAAACCGTCGAACTCGGCCTTGTACAACGCCGTCAGCCACGCGCGCATCCGCACATAGCCCGCGGCCTCGTCCGGGCCGGCGAGGCGCTCGATCTCGGCCGCCATCGCCTCGGCTTCGGTGTGCACCGTCAGCTGGCTGCCGTCGGCGAACCGCGCGTGGTAGGCCGGATGCAGGGGCGCGAGGTCCACCCGCGCCGATAGTGAATCACCCACCGCGCCAAGGGCTTCGTCGATGATCTCGGGCATCGTCAACACGGTCGGCCCGGTATCGATGGAGTACCCGGCGATATCCCCGCGGCCCATCCGGCCGCCAGGGGCTGCGTCCCGCTCGAGCACGGTGACCCGACGGCCGCGGCCGGCCAGGTGCAGGGCCGCCGACAGCCCGGACAATCCGGCGCCGACGATGACGACGTGATCGGTGCGACCCTTCACAGAACGCATCAGGCAAGCCTTTCCGTGCAGAACGTGGCCATATCGGTCAGTGCAGAACGTGCGCCGTGCGGAATGTCCGGTCGGTCCAGGCAACGCAGTGCGTGCCGCAGCCGTTCGGCGATCAAGTTCTCGATCCATTCCAGCGCGCCGCTGGCGTGGATCAGCGTGCGCCACCGGTCGATGTCGCCGGGCTCCAGCCGGTGGGCGGTCATCAGGTCGGTGAGTTCGCGGCGCACCGCCGGCTCGGCAAGCAGGTGGGCGGCGACCACCACACTGGTGGCCTTGCGGTCGGCCAGGTCGGTGTGTGTCGGCTTGCCGGTCTCGGTGACGCTGCCGGCCACCCCGAGAACGTCGTCGCGTAGCTGAAAGGCCTCGCCGATCGCGCCGCCGTAGTCGCCGAGGGCTTCGATGACGCCGGGCCCGCAGCCGGCCATTGCGGCGCCGAGCTCCAGCGGACGGCGCACCGTGTAGTTGCCGGATTTGCGCCGGAGCACGTCGAGCACATCGTCCAGCGACGGCAGGGCGCAGGAGTCGTTGACCAGATCGGCGAACTGTCCGACCGCGAGTTCGGTGCGCATCATGTCGTACCGTGGCCAGACTCGGCCGAGCGCGTCGCGGTCGAGGCCGCTGGTCCGCAACATCTGCTCGGCCCACACCAGGCACAGATCCCCGAGCAATACCGCGGCCGATTCGCCGAACCTGTCGGACTCGCCGCTCAGCCCGCGTTCGCGGTGCCAGCGGCTGAAGGCCACGTGGGCGGCGGGGTGCCCGCGCCGCAGCTGTGCGGAGTCCATGACATCGTCCTGGAGCAGCGCGAACGCGTGCAGCAGCTCCAGGCTGGCGCACGCGCGCACCGCGGGAGCCGATGGTGCCCAACCGGCGGCGCCGCACGTCCAGCCCAGATACATGAAGGTGCTCCGGACGAACTTCCCGCCGTGGGTGAGGGTGCGCAGCACGTCGGCGGCGATGTCGACGTGGGCGCCCCGCAGTTGTTCGGTGGAGTGCCGGGACAGGAAGTCGGCCAGTTCGGCGCGCAGCTGGGCGCACACCGACGCACGCCAATCACACGACGAATCCCCGGCCGGGGTCTCCGGCAGGGTGTCAACCATGGTGGGGTGCCTGTGCTCGGCCAACGCGCTCCTCGTATCCGTGGTGCGGTCAGGGATTCGACGCGGATCCGCGGACGGATGGGTGAGGACCGACGAATGTGGCTGGAGTCACAGCGCCGCCCGGCAAGCACTCACGTTCGGCCCCCTGACCCCGCGGTCGATGTCCGGCATCGCACGGCATCGCCGCGTGCGGGGTACCCCCGCGCGGAGTCAGCGAAACGCCACCAGGTGCAGGGAGTCCAGCAGCGGGATCTGGGCGGCCGCCCACGGGCTGATGGCCCACGGTAGCCGGGCGGCGACGCGCAGCTCGTGCCATTGGGCCCAGACGTGCTCCATCACCTCGGCGGGGTCCGGCTGTACCGGTCCCGCCGCCCGGCCGACGTAGACCGGACATATCTCGTTCTCCACGACGCCGTCCGAGGCGGTGGCCCGGTAGCGGAAATCGGGCAGCGCACAGCGAAGGTCGGCAATCTCCAGACCCAACTCCTCGCGCACCCGGCGGCGCACCGCCGCCTCGGGATCCTCACCAGGGGCCGGATGCCCGCAACACGAGTTGGTCCAGATGCCCGGGAACGTTCGCTTGTGCAGCGCTCGCCGGGTCAGCAGCACCGCTCCGGCGTCGTCGAACAGGTAACAGGAGAAGGCCAGATGCAGGGGCGTGTCCGCGTGGTGTACCTGGTCTTTGGGGGCGGTACCGATCGGGCGGCCGTCCTCGGCGAGCAGCACCACCAGTTCCTGCACGTCATCGCGGTTCTCACCATTGCGCACCGAGCGATTCGTCACCGCGGCTGCGGTGGATGGGTCGACCCGGTCACACCGCGCCGGGTACGGGCGAGCTGGAACAGCGCCGCGCCGACTGCCACCAGCAGCCCGGCGAACAGCCATACCTGGGCGCTCTGCCGGCACATCAGCAGCACGCAGGACGCCACCCCGAGTACCGGGACCGGCGTCCACACCCGGAAGTGGGTGTGGGCCACCCTGTCCCGGCGCAACACCAGCACCGCGACGTTGGTGGAGATGAAGACGAACAACAGCAGCAGGACGACCGTCTCGGCGAGGGTGGCCAGTTTCCCGACGGCGGTGAGCCCGACGGCCACCCCGGTGGTGGCCAGGATGGCCACCCACGGCGTGCGGCGCTCGGGCAGTACCCGGGCCAGGACCGTCGGCAGCAGGCCGTGCTCGCCCATCCCGAAAGCCAGCCTGCTGGCCATGATCATGGTCAGCAGGGCACCGTTGGCGACTGCCACCAGTGCGATCGCGCTGAACACGCGGTCAGGGACGCCGAGCCCGGACGCCGCGACGACGTCGAGCAACGGGCCGGTCGACCCGGCCAGCCGGTCCGGGGCGAGCACGGCCGCGGCGGCCATGCCGACCAGCACGTACACCACCCCGGCGGTGATCAGCGCACCGAACAGGGCCGACGGATACACCTTGGCCGGATTACGGATCTCCTCGGCGACGTTCGCCGACGTCTCGAACCCGACGAACGAGTAGTAGGCGATGATGGCCCCGCTCAGGATGGCCAGCGCCGGCGTGGTTCCTTCGGGGAACTGGGACAGCCGCTCGGCGTCGCCGTGACCGCCGCCGAGTGCCACCGCGCCGGCGATGACCACGATGAGCAGGCCGCTGAGTTCCACCGCGGTCATCGCGACGTTGCTCTTGACCGATTCGCTGATGCCACGTGCGTTGAGCGCGGCGATCAGCAGCAGGAACACGATGGCGGCCGGCACGCTGGGGACGTCGATGAAGGTGCGCAGGTAATCCCCGGCGAACGCCAGCGCCAAGCCGGCGGCACTGGTGACGCCGGCCGCGAGCATGCAGAAGCCGACGAGGAAGGACAGCAGCGGCCGTCCGAAGGCCCGTTCGGCGAAGACGGCGGCACCGCCGGCTTTCGGATATTTGGTGACCAGTTCGGCGTAGGAGCCTGCGGTCAGCAGGGCCAGCACGAGTGCGCCCAGCAACGGGGCCCACAGTGCCCCGCCGACCTTCTCCGACAGCACGCCCATCAACGCGTACACGCCGGCGCCGAGCACGTCGCCGAGGATGAACAGGAACAGCAGCGGGCCGGTGATGCTGCGCCGGAGTTTGGTGGCCGGCAGCGTGCGGCCGGAATCCTCGACGGTCTCGGATGTCATCCCCGCGGCATACCCCCCGCGCCCGGCGGATAAGCGCTCGCGTTTCGCCGTGGCGAGACCGGGTAGCTCCAGGGTTGCACCGGAGGATGCACAACCCGTTCACCGAGATCGGTATCACGTCAGTTCGACCACCATCCGATCAGCATTGTCGGACTCTGGGTCGCCCGCGCCGTACTGGGCGGCGCACTTCGTGCCGCGATGAAACATAAGAAACGCCAACCGAATCGGTGATCGGCACCACCCCGGGTTTCAGATCCGGCGCAAGTGTGCATCCTGCTGGCTGACCCGACGAGAGGGAAAGTGATGAGCAGGCACAGCAAAGCCGACGAGGCTCGCAAGGGGCTGGTCGACTCGGTCAAAGGTAAGGCCAAGGAGATCGCCGGCGCGGTGACCGGCAACGATTCGTTGACCGCGGAGGGTCAGCTCGAGCAGGCCGAGGTCCGGAAACGCAAGGAGGCCAACGCCGTCGAAGCCGTCGCCGATGCACAGGCGCAAGCTGCCCGCACCGAGGCCGCCCAAGCCGGCCGCCACGCCGCAGCCGAGCGCAGCGCGGTGCAACAGGCGGCGACCACCGCCGAGGGTGTCGTGCACGAGCAGCGGGACCAGCAGGGACAGGTCGCCGAGGAGGCCGTACGCCTGCAGGCCGAACGGGATAAGGAAGCCGCCCGCCACGCTGCCGAACGCGATGTGGCGCAGGCAAAGGCGCAGGAACGACGCGAGATTCTGGGCGCGTCGACCGATGCCGCCGAGGCCGTCGACGAGCACCGCGACGCCGTTCGTCAGGCCGCGGCCGAGCAGGCCGAGGCCGATCGCCTCCAGCGCCGTGCCGAGAAGCTGACCGACCGCGCGGACCTGCCCTGAAACACCACTACCAACCGAAGGATTCGACCATGAACGTGACCGACCTGCCCCGTACCGTGCTGCGACTGGAATATCAGCTGGTGCGGTTCCCGTTGACGCTTATCGAGCAACGGGTGTTGGCCCGAATGCCCGATGATGCCCCGGTCCGGCTGGTGTTCGAGCGATCGCTCGGCGTCCTCGACGCCACGGTGGGTGGTGCGCTCGGTGACCCGGATCTGCGCCGTCGGGGCGCTGCGCTCGCCGAACGCAGCAGCGACCTGGGTCGCGCCGCGACGTTGCGGGCATCGGCGTCCGCCGAACGCCAGCAGGCCGATGCCAAGCTGAAAGCCACGTTGGATCAGGCAGCCGAGCACCAGTCCGACGCGCTGGCCGCGGAGCGGTCCGCCGTCGAGGACGCCCATGCCACCGAGGAACGGCGCGAACGCGAGGCCGAGCGCACCGCCCGCACGCGAGGTGCCGCGGCGAAGCGGCAGGCCGACCAGGCCGCGGCCCGGCGTACCGAGTCGGTCGAAGCGGCCAAGGATGCCGAGCTCGACCGCATCGCCGCTGCGGAACGTGAGGTTGCCGCCGAAACCGCTGCCGCGCTGAAGGAGTCGCGCGAGGACCGCGCCGCGGCCGAAGCGACACGGGCCACGGCCGATCAGGTTGAAGAGCTCGCCGAGGCGGAGAAGCGTAAGCGGCAGGCGCAGCGCGCCAGCCATACGACGACCAAGTGACGCTGCTACTCCGTAGCGTCGGGCGTGCGGCGTTCGGCGAGGACAGCCAGGCGCCGGGTGCATTCCCGGTTGCGGGGCACGACGGCCAGCAGCGCCAACCGGTGCGGCACCCAACCCATGGGAGCCCCGACCGGCACCTCGGCCATCTCGATCCGGCAGCCGCCGTCGATGTCGAACAGCCGCAAGGTGATCCGCGCCTTGCCCATCGGTCTGCCCTTGGCCAGCAACACCAGCTCCTCCAGCGGCCGACAGTCCTGCACCATCGTGATGTCGTCGAGCAACAGTGGCCACACCCCGATCGAGTGTTCGATGGTGCTGCCGATGGCCGGCCACGCCGGAGCCACGGCCCGCATCCGGCTGTTGCCGACCACCCATTGCGAGTAGGTCCAACCGTCGGCGATCACCTCCCATACCCGACTGCGCGGGGCGGTGGTATCCCGTTTGACGGTCAGCGCACTGTCGACTTCGTCGTCAGGCATGGACACACCCTTTCTCCCGCCGAAGGGCCGGACGATCAGCCGGCTGGCCGCCGCCAACAGGCCGTTCGACATGCCTGTGCACCTACCCGGCAGGGCGCCGGTCAAACGCATCGTTTGGTTCTCGGCGCCCCCGGGCACCCTGCCAGACATGTCCGACCTGAACGGCCGAGCGTTGGCTACCCGCATGGGTGAGCTGGCTCGCGCAGTCGCGGTCCCGACCAGCACCGCGGAGATCCTGTCCCATGTGACCGCCGCGGCGGTGGAGCTGATTCCGGGGGTCGACACCGCCGGCATCCTGCTGATCACCGCGGGCGGAAACTTCGAATCGCACGCGGCCACGACGGATCTGCCCCACGAGCTCGACCAGCTGCAGCGGCTGTTCGACGAAGGCCCGTGCCTGGCCGCGGCCGTGGAGGACGTCATGGTGCGCACCGACGATTTCCGTACCGAGACCCGATGGCCGGCGTATTCGGCGGCGTCGGTGAAAGTCGGGGTGCTCAGCGGGCTGTCGTTCCGGCTCTACACCGCCGAACGGACCGCCGGTGCGTTGAACCTCTTCGGGTTCGAGCCACACGAGTGGGACGAGGATGCCCGCACCACCGGCAGCGTGCTGGCCGCGCATGCGGCCGCCGCCATCCTGGCCCACCGCCAGGGCGAGCAGCTGCAGTCGGCGTTGGCCAGCCGCGATCGTATCGGCCAGGCCAAGGGCATCATCATGGAGCGCTACGACGTCGACGATATGCGGGCCTTCGACATGATCCGGCGGCTGTCGCAGGAGGGGAATGCGCGGGTGGTGGACATCGCCGAACGCGTGATCCGCAGTCGCGGTTGATTTTTCAGCGGCGGGCCGCTGATCAGCTTCAGCGGCGGGCCGCTGATCAGCTTGAGCGGCGGGCCGCTGATCAGCTTGAGCGCCCCGCTCGGGAAGCTCGGAAGGGCCGGGTGGGCGGCTCTACCGGGGGTCCCGAGCGCCGGTGGCCCGCACCGATTTTGAGCGGGCGGGTCTCGTCCGTCGCGGCGTCGCGCTCCAGCAGGACGCCGCGGGCGATTCGGTCCAGCGCCCCCTGCACCTGCATCCGATCCGGTCGGCCCTCGAATTCCGAGGAGTGGGCCAGGGTTTCGGTGATCCAACCGGAGATCAGGTCGCGGGCCGTGTTGATCTCGGCGGCTCCGGCCGGGGTGAGGGTGAACGCGTTGCCGGCGCGGATGGCGTAGCCGGTGGCGACCAGACGGCCGAACGTGGGCTCCAGGATCTGGCGCGGCACCCGGCGCTCGTCGGCGATGTCGAGCAGGTCCGCGGTCCCGGTCACCGCGGCGTGCCGGTAGATCTGGATCAGCGCCCACAGCGCCGCGGTGTCCACGTGACTGCGCGGCGAATGCGCCAGGGCCTCCAGATCGACACCCTGACTGCGGTGCAGGAGTCGGCCGATGGCGACTTCGAGTAGTTTCTCGGGCGGTTCGATGGTGGGCATGCCGAACCCCTCGCCGAGGTCGGTGCTGCCGCTGGCCGCCGTGTCGCGCAGCGGAACCTGTTTGAGGAAGAGCGCCAGCACGAACCCGACGAGGGCGAACGGCGCCGCGTACAGGAACACCCGGCTCAGCGAATCGGCGTAGGCGTCGATGATCGGTGCGGCGATATCGTGCGAAAGATGGTGCAGCACTTGGGGCGCGGTGGCGGCCTCCGGCGGTGCACCGCTGCGCGCCATGGCCGCCGGCAGCCTGGCGTCCAGGAAGTTGGCGAACATGGAGCCGAAGATCGCCGCTCCGAACGAGCTGCCGATGGTCCGGAAGAACGTGACTCCCGAGGTCGCCACGCCGAGATCGGTGAAGTCCACCGTGTTCTGCACAACCAGGATGAGTACCTGCATGCTCAGCCCGATCCCGACACCGAGCACCAGCAGATACAGCGACTGCACGAGCGTCGAGGTGTCGGGCCCCATCCGGGACAGCAGGACGAAGCCCAGCGCCATGATCGCGGTTCCGGCGATCGGGAAGATCTTGTACCGTCCGGTCCGGCCGACGAGCACGCCGCTGCCCAACGAGGTGACGAGTAGGCCGGCGACCATCGGCAGCGTCCGCAACCCGGACATCGTGGCGGACACACCGTCGACGAACTGCATGTAGGTCGGCAGGAACGTGAGGGCCCCCAACATCGCGAACCCCACCACGAAGGAGAGCACGCAGCACACCGTGAATACCGGATTCGCGAACAGCCGGATGGGCAGGATCGGTTCGGCGGCCCGGCGTTCGGCGGCGACGAACGCGACCAGCGCTGCTGTCGAACCGACGAACAGCGCGATGATGGCCGGCGACCCCCACGGATAGGTGGTGCCGCCCCAACTGGTCGCCAACGTCAACCCGGCGGCGCCGATACCGATGAGCACGATGCCGGCATAGTCCAGCACCGGCCGCGCGGTGCGGTTCAGCTCGGGGATCGCCACAGCGGCGATCGCGATGACCACGACGGCCACCGGGACGTTGACCCAGAACGCCCACCGCCACGACAGATGATCGGTGAACAGACCGCCCAGCAGCGGGCCGACAACGGTGGTGACACCGAACACCGCGCCCAGGGCGCCCTGATAGCGGCCGCGATCCCGCAGCGGGATGACCTCGCCGATGACCGCCACCGCCGTCACCGTGATGGCACCTCCGCCCAGACCCTGCAACGCCCGGGAGGCGACCAGCATCCCCATCGATTGCGCCAGACCGCAGAGCACCGAGCCGGCCAGGAACAACAGCACGGCGACCTGGAACACCTTCTTGCGACCGAAGATGTCGCCCAACTTGCCGACCACCGCGGTGACGATGGTCGAGGCCAGCAGGTAACTGGTGACCACCCACGCGTGGTGGCCGGCACCACCGAGGTCGGCGACGACGGTGGGTAGCGCCGTGGCGACGATGGTCTGGTCCAGCGCGGCCAGCAGCATCCCCAGCACGACCGCCAGGAAGATGAGGTTGCGTTGTCTGCCGTCAGCCTCCGCCGTGGCTCCGTCCGATGGCCCTGCCGGGCGGCCTGATGGCCCTGCCGGGCGGCCGGTGGTTTCCGCTCGCATCACCGATCCATACCCGGGGAGACGCCCCCTGACACCGGCCGCGGGGTCACACCGCGCCGATCACCCTGCGTGGCTGGACGTGGCCTGCGGTGCGGGTGTGCGCTGGTCGGCGGCGGTGGTGCCGGCGCGGCGCAGGCGGTTTCGGTCGCGCGCGATACGGCGACTCAGGATGCGCTTATCCCTGGCGCTCACACTGCGGTTCTTGCGGGCCAGCTGTTCGAGCTGCTCCCAACTCAGACCGTCGAGGTCACCGTCGGCATCGTGAGTGGCCACCACGATGCTGCCGCGTAACAGCGGGACCGTCTTTGCGTCGAAAGATGTTGTTGCCAAGAGTAATTCGGTGGCGCGACGGTTGACCCCGCGCTGGCACCGGCGTGCTGTCGGGCTGAACCAGAAGTCGAACTGCCGGTCGCCGCTGCTCAGGCTTTGCAGCCCCTGGTGGTTAACGAGCTCGGTGATATCGGCCTGGGTGTAGGCCCGGGTTTCATATACGGCGCCATTGACGCTGAAATAAAGGACGGTGTTCATTGCGATGACCCATTCGGCTCTTTCTCGTGGACGGGTGCACCGTTTCCCGGTGCTGTTACCAAAGATACCCGTGTGACAATTGGGGTAAACGTCGATAACGATCCGGATAATTCCCGGATTTGCTTGAGGTTGCCTGGCAATGCGACCGACGGTGCCCCCGGTACCGCCGATTCCTGCCAATCGGCGGTCAATTACTGCCACCGGAATTACCCCGCTGACCAGCGCGTTATGGCTGGCAGAAGGCAGTAGACCACCAGCCAGAAGGGCCCAGAAATGAAGAAGTTCGGTTTCGCCAGCATCATCGCCCCCGGATTCGCCGCCGCCGTCGTGGCCTTGGCAGCACCCGCCCAGGCCGATATCACCCACCACGAATGGGTGAACGATATCCAGCAGCACGCCACCACTGGTCAGGTGACGTCCGTCTTCGGCAACGGCCGTTGATCGAATCGCAGATGCGGCAAGGGGCGCCCCACCCGGGGCGCCCCTTGCCGCATGCCCGGCTTGTCTGCCGGCCGGGAGCGACCGCCTTGTATAACAGCACCGTGGAACAAGGCGGGACCGTCGAATTCATTGCCGTGGCGCAGAGCGACCCGCTGGCGGCACCCCTGCTCGACGAACTCGGCCGGGAATACACGGCGCGCTACGGGGACCTCAGCGGCACCGAGTACGCCGACATGCGGGCCTATCCGGCGCACGAATTCGCCCCACCGGGCGGGGTGCTGATCGTCGGCGTATCCGGCGGTGTGCCCGTCGCCGGCGGAGCGTTCCGGCGGTACGACGCCCACACCGCCGAGCTCAAACGGATCTGGACTGCTTCGGCGCATCGCGGTCGTGGCTACGGCAAGTTGGTGGTCGCCGAGCTGGAGCGCATCGCTCGCGAACGTGGCTACCGCACCATCTGCCTCACCACCGGCCCTCGTCAACCCGAAGCCGTCGGCCTCTATCTGTCCGCCGGGTATCGGCCGCTTTACGATCCGTCGCTACCGCCCGAGCAAGTCGGCGCCCACGCCTTCGAGAAATCGCTTTAGGTGTGCGCCGTCATCGTCGCGAATTGATCGGTGATCGCCTGGCAGAACGCGGGCAGGTCGTCCGGTGAGCGGCTGGTGATCAAGTTGCCGTCGATGCACACGGACTGATCGACGACGGTCGCACCCGCGTTGCGCAGATCGGTCCGGATGCTCGGGTACGACGTCAGGGTCCGATCCCGGACGACGTCGGCCTCCACCAATGTCCACGGTCCATGGCAGATCGCGGCCACCGGCTTGCCCGACTGCACAAAACTCCGCACGAATGCCACCGCCGCGGAGTCCAGTCGCAACTTGTCCGGGTTGACGGTGCCGCCGGGCAGGATCAGCGCGTCATAGTCGTCGACGGCCGCGTCGGCGACCGTGCCGTCCACCGGAAATGTCCCGGCCGGCTCCAGATCGTGGTTGCGGGCCTGGATCTCACCGGATTCGAGCGACAGCAGTTCGGCGCGGCCGCCGGCATCCGTGACGGCCGCCCGAGGCACCTCCAGTTCCACCTTCTCGACGCCGTCGGCGGCGAGGATGGCGATCTTGCGGCCGTGCAATTCGTTGGGCATTGCATCACTTCCTTTCCTATGCCCGACCGGTTTCCCGTTCCAGCGCCGAGATAATCCGGCTCGGGTGGCGCTCGGCGCGCCCGCCTCGGTCGACGACCGGGTACCCGGGCGATGTGCTGCCAAACGGCGGTCAATTCCTGCCATTGGAATTACGCAGGCCCGCCCCGCGTTGTGAAAGCCAGGAACCGTCCGAGGCTCGCACGAAAGGGCTTGAAAATGAAGAAGTTTGGATTCACCGGAGTCATCGCCACGGCGTTCGCCGCGATGGTGGTCGGGCTGGCCGCTCCCGCGCAGGCCGATATCGCCCATCACGAGTGGGTGCACGACAACCAGCAGCGTGCCACCACCGGTGCGGTGACCTCGATCGTGGGCAACGGCCGATAGGTCGGCCGATAGAGGTCGGCCGTCGCTCGACCCGACGAGGAGGGGCACCCACAGTGGGTGTCCCTCTTTTGTGGGTAGGCCGCGCACTTCCGGGAATAGCGCCGGATAGGCCATAGTTGGGCGACATGGTCGGGTATCGCACCGCGACGACAACGACGACAACTGGGGACGCACATGAAATTCGGCATCTCGACGTTCGTGAACGACGACACCATCGACACGGTGACACTGGCACGGGCGATCGAGGAGCGGGGTTTCGAGGCGTTGGCGGTCGCCGAGCACACGCACATCCCGGCCAGCCGGGAGTCGGCGTACCCGCTCGGCGGTGACTTGCCGCGCATCTACTACCGCACCCTTGACCCGTTCGTCACACTCGCCGCGGCCGCGGCCGTCACCTCGAAGATCGAGCTGATCACCGGCATCGCTCTGCTCATCCAACGCGATCCGATCATCACCGCAAAGGAAGCCGCGAGCATCGACCTGATCTCGGGCGGCCGCTTTGTGCTCGGAGTCGGGGCCGGCTGGAACATCGAAGAACTGCGTCACCACGGCACCGACCCGAAGACCCGCGGCGCGCTGCTCGACGAGCGCATCGAGGCTATCAAGGCGCTCTGGACCACTGAACCGGCTGAGTACCACGGCACCTACGTCGACTTCGACGCGTCGTATCTGCGGCCCAAGCCGGTGCAGACCCCACACCCGCCCGTCCTCATCGGCGGCGACTCCGATGCGACGGTGAAGCGGGTGATCAAGCACCAGGCGGGGTGGATCTCCAATCCGCTGCCGGTGGACCGGCTGACCCGGCGCGTCGAACAGCTCCGTGCCGGTGCCGGCCACGACGTGCCGTTGAGCACGTTCGGCGTGCCGATCGACCTCGACTACTGGGGCGCACTGCAGGACCTCGGCTTCGGCCAAGCGAACCTGCTGTTGCCCACCAAATCTCGCGACGACTCGCTGCGCCTGCTCGACGACTATGCGGCCCGGGTGGCGCAGTTCCGGGGCTGAGCGCCCTCAGTGCTGGACTGCCAGGTGCAGCCGCTGTTCGGCGACGGCCTCGGCGTCGTAGGTGTCGATAGCGACACCGGCGAGGATGGCCGCGATCCGGTCGGCCCGGTCCGCGGGCGCCATGTCGTTGGCGCGGTAGGTCGCACCGGCCCGTCGGGCGCCGTCGCGCACCAGCCGGGTGCGGTCGTGCCGCAGCTCCTGGTACAGCCGGAGCCGCTCGGTCATCTTCGCGCGATCGCAGTCGCGTAGCAACACGGCCAAGGTGATGGCGTCTTCGACGGCCTGGTTGGCCCCTTGCCCGAGGTGAGGGGTGACCGCGTGCGCCGAATCGCCGAGCAGGGTGATCCGTTCGCCGGACCACCGATCCAGCGGCTCACGGTCGTAGATGCCCCAGCGGAACGTCCCGTCCATCGCAGCGATGATGTCGAGCACGCGCTGGTCCCAACCCGCATACGCGGCAGCCAGCTCGCCGACATCGCCTGGCGCCGTCCAGGATTCGAGCACGTCGAGATTGGTCGGCGAGAACGCCACCACATTCAGCACCGCTCCCGCCGACACCGGGTACACCAGGAAACTGCGCTGCGGCCCCAGCCACATGGCGCTGGTGCGCATGTCGACCCCGGTTGGCACACGTTCTGCGGGAATCAGCCCGCGGTAGGCCATCACCCCTTCACTCACCGGCGCGGCCGGCGTGCCCAGCATGCCGCGGATCTTGGAATGAATACCGTCGGCACCGATCAGCAGATCGGCTTCGGCGGTGCTGCCGTCGGCGAACCGGATCGCCACGCCTTCGGGCCCCTCGACCGCGCTGACCACCGAGCGTCCGAACTGCACGGTGCCGGGCGGTAGCGCGTCGGCGAGCACGCGCTGAAACTCGCCGCGATGCAGGCACCACGTGCGGCTGGGATCTCCGAACGACAGCGTCGACGGTTCGCCCGCGATGGGGGTGCCGTCGGCGGTGCGGAACGCGTACTGGGTGATCGGGCCGGCGACGGCGGTGAGTGCTTCGCCCAGCCCCAGGCGGCTGAGCACCCGAGAACCATTGGGGGCGATCGCGACGCCGGCGCCGAGGGCCTTCAATTCCCGGGCCTGTTCGAAGACGCGGACGTCGATGCCGTGCGCGCGCAGCGCGATGGCGGCGGTCAACCCGCCGATTCCGGCACCCGCTATCGCGACGCGGAGCTGCGTCATGAGGGGACCTCCTGAGTCAGAATAAATGTACCGATCGGCACATTATTGACGATACTTGTACCGACCGATACATTCAAGTGATGGCCCGCACAGTCGACACCGGCAAGCGCGCGGAACTGTTGGGCCAGGTCATCGCCTATCTCGAGGAGCACGGCGTCGCCGACATGTCGCTGGCTCCGATGGCCGAGGCCTTGGGCACGAGTAAACGCATGCTGCTGTACTACTTCGGCGACCGCGAAGAACTGCTCGCCCAGGCGCTGCACGCGAGCCGGCCGAACGTCGGTGAGATGTTCGCCGGAGTCCGCACGGAGGCGGACTTTGTGCTGGCGTCACGGACGCTGTGGGACGCCATCAGCCGCGGTGCGCAGCGACGCAAGATCACCATGCTGTTCCAGGTGCTGAGCCTGGCCACCACCGATCCGGCCAGGTATCAGCCGTATGCCCATACCGCGGTGACCGTGATGATCGATCCCATCGCCGAGGCGCTGACGGGACTGGGTTGTTCGCCGGCGGACGCACGGGTGCGGGCGACGTTGGTGGTCAGCGGGCTGCGGGGGCTGTGTCAGGACGCGCTGGTGACTGGTGAACGATCCCGCGTCGACGCGGCGGCCGAACTGGTCATCGCGGCCGCGGTCGCCGATGTCGAAATCGGCGCGACGGCACCGTCCCGGTAGAGAGCGACCGCTAGGGTCGCACACCTGAAGGGAGAAACTGATGGCCAAGTACCTGCTGCTGAAGCATTACCGCGGGGCGCCGGCGGCGGTCAACGACGTGCCGATGGATCGTTGGGAGCCGGCCGAGGTCGAGGCGCATATCACGTACATGAACGATTTTGCGGCCCGGCTGCAGGCCAGCGGTGAGTACGTCGACAGTCAGGCGTTGGCGCCCGGCGGCACCTGGGTGCGCTCGGACGGGGCCGGTAAGCCACCCGTCACCGACGGCCCGTTCGCCGAGACCAAGGACCTCATCGCCGGCTGGATGATGATCGACGTCGACAGTTACGAGCGGGCGCTCGAATTGGCCGGGGAGCTGTCGGCGGCGCCCGGCGCCGGTGGGGAGCCCATCCATGAATGGCTGGAGCTGCGGCCGCTGCTGAACCACACCCCCTGCGCCGCGGAGTAGCCGTCGCGCATGGTGGACGCCGCCCAACTGCGTGAGCTGATCCCCGGCGTGCTGGCCGCGCTGGTGCGCCGGGGAGCGGATTTCGGCACCGCCGAGGACGCGGTGCAGGAAGCACTGATCCGGGCTCTGCAGACCTGGCCGGCGCAACCGCCTGCTGACCCGAAGGCCTGGCTGATCACCACCGCGTGGCGCCGATTCGTCGACCTCACTCGCTCCGACGCCGCCCGGCTTCGGCGCGAACTCCTTGTCGCAGAACAACCGTCGCCCGGACCGGCCGTCGACGTGGACGACACGCTGGCGCTGTATTTTCTGTGCGCGCATCCGCGGCTGTCGCCCGCTTCGGCGGTCGCGCTCACCCTGCGGGCGGTGGGCGGGCTGACCACCCGGCAGATCGCCCAGGCCTATCTGGTCCCGGAAGCGACCATGGCGCAACGCATCAGCCGCGCCAAGCGCACCGTCAGCGCTACCCGGCTGGACTGCCCCGGCGACCTGCACACCGTGCTCAAGGTGGTGTACCTCGTGTTCAACGAGGGCTACAACGGGGAGGTGGATCTGGCGGAGGAGGCCATCCGACTGGCCAGGCAGTTGGTCGCCGCGACACCCGACGAGGAGGCCGCCGGGTTACTGGCCCTGGTCCTGTTACATCACGCCAGGCGTCCGGCACGCACCCGGCCCGACGGCGCCCTGGTGCCACTGGCCGAACAGGATCGCACGCTGTGGCGGCGGGACCTGATCACCGAAGGCATCGATATCCTGCAGGCCGCCCTGGCGCGGGATCGCTTGGGGGAGTATCAGGCTCAGGCCGCCATTGCCGCCCTGCACGCCGACGCCGAGACGGCCGAGCAGACCGACTGGGTGCAGATCGTCGAGTGGTACGACGAATTGGTGCACCTCACCGACAGCCCGGTGGTGCGACTGAACCGGACCGTGGCCTTGGGTGAGGCCGACGGGCCGCGGGCCGGGTTGGCCGCACTGGCGGCATTGGATCCCGCGCTACCGAGGTACACCGCGGCGGCGGCGTACCTGCACGAACGGGCCGGTGAAACGGCAACGGCCGCTGAACTTTACGTGCAAGCCGCGGCCGAGGCGGACAATGTGCCCGAACGCGATCACCTCACGATCCGGGCGGCCGCGCTGCGCCGGCGGCGGGGCTGAACCCGCGCATGATGGTGTCCAGGTGGCGCTGCCAGCGTTGCCGCCCGCGGTGGGCCGGGTCGATCCGTTCGGACTGGATGACCCCGCGCAGTGCCCACACCGCGATGGTGATGTCGTCAGGGGTCAGGTCGGCGCGGACAGCGCCGGCGCGCTGAGCGCGGGTGAGCAGATCCGTCGACCGGCGGCGCAACTCGGCCACGAGTTCCCGCGGGGCGAGGTCACCCCACACCGGCGCGGACAATCCGGCCTTCTCGGCCAGTTCGACGCCAACGGTGCGCAGGAACAGCTCCACGCCCTGCTCCGGCGCGGCAGCGGCGGCGGTATCGGCGACCTCGATGAGCCGCTGGAAGAATCCACCGAGCACCTCCTGAACCAGGGCCTCCTTGTTGGCGAACCGGCGGTAGAGGGTCGCCGGACCCACCCCGGCGGCGCGGGCGATGTCGTCGAGGGTGGCCGCGGGCCCGTATTCGGCGAATACGTGCTCGGCCGCCCTGATCAGCTTGTCGCGGTTGTCGGTGGCATCGCGTCGCACGTGACCTCCTGAAAACCCGGCCGGGAATACTTCCCGGGCTGATACGTTCCATACTATGTGATAGTTCAACTCTCATTTAGGTGGCGGTGATGACGGACTGCTCGGCACGCGTGCGGCTGGGGCATTCGGATCTGACGGTGCGGCCCATCGGGCTCGGCTGCATGGGCATGTCGCAGTTCTACGGCGACTCCGATGACCTGGAATCGGCGGAGACCATCCGCGCGGCGATCGACCTCGGGGTCGATTTCCTGGACACCTCGGACGTGTACGGCGGCTCCGATATCGGTACGGCGTCGAACTCTCGCGGCTTCGGCCACAACGAGCGCCTCATCGGAACCGCATTGCGGGGCAGGCGCGACCGCGTGGTGCTGGCCACCAAGTTCGGCGCCAGGATCAACGACACTCGGGACGGGATCGTCATCGACGGTCGGCCCGAGTACGTCGCCGCGGCGTGTGCGGCCAGCCTGCGCAGGTTGGATACCGACGTCATCGACCTCTACTACTGCCACCGGCTGGACCGCAACGTGCCCATCGAGGAGACCGTCGGCGCCATGGCCGAACTGGTACAGGCCGGCAAGGTCCGTGCGCTCGGTCTCAGCGAGGTCGGCTCCGACCTGATCCGGCGTGCGCACGCCGTGCACCCGATCACCGCGCTGCAGAGCGAGTATTCGCTGTGGGAACGGGATGTCGAGGAATCGGTGACGGCGACCTGCCGCGAGCTGGGCATCACGCTGGTGCCGTACTGCCCACTGGGCAGGTCGGCGTTGACCGGCGCACTCAAGCCAGGGGCGAACTTCCATCCCGACGACTTCCGGCACTCGAACCCCCGGTTCTCGGCCGACAACCTGGCCGCCAATCTGGAACCGGTCGAGGCGCTGACCAGGATGGCCGATGAAAAAGGCTGCACGCCTGGTCAATTGGCACTGGCCTGGCTGCTGGCCCAACCGCTGGACGTGGTGCCGATCCCCGGCACTCGGCGCATCGCCCACGTGCGCGAGAACTTCGCCGCCACGGCGGTGGCGCTCAGCGCCGACGAAGTCGCTTATCTGAGCGCGGTTTTCGAGCCCGGCCGGGTGGTGGGTGAACGCTACACGCCCGTCCATGCCGCCACCGTTGCCCGCTGAGAAGCACCGAGAGAAGGAGACAAACATGAGCACGGTCTGGTTCATCACGGGATCGTCGCGTGGCTTCGGCCGTGAACTGGTACGCGCCGCACTGGAAGCCGGCGACAGCGTCGCCGCCACCGCGCGCCGACCCGGTCAACTCGACGAGTTCACCGGTGGGTACGGCGAGCGCATCGCGGCGCTCCCGCTGGATGTCACCGACCCGGACGGCGTGCGGACCGCGATCGCCGCCACCAAGGAGCGGTTCGGCCGCATCGACGTGGTGGTCAACAATGCGGGGTACGCCAACGTCGCGCCCATCGAAACCGGGGACGAAGCGGATTTCCGCGCCCAGTTCGAGACCAACTTCTGGGGTGTCTACCACGTGTCCCGGGCCGCCATCCCAGTGCTGCGCGCGCAGGGCGGCGGGCTCATCATCCAGTTCTCGTCGATGGGCGGCCGTGTCGGCGGGTCGGCCGGAATCGCGTCCTACCAGGCCGCGAAGTTCGCCATCGACGGATTCTCCCGGGTGCTGCAGGCCGAAACCGCCCCGTTCGGAATCAAGGTACTCGTGGTCGAGCCGAGCGGATTCGCCACGGACTGGGCCGGGTCGTCGATGGAGGTCGGCGAAATTCCCGCGCATTACGCGGACACGGTCGGAGCGATGAACACGGTCCGCAAGAGCCCCGCCGTCACCGCCGGCGATCCGGCCCGCGCCGCGGAGATCCTGGTACGGCTCTCTCGGCGGGACGAGGTGCCGTATCACCTGCCGTTGGGGGTCAATGCCGTGGAGGGCTCGATCCGGCAGGACGAAACGCTGTTGGCCCAGGATCGCAAGTGGGCGGCGGTGGGCCGCTCAGCCGATTTCGCCGAACCGTATCCGGTGGACTTCCCGTGACGGTGCGTCACCAGACCTTGACGTAGTCCACCAGCATCTGGGCGGGGTAGCTTCCCCCGCTGGGGTCACCGCCGCCGGATCCGGCCACCGCCAGATCCAGCACCGGGAACAGTTGGTAGCCGGGCTGATTGAACTGCCAATCCGGCAGGGCGTGCGCCGGCACGTTGAAATACGGTTGCGCGCCGTCGGTGTAGTCCCGCCAGAACCGCATACCCGCGTCGTCCCACTGCACCCGCCAGGTGTGCCATCCGCTGTCCACCGTGATGCGCTGGCTGACGTGCTCGCCACCGTTGAGCTTGGCATGCACCGCGGTACCTGCCGCCCACTTGCCGTTGCCGTACCACTCCATGATGTCGACCTCGCCGCCGATGGTGGGGTCGTTGTTGGCGAGATACCAGGCCGGCCAGCAGCCCGGGGTCAGGCAGTCGAGTTTGATGCGGGCTTCCCAGTTGTGCCCGATGCCGCCGCGCCACTTGCCGAACAGCTTGCCGCTGTAGAAGGTGTCCCCATCTTTCGCCGCGCGGAAGACCAGATTCGACTTGCCGTCGATGAAGACATTGCGACGGTCGTCGCGGTACTGGCCGACATTACCGGGCAGCTCCCAGAACGTCGGGTCCTCCATCGACTCGCGGGCAAGGGCCACTTCCCATTTCGATGCGTCCGGCGCCGAACCGGCGGGCCCGTCGAAGTCGTCGACGAACAGGTAGCCGCCGGCGGGAGGTGCCGCCGGCGGCGTGGCCGGGGTGGCGTGTGCTGCGGGCATTGCGGTCGACAGCGCGCCGATGCCGCTCAGTACCAACAAGTCTCGCCGATTCAACATCGCGGTTTACCTCTCAGTTGTTCGCGGACGCCAACGCGGCGGGCTGCGTCACCTGCGGCACGATGAGCACCGGGGTGTCGGTGTGTGCCACCACCGCCGCGGCGACACTGCCCTGCAGGTGGCCCAGCAGTCCTTGGCGACGGTGCGGCCCGAGCACGATGAGGCTGGCCCCCGTTTCGGTGGCCGTCGCGACGATGCCCTGCCAGGTGGGCGACGCCTCCACGGCCCTGCTGCACGCCACAAATCCTGCCTCGGCGGCCAGCTGCGCGCCATAGGCCGCGGTGTGTTCGGCAGATCGGCGCACGTCGGCGGCGTTGTCGGCATCCAGAGTGCGGCCGTCGGCCGGGGTGAATCCCACCTCCACCGGCTGCCAGACACAGATGACCAGCGCCCGCCGGCCCGGCGGTACCTGGGCGGCGGCCGCCGCGATCGCGGTGGCGGCGCGCTGCGATCCGTCGTAGGCGATGAGGATCGGGCCCGGTGCTCCGGGCTCGGCTGGCGGGTGTGCCCCGTTGGCCGCGGGAACGGGCGCCCGCGCCGGTTCCGGTGCGGGCAACCCCGGGCGGAGCCGGGCCAGCAGCGGCGGGGAGTACCAGGCGGGGGATTCGCCGTCGAGGAAGAGGTCGAGGTCGGGTTGTTGCGGTCGGGCGCCGCTGAGTGCGTAGACCGCCACCCCGAACACGGCGCCGGCGATGGCGAGCCCGAAACCGATCCACAACGCGATACCGGTACCGGACACCAGATCCCCGGCGGTGGTGGCGGCGAAATGCGCGAAGATCGGCGCCACCATGAACGCCGCCACCGCGCGCAGCAGCTCGATGATGGCGAAGACCCGCTGCAAGCTGTTGGACTGCAACGAGAAACCGGCGACGAACAGCGCGGGCGCCACCGTGGCACCGAGGGCCAGACCGGTCAGCGCCGCCCCGAGCAGGGCCAGCGGCTGGTTGGCGGGCAGGGCCAGGCGGAACACCAGAATCCCCGCCGCGAGCAGGGCCATGCCGATCAGCGGCAGGTAATGCATGGCGCGCCGGGAGATCACCGCGCCGAACACCACCGCCATCACCACCGCACCGCCCAGTTCGGGCAGATACAGCAGGCCGACCTGGACCGGGTTGTAGCTCAACAGGAAGACATTGGCGGTCAGCGCCGTGGCCGCCACCGATGCCGCGGCGGCGAACAGGGCGACTCCGACTCCGGCCACCGGGATCGAGCTCGTCAGCATCGTGCGAATGGTCAGCAGCGGGCGGCGCGCCCGGAACTGGTAGACGATCAGCACGACGATGAGCGCCAGGCCACCGAGCATGGGGCCGGTCGCCGCGAGATCGCCGAATCCATGGCTGGTGAGCTGCGCGGCCCCGACGAAGGCGGCGGTGCACCCCGCGGCCGCCAAGACGATCGCCCACCCGTCGCGAGGCGCCTCCCGGTCGGCGGGCGGAGCGTCATCGAAGGTGAGTGCGGCCAGGATGAGCGCCGTCGCCGCGATGGCCGCGACGATCCAGAACAGCGGCCGCCACTGCTGGGATTCGGCCTGCAGGCCGCCGACGAACGGTCCGAGTGCGACGGCCCCGAACACGCACATGTTCATGATGACGGCCGTGTTGCGCAGCTTCTCCCTGGGGAAGCCGATGGTCAACGGCGGTGCGGCAGCGATGAGCAGCATGCTGGTGGACAGTCCTTGCAGCACGTGACCGCCGATGAACATGCCGGCGTTCTGGGCCGCTGCGGCCAGCACCGATCCGACGACCAGCAGCACGGCGTAGCCCAGCAGCATTCGGCGCTGCGGCAGGTGCTGGGCGAACTGGACGGCCAGTACGGTGCCGACGGCGTACGCAGCATTACCGAGTCCGGCGGACAGGCTCATCTGCTGAGCCGTCATGTGCAACTGCTCGGAGATGATCGGCACCAGCGGGTCCAGCGCCGCCGACAACGCAAGGTAAGGGATCAGCGCGAAGGTGACCATGGCGGCCACGGCCGGGTACCGCCCGGCCAGCGGTCCCTGGCGCATCAGAGCGGCCCCAACTTGTGTGTTTGCTGACAGGTCGGCGCGATAGACGGCCGGCGGGTCATCCGAATGAGGTCGGCCACGTGTTGCTGCAACTCCTTCGAAAGGGCGTTTGTTCCCACATCGGTGACCGGCTTGCCGCGTCGTCGAAGCGAGCGGGTAATGACGCACGACAAGAGCCGTATTCATCGGGAAGGCGGTCGCGGCGACGTCTTCGTCGGCCGCGCAGACGCTCCAATGCTATCCGGACGTGCGCCCGCCGGCCCCTTCAGGTCGACTCAGGCGGCCGCGCGGGCGCCGAGCAAACGGGGTTGTTCGTTCACAAACACTAATTAGCTGCTCTTATCGCCCCTGGGGCCCTTGGTGGCCAGTCGCCGTGCCGGACGTCACGTAACGGCGAGACCGCTGGTGACGATCAAATGATCGTGATTCGTCGGGTGGTGACAGCGATTGCGGGCGTGCTCCTCGCATCGGGTATCAGCGGTGTGTCGGCCGGTGCGGCTTCGGCCGAGCCGGGATGCGCGGACTATCACTGGATCGGGGCGGCAGGCTCCGGCCAGCGAGACGGTGCGGGACTGACCGCCAACGGCGGGATGGGAGACGTGGTCTACCAGTCGTATCTGCAGATGCGGGCCGCCCTGGCAGACAGCGGGCGCACCATCACCGCCGAGGCCGTGAAGTACCCGGCCGCTCCCGTTCCGGCCGATGGCGGCATTCGCGGCTGGATGAACTTCATGGACAGCGTGCACGACGGCACCGACGCTGCCGCTCATCAACTCCAGGCGTTCAGCGCACAATGCCCGACCACCAAGGTGATCCTTGCCGGATATTCGCAGGGCGCCATGGTGATTCACCGCAACCTGCACGACTTGGCCGATGACCCGCAGGTCGTGGCCGCACTGCTGGTCGCCGACGGCGACCGGCTGCCGACCGACACCACCATCAACATGGGGTCGGCGGCGCTGGCTCCGGGTGTCGGTCAGGGTGTGGCACAAGAGCATTCGTTCCTGGCCGGAACCGACACCTCGATGCTGCCCGCGGCTATGGGTGCGCGAACCGTCAGCGTCTGCGATATCGGAGACCCGGTGTGTGACTCCGTTCCCGACCAGGACTCGATGTCCCCGGCAGGTATCGCCGTCCACACCGGTTATGCGCCGGCCAGCAGCGGTCCGCACGCGTGGGGTGCGCCGCTGTACAACCTGGTGTTGGCCTCAGGCGCCGACACCGGTTACCAGACCGCGCAGAGCCTGCGGTAGCTCCCCGGTGTACAGCACGCCGAGGCGCTGGGTGGCCCGGGTCAGCGCCACGTAGAGATCGGCCGTGCCACGCGGTCCGTCGGAGAGAATCGTCGCAGGCTCGACGACCAGCACCGCGTCGAACTCCAGCCCCTTGGTCTCCGCCGCGGTCACCGTGCCCGGCATCCCCGGCGGTCCGATCACCACACTGGTGCCCGGCAACCGATCCTCCTCGGCCACGAACTGTGCTATCGCCGCGGCCAATTCGTCTTCACCGACCCGCCGCGCCCACGGCGGGAACCCCGACGCCCGCACCGACTCCGGCGGCGTCACGTCGGGCGCGAACTGTGCCAGCAGCGCGGCGGCCACGGTCATGATCTCCGACGGCGTGCGGTAGTTGACCGACAGTGAGCGGTACACCCAGCGGTCGCGGACGTACGGCGTCAGCATCTCGTCCCAGGAGCGGGCCCCTGCCGCCGAACGGCGCTGCGCGAGGTCCCCGACGATGGTGAAGGAGCGCGCGGGGCAGCGGCGCATCAGCACCCGCCAGTCCATCTGTGACAGTTCCTGCGCCTCGTCCACCACGACGTGGCGGTAGGTCCAATCCCGATCGGCGGCAGCGCGTTCCACCAGATCGCGGGTGTCGCGCTCGGCGAAGCGGTCGGCCAGGTCTTCGGCGCCGAGGACATCCTGGGCCAGCAGGCGGTCCTCGTCGTCCATCAACTCCTCGCGGGCGACCATCAGGTCGAGCACGCCCTTGGCGTAGGCCTCCTGCTTCTTGCGCTCCCGCTCGGCGGCGCGGTCGGCGGCCTTGTCCCGGCCCAGCAGATCCACCAGCTCGTCGAGCAGGGGCACGTCCGATACCGTCCACGCGGCGCCGTCGGCGCGCCACAACGATGCGTCCGCGCCCGCCGCATGCAACCGCTCATGTGACGAATAGAGTTGGGAGAGAACCAATTCCGGGGTGAGTCGGGGCCACAGCGCTTCGACGGCGGCATGGAACGCGGCACTCTCGGACAGCTCCTCGAGCAGATCGGAGCGCATCTGCTCCCAGGCGTTCTTGTCCGACCGGGACAGCCAGCCGCGGCCGATGCGCGCGATCGCCCGCTCGGTGAGCACGTACGTGACGATATCGACGAACACCGCCCGGGCCTGGTTGTGCGGCTGCCCGCTGCCGCGGGCCTCCTCGCGGGCCCACTGCGCGGTCTCGGCGTCGATGCGCACCGTGACATCGGCGAGCTCGATGGTGATCGGATCGTCGGGCAACCGCTGATGGTCGGCCACCGCCGCTGCCAGCACGTCGAGCATGTCCAGCGAGCCCTTGATCCGGACGACGTCGGGCGCGTCCTCGGCCGTCACCCGCAGCCCCGGTACCAGCTCACCGGTGGTGGTGAAGACGACGTCGGTCTCGCCAAGGGACGGCAGCACGCGGCCGATGTGGTTGAGGAAGGCCGGACTGGGCCCCACCACCAGGGCGCCGTGCCGTTCGATCTGCTGGCGCCGGGTGTAGAGCAGGTAGGCCACCCGGTGCAGCGCCACCACCGTCTTACCGGTGCCGGGGCCGCCCTCGATCACCAGCACACCGGGATGATCCAGCCGGATGATCTCGTCCTGCTCGGCCTGGATCGTCGCGACGATATCGCTCATGCCCTCCCCGCGCGGGGCGTTGACGGCGGCCAATAGTGCGGCATCCCCGCCTGCGGTCGCGTCGGGCCTGCCGAGGCTCTCGTCGGTGAAGCCGACCAGACTGCGGCCCAGGGTGCGGAACTGGCGCCGCCGGCGCATGCCCTCCGGGTTGGCGGCGGTGGCTGTGTAGAAGGCGCGCGACGCCGGGGCCCGCCAGTCCAGCAGCAGGGCCTCGTATCCGTTCTGCGGGTCGAACAGGCCCAGACGCCCGATGTAGCGCGCCTCGCCGTCCTGCGCATCCAGTCGGCCGAAGCACAGGCCGCTGTCGGCGACGTCCAACCGATTCATCTCCCTGGCCAGGGCGCGCACCTCGACATCGCGCTGCAGCAGGGTGGCCCCGTCCTGGGCGTCGATATCCCCACGCAGTGCGGCGTCATAGCGACGTTTGGCGGCCGTGCGCTCGTCGTCCAACCGGGTGTACAGGCGGTCCACATAGTCCCGTTCGGACCGCAGTTCGTCCTCGTAGCCGCCGTCTGCCGCGGTCACGCTTCCGGTAGTCATAGTTCACCCCAACGCATCCGACCCCTCGGGAGTTCCGCTTTCCGGTCAGCACTCCGACGGCCGGGGCCCCAACCGCCGGTCGAGCACCGACAGCACGCGCTGGGCCCAGCGGATGTTCTCCTCTTCGAAGGCGATACCGCGGAGCAGCGTGAGGTAGGGGCCCACCCGCTCGCCGGTGGCCAGGTAATCATCCTCGTCGCAACCGCCGAGCAACCGCACCCGCATCCGCTCATAGCGTTCGAGTTTGGTCTGCGACCATCGCAACTGTTCGGCCACCAGGCCGCGGACGGCGTCGGCATCCCCACCGTCGACGGCATTGACCTTGATCAGCAGCTCATCGCGAAAGGTCGACCGTCGGGGTGGTGCAGCGCTGAAGGCCGCAATGGCGGCACGGCCGGCCGCGGTCAAGGAGAACAGCCGCTTGTTCGGCCTGCGCTCCTGCTGCACCACCCGCGCTTCGATCAAGCCGTCGGCAGCCAGACGCTCCAGTTCGCGGTAGAGCTGCTGGGGGGTGGCAGTCCAGAAGTTGGCGACCGAGGCGTCGAACGACTTGGCCAGGTCATAACCCGACGATTCACCGTCGAGCAGGGCGGCCAGTACCGCGTCTCGCAACGCCACGGTCATAGGGTACTATCATCGGCACCTATTCAACAAAGTGACTATGCGAGGTGTCGGATGCATCCTTTCCGTCAGGCCGTCGAGGCGCGCGATCCCCAGGCGATGGCCGCCCAACTGGCCGATGACGTGGTGTTCACCAGCCCGGTCGCATTCAAGCCCTATCCGGGCAAGCCGATCACCGCAGCCATCCTGCGCGGGGTGCTTCGCGTGTTCGAGGATTTCCGCTACATCCGCGAGATCAACGACGGCGCCGACCACGCATTGGTCTTCGAGGCCACCGTGTCCGGCAAGCGGATCACCGGCTGCGATTTCATCCACACCGACGATGCCGGCCTGATCGACGACTTCATGGTCATGGTCCGCCCGCTGTCCGGTGCCCAAGCCCTGTCCGAGGCGATGGCCGCCCAGTTCGAGCAGATCCAGCGTGAGGCTGCCGAAGAGGTGCAGAACCGGTGAAGATCGGGCTGGCCATCAACTACGCAGGCGGTTTCAAAGAGGTGGCCGCCGAGGTCGCCGACCTCGAGCGCGCGGGCCTGGACATCGTCTTCGTGCCGGAGGCGTACTCGTTCGACGCGGTGAGCGCGCTCGGCTACCTGGCAGCCGGCACCGAGCGGGTCCAGCTGGCCTCGGGCATCCTGCAGCTCTACACCCGCACACCCACGTTGACCGCGATGACCGCCGCCGGCCTGGACTACGTGTCCGACGGCCGGTTCATCCTGGGGCTCGGGGCTTCCGGGCCGCAGGTCATCGAGGGGTTCCACGGCGTGCCCTACGACGCGCCGATCGCCCGCACCCGCGAGGTGGTGCAGATCTGTCGGCAGGTGTGGCGGCGCGAGCGTGTGCAATTCGAGGGTGAGCACTACACCATTCCGCTGCCGAAGGAGCGCGGCACCGGCCTCGGCAAACCGCTCAAACTCATCAATACGCCGGTCCGCGAACGGATTCCGGTGCTGCTGGCGGCCCTCGGTCCGAAGAACGTGGAGCTGACCGCCGAGATCGCCGAGGGCTGGCAGCCCATCTTCTTCCTGCCGGAGAAGGCCGGGGACGTCTGGGGCAAGTCGCTGCAGGCCGGCAAGGCCAAGCGCGATCCCGCCCTCGGCGAACTCGACGTCTATGCCGGCCCGGCGCTGGCCATCGGGGACGATGTCGAGCCGTTACGCGAATTCATCAAGCCGCACCTGGCGCTGTACATCGGCGGGATGGGCGCCAAGGGCAAGAACTTCTATCACGCGCTGGCCACCAGCTATGGCTACGGGCCGCAGGCCGACCGTATCCAGGAGCTCTACCTCGCCGGCGACAAGGAAGCCGCCGCCAAGGCCGTGCCCGACGAGCTGGTCCGCGACGTATCCCTGATCGGTTCGGCAGGCTTCGTCAAGGAACGGATCGCCGCGTTCCGGGAGGCGGGGGTGACGGCGCTGAACGTCGTGCCGTTGGCCGACACCCCGGCCGCCCGGGTGAAACTGATCGAACGGCTGCGCGACCTGACCTAACGGTGCGCGGCCGCCTGATCCACCGGCTGCCCTGACCGCTGCGCACCCAGCCGGGTGACCACGAAGTCGGCCGCCTGATCGGTCAGGCCGTTGCTCACATAGCTGCCGTGGGCGCCCTGGTCATGACCGCCCGGTGAGCACACCGGATCCTCCGGGATGCACAGGTCGTCGGTCTTGCCCACGTACCGGGAGCCGACGGTGATCGGCGGGGCGCCGGTATAGATCATCTGCAGGAAACCGCTCGAGGGCTTGCCGAACAGCGCCACCGCGGCCACATGGTCGGCGACCTCGGCAGGCATCGGGCCGGTGAGGCCCGGCGGCAGTGCGAAGCCCTGCGGCACCGCGTCGGCGGTGATGTACGCGGCCACCGCCGCGCCCTGCGAATACCCGCCTAACACCACCTTGGTGTTCGGGCAGGCCGCGGCGGTGGCACGGACCTTGTTGCTGGCGTCGATGACGCCGTCGGCGGCGGTGGCGAAGTCCAGTGACGCCGGGTAGTTCACGGCGTACTCCTCAACCGACTTCCCCGGTGCCTTGGCCCGCACCGCATCTACGAAGGCCCGCCCGACACTGCCCACTCCAGCGGGTTCGAAGGTGCCCCTGGCGAACACCACCTGCACATCCGGACACGGATCGGCAGCGGCCGGACTCGCGGCGGCCAACGACCCCGCGCCCACGAAAACCGCCGATGCCACGGCACCCATCCAACAATCAATTCGATTCATCACTATTGCCCCACCAGTTCGTCTCGACCCGCGGAGGCCCCGCTGCCCCGCGACAAGCTCGGTGGGAATACCCAGGGTCTGCACAACTGAATCAAAGACGACTGTGACGCCACACACGCTCAGTCGAGGCGGCCGGCCCCGGTCATCCGCACCACCGGAGATCCTTCCTCATCGGAGGCGGCCAGGTCCACCGCTATGTCGAAACCCCAGTCGTGGTCGCCGGCCGGATCGTCGAGGATCTGCCGGACCCGCCACACGTCGGGTTGCCGGTCGAAGATCAGCAGCGCAGGTCCCCGGGCGTCCGCGCCGGTGCCCACCTCGTCGTGCTCGGCGAAGTACGCCGAGCCCAGCTCCTCCCACCGCTGCGCGGACCAGCCGTCGTCGAGTGCACCCAGTTCGGCCCACCGGCGCCGCGCGAACAACTCCACCCGGCGGAACAGCGCGTTGCGCACCATCGCGGTGAACGCGCGGTCGTTGGCCGTCAGCGCCCGCACCGGCACCGTCACCGGGGCCGTCTCCGGCAGCTCACCGCTGGTGAGTTGCTCCCATTCGTCGAGCAGGCTCGAATCGACTTGGCGCACAAGCTCGCCCAACCATTCGACGATATCGGCCAGTTCGTCGGTGCGGGCGGCGGCGGGCACCCCGGAGCGCAGCGCCTTGAACGTGTCGGACAGGTAGCGCAGCACCGCGCCCTCCGACCGCGTCAGCCCGTACTCGCTGACGAACTCGCGAAACGTCTGCGCCCGCTCCCACATCTCGCGCACCACCGATTTCGGGGAGAGTTTCCCGTCGGCGGCCCACGGGTTGCTGTGCAGGTACACCTCGAAGGTGTGCTCCAGCAGTTCCTGCAGGGGTTTGGGGTAGGTCACCTCGTCGAGCAGTTCGATGCGCTCGTCGTATTCGATGCCGTCGGCCTTCATCTGGGCGACGGCTTCTCCCCGGGCCTTGTTCAACTGCGCGGCAAGGATCTGACGGGGATCTTCCAAGGTCGCCTCGATCACCGAGACCACGTCCAGCGCATACGTTTCCGAGTCGGTGTCCAAGACATCCACCGCAGCAAGGGCGAAGGTCGACAGCGGCTGGTTGAGCGCAAAATCGGGCGGGAGGTCGACGGTCAACCGGTACTGTCGGCCATCGGGTTCCGGTTCGGGCAGCCGCTCCAGGATGCCGGCCTGCAGCAGGGATCGGGCGATGCCGACCGCTTCCAGGATGAGCTTGAGCTGGCGTTTGCGTGGCTCGTGATTGTCGGTGAGCAGCCGGCGCATCGCCTCGAACGGATTGCCCGGTCGGTCGACGACGTCCAGGATCATCGCCGTCGTCACCCGCATGTGACTGGTCAGGGCCTCCGGGGCGGCTTCCACGAGCCGGGTCATGGTCTGCTCGCTCCAAGGCACCATGCCCTCGGGGACCTTGCGGCGCACCAGCTTCCGGCGTTTCTTCGGATCGTCGGCGACCTTGGCGAACTGTTTGAGGTTCTCCACCTCGTGTTCGGGTGCCTGCACGACGACGGTGCCCGCGGTGTCGAAACCGGCGCGGCCGGCGCGGCCGGCGATCTGATGGAACTCGCGCGCGGTGAGCAACCTGGTGCGCGTGCCGTCGTACTTGGACAGTGCGGTGAACACCACCGTGCGGATCGGCACGTTGATACCGACACCGAGGGTGTCGGTGCCGCAGATGACCTTCAGCAGGCCGGCCTGGGCAAGCTGCTCGACCAGCCGGCGGTACTTGGGCAGCATGCCCGCGTGGTGCACCCCGATGCCGTGGCGCACCAGCCGCGAGAGGGCGGTGCCGAACGCCGAGGAGAAGCGGAAGGCGCCGATGTGCGCGGCGATGGCCGCCTTCTCCTCCTTGGTGCACACGTTGACGCTCATCAGTGCCTGGGCGCGTTCCAGTGCCGCGGCCTGGGTGAAATGCACGACGTAGATCGGCACCTGCCGGGTGTCGAGCAGATCGCCGATGGTCTCGTGCATCGGTGTGGTGGCATACGAATAGAACAGCGGGACAGGGCGCTGCGCCCCGGCCACCAGCGCGGTCGGTCGGCCGGTGCGCCGGGTGAGGTCCGCGCGCAGGAAGGTGACGTCGCCGAGTGTCGCCGACATCAGCAGGAACTGGGCGCGGGGCAGCTCCAGCAGCGGTACCTGCCAGGCCCAGCCGCGGTCGGGGTCGCCGTAGAAGTGGAATTCGTCCATCACCACCAGGCCGATGTCCGCGGCGGCACCTTCGCGCAGGGCGACATTGGCCAGGATCTCCGCGGTGCAGGCGATGATCGGCGCGTCGGCGTTCACCGAGGCATCGCCGGTCAGCATCCCGACGTTGGCGGCGCCGAACACCTCGGTCAGTGCGAAGAACTTCTCGCTGACCAGTGCCTTGATCGGTGCGGTGTAGAAGCTCCTGCCGTGCCCAGTCGCCAACGCCGCGTAGATCGCCCCCGTCGCCACCAGCGACTTACCCGACCCCGTCGGTGTCGCCAGCACCACGTTGGCGCCGCTGACCAGTTCGATCAGCGCCTCTTCCTGGGCGGGGTACAGCACGGTGCCACGTCCCTCGGCCCAGGCCGCGAACGAGGTGAACAGATCGTCGGGGTCGGTACCCGACGCGGGCAACAGGGCGGTCATGTCCCGTCCAGCCTGCCTGACGGACCGGCCGCGCTCATACGACGGGTCACATACCATTTGCCCGTGCCGCTGACCGAAGGGCAGGTTTTCGCCGGATACACCATCCGGCGGTTGCTCGGCGCCGGCGGAATGGGCAGCGTCTATCTCGCCGACCACCCCCGACTGCCACGCCAGGACGCACTGAAGGTGCTGGCGGCCGGCCTCACCACCGACCCGGAGTACGGGCCACGGTTTCGCCGCGAGGCGGATCTGGTGTCCACCCTGTCGCATCCGAACATCCTGGGCGTGTATGACCGCGGCGAGGTGGACGGTCAGCTGTGGATCTCGATGGTCTACGTGGCGGGCACCGACGCCGCGCGGCTGCTGCGTGATCACTATCCCAACGGCATGCCCGCGCAGGTGGCGCTGCCGATCATCGCCGCGGTCGCATCCGCGCTCGACTACGCGCATCAGCGAGGTCTGCTGCACCGGGATATCAAGCCGGCCAATATCCTGCTGGAATCGGAGACTTCACGGATCTACTTGGCCGACTTCGGGATTGCCCGGCCGATGGACGACTCGACGAAGCTGACGGCGACCAATATGGCGGTCGGCACCGTGGCCTATGCCGCGCCCGAGCAGTTGCGTGGCGAGCCGATGGACGGGCGCACCGACCAATACGCCTTGGCGTGCACGGCTTTTCATCTGTTGACCGGCAGCACGCCGTACGCCGACACCAACCCGGCAGTGGTGATCACCAAACACGTCACCGCACCGGCGCCGTCGCTGGGGGAGCGGCGCCCCGAGTTGCGCGGGCTGGACCCGGTGCTGGCCCGGGCGATGGCGAAGTCGCGGGAGGCCCGCTATCCCACCTGCCTGGAGTTCGCGCACGCCCTGCAGTACCAGTTGGCGGCCCCGAGTGCCCGGTTCGGATCGGCCGGGGACTCCGGCGGCCATCCCACGGTGGCCGCCGCGCCCCCTCCGCCGGCACCGTCCGCCGAACCGAGGTCGCGATCCAAGTCGCTGCTGGCGGTTGTGGCGGCGTTGGCCGTGTTGGTCGTCGCCGCCGGCGTGCTCGCCGGGGTGCGACTACTGTCCGAGGACGACAAGCCCACGGCGGCGCCGGCCGCGCCGCACATCAGTGCTGCGTCGGCGACCGGGGAGGGTTTCACCGGGCTCTACCGTGCCGACTACGGTCCCGGCACCGACCTGGAGGGCAACCCCATTCCCGGTGCGCCGGAGATGACAGGCACCTGGGACGTGCGCTCGGCATGCGGCACGAACGGCTGCATCGCCAACGCCAGGTACGTCGGTAACAGCGGCATCGTGCTGGTGTCCGACCTGACCTTCGATCAGATCGCCGGTGACTGGGTCGCGGTGGCCACCGGGTCGGTGCAGTGCAACGACATGACCACCGAAGCCTGGGTGGTGTTCACGCTGACGCCACAGCCCGACGGTTCCCTCACCGGCGCGACCACCAGGGCGGCGGCCAACGGCTGCAGTAGCAACAAGCGGACCGTGACGTTCACCCACACCGGTGCCGACGACCGCAGCCGGGTCCCCGACCCGTCCACGTTGCCGGCCCGCACCACCTCGCCGGCCACCGCCCTGCATGGGCGCTATCACGAGTCGATCGTCTATACCAACGGCGGTTTCGCGCCCGGTGCGCCCGATCTGCAGGTGCAGACGCATTGCCTGCGTACCGGCGACCGGTGCATCAGCCTGTTCCACGCCATCGACGGGGTGGTCACCTTGGTGTTCGCCGACGACAAGTGGACGCGCAACGAGGCGGGGGTGGTCCCGTGCGCACAGGGCGGCACCACCAAGGTCACCATCACCGCCGAGTATCCGCTACCCACCGATCTGGCGGACCCGATCCCGGTGCTCGCCGGGCGCGGACAGAACGTCTCGACCGGTAGCCAATGCCAGGGTGGCGAATTCACCGACAAGTTCGTCCGAACCGGCGACTAGCACGCTAGGGTCGGAACGCAATGACGACATCAGATGCGTTGCGGCGCAGCATGAAATCCATTCTGGCGCTTGCTGGCGCGGTGGCGGTTGCCGCATGTGCCCACACCAGCGACACTCCAGCACCCTCCAGTTCGGTTGCGGCGCCCACCGTGACGGCCCCGCCTATCGTCAGCCGCGCTCTGCTGGACGTCGGCAGTTACCCGACGGCTCCGCAACCGCCGCTGGGCAATGCCGGTTCGATCGAAACCGGGGTGGCGGTGGACGCGCGCCGGATGTCCGAGTTCGTGATCGGTCCGTGGGATGTCGATCCCACCCTGATCAACCCGTACCTGGACACCTACTACGTCCTGGCCAACCCGCTGTCGCTCGCGCAGTTGGGCCCGGAAGCCATCGCGGCGGCCGCCCAAGGGCATGGATTCGTCAACGGTTTCGCCTCCGCGCGCACCTCCGACAACGCCGTCTTGGTCAATGCCGTGCTGCGGTTCCCCGACCCGGCCGCCGCCGTCGCGGCCACCACGGCGATGGGTGATGCGGCGGCAGGCAGCCCCATCGGGGGTGCCCAACCGGTCCGCACCCCGATCGCCGGGCACCCGCAGGCCGTCGCCGTCACCTATCCGTTCACTCCGCGTGGCGCGGACCATCCGTGGGCGGTGGTCCGCTCGTTCACTCCGCACGGCCCCTACGTGTTCATGCAGTTGGCGCAGTCCGCGGACAGCCTGGACCGCGCGGCCGGGTTGGTGGCCAAGGCGATCGATGCGCAGGGACCCGTCATCGACGGGTTCACCCCGACGGATCTGAAGGCCTTCGCCGACGTACCGCTGGACCCAACCGGCCTGCTGGCCCGCACCGTGCCGCAAACCGGTGACATCGCCCCGACGAAGAATGCCGTCTATCCAGCCAAGGCCGCCATGCATTTCCAGACCGACCCGGTGGCATCCAAGACCTTGTTCTCCGACACCGGCGTGACGGCGGTGGCCATGGGCAAGGCGAATGTGTACCAGGCCAAACAACCGCTGACGGCGCTGATGATCACCAACGGGTTCAACGCCGAGGTGCTGAAGGGGGCCGGTGCGAAACCGGCAGGACCGGTGCCCGCGCTGCCGGAAAGCCATTGTGTGGCAAGGTCGAACAGCTTCTACTGCGTGGCGCCCGCCGGCCGCTACGCGATCGAGGCCAGCGGTGCGCCGTTGCGCGACGTACAGCAGTTGGTGGCCGCGCAGTACGTACTGCTCACGGCCAAGTGAGCGGGCGGGTCAGCAGGATCGGGCCCTGCGCCATGAACCGCGGCGTCTGACCACGATGCGAATCGGCGGCATGCACGGTGAACGGGTGCAGCAGGTACATGTCACCCGGTCGCCCGGTGGCGCGTGCGACCGGGCGCTGGGCACTGGCGGCTTCGGCCCGCCGGCCCGCTGTCACGGCATCCAGCGGTCGGTCACCGAGCACCGCCGGCACATCCCGGTGTGAACCAACCCGGATCCGGGTCGGCGCGTCGTCCGGTCCCACGTCCGACAGCAGGGTCAGCACGAGCACCGTGTGTGGTTGTCGCGATACCGCCCAGGAGCCGTCGGGCAGTGGGGTGTTCAGATCGATATGCCAACCACGGTCGTCGATATCCGAGGGCAGCGGAAACCGGATGACGATATTGCCCAGCGATCCTCGCGGAACCCAGCGGTCGGCACCTAGGACCGCGTCCAGCGCTGCCGACAGGCCCGGCGGCCGGGTCAACTCGCCGAATGGTCCGGCACCGGACACGTCCGAGGTCCACACCACCGATTCGGTCCACAGCTCCGGCCGGTCGGCGGCCAGCCCGAGCCGCTGCCACAGCAGGGTCTGCGCGGCGCGCGCGGCCTCGCGCACCGCGCTGCCGTCGATGCGCAGGTATCCGTCGCGGTCGAATGCGTCGACATCGATCACACCCGCCAGGGTGCCCTGACGGGTGCGTTCGACGCCAATGGTTTTCGGGTCAGCGGATGGCCAGGCCGGTGATGGCCCGCGAAATCACCAGGCGCTGAATCTCGCTGGTGCCCTCGAAGATGGTGAAGATCTTGGCGTCGCGGTGCATCCGCTCCACCGGATAGTCCCGGGTGTAACCGTTACCGCCGAGGATCTGGATGGCCTCGTCGGTGACGTAGACGGCGGTCTCGCTGGCCACCAGTTTGGCCATCGACCCTTCGGCATTGTCGAAGGCTTGGTTGTTGCGGGCCATCCAGCCGGCCCGCCAGACCAGCATGCGGGCGGCGTCGATCCGACACTTCATATCCGCCAGTTTGAACGCCACGGCCTGGAACTCACCGATCTTGCGGCCGAATTGCTCACGCTGGCTGGCGTATTCGAGGGCGTATTCGTACGCGGCCCGTGCCACGCCGACGGCCATCGCACCGACAGTGGGGCGGGTGCGTTCGAAGGTCTTCATGGCGGCCTGGCCGCCGGCGGACGCGCCGGACTTCACCCTGGCGACCCGCTCCTCGAACTTCTCCCGGCCGCCGAGGATCATGTCCTCGGGCAGGCGGACGTTGTCGAGCACCACTTCGGCGGTGTGCGAGGCGCGGATACCGTGCTTCTTGAACTTCTGGCCCTGGCTCAGCCCGTGCGTGTCCGGCGGGATGATGAACGTGGCCTGCCCGCGGGAGCCCAGTTCGGGGTACACCGACGCCACCACGATGTGCACGTTGGCGATACCGCCGTTGGTGGCCCAGGTCTTGGTCCCGTTGAGCACCCACTCGCGGGTGGCCTCGTCGAAGCGGGCGCGGGTGCGGATGGCCCCGACGTCGGAGCCGGCGTCGGGTTCCGACGAGCAGAACGCCGCCAGCTGGGGTTCGCCGGGCGTGCCGAACATGGCGGGCAGCCACTGGCCGATCTGTTCGGGAGTTCCGTTGCCCGCCAACGCCGCCGCGGCCAGGCCGGTGCCCAGGATGGACAGCGCGATACCCGCGTCACCCCAGAACAATTCCTCGAAGACGGTGATGAAACCCAGCCCGCTGGGCTCGGCGGCCTGGGTGCCGAAGAATTCGGGGGAGTACAGGCCGATCTTGGCGGCCTCGGCGATGATCGGCCACGGCGTCTCTTCACGTTCGTCCCATTCCGAGGCGGCGGGGCGGACGACGTCGGCAGCGAACTGGTGCACCCAGTCGCGCACCTCGATGACATCGTCGGACAGTTGCAGGGAAAAGGTCATGCTGGACTCCTGAAATGACTTGGTGCTCAGGGTTTCTTGGGAATGGTGTGGCGTTCCAGAACGGCGGTGATCTGGTCCACCCAGGCCTCGAAGTAGCGGTCGTCGCCGACGTTGCCCGGGGTGCGGTTGGTCAGCGCGCGCAGTGTGGCGAAGTAGCTCAGCGAGGCGATCGCGACGGCGGCGGCCGCTTCCGGGTCGGGGATCTGCGTGCGGCCCGACTCGTTGGACCGGGTGAGCTCGTCGGCGAACCGTTGATAGGCGTTGTCGGTGATGATCTGCCAGGTCTTCTCGTCCAGGTCGCCCAGTTCGTCGGGCTCGCGCAGCATCACCCGCAGCAATTCCTCACTCTCGGTGAGATTGCTCCAGATCAGCTGACCCGCGGTACGGACCGCGTTGTCCACGCCCTTGGGTTCGCCCGAGTCGTACTGCTCGCGGGCGGTCACGATCTTCTCGATCCGATCGGCCACGGCCTCCTCGAGGAGGGCGCGTTTGGAGCTGAAGTGCTTGTACAACGCCCCGGAGCCGGGTGCCAGCCCGGCCGCCTGCTGGATGTCGGCCACCGACGTGGCGGCATAGCCCTTGGCCGCGAACAGATGCAGCGCGGTGGCCATCAGCTGATCGCGACGGGAGGCGGTCACGAGGTGAGAGAGTACTCACTCACCGTAGTGCTGGCAAATGCTTGTGCGGCAGGCCCGACCGAGACCAGCGAATCCCGGTGGGCATGAAGTGCGCGCCCGCGGGGTATCCGCCCGGGATGACGACGGCAGGTGTGCGCCTCAACGAACGTGACGTCGCCGAGGCCCAGCACATCGTGGGTGCGGTGGCCACGTCGTTCTCGGCCAAGGTGGTCGGCCAGCAACACCTGCGGGAATCGATGCTGCTCGGGCTGCTGGCCGGCGGCCACCTGCTGATCGAAAGCGTGCCGGGGCTGGCGAAGACCACGGCGGCCCGGGTGATCGCCGAGTCGATCCACGGGGGGTTCCGGCGCATCCAGTGCACGCCGGATCTGTTGCCCAGCGACATCATCGGCACGCAGATCTATGACGCCGCCGCCAACACCTTCGTCACCCAGCTCGGGCCGGTGCACACCAATATCGTGCTGCTCGACGAGATCAACCGATCCAGCGCCAAGACACAGAGCGCCATGCTGGAGGCAATGGAGGAACGCCAGACCACCATCGCCGGCGTCGAATATCCCATTCCAGAACCGTTCTTGGTCATCGCCACCCAGAACCCTGTCGACCAGGAGGGCACGTACCCGCTCTCGGAGGCGCAGACCGACCGCTTCATGCTCAAGGACATCGTCCGATACCCGACGGTGGAGGACGAGGTCGAGATCATCGCCCGGATGGACACCGGCCTGTACGACAAGGAGCATCACAGCGCCCCGGTCGTCGGCATCGACGATATCCGCAGGGTCCAGCAACTGACCGGTGCCGTCCACCTGGACCCCACGCTGATCCAGTACGCCAGCACCCTGGTGGCCGTCACCCGGTCACCCGAGGGACAGCTACCCACCGCGATGGCCCGGTTGATCGAGTACGGCGCCAGCCCGCGCGCCACCATCGCCTTCTGTCGTACCGCCCGAGCGCTGGCCGTGCTGCGCGGCCGCGGCCACGTGGTGCCCGAGGACATCGCGGACGTCGCCCATCGGGTGTTGAGGCATCGACTGATCCTCGGCTTCGAAGCGGCCAGCGCCCGGATCACCCCGGACACGGTGGTCGATGCGGTGCTGCGCGCCGTCCGGGTGCCCTGACGCGCGATGGGCAAGCATCTGGACCGCGCCAGAGCGCATTTCGGCCGGGATGCCGGTGCGCTGCTCGACGGTGGGCGGTACGCGCTGGTCCACACCCGCAGCCTGGAGCTCGACGACCTGCGCCCCTATGTGCCCGGTGACGATGTCCGCGATATCGACTGGAAGGCCACCGCCCGGTCCGGTCACACCCTGATCAAACGGTTCGTCTCGGAGAAGCACCACAAGGTGCTGGTGGTGGCCGACACCGGGCGCAACGTGTCCGCCCTGGCGCCCTCCGGTGAGCTCAAGCGCGACGTGGCGGCCAACGTGATCGGTGCGGTCGGCCTCATCACGCTGCCCCGATCCGACCAGATCGGCATGGTGGCCGGTGACGTCCGGGGCTGCGTGGATATCCGACTGCGCCGGGGCGAGACGCACGTCGAGTACCTGCTGCACCGCTACCACCAGCACAGCACCACGCGCCCGGCGCCGAGCGATATTGCCGTGCAACTCGATTGGGTTGCCCACCATTACCGGCACCGGTTGCTGATCGTGGTGGTGGCCGACGAACCCGACGCCAGTCCGGCGCTCGGCGATGTGCTGGACCGGCTGAGCTCCCGGCACGACGTGATGTGGGCGATGATCACCGATATGCCGGCGGTGTCCTCCGCCGATGACCGCCGGGCGGGCTTCGACGTGGCCGGTGGCGGGTTCGTGTTCGGCGGTGCCGAGCTGGGAGAGACGGTCATCAAGGCTTACCGAGCCGCCGAACGGCAACGGCGGCAGGAAGTCTCGCAGTTCCTCACGGCTCGCGGTGTGGTGCACGGCGCCTTCGGTGGCAGCGCCGGAATCCGGACGGCACTGACCGGCATGACAGAGGTGTACGCCCGTGCCCGCTGATCTGCTGCGTTACGTGACCGGACCGGAACCGTACTCACGGACCTGGTTGTGGGTGGCGGCACTCTGCCTGGTTGTTCTGGCCCTCTGGTACACAGTGGTTTTCGTCTACACCGCCCCCGGGCGGCGAACCGGCGTGCCGCTGCTGTCGGCCGCGCGCGACCAGCTGATCAAGCGGCGCGCCGCCCACGCCATCGGGTCCATCGCGCAGCGCTACCGGCGCGGCGAACTCGCCGCGGCCCCGGCCGGGGCCGCTATCAGCGGCGAATTGCGCCGATTCCTGCACCGCAGCACCGGAGTGCACGCCGAGTACATGCATCTGAGCGCCATCGCGAACAGTGAACTCGCCCCGGCCGCACCGGTGCTCGCCGCGCTGGTCGATGCCCAGTTCAACGCGTCGTCGGTGGTGGACATCGCCGCCCTCGGCGACCGAGCCGAGGAACTGGTCCGCACGTGGACCTGAACTGGTGGGTGGTGGCGATCGCCGGCTGCGTGGCGCTGGCGGCGGTGATCGCCGCAGCGACGCTGTGGCCGACCCATGCCGGACGAAGCCGGCTGCGCCCGCTGGCCAACACCGCACGCCTGACCCGGCTGCCGGAGTATCGGCACGCGGTGCGGCTGCGCACACTGTGGTTGGCGGTGACGGCGCTGCTGCTGGTCGCCGGATTCACCGCGGCGACGCTGGCGGCGGCCCGGCCCTCCGGCCTGCCGTCGGCGGCCAACGGTGACCTGGCGCGCCCGGCCGAGGACATCATGGTCTGCACGGGTGCCCCGGCATCGGACCCGGCGGTCGCGGCGGTGTTGCGGTATTTCGCCGAGCGCACCCCGGGGTTCGGTGCGCAACGCATCGGACTGACGTCGGCGAACCGTCGGGTCATCCCACTGACCCGCGATTATCAGTATGCGGCAGCACAATTCGGCGCTGCCGCTCGCCCCGGCGCGGGTCTGATCGCGAATGTGCCCTACACCGACTACGCCGCGGATGTGGACGATGTGCTGGCCATGTGTCTGACCGGTTTCCCGGACTTCGGCGAACCGGCGGCCAACCCGCGCTCATTGATCTATGTCGGCCCCGGGGCGCTGCGCCGGCCAGGGGACCCGCGAGGCCGGCTGTTCAGCGCCGACCGGGTCCGTGAACTGGCCGACACCGCCGCGGTTCAGGTGAACGCCGTGGTCGTCGGCGCCGACGACGACGCCCTGGACCGGCTGGTCCGGGCCACCGGGGGCGTGGCCGTGCCGGCCGACGGGAACACCGCTGCGCGTATCGCCGAGATCATGGCTCGCCCGCCCGCGGTGTCCGTTGCCGCGCGGGAGGTGACCACGCGCACCGTGGAGTCCCCGGATATTCCACTGGTCCTCGCGCTGCTCGCGGTGACGGGCCTGCTGGTCTGGCCCAGGCTGGTGCGCCGATGAGGTTCCTGCCCGTCCTGCATCCCGTGCTGTTGCTGATGCTGACCGCGGTGATCCTGTGGTGTGCCGGCACGGCGCTATTACGCATCAGATCCGCCGGGTGGCCACGAAAGGCGTTGTGGCGCTGGGCCGGTGTCACCGGCGCCGCGGTGCTGCTGGTGCTGGCCTGCGCGCGACCGGTACTCGGCGACGACGTGCAGACACGTCCGGTCGACGAGACCGCCCCGAACGTGTTCGTGGTGCTCGACCGGTCCGCGGATATGGCCTCGGCGATGGACGCCGCGCGCGCCGATATCGGGGCATTGGTCGACCGCTACCCACGGGCCCGCTTCGCACTCGTCTCCTTCGCCGCCGAGCCCGCGCTGGACTGGCCGTTGTCCGCGGATACCTGGAGCCTGCGCCCGATGGTGGATGCGCTGCGCCCGGAGCCCGAACCCGTCGACGCCGTCGGCGCACCGAACGCCTGGGCGGCCGCCACCGTGCTGCGCTACCAACTGATCAGCGCTCGTCAGCAGTATCCACGCGCCGACAATCTGGTGTTCTATCTCGGTGCCGGCGCACCCGGAAGCGACGCCCCGGCACGGGAATTCGACCTGCCGGCCGCAGCCGTGACGGGCGGCGCGGTGCTCGGCTATGCCGGCCCCGAGGCCGATCCCGACGTCGGCACGCTGCAGCGGATCGCCGGTCAGATCGGGGTGCCGTACCTGCCGCGCGTCGACGCGGCGCCCTTGGGCACCGTATTGCCCGGCGACCCGCAGAACCAGCGGCAGCGTCCCGCCGAGGCCGCGGTGTACCTCACCGAGATCTATTGGGCCGCAGCGGCCGCCGCCGGTGTGCTGTTGTTGGTCGAGCTGTTCGCCGTCTTGCGCGAGTTCCGCCGGACCCGTTCCGTCGACGTCGAGGCCGCCCTGTGAAGCGGACCAGGATGACAGGGACCAGGAGGAAGCTGCTGCTGTGGTCGGCGCCGGTGGCGGTGGTCCTGGTCCTCGTCAGCGTGAAGGCGCTATCGGTGGTGATTGCAGGCGATTCGGCCGCCCGCAACTTCGCCGCAGGACGGCCCGACGCCCTGCGCACCGACGTCGCGGTGCTCGGCACCCTCAATATCGTGGAGCCCGCGCGGGCGCAGCTGGCCGCCGGCGGCTTGGCGGTGCTGGAGGACCGGCTCGATGATGCGGACGCCGCGTTCGCGTCGGCATTGGCGCGCACCGCGAATGAGTCCTCCTGCCCGGTGCGGGTCGACCTTGAACTGGTGCGCGAAACGCTCGGCGACCGGGCGGCCGGCAGGTTCGATGCCGCCGCGGCCGCGCGCCACTACCGCGGCGCCCTCCAGGTGGTGCGCCAGGCACCCGAGCGGTGTTTCGCGGGCAACGCCGATCCCGACGACGATCGCCGGGCGATCCGGGAATCCGCGGCGGCGCGCTTGACGGACAAGTTGCGCGCGGTGGCCGCCGTGCCGCCACCACCGCCACCCCCGCCCGCCGTCGGGGTGCCGGTCCCGGAACCGGTGGGCGGGGCGGCGCCGACCGAACAGGATCCCGGGCGGCAACTCCACCCCGGCGCCGGCGATCCACTGGAGCGCCTGCGGCAGATCCTGCAAGACGCCGACGGATGACCGCGCGTGATGGTCGGCGTGCGCAAGCTCGTGTGTGTTGCGAAGGCTTAACGATTCGGTTGTGTCTCGGTGTTGACGCTCGCGCAATTACCCGGGTCGTGGTCAGGTGGAAGGTGATGTCTACTTCCACGCTTTCCGTTGTCCGCTTGACCGCATCCGGCGTGGCGGGGCTGGCATTGCTGGCCGCCGCGGCCGGTCTGTCCGGGGCCGCGCCCACCGCCGACAGCCAGGGTTATGTCGATTCCACCGCCAGGTGTAGCGCGCCGGCCGTCGCCGTCCTGTTCGGTAGCACCTCGAGTTCACGCATCGCCATCTGCAAGGACGCCAGCGGTGGTTACGAGTATCGCGGTGTGCGGATCCGCGACGGTGCCAAGCTGGTGCTGACCGCCACCGCGTCGGGCGGGGGCTACGTCGCCGAGAGTGACGGCGTCACCTACACCGTCACGCCCAACACCCTGAAGGTCACCGCAGGCGGCACCCTGCTGCGGAGCGAACCGTTGACCGATGTGCACGAACCGCAGGGTGCGTCCACCTCGACATCCACCTCGACGAGTGGCACCACGACGGTGACGACGACGGTGACGAGCTCCACGGTGCCGACCTCGACGACACCGACCACCACGACGCCGTTGCCGCCACCACTGCCCGCCGAGGTCGGAGCGCGCTGACCCAAGTTATTGGCAACGATTACCATTAAGGCGTGCTCGTTGCCCGTCGACTGCCGCTGTGGGTGCCCGATCTGGACGAGATCCGGGATGGCGCCATCCGGCTGACCGTGCCGCTGGTCGACGACGTGATCCAGATCGGGCTGGGTGGCCGGTATGCGGTCGGCAGTATCGACGTGCTCAAGTGGCCGGCCGGGCTGCTGGTACGCCGGACCGATGGCCGACCCCTGCAGGCGCGGATCATCCGCGCGGAGCCAGTCACCGTGCTGCGCGCACCGGTGCCGCACTTGGCGCTCGGCCGGGCGGGCCCGGGATGGTGGCTGGCTCGTGATGCCGTGCCGGCCACCGGCATCGGCGAACTGGAGCAACTGGTCCGCACCATCGCGACCTTCGGGTTGGCCAAACAGGCCCGCGGGACATCCTCAGCCGCAGTATGAGTGCGTGGCGAAAGCCAATGCCTGCCGGTAATCCGGGTCCAGCCCGAACGTCGCCCCGGCGTTGTCCAGGGCGTCGCGCAGCGCCGCGGCACATGCCGGTGAGCGCAGCAGATCCTGTTGCGTCGCGAGCTCATCGACGATCGTCGTGTTCAGGGTGTCGATGCGCGCCCGCGACGAGGTCAGGTCCGGGGCCGCGGTCGGGGCGGCGGCAGGATCGAGTTTCCACTCGGAGAACCGCCGGTACTCGACGGCTTCGGTCGCGTGGATCTGGTCGGTGAAGATGCGGGTGACGTAGTCGACGTCGACGTGGTGGGCGCCCGCGGTGGCGGCGACAGCGGCCAGGACCTGCTGGACCCGCGCCGGATCCTCGATATCGCCGTGGGTGATCCACTTGACCGCGGCGACCGGGTCGGCCGTTTGCAGCCGCTGCGTCGCAGCTGTCACCAAGGTGTCCAGCGGGCTGGGCGCGGCGTTCGCCGTACCGGCCGGTGCCAGCACGGCGACGGCTGCCAACGTGGTGAGAACGGCGCCGCGGACGATCATGGCCGCAGCGCCGCGGTACCGGGCTCGGCGGCCACCGCCAGTAGGCGCTGAGCGCGGTCGAGCAGGATGCGATGGAGGTCGGCGTCGGAGACGTCGCTGAGGTGAGGCTCGGTGGTGCTGCCGAAGATGCCGGCGGTCAGCATTCCGATGGTCACGCGCGTCTCGACATCCACCGTCGGGCCGATCAGCAGCTCGCGCAGGCGGTTTCCGCAGTCCTCGAATTCCTCGTGGGCCCGTACCAATTCGAGGACCGCCGGGTCGCCGTAGAACATCGTGCCGATCCGGCGGTGCCGAATGGCCATCTCGACGAACCCACTGATGGTCGCATCGCGGCGGGATTCAGGGTTGGGGATCGTCTCGGCGACCCGGACCAGTCGGTCCATATCGTCGAAGACCGGCCGCACCACCGACAGCACGATGTCGTCCTTGGTGTGGAACTGGTAGTAGATGGCGGCCTTGCTGACGCCCAGATGGTCGGCGATCATCTGCAGGGATGTGCCGTTAACGCCTCGCTCAGCGAACAGATGCAGAGCGGCGTCGAGAACGCGTTCACGGGCGAAGCCGCGTTGTGCCACCGGTTTGGCCATGCGACCCGCCTCCTTTCCTCGGTCGAGCTTGTGACCTGCCGCGCATCGTCGCACGCGCGGTGTGCGGCGTCACAGACTTTGTCGTCCGTCTTGTCCTAACTTAGCCGATTGGCTAATCTCGTCCAGTCGACTAGCTAGCCTAATAAGGCTGTTCACGATCGGACGGAGTCGGGGCGATGAACGTGTTGAAGCGGGTCTGGATACCGCTCGTCATTGTGGTGGTGGTCGCCGTCGCGTCGTTCACGGTGATGCGGGTGCGCACGTTCTTCGGTACCGGCCCCGGCTACGTGTCGACCGAGAACAGCGCCTCCGACGAGAGCGAGCCGTTCGACCCGAAGGTCGTCAAATACGAGATCTGGGGCGAGCCGGGGGCGACTGCCAACATCAACTACATGGACCTCGACGCCAAACCGCAGCGGGCCGACAATGCCCCGCTGCCGTGGACGTTGACGCTGAGCACCACCGCCCCGTCGGTGTTCCCCACCATCTCCGGGCAGGGCGACGGTTCCACGCTGTCCTGCCGCATCACCGTCGACGACGAAGTGAAAGACCAACGTACCGTCGACGGTGTCGGCGCCCACACCTACTGCTTGGTGAAATCAGCATGAGTGCACCCCGAAACGATATGCACGCCGATCCGCCTACCGATCCCTTCAAGGCCACCCCGCACGCCACCGCGAATGATCGCCGTGGCATCGCGAAATGGGTTCGCACGCTTGCCGTTCCGATCATCATCGGCTGGATAGCGCTGGTCGCACTGCTCAACGTCATCGTCCCGCAGCTCGAAGAGGTCGGGCAGATGAAGGCGGTGTCGATGAGCCCGGAGACGGCGCCATCGGTCATCTCGATGAAGCGCGTCGGGCAGAACTTCGACGAGTTCAAGTCGAACAGCTCGGCGATGGTGGTGCTCGAGTCCGATCATCAGCTCGGGGATGCCGAGCACAAGTTCTACGACGAGATGATCAAGAAGCTGGAAGCCGACACCAAACACGTCGAGCACATCCAGGACATGTGGGGCGATCCGCTGACGGCGGCCGGCGCCCAGAGTGCTGACGGCAAGGCCACCTACGTCCAGGTGTACACCGCCGGTAACCAGGGTGAGTCGCTGGCCAACGAGTCGATCGACGCCGTCAAGGCGACCGTCGACAGCATGACCCCGCCGCCCGGGTTGAAGGTGTTCGTCACCGGTCCGGCGGCGATGACGGCAGACCAGCAGATCGCCAGCGACCGGAGCCTGCGGGTGATCGAGGCGCTGACGTTCGCCGTGATCATCGTGATGATGCTGCTGATCTACCGATCCGTGGTGTCGGTTCTGCTCACCCTGGTGATGGTGGTGCTGGGCCTGGCCGCCACCCGAGGCGCGGTGGCGTTCCTCGGGTACTACGACATCATCGGGCTATCGACGTTCGCGACCAACCTGCTTGTGACGCTGGCGATCGCGGCCGCGACGGACTATGCGATCTTCCTGATCGGGCGCTACCAGGAGGCCCGCACCAGGGGGATGGACCGCGAGGCGGCCTATTACGACATGTATCACGGCACCGCGCACGTCATCCTCGGGTCGGGGATGACCATCGCCGGTGCGACGTTCTGCCTGCACTTCACCAAGCTGCCGTACTTCCAGTCCCTGGGCATCCCGTTGGCGGTGGGCATGGTGACGCTGGTGTTCTGCGCCCTGACCCTGGGCCCGGCGATCATCTCGGTGGCCACCCGCTTCGGAAAGACGTTGGAGCCCAAGCGCAGTGCGCGTATCCGCGGCTGGCGCAAGATCGGTGCCGTCGTGGTGCGGTGGCCGGGACCGATCCTGGTCGCCACCATCGCTTTGTGTCTGGTCGGTTTGGTGGCGCTGCCCGGATACAAGACCAACTACAACGACCGTAATTACCTACCGGACAACCTTCCCGCGGCCGAGGGGTACGCGGCGGCGGACCGGCATTTCAACCAGGCCCGGATGAACCCCGAGCTGTTGATGATCGAAAGCGATCACGATCTGCGCAATTCCGCGGACTTCCTGGTAATCGACAAGATCGCCAAGGCGGTGTTCCGCACCCCGGGTATCGGGCGGGTGCAGGCCATCACCCGGCCGCAGGGCACCCCGATCGAGCACACCTCGATCCCGTTCCAGATCAGCATGCAGGGCACTACTCAGAAGATGAACGAGAAGTACCAGCAGGACATGATGGCCACCATGCTCAAGCAGGCCGACGATATGCAGACCACCATCGACAACATGACCAAGATGGCCAGCATCACCGAGCAGATGGCGGCCACCACGCATTCGATGGTCACCAAGATGAAGAACATGACCCTCGATGTGGCCGAATTGCGGGACCACATCGCCGATTTCGACGATTTCTTCCGGCCCATCCGCAACTACCTGTACTGGGAACCGCACTGCTACGACATCCCGTCGTGCTGGGCGATCCGGTCGATCTTCGACACCCTCGACGGGATCGACACCATGACCGACGATATCCAGCAGTTGATGCCGGATATGGAGCGCCTGGACACGTTGATGCCGCAGATGGTGGCGTTGATGCCGTCGATGATCGCGACGATGAAGAACATGAAGACCTACATGCTGACCATGTATCAGACCCAGAAGGGCATACAGGATCAGATGTCGGCGATGCAGGACAACTCGTCGGCGATGGGCGAAGCCTTCGACGCGGCCAAGAACGACGATTCGTTCTATCTGCCGCCGGAGACGTTCGACAATCCCGAATTCAAGCGGGGCATGAAGAGTTTCGTGTCGCCCGACGGGAAGTCGGTGCGCTTCATCATCAGCCATGACGGCGATCCGATGAGCCCCGAAGGCATCTCGCATATCGAGGCGATCAAGCAGGCCGCCAAGGAGGCGATCAAGGGCACCCCGCTGGAGGGCTCCAGAATTTACCTGGCCGGCACCGCCGCGACCTTCAAGGACATGCAGGAGGGGGCGAACTACGACCTCATCATCGCCGGTATCGCCTCGCTGTGCCTGATCTTCATCATCATGCTGATCATCACCCGAGCCATCGTGGCCGCGGCCGTCATCGTCGGCACCGTGCTGCTGTCGCTCGGAGCGTCGTTCGGTATCTCGGTGTTGTTGTGGCAGCACCTGCTCAACACACCGCTGCACTGGATGGTGCTGGCGATGTCGGTGATCATCCTGCTGGCCGTCGGCGCCGACTACAACCTGCTGTTGGTGTCCCGGTTCAAGGAGGAGATCCATGCCGGGCTGAACACCGGCATCATCCGCTCCATGGGCGGCACCGGTTCGGTGGTCACCTCCGCGGGCCTGGTGTTCGCCTTCACCATGATCTCCATGGCGGTCAGTGAGCTGACGGTGATCGGGCAGGTCGGCACGACGATCGGTCTGGGGTTGTTGTTCGACACGTTGATCATCCGGTCGTTCATGACCCCGGCGATCGCGGCGCTGCTGGGTAAGTGGTTCTGGTGGCCGCAGCGTGTGCGTCAGCGCCCGGTCCCGTCGAATTGGCCGGCACCCATTCAGAAGTCACCCGAGGAGGCCCTGTCATGAAGTTCGCCGTCACGACCCTGATCGTCGGTGCCGCCGTGGGACTGGCTGCACCCGCCCAGGCCGATCCGGCCTATGACCGGGATCCGGACACCAACTTCGCCCACGAATTGCACACCTACGGCATCTACGGCCAAAAGGACTACAACGCCTGGATCGGCAAACTGGTCTGCAAACGCCTGGCCAACAACGTCGACCACGACGCCTACGCCTCAGCCAAATTCGTCGGCGACAACCTCGACCGCCACAACACCACCGAACAGAACTGGCAGTTCCTGGGCGCCGCCCTGAACTACTACTGCCCCGACAAACGCGTCATCCTCGACCAGGTCGCGGCCGCCCAGCACTAGGAAGGAACGCCCATGATGCACAAGACCATCCGATTCGGTGTCGCCGCCGCAGCCCTGGCCGGCACCCTCACCGCCTCCGGCATCGCCTCAGCCGATGCCACCGACGACTACCCCATCCCCAACCGCATCCTCAAAACTCCCTGCACCGCCGAACAGATCATGGCCGCCGCCCGCGACGTCGAACCCGTCTACTACGAGCGCTACATGATCGACTACAACAACAAACCCGCCGCCGACCAACAAGGCGCCCAAGACCGCATCCACTGGTTCTTCTCCCTGGACTACGCCGGACGGCGCCAATACTCCGAAGACACCGCCACCAACGCCTTCTACGAACAAATGTCCTGGCGCTGGCCCAACTGGGCCAAACTGTTCTTCAACAACAAAGGTGTGGCCGCCCACACCACCGACATCTGCCAGAACTACCCACCAGGCGACATGTCCGTCTGGGACTGGCACTAAACCTCAAGCGTGTCGCCGGCATCACAGTTGCCGGCTCGCGGGGTGAGGATCACAGGCTGCGGCATGGGTGAAAAACCTTGTGGCGTGGTGGAATTCTCCGGTGACAGAGGTATCCGATACCGGGGGTTCCGACCTCTCCGGCGATGTTGAAGAGGACGAAGGTCCGTTCAACGACGCCAAGGAACCGCCGTACCGGATCGCCGGCGCCGTACTGCTGACCGTCGTGGTCCTCGTCTTCGGGCTGACCTGGGCGCAGTTCCGCGGGTACTTCGACGAGAAATCGACCGTGGTGGTGATGGCTGAGCGGGCCGGGTTGTCGATGGATCCCGGCTCGAAGGTGACATTCAACGGGGTGCCGATCGGGCGGCTGAAATCCGCCGACGCGGTCACCGACGGCACGGGCCCTCGGGCGAAACTGACGCTCAATGTACAGCCGCAGTATCTGAGCATGATTCCGGCGAATGTGGACGCACAGGTCCGCGCGACGACGGTGTTCGGCAACAAGTACATCTCGTTCGTCTCACCGGCCGATCCGTCACCGGAGGCGCTCAAACCGGGTGCGGTGATCGATGCCACCAGCACCACCACCGAGTTCAACACGTTGTTCGAGACGATCATGGGGATCGCCCAGCAGGTGGATCCGGTGAAGCTGAATCAGACGTTGACCGCGGCGGCGCAGGCCTTGGACGGGTTGGGCGACAAGTTCGGGCAGTCGTTGTTCAACGGCAACGACATCTTGGGTGAGCTCAATGCGCGGATGCCGCAGATCCGCCGGGACACGCAGGGTTTGGCGGATCTGTCGACGGTGTATGCGGATGCGGCGCCAGACCTGTTCGACGGGCTCAAGAGTGCGGTGGTGACGGCGCGCACGCTCAATGCCGAGCGGGGGACCATCGATGCGGCGCTGATGTCGGCGGTGGGGTTCGGTAACAACGCCGGGGATGTGTTCGAGCGGGGTGGGCCGTATCTGGTGCGCGGTGCCCAGGATTTGTTGCCGACCACCAAGTTGCTGGATTACTACAGCCCGGCATTGCTGTGCACGCTGCGCAATTTCCACGACGTCGCGCCGCGTTTTGCCGACATGCTGGGCGGCAACGGCTACTCGCTGGTGCTCGCCGACGAATTGGTCGGTGCTGGAAACGGTTACGTGTATCCCGACAACCTGCCGAGGGTCAACGCCCGGGGTGGGCCGGAGGGCAGGCCGGGCTGCTGGCAGCCGATTACCCGGGATCTGTGGCCGGCGCCGTATCTGGTGATGGACACCGGTGCCAGCATCGCCCCGTACAACCACTTCGAGCTCGGCCAGCCGCTGGCCGCCGAGTACGTCTGGGGCCGCCAAGTGGGGGAACGCACCATCAATCCGTGACGCTCGTGCATGGACTAGGTTGACCGGGTGGCTCGTCGCAAACGATCGAGCGCCACCACCGTGGCGATCCTGACCCTGATCGGTGCCGTGCTGTGCATCCTGGCGGTGGGCGGATTTCTGCTCTACCCGTACTACCTGCTGCGGCCGTGGATCTATCATCCGGTGTGGTTCGGTGTTCCGGGTTTCCTACTGCTGGCGCTGGCCTGCTGGCTGGGGCTGGGCCGTGCAGCGGTGAAGTGGGCTGGTGTGGCCGTGTGTCTGTGCTGCGGCGCGACGATAGGGTTCATCGGCTGGTTCGCCGCGGCGTACGCCAGCCCCATGCATGCCGCGGGGACGTATCGAGCCCCCGACGGTGGGGTGGAAGTGGTGGTGTATCAGAGCACGGCCGGCTTGGCGCCCGACCTCACCTGGGAATTGCGCCTGCACACCCGCCGTGGCCTGCTCTCCCGGGAGAGCGATCTGGGCTGTGTCAACTCGGATGTCATGGCGCTGAACATTATTCAGTGGATCGGTCCCCGGACGGTACGGGTGGGCCTGTCCCGGGCCGGGGCCATCGACGTCCTTGTCGACGACCAGGGCAGGCCCAGCCGCACCGTTGACGGGGGCTGCTAACTCAGGTGGTGTACCTCCTGCAGCCCGTACACCGGGGTGGGCAGCCCGGCGTGCCGGGCCTTGAGCTGCAGCGCCAGGTACAGCGAATAATGCCGGGACTGATGGAGATTCCCGCCGTGGAACCACAGGTTCTCCTGCTGGGTGGGCTTCCACATGTTGCGCTGTTCGCCCTCCCACGGACCGGGATCCTTGGTGGTGTCCGAGCCGAGGCCCCAGACCTTGCCGACCTTGTCGGCGACGTCCTGACCGATCAGGTCGGCGGCCCAGCCGTTCATCGAACCGAACCCGGTGGCATAGACCACCACGTCGGCCGGCAGCTCGGTGCCGTCGGACAGCACAACGGAATTCGCGGTCAGGTGGGACACGTCGCCGTGCGCCAGCTTGATGCTGCCGTCGGCGACCAGATCGCACGCGCCGACGTCGATGTAGTAGCCCGACCCGCGGCGCAGGTACTTCATGAACAAGCCGGACCCGTCATCGCCCCAATCCAGGTCGAAACCGGCGGCCTCCAGCCGGGCGTAGAAGTCCTTGTCCCGCTCGCGGATCGCGTCGTAGATCGGGATCTGGAACTCGTGCATGATGCGGTACGGCAGTGAGGCGAAGGTCAGGTCGGCCTTCTCGGTGGTCATGCCGGCGGCCAGCGCCCGCTCCGAGTAGAGGTCGCCCAGGCCCAGGTCCATCAGCGAATCCGACTTCACGATGTGGGTCGAGGACCGCTGCACCATGGTCACGTCGACACCGTTCTCGTACAGCGCCTTACAGATATCGTGCGCGGAGTTGTTGGAGCCGATGACCACGGCCCGTTTGCCGACGTACTGGTCGGGGCCGGGGTGGTGGCTGGAATGGTGCTGGTCACCGAGGAACTCATCCTGCCCGGGGAACGACGGCACATTCGGCTTACCGGACATTCCGGTCGCCAGCACCAGATGCGCCGGCCGCAGGGTCACCGCCTCACCGTCGCGATCCACTTCGACGGTCCAGCGCTTCTCGTTCTCGTCATACGTGGCGGACCGGCACGTGGTCTTCGACCAGTACGGCACCTCCATGACCTTGGTGTAGAACTCGAGCCAGTCGCCGATCTTGTCCTTGGGTGCGAACACCGGCCAGTTCGACGGGAACGGCAGGTACGGCAGGTGGTCGTACCACACCGGGTCGTGCAGGCACAGCGACTTGTACCGCTTGCGCCATTGATCGCCGGGACGGTCGTGCTTGTCGACGACGATGGCGGGCACCCCGAGTTGACGCAGCCGCGCCCCGAGCGCGATGCCGCCCTGCCCACCGCCGACCACCAGGACATACGGCTGCTCGGAGTAGCCCAGGGTGCGCTCCTCGTCCTGCCGCTTCTCGGCCCACGACCGGGTGTCCGGGTCCGATCCGTGCACGGCGCCGAGCGGCCGGGTGGCGCCCTTGCCCTCCTCGTGACCCTTGAGTTCCTGCAGCGTGGTCAGCAGGGTCCACGCTTGATCACCCTTGAGCCGCAGATGCCCGATCCCGCGGCCCACCGCGGTCTCGAACTCGATGAACGCAGTGGTCACCTCCCCGTCCTGAGTGGGCGTCTCACGGGTCCGGAAACCGGACGGCTCGGAACCGGCCAAACGTGTCGTCAGCATGGCGGCGATCGCCTCGCGGCCTTCCAGCGTCTTCAGGTTCCAGGTGAAGGCCACCAGGTCGCGCCAGAAGCTGTCCAGGGCGAACTTGCCGACAGCACGGTCGATATCGCGAGTGGCCAGGGCGTGTTCGAAGTCGGTGAGCCACGCGTCGACCCGCTGCTGCGGGGAGAGCTCCTCTGGGTGCGACGGTGCTGGTGCATCGATGGTTTGTGTCATGTGAGCCAGCACACACCGGCGCGACGAGCGTCACAAGGGTTGCAGAGGGTTGCACCCCGCCATCCGCATCGGCCCCAGGTCAACGCCCGTGCAACCCCTTGCAACTCTTTCCGGCTGTGGTGCACGCCACATACAACGGATGGCATGAAAGCAGCTGTGTACTACGGACCGAACAAGCTCGACGTCACCGAGGTGGCCAAACCGGAGCCCGGGCCGGGCACCGTCCAAATCCAGGTCGGATTCAACGGCATCTGCGGCACCGACCTGCACGAGTACTTCGCCGGACCGATCTTCGTCCCCACCGCACCGCACCCGCTGACCGGTCAGCAGCTGCCGTTGGTCATGGGCCACGAGTTCGCCGGAACCATCACCGCCCTGGGCCCCGGCGTAGCGGGGTGGGCCGAAGGCGACCGGGTCGCGGTCGAGCCCGTCTACCGCTGCGGGAAGTGCAGCGCGTGTCGCGCCGGCCACTACAACATCTGCGCGCAGATCGGCTTCCACGGCCTGATGTCCGACGGCGGGATGGCCGAATACACGGTGGTGCCCACCAACATGCTGCACAAGCTGCCCGACAACGTCTCCATGGAACTGGGTGCGCTCGTCGAACCGATGTCGGTGGCCTACCACGCTGCCACCCTGGGCGATCCGGACCCCGAAGGCACCGCCATGGTGTTCGGCGCCGGACCCATCGGTATCGGGCTGTGGTTTGCCCTGCGCGGCAAGGGCATCGAGGACGTCTACGTCGTCGAGCCGGCACCCACCCGCCGGGCCGCCATCGAGGCACTCGGTGCGCGCACCCTGGACCCGACCGCGCTGGACGTGCCGGCCTTCATCGCCGAACACACGTCCGGCCGCGGCGCCGACGCCGTCTACGACGCTGCCGGCGTGGCGCCCGCGGTGGAGACGGCACTGGCCTGCGTGGGCGCTCGACGCCCCATGGTCAGCGTCGCCATCTACGAGAAGCCTTTGACCACACCGCTGTTGCGGCTGGTCATGAACGAATCCCGCATCCAGGGATCGCTGTGCTACACGTTCGCGGACTTCGAGGCCGTAATCGCCCTGATGGCACAGGGCACCTACGACGCCACCGGCTGGGTGACCTCCATCGGTATCGACGACGTGGTCGACGAAGGCTTCGAGGCGCTGCACGCCGGCGCCAAGATGAAGGTCCTCGTCGACCCGTCCAAATGAGAGGAAACGTCATGACACGAAGCATCGAAGCCCCGCTGCTGGACAAGGTCGCGCTCGTCACCGGTGCCGGCCGCGGTATCGGCCGGGGCATCGCCCTCGAGCTGGCCCGCCAGGGCGCCGACATCGCCCTGGTGGACGTCAACCTGGAAGGCATTGCCGCCGTCGCCGACGAGATCACCGAAATTGGTTCGAAAACAACCACTTTCGTCGCCGACGTAGCTGACCGCGATGCGGTGTTCGCCGCCGTCGAGCATGCCGCGACGGCGCTGGGCGGATTCGACGTGATGGTGAACAACGCCGGCATCGCACTGGTGGGCCCACTGGCCGACGTGACCCCGCAGCAGCTGGCACGGTTGTGGTCGATCAATGTCGACGGCGTGCTGTGGGGCATCCAGGCCGCCGTCGCGAAGTTCAAGGAACTCGGTTGCCGGGGCAAGGTGATCAATGCCTCCTCCATTGCCGGGCACGAGGGATTCGCCATGCTGGGCCCCTACAGCGCCACCAAGTTCGCGGTGCGGGCACTGACCCAGGCCGCCGCCAAGGAGCACGCCGCCGACGGCATCACGGTCAACGCCTACTGCCCCGGTGTCGTCGGCACCGATATGTGGGTGGAGATCGACAAGAGGTTCGCCGAGCTCACCGGTGCAGCCGTGGGGGAGACGTTCGAGAAGTTCGCCGGCACCATCGCGCTGGGCCGGCCGGAGACGCCCGAGGATGTCGCCGGTTTCGTCGCCTACCTGGCCGGGCCCGGCGCGGACTACATGACGGGTCAGGCCGGCCTCATCGACGGGGGCATGGTCTATCGCTGAGCCCCGCGCGTGACACGCACTGTGATGGGGAGCACAATCGGGTCAATGCCCGGTTCGTCGGTCCCCGAACCCGCGGTCGCAGTCGGCGATGACCCGCGGAGTTACGCGCTGTTGTTGTCCGAGGTCTACGACGCGACCATGGCCGGCGGGCGAGCCCCCGCCAAGCCGCGCCCGGTGATCGAAGAGTCCTGGAACAGGTTGTTGGGGAAGGGGATCGACCCCGAACACCACTGCCCGCCGGATGTCGACCGCAGCGCGCTGGATCTGCTGCGGCAGTCGTCCGGGCTGCTGGCCGTGCTCGACGACATCTCCCGCGGGCTGGAGTCCGTACTGGCCGACGGCAACAACATCCTGGTGGTCGCCGATGCGCGCGGCCGGGTGCTGTGGCGCTCGGGCGCTGCACGCGTGCTCATGCACGCCGACCGGCTCGGCTTCACGGAGGGCGCCAACTGGGGGGAGACCGCCGTCGGGACCAACGCCATCGGTACGGCGCTGGTCTCCCGGCGCGCGGTGCAGATCTTCTCCGCAGAACACTTCCTGCGCAGCCACCACTCCTGGACGTGCGCCGGCGCCCCGATCCGGGACCCGCGCACCGGGCAGGTCATCGGGGCGGTCGACGTCTCGGGGCCGGCGTCCACCGTGCACCCGACCACCATCGCGCTGGTCGACCTGGTCGCACGGCTGGCCGAATCGCAGTTGCGGGAGGCGCACGACCGCACGTTGAACCAGCTCCGTGCGGTCGCGGCGCCGATCCTGGCCCGCATTGCCGCGCCTGCGCTGGCCGTGGATGCGGAAGGGTGGGTGGCCGCGGTCGGCGCACTGCCGCCACATCACCGAATCCTGCTACCGCAGAACGTGGCACCGGGCCGGGCGTGGGTTCCGGCGCTTGGGCCCTGTGATCTGGAACCGCTCAGTGGTGGCTGGCTGGTGCGCCCGGTGGACGATGAAGAGCAGGCGCCGGCCACCACCCGGGCCGTCCTGGACCTGCGGGACAGTAGTGTCCCGACGCTCGAGATGACCGGGCAGTTCGGGTCGTGGCGGCGGGAGATCTCGCCGCGGCACGCCGAGATCCTCTACGTGCTGGCCACCCGGCGATCGGGACGTTCGGCGCCGGAGTTGGCCGAGGATCTCTATGGCGACAGGTCCCGTGTTGTGACCGTGCGCGCCGAGATGTCCCGTATCCGAAAGCAACTCGTCGGTGTGATCGCGGCACAGCCTTACCGTTTCGCCGAATCGGTGGAACTGCAGGTGCGGTACCCGGCGGATATGCGCAATTTCCTGACGGCGTCGAACGCGCCGGCCGTCCGCGCGGTCCGGCTCGTCTGATCGGCCCTCAGCCCAGCAGAATCTGGCTCAGCCTGGTGGTCGTCGCGACCCCGTCGTCATACCCGCCCTCGCCGCCGAGCGCGTTCATGATGGCCAGCGTGAATCGCTGACCGGGCCCGGCGAACCCGACCGAGTTGATCACCCAACCGCCCTGTTCCTGGGACCAGCCGTTCTTGTTGCCGGGGTTCATTGCCGGCCCGGCACCCCACACTCCCCACTGTTGATCAGGGGCGACCCGCTGCATCTCGGCGGCGATCGCTGCCGCGTCGGCGGAGTTCATCTGTCCCAGAATGTAATTCATCAATCGGTCCAGGTCATTGGCGGTGGCCTTCTGAAAACCCCAGTACGGGAAGATGTCTCCGAATCCCGGCTGGGGCGCCAGCGAGGTCATGCCGTAGCGCGGAAAGTCGGCGTTGAACGTCCGGTGATCGGGTCCGCCGTACCGCGACCACAGCGTGTCGGCGGCGTCGTTGTCGGAATCGCGCAGCATGGCGGCCATCAGCTGCCGGTCGGCCGCGGACAGCCGCAGCGCGCCGGCGCGCTCCCTGGTGAGCAGGTCGACGACCATGGCGAGTTTGATGGTGGACGCCGTCCAGATCATCGAGTCGGCATTCGGATTCGCATATCGCTGACCGGTAGAGCGGTCCCGCAGGACGTAGCCGATGACACCGGGCCGCCCGGCCAGGTAGCTGTCCGCGGCGGCAATGCGGTCCCGCAGGTCACAGCCGGCGTCGGTGCACGCGGCGCGCGCAGACGGCGCGAGCAGGCCGGTGAGCGTCAACAGTGTGGCGGCCATCAGGGCGAGACGGTTCACGCGCACACCGTAGCCGCCCGTCACGCCGTATACGACGACATCGACAGCGAGCCGTAGGTGTACCCGTCGACCAGCCGGGAAGCGGCAGTGCCCGATGCGGCCAGCAGGCCTGCGAAGTACAGCCCTGGAATGAAGTGATCCGGGGTGGGGACCGCCGCGGCATAGTCGGGATGTTCGGACAGCCGCACCAGGTCTGCCGGAGCCGTGACGAGCAGGTCGCGTGCGGCCTCGTCGAACCGCTGGGCCCAGTCGAATCCGGTATCGGGGCTGGTGGGATTCATGGCGCGCAGATTGTGCACGATGTTGCCGCTACCTGCGATGAGTACTCCCCGGTCACGCAGCGGAGCCAGGCGGGCGCCCAGTTCGAGGTGATAGTCCAGCGGCTTCTCGGCATTGATGGACAGCTGCACGACCGGGATGTCCGCCTCGGGGAATGCGTGCGCCAGCACCGACCAGCTGCCGTGGTCGATACCCCAACTGTCCACGTCGGCACCCACCCAGGTCGGCTCGACGATATCGGCGATCTCCGCGGCCAGATCCGGCAAACCCGCTGCAGGATAATCCATTTCGTACAGTTCGCGCGGAAAACCGTAGAAGTCGTGGATGGTCCGCGGTTTCGGCATCGCGGTGACCGCCGTGGCGTTGATATACCAGTGCGCGCTGATCACCAGGATGGCGCGCGGGTGCGGTACCGATGCACCGAACTGCTGCCAGGCAGTGGTGTACCGATTGCTCTCCAGGGCGTTCATCGGGCTGCCGTGCCCGAAGAACGCGACGGGCATTCTCATGGCCACCATTGTCCCCCGGGCGGCGGGATTGGGCATCAACGGTCGTGCGGTGAGCGTTGTCGTGTGACACGCATCTCGGAGGTAGGTCTTGCGATGCCGCTGCGGCTAATTAGGCTCGCCTTACTTACTGGAGTGAGGTGCTGAGTGCGTGACATCCGTGTGGCAGTGGTCGGGGCCGGTCCGGCCGGAATCTATGCGTCGGACATCCTGACCGGCGAGCTGCCCGGTGCCCGGGTCGACCTCTTCGACCGGTTGCCGGCGCCGTACGGGTTGGTGCGCTATGGCGTGGCGCCCGACCATCCGCGGATCAAGGAGATCATCAAGGCGCTGCGCCGGGTGCTGTCCCGCAGCGAAATCCGATTCATCGGCAACGTGCACTATGGCACCGACCTGACGCTCGCCGATCTTCGCCGCCATTACGACGCGGTGATCTTCTCCACCGGCGCCCGGGCCGATCGCCCGCTCGACATCCCCGGTATCGACTTGCCGGGTAGTTACGGCGCAGCCGATTTCGTGTCGTGGTACGACGGCCATCCCGACGTTCCGCGCACGTGGCCGCTGGAGGCGGAAAGCGTCGCTGTCCTGGGCGCGGGCAATGTCGCACTGGACATCGCCCGGATGCTGGCCAAGCCCGCCGACGAACAGCTGACCACCGAGATCGCCGGCAACGTGTATCAAGGCCTCGCCCTGAACCGGGCCACCGACGTGCATGTGTTCGCCCGGCGCGGGCCGGCCCAGATCAAGTTCTCGCCCATGGAGTTCCGCGAGCTGTCGCATTCGCCGAGTGTGGACGTGATCGTGCATCCGGAGGGCTTCGAGATCGACGAGGCCAGCCAGAAGGCCATCAACTCCACCAAATCGGTCAAGCTCGTCGTCGACACCATGATGCGCTACATGGACAAGGAACCCACCGGTGCGCCGCGCCGCATCCACCTCCACCTGTGCCAGTCGCCGGTCGCGGTGCTCGGCACCGACCGGGTCGAGGGGCTGCGGACCGAACGTACTGAGTTGATCGGTGACGGAACCGTCCGGGGGACAGGGGAATTCACCGATTGGCCGGTGCAGGCCGTGTACCGCGCCGTCGGGTACCTGTCATCGCATCTGGCCGATTTGCCATTCGATCACCATGCCGGTGTGGTGCCCAATGACGCCGGGCGCGTGCTCGACGCCGACTGGATGGTGGTGGACGCGACGTACGTCACCGGCTGGGTCAAGCGCGGCCCCATCGGATTGATCGGACACACCAAATCCGATGCAGCCGAAACGATCAGCAGCCTGTTGGCCGATCTGCCCGGACTTCGCCCGCCGGAGGTCACCGATCCGGACGCCATCCTGGAACACCTGTCCGGCAACGGTGTCGACTACACCACCTGGGCCGAATGGGAACGCCTGGACGCCCACGAGACGGCGCTCGGCGCGGCACAGGGCCGGGAACGGGTCAAAGTCGTTCCCCGGGAAGACATGATCCGCGCGGGCCGCGGCTAGTTGGCGCTCGTCGGTGGTGGTTGGAAGGGGTGGTACCACCACCATTGGGCGCGTTCACCGGTCGGGCCCTTGTACGGGCCGACGGTAGGTGGCGCGGTGCTGGGTGGTCGGGCTAGTGACCCGCGGTCGATGGGGTCGCCGTCGGTGTCGGTGACGACGAGGCGATCGGCGGGGCCGGTGATGGTGATCTCCCCGCGGTGATGCTGGCGGTGATGCCGCGGGCAGAGCAGCACGAGATTGTCCAGCTCGGTCGGGCCGCCGTCCTCCCAGTGGACGAGGTGATGCGCGTGCAAGCCTCGGGTGGATGCGCAGCCGGGGATGACGCAGTGCCGGTCCCGGTGTTCCAAGGCTTTCCGTAGCCGGCGGCTGATGGTGCGGGTGGACCGTCCGGCCCCGATGGGTCGGCCGTCACGCTGAAACCAGGCCTCGCAGGTCGCATCGCAGAGCAGTTCGCGGCGCTGCTCGTCGGTGAGGATTGGCCCCAGGTGCAGGGCGGCGGGTTGGTCGACCTCGACGTGCACGATGACGGTGCTGTGCTGCCCGTGCGGGCGGGCGGCGACGTCGGTGTCCCAGCCGGCGTGCACCAAGCTCATGAACGCATCGACCCGGGTGGGGAACGGCGTCTGGTCACCGGGATGCTCGGCGATCAGCGCGTCGTGGCGGGACTGCAGCGCGGCGTCGAGTATGGCGGCTTCCAGCCGGGGCAGGGTGATCCGGTAGATGCAGTGCTGGCCGTGTTCGGTTTTGGTGATGTGCGGTGTGGGTTCGGGTTTGGGTGGCGAGTCTGGTTGGGGTGCCAGTTTGATGGCGGTGCGCAGTTGTTCGACGGTGGCCGACAGCGCCAGTTCGGCGTAGTGCGCATCAGACCCGTCGGCGGCGCGTTCGGCGATCACCCCGACCTGATCCAACGACAGCCGGCCCTCGCGTAAACCATCGGCGCAGCGGGGGAACTCGTCGAGGCGGTGCGCGACGGCGGCCATGGTTTCGGCGTTACGCGGTGTGGCCCCAGTTTTCCAGGCGATCAGGGCCGCGATCGAGCGGCAGCCGGTCATCCCGGCCAAGTCGTCGCGCTCGAGTTCGGCGACGATCTCGACCAGCCGCCCGTCGATGGCGTTGCGTTGCCCGCACAACTCACCGATCTCGTCGAACAGCACCGCCACCCGCTCTTTGGGCTCCAAAGATGCTGCGGCGGTGGACATACCTCATTCTCGCAGAGGGGTACGACAAGTACGGTCGGCCAGCGCGTACCCAAGTACGCCGTGTCTCAGCGCGTACCCAAGTACGCGTCGGCCCACGCGCCGATGATCCGCCCCGCCCGGTGCGCCTGCCCCGGCCCGGTCAGCAGATGCTCGGACCCCTCCAGCGACACGAAACTGCGGGGATGCCGAGCGGTGCGGAAGATATCGCTGGCGTTCTTGATCCCGACGGTGTTGTCGGTGGGGGAGTGCAGGATCAGCAGCGGCAGCTTCAGGCCCTTGATCTTGTGGTGCAGCTTCGCCTCCCGGACATCCTCGACGAAGGCGCGTTTGAGGGTCAGCGTCTTACCGCCCACCATCCACTGGCCGCTGCCCTCGGCGAACACCTGCTCCAGGCAGGCGTCGTACTGATGCTCGACGTGTGCCGGATCGATCGGCGCGCCCACCGTCACCACCGCCCGTACACCGGGGCACTCGCGCGCCGCGGCCAGCACCGCCGCGCCACCCCACGAATGGCCGGCCAGGATCTCGGCCGGCGTACCGCGCTCGGCCATGAACTTGCAGGCCTCGATGACGTCGTTGACCTTCACGGTGAACGATCCGTCACCCCAGTCGCCCTCGGAATGACCCAGCCCCAGCGCGTCGAAACGCAGCATGCCGATCCCGTCGGAGGCCAACTGCTTACAGATCCTTGCCGCGGCCGGCGAGTCCTTGCCGAGGGTGAACCCGTGCGAGAACACGCCCCAGCCCCGCGCCGGGCCGTCCGGCAGGTCGATCACGCCGGCCAACATCGGGCCGGTTGCGCTGGGAAATGTCACCCGTTCAGCCATGGGGGAGGTTTACCACGGCCGGGTGCGTGATCCGTAGGGTGTGGGGGTGCCTCTCAACACCATCGCGCTGGAACTGGTGCCGCCGAACGTCGAGCGCGGCCCGCAGTACGCCGTCGACGAGGCCCACAAGGTGCTCGAGCTCGCGGCAGCGACCGGCCTGACCGGCCGGTTCGGCCACATCATGATCCCCGGCATGATCGACGAGGACGACGACCGTCCGGTCGAGATGAAGCCCAAGATGGACGTACTCGAATACTGGACGCTGATCCGGCCGGAGCTGCCGGGCATGCGCGGTCTGTGCACCCAGGTCACCTCGTTCCTGGGGCCCGACGCCCTCGGTCGCCGGCTGACCGATCTCAGCGGCGCGGGATTCGACGGCATCGCCTTCGTCGGCGTGCCGCGGACCATGAAGGACGGCGAAGGCGAGGGCGTGGCCCCCACCGACGCGCTGTCGATGTACGCCGACCTGGTGCCCAACCGCGGCGCCATCCTGATCCCGACCCGCGACGGCGAACAAGGCCGATTCGCCTTCAAGTGCGGACAGGGCGCCACCTACGGCATGACGCAGCTGTTGTACTCCGACGCCATCGTGGGCTTCCTGACCGACTTCGCCAAGACCACCGAGCACCGGCCCGAGATCCTGCTGTCCTTCGGCTTCGTCCCCAAGATGGAGTCCAAGGTCGGGCTGATCACCTGGCTCATCCAGGACCCCGGCAACGCGGCGGTCGCCGCCGAACAGGAATTCGTGTCCCAGCTGGCCGGCGTGGAACCCGCCGAGAAGCGGGTGCTGATGCTCGACCTGTACAAGCGGGTGATCGACGGCGTGGCCGACCTCGGATTCCCGCTCAGCGTGCACTTCGAGGTCGCCTACGGGGCGTCGAAGCCGGCCTTCGAGACCTTCGCGGAGATGCTGGCCTACTGGTCGCCGGCCTGAGCCTCAGGCCGCGAACGCGGGGGTGAGCTGCACCCGCAGTACCGGGTCGGTGCCCAGCCGCTCGCGCAGCGCCTTCTCGAACTGCCAGATGGACGCGAGGTCATGGTCCAGCCGGCAGTCCACCGCCGCCACTGCGCCAGCCGGTGGCGGGCAGTCGGCGATGTGGCCGGCCACCGAGTCGAGCAGGGTGCGCGGCACCGCCAGGTAGTACAGCGGGTGCGGGTGCTCTACCGCGGCGGCGAACACCAGGCCGTGCTCGGTGATCACCAGGTGGGTGGACAGCACCCGGGCCGGCCGCTCGTGCGTCTCCGCTACACCCCATTCCCCGGCAGCCACCCGGCCCTGCAACGCGTGCAGCCGGACATCGTCGGTGAGGAACCGGGTGAAATCGGCCGGACCGATCCGTGGCGACGACCGCGGGTCGCAATCCAGACAGGCGCCCAGCGTGCCGCCAACGTAATCGAACCACCGATCGATCATCTCGACACTCCCATCGGGTCGGTCCCCTCGAGCGTGCACCCGGGCGCAGGCGTGGGTCAACGGGTGCGGGCACCTATCCTTGACCAAATGTCCGGATTGTCTGCCGCGTCCGTGCCCGAGCTGCGCGCACGCCTCGATGGCCTGACGATCAGGGACGCCGCACGGCTGGGCCGGCGGTTGAAGAATCTGCGCTCGGCCCCCGACGAGAAACTGCTGGCGCAGTTCGCCGCCGCCGAAGGCCTGATCGCGACCCGGCTGGCGGCGGTCCCGCAGATCAGCTACCCGGACCTGCCGGTCAGCGGACACCGTGACGAGCTGGCCAAGGCCATCGGCGAGCATCAGGTCGTCGTGGTGGCCGGGGCGACGGGCTCGGGTAAGACCACCCAGCTGCCCAAGATCTGTCTGGAACTCGGCCGCGGCATCCGCGGCACCATCGGGCACACCCAGCCCCGCCGGCTGGCGGCCCGCACCGTGGCCCAGCGCATCGCCGACGAACTGCACGTGCCGCTCGGTGGGGCCGTCGGCTATACGGTGCGCTTCACCGATCAGGCCGATGACTCGACGCTGGTCAAGCTGATGACCGACGGCATCCTGCTCGCCGAGATCCAACGCGACCGCCGGCTGCTGCGGTACGACACGATCATCATCGATGAGGCCCACGAACGCAGCCTCAACATCGACTTCCTGCTCGGCTATCTGCGCGAATTGCTGCCGCGCCGGCCGGATTTGAAGGTTATCGTCACCTCGGCGACGATCGACCCAGGTCGCTTCGCACAGCATTTCGGCGGTGCGCCCATCGTCGAGGTGTCCGGACGGACCTACCCGGTGGAGATTCGGTACCGACCCCTGGAAGTGCCTGTCGGCAAAGATGTTTCGGATGATCCCGACGACCCGGACCACGAGATCGTGCGAACGGAATTGCGTGATCCCACCGAGGCCATCGTGGACGCGGTGCGCGAACTGGCTGCCGAACCGCCCGGTGACGTGCTGGTGTTCCTGTCCGGGGAGCGAGAGATCAGAGACACCGCCGACGCCCTGCGCGGCGTGGTCGGTACCAACACCGAGGTGCTGCCGCTGTACGCCCGGCTGCCCACCGCCGAGCAGCAGAAGGTGTTCACCCCGAGCCGCACCGCCCGCCGGATCGTGTTGGCCACCAACGTCGCCGAGACCTCATTGACGGTGCCAGGGATCCGGTACGTCGTCGACCCCGGCACCGCCCGCATCTCCCGCTACAGCCGGCGCACCAAGGTGCAGCGGCTGCCCATCGAACCGATCTCGCAGGCGTCGGCGGACCAGCGGGCCGGCCGGTCGGGGCGCACCGCGCCCGGCGTGTGTATCCGGTTGTACTCCGAAGAGGATTTCCAGGCTCGCCCGCGCTACACCGACCCGGAGATCCTGCGCACCAACCTGGCCGCGGTCATCCTGCAGATGTCGGCTCTGGGCCTCGGTGAGATCGAACGGTTCCCGTTTCTGGATCCGCCCGATGCGCGCAGCATCCGCGACGGCGTCGGCCTGCTGCAGGAGCTCGGCGCCTTCGACGGCACCGGTGCGTTGACCGACGTCGGGCGCCGGTTGGCGCGGCTGCCGCTGGATCCGCGGATCGGCAGGATGATCCTGGCCGCCGACACCGAGGGCTGTGTCCGCGAGGTACTGGTGCTGGCTGCGGCGCTGTCCATCCCGGACCCCCGTGAGCGCCCCGCCGACCGCGAAGAGGCGGCCAGGCAAAAGCATGCCCGCTTCGCCGACGAGCATTCCGACTTCGTCTCCTACCTGAACCTGTGGAACTACCTACGCGAGCAGCGAAAGGACCGCTCCGGCAGCGCCTTTCGCCGGATGTGCCGTGATGAGTTCTTGCACTACCTGCGGATCAGGGAATGGCAGGACCTGGCCGGACAGTTGCGCAGCATCGCGCGCGATATCGGCATCCAGGAATCCGATCAGCCCGCCGACCCGGCCGTCATCCATGCCGCGCTGGCCGCCGGACTGCTGTCGCATATCGGCCTGCGCGACGAGACCAAGGCGCGCGACTCACGGGACTATCAGGGCGCGCGGAACACGAAGTTCGTGCTGGCGCCGGGATCGGTGCTGACCAAGCGGCCGCCGCGCTGGGTGGTGGTCGCCGATCTGGTGGAGACCAGCCGGTTGTTCGGCCGTACCGCGGCCCGGATCGATCCCGAGACGCTGGAACGCGTCGGCGCGCATCTGGTGCAGCGCACCTACAGCGAACCGCACTGGGATGCCACGCGGGCGGCGGTGATGGCCTACGAACGTGTCACGTTGTACGGGCTGCCACTGATACCGCGCAGGCGGGTGGGATACGCCGCCGTCGATCCGGTGGTGGCGCGCGAGTTGTTCATCCGGCACGCCCTGGTCGACGGCGATTGGCAGACCCGGCACCACTTCTTCCGGGACAACGCCGCGCTGCGCGCCGAACTGGCCGAGATGGAGGAGCGCTCACGCCGTCGCGATCTGCTGGTCACCGACGACGAGATCTACGCACTGTACGACGCCCGGGTACCGGCGACGGCCGTGTCGGGCCGGCATTTCGACGCCTGGTGGAAAAAGCAACGCCACAAGACACCGGACCTGCTCACCTTCACCCGCGACGAGCTGCTCCGGGTCGACGACTCCGCCGACCACCCGGATTCCTGGCGCACCGACGACCTGGAATTGCCGCTGTCCTACCGGTTCCAGCCGGGCGCCGCCGACGACGGCGTCACCGTGCATGTGCCGGTTCAGGTGCTGGCCCGGCTGGGCGGCGACGGATTCGCCTGGCAGGTACCGGCTCTGCGCGAAGAACTGGTCACCGCGCTGATCAAGTCGCTGCCCAAGGAGCTGCGCCGCAATTTCGTGCCGGCTCCCGACACCGCACGCGCCGTGCTGGCCCGGCTGGAGCCGGATGCGGGCTCGGTGCTGGAAGCCGTGCAACGAGAGCTGCGCCGGATCAGCGGCATCCTGGTGCCGATCGACGCCTTCGACCTGACCAAGGTGCCCCCGCACCTGCGGGTGACCTTCGCGGTGGAGGACACCGACGGAACCGAGGTGGCCCGCGGCAAAGACCTTGGCGTGCTTCAGGAAACGCTGGCCGCACCGATCCAGCAGGCCGTCACCGAAGCCGTCGCCGGAGACTGGGAACGCAGCGGTCTGACGGGCTGGCCGAGCGATCTCGCCGAGCTGCCCCGCACGGTAGAGCGGGTCAGCGGTGGGCATTCGGTGCGCGGTTATCCGGCCTTCGTCGACCGCGGAACGTCGGTGGACATCCGGGTGTTCGCGTCGGCCGTCGAGCAGCAGGCCGCGATGGGCCCGGGCATCCGGCGGCTGCTGCGGTTGAGTGTGCCGTCACCGGTGAAGGCGATCGAACGCGGTCTGGACATGCGGACCCGGTTGGCGCTGGGCGCGAATCCGGACGGCTCGTTGCCCGCGCTACTGGACGACTGCACCGATGCGGCGGTCGATGCGGTGGTACGCGCACCGGTGTGGACGGCGACGGACTTCGGTGCGCTGCGGAACCGGGTGGCCGCCGAACTCGGTGCGACCACGCGCGGCATCGTCAGCCGTGCTGAGAAGGTGTTGACGGCCTACCACGAGGTGCAGGTGGCCCTGCCCGAACGCCCCAGCCCCGTGCAGGCAGCGGCGATCGCCGACATCCGTGCTCAGCTGGACCGGTTGCTGCCCAAGGGATTTGTCGCCCATGCCGGCGCAGGTCGGCTGGCCGACCTGATCCGGTATGTCACCGCGATCGGCCGCAGGCTGGAGCGGCTACCGCACGCCCCCGCCGCAGATGCCGAGCGGATGGCCCGGGTGCATGCTGTCGAGGACGCGTATGACGCCGTGGTGCAAGCCCTTTCGCCGACCCGTGCACAGGCCGCCGACGTCCGCGATATCGGCTGGCAGATCGAGGAACTGCGGGTGAGCCTGTGGGCCCAACAACTGGGCACGCCGCGACCGGTGAGCGAACAGCGAATCTACAAGGCGATCGACGCGATCGGCTGAGACCGGTCCTGCTCACCGGCGCAGGTCGGCCAGGCTGGCGCGCAGGCCCCCGTCGCGCCGGATCTGGACGCCGGCCACCGCAGCCATGACCGCGGCGGTGACGAAGTGCACGACGGCGTCGGTGATGTTGTTCGGGAACGTGAACACGTAGGCCACCTGGTGTGAGAACAGCGCCCAGACGCCGGGCAGGCCGCCTGCTACGGCGGCCGCCAGCAGGTAGAGCACCGCCCAGGAATTGCGCAGGCAGAACACCAGCCCGGGCCCGAACAGCGCCAGCCCGGCCACCGCGTGCCAGCCGTTGTAGTCCATGCCGAGGATCTGCACCGTCGGCGCTCCGGGGCCGACGGCGAAGCTGGGTTCGGCGATGAACCCGATGACCGCCTGGACCAGGTGCACGAGGCAGATGACCAGCAGTCCCCACTGTGCGAACGTCCAACCGCGCCGGGTATCGGTCATTACTACCCCCTGTAGTAGATCCGTCCTCCGACGGTACGACGACGAATCCGCCGGGTCAATGGGCCGGCACCGGTTAGCGTGTCGGAGTGCAGCGCGTCGTCATCGCCGGTCTCGGGGATACCGGTGTGTTGACCGCGCTGCGGCTGGCGCGGCGTTTCGAGGTGGTCGGCATCTCGGCCAAACCGGGCCTGCTCAGCGGGCAGGAACTGGGCGTGCGGGTAGCCCGGCCGCAGGAGTGGTCCCGTGACTACTGGACCACCTTCGACCGCTTCCGCGGCCTGGACGGGGTGCGCACGGTGCACGGCACCATCACCGGTCTGGACCCGGCCGCCCGCGTCGTCGACGTGGATACCGGACCGGAACCCTATGACGTCCTGGTCATCTCCACCGGTGTGACGAACGGTTTCTGGCGGCGGCCGGACCGGCAGACCGCCGAGCAGATCGACGCGCAGCTGCTGGCGGTGCACGCCCGGCTTGCGGCGGCACCGACCATCGCGGTGATCGGCGGCGGTGCGGCCGCGGTCAGTGCGGCCGCGAACCTGGCCGCGGCGCTGCCCGACGCGGCGATCGATCTGTACTACCCGCGCGACCATGCGTTGCCGCACCATCACCGGCGGGTGTGGCGCCGGGTCGAGCGCCGGTTGGCCGCGGCCGGGGTGGGGTTGCACGGCGGTCATCGGGCCGTGGTGCCCGGCCATGCCGACGAGATCACCACCGGCCCGGTCGAATTCAGCACCGGACAACCCCCCGTGCACGCCGATGCCGTGCTCTGGGCGGTGGGGCGGGTGCGGCCCAACACCAGCTGGCTGCCCGCCGATGTACTGGACGAGCACGGTTTCGTGCGGGTCACCCGGCAGCTGCAGGTTCCCGGCCACCCGGAGGTCTTCGCGATCGGTGATGTCGCGGCCACCGATCCGCTGCGCGCCTCGGCCCGCAGCCGAGCCGACGCGCTCCTGGCCCGCAATATCGCCGCCTTCGCCGACGGGACACCGTTGCGTGAGTACCGTCCGCCCACCCGGCGCTGGGGTTCGGTGCTCGGCGCCCAACGCGACGGGCTTGAGGTGTTCACGCCCGGCGGTCAGGCCTTCCGATTCCCGGCTTGGGCCGTCCGGAACGTGTTGCAGCCGTTGATCGTCAAGAGGGGGATCTACCGCGGGGTGCGCGCACCCCACGGGTGATCGTCACGGGGCCCGTTGGGTCAGCACACCCGCGGCCCGGAACGGTTCGAGCTGCGCCTCGGTGGCCGACTGGTCGGTGACCAGGATGGCCCCCGGCGGGATCGGGGCCCAAGCGTGGAACTGCCGTTGGCCCAGCTTGGCGGCGTGCGCCAGGATGTAGACCGTGCCGGCCCGCTCGATCATGAGCTCCTTGAGTCGGGTCTGGTCCAGTTCGGCCTCGCAGATGCCCAGCTCGGCATGCACCGAGTCGGCACCGAGAAATGCTCGGTCGAAGGTCAACCGGGCCAACGTGGCCTCGGCCAGCGGGCCGACGAACCCCTGGCTGAGATGGCGCAACGTACCCCCGATGCACTCGACCCGGACATCGTCGGCGTCGGCGAGCTCCTCAAGCGCACTCAGGCCGGCGGTCACCACCGTCAAACCGGGGATATCGCACAGGAATTCACCCATCGCGCCGACCGTGGTACCGGCGTCGAGCAGGATGGTCTCGCCAGGGCGCACCTGTGCGGCGGCCCACTGGGCGATCTGCCGTTTGGCGGCATAGCCCTCCTGGGCGCGCTGCCGGAAGGACGATTCGGGGTGGGGATCCAGCGCGATGGCGCCGCCATAGGTGCGCGCGATCAGCCCCTGCTCGGTGAGCTGACCCAGATCGCGCCGGATGGTGGACGCGGTGACGCCGAACTGCGCGGACAGCTCCTCCACGCTGGCCAGCCCGCTGGACCGGGCAAGCCGCACGATCTCGGCCCGGCGTGCCTGCGACCCCCGTACCGGCAAAACCCTATCCTTTGACAGTCGTTGTGCTGCTTGCCAATTCGGCGGCCTGCCGAAGAGCTTCGACCATACTACCGGCCTCGGCGATACCCTTGCCCGCGATATCGAAAGCCGTGCCGTGATCCACCGAGGTGCGGATCACGGGCAGGCCGACGGTGATGTTGACCCCGGCCTCGATGCCGAGCACCTTCACCGGGCCGTGCCCCTGGTCGTGGTACATGGCCACGATCAGGTCGTAATCACCACGTCCGGCCAGGAAGAACGCGGTGTCGGCGGGCAGCGGACCGTGCACGTCGATACCGTCGGCGACCAGCTTCTCGACGGCGGGGATGATCTTCTCCTCCTCCTCGCCGTATCCGAACAGGCCGTTCTCACCGGCATGCGGGTTGATGCCGCATACCCCGATCTTGGGCTCCGGGTTACCGGCGCGCACCAGTGCGTCGTGGCCCCGGCGCACCGTGCGCTCCACCAGTCCCGGCTCGATCCGCCGGACGGCATCGATCAGGCCGATATGGGTGGTGACGTGGATGACCTTGAGCTTGGGCGTGGACAGCATCATCGACACCTCCTCGGTGCCGGTGAGATGCGCGAGCAGTTCGGTGTGACCGGGAAACACATGACCGGCCGCGTGCAGCGCCTCCTTGTTCAACGGCGCCGTGCAGATCGCCTGGACATCGCCGCTCACCGCCAATTCGCTGGCCACCCGGATGTACTCATAGGCGGCGTGCCCGGCCGCCGCCGACAACTGCCCCCACGGCAGATCGTCGGGCAGCAGGTCCAGATCGATGACATTGATGCGATCCGCAACCTGCCGGGCGTCCGCGACGGTGGCGACGGTCACGATATCGGCCGCGCTGCCCAGCAGGGCGGCCGCCTGCGCCAGCCGCTTCGCATCACCGATGACGACGGGTTTGCAGCGGGCCTGGGTGGCCGGGTCCAGCAGCGCGGGCACGATCACCTCCGGCCCGATACCGGCACCGTCGCCCATGGTCACGGCGACAACGGGAAGTCCTGTCATGAGTTGTCCTTCAATTGAGGGTGGACATGCTGGGAACTGGTCAGATAGTCGGCGATGGCGACCAGACTGTCGCCGTCGCCGAAACTGCCAGGACGGGTGGCGACGCTGCGCCCGTCGGATGCGACCGACACCACCGCACCGTGGTGCACCTGGTGGATGGGCCGCAGATCGGTGAGACCGAGGGCATCGACGACCGCGCGGGCTGTCTCCCCGCCGGTGAGGATGAGGTCGGGCCGGTGACCGGTGCGGGCAGTGAGGGCGGTGGCCACCAATCGTCCGATGACACAGGACAATTCGCGCGCGGCTTCGAGCCGGATCGGGCCGTCGACGGTGACCACCGCCGGTCCTGCCGCGAGCGCGCGGCCGATGTCGGCGGGATCGACGGTGTCGCGGAGCAGCGCATCGGCGGCCAGCGGCACGTGCTGCACGCCCGTGTCGACAAGTCGGCCGACCTGTTCGGCTGCGTGCGGATGCGCCGTGCCCACCACGGCGAGCAGGCCTGCCGAGGGCCGCCGGTACACGTCGGCGGCTGCCTGCGCCGGAAGGCTGCGCGCCAATGCGGCGGCCAGCGCCGATGTGCCGACCAGCTGAGTGCGCGGTGTGACGGAGCCGATGATGGCGTCGAGGTCGGCGTCGCTGGTGGCGTCGCGGACGGTGACATTGGGCCCGACCAGCTCGGCCAGCGAATGCGGCGGCGCATCGGCTTCGGCGGCCCACGCGTCGGTGCGGTGCAACGGCACCCCGTCGACGTGCAACACCCCACCGATGACGCTGCGCCGCAGCGCTGGCAGTGCGGCCGCGACCAGCACCGGGCCGCGCTCGGCCAGCACCTCGACCTCGTCGCGGACATTGCCGCGCAGCAACGAGTCGATCTTCTTGACCACCAGCACATCCGGAGCCAATCGGGCCAGCGCCTCCCGATGCCTCCGCCGGGCGTCCTTGGCGGTCATGGTGCGGGTGTTGAGGTCGAACACCGTAACCCCGGTGACCGCGACGGCGCCGGCCGTGAGGCACAGGCTGACCGGGATGCCGCGGTCCAGGAAGGCCGCGGCGGATTCGGCCGCCCCGGAGAGGTCGTCGGCCAGCACGGCGACGGTGCCGGTCACAACGACGACCCTGCACACTGCACGATGGTTTGGCCGGTGATGCTGCGGGCGTCCGGGCCGAGTAGGAACGCGACCAGCCCGGCCACCTCGGCCGGATCGATGAACCGGCCCAATGGTGGGAGTTTGGGCGGGGTATGTGCGCGCGCCGGATCGGCCAGCATCGGCGTGTCGGTGGGACCCGGGGCGACGACGTTGACGGTGATGCCGCGGCCGGCGAGTTCGGCCGCCCAGGATCGTGCCATCCCCGTCAACGCGGCTTTGGTTGCGGCGTACTGACTTTTGCCGGGGTTGCCGGTCATCGTGCGGCTGCCGATCAGGACCAGCCGGGCACCGTCGGGTAACCTGGGTGCGAGCGCGTCGATCAGCGCTTCGGCTGCGCCGACGTGGATGCGCCACATCCGCTGCCCATGGTCGGAATCCAGCGCACCAAGCGGCGCCGAGTATTGCAACCCCGCCGCGTGGACGACGGCGTCGACCGCGCCGATGCCGCGGGCCCAGTCGCGCAGCCCGTCCAGATCGGCGAGATCCATTGTCGCCGAATCGAAAGCGGGGTCTCGGAGATCCGGCACCCGACGGCTCAGCCCGATGACGTGCCAGCCGCCGTCGAGCAGGCGGCGTGCCACGGCGGCACCGATGCCGGAACTGGCGCCGGTGACCACCGCCGTGCCGGTCATGTCGGGATCCATGCCGGGCTCACCTCGACATACTCGATGGCCTGCCGGAACCGGGTGAACGCGATGTGCAGGGTGTCGCCGGCGGTGGTGATGCTCGGGTAGGAGTACTCCCGGTTCAGGCCGTCCCGGGAATTGTTGGACAGGCAGTAGCCGTCCCCGACTTCGAGGTCGCGGCGCACCGGCCAGGTCAGTCCACCATCTTCGGACAGTGCCAGCGTCATCGGGGCGCGGGGTGCGCCCCAGAACGCCGTCCGGGTGCCGTCGTCGACCGGTAGCCGGGTCGCTGGCGCAGGCTCTTCGGCGGCCAATCCGTCGTCGTCGATCTCGTCGTAGAGCGAGGTGCGCCGCGCGGTGGCGTCGGCCGCGCTGGATTCGTTGTACACCAGGGCCAACCGGTCATCGGGAAGCACGACGAACTGGATGGACGAATTGTTGTTCGGAAGGTCCGTGGGCTGCGGTGCCGACCACGTCTGGCCGTCGTCGGTGGAGACGCTGCGGTAGACGAAATCCGCCCAGCGGCTGCGATACAGCGCGACCAGCGTGCCGTCGGAGCGTCGCCCGATGTTCATGTGCACCGCTCCGGTGCTGTCGGGCACCACCACCTCGCGCCAGGTGCCGCCGTCGTCATCAGAGATCATCACGCCGCTGTAGTCGCGGTCCCCCACCCAGCGCTGTCCCGGGACGCGCACGCAGTGAAAGATCGGCAGCAGCAGCCGTCCGCCGGGAAGCCGGATCAGCGGTTGGCGGACGAATACCCCGCCCTCCTCGGTCTCGGGCAGCAACACGTGCGGTTCGCCCCAGCTGTGCCCGCCGTCGGAGGAGATACGGCGCAGCACCCGAGCGGTGTCCTGGTTACCGGCATGCTGTGAGGTCCACAACAGCCAGACCTGGTTCGAATCATGCACGTACAGAATCGGATTCTGCTCTGAGCGGGTCGGGTCATCAGACAGTGCGACGGGTGGTGACCACACCCCGTCGTCGAGCCGGGAGAACCACACCCCGATATCCGAGACCCCCTCCTGCGTGCCGGCGAACCATACGCACCCCAGCGCACCGTCGGGCAGCACCGCGAGGTTGGCGGCATGGTTCTGCACCCGTGGCGCTGGTAGCAGAGCGTCGCGGCGGCCAGGCTCGAGGGTCGTGCGGACGATCCCGTCGGTGTGCAGCGATGCGGTGCTCACGGTCAGTTGCCCTTCAGTGACACGGTGGCCAGGTTGTAGGAGTTGGTGGGCCGCATGGCGATTCCGTCGATGCGCGTCCGTCTGCCCAGCACTGCCTTCGGCACGAACGACCACAACATCGGGCACGTCGCCCAGATGGCGTGCTGCGCCGTGGCCAGCAGGTCGGCGCGGCGCTTGGCATCGGGTTCCTCCGAAGCCCTGGTGATTTGGGCAGTGATATCGGGAAACAGGTAGCCGTGGTAGGTGTCGCGGGTCTTCTCCTTCTCCGCGGTGCCCGCGTACATGCCCTGCATGATGGTCAGGGCCAATCCGGTCGGGCTGGGGAAGCCGTTGCCAAGGACGTCCCAGTCGCCGGCGCGGCCCTGCCGCCACTGGGCGATATCGCCACCGGGCTCGAACTGGCGCAGGGTGGCGCGCACCCCGACGGCCGACAGCATCTGCACCACTGATTCCATGATATCGGTATCGGCGGCGAATTCGCCGCTCTCCCAGATGATCTTGAGGGACAGATCGCGCAGGCCGAGTACGTCGAGCTCGTGCCGGGCTCGGTCCGGATCGTAGGTGTACTCGCCGGTCTCGACGGCGCCGTCCAGGCTCAGCGGGATGACGCCCTTGGAGGCGGTGGCCGACTTCTGCAGCACGTTGTCGATCAGTGACGTGCCGTCGATGGCGTAGGTGAGCGCGCGGCGCACCCGGGCGTCGGCGGTGGGCGCGCCGGCCGGCTTGCGGAAGTTGTAGAAGAGCTGATTGAGCCGCACCCCGTCGGCGTAATCCACAGCGACACCGGATAATCCGGCCAGCTGATCGGTGGAGTCCGGCGTGATGGAGTCGATCACGTCCACCTCGCCACTGCGGAGTGCCACTACGCGGCTGGATTCGTCCGGTATGAACCGCACCCGGACCGACTCGATCGACGGGCGCGGTCCCCAATAGTTGACGTTGCGTTCCAGGCTGTAGTTGCCCAGCCCGCGGTCGGCGGCGGTGACGATGAACGGCCCGGTGCCAACGCCGCCCTGCAGATCCTCGGGCCGGTTGGCTGCGGCCGGCGTGACGAGAATGTTGGACATCAGGTAGTCGAGCACCGGCACCGGGCGCTGGGTGTTCAAGGTGAAGCTGGTGGCGTCGATCTTCGTGAGCGTCGGCCATTCCGGGAAGAAGCCGCCGACGAACCCGCCGTGCACCTGGCTGTACATCTGCAGGGCGGTGGCGACGTCTTCGACCTGGACCGGCGATCCGTCGGAGTAGCGGATGCCGCGGCGCAGCCGGACGAACCACTGGGTGGGCGAGTTGAGCCGGAACTCCTCGGCGAGCACCAGCCGCGGGCGCAGGTTCTCGTCGATCTCGGTGAGCGCCTGGCGCACGGCGCGCTGCACGGTCAGCGCGGCATCGTATTGCAGCAGCTTGTTGTCCAGGGTGGTCATGGACCGGTTCATGGCGAGACTGATCGTGGTGGGGCCCGGCCGGCCGGTGGGCGTGGCGCACCCGGCCGCGGCCGATCCGAGAGCCAGGCCGGCACCCAGCAACACCCCGGACCGGAGCAGGTTGCGGCGCGAAAACTGCCGTTGGAGAACGGGTTTGGTCATCATCGACCCTCCGGGCGAGACTCTGTTGTGACGGCTGACACAACCGAACTGTACGCCCTATTGCGCACAACGCGCAATCTATCGCGCATACTTGCGCAAATCACGCAGGCGTGACATTGTGAGCTGAGTAACAGCACCTCCTCGTTCGACGAAGGACGTCTCGATGACCCAACAGCTCGACGCACCGGCCCGCCGGCCCGCGCGCCGCTGGTTCACCGCCGCCATGCCGAGATACATCATCCGGCGGCTGGGGCAGAGCTTGCTCACCGTATTCCTCACCCTCACCACGGTGTTCGTCCTGATCCGGTTGGCACCGGGGGACCCGGCCGACGCCATCGCCGGGCCGCTGGCCACCACCGAAGACCTGGCTCGCATCCGCACCGACCTGGGACTCGACGAGTCGCTGTTCATCCAGTACCTGCGCTACCTGCAGGGCTTGCTGCACCTGGACCTGGGCACGTCGTACTCGTTCCAGGCCCCCGCCCTGGACGTCGTGCTCGGCCGGCTGCCGTACACGATCACGCTGTCGGTCGCCGCGATCCTGCTGACCACGGTGGTGGCCGTGCCCTTGGGGGTGTGGATGGCCCGGCGTGCCGACACCCGTCGCGAACTGGCCGCCAACGCCGTCACCATCACCGGGCAGTCCATGCCGGATTTCTGGACCGGGCTGATGCTCATCACGCTGTTCGCCGTGCTGGTCCCGGTCTTCCCGGCCGCCGGTTTCACCACCTGGTCCAGCCTGGTGCTGCCGACGGTCACCATCGCGGTGCTGCAGGTGGCACTGATCTCGCGGATGGTGCGCCGTGAGATGGTCGGCGCCTTCAACTCGCCGTACATCATCGTGGGCCGGGCCCGCGGCGTGACCGAGCGGGAGCTCATCTGGCGGTATGCCATGCGCAACTCGGCCATCCCGGTGCTCACCGCGCTCGGCACCAGGTTTGCGTCGATGCTCAACGGTGTCGTCGTGGTGGAGGTGGTGTTCGCCTGGCCCGGTGTCGGCTCGCTGGTGGTCCGCGCACTGGAAACCAGGGACTATCCGCTGATCCAGGCCACCGTCCTGGTGACCGCCGTGCTGGCGGTGCTGGTCCAGTTGGTGGTCGACCTCTGCTATCCGGTGCTCGATCCGCGAGTGCGACTCGGGAAGGGAACCGCCAAATGACCGCACCGTCGACCACCGTCTACCCGACACCCACGCAGGAGCGTCCGTCGGCGGTCACCGCGCGCGATATCGCCCGCGCCGGTGCGACGCGCCGCGCCAGGGACAGCCGGGTCAAGATCTGGATCGGCAGTATCGCCGCGCTGATCGTGATCCTGCCGGTCGCGTTCGCCCGCGTCCTGCCCGTGCCCTCGCCGGATGCCACCGACCTCGCCGCCCGCCGACTGCCGCCGCTGACCGGCGGCCATCTGTTCGGCACCGATCAGCTGGGCCGCGACCTGTTGGCCCGTGTGCTCTACGGCGGACAGGTCTCGCTGGCGATCGGCATCCTCGCTGTCGTGGTCTCCGGCGTCATCGGCTTGACGCTCGGCGCCGTCGCCGGTTACCGCGGCGGCTGGATCGACACCGTGGTCAGCCGCCTGCTGGAAGCTCAACTGTCGCTGCCGCTGTTGATGATGCTGTTGCTGGTGGTGGCGCTGTTCGGGCCGTCGATCCCGGTTATCACCTTTGTCATCGCCATTGCGCAGTGGCCTGAAATAGCCCGCCTGACAAGATCATTGACGTTGGTCGAGCGCGAGAAACCCTATGTGGCGGCGGCTCACGTGCTGGGCCTGGGCCGCACCGCGATCCTGCTGCGCCACATCATCCCGAACATCATCAAGCAGGTCTCCCTGGTGGTACTGCTGCTGCTCGCCCAGGCGGTGCTGCTGGAGAGTGCGCTGAGCTACCTCGGGGCCGGCCCGCAGCGCCCGTTCGCCACCTGGGGACGCATCATCTCCGACGGCCAGGACTACGTCACCACCTCGTGGTGGCTGGTCACCCTGCCCGGGTTGGCGATCGCGTTGTTGGTGGTGGGGGTCAATCTGCTCGGCGACGGCCTGCGGGATCACGCGGGCTTCACCAAAACCGGTCTGCTGAGCCGGTTCTCGCTCCGGAAGAAGGCGGTCTGAGATGGCGAAACTGCTGTGCGTCGAGGAACTGCAGATCGAGCTGATCACCGCGGCGGGTGTGATCCGCGCGGTCGACGGCGTGTCGTTCGATATCGAGGCCGGTGAAACCGTCACGATCATCGGCGAATCCGGCTCCGGGAAGTCCACCACTGCGATGGGCATCCTTGGGCTGCTGCCTGCCGACCTGGCGGTGTTGTCCGGATCGGCGACCTTCGGGGACCGGCCGATCCTCGGCGACGATCGGGAGCTGTGCGCCGTGCGCGGTCGGCATATCGCCCTGATTCCGCAGGATCCGATGACGGCGCTGAGCCCCGTGCACACCATCGGCGCACAGCTGCGCGACGCCATCCGGCACAGCGGTGTCAGGGGGCGGGCGCGGCAGCGGGACCGGGCGGTGGAATTGCTCGAACAGGTGAAGATTCCGCGGCCGGCCGAACAACTCGCCAAGTACCCCCATCAGCTGTCGGGCGGTCAGCTGCAGCGGGTCCTGATCGCCGCCGCGCTGGCCGCCGGACCAGAGCTGATCGTCGCCGACGAACCCACCAGCGCGCTCGATGTCACCGTTCAGGCCAGCATCCTGGACCTGTTGCTGGAACTGCAGCAGCGCACGGGTATCGGCATGCTGCTGATCACCCACGACCTCGGTGTCGCGCGGTTGATGTCCGACCGCATCTTCGTGATGCGCAACGGAAGATTCGTCGAAGGTGGACCCGCCGAGGAGCTGCTGCGCGCACCCCGGACCGAGTACACCCAGCGGCTGCTGGCCGCGGTGCCGCGGCTCGACGGCGCCGCCACGATCGGAGTTCCGGCATGAGCGAGCTGCTGACGGTGACCGACCTCGTCGTCGATTACCCGGCCGGCAATGGCGTGTTCCGTGCGCTGGACGGCGTCAGCTTCTCGGTGCAGCGCGGCACCACCTTGGCCGTCGTCGGTGAATCGGGCTGCGGGAAATCGACTTTGGCGAAGGCGATCGTCCGCCTGCTCACCCCGACATCGGGCCGGATCGTGTTCGACGGTACCGATATCGCCGCCCTGTCCGAGCGTGCCTTGCGGCCGCTGCGGTCGCGCATCCAGATGGTGTTCCAGGACCCCTACGGATCGCTGGACCCGCACCTGGATGCCGTCGACATCGTCGCCGAACCGCTCCGCCTGCAGGGCATCAGCAGCCGGGCCGCGCGCCGGCAGCGGGCAGCCGAACTGATCGACCGGGTGGGGCTGCCGACGACGGCGCTGCACCGCAAGCCCGCCGAGTTCTCCGGCGGACAGCGGCAACGCATCGGGATCGCCCGCGCGCTGGCCAGCGGACCCGACCTGCTGGTCTGCGACGAGGCGACCAGTGCGCTGGACGTATCGGTTCAGGCACAAGTGCTCGACCTGCTGCGGGAGATCAAACGCGACACCGGCCTGACCTACCTGTTCATCACCCACAATCTCGGCGTGGTGCGCGAGATCAGTGACAACATCATCGTGATGCGGGGTGGCGCCATCGTCGAGCACGGCGCCAGTGCCGAGGTGCTCGCACATCCCCAGCAGGCCTACACCCGCGCGCTGCGGGCGGCAGCGCTGGACCCGACCACCATGGTCGGCGTCAAACCACGAAACGTTCTGCGTATCAACGAGGAACAGGGAGTCGCATAGTGTCCGACCTGCAGTTGTCCCCGCTCGTCCTGGGCACCATGACCTTCGGCGACACCGTCGATGTCGTGGATGCCCAACGGATGTTCGACACGGCGTTGGACGCGGGCATCACCCATGTCGACACCGCCAACGGCTACGCGGGCGGCGAGACGGAGCGGATCCTGTCCGGACTGCTCAAGGAGCGGCGGGACCGGGTCACCCTGGCCACAAAGGCCGGGATGCCGCACCCGGATGCGGACGGACACGCACCGCTGTCGGCCGCCGGGTTGCGTGCCAGTGTCGAGGGCAGCCTGTCCCGGCTGGGCACCGACCACGTCGAACTGTTCTACCTGCACCAGCCCGACCGCGCTACCCCCCTTGCCGAAACCCTTTCCACCGTCGCCGAATTGGTGAAGGAGGGCAAGATCGGCGCGCTGGGGGTATCCAACTACGCGGCATGGCAGATCGGCGAGATCAACCACCTCGCCGACGAGGTGGGAGCGCCGCGACCACTGGTCGCCCAACAGCTCTACAACCTGCTGGCGCGCCGGATCGAGGACGAGTACGCCGAGTTCGCCGCGGTCACCGGTCTGATCACCATGGTGTACAACCCACTCGGAGGTGGGCTGCTGACCGGACGGCACACCTTCGATGCCGACCCCGCCGACGGCCGGTTCGGGACGTCGCGGCTGGCCCAGATGTACAAGCAACGCTACTGGAACACCGCGATTTTCGAGGCGATCGAGGCGCTGTCGGCGATCGCCGAGAAGGCCGGTGTGCCGCTGACCGAATTGGCGCTGCGCTGGCTGCTGTCCAAGCCTGCTACCGGGCCGATTCTGCTCGGTGGATCCAAAGTCGAACACCTGCAAGCCAATATCGCGGTGTTGGCAAAGGGGCCACTGCCCGTCGATGTGGTAGAAGCCTGTGATGACGTGGGCGCGGCATTGCGCGGCCCGATGCCCAACTACAACCGATAGGTCGACATGAGCGCACACGAATTCGCCGCCCGGTTACGTCGCCGGGAACGCATCCTGGGCTACTGGTCGGTGCTGGACTGTCCCGTCGCCCACGAGTGGCTGGCGCACGTCGGCTGGGACTACTTGGCCCTGGATCTGCAGCACGGGTTGATCGGCTACTCCGGCATGCTGGCCGGCCTGACGGCCATCGACGCCGCAGGCGGCCCGGTGGGGTTGGTCCGCGTCGAGGCCAACGATCCGACCCCGATAGGGCGGGCGCTGGATGCCGGGGCAGCCGGCGTCATCGTCCCGCTGATCAACACCGCCGCCGAGGCCGCCGCCGCCGTGGCCGCGGCGACATACCCGCCCAACGGAATCCGCTCCTACGGTCCGATGCGCTCCCAACTGCGGATCGGGCCACTGCCAGCCGACGCCGACCGGGACACCGTCGTGCTGGCGATGATCGAGACGCCGCGTGGTCTGGCCGAGGTGGCCGAGATCTGCGCGGTGCCCGGCCTGGACGGCGTCTACGTCGGCCCGTCGGACCTGCGGCTGGCCGTCGGTGGGGCGCATTCCAACGACCCCGCCGTCGCCGACGAGTTCGAGGCGGCGCTGCAGCGGGTACGGGAGGCTGCCGCGGCGGCCGGGATCGCGGCGGGCATCCACACCCCCGACGGGGTGAGCGCGGCCCGGCGGCTGGCGGAAGGATTCACCTTCGCTTCGGTCGCCTCGGACGTCACCCACCTGAAGGCGGTCTCGGCCGGGCATCTCAAGGACGCGCTGGGCGGGTAGCCCCCGTCTGGAGTACGGCACGCGCGCCACTGACCGCCGCCCGACGCGCTAACCTGAGCCCCATGCAGGTGACATCGCAGGCCACCGTGCCCACGCCGATCGACACGGTGTGGGCCACCCTGACCGACCACGTCGGGATGGCGTCCTGGGCTCCTGGCCTGAGCGTCAGCTTGGGCAGGCCGGGCGCGCCCGAACCCAACGGCGTCGGCGCTGTCCGGCGGATCAAGACGCCGGGGCCGGGGCCCGACATCGTCGAAGAGGTCGTCACCTTCGAGGCGCCGCACGTCTTCGGTTACAAGGCGCTGTCCGGCACGCCGTTTCCCGGCTACACCGGTGAGGTGCGGTTGACGCCGGTGGGTACCGGCACCCGCATCGACTACACCGTCGGGTCGACGGCCTCGTTCCCGTTGGTCAAGGCCCCGCTCGCGGTGGTCGCGCAGGTGCTGCTGCGATTGCTGGTGCGCGCGGCGTCGCGCGCCTGATGCCGGCTATATCCGGGGGATCTCGGCGTTGATCGCGTCCAACAGTGCGGGGTAACGCTTGGCCTCGGGGTGCCCGCTGGGCTTTCCGCTGCTGACCACCGCCACCGACAGCGCCCGCTCGGGATCGGCCCACACGGCGATATCGGTCAGCCCGGTGTGCCCGAATGCGCCCGCCGCGTCCCGGCCGAAGGGGCCGAACCGCTTGGACCCGAGCATGTACCCGGTGCCCCATCGCATCGGCGCCATGCCGGTCGCCAGATCGGGGCGCAGCCGGCGCGCCTGCCTCGTCGCGGCCCGCAGGGTTTCCGGCCGCATGATCCGCACGCCGTCGAGTTCTCCACCGCGGCAGAGGATCTCGGCGAACCGCGACAGCTCGTCGGCGGTGGATACGGTGTTCGACGACGGAACGATGCCGGTCAGGAATTCTGGCGTGTTGGACAGCGGGATGATCTGCTGCGGCGTCCCGCCGACGGCCAGTTTGAACGCCTTGGCGATCGGCACCGGCAGCGGCTTGCCGGTCACATGGCTGGGTGCCACCAGCGGAACATCTTCTGGCGCAACACCATAATTGGTCCAGCGGAAGTTCAGCGGTGCGAGGATCTCGTCGCGCAGGATATCGCGGACGGTGCGTCCGGTGGCCGCCGAGATGATCTCGCGCATCAACGGGCCCCAGGTCAGCCCGTGATAGATATGCACCAAACCGGGCCGGTACACCGGTTTCATCTTGCCGAGCATCTCGCGGGCATACTCGCTGTCGTCCATGCGCCGCAGGTCGGGTTTGGGCCCGGTGGCGAACGGGATACCCGCGCTGTGGGTGAGCACATGCCGGATGGTGGTGCGGTCCTTGCCGTGGCTGGTGTAGCTGGGCAGGTAGTCGCAGACCCGGTCGTCGAGCCCGAACGTGCCCCGCTCCACCAGCATGTGGGCGACGGTGGTGGTGATCGCCTTGGCGGCCGAGTACACGCAGAACGGGGTGTCGGTGCGGACCGGGATCTTCTCGGCGTCAACGGGGTCGGCGGGACCGTTGCCCCAGCCGTGGCCGATCGCGCGGTTGAGCACCACCTTGCCGCGATGGCGCAGGCACACCTGGATGGCCGGCTGCATCCCGGCGAGATACCAATACCGGGCTTTGTCCCAGATCCTCTCCACCGCTGCCGGATCGATATCGGAGTGGTCTTCGGGTGCACGGTCGGTCACCTCGTCGAGATCGGCCGGCACCCGGATGCGGCCGTCGAATCCGGTGGTGGTCGTCATGGCTGCCTCCGCAGGGTCGCCGACAGGTGATGCTGCAGTGGTTGCCCCACGGCACCCATCTGCACGGTGTAGGTCAGCTCGTCATCGATCACGGTGAACGAACGGGCCAGTGCGGTCACCTCTTTCGCCGAGGCTGACCGGCCGATGGTGGTGGCGATGACGTCGATACGCAACGGTTCGGCGACAACGGAACCCTCCAGGATCTCCACGATGCCGGTCGGGTGCGCGAGCACCAACTCCACCCGGCCGGGTGCCGGCACCCGGAGGTACCCGGTCTCGGCGTGCAGGGGCCGGCCGTCGTCGGCGGCCGTGGTGCGCTGCGCGTACGCCAGGAACGGCTTGCCGACATGGCCGAACGTGACGGTCTCCCGATAGTCGAACGGTTCGATGGTGGGGTACTCACCTGCGCCGGATCCGGCCCAGGTGCCGAGCAGGGGAGCCAGCACGGCGACTGCGGGATGAAGGTCGGGCACGCTCGCCAGCCTACGGCGCGGTGTTTAAATGCCTGGGTGAACACCGACGAAGCTGCCCTTGTTGGCGACGCAGCCCGCCCCCACCCCGCTCGCCTGTCCAAGGCCCTCTACCCGGTGTCCGGTCTGGCGATCGCGAGATACGGTGATATGGATGCGAACGGCCACCTGAACAACCTGGCGCTGGAGGCACTGCACGAGACCGCTCGCGCGGAGTTCAACGAGCGCATCTTTCCTGGCATCTACCAGCCAGAGGGGCGTCGCGTCCGGCTGGTGACGGCCACCAACGTGGTGCACTTTCTGTCCGAGGTGCACTGGCCGGCGACCATCGACACCGGCCTCGGCGTCGGGCGTATCGGCCGGACGTCGTTCGTATCGTCCACCGCGTTGTTCGTCGGGGAGGACTGTGTCGGCCTGTGCGACACCGTGCTGGTGCTGCTAGACGACAACGGTCCTACCCCGATCCCCGAACAGACCCGGGAGCAGTTGGAAACGTATCTGTTTCGCTGACCCGGCTATAGTGCGGCGTCGGCGACATCCAGCGCCGAATCCAGGATCGCCAGACCTTCGCGCACCTCGTCCGCGGACACGTTGCACGGCGGCACGACGTGGATCCGGTTGAAGTTCGCGAACGGCAGCAGGCCGCCGGCCTTGCAGGCGGCGATGACGGAGTTCATCGCCGGGCTGGATCCGCCGTACGGTGCCAGCGGCTCGCGGGTCTGCTGATCGGCCACCAGTTCGACGGCCCAGAACACCCCGGCGCCGCGGACCTCGCCGACGCTGCGGTGCTTGGCGGCCAGTTCGGCCAGGCCGGGACCGATGACCTCGGCGCCGATCCGGGCGGCGTTGTCCACCATGCCCTCGTCGGCCATCGCGTTGATGGTGGCGACGGCGGCCGCGGTGGCCAATGGATGCCCGGAGTAGGTCAACCCGCCCGGGTAGGCGCGGTGCGCGAACGTCTCGTAGATGGCGGGGCTGATCGCCACGCCGCCGAGCGGCACGTAGCCGGAGTTCACCCCCTTGGCGAAGGTCATCAGGTCGGGCACCACGTCGAAGTGGTTGATGGAGAACCACTTTCCGCTGCGCCCGAAGCCGGCCATCACCTCGTCGGCGATGAACACGATGCCGTAGCGGTCGCAGATCTCCCGCACCCCGGCCAGGTAGCCCGGCGGCGGCACCATGATGCCCGCCGTGCCCGGGATGGATTCCAGGATGATGGCGGCGATAGTGGACGGACCCTCGAGCTGGATCAGCTGGTCCAGGTAGGCCAACGCGCGCTGGGACTCCTCGGCCTCGGTGCTGGCGTGGAACTGCGAGCGGTACAGGAACGGCCCGAAGAAGTGCACCACCCCGGCGTTGCCGTGGTCGTTGGGCCAGCGGCGCGGGTCACCGGTCAGGTTGATCGCCGTCTCCGTGCCGCCGTGGTAGGCCCGGTACCGGGACAGCACCTTGTACCGGCCGGTGTGCAGCCGGGCCATCCGCACCGCGTGCTCGACGGCGTCGGCGCCGCCGTTGGTGAAGAAGATCTTGTCCAGGTCACCGGGGGTGCGTTCGGCGATCAGCCGAGCGGCCTCCGAGCGCGCCGCGTTGGCGTGCTGCGGCGCGACCGTACAGAGCTTGGCGGCTTGTTCGGCAATGGCGGCAACCACTTTGGGGTGCTGATGGCCGATGTTGGTGTTCACCAGCTGTGAGGAGAAATCGAGCAGGCGACGGCCTTCGCCGTCCCACACGTAGGACCCCTGGGCGGCGGTGATCGTCATCGGGGCGATCTCGGCCTGGGCGGACCAGGAGTGGAACACATGTTTGCGATCCAGTTCGAAGGCGCGGGCGGCCTCGGCGCGCGCGGCCTCGACGGTCAGACCGTTGGGCAGCAGGGTCGACTCTTCGGTGACAGTCATATCGTGCAGTCTCTCACTTGTTCTCGGGGAAGCCGAGGTTGATGCCGCCGTGGGAGGGGTCGAGCCAGCGGCTGGTGATGGCCTTGGCGCGGGTGAAGAAGTTCACCCCTTCGGTGCCGTGGGCGTGGCTGTCGCCGAACAGCGAGGCTTTCCAGCCGCCGAAACTGTAGTAGGCCATGGGAACCGGGATCGGGACGTTGATGCCGACCATGCCGACCTCGACCTCGTTCTGGAAGCGCCGGGCGGCGCCGCCGTCGTTGGTGAAGATGGCGGTGCCGTTGCCGTATGGGTTGGCGTTGATCAGCTCCAGGGCCTGGTCGTAGGTGTCCACCCGCAGTACCGAGAGGACGGGGCCGAAGATCTCGTCGGTGTAGACGCTCATGTCGGGGGTGACGTTGTCCAGCAGGGTGGGGCCCAACCAGAAACCATCGGCACCACCGTCGGCTTGGACATTGCGACCGTCGACGACGACCTTGGCGCCGTCGTTCTCGCCGGCGTCGATATAGGAGGCCACCTTGTCGCGATGGGCCTTGGTGACCAGGGGGCCCATATCGGAGTCCTTGGTGCCGTCACCGATCTTGAGGCCGACGGTGCGCTCGGCGATCTTGGCGACCAGGTCGTCGGCGATGGGGCCGACGGCCACGGCGGCCGAGATGGCCATGCAGCGTTCCCCGGCGGAGCCGAAACCGGCGTTGACCATGGCGTCGGCGGCCAGGTCCAAGTCGGCGTCGGGCAGGATGACCGCGTGGTTCTTGGCCCCGCCCAGGGCCTGGACGCGCTTGCCCGCGGCGGTACCGGTGGCGTAGACGTACTGCGCGATCGGGGTGGACCCGACGAACGAGACGGACTTGATCTTGGGATTGGTCAGCAGCTCGTCGACGGCGGTCTTGTCGCCCTGCAGGACGTTGAACACGCCGTCGGGCAGCCCGGCCTCGGCCCACAGTTGGGCCAGCCACAGGGAGGCCGACGGGTCTTTCTCCGACGGTTTGAGCACGACGGTGTTGCCGGTGGCAATGGCGATGGGGAAGAACCACATCGGGACCATGGCGGGGAAGTTGAACGGCGAGATGATCGCGACCGGGCCGAGGGGCTGGCGGATGGAGTAGACGTCGACCTTGGTGGAGGCGTTTTCGGTGAACCCCCCCTTGAGCAGATGCGGGATGCCGCAAGCGAATTCGACGACCTCCAGGCCACGGGATACCTCGCCGAGGGCGTCGGAGACGACCTTGCCGTGTTCGCTGGTGATGATCTCGGCCAGTTCGCCCTTGCGGGCGTTGAGCAGCTCCCTGAAGTTGAACAACACCTGAGTCCGTTTGGCCAGCGAGGTGTCCCGCCACTCGGGGAAGGCGGCGGCGGCGGCGTCGATGACGGCGCGGGCGTCCTCGACGCTGGCCAGAGCCACCTGCCCGGTGACCTGACCGGTCGCCGGATTCGTGACCGGCGCCGTGGCACCGGAGGCGCCCTCGAAGAACTTGCCGTCACGCCAGTGCTGAACGGTGGCTTGCATCGCGATGTGCTCACTTTCTGTCGGAGTGCTCTCAGTGTGTGGCCGCGGACACCCGAGCGGCCGTTACGAATCGTCTCTGAAATCGCTCCCACCGTTACGATGTGTAAATGATCATCACGGTGGCCGATGTCGTCCGGCTGCCGGTGCTGCAGAAGGGCGAGCCCGAGATCCTCAGCTCGCGGCGATTCGACGAGCCGATCCGCTGGGTGCACGTCAGCGATATGGCCGACCTGTCCACCTTGGTCCAGGGCGGTGAACTGGTGCTCACCACCGGCGCCGCCCTGCGTGCCGACCCGGGCCGTTACCTGCGCGGGATGGCCGAGGCGGGGGTGCTGGGCGTGGTCGTCGAACTCGGCGGGCATCGATTGCCGGCCGGTACCGGCACGATCGCCGAACGGTACGACCTGGCCCTGGTGGCGCTGCACCGGCAGGTCCGCTTCGTCGAGGTGACCGAGGCGGTGCACCGGATGATCGTCACCGATCAGTTCGACCGGGTGGATTTCGACCGCCGTGTGCACGAGACGTTCACCGATCTCAGCATGAAACGCGCCTCGCTGGGCGGCATCGTCGACGCCGCTGCGGCCATGCTCGACGAACCCGTGGTGTTGGAGGATTTGGCGCACCGGGTGCTGGCGGTATCGGCCCGCGGCCACACCGCCGACCTGCTGCACGACTGGGAGCGCCGATCCCGGCGCAGCGCGGGCACCGAACACTGGGCCGTGACCGCGGTGGGGCCGCGCACCGAGGAGTGGGGCCGGCTCATCGTGCCGCGCCAGCCCGCCGACGCGGCGCGCACGCAGATGGTGCTGGAACGGGCCGGGGTGGCACTGGCGCTGCATCGGATGATCGAGCGGGACCGCTCCGGGCTGGCGCACCAGGCCCAGAGCGGGTTGTTCGACGACGTGCTGCGCAGCCGGATCACCGACGAACGCGAGGCCGCCGCTCGTGCGCATGCGCTGGGGCTGCGCTCGTCGGTCCGGTACGTGCCGGCCACGGTACGGGTCGAGCGGCCGGCCGGGGCCCGCGGAATGGCCGATCCTGTTGCGGGACAACGTCGCAACGTGTCGCTACTGGACACCGTCACCCACACCGTCAACGCCTCGGGACATACCGGCCTGTTCTCGGTGCGGCGCGACGGTGAGATCGGCATGGTGTTGTCGCTCGGCGTCGCTCGCTCGGCGGATACCGCACTGGCGGCGCTCGGCACCGATCTGCGTCGCGAAATCCGCCGTGTGGAGGGCATTTCCGGCGCGGCGCTGGCGGTCGCCGAACCCGTCGAGCGGGTGATCGATGCCATCCACGGCCTGGCCGAGGCCTCGCACATCGCGGAGGTGGCGCTGTCGATGGCCGAGGCGGCGCGCCCGTACTACCGCGCGGCCGACGTGCGATTGCGCGGACTGATCTCGCTGCTGCGCAGCGATCACCGCGTGCAGGCTTTCGCCGAGACCGAACTCGGGGCACTGTTGTCCGGTGACCCCTCGAATATCGAGGTGTTGCGCGAGTATCTGCGCTCGGCAGGCAACAAGGCGGCGGTGGCCCAACGGTTACACATGAGCCGGCCGGCGCTCTACAAGCGGTTGGCCACCATCGGAGGCGCCCTGGGGGTGGAACTCGACGACGGGGAATCGCGGACATCACTGCACGTGGCGCTGATGGTGCTGGATGCGCAGAAGCTCAGCCGCCCGGCCGGTTCCGTCGTCGAGCCGGTGCGTGCCGAGATCATCGACCCGTACACCTGAGCCAGGGTGCTCGCCTCCGCGTGAAACGGCGGTAGGGTGGCCGCTATTGCCGGTGTTTGGTACGGGGGAGGACCGCTGCGGTGCCCAATGACGATCTCGCCGATTTCGAGCACGCAGAGTTCACCCACGAGGGCACCACGCGGTCGATTTTCCGGAAAGGCACGGGGCCTGCCGTCATCGTGATCGCCGAGATGCCCGGGATCACTCCCAAGGTGCTGGACTTCGCCAGGAAAGTCGCCGATATCGGATGTACCGCGGTGCTTCCGCACCTGTTCGGTGAGCCCGGCTTCGACCCGAATCGCAGCATGCAGGCAGCACTCGGCAGTTTCGCCAGGGCCATGGTGCCGGCCTGTGTCAGCAAGGAATTCGTCACGCTCGCCACCGGTCGGACGTCCCCGGTGATCAGCTGGTTGCGGGCGCTGGCCCGGGCCGAACACGAACGGTGCGGCGGTCCGGGTGTGGGCGCGGTCGGAATGTGCTTCACCGGCGGGTACGCCCTGGCGATGGCGGCCGACGATGTGCTGTTGGCACCGGTGCTCTCGCAGCCGTCGATGCCGATGGCGTTGACCGCGCGGCAGAAGCGTTCGATCGACATCTCGCCGCAGGACCTCGCCGTGGTGAAACAGCGTTGTGCCGCCGGGCTCACCGTGCTGGGTCTGCGGTTCAAGTTTGACCGCATGGTGCCCGCGGAGCGCTTCGAATTCCTGCGCGAACAACTGGGCGAGGCGTTCGTCGCCGTCGAGCTCGAGGACGCCGATGCCAATCCGGATGCGCTGTTGACCCCCCACTCGGTCTTGACCGAACACCTCATCGACGAGCCCGGGCAGGCCACCAGGGCCGCCCTCGACCAGGTTCTCGACCTGTTCCGCAGCAGACTGCTGACCGCCTGAGTGCGCCGCCTCCGCTGAGGGGGTCGGCGCAGGAATGACCGGCCCGGCGCCTGACGTTGGCAGGTGTATGAATCACCGCGCCGATGCGACAGGGACCCGGGGATCGGGTTGTGGAGTGTCCTCACTCACAAATGCCTTGTCGGGCGCGTTGCTTAGGAGGACTATCTAGTCATGCTAATCATCAAGCGCTACGTGGAAGCGGCGTTGCTGTCCGTGGTCGCGCTGGTGGCGATCGCCATTCCGACCACCATGTTGCTCCAGGACGGACCGCACGTTCCGGTGCAGATCGTCGTCAACGAACCGCTGTCCGGTCCTGCCCGTTGAGTCGAGGTGCGACATGTCTGGAATTGTTCGTCGGTCGCTACGCTTCTGGGGTGCTCACTCGCCTAGGTGGCTGACGGTAACCCTCTGCGCCGCAGCGGCATTGGCCCTGCCGGCGGCTGCCGTGAGCGCCGCGGTCGCGCCGGCGCCGGTGTCATCGGTGGTGGCCCAGCCCACCGGTGGCGGTGGCCCGGACGGTCACGGCGGTGGCGGAGGCTGCGGAAGCGGCCCCAACTGGCACGGCTGCGGCGGCTGGAACCCGCAGCAGGGCGGCTTCGGCAGCGGATGCTTCAACGGCATCTGCGGCGGCTGGGACGGTACGCGCGGCTGGGGCGGCTGACCCAGGTCGCTGGTTCGGTCTAAGCCGAGCGACCGATATCGGGACGGTTTTCCGGGTCGTCGTCCACCGTGGCCAACTTCGGCGACTCCAGCAGACAGGATTGATTGCCGCCGGCCTTGCGCGCCTCGTACATTGCGTTGGTCGCGATGGTGACCAGCTCGTCGAGCACGTCGCGCGAGGTGTGCCGGGCCAGCGGTTGCAGCGGAGTGCTGACCACACCCAGGCTCGCCGTCAACTGGAACGGCGCGGATTTGATGGTGCCCAGGATGCGGTCGGCCAGCGGCGACGGATCCTCGTGGGTGAACACGTCGGCGATCAGATACTCACTGTCGCCGAGGTGGCCGATCACCGCATCACCGCGCACGGTCTCGCGCAGCCGCTGTCCGATGGCCACGCGGGCGCGGTTGCCACCCGTCTTTCCCGACATGGCCGTCAGGAGCGAGAAGCTGTCCAGGTTCGCGACGATGAGCACGAAATACCGGTCGTCCCGGCGGCTGCGCGAACCGATCAGGGTGGCGACCTCGTCGTAGAACGTCTCGCGGTTCAGCAGGCCGGTCAGCGGTTCGATACCGTCGTGGCTCATCTCCGAGCCGGCGATCTTGAGGGCCAGTTCGCAGGCGAAAGCCACCGTCGCGTTGATGGTCACCACCAGCGCGATGGACGACAGCGCCGCCACGGGCTCGGTGACGAACAGCCGCCACGCCAGGATGGCCAGCGTCGCCGCCTGGATGCCTCCGATGAGCAGCAGCAGCCGGCGGGAATGGAAGAAGACCGTGTACGCGGTTGTCACGACGAACGCGGTCGAACCCACCAACGCCATGATCGGGTGGGGCAGCCACAGGCATGACGCGGCAATCAGCAGGGTGCCGAACACGACGCAGAACACCGACTGCCGCCATGTCGGCCAATCCGAGCGAAGCCAGATCGCGGCCATCACGCCGGTGCACAGGATGACGATCGCGCCCCCGGCCGGCCCGGACATCGGGGTGTACTGCGAGGTGGACACGGTGACGGGCAGCGCGATCGCGCCCAGCCCGATGATGCTCCACGCCACCACGCGACACGTCAGGGTCTGCAGATCGCGGGCCGCCAGGAACGACGTCAGCCATTGGTAGTGATCGCCGCGGTGTCGCCAGCGTGCGGGCGTAAGCATCAGATGCCCGTTCGCGCCGGGCCGCAACACTGAGGCATCACCGAACGGTACAGCAACAGGCGCCCTGCCGGTACCGGAGACGAGGGGCGAAATACCTGGTTAGCCTCGGGTTATGACAGCGCAGTGGACGCCAGGGCGGCTCGGGGATCTGACCGGCAAATGCATCGTTGTGACGGGTGCGACCAATGGGGTGGGATTGGCCACGGCGACGGCACTCGCCCGCGCCGGCGCCCGCGTCATCCTGGCGGTCCGCAACACCGAACTGGGCGCGCAGCGGGCCGCGGAGATGGGTGGCGACACCGCTGTCGCCCGACTGGATCTCGCCGACCTGTCCTCGGTCCGGGCCTTCCCCGGCCGACTCGACGACCTCGGCGCCGACGCGATCGACATCCTGGTCAACAACGCCGGCGCGCTGACCCGGCAGCGCACCGAGACCGTCGACGGTTTCGAGACCACCATCGCGACCAACCTGCTCGGGCCGTTCGCACTGACCAACGTGCTGCTCGGACGGGTCCGGGAGCGGATCATCACCGTGGGCTCCGAAGCGCACAAGTCGGCCACCCTTCATCTGGACGACCTGCATCTGCGCCACCACAAGTGGACCGTGATGGGTTCCTACGCGGCGTCCAAACTTGCCGTGATGCTGTGGGGTCTGGAACTGGACCGGCGGCTGCGGGCCGCCGGGTCGCCCGTCGTCTCCCAGCTGACTCACCCCGGATGGGTCGATTCCAACCTGCCGCAGGTGACCGGCGGGCCGCTGATGAGCGTCGTGCAGCGCGGGGTCAAGCTGGTGGTCGGTGTACTGGCCAACGACGCCGACGCCGGTGCCGCCACCACGTTGTACTGCCTCACCGAGCCGATCCCGCCGGGCAGTTACGTCGGTGTGCAGGGACGTTTCGGTTTGCGCGGTGGCCCGGTGCTGATCGGGCGCTCGGCGCAGGCCTGCGATTACGCGACCGCGGCGCGTATCGTCCAATTCGCCGAACATGAAACCGGCACAGAGCTTTTGGTCACTGGTTCGCCGCGGCCGGCCGCGCGCTGAATGTTTGCCGACCCATAACGGGACGGCCATCTGACGATGGCATGGTGACGCGGTGACCGTCGAGTCGGCGCCAGCACCGGCCCCTGGCCGGTTTGCCGACCGGTTCCACCACTGCTGTGAGCGCGTCACCGCGCGCCTGCCGCTGCGCCTTGACCGGGTCGTCGCTCCCACCTTTCTGGGTTTCGTACTGATCAACGGTTTCACCTTCGGGGTGGATCTGCTGATTTTGACATTGCTGCACAGCGGTTTTGGTGTGCCATTGCCGGTCGCCCTGACAGTCGGCTACGGGTGCGCGTTCGCGCTGAGCTACGCGCTGAACCGGACGCTGAACTTCCGCTCGCACGCGCAGGTCCGATCGCAACTGGCGATCTACGTCGTGGTCGTGGCCCTCAACTACGGGGCATTCATCGTTGCCGTGCCCACCGCACTGGCATCGTTCGGACTGGAGTACCACCTGGCGCGGGTCATCGCCGGCGGCGGTGAAGCCGTCTTCATGTACACCGCCATGCGCTGGGTGGTGTTCCGGCGCTGAGCGCGCGCTCCTACCGCGAACCTCCAGCTGATCTCCACGTCGTCTCCACACAATCGGGCCCACCGATGGACATGCTCGAACGCATGAAAAGCAAAGGTCCTTTGGTGACGGTGGCCGCGGTGGCGGCCCTCGGCGGCGGGTTGTGGGCGGTCAACGTGCACCACACACCCGCACCGTCGGCGACCCGGACGGCAGCCGCGGTCAACCCGGCCCCGACGCCGGCACCCCCACCACCCCCGGCGCCCGACCCGTTCGCCACCAAAGCCAACTTCGCCGGCAAGATCCCCACGGCGACCGGCACGATCACCGTGGAGATCACCGTGCACGGGACCGAGGCCGTCGCATACGCGTGTGACGGACGGGCCGTCGAGGCGTGGCTGCGAGGCAGCGCCCGGGGCGGTGCGCTGGCGCTGAGCAGCAAAGGTGCCACCAGTAGCCTCACCGGCGAACACCACGGGACCACGGTCACCGGCACGCTGACGATCGGCGAACAAAGCTGGAAATTCGCCACTTTCGAGGTGGACCGAGTGCAGGGAACCTCCAATGCGCCGTGAGTACGCCGAGGCGGATACCCGCCTGCTGGCCGCGCCGCGGGCCGCCGATACGGCGCTGCTCGGTGCACTGGCGATCGGAGCGGTCGTGGCCGTCGGGCTCGGCGTGTACGGCCGCCTGCACACCCCGCAGTTCTTCGCCGTCAATATCGGGGGTTTCTCCGGACCCGGCGCGGTGAAATCGTGGCTGGCGACCATCGCCGTTGCGCTGGCCGTCTTCCAGTTCATCTCGGCACTGGTGATGTACCGGGTACTGCCGGGCGGGCGGGCCCCGTCCTGGATCGGTGTCGCACACGTGTGGTCGGGCCGGCTTGCGGTCCTGGCCAGCGTGCCCGTCGCGGTGCACTGCCTCTACGCGCTCGGATTCCAGGCCACCGACAGCCGGGTGCTGTGGCATTCGCTGTTCGGTTGCTTCTTCTACGGCGCCTTTGTCGCCAAAATGATCCTGCTGACTCGGAAAAACCTGCGAGCGTGGGTGATTCCGGTGCTCGGTGGGCTGGTGTTCTTTACTCTCGTCAACATCTGGCTGACCTCAGCCCTGTGGTTCTTCCAGATCAACGGACTTGCCAAATGAAGCCGAGGAGATCAGCCATGACCATCCACGAGAACACCGTCGGACGCCGCCAGGTAATTGCCGGAGCCGGAATCGGACTGGGCGCCACCGCAATTGCGGCTTGCTCAGGCTACGGAGGCGGTCGCAACGACGGGAAAGCGGGGGATGATAAGGACGCTGCGTCTGCGACGCCGACATCATCGGAGACCCCTGGAGCGCCGGCGGTGCTCGCCAAGACATCGCAAGTCCCCGTCGGCTCGGGGCTCATCGTCGACGGTGTGGTGCTCACCCAACCCAGCGCCGGCGTGTTCAAAGGGCTGTCGACGGTGTGCCCGCACGCCGGCTGCGCGGTGTCCTCGGTTGCGGACGGGAAGATCATCTGCCCGTGTCACGGCAGCACCTTCGGCCTGGACGGCGCCGTCATCAAAGGCCCGGCCACCAAACCGCTGGCCACCGTCGCGGTGAGCGTGCAGGGCCAGGACATCGTCAAGGGTTAGACACCGGGAGGGCGGGCGCCGGCCACTGGTTACGATCACCGCCTGTGGGAGACGACGAGGCTGACAACCCGCCACCGTGGTACGAGGAGACCTGGGCGGTCTACGCAGCCGGTGCCGGCGTGATCGCGGTGCTCGTCGTCCTGGTGTTCGCGGTGGTGCAGACCTCACGCAGTTCGATGGATCCCGGCCGCCCGCTCACACCGGCGACCGTGGAGGCGCCCACCTCGTCGGGGACGACCACCCCGGCCACCACGACCACGACCCGCACCACCACGACGACACCGTCGACCGCCGATATCAACCCGTCGGGGTCCGGCACCACGACCACGACCACCGACGACTGGGTGCCTGGTTTCCCCGAACTGACCGGCGGCACCTCGACCACGACCACCACCAGCGACCCGTACGCGACCAGCACGTCAGCCCCCAGGGCCGGAGCGATCTGAGCCCCCAGGGCCGGTGCGACCTAGGCGGCCAGCGCGCTGCCCTTGCGCCACTGGTCCCACGGCACGCTCCAGTCGCCGTTCTGCGACAGCAGGTCCTGCGGCGGGCCGCCGGTGTGGCGGACTTCGACGACATCGCCGGGCACCGAGAAATCGAAGAACCATTCGGCGTTCTCGGAATTCAGGTTCAGACATCCGTGCGAGGTGTTGGTGTTGCCCTGCGCCCACACCGTCGCATTGAGCTGATGAAGATAGATGCCGTCACCGCTGATCCGGGTGGCCCACGGGATCGTCTCGCGGTAACCGAGCCGGGAATTGACCGGCAACCCGTAGGACGACGAGTCCATGATGACCGGGTTGGCCTTGTCCAGCACGGTGTACACCCCCGGCGGGGTCCAGAAGCTCAGCGTCGTCCCGCCGATGGTCTCGGTGCCGCCACGGCCCATCGAGGTGGGCATGGTCCGCACCAGTTTCCCGTTGTCGTACACGCTGACCTGTTTGGTGTTGTCGTCGGCGATCGACACGTGCGCGTCGCCGATCTTGAACGACACCTTCTCGTCGTCCTCGCCGTACACGCCGTTGCCGAGCGGGACGCCATAGATGTTCGCGGCCACCGAGACCGTGGTGCCGGGCGCGTAGTAGCGCTCGGGGCGCCAGTGCGCGGTCTGGTCGTCGACCCAGTACCAGGACCCCTGCACCGGCGGTGAGGTGGTCACCGTCAGCTGCCGCTCGGCCCGCGCCCGGTCGGCGATCGGCTCGTCGAACCGCGCCACCACCACCGTGCCGACACCGTAGGTGCCGCCGTCTTTCAACAGCGCGTACCCCGTGGTGGTCAGTGACACCGACGCCTGATAGCTGGGGGACACCGTGGTGAAACTGGAGGTCTCGGCGGCCGGCATCCCACCCGGCCCCTGCGAGCGCACGGTGAGCGTGTACTCGCGTCCGTAGCCCAACGGGACGGCGGGCTTCCACACCGTGCGATCCGGCGTCAGCACGCCGGGCACGACCGTGCCGTTCTCGTTGACCATGGTCACGTCGGTGAGGGTGCCGGTGAATGCGGTGACCCGTACCGGTCCGCGCGGGAGCACTCCCTGGGCGCCCGGCTGGGGCAGCACTCGGACCGTCGCCGGCGTCGGCGCAGGCGCAGGCGGGACGGCTTCGGTCGCGGCCAGATCGGTGCTCGCGGCCAACGTGCGGCAGCCGTCCTGGCATTGCGCAATACGCGAACTCTGCGTCACGCCGAAGGCGGTGGTGACGAGGAGCAGCGCTGCCAGGCATGCGACGCGCACGCGGTAACGATCAGGACGCACGGACACTCCGGGGCAGAAGATGAGGTGGACCGGGGTGCGTCACTGCACTGGCCGGACAGAAGCTCTCATAGTAGAGGGCCCGGGGCCCGGTTCACACGCGACCGCTGATCTCCATGCTGTCCGTGTCGCGGGCCGCGAAGTTGACGCTCGTGTAGCCGTTCGCCGGATCGCGTACGTAATCCAGATATGGCTTGGTATCGGACATTTCGGTGTTGTCGGCGATCACCAGCGCGCCGGATGACAGCTTCGGTTCCAGCACCCGCAGCACCGGGAGATACAGCTCCTTCCAGCCGTCGAGCAGGACGAGATCGACCGGAGCCGGTACCTCCGCCAGGGTGGTGACCGCATCGCCTTCCACGACGGTGATGAGATCCGCCAGGCCGGTCTCGGCGAAGGTTTGCGCCGCGGCGTCGATCTTGGCCTTGCTCAGCTCGGTGGTGATCACGCGGCCGGTCCCGTTGTCCCGCACCCCGGCGGCCAGGTGCACCGCCGACAGGCCGAACGACATCCCGAACTCGACGATCGTGGTGGGCCGGGTGGCGCGCACCAACATGTAGAGCAGTCGGCCCGCGGCCGGGGTGACCGGCATGTAGATGTCGCTGAGCGCGTCCGCACGTTCCTGCGCCGTCGCCTGCTGCAGGCGGGCACGGTCGGCGGGCCCACGCTCGCGCAGTTGGGCCATCTGTCGGTCGGATTCGGCGTACATCCGTGCCAGCGCCGCCGCGACGCGGGAATCGTCGAGTGTCGTCATGCCCGCGAAGCTACGCCGCGGGGCTGTGCGCCCGATTAGACCGATTCCGGATTCTTCTGCCACAATTGCTGGTGAGGGGAGTACTCCTACCGCTGCGGTGTCGTCATCACGTGATCCAACGTTGGATTACCGGTGCCGCGGGCCGCGCTCGTCATCGGCGCGGCGGAAGAGACCTCGGCCGTTGAACGACGACCGGAGGCTCATGATTCATGAACGTGTCTGCACTTGAGTGGGGGATCACCCTCAGCGTCACGATCGCCATTCTGCTGTTCGACGTGATCGTGATCGGGCGGCGCCCGCACGAACCGTCCCGCCGCGAGACCGCGACGTACCTGACGATCTACGTCAGCCTGGCCGTCGCGTTCGGGTTGTGGACCTGGTTCTTCCACGGCAGTCAGTACGGGGTGGAGTTTTTCGCCGGGTGGCTCACCGAATACAGCCTGTCGGTGGACAACCTGTTCATCTTCTTGATCATCATGGCCAGCTTCAAGGTGCCGCGGATCTACCAGCAGCAGGCATTGCTGGTCGGCATCATCTTGGCGTTGATCTTCCGCGGCATCTTCATCGCACTGGGCGCGGTGGCCATCGAGCAGTTCTCCTGGGTGTTCTATCTGTTCGGCGCTTTCCTGGTGTACACGGCGGTCAAGCTGGTTCGGGACACCGAGCATGACGACGACGCGGACAACGGCGTGGTGCGGTTCGCGCAGAAGCACATGAAGTTCACCGACAAGTGGGACGGCCTGCGGCTGTGGGTGAAAGACCACTCGGCCGGCGGCAAGCGGCTGATGACGCCGATGTTCCTGGTCATCGTCGCGCTCGGCACCACCGATCTGCTGTTCGCGTTGGACTCCATTCCCGCCATTTACGGACTGACCCGCGAGCCCTACCTGGTGTTCACCGCGAACGTGTTCGCCCTGATGGGACTGCGGCAGCTGTACTTCCTGCTGGGCGATCTGCTCAAACGGCTGGTCTACCTGTCCCAGGGGCTGGCGTTCATCCTCGGCTTCATCGGCGTGAAACTGCTGCTGCACGCGCTGCACGAGAACGAGGTGCCGTTCATCAACGGCGGCGAGTCGGTGCACGTCCCCGAGATTCCGACCCTGGCCAGCCTGGGCGTCATCGTGGTGACCCTGGTGATCACCACGGTGGCCAGCCTGTACAAGACCCGGTCCGACGCGAAGAAGTCGGTGCCGGCTGTGGCCGAATAGCGGCCGAGTAGGGCCCGTGGTGGAATCCCAGGATCGGCTCCGCCAGCAAACTCGCCGAGTTAGCATCTCGGCAGGGGTCCGTTGGTCGGGCCGGGATGGGGGCCAATGGTGGCGAACTCACGGGGGCGACATCGAGTTCGATCGGGTCACGAGCTCAGCGGGGTGGCCGGGGGGACGGGTGTCGCCCTGTCCACCGTTGCCCTGGCGGCCGTCGCGCTGATCGGCACGACCCCGGTGACGGCGGCCGGCGTGACGCTGTCGGCAAACTCGGCCGTGTACTACCTCAAGGGCACCGAGATCGGCGACACCACGGGTCATCCGGCGCCGTTCGCCTTCACCACCGCGATGATGACCGGGGCAGGCCGGGCCGCGCCGCAGGTCGACGTCACCGTCGTCGACTATCCCGCCACGATCGGCCCGTTCTCCAACGGCGGGTTCGGTGACCCGTCCTGGGGGGTATCGGTGGGCCGGGGCATTGCCGCCCTCGGGGAACGACCGCAGAGCGGCGACACCGTATTCGGGTTCTCGCAGGGCGCGGTGGTGGCCACCAGGTACAAGCGCGACCATCCGGGAAACGGCGTCAACTACGTGCTGGTGGAGAATCCGGGCCGGCCCAACGGCGGCATCTTCGAGCGGTTCGCCGGGCTCTACGTCCCGCTGCTGAACGTCACGTTCGACGGCGCCACGCCGGTGGTGGACGACCCCGAGGAGGGTGCGGGGACCACGGTCGACATCGCCCGGCAGTACGACGGGTGGGCGGATTTCCCCAAGTACCCCTTGAACCTGCTGGCCACCGCCAACGCGGTGCTGGGCATCGTCTATCTGCATGGGGACACCCAGGACCTCGACGCGAGCGCCCTGGCGGATATCGACACGTCCGATCCGCGCTACTACCAGCAGCACGGCGACACCACCTATTACCTGGTCCCGACGAAGCGGCTGCCGCTGTTGATGCCGCTGCGCGGCGTGGTTCCCGGCGCGGTGCTCGACAGGCTGGATGCCCCGCTGCGAGCCGTGATTGAAACCGGCTACGACCGACGCGATTACAGCAAGAACACCCCGGCACAGGTGTTTCCACCGGTAGGTGTGCCGGCGGCGGCCACGGACGAACCGGCCGAGCCAGTCGCACGCCAGGCACCCGCCGCCGTCGCGGCTGATACCGCCCGGCCGGCCCCCGCGGCCCCGACCGGAGCGGCCGGCGCCGGCAGCGCACCACCGGTCGCCACCCCCACGACGACGAAGAAACCCAAGCCGGCCCGCGTCGCACTGGCCGCGCAGCTGCGGCGGTCGGCCGCGGCGATCTCGTCGGCACTGCGTTCGGGCCGTCTGATTCACGGCACCGCCGGTACTCCCGGAGACGGCAAGACCGTGTCGAGGGTGCCGGGCGCCGATGCGACGCCGCCGCAACCGAGAACCCCGGATACCGGCAAGCCCGCGACGAAGACCGCGGACAGCGATGCACACCCGGCGGACGCCGCCTGAACCGACGATCCGGGTAGCGGGCCGGCCGACCCTCTGACCGCACCCTTAGGCGCGCAGGCCGCCGAACCCCTAGGGTTGTGTCGTGCTAGGCCCCGCCCTGGTGGTGCTGTTCGCCTTGTGCGCCGCGATCTTCGCCGCTGTCGGCATCGTGGTGCGCCAGCGCGCCACCCTCGACGTTCCCCCGGAGCACGGGGTGAGCACCGTCATGGTCGCCACCCTGTTGCGCCGACCGCTGTGGTGGGCGGGCACGGCCGCCGCGGTCGCCGGTTTCGTCTTCCAGGCGCTGGCGCTGGCTCATGGCTCCCTGCTGGTGGTCCAGCCGCTGTTGGTCTCGGCACTGCTGTTCGCGCTGCCGTTGAGCGCCCGCATGGCGCACCGCCGGGTCACCCGCGGTGAATGGCTGTGGGCCATCCTGCTCACCGTCTCGCTGGCGGTGTTCATCTTGCTGGCCCACCCGCGGGCCAACGAGCAGATCGAGTCGGCCCGGCAGATCACCGTCGTCGTGGGGATCAGCTTCGTGCTCGTGATCGGCTGTGTCGTGATCGCGGTGCGCAGGCCGGGCTGGCAACGGGCGGTGCTGCTGGCCGTCGGTGTCGGGGTGCTCTTCGGCATGGTGGCGGTGATGACGAAGGTGCTGACCCACCTGCTCGCCCGCAACACCGTGGCGCAGGTGCTGGCCACCCCGGTGCCCTATGTGTTGGTCGCGCTGGGTGTGGTGGCCACGCTGCTGCAGCAGTCGGCCTTCCATGCCGGCTCGTTGCAGACCTCGGTGCCCACCATGTTGGTGATCGAACCGCTGGCCGCGGTGCTGCTCGGGGCCTTCGTCCTCGGGGAAACGTTGGACGCCAACGGCTGGGAGGCGATCGTGCTGACCCTGGCGGTGGTCGCGATGACGGCGGCCACCATTGCCCTCGGGCGCGACGAGGGGGCGTATGAGGCCCAGTTGGAAGCGCGTAAGGAGCCCGCACGCCGTTAGCCGGCGGTTCAGCCCGCGGTTGCTGTGAAATCGCTGAATGCCTGGGTGGAGGCGGTACGCACCGGTGTTCTTGCTCACAGCACCCTGGTAGCTGCCAGGTTCGGGGCATATCTTTAGTTTTGCTAACGTTGTTTCGGGTACCGGTCACAGTGGCCGGCAGATAGCACCACGAATTTTCCGTATTGATCGCAAGAGTTATCGGGGGTTTCAGATGACCAATGACGCGAGTGTCGAGCGTTTCCAACGCCGCCTCAACCACCTGTACGACACCGACCCGCAGTTCGCGGCGGCCGCCCCGAGCGACGAGGTCATCGCCGCCGTCGACCAGCCGGGGCTGCGCCTGCCCGCCGTCGTCAAGACCGTGCTGCAGGGCTACGGGGACCGCCCCGCCCTCGGGCAACGTGCCGTCGACTTCGTCACCGACCCGGCAACCGGCCGGACGACCGCCGCGCTGCTGCCGCGCTTCGAGACCATCACCCACCGTCAGTTGTGGGACCGGGTCCAGGCCGTCGCCAACGCGTGGCACGACCAACCCGTGCGCAGTGGCGATCGGGTGGCCATCCTCGGCTTCACCAGCGTCGACTACACCACGATCGACACGGCGCTGAGCCAACTCGGCGCCGTCTCGGTACCGCTGCAGACCAGCGCGTCCGTCACCGCGCTGGCGCCCATCGTCGCCGAGACCGAACCGGTCCTGATCGCCAGCAGCATCGACTACCTCGACGATGCCGTCGCACTCGCCGAAGGCGCGTCGGTCGGTCATCTCGTCGTCTTCGACTATCACTCCGAGGTCGACGACCAGCGTGCGGCGGTCGCGGCCGCACAGGCCCGGCTCGGCTCCGGCGTCACCATCGAGTCGTTCGCCGACGTGATCGAGCGTGGAGCCGCACTTCCCGACATCGACGGGGTCGTCGGCCCCGAGGACGACCCGCTGGCCCTGCTCATCTACACCTCCGGCAGCACCGGTGCGCCCAAGGGTGCGATGTACCTGGAGAGCAAGGTCACCAACATCTGGCGCCCGGCCGCCAACGCGCATTGGGACGACAGCCAGGGCAAGGTGCCCTCGATCGTGCTGAGCTTCATGCCGATGAGCCACGTGATGGGCCGCGGCATCCTGTACGGCGCGCTGGCCTCGGGCGGCACCGTGAACTTCGCCGCCAAGGCTGACCTGTCCACCTTCCTGGAGGACCTCGCGCTGACCCGACCGACGCAGCTGAACTTCGTCCCGCGCATCTGGGACATGCTCTTCCAGGAATTCCAGAGCCGCACCGCGCACGGCGCGGACGAGGATGCGGTGCTCGCCGACATGCGGGAGAACCTGCTCGGCGGGCGTTACGTCAGCGCCCTGACCGGGTCCGCGCCCATCTCGCCGGAGCTCAAGGCCTGGGTCGAGCGGCTGCTGGAGCAGCACCTGCTGGAAGGGTACGGCTCCACCGAGGCCGGCTCGGTCTTCGTCGACGGCCGGATCACCCGGCCGCCGGTGCTCGACTACAAGCTGGTCGACGTGCCGGAGCTCGGCTACCGGCTGACCGACGTCCCGCACCCGCGCGGTGAGCTGCTGGTGAAGTCCACCCAGCTGTTCCCCGGCTACTACAAGCGCCCCGAGATCACCGCGCAGATGTTCGACGAGGAGGGCTTCTACCGGACCGGCGATATCGTCGCCGAGCTCGGGCCCGACGAGGTCCGCTACGTCGACCGGCGCAACAACGTGCTCAAGTTGGCGCAGGGCGAGTTCGTCACCGTGTCCAAGTTGGAGGCGGCGTTCACCACCAGTCCCCTGGTGCGCCAGATCTACACCTACGGCAACAGCGCCCGGCCCTACCTGCTGGCCGTCGTGGTGCCCACCGACCCGACGGTGAGTAAGGCCGACATCGCGCAGTCGCTGAAGGACACTGCCCGCGTCGCCGACCTGCAGAGCTACGAGATTCCGCGCGATTTCCTGGTCGAGACAACACCTTTCACGGTGGAGAACGGTCTGCTGACCGGTATCCGCAAGCTGGCCTGGCCCAAGCTCAAGGAACGCTACGGCGCCGAACTCGAAGCGCTGTACGCCGAGCTGGCCGACGGCCAGGCCAACGAATTGCAGTCGTTGCGTCAGCACGGTGCCGATGCGCCGGTGCTGGAGACCGTCAGCCGTGCGGCCGTCGCGCTGTTGGGTGCCGCGACTGCCGATGTGGCGCCGGATGCGCATTTCACCGATCTGGGTGGGGATTCGTTGTCGGCGTTGACGTTCGGGAATCTGCTGCAGGAGATCTTCGGGGTCGAGGTGCCGGTGTCGGTGATCGTGAGCCCCACCTCCGATCTGGCGGCGATCGCGGCGCATATCGAGACGCAGCGTGCCGGCGGTACGGGCCGTCCGACCTTCAGCTCGGTGCACGGCGCGGGGGCCGACGAGGTCCACGCGGCCGACCTGACGTTGGACAAGTTCGTCGACGCCGCGACGTTGGCGGCGGCGCCGTCACTTCCCAAGGCGGGCAGCGAGATCCGCACGGTGTTGCTGACCGGTGCCACCGGTTTCCTGGGCCGGTATCTGGCACTGGAGTGGCTGGAACGGATGGATTTGGTCGACGGGAAACTGATCTGCCTGGTGCGGGCGCGCAGCGACGAGGAGGCCCGGGCCCGGCTGGACAAGACGTTCGACACCGGTGATCCGGAGCTGTTGGCGCACTACCAGAAGCTGGCTGCCGAGCACCTGGAGGTCATCGCCGGTGACAAGGGCGAAGCGAATCTCGGTTTGGAACAGTCGGTTTGGCAGCGGCTGGCCGACACCGTCGACTTCATCGTCGACCCCGCCGCGTTGGTCAATCACGTGCTGCCCTACAGCGAGCTGTTCGGACCCAACGCCCTCGGCACCGCCGAGCTGATCCGCATCGCGTTGACCACCAAGATCAAGCGATTCGCCTACGTGTCCACGATCGGGGTCGGGTGGGGGATCGAGCCGGGCAAATTCGTCGAGGACGCCGATATCCGCACCATCAGTGCCACCCGGGTGGTCGACGACAGCTATGCCAACGGGTACGGCACCAGCAAGTGGGCCGGTGAGGTGCTGCTGCGCGAAGCCCACGACCTGGCCGGGTTGCCGGTCTCGGTGTTCCGCTGCGACATGATCCTGGCCGACACCAGCTATGCCGGCCAGCTCAACCTGCCGGACATGTTCACCCGGATGATGTTCAGCTTGGTGGCCACCGGGGTCGCGCCGAAGTCGTTCAATCAACTTGACGCCCAAGGTAACCCGCAGCGGGCCCACTATGACGGGCTGCCGGTGGAGTTCATCGCCGAGGCCATCTCGACCCTCGGCGCGCACGTCGACCAAGGGTTCGAGACCTACCACGTGATGAACCCGCACGACGACGGTATCGGCATGGACACCTTCGTCGACTGGCTGGTCGAGGCGGGCTACAAGATCGAACGCATCGACGACTATGCCGAGTGGCTGGACCGCTTCGAGACGACGCTGCGCGCCTTGCCGGACAAGCAGCGCCAGGCCTCGCTGTTGCCGCTGCTGCACAACTACCAGCAGCCCGGTGTCCCGGTGAACGGGGCGATGGCGCCGACCGACGTGTTCCGCGCTGCGGTGCAGGAGGCGAAAATCGGTCCGGACAAGGACATCCCGCATGTCAGTGCCGCGGTGATCGTGAAGTACATCACCGATCTGCAACTGCTCGGCCTGCTCTGAGCCGGAAAGCCTGGTCACCGCCCATTGCTGACGGGGGCCAGGCTTTCTCAGCTCATTGACAGCTGGGACGGGAATTCCGCGGTCCGCCCGCTCGTCCTTCTAATAGGGCGCAACGGCGCGCTCACCCCTGATTTGTATTGAAGTACCAGACGTTTTAGAGGTTCTGTGATGCCGAACGATATCCAAGACGAACGGCTCGAACGCCGCATCGCCGACTTGACCGCCAATGATCCCGAATTCGCCGCGGCGCGGCCCGATCCGACGGTGAGCGAGGCCGCCGACGTACCCGGCATGCGGTTACCGCAGATCGTCCAGACCGTGTTGCAGGGCTACGCGCAGCGACCCGCGCTGGGGCAGCGTGCCGTCGAATATGTCACCGATCCCGCGACCGGCCGGACCACTGCCGCGCTACTCCCGCGTTTTGACACCATCACCTACGCCCAGTTGTGGGACCGCGTCCGCGCGGCCGCCGCGGGCCTGCACGCCTCTGGTCTCGCCTCGGGTGACCGGGTCGCCATCCTCGGCTTCACCAGCGCCGACTACACCGTGATCGACACCGCGCTCGGTCAATTGGGTGCGGTATCGGTTCCCTTGCAATCCAGTTCGACGGCGTCGGCACTGGCCCCGATTCTGACCGAGACCGAGCCGCGGATCATCGCCGCGAGCATCGACTATGTCGACGAGGCCGTCGAACTCGCGCGCACCGGGCACGCGCCCGACCGGGTGGTCGTGTTCGACTACCACTCGCAGGTCGACGATCACCGCGAAGCGCTGGCCGCCGCCACCGATGCGCTGCCGGCCGGCGTCACCGTGGAAACCCTGGCCGAGGTACTGGCCCGTGGCGCCGACCTGCCGCAGGCCCCGGCCCTGAGCGTCGACGACCCGAACCCGCTGTCGTTGCTCATCTACACGTCGGGCAGTACCGGCGCCCCGAAGGGTGCGATGTACCTGGAGAGCCAGGTCACCTCGTTCTGGAAGCGTTCCAGCGACTCGTGGTTCGGCCCTAGCGTCGCGTCGATCAACCTCAATTTCATGCCGATGAGCCACGTGATGGGGCGCGGCATCCTGTACCTCACGCTGGCCGCCGGCGGCACCTGCTACTTCGCTGCGCGTGCCGATCTGTCCACGCTGCTCGAAGACTTGGCGCTGTCCCGCCCCACCGAGCTGAACTTCGTGCCCCGCGTCTGGGAGATGCTCTACCAGGAATTCCAGAGCCGTACCGCGCATGGTGCGGACGAGGATGAGGTGCTCGCCGACATGCGGCAGAACCTCCTCGGTGGTCGCTACGTGGACGCGATGACGGGCTCGGCCCCGATCACCGACGCACTGAAGGCCTGGGTGGAACACTTCCTCGGTATCCACCTGCGCGAGGGTTACGGCTCCACCGAGGCCGGCATGGTGTTCTTCGACGGCCGCGTACAGCGCCCGCCGACCATCGACTACAAGCTGGTGGACGTCCCCGAGCTCGGCTATCACCGGACCGACCAGCCATATCCACGCGGCGAACTACTGGTGAAGACCGTCAACCTGTTCCCCGGCTACTACAAGCGCCCGGAAGTCACCGCAGGGGTGTTCGACGAGGACGGGTTCTACCGGACCGGCGATATCGTCGCCGAGCTCGGACCCGACCAGATCCGTTACGTGGACCGCCGTAACAACGTGCTCAAGCTGGCCCAAGGTGAGTTCGTCACGCTGGCCAAGCTGGAAGCCGCGTTCAGCAACAACAGTCCGCTGATCCGGCAGATCTACGTCTACGGCAACAGTGCCCAGCCCTACCTGCTCGCCGTGGTGGTGCCGACCCCCGATGCGCTGTCGGGCTACGCCGACGAGGTTGCCCTCAAGCGTGCGATCGCCGAGTCACTTCAGGATGTGGCCAAGGCCCAGGACCTGCAGAGCTACGAGGTTCCCCGGGACTTCCTCATCGAGACGACACCTTTCACGGTGGAGAACGGTCTGCTGACCGGTATCCGCAAGCTGGCCTGGCCCAAGCTGAAGGCGCACTACGGTCCCGCGCTGGAGGATCTCTACACCGAGCTGGCCGACGGACAAGCCCGCGAACTGCGGGCACTGCGGGCCGAAGGGGCGGACGCGCCGGTCATCGAGACGGTCTCGCGCGCCGCCGCGGCGCTGTTGGGTGCTGCGACTGCCGATGTGGCGCCGGATGCGCATTTCACCGATCTGGGTGGGGATTCGTTGTCGGCGTTGACGTTCGGGAATCTGCTGCAGGAGATCTTCGGGGTCGAGGTGCCGGTGTCGGTGATCGTGAGCCCCACCTCCGACCTGGCGGCGATCGCGGCGCATATCGAGACGCAGCGTGCCGGCGGTACGGGCCGCCCGACCTTCGCCTCGGTGCACGGACGACACGCCGCTGAGGTGTCGGCCAGCGAGCTCGCCCTGGACAAGTTCATCGACGCCGCGACATTGGCGGCGGCGCCGTCACTTCCCAAGGCGGGCAGCGAGATCCGCACGGTGTTGCTGACCGGTGCCACCGGCTTCCTGGGCCGGTATCTGGCCCTGGAGTGGCTGGAACGGATGGATTTGGTCGACGGGAAACTGATCTGCCTGGTGCGGGCGCGCAGCAACGAGGAGGCCCGGGCCCGGCTGGACAAGACCTTCGACAGTGCCGGACCCAACAGCGGCGGCGATCCGAAGTTGTTGGCGCACTACCAGAAACTGGCCACCGACCACCTGGAGGTCATCGCCGGTGACAAGGGCGAGGCCGACCTCGGGCTGGACAAGGCCACCTGGCAGCGTCTGGCCGACACGGTGGACCTGATCGTCGACCCGGCGGCGCTGGTGAATCACGTGCTGCCCTACAGCGAGCTGTTCGGGCCCAACGCCCTCGGCACCGCCGAACTGATTCGCATCGCGCTGACCACCACGATCAAGCCGTTCGCCTATGTGTCCACGATCGGCGTCGGCGACCAGATCGAGCCGGGCAAATTCGTCGAGGACGCCGACGTGCGGGTGATGAGCTCGGTGCGTGCGATCAACGACAACTACGCCAACGGGTACGGCACCAGCAAGTGGGCCGGTGAGGTGCTGCTGCGCGAAGCCCACGACCTGGCCGGGTTGCCGGTCTCGGTGTTCCGCTGCGACATGATCCTGGCCGACACCAGCTATGCCGGCCAGCTCAACCTGCCGGACATGTTCACCCGGATGATGCTGAGCCTCGTCGCGACCGGTATCGCCCCGGAGTCGTTCTACCAGTTGGATTCCGACGGTCAACGGCAACGGGCGCACTATGACGGGCTGCCGGTGGAGTTCATCGCCGAGGCCATCTCGACCCTTGCGGCGCACGTTGCCGAATCAGCGGGGGCGTTCGAGACCTACCACGTGATGAACCCCTACGACGACGGCATCAGCATGGACACCTTCGTCGACTGGCTGATCGACGCGGGCTACAAGATCGAGCGGGTCGGTGAGTACGGTCAGTGGCTGTCGCGGTTCGAGACCGCACTGCGGTCTCTGCCGGACAAGCAGCGCCAGGCGTCGCTGATGCCGCTGCTGCACAATTACCAGCAGCCGGAGACGCCGGTGCGGGGTTCGATCGCACCGACCGACGTGTTCCGCGCTGCGGTGCAGGAGGCGAAAATCGGTCCGGACAAGGACATCCCGCATGTCAGTGCCGCGGTGATCGTCAAGTACATCACCGATCTGCAACTGCTCGGCCTGCTCTAGGCCGCTTGCCGGTCACGCGGTGACCGAAAGTGGGGCGCCCGTTTCGGGTGCCCCACTTTCGTCGGTTCACGCGTGCCAGGACGACCAGTGGCGCACGGTGATCGCCACCACCGGACCGTCGAGCGCGGTCCGCTCGTATTGCCGGTATTTGGCGCGCAACAACGCGTATCCGATCGCCATCTGTTCACCGTGCGGGTGGATCTCGGCGGTTCCGTCGGCGCGGACCCACCACAACTGCGTCCAATCGTCGGTGTAGTGATCGACCAGCAGGCTGACCCTCGGGTTGGCCTCGATATTGGCCAACCGCCGTAACCGCTGTGTCGACTTCCGTTTCGCGTCCACCGCGGTGTACACCGTGTCGCCGCTGACCGCGAACACCACCGGAACCAGATGGGGGACGCCGTCGGCGGCCGTGCCGAGTACGGCCACGGGCGCGGCGGCGAACGACTGCGCCCAGTCCGCGTCGGGCGCGGTCATCGTGCCGTCCTGGGCTGCGGCGCAACGCTGATCGGTGGCCGGGTCACGTTGATCCTGGGTTTGGATGGCGGCTCACTGGGCTGCCGGGGCGCCGGCCAGGACTGCTCGGGCGCCGGCTCCGGCGGGGGAGGCGGTGGTGGCGGCGGGGGCGGCGGCGGAGGGGCCGGCGGCTCGGTCGACAACGGGGTGGTGGTCGGCGTTGCACTCGGCGTGCTGCTGACCTGGTCCACCGGTTCGTCGTCGCTCGAGCCGGAGAAGGCAAGCAGCACCACCGACACCACCAGTGCGACCGCCGCGGCGCCCAGCGCCAACAGGGCCAGGGTTGCCCGCCGCGTGCGGTACCACGGCGGCGGCGGAGGTTTGAACGTCCACGTCCCGGTGTTGAACGCGTCGAACGGGCCGGTCTGCGGTTCCGCTGGTGCGGCCACCGGCTCGTAGAGCCGCGGGTCATCCCACACGCTGGCGTTGTGCCCCGCCCAGCCCGGGTGGCCGGCACCGTCAGCGCCGCCGGGATCGGCCGGATCGGCGGTTCCGTACACCCCCGGATCCGGAGCCTCGCGTTCACCCACCCCCCGATGGTATGTGCCGACCTGCGCAGATGCCGGTTCCGGCCGTGGCGGCACGCCGGATCGCCTGCAGCGGCCACCGTCGTCCGGCATTTCGTGAAGCCCCGTCGCGGACCCGAATGCGCCGGTAGGGTCGGTCTGCGTTCATTGCAGGTTCATCGCCGCAGGCGGATCGCGACACCGGAACGTCACCGGCCGGCCGCTTGCTCAACGGAGGGTTTGCGCATGAAGAAATCTGGGCTGAACACGACGGGTCTGCTGGCGATGGCCGCCGCCGCGCTGCTGGCCGCGGGGTTGGTCACCTCCTGCGCGCCGCCCGAGAAGAAGGACGGGCAGGGCGGCAACGCGGCGAACACTGCGACCTCGGCCGCAGACTTCGGCGGCATGGACGGCCTGATCGCGGCGGCCAAGAAGGAGGGCGAACTCAACGTCATCGCCCTGCCGCCGGACTGGGCCAACTACGGCGCCATCATCGAGGCCTTCACCGCCAAGTACGGCATCAAGGTCAACTCCGCCCAGCCGGGGGCCAGCAGCCAGGAGGAAATCAACGCCGCCCAGCAGCAGAAGGGCCGCAGCACCGCGCCCGATGTGTTCGACCTGGGCCAATCGGTGGCATTGGCCAACACCGGCATGTTCGCGCCGTACAAGGTGGAGCATTTCGCCGAGATATCCGACTCGTTCAAGGACCCGGACGGCCGATGGGTCAACGACTACGGCGGCTACATGTCGATCGGCTACGACTCGGCCAAGGTCGGTGTCATTGCCGGCGTGGACGACCTGATGAAGCCCGAGCTGAAGGGCAAGGTGGCGCTCAACGGCGACCCGACCCAGGCCGGCGCCGCGTTCTCCGGGGTGATGATGGTCGCGGTGGCCCAGGGCGGCTCACCGGACGATATCGCCCCCGGCGTCGAGTTCTTCCGCAAACTCAACCAGGCGGGCAACTTCCTTCCGGTGGATCCGACGCCGGCCACCATCGCCTCCGGCCAGACGCCGGTGGTGATCGACTGGGACTACCTCAATGTCGCGCAGGCCAAGAAGGTGCCCACCTGGAAGGTGGCCATCCCGCACAACGCCGCGGTGGCCGGGTACTACTTCCAGGCCATCAACTCCGAGGCACCGCACCCGGCCGCGGCGCGGCTGTGGCAGGAATTCTTGTACAGCGACCAAGGTCAGAACCTGTACCTGGCCGGCGGTGCCCGGCCGGTGCGGGCCGACTCGATGGTGACCAAGGGCACCATCGACCGAGCGACATATGGCACGCTTCCGCCGGTGGACGGCGCAGCCACCTTCGTCTCCGTTGAGCAGAACAAGAAGGCGACCGACTATCTGAAAGCCAACTGGGCCAAGGCGATCGGTTGACGCCGGTGCGTCGCGTCCGCGAGGTGCTACCCCTGCTGCCATTCCTGGCGGTGGTGACGGTGTTCTTGATCATCCCGACGGTGACCGTGCTGGTGAACGCGTTCGTCGTGGACGGGCGCTTCTCACCGGAGCGGCTCACCGCACTGTTCAGCGAGGCGCCGCTGGCGGCGTTGGGCCGCAGCCTGCTGCTCTCCGGCAGCACCGCACTGATCGGCGCGGTGTTCGGGGCGTTGTTGTGCTGGCTGATCGCCGGTAGTTCGCCGCGTTCCCTGGTGCGCCGGGTGGTGCTGTCGTTGTGCAGTGTGCTGGCCCAGTTCGGTGGTGTCGCACTGGCCTTCGCGTTCCTGGCGACTATCGGACTCAACGGTGTGCTGACGGTGTGGGCGCAGCAGGCCTTCGGCTGGGATCTCGCCGGCTCGGGCTGGCTTTACGGGCTGCCCGGACTGATCCTGGTGTACAGCTACTTCCAGATCCCCCTGATGGTCATCGTCTTCCTCCCTGCGCTGGAAGGACTGCGCGTGCAATGGCGCGAGGCCGCCGTCAGCCTCGGCGCCGGGCCGTGGCGGTACTGGCGTGAGGTGGGCGTCCCGCTGTTGACCCCCGCCTTCCTCGGGTCACTGCTGTTGTTGTTCGCCAACGCTTTTGCCGCGTACGCGACTGCGGCGGCGCTGGTCAGCCAGGGCAGCCCGATCGTGCCGCTGCTCATCCGGGCCGCGTTGACCAGCGAGGTGGTGCTCGGGCAGTCCGGCTTCGCCTATGCGCTGGCGTTGGAGATGATCGTCGTGGTCGCCGTCGTGATGGTGGCCTACAATGCCCTGGTCCGGCGCACGGCACGGTGGCTGACATGACGAAGGCGGTGCGCGGCGGGCTGTGGGTGTTGTTCGGCCTGTTCTTCCTGCTGCCGCTGTATGCGATGGCCGACTTCTCCACCAGAGATCCGCTCGGGGGTGGCCGCACGCTGGCGGCCTGGCACAGCCTGGTCAGTGATGACGAACTGGTCGCGGCGATCGTCACCTCGGTGCTGCTGGCGGTGCTGACGGTCGTGGCGATGCTCGCGGTACTGGTGCCGACGATGATCTGGGTTCGATTGCGCACTCCGTGGGCGCGCCGGCTCATCGAGTTCTTGTGCCTGCTGCCGTTGACCATTCCGGCGCTGGTGATCGTCGTCGGCTTGCGCAACGTGTACCTGTGGGTGACCTATCTGCTCGGGGAATCCGCACTCACCCTCACCTTCGTCTACATCGTGCTGGTGCTGCCGTTCGCCTACCGCGCCATCGACGCGGCGCTCTCGTCGATCGCCCTGACCACCCTGGCAGAGGCGGCGCGTTCACTGGGGGCCGGATGGCTCACCACCATCGCGCGGGTGATCGTGCCGAACATCTGGTCGGGCATCCTGGCGGCGGCGTTCATCTCGATCGCCGTGGTGCTCGGCGAGTACACGGTGGCCTCACTGTCGGGCTTCATGACGTTGCCCGTGCAGATCGTGACGATCGGCAAGGCCGACGGTCCCACCTCGGTGGCCGCCTCGTTGGCCACCCTCATCTTCGGTTTCGTGCTGCTACTGGTGCTTTCATTGGTGACGAGAAGGGGGCGCCGCGGATGACGGCCGGTGTCGCGGTGGAGTTGAAGGACCTGAGCCGGCATTACGGGGCGGTGCGCGCACTCGACGGGCTGACCTTGCGGATGGAGCCCGGTCAGTTGGTCGCGCTCCTCGGCCCGTCGGGCTGCGGTAAGACCACCGCCCTGCGGATCCTGGCCGGGCTTGACGAGGCGAGTGCGGGCAGCGTCTGGGTCGACGGCCGGGATATCAGCCGGGTGCCGGCGAACAAACGCGATATCGGCATGGTGTTCCAGGCGTACAGCCTGTTTCCCCACCTGACGGTGCGTGACAATGTGGCGTTCGGCCTGAAGATGCGCGGAATGGCCAAGCGGGACAGGCAGGCTCGTGCACTGGAGATGCTGGAGCTGGTGGGGTTGGCGGCGCAGTCGGATCGCTATGCCGGTGAGCTTTCCGGTGGCCAGCAGCAGCGCGTTGCCCTGGCCCGTGCCTTGGCCATCCGGCCCAGGGTGCTGCTGCTCGACGAACCGCTCTCGGCCCTGGATGCCAAGGTGCGCACCCAGTTGCGCGATGAGATCCGAAGGGTTCAACAGGAAGTCGGCATCACGACGCTGTTCGTCACCCACGACCAGGAGGAGGCGCTGGCCGTCGCCGATCGGGTCGGCGTGATGAATGCGGGCCGGCTGGAACAGCTGGCAGCCCCGGCTGATTTGTACACGGCGCCGGCCACGCCCTTCGTGGCCGAGTTCGTCGGGCTGAGCAACCGTGTTCCGGCCGAGGTTATCGACGGCCGGGTGCTGTTGTGGGGCATGGCTGTTCCGGCGCTGCCCGGATCGGTGACCGGTGCGGGCACGGCGCTGGTTCGGCCGGAAGCCGTGCGGCTTGTTGCTGTGCCGGCGGGGGAAACCGATACCGCCGGGGTAGGGACGGTGCAGTCAGTGTCGTTCCTCGGGGCGGTGTCCCGGGTCAGGGTGGCTCTGGCAGGACCTGAGTCCAGCGGGAGCGAGCGCGACACGGTGCTGGCCCAGGTCGGCGGTGGTGCGTCGTTCGCCGTGGGGCAGCGGGTCCGGATCAGCGTCGAATCCGACGGTGTGCTGGTGGTCTAATCCCCGCCGGTGATCTCGGCGATGGCCTCGTTGAGCCGATCCTGGTCGGCGGCAATGGAATCACTGGCCACCTCGGTGGCGTTGTGCAGCGCCTCGTTGAGCCGGTGGGACACCGTGTCAGAACCCAGCCGCAGCACACCGTCGGAGAGGTAGACATCGACCAGATGGTGATGGCCGTTGAGGGTCACCTCGACGGTCTCGGATTCGTCTGCCGCCGTGAACGATTCACCGGCCATCTTCTGCAGCTGGCTGTCCATCAGGTCCTGCAGGCGGCTGGCCTGGCGCAGCACGGCGGCCACCTGAGGATGCATGTCGTCGGTCGGTTCGAAGCTCACTTCTGGTCCTTGTCCGGGGTGTCACGGCGTTTGCGCGCCCCGATGACGCCCTCGGTCCAGGCGCGGTCCTCGGTATAGAGGTCCTCGTCGGGGGCGAGGTTCGGGTCGCGCCGCTTCTCCTTGCCTGGTTGGGCGCCACCGTGGCCCATACCGCCCATGCCGCCGCCCATACCGCCAATACCGCCGCCCATGGCCGCCGCCGGGATGGCGCCCGACCCGCCGCCGCGCGCCCCACCGGGTGCCGGGCCGACGGTCTCGGCGCCGACGCTGGGCTGCAGCGGCATGCCGGGCGTGCCCGCGCCGCCACCGGCGCCGCCACCTGAGCCGCCACCGGAACCGGCACCGGCAGGGCTGACACCCGGGTCGTCCAGTGCCGGGTCGGGCAACCCACCATCGGGCAGGCCACCTCCCGGTAGCCCGGCACCGGACGGCAACCCACCGCCGGCAGGGGAACCACCACCGCCCTTGCCGGCCGGGCTGCCGCCGGAACCCGATGGGCTACCGCCTGATCCGGATGAGTCCGACGGTGCCTGAGCGGCCGACAGCGGATCGGCACCCTGCGGGCTGACCGGCGCGGACGGCGGCTGCGGCGCAGCGCCAGGCTGACCGGCACCGCCGCCTGGGGTACCGCCGCCACCTCCACCGCCGGAGCCCGATGTGGTGCCCCCGCCGGTCCCACCGGATGAGGCGAACCCGGGCTTTTCCACTTTCACCTGATCGAAGGTGGCCTGCCCGGCGTAGTTCTGCCGCACCTCGTCGGAGGCCTGCTGCAGCTTCGCCATCTCGGCCTGCACATGCTGGGCTTGTACCTGGGACCTGGCGTCGCCCTCGGCCAGTAACCGGGCCAAGGCCTGCTTGGCGGCGAGGTATTGCAGATAGAGCGGCGTGTGTTCGGTCACCGCGGTGACGTGCGCGTCGGCGATCTTGGTGGCAGCGTCGGCCAATCGCCGCCACGCCGCACCCAGGTCGGTGCACCAGTCGCCGTACTCGTCGAGCCGCCGGTGGGCGGCATCGGCGGCCTCACCCTCCCAGTCGGAGGTGTTCTTCGGTGGGCGGGCACCCTCGGCACTGTCGGCGGCCAGGCCCCACTGCACAGCGGCGGCCCGCAATGAAGCGTCGCTACCGCTGAGCAGCTGGGCGTGTGTCTGCTCGATATTGCTGTACCCGCTGGCATCCGGGGCCTTCGGCGCCGGAGGCGCCTCGGGTACCGGGGGCAGCGGGGTGGACGGCGGGGACAACGTGATGCCCTCGACCGCCGCGTGCCGCTGCGGGTCGTCGAGGGTGGTCTTGTACTTCTCGTCGACCTCGTCGTAGGCCTTGGCGGCCGAGTCCAGCATCTCGCCGAGCCGATGGCCCTGGGCCTCCGCGAGTTTCTGATACTGCTGCAGTTCAGCGGCGTTGTCGTTCAAGTTCGCCGTCGCCGTGACCGCCAAGGGCAACTGGTCCGGTGGCGCGGCCTTCGCGTCCGGCTGATACCAGAACACCGCACGCATCGCCCCCGCCAGGGCTCTCAGGTCGGCGGTGACAACCTTGACCTCGTTGGTGGTCATACCCCCTCCAGCGCCATCTGGTAACGGCTCTCCTCACGCGGGTTGATCAACCGGATCGGCAACTGAGCGTGCCGTGGCGTGCCGATGAAGTTGCTACGCAACACGACTCGTCCGACCCCCGGGTGTGGTCCGAGGTAGGTGGTGGCGTTGGGCCAGGTCACCTTGGCCTCGTTGCCGATCCGTCCGTTCACGAAACCGGCGAACTCGCGGAACTGCGGACCGAGTGTCACCACACCACCGGCGGCGGCCGACCTGATGACGAACTGGGTGAACAACCGCGCGTCACCCAGGTTGATGCTGACATCGACGTCGTCGAACGGCATGTACACCGGGTAGCGGTCGGCCGTCTCACCCACCAACACCCCGGCCGATCCGATGGGCAGTTCGTAATGCCGGTCGGTGACCGGGCTTTGACCGAGCAGTGCGGCCCGCTGCCCGCCGAACAGGCACGAAAAGCCGCGCGGGGTGGTCGGATTGGCCAGCGTGGTGAGCAGCACCGTGGTGGTGGGTGCGGCGCCGGGCCGGATGCGCACCCGGGTGATGGTGTGGTCGGCGCGGGCCGACCACCAGACGTTGGGCCCGCCCGGCGCCACGTACGCCGCGGTGAACGTGCTGCGGCCTTTGATCGACGACCACGACTCACGTTCGAAACTGATCTCGGTGGCCCGGTCGAAATCGTCGAAGCTGCGTCCGCACCGTGCGTCGATACCGTTGCTGGCCAACTGATCCGCGATGCGGGTGGTCGAGGCCACCAGATAACGGGCCAGCCCGGCGACACCGGACTCGCGGCGCTGGGCCGGCCTGCGGGTGCGCTCGGGGTCGGCGCGCAGCACGATCCAGGTGCGCCGGTTCGCCGGTGCCGGGTACGGCCCGACCACCTGCTCGTACAGCGCCACGAGGCTGGCCGGTGCGGTCTTGCCCACCCGGTACCCGGCGGAGACCACGTCGGCCTCCAGTTCGGGACAGTGTGCGGCGAGCAGACGCTCGACCAGCCGGGTGTCCACCACGTCGTCGGTGAAGGCCTCACCGGACACCAGCACCGTCGGGGTGAACGGGCGTGGGATCAGTTCGATGGTGGCGATCAACTGGTCGCCCTCCCAACGCACCGCGACATGGTCGCCGGGCAGCACCGTGGCGCCGACGGCGGGCACCGACGGCGCGGGTGGCGCGACGGTGTGCCTGCGCCGCCAGGAGAACAGTGCCGCGATCCAGCCGGTGAAGCGGCGGCCGCGCACGGTCAGGGTGGTCGCCACGGCGATCAGCACGGCCAGGGTGATGCCCAGCCACAACAGGTTCAGCTGGATGAAGACCAACACGACGGCTGGGATCAGCACCGCCGCCCACAGCAGATGACCGGTGGTGAAGCGAAAACCGAACTGGCCGAAGAACTCTCTCATCGGCGCCTCAAGGCACGGCGGGCCATCGCGCCGATCCCGAGGATCAGCGCGACCGCGGCACCTGTGATCACCACGATGGTGATGGGGCGGCGGTCCGGCGGTGCGACGTATACCGGCGGCGGAAGCTGTTTGACCCGGTACGGCACCGCTTTCGGGCCGGCGGGCACATCCCAGGTCAGTGCGGCCACCGGGTCGATGACACCGGCGCCGACGTAGTTGTCCACCCCACCACCGGGATGCCGGGCGGTGGCGGTGATCCGGTTCATGATCTGCGCCGGGGTGAGGTCGGGGAAGCGTTGCCGCAGCAACGCCGCCAGGCCGGACACATAGGCGGCGGCGAAGGAGGTGCCCGCGATGGGGATGGGCCCGTCGGTGCCCGCCAGTGCGTTGACCGGGTTCCCGTCGTATCCGAGTGCGGTGATGTTCTCCGCGGGGGCCGCCGCGTCGAGCCACGGACCCGACACCGAGAAGCTGCTCGGCTGACCGGTCTGGCCGATACCGCCGACCGTCAGCACCATCGGTGAGTACCAGGCCGGGGACACGATGGTCTGGACCTGCTTCCAGCCGCGCGGGTCGTTGGGTTGGTCGGCTTCCGGTGGCGGATTCTGCGAGCAGTCCTGGCCGGTGTTGCCTGCGGCGACCACGACCACCGCGCCCTTGATGTTGACGGCGTAGTTGATGGCCGCACCGAGGCCGGTCTCGTTGATCGGGCGGGTCACCTTGTAGCAGGCCGCCTCGCTGATGTTGATCACCTGCGCGCCCAGGTTGGCGGCATGCACGATGGAGCGGGCCAGGCTGCGCAGCGAACCGGCGGTCTGGGTGCTGTTCGGATCGTTCGGGTCGCTGCGGGAGCCGACGGGCTGGAAGTTGTCCGAGGTCTGGCGCAGGGACAGGATGCGGGCGTCGGGCGCCACGCCGACGAAGCCGTCGGTGGGGGCGGGCCGGCCGGCGATGATCGAGGCGGTCAGCGTGCCATGCGAGTCGCAGTCCGACATCCCGTTGCCGGCCTTGTCGACGAAATCACCGCCCGGCTCGGCCGGGACTCGGGGGGACCCGTTCACACCGGTGTCGATGACCGCGACGGTGATCCCGGCGCCGGTCGCGAACTTCTGGGCGTCGGCCAGCCGCAGATAGTCGTTGGCCCACGGTTTGTCGGTGAAGTTCGAGTTCGGGAACGTGATCGGCGCCGAACACACCCGCCGCTGTTCGGTGGGCTGATCGGGCCCCGTCTCGTCCGGCGGAACGGCCCCGGGGTCGATCGTCGGCGGTTCGACGGCGCCCACCGGCGGTGCCAATCCCACCAACAGCGTCAACGCGGCCAGCAGCGCAGCGATGCGTCGCACGGTCGTCACTCCCCCTTGCGGTCCCCGGTTGCGGTTGTGTGGCACAACCGCAGCAAAGCGAAGGCCGCATCGGTGCGGCGTGTTCGCGCAACGTCAGCCTATGAGAAGAATCCCGCGGGCGGCGTCAGAGCAATATTACGGGGGCGAAGAAGGGGACCGTATCGCTTTCTGGTGGGGCTCAGGCGTCCAGATCCTGGGTGACCAGATCGGCGACGGTGGCCAGCGCCGCCGCGTCGTCGGAGGACACCGTCACCTGGGCGCCGTTGCCGGCACCGAGGGTCATGATCATCAGCGCCGACCCGGCGTCCACCGGCTCGCCGCCGTCCACGGCCAAGGTCACGGGCACGCCGGCGTTGACGACGGCCTCGGCGATGATGGCGGCGGGCCGGGCGTGCAGGCCGATGGCGGATCCGACGGTGACGGTCTTGCTGGGCATGGTTGTTCTCCTCAGTTGTAGGGGTGGGGGTTTATAGGGGTGGATCAGGCGTTGACGGGGGTCTTGGTGAACTGCTTGGCGAGCACGACGGCCAGGGCGGCGACCGCGGTTCCGGCCGCCAGCGCCACCAGGAACCACACCAGGTGGCCGATCGCGAAGAATACGAAGATGCCGCCGTGCGGGGCCTTGAGTGTGACGTCGAAGGCCATGATCAACGCGCCGGTGACGGCACCGCCGGCCATCATCGACGGGATCACCCGCAGCGGATCGGCCGCGGCGAACGGGATGGCACCCTCGGAGATGAACGAGGCGCCCAGGAGCCACGCCGCCCGGCCGTTCTCCCGTTCCGGCTCGCTGAACATCCCGGGCCGCACCGTGGTGGCCATGGCCATGGCCAGCGGCGGCACCATACCGGCGGCCATCACCGCGGCCATGATTCGCAGCGATGCCGGGTCGGCGACATTGAGCCCCGCGGTGGCGAACGCGTAGGCCGCCTTGTTGACGGGGCCACCCAGGTCGAAGCACATCATCAGGCCGAGGATGACGCCGAGCAGGATCACCGATGCGCCGGTCAGTCCGTTCAGCCAGTTGGTCAGGCCCGAGGTGATCGCGGCGAGCGGACGGCCGAGCAGCATGAACATCAACAGTCCGACGATCAGCGACGCGAACAGCGGGATGATCACCACCGGCATCAGGCCCCGCAACCATTGCGGGACATTGACTTTCGAGATCCACAGTGCGGTGAAGCCGGCGATCAGGCCGCCGACGATACCGCCGATGAACCCACCGCCGACGAATACGGCGACCGCACCCGCGGTGAAACCCGGTGCGATACCCGGCCGGTCGGCGATCGCGAAGCTGATGTACCCCGCCAACGCGGGGACCAGGAACATGAACGCCAAGCCGCCGACGGTGAACAGCACCGCACCGAGGTACTGCATGAAACCGCCTGCGGGCAGGTCGGTCAGCGAGTTGCCGGTGGCAATGTGGGCGCCGAGCGAATTCATGCCGAAGCCGACGGGTTTCGCGCCGTCGGGACTGTTCGCGATGTCGTATCCGGCGAACAGGAAGCCCAGCGCGATGAGCAGGCCACCGGCCGCCACGAACGGGATCATGTAACTCACACCGGTGAGCAGGATCTGGCGCATCCGGGTTCCCCAGCCCAGGCCGCCCGCGGCGGAGGGGGTGGCGGTCTCGCCGGCGGTTCCGCTGACGCGCGGGGCGTCGGGGTCGGCGGCGGCCGAGACCGCCTCGGCGATCATCTTGTCCGGCTCGTTGATGGCGCGTTTGACGCCGGAGGCGATGACCGGCTTGCCGGCGAAGCGCTGCTTGTCCTTGACGCCGACATCGGTGGCGAAGATGACGGCATCCGCGCCGGCGATGGTGTCGGCCGATAGTGCGGTGCCCCCCGAGGAACCCTGGGTCTCGACGTGCAGGGTGACATCGGCCCGTTCGGCGGCCAGCTTGAGCGCATCGGCGGCCATGTAGGTGTGGGCGATTCCGGTGGGACACGCGGTGACCGCCACGATGGACGCCGTCTTGGCCGGGGCGCCCGACTCGGCGGGAGCGGGTGCGGCCGGGGCCGGGTTGACCACCCCGTCCACGAGGGCCACGAGTTCTCCCGCGGTCTTGGCCGCACGCAGTGCTGCCACGAAGTCCTTGCGGACCAGGGCGCGCGCCAGGCTGGAGAGCAGCTTGAGGTGCTCGGTGCCGCCGGATTCCGGTGCTGCGATGAGGAACACCAGATCGGCAGGCCCGTCGGGGGCGCCGAAGTCGACCGCAGGCGCCAGCCGGGCGAACCCGATGGTCGGGGTGTCGACGAATGCGGACCGGCAGTGCGGGATGGCGATGCCGCCCGGTAACCCGGTGGCCGACTGTGCTTCCCGGGCCATAGCGGCGGCGATCAGGCCGTCCGCGTCGCTGGTCCGGCCTGCGCCGGCGAGCAGTGCGGCGATGCGGCTGATCACGGACTGGTTGCTGGTGCCCGCGTCGGCGTCGAGCAGTACCAGATCGGTGGTGATCACCGGTTGTGCGGTATCGGTGGTGGACATGGTGTGACCTTCTTGTGGTGGGGTTCAGGATCCGGTGGTGGACGGTGAGATCGACTTCACGACAACGGCATCGAGGTTGACCTGAGCAGGAGCGGGCAATGCCGATCCGGGCAGGCCGGCCGCGGCGCTGCCGTAGGCCACGGCCATCTGTAGACGTTCGGCGGGTGCGGCGCCGGCCAGGGCGGCACGGACATAACCGGCCAGCGACGCGTCTCCGGCACCGACCGTGCTGCGCGGCACGGTCGGCGGTGGCGTGGCCAGCCAGCTGCCCTCGCCGTCGACCAGCACGGCGCCGGCAGCCCCCAGGGTGACCAGGATGGTGGCCGCACCGCGGTCGACCAGCTGGCGGGCGGCGGCGACCACCGGTCCGGTGTCACCGTTGGCCACCGCCTCTTCCAGCTCGGCGCCGGAGCAGTCGGTGAGGCCGGCCAGCTCGTCGGCATTCGGCTTGATGACATCCGGCGCAGCGGTGCCGAATTCGGCAGCCAGCGCCGACAGCGGAGCGTCGGAGGTGTCCACCGCGACACGGCAGTCGTATCCGGCGAGCTCGGCCACCACGTCGGCGTACCAGCGGTCGGGGATGCCCGGCGGCAGGGAACCGGACAGCACCACCCAGCTGGCGGTCTGGGCTGCGTGCAGCACGGTGTGGGTGAGTTCCTGCAGGGCCCAGTCCTCGACGGGAGCCCCCGGCTCGTTGAGTTTGGTTGTGGTGCCGTCGTTCTCGGTGATCGTCAGGTTGGTGCGCACCTGGCCGGGGATCGGCACGTTGCGGTACGGCACACCGATGGCACTCAGCGCGACGAGGATCGGATCGGTGTCGGCGGCGGGCAGCACGGCGATCGTGTCCAGCCCGGCCAGTCCCAGGGCGCGTGCCACGTTGACGCCCTTGCCGCCGGGTTCACTGGTGACCGACCGGACTCGGTGCACCGCGCCCCGCACGAGCGGTGTGGCGAGGGCGACGGTGCGGTCGATGCCGGGATTCGGTGTGACGGTGACGATCATGGCTGCTCTCCCGCGAGGACGATTTCGATGCCGAGCCCGCTCAGCTCGGTGTGGTCGGCATCGGTGATCTCGGTATCGGTGATCAACGCGTCGACACTGGAGATCGGTGCGAAACTGATCAGCTCCTCGCGCCCGATCTTCGATGAATCCGAGGCGACGACAACGTAATTGGCGCACTTGACCATGGCCCGCTTGACCGCTGCCTCGTCCGGGTCGGGGGTGGACAGACCATGGCGAGGGGTGATCCCGTTGGTACCGATGAACGCGATGTCGACCCGCAGGCTGTCGAGCACCGCCAGCGTGGCCTCGCCGACGGCGGCCTGGGTGACGCCGCGCACGCGTCCGCCGAGCAGGTGCAGCGCCACCGAGGGGACGGCGGACAGCCGGGCGGCGATCGGCACCGAGTTCGTCACCACCACCAGGTCGCGGTCGGTTGGGATGACGGCGGCGATCCGGCTGGTGGTGGTGCCGGCGTCCAGCAGCACCGTCGACCCGGACAGCGGGAAGAAGTCCGTGGCCGCCGCGGCGATGGCATCCTTGCGGTCGGCGCGCGTGGTATCGCGCTCGCTGACGTCCTGTTCGACCAGGTGCAGCGCGCGGGCCGGAACGGCGCCGCCGTGCACGCGGCGGACCAGCCCGGCCTTGTCCAGTGCTGCCAGGTCACGCCGGACGGTCTCGGTGGTGACCTCGTAGGCTTGCGCCAGTTCGGCGACGGACGCGCGGCCCTGCCGGATCACCAGCGAGGCGATCGCTTGCTGACGTTCTTCGGCGTACATGGCTCCGGTCTCGGGGTCTGGGATCGAGTGGGTTCTCCGGTGGGGGACCGGGTTGCAAATGTTGGTATGTGTTGTTTTACGCTTGTTTGTGTTGACTTGTCAACGATTTCTTGTAACGTGGCTCACATGAGTGCTTCATCTGTGACGGATGCCGGTACGCGGGTGCTGACCGGGGTCCCTGTAGTGCCCGGGGTCGCCTATGCCCCGGTCATCCGCCCCGGGCGCAAGCCCGAGATCGATCTGGGTGCCGCCGCGCTCGGCGACGAGGAGCGTCCGGCCGAGGCCGCCAGGTTCACCGCCGCGGCCGCCGCGGTGGCGGGCCGGCTGCGGGAACGGGCCGGTCGGGCCACCGGTGCCGCCGCCGAGGTGCTTGCCACCACCGCCGGCCTGGCCCAGGACCGGGCCTGGCTGGGCGCGGCCGAGAAACGTATCGCCGAGGGCACCCCCGCGGTGCGGGCCGTGGCCGCTGCCGTCGACCAGTTCGTCGCGATGTTCACCCAGATCGGCGGCATGATGGCCGAACGGGTCACCGATCTGCGCGATATCGGGGACCGGGTGATCGCCGAACTGGTCGGCCTGCCCGAACCCGGAGTGCCCCAGCCCGAGGTGCCCTCGATCCTGTGCGCCGAGGACCTTGCCCCGGCCGACACCGCGGGGCTGGATCCGGCCCTCGTGGTGGCACTGGCCACCACCCTCGGCGGACCGACCAGCCACACCGCGATCATCGCCCGCCAGCTCGGCATCCCGTGCATCGTGGCCGTCACCGGGCTCGACGACATCCCCGCGGGCACCATGGTGCTCGTCGACGGCACCCGTGGCACGGTCACCGTGGCCCCGGACGAAGCCGCCGCGCAGGACGAGGTGGCGGCGGCCGAACGCGCCGCCGCGGACGCCGCTGGCTGGGCCGGCCCCGGTGCCACCTCCGACGGCCATGCCGTCGCCGTGCTCGCCAACGTCCAGGACGGTGCCGCCGCTCGGGCCGCTCGGCAGACACCGGCCGAAGGGGTCGGCCTCTTCCGGACCGAACTGTGCTTCCTCAACACCGATACCGAGCCCACCGTCGACGAGCAGGCCGTCATCTACGCCGACGTGCTCGACGCGTTCGCCGGCCACAAGGTGGTCGTGCGCACCCTCGACGCTGGATCGGACAAGCCGCTCAAGTTCGCCGGCCATCCGGACGAGGCCAATCCCGCCCTCGGGGTCCGCGGTATCCGCATCGCGACCGGCAACCCCGGGCTGCTGGACCATCAGCTCGCGGCCATCGCCGCCGCGGCGCAGCGGACCGGCAACCAGCCCTGGGTGATGGCGCCGATGATCGCCACCGCCGACGAGGCGAAGGACTTCGCCGCCAAGGCGCGGTCGCACGGACTGACCCCGGGCGTGATGATCGAGGTGCCCGCCGCGGCGTTACTGGCCGACCGGATTCTGGGCCACGTGGACTTCCTGTCCATCGGCACCAACGACCTGGCGCAGTACACCATGGCCGCCGACCGGATGTCGGCCGACCTGGCCGCGCTCACCGACCCCTGGCAGCCGGCCGTGCTGTCTCTCGTCGCGATGACGGCGAAAGCCGGTGCGGCCGTGGGTAAGCCGGTTGGCGTGTGCGGTGAGGCGGCCGCAGATCCGCTGCTGGCCTGCGTACTGACCGGCTTCGGGGTGACGTCACTGTCGGCGGCCGCTGCCGCCGTTCAGGGGGTCGGCGCCAAACTGGCGCAGGTCACCTTGGCGCAGTGCCGGGCCGCCGCGGAGGCGGTGCTGGGCACCGGCAGTGCGGCGCAGGCCCGGGCCGCGGCGCGTGAGGTCCTCGGCTAGAGAGTCCACCCGGTTTCTTCGGGCCACCACTCGACGTCCCGGCCGTGACTGCGCAGCACGACGGTGTCATAGCCGAGTTCGTTCGCCTGGGCCTTGGTGTCGGCGAACACGCGGCGGGCCTCCTCTTCGGAGGCTTCTGCGACGACGGTTTCCTGCGCGCCGTTGGCGGGGTCACCACGGTCGTGCAGGGTGGCCGCGACGACGGTCCACGGTTCGGCTGGGTTGATGTCGGTCATTGCCGTCGGATACCCACTCCCGGCCGCCGGAATGAATCGGACCGTGGTCCGGTTAAATGAAGCATGCCTGCTATCACAGCCGATACCCTCACCCTGCCCCGGATTTCCGGGCCGGGCTCCACCGACACAGCGCGCCCGGTGCGCACCATCACCACCGGCCCCCGCGGTTACGAAGGCGAGGGCTTCCCCGTCGTGCGCGCGTTCGCCGGGGTCAGCGCCGCCGATCTCGACCCGTTCATCCACATGGATCAGATGGGCGAGATCGAATACCAGCCCGGTGAGCCGCGCGGCACCGACTGGCACCCGCACCGCGGCTTCGAGACGGTGACCTACATGATCGACGGTCGTTTTGCGCATCAGGATTCGCACGGCGGCGGCGGGTTGATCACCGACGGTGCCACCCAGTGGATGACCGCCGGCTCGGGCATCCTGCACATCGAGACGCCGCCGGCCGAGTTGGTGGAAAGCGGTGGTGTCTTCCACGGCATCCAGTTGTGGGTCAACCTGCCGCGCGCGGACAAATTCGCGAACCCTAAATACCAGGCGATCGAGGGCAATCAGGTCAAGCTGCTGTCCTCGACCGACGGTGGTGCGCTGGTGCGCGTCATCGCCGGTGAGATCGACGGTGAAGCCGGGCCGGGTGGAACCCACACACCGATCACCTTGGCGCACGCGACCGTCGCGCCCGGTGCCCGGATCGACCTGCCCTGGGACCGCCGGTTCAATGCCTTGGTGTACGTGCTGTCCGGGCGTGGCGCGGTGGGTCCGGTCGGACATCCGATCCAGCAGGGCCAGCTTGCCGTGCTGGGGCCCGGCGATCGCATCACGCTGGCCGCCGACGGGTCGCAGGACTCCAACCGGCCCGCCATGGAGGTCTTGTTCTTGGGCGGCAAGCCGATTCGTGAACCGGTCTTCCACTACGGTCCGTTCGTGATGAACTCCAAGTCCGAGGTCATCGAGGCGCTGGAGGACTTCAACGCCGGCCGGTTCGGGGTGGTGCCCCCGAACGCGCTCATGCCGTACCGGCGGGGGTGAGGGCCGGCGCCGGCGCCGGGTACAGCAGCTCCAGCTCGCCGAGGTTGGCGGCGACGGTGACAAGCGGCAGCGCTGCCGCGACCGACAACTCACCGCCGGCCCCGGCGCGCAGCGCCCGGACGAAGTCGTCGCTGATCGGTGCGCCGAAGGCCGCCGGTTCCACGCCGCGAAACCGTTCGCAGGCTGCGGCACAGTGGGATTCGAGAACCGTGCGCACCTGCGGATAGGTCTCCAGGGGCGGCGGCACGACATCGGCGATCAGTTCGGCGGCACCGCGCAGCCGGGTGACCCGGTTGGCCGAGGTGATGACCGGCGCACGCAGGTCGGTCAAGCCGCCGCTCTCCGAAAGATAGTGGCGCAGCGTGTCATCCACCGTGCGACCGGCCGTCATGGCGTCGAATCCGAGCGCGCTGATCCGGTTGTCGGCATCTTCTGAGGCGCCGCGCGTCACCCGCATCACCGTCGCCTTCATGTACGCCATACCGGCTTCCCGGGCCGCATCCAGGGAACGGTTCACCGCCGAGGCGGCACCTCGCGGCCACAACAGCACCGACACCACCACACCCACCAGGGCTCCGATGACCACATCCTCGACCCGGATCAGTCCCACCCGCCAGCCGATCGGATGGATCAGGTTGAAGATGATCACCACCATCATGGTGAACGCGGCCTGCCCCGCGATGAACGACGCCACCTCGGGCACGAACGCCGATCCGAAGGCCACCACCGGCAAGGTCAGCCACATGACGATGGGGTCCACGCCCATCAACGCGATGAACACCGCGCCGAGGCCGAACCCGATCACCGTTCCGGTGATCGCCCGCACCACGCGGGCGCCGGTGGTCAGTGCGCTGCTGCGCAGCACCGACATCGCCCCGAGTACCACCCACAGCCCGTTCTGCACCGGGAACAGATAGGTCACGCCGACGGCCAGGGCCAGGCCGAGACCGGTGCGAAGGCTGTTGCGCACCACTACGGCCCTGGTCGCCACGAATCCGGATGGGATGCTGGCGACGGCCTCCGATTCCGAGAGCACCCGGGCCGCCGCACCGGAAGGCGGCAGGCGCCGGCCCAGCACCCTGGCCCACACCGGTCGGGCGTCCGCGTCGGCGGCCAGCCCGATCACCCGGCCGGTCGCTGCGACGCAGGCGGATATGGTTCTGCGGGTCAACAACTTCCGACCGATCACCAGTGCGGCGTCGTCATCGGGTGCACCCAGGATCTCCAGGATGTCCTCGCGGTAGCGGCTCTGCGCGATCAGCCGTTGCACCGCCAGCGCGTGGGCGAGCGCGCGGCGGTGTGCCGTGCGCCGTGGCTCGGCGGTGCGCAGAACCGCGGCGGATTCCCGCAACACCGCGACGATCGGATCGCGCATTTCGGCGAGCAGGACGCCGGAGGATCCCGTGACGAGGTCGGACAGCCACTGCAGATCGTCGATCACCCGCACCAGGGCGCGGCTGCCCGCGGTCAGGCCGACGGGCCGGAAGTCGGCGCCCAGAAACGTCGTGCGCAGGGCGTCCATCGCCGCGGTGACGTCGTCGGCCGAGGCATCCCGCTGCAGGCGGTCGGCCAAGGTCGCGCATACCTGCGCCGCGTGCTGCCGAAGTTCGTTGTGGTGGCGGGGCGGCAGCAGGAACAGTGCGGCAGGCACACACAACGCCAGCGCGATGGCCCAGCCGAGCAGCCGGTCGGGGATGGATCCGGGCGGGAGGCACAGCGCGGGCACGAAGGTGAGGAGCGTGGCGCGTTGGCCTGCCGCGACGATCTCGCTGAGCACCCCGGTGAACGTCACCGCTGCGGCGATCACGAACATCACGGTCACCGCGAGCCAGGGCACCGGCGCCACCAGGGTGCCCAGGGTGATCAGCACGGCACCGTTGAACCCGAGACCCGCGTAGGCCAGCGCCCGGGCGGGTCGGTTACCGGGAAAGTCGGCCAGGATCAGCAGGGCGACCGCGCCGAGGATGGCGAACATCGAGGTCTGCACCCCTCCGACGCCAAAGGCCGCCGCGGCGACCAGCGGGAGTACCAAGCCGGCGCGAGTGGCCCGTCGCAGCGCGTCGTACTCGGGGTCGCGGGCGTGCACCCTGGTGACCAGTCCAAGCCAGAGCGCGGCCGGGGACAGCATGCCCGTGGATGTTAGACGGTCAGGGCTGCTCGGGGACGTCGTCGAACATGCCGGAGTCCAGGCCGTCGAGCAGTTGGTTGGACAACCAGCGCAGGCTGCCGAAATCCCGCGGTAGCGACGCTTGTTCGTAGCCGGTCAGCAGATACACCGCGGCGATGGCGAATACCTGGGCCTGCCGCTCGTGCTGCAGGACCTCGAACGCCGATTCCTTCATGATGTCGAACCGGTGCTGGTCGACTGCCTTCTGCACCGCGCCGACGGTCGGGTCCAGCGAGCTCCACACCCGGATCGCTGCCTCGGCGCCGTGCGGGAGGGCCAGCCCCTCTTCCACCAGCTTGCCGATCCGGCGCCGGGGATCGCGCTCCCCGCGCGCCGCGTCGATGATCTGGGTGGTCTTGACCCGCATCCAGTGCTCCACGAGCGCTTGGGTGTACGCCGACCAGCTGGTGAAGTAGTGGTAGAAGGAACCGGTGGTGACGCCCAGTCGCTGACATACCTCGGCCAGCTTCAGGCCGGCGTAGCCTAGATCGGACAGGATCTCGATGCCCGTCTCGAAATAGGACTCCCGCGACACCACCCCTGCCATGGTTGGACACCTTAGTTTGATCGATCCACTCCGTTGGCCCGGTCGAGCCGGTCCGGCGTCGGTAGCTACGGATCTGAACGTTTGCTGAATCTGGGGCCTAGGTAACCGTGGTGCGATGACAGCAGTAGTGAGACGGGTAACCTGTGGCACAATTTGACTGTGCCGCACATAGCCAGCAGAGGACCGGGTCGCCCGCCCGCAGCCAAGGCCGCGGATACTCGTGAGCGTATCGTGCAAGCCGCACGCGAGGTTTTCAGCGAACTCGGTTACGACGCGGCCACTTTCCAGGCCATCGCCGTCCGATCGGATCTGACCAGACCCGCCATCAATCACTACTTCGAGAACAAGCGGGTGCTGTACCGCGAGGTCATCGAGCAGACCAACGCGATGGTGGTGGGCGCCGGATTCGAGAAGGCTAAGGCTCAGCGCACACTTCTGACCAGGTTGTCGACATTTTTCTCGGTCGTCATGCAAACCGACAACAGGGATCGGTCGGTGACGGCGTTCCTGGTGACTTCGGTTCTGGAATCGCAGCGGCATCCCGAGCTCATCCAGGAGCCGCACGACTCGCTGACCAGCTCCCGCTCCTTCGTCTCGTGGGCGGTGCAGGAGGCGATCGACAGTGGCGAGCTAACCACCGATACGGATGTCGAGACACTGGTCGAGCTGCTGGTCGCGGTGATGTGGGGGATGGGTTTCTACGCCGGGTACGTCGGCTCGTACGAAGATCTGGAACGTGTTATCGAAAAGTTCGAGCTGCTGTTGGCTAACAAATTGTGGACGCTGAGCGGGTAGCTGTCAGCAGCGCCAGCGCATAGCTAACCTAACTTGTTCGGTAGCATGGCGAACGACTTCCTCAGCGCTCGATTGAACGGATCGCCACATGAGCTCTCTGCGCACGCATGACGACACCTGGGATATCGCGACCAGTGTCGGAACCACCGCCGTCATGGTCGCTGCCGCACGTGCCGCCGAGACCGAAGCGGAGAACCCGCTCATCCGTGATCCGTACGCCAGGATGCTGGTGGACGGCACCGGCGCCGGTGTCTGGAACTTCATGCTCGACCGGGAGTTCGTCGCCAAAGCCGCCGATATCGATGCCGAAGCGGCCGCCATCTTCGCGCATATGGGCAGCTACCAGGCCGTGCGTACCAAATTCTTCGACGAGTTCTTCCTGGCCGCTGTCGGAGACGGCAACTCAGCCCCTTCCGCCGACGCCGGGATACGCCAGGTCGTCATCCTGGCCTCCGGGCTGGATTCACGCGCCTACCGGCTGGACTGGCCGGCGGGCACCACGGTGTTCGAGATCGACCAACCCAAAGTCCTCGAGTACAAGGCCGCTGTGCTCGCCGAGCACGGGGTGGCCCCGTCGGCGCAGCGCCACGAGGTGCCCGTCGATCTTCGGCATGACTGGCCGAAAGCCTTGGTGCAGGCTGGTTTCCAGGTGAATGAACCGACCGCCTGGCTCGCGGAGGGGCTGCTGATGTACCTGCCGGCCGATGCCCAGGACCGACTGTTCGCTCAGGTCACCGAACTCAGCGCGGCGGGCAGCAGGGTGGCCGCGGAGACCGCACCCATCCAGGCGCAGGAACGCCGCGCCGAGATGAAAGCCCGGTTCGATGTCATCCGGGAGAAGTTCGGGATGGACGACGGTCTCGATGTCGCGGAGCTGATGTACAACGACCCCGACCGGGCCGATGTCGCGGTGTGGCTGGCCGACCACGGCTGGGACAGCGCCGCCGTGAAATCGGCCGACGAAATGCGCAGGTTGGGACGGTGGGCGCTGCCCAGCGGACCCGATGCGCCCGGCGACGACGCGTTCTCGTACTTCGTCACCGCGGTGCGGCAATAGTCGATTTGGGCCTTCTGGACGCCCAACCAGTTGGTTAGTATGCGGGCAGCCCCCATGTGGAAGGACGCCCGCCGTGACCACAACCGATGCGACACCGGAGGCCGGTCCGCTCGCCACCCCCGATATCCCCGCGATCGTCGCCGGCATCCGTAAGACATTTGCCACCGGACGCACCCGCGACGTGCAGTGGCGGCAGCAGCAGCTGCTGGGGTTGGAACGGCTGGTGGTCGACAACGAACCGGCGATCGCCGCGGCGCTGCACCAGGACCTGGGTCGCCAACCGTTCGAGGCCTGGCTCGCCGATGTGGCCAGTGTGGCCGCCGAGGCCGCCGACGCGGCAAAGAACCTCGGCAAGTGGACCCGGCGCAAATACCGCAGGCTGGAATTCTCCCAACTGCCCGGGCGCGGCTGGGTCGAGTACGAGCCGTTCGGTGCGGTCTTGATCATCGGCGCGTGGAACTTCCCGTTCGCCCTGACCCTCGGACCGGCCGTCGGTGCACTGGCGGCAGGCAATGCCGTCGTGATGAAACCGTCGGAGCTGGCCCCGGCGTCGTCGGCGTTGATGGCCGAACTTGTCCCGCGCTATCTGGACCCAGGAGCCGTGGTGGTCGTCGAGGGCGGCGCGGCGGTGAGTAAGGAACTCATCGAGCAGGGGTTCGACAAGTTGTGTTTCACCGGTGGCACCGAGATCGGACGCAAGGTGTACCAGCTGGCGGCCGAGCAGCTCACCCCGGTGACCCTGGAATTGGGTGGCAAGAGCCCGGTGATCGTCGCCGCGGACGCCGATATCGAGGTGGCCGCCAAGCGCATCGCCTGGACCAAGCTGATCAACTCCGGTCAGATCTGCATCGCCCCCGACTATGTGCTGGCCGACGCCAGCATCCGTGACGAACTGGTCGACCGGATCACGCGGGCCGTCACGGCATTCGAGGCAGACGCCACCGGCGGCAAGCGCATCGTCAACGGCAGGCACTTCGACCGGCTGACCACGGCTGTTGCCGCCACCACCGGTGACGTGGTGCTCGGCGGCGGGTCCAATGCGGCTGCGCTGGAGATCGATCCGACGGTCGTCGTGGATCCCGCGCTGGACGAGCCGCTGATGACCGACGAGATCTTCGGACCGATCCTGCCCATCGTGACAGTTCAAAACCTGGACGAGGCAATCGAATTCGTCAACGCGCGGCCAAAACCGCTGGCCGCTTACCTGTTCACCAAGTCCAAGGACACCCGCGAAAGGGTGATCCGTGAGGTATCGGCCGGCGGCATGGTGGTCAACCACCTGATCTTCCATTTCGCGACCACCCGGCTGCCGTTCGGTGGCGTCGGGCCCTCGGGAATCGGGGCTTACCACGGGCGCTTCGGCTTCGAGGAATTCAGCCACCGCAAGTCGGTCCTGACCAAGCCCACCCGGCCCGATCTGGCCAAGCTGATCTACCCGCCCTACACCGAGAAGGCGTGGAAACTCGCGCGAAAGATCTTCTGATGCACCAAAAAGGGGGCACCCTGTTGGGTGCCCCCTCCTGGCGCTGCGGCGACGGCGGCTCGTCAGTGGCCGGCCGTTCAGTGGCTCTGGTGAACCGTGTTGTCGACCTGCGGGGCCGTCGCGTGCGGCTGGATGTCGTAGATCCAGTCGTGGTGGCTGATATCGGCCGACGCCGGGGCTGCCAGGCCCAGGACCGCTGCCGTCAGGCCGCCGGCGATGATTCCTGCGATGGAGAACTTCTTCATGATCCTGCCTCTTCCTTGATCCGTATCGGGGCTCTTCGCTCCGGTCTGACAGGTAAAACGCACAGGTCAGCGAGGTAATCCCGATGGCAGCGATTGATCGACGGTTGGCAGGAAACCTGCGTCGGCGGACCCGGTTCACCGGCACCTAACCGACCGCCGTATACAGAAGAATGAAGCTCGGCTGAAACGAAACTCGTTGGAGAGGAATCCCATGCCCGGAGTGCAGGATCGCGTCGTCGTCGTCACCGGAGCCGGTGGCGGTTTGGGCCGTGAGTACGCGTTGACACTGGCCCGTGAGGGCGCCAGCGTCGTCGTCAACGATCTCGGTGGTTCCCGGGATGGCACCGGCGCCGGCCACAACATGGCCGACCAGGTGGTGTCCGAGATCAAGGAGGCCGGCGGCCGCGCCGTGGCCAACTACGACAGCGTCGCCGAACCCGAGGGCGCCGAGAACATCATCAAGACCGCGATCGACGAGTTCGGCAAGGTCGACGGCGTGGTGAGCAACGCCGGCATCCTGCGCGACGGCACCTTCCACAAGATGACGTACGAGAACTGGGATGCGGTGCTCAAGGTGCACCTGTACGGCGGCTACAACGTCATCCGCGCGGCCTGGCCGCACTTCCGTGAGCAGAGCTTCGGCCGCGTGGTGGTCGCCACCTCCACCAGCGGGCTGTTCGGTAACTTCGGGCAGGCCAACTACGGGGCCGCCAAGCTCGGCCTGGTCGGCCTGATCAACACGCTGGCCCAGGAAGGGGCCAAGTACAACATCAAGACCAACGCCGTCGCGCCGATCGCGGCCACCCGGATGACCCAGGACATCCTGCCGCCGGAGGTGTTCGAGAAGCTGACCCCCGAGTACGTCGCACCGGTGGTGGCCTACCTGATGACCGAGGAACTGCCCGACACCGACTCGGTGTTCATCGTCGGCGGCGGCAAGGTGCAGCGCACCGCGCTGTTCCAGAACGACGGCGTCACCTTCACCGAGGTGCCGACGGTGGACGATATCGCCGCCAAGTGGGGCGAGATCACCGACCTGTCCGCGGCGCAGGCGGCGAGCTTCAAGCTCGGATGAAAGCCCTTGTCGCACAGGCCCTGACCGGCACCGACGGGTTGGCCTACACCGACGTCGACGATCCGGTGTCCGGTGACGCCGTGATCGTCGACGTCGGCGCGGCCGGGGTGTGCTTCCCCGATCTGTTGTTGTTGCGCGGTGAGTACCAACTGCGGTTGGAGCCGCCGTTCATCCCGGGGATGGAGGTAGCCGGCACGGTGCGGTCGGCGCCGCAGGGCTCGAATCTTGCCGTCGGCCAGCGAGTCTCGGCGATGACCATGCTGGGCGGCTACGCCGAGCAGGTCGCGGTGGCTGCCTCAAGCGTGGTGCCCACGCCCGACGCGATCGACGATGCGTCGGCCACCGCGCTGCTCGGCAACTACTACACGATGTACTTCGCGCTGCAGCGCCGTGCGGCCCTGCGGGCCGGCGAGACGGTGCTGGTGCTCGGCTCGGCCGGCGGCATCGGGGTGGCGAGCATCCAGATCGCGAAGGCGCTCGGCGCCCGGGTGGTGGCGCTGGTGCATCGCGCCGAGGCCCTCGATTTCGTGTCCGGCGTGGGCGCCGACGTGGTGCTGCCGCTGGCCGAGGGCTGGAAGCAAGCGGTGCTGGACGCCACCGGCGGGCGCGGCGTGGACGTGGTGGTGGATCCGGTCGGCGGCGACGCCTTCGACGATGCGATTCGGGTACTGGCCCCCGAAGGACGCCTGTTGGTCATCGGTTTCGCTGCCGGACAGGGCATTCCGACGGTCAAGGTGAACCGGCTGCTATTGCGCAACGTCAGCGTGGTGGGCGTCGGCTGGGGTGAGTTCCTGCGGCACGAGCCGGCGGCCCAGGCGGGGGTCGGGGCCGGGCTGGCCGCCCTGGTGGCCGCCGGGCTGCGTCCGCCCGCTCCGGTCACCTACCCGCTGGCCGACGGCGCCGCCGGGCTGCAGGCCCTGGCCGACGGCAAGATCAAGGGCAAACTCGTCCTGGTGCCGTGAGCACCCTCGGGCTCGTCCTCGTCGCCCTGGTCATCGCCGTCGGTCTGGCCGGCATCGTGATCCCGGTGCTGCCCGGCGGATTACTGGTGTTCGCCGCGATCACGGTGTGGGCGCTGGTCGAACAGAGCACCGTCGGCTGGGTGACCCTGGGTATCGCCGCGGCGTTGTTCGTCACCGCCGAGGTGGTCAAGTACGCGTGGCCGGTGCGCCGGATGCGCCAGGCCCAGGTGAGTACCTGGAGCCTGGTGGCCGGTGCGGTGCTCGGTGTGATCGGCTTCTTCGTGATCCCCGTGCTCGGCCTGGTGCTCGGCTTCGTCGCCGGGGTGTATCTGGCCGAATTGGCCAAGCGACGCGATCAACGCCGGGCGTGGGCGTCGACGGTGCACGCCCTCAGGGGCGTCGCGCTGTCGGTTGGCGTCGAGCTCACCGGGGCGCTGCTGGCGACGATCACCTGGGTGTGCGCCGTCCTGATCTGGTGATTTCGGCGCGGTTACCCGCGGTGGGCGCGGAGAAGCGCGCCGAAATCACGCCTGCAGGGCGGCGCGCAACCAGTCGATCTGCTCCGGGGTCACCTCGGAGACGTCCAGGAAACCTCCGAGCGAGCCGTATTTCTCGTCGCGGACCCGCCACGCCGCCTCCAGGTACTCCTCCCGGACGCCGAGCACCTCGTCGGTCAGCCGGGCCTCGGCGAAGGTGATCACCTCGGGGGTCTCGCCGGCGCGGGCCCGCACCTGCTCCAGGATCTGTTCCCGCAGCGCGGGAATGGCGTCATTGCTGCGCAGGAAGTCACCCAGGATGGTGTCGCGGTCGACACCCACCGCCTCCAGCACGGTCGCAACGGTGAACCCGGTGCGGTCCTTCCCGGCGAAGCAGTGCGCGAGCACGGGCCTGCCGTCGGCCAGCAACGAGATGACCTGGCGCACCGCGGTCTGGGCCCCGGGCAGCGCCGGAAACTCCTCGTACACCTCGGCCATGTAGCGCTTGGCCGATTCGGTGACGTCCTCGTCTGCCGGCGACTCGGACATCACCCGCTGGAACGTCGACTCGTGCGGGGCGTCCTGCTCGCTGTCGTCGTCGAAGTGGAACGGCAGCAGGTGGATCTGCACGTCATCGGGCACGTGGCCGGGCCCGCGCCGCTGGACCTCCCGGTGCGACCGCAGATCGGCGACGTCGGTGATACCCAGTTCGACGAGCCGCCGGCCGCCGTCGTCGGTGAGCCTGCTCAGCTCGCTCGCGCGGTAGAACAGGCCGGGACGGACCCCGGTCTGCTCGGCGACGTCACGAAAATTCCAGGCGCCCGGCAGTTCCACGGTTACTACTGTGTCACGCTCGTTCCGATGCGCGGCACGCCGCCGTCGCAAACGCCGATTTCTCCTGGCCGAGCTCCGCGCGGGCGATGGTCCGCATGTGCACCTCGTCGGGCCCGTCGAACAGCCGCATGGCGCGATGCCAGGCGTACAGCCGGGCCAACGGGAAATCGTCGGAGACTCCCGCACCGCCGTGCACCTGGATGGCCCGGTCCAGCACATCGCAGGCCACCTGCGGGGCCACCGACTTGATTTGGGAGACCAGCACGTGGGCGGCCTTGTTGCCCTGCTGGTCGATGGTCCAGGCCGCCTTCTCGCACAGCAGCCTGGCCTGGTCGATCTCGTTGCGCGACTTGGCGATCGCCTCGCGGACCACGCCTTGCTCGGCCAGCGGCTTACCGAACGCGATGCGGGTCTGCACCCGGTCGACCATGAGCGCCAGCGCCCGCTCGGCCGCACCGAGGGCGCGCATGCAGTGGTGGATGCGGCCCGGTCCCAGGCGGGCCTGGGCGATCGCGAACCCGCTGCCCTCCTCGTGCAGCAGGTTCTCGGTGGGCACCCGGACGTTGTCGAAGACGATCTCGCAGTGCCCGTGCTGGTCCTGCCAGCCGAACACCGGCAGCGAACGCTGGATGTCCACGCCGGGTGTGTCGGCGGGGACCAGGATCATCGACTGCTGCTGGTGGGCGGCTGCGTCCGGGTTGGTGCGGCCCATCACGATCAGGATCTTGCAGCGCGGATCCGAGGCCCCGGTGATCCACCACTTGCGCCCGTTGATGACGTAATCGGACCCGTCGCGCAGCATGGTGGTCTCGATATTGCGGGCATCGCTGGAGGCCACGGCCGGTTCGGTCATGGCGAAGGCCGACCGGATCTCACCATCGAGCAGCGGTTGCAGCCACTGCTTGCGCTGGGCCTCGTTGCCGAACAGGTGCAGGGTTTCCATGTTGCCGGTGTCCGGCGCGGCGCAGTTGAGCACCTCGGGGGCGATCTCCATGCTCCAGCCCGAAAGCTCGGCCAGCGGCGCGTACTCCAGGTTGGTCAGCCCGGACTCCGACGGTAGGAACAGGTTCCACAGCCCCGCGGCGCGCGCTTTGACCTTGAGGTCTTCGACCACCGGGGGCACCGTGTGATCCTTCGGGCCCTTCTCCTCGCGATAGGCGTGATAGGAGGCCTCGGCCGGGAACACGTGCTCGACCATGAAATCGGAAAGCCGCTGGTGGTAATCGGCCGCCTTGGCTGACATCGCGAAGTCCATGACCGTCACGATAGGCCACCTGGTTAGACAAGTGGAACAAGTCGACCATCGCGCAGCGCCAGCTCGCCCAGGGCAAGCAGCCGAGGCCATTCGGGCTGGCCGGTCTGGTCGACCAAAGGCGCACGCCGGCGTTCCTGTTTCTGGACCCACCGGACCACACCCGGCTGCGCAAGCTGGTCGTCAAGGCGTTCGCGCCGCGGGTGATCAGCGCGATGCAGGCCGAGATCACCGCGGTGGTCGATGATCTGCTGGACACCGCGCAGCAGAACGGCGAGTTCGATGCGGTGACGGGTCTGGCCTATCCACTCGCGGTGGCCGTGATCTGCCGGTTGCTCGGCGTGCCGGTCGAGGACGAGCCTCAGTTCGGCCGGGCCAGCACCCTGCTCGGACAGACCGTCGACCCGTTCCTCGCCGCCACCGGCGTGCCGGAGGGTTTCCACGAGCGCATCGAGGCCGGGAAGTGGCTGCGTTCCTATTTTCGGGAGCTCATCGCGCGGCGGCGCCGCGCTCCGGGTGACGACCTGATCTCGGCGCTGGTCGCCGTCGAGGAATCCGGTGACCAGCTCACCGAGGACGAAATCATTTCGACGTGCAACCTGCTGCTGATCGCCGGCCACGAATCCACGGTGAGTCTGATCGCGACCGCCATCCTGGTGATGCTGCGCGACCGAGCGCAGTGGAAGGCGCTCGGTGCCGACCCCGGACGCGCTGCCCGGGTGGTGGAGGAGACGCTGCGCTGGGACCCGCCGGCCCAGTTGCTGGGCCGGATCGCCGCCGAGGACATCGTCCTGCCGGACATCACCGTCCCCAAAGGCGACACCATGATCGTGCTGCTGGCCGCCGCCCATCGGGACCCCGCGGTCAACGCCCGACCGGATGACTTCGACCCGGACCGCAGCCCGATCCGGCATCTGGGCTTCGGACACGGCACACATTTCTGTCTGGGGGCCGCTCTGGTCCGGATGGAGGCCTCGATCGCGTTGTCCGCGGTGACGGCCCGGTTCCCGGGCGCCCGGTTGGCGGGGGAGCCGGTGTACAAGCCCAATGTGACCCTGCGCGGTATCGCGTCGTTGCCGGTGCAGATCTAGGCAGTGTCAGTCCTGCACCGCCTTGGCGATCGCAACGCAGGTCGTCAGGCAGCGTGGATCTGGTTCGGCCGCCTCGGTCAGCTCCCACATCGCGTTGTGCATGACCCGCACCGTCACCCATGCTCGGGCCCGGTCGGCGTCCAGCCCCGCGGCGTCGACCAGGGTGTAGAACCGGCGCCGCACACCGTCGCGGACGTAGCCCGTCAGCTCGTCCCACCGGTTCCAGAGCATGGGCGCGAGCTCGTAATGCGGATCCCCGTCCATCGGTTTGGGATCGATCACCAGCCAGGGCTCCCGGTCGGCGGCCAACACGTTGGCGTAGTGCAGGTCGCCGTGGATCAGCGTTCCGCCGCACGCGGCGTCGGTGACGAAATCGTCGCCAAGGCTGATGGCCTGTTCCACCAGCCGGCGGGGCACCGCCGCGTTGCGGGGCAGCGCTCGCAGCCCCGCGGTCCATTCCCTGACGAAGCCGGCAAGCGGTCGTAGTTGCGGCAGCGCGGCGACGTGGATGCGCCCGTACAGCCCGGCGACCACCTCGCACGCCTCGATATCCCACAGTTCCTCGAGATTTCGGTCCTGCAGCCGTTCCAACAGCAGGGACCGGGAATGCGGATCGGCGCGCAACAGCCGGACCGCTCCGGACCCGCCCCAGCGGCGCAGCGCCAGATGCTCGTGCTCGGATTCGGTGTCGGGGAAGGCCACCTTCAGCACGGCAGAATCGCCGTCTCCGGTGCGTACCGGCAGCACGATCGAACAGAACCCGTGTCGGGGTGCGCCGTCGAGCACCAGGTTCCAGCCGTCCAGCTGCGCGGAGACCAGGGTGGGCAGGCGATCCACCCAGGCCTGCCACTGCGGTCCCCGGGCTGCCATGGCCGTCACCGCCTCGGGAAGGACGATCACCGTGCCATCCTGCCAGCGGGTCCGGGATTCGCGCCCCTGGCCTGCACGCCGCGGGACTTCTTTGACAGACTGGTCGGCATGGCACAGATAACCATCAAGGGAAACCCCATCCACACCGTCGGCGAGCTTCCTGCTGTGGGAGCGCCGGCGCCGGCTTTCTCCCTGACCGGCACCGATCTGGCGCCCGTCAGCAGCGACAAGTTCAGCGGTAAGTCCGTCGTGCTGAACATCTTCCCGTCGGTCGACACGCCGGTCTGCGCCACCAGTGTCCGGACCTTCAACGAGCGGGCCGCCGCCAGCGGCGCCACCGTGGTGAACGTGTCCAAGGATCTGCCGTTCGCGCAGAGCCGGTTCTGCGGTGCCGAGGGCCTGGAGAACGTCATCGCGGCATCGGCGTTCCGGGACAGCTTCGGTGAGGACTACGGCGTCACCCTCGTCGACGGTCCGTTCGCCGGCTTGCTCGGTCGTGCCGTCGTGGTGATCGGTGCCGACGGCAACGTCGCCTACACCGAACTGGTCCCCGAGATCGCGCAGGAGCCGAACTACGACGCCGCGCTCGCGGCGGTCAAGTAGGCCCCGCCCCACACGCCGTAAAAGCGCCGGTTCGCACAGCGAATCGGCGCTTTTTCATGTCGCCGATCACCGTTCGGTCACGGTATTGCATCTCATCAGCGTTGTGCCGCATGGAATTTGGGTTGCTGGCCTAGAGGGCGGTAGAAATGTCTTCAGTGGCCGTCAATTACGGGGTCACATCGTGAATCCCGCGTGAATTGCAGAGAGTTGAGGTTCGGATGAAGCGCATCTGTGCCTTGTTGATCGGCTTGGCAGTGTTGCTGGCCACCCCCGGTATCGCCGCCGCGGACCCGTTCGGGCGACCCGCACGAAACCAGCAGGCGATCGACTTCGTCATCGCGCGCGCCTTGTCCCAGCGCGGGGTTCCCTACACCTACGGTGGCGGTAATGCCAGCGGGCCGACTCGCGGTGTGCCGCAAGATGTCACACCGCTGGCCGCCGACCCGGCCACCGGGTTCGGCACACCTCAGGTGGCTGCCGGAGCCCCCGGGTTGGTCCCGGGTCTGAACTTCCCCGGACTGGCAGCGCCGACGGCCGCGGCGCCGACGGTCGACCCCAACGCCAACGTCGTCGGGTTCGATGCGTCCGGCCTGATCGTCTACGCCTTCGCCGGTGTCGGGCTCAAACTCCCCCGATCTTCCGGTGAGCAGTACAAGGTGGGCCAGAAGGTGTTGCCGTCGCAGGCCCTGCCCGGTGACCTGATCTTCTTCGGGCCGGACGGTACCCAGAGTGTGGCGTTGTTCCTGGGGAACGGCCAGATGCTGGAAGCCACCAGTCCGGTGGTCACCGTGTCACCGGTGCGCACGGACACCATGGCCCCGTACCTGGTTCGCCTCATCGCCTGACCCCGTCTGGACGGCGACTTGTGCACGTTCTGTCACCCCAGAGATGACAGGACGTGCACACGTCGCTGATTAGGTCCGCACCGGCAGCGAGGCGTCCCGGCGCAACACGAAGAAATAGGGCCGGGAGACGCCGCGCAGATCCATGGCACCGATCACCTCGTCGTCGGACAGCCGGCGGAAGACGTCGTTGATGGGCAATTGGTCGTAGATCATCGTGGCGGTGTCGATGTCGCGATACCTGGTGGTCCGCAGCCGGGCCTTCGGGGCAGAGGTGCCCAGAATCGGTCGCAGCCTGGAGATCGGCCGTTGCAACGACGCGGATTTCAGGATCGGCAGCTTGCTGGTGGGGCCGAGTCCGGCGAAGGCGAGCAGCGGGTTCATCGCCCACAACCCCGCGCGGTCGGCAGTGGGGAACAGCAGCGGATGAACCTTCTCGGCGCCCAGGAACTGCTTACCCCACCAACCACTGGCGGCAAGCAGCCCATCCAGCGGATGACCGGTCGGCAGTTCGGCGCCGCGCCAGGTGCCGAGCATGAAGTCCGGATCCACCGCAGGCGCGGCGTCGAACACCTCGAGGGCCTCGGCAGTGGTGGTTGGCACGGTCGGCAGAACGTCCTGAGCGAGCATGCCGCGACCATACTTGACAGGCGTCAAGTTGGGCAACGTCAGACGCCGACGTAGGCCGCCAAGTGCTCGCCGGTCAGCGTGGCGCGCCGTTCCACAAGGGTGCGGGGCGTTCCCTCGAACACCACCCGACCACCGTCGTGTCCCGCGCCGGGGCCCAGATCGATGATCCAGTCCGCGTGTGCCATCACCGCCTGATGATGTTCGATCACCACCACCGACTTGCCAGAGTCGACGATCCGGTCCAGCAGCGCCAGCAACTGCGCGACATCGGCCAGATGCAGCCCGGAGGTCGGCTCGTCCAGCACATAGACGCCGCCCTTCTCGCCGAGGTGAGTGGCCAGCTTCAACCGTTGCCGCTCGCCGCCGGACAGCGTGGTCAACGGTTGGCCCAGCGTGAGGTAGCCGAGTCCGACATCGGCGAGACGTTCCAGGATCTTGTGCGCGGCCGGCAGCGCGGCCGTCTCGGCGAAGAAGTCCGATGCCTCGGTCACGGGCATCGTCAGAACCTCGCTGATATTGTGCCCGCCCAACGTGTATTCCAGCACCGCGGCATCGAACCGTCGGCCCTCACATTCCTCGCACGTTGTCGCCACCCCGGCCATGATCGCCAGGTCGGTGTAGATGACGCCGGCACCCTTGCAGGCGGGGCAGGCACCCTCGGAGTTGGCGCTGAACAAGGCCGGTTTGACGCCGTTGGTCTTGGCGAAGGCCTTGCGGATGGGCTCGAGCAGCCCGGTGTAGGTCGCGGGATTGCTGCGCCGCGAACCCCGGATGGGGGATTGGTCGACGGCCACCACCCCGTCGCGCCCGGCCACCGACCCGTGGATCAGCGAGCTCTTACCCGACCCGGCCACCCCGGTCACCACGACGAGCACACCGAGGGGGATGTCGACATCCACGCCCACCAGGTTGTGGGTGTCGGCGCCGCGCACCTCCAGCGCGCCGGTGGGTTCACGCACGGCGTCTTTCAACCTGGCGCGGTAATCCAGATGCCGTCCGGTCAGGGTGCCGCTCTTACGCAGTTGTGCCACGGTGCCTTCGAACACCACCTGGCCGCCCGCGGAGCCCGCTCCCGGGCCGAGGTCGACCACGTGGTCGGCCACCCTGATCGCTTCGGGTTTGTGTTCGACCACCAGCACGGTGTTGCCCTTGTCGCGCAGCCGCAGCAACAGGTCGTTCATCCTGGCGATATCGTGCGGATGTAGACCCACCGTGGGCTCGTCGAACACGTAGGTGACATCGGTCAGCGCCGACCCGAGCTGGCGGATCATCTTGACCCGCTGAGCTTCCCCGCCGGAAAGCGTGCCCGACGGCCGATCCAGCGACAGATAACCCAATCCGATCTCGACGAAGGAGTCCAGGGTGTGGCGCAGTGCCGCGAGCAGCGGTGCCACGCCTGTCTCGTCGATCCCGGTGATCCATTCCGCCAGATCGCTGATCTGCATGGCGCACACGTCGGCGATGTTGCGGCCCTTGATCTTCGACGAGCGCGCCAACTCGGACAGTCTGGTGCCGTCGCACTCCGGACAGACGGCGAAGGTCACCGCACGTTCGACGAAGGCGCGGATGTGCGGTTGCATCGCGTCGACATCCTTGGACAGGAAGGACTTCTGGATCGTCGGGATCAGGCCGGCGTAGGTGAGGTTGATCCCGTCCACCTGGATCTTGGTCGGCTCCTTGTACAGCAGTGCGTCCAGTTCCTTCTTGGTGAACTTTCGAATCGGCTTGTCCGGGTCGAAGAATCCGCAGCCCCGGAAGATCCGGCCGTACCAACCGTCCATGCTGTAGCCGGGGATGCTCAGCGCACCGTCGTTGAGCGACTTGGCCTCGTCGTACAGGGCAGCCAGATCGATATCGTTGACCACGCCGCGTCCTTCGCAGCGCGGGCACATCCCACCGGTGATGCTGAACTCCCGGCGCTCCTTGACGGTCTTGCCGCCGCGTTCCATCTTCACCGCCCCGGCGCCGCTGATCGAGGCCACGTTGAACGAAAACGCCTGCGGTGAACCGATATGCGGTGTACCCAGCCTGCTGAACAGGATGCGCAGCATGGGCCCGGTATCGGTTGCGGTGCCGACGGTGGAGCGGGGATCGGCGCCCAGGCGTTGCTGGTCGACGATGATGGCGGTGGTCAGGCCGTCCAGCACGTCGACGTCGGGGCGGCCCAGCGTCGGCATGAATCCCTGCACGAAGGCGCTGTAGGTCTCGTTGATCAGCCGCTGAGATTCCGCGGCGATGGTGTCGAAAACCAGCGAACTCTTACCCGATCCGGACACCCCGGTGAACACCGTCAAGCGGCGCTTGGGCAACTCGATGCTCACATCTTTGAGGTTGTTCTCCCGCGCTCCGGTGACGCGGATCCGGTCGTGGCTGTCGGCGCCGGCGCTCATCGCGCCGTGTTCAACTCGATCGCCGCCAGTATCAACGCCGTCAAGGCGTCCTCGTCGATCTCGTCGCCCTCACGAATATCGATGGCGCGCCTGGTGTTTCCGGTCAAACTGGAGTTGAACAGGCCACTGGGGTCGGGCAACTTGGCGCCTTTGGCGAACGTCAGTTTGAGGTAGTCCTTGTAGGTTTCCCCGGTGCAGATCATGCCGTCGTGTGACCACACCGGCACGCCCCGCCACTTCCATTCCTCGATGACATCGGGGTCGGCCCGGTGGATCACCTCTCGCACCCGGGCCAGGGTGTCCCCACGCCAGTCGGACAGCTCGCGGATCCGTGCGTCGATCAGGTCGGTCGCCGAGTCGCCATCAGATGTCGTCGCCATTGCCGACACTCCTTCTCAGTGCACTTCCTGGATGCGGATCATGGTGCCCGCAGGGTCACGCACGGCACAGTCGCGGACGCCATAGGGCTGAGCGGTCGGTTCTTGGACGATGTCGGCTTCGGTGGCCTGCAAGCGCTGGAAGGTGGCGTCGAGGTCCTTGGTGGCGAGCACGATGATGGCGTAGGTGCCCTTGGCCATCATCTCGGCGATGGTGCGGCGTTCTTCGTCGGTGGCGCCGGGGTCGGCAGCGGGTGGGTGCAGCACGATCGAGGTGCCCGGCTGGTTCGGCGGTCCGACGGTGATCCAGCGCATCTTGCCCGCACCGACGTCCAACCTGACCTCGAATCCGAGGATGTCGCGGTAGAACGCCAGCGATTCCTCCGGGTCGTCGTGCGGCAGAAAGGTGTTGTGAATGGTGATGTCGGTGTTCGGCATGCAGTTCACGCTAGGTGCAGGCCAACCGCAGGGGCTTCTCGATTCCTGATCGGTTTGGTCACGTTCTTCTCCATACAGGACGGCAACCCCTTGGTGATACCGGCGGTCTGGTCGCGGTACACGCTGGGTGGTACGCCCACCAGTTCGGTGAATCGGGTACTGAAGGTGCCCAGCGACGAACAACCCACCGCGAAGCACACCTCGGTAACGGTCCGGTCGCCGCGCCGCAGCAGCGCCATCGCACGTTCGATCCGCCGGGTCATCAGATAGGAGTACGGCGACTCGCCGAAGGCGAGTTTGAACTGCCGAGACAGGTGCCCCGCGGACATGTTCACCCCGCGCGCCAGGGCCTCGACGTCCAGCGGTTGGGCGTACTCGCGGTCCATCCGGTCCCGGACACGGCGCAACAGCTTGAGGTCGCGCAGCCGCTGCTCCGTGGAGTCCATATCCGGACTCTACTAACGTCGAGACGTGCACTGGATCGTCGATGCGATGAACGTGATCGGATCGCGGCCCGACGGCTGGTGGAAGGACCGGCACGGTGCGATGGTCGCGTTGGTGGCCCGGCTGGAGAAATGGGTGGTCGACGGCGATCGGGTGACGGTCGTCTTCGAGCGGCCGCCCTCGCCGCCGATCGGGTCCGATTTGATCATGATCGCGCATGCGCCGGCCGCCGCCGCGGACTCGGCCGACGACGAGATCGTCCGGTTGCTCCAGCACGACCCCCGGCGGGATCGGATCACCGTGGTGACTTCGGATGGTGTGCTGGCCGGTCGGGTTCGCGCCGCCGGCGCGCAGGTGTGTCCGGCGGCCAGGTTCCGCGCCGTGCTCGATGCCGCAAGCTCGATGGACGATCGATAACGGCTTCCCGCAACGTCTTTCGATCCGATCAGTATCCCGCATCGGGTTGCGAGGTGTCGCCGCACACCACCCGGCGCATTGCGGCACGGGAATCGGTGAACTCTGATAGACAAGATCTGTGTCGCGAAATCTGGACGCCGGATCGGGCGGGAGTGCGCGTGTGCTGTGCCCGCACCCGGTCATCTGCCGTTCGGTTGCTGTTCGGCTGAGCGCTCTACGGTGCGCGGATGCGTGAGCTTCTGAAGAACGCCGGCGCGGTGCTGGGTGCGGTCACCTGGCTCCTCGGCGTCACCGGTGCCGTACCCGGCTGCGCCCCCTCGGCCCGCGCGGCGGCGCTCGATTTCGGCGGCCTGGTCCGGACCTACGAGCTGCATGTGCCCGCCGGATCCCGGCCCTCGGCACTGGTGATCAACCTGCACGCGGCCGGGGCGACCGGCCGCGACCAGGCCGCCCTCACGCACTACGACGCCGTCGCCGACGCCCACGGCTTCGCCGTGGCCTACCCCGACGGTCTCGATATGAGTTGGGCCGACGGCCGCGGTGCGTCCGTCCCGGACCGCCAAGGCGTCGACGATGTCGGCTTCCTCACCACGCTGGCCTCGAAGTTGGTGTCCGACTTGGGAATCAGCCCCGGCCGCGTCTACGTGACCGGACTGTCGGCCGGCGCGTTCATGGCCAATCGGTTGGCCTGTGACCGCGCTGATCTGTTCGCCGCCATCGCTCCGGTCGCCGGCACGCTCGGCGCGAACGTGGGTTGCTCGCCGTCGCGTCCGGTCGCGGTGATGGCCACCTACGGCACCGCCGACCCGATCGTCCCGTTCGACGGCGGTCCGATGACGGGTCGCGGCGGGGTCAGCGACATCGTGTCGGCCCCGGCGCTGGTGCAACGGTGGCGTCAGCTCAACGGTTGTGCCGATACGCCCGCTCAGCAGCCGCTCGCGCCGAGCGGGGATGGGACACACACCGATCGCATCGATTATCCGCAGTGCGCACCCGGTGGCGAGGTGGTGTTCATGCGCGTCGACGGTGGCGGGCACACCTGGCCCGGCGCCCCGGAGGTGCTGCCCGCGCAGGCAGTGGGATTGGCCAGCCGCGGTTTCGACGCCTCGGAGGCCTCGTGGCGGTTCTTCGACTCACACGGTCGCTGAATCGCTAAAGGCGCGGCACGATCCATTGGCCGTGCGGGGTGGTGGCGATCAGCCGGCCCAGACCCGCGTCGTCGAAGGCGGTCACGAATTCGTCGAGCCCCTCGCTGAAATGCGCCCAGCTGTCCAGGTGGGCTGGGATGACCACCTTGGCACCCAGCACCTCGGCGGCCGCCGCGGCCCGCTGCCCGGTCAGGGTCAGCGGCCGATTGCGCTCCTTGGTCGCGACCCGGGCCGCACCGGCGAACAGCACCGCGATGTCGACCTCGCCGACTCGGTCCCTGATGGCCCGGACGGCGTCCAGTGAGGCGTTGTCTCCGCTGAGGTACACCGTCGGGATGCCGGCGCCCGACACCACGAAACCCGTTACCTCGCAATTGACATGACCGTTCTGGTCGCGGAGACCGTCCGCGGGTCCGTGCACCGCAGGTACCGCCTGCACGGTGACAGCATGTCCGTGTCCACCGGGCAGGTCGATGCTCTGCCAGGTCTCCAGCCCCCGCGCCGACGGTCCCAGGCGCTCGGCGGCCCTCGGGTGGGTCAACAGCACCGGAGCGCGCCGGGCGAACCCACGGCCTGCGGTGTCGAGATTGTCGGGATGGTCGTCGTGGCTGACCAGCACCACGTCCACCGCACCCAATTGCTCGGCCGGGACGGCCGGTCCGGCCGTCTTGGTGAGGTACCCGTGGTCGCCCGCGGGATCGAAGGTCGGATCGATCACCAGTCGCAGTCCGGCGATGTCGATCACCGTGGTCGGACCGCCGAGTACGGCGAAACCGAGATCGCGCCGCTGCGCGTCGATGATGTCGGGCATGGGATCTCAGCCTAGCCGCCACGCCGGCCGGCCCATTCAAGATCGCGGTGAGTTTTTCCCTCGTGCTCACCCCGGGCGTCGACATACCGTCACCACACGTGATGTCTTCCGCCTTCTCGCGCCGTCGCGCGCTTCATCTGTTGGGATTTGCCGGGGGAGCGGCGGTGCTGGGTCCCGCGCTGGCTGCCTGTGGATCCTCGGGCGGCGGTAATGCTTTGGCCTCGAACGCGCCGGTGTCCGGCAAGTTCACCGGCGTGACGTTGAAGTTGCTGGTCAATCAGCCTCACGTGACGTCCTTCCGCGATGTGCTGGCCCCGGCATGGCAGCGCGAAACCGGCGGCACCCTCGAGGTGACGGCGGCCCCGTATGACCAGCTGACCAGCAAGCAGATTCTCGATGTGCAGAGCGGCACAGGCGAATTCGATGTGTTCGACTACTTCTACTTCGGTCTCGGGGATCTGGTGGATGCCGGTGCGCTGGTGGACCTGACCGACTGGGTCGACACCAACAAGGCGGCCATCGGGGTGGACGGCTACCTGAAATCCGTCTACGACCCCTACACGCTGCTGGGCGGCAAACGCTACGGTCTGCCCTACGACGGCGACGTGCACATCCTGTTCTACAACGCCGAGCTGCTCGAGCGGTACAAGGTCGAACCGCCCAAGACCTGGGACGAATACGACGCCATCGCAGCCAAGATCACCAGGGACTCGCATGGTGCGGCGTATGGGGCCATCGTTTCCGGCCAACAGGTTCCGATGATCCTCGGCTGCTCGTACATCAACCGGCTCACCGGTTACGGCGGCGAATTGGTCGACAGCGCCGGGAAACCCGCATTGACGTCGGATGCGTCCATCGCGGCGTTGCGACACCTCGTCGAGGTCGCGCCGGTGGCCCTGCCCACACCCCTGCAGGTCGGCTTCGACCAGGCCAACACCGCGTTCCTCACCGGGCAGGGCGCGCTGCTGGACACCTGGACCGATATGGCATTGCGCGCCGAGGACCCGTCGGCGTCCAAGATCGCCGGCCGATGGGGTGCGGTGTCGCTGCCCGTCGGTGGCACCAACACCACCCCCCGCCACCGCGCTGGATGCCGGTTTCGGACTTGGCATTTCGACCGCTTCCAAGCACCAGGATGCCGCGGCCGCGTTCCTCGACTGGGCCACCGCCACGCCGCAGAATCTCAAGGCGTCCTCCACCGCGGGTGCCGGGATCGATCCGGTCCGCGGTGATGTGCTCAACTCGGACGGCTATGCCAAGGTGGTCACCAAGGCCATCGCCCCGATCCGGGAAGGCTTGAACGGCAATCCGCTGGTGTGGCCCAAGGAGAAAGGCGCTCCGAAGCTGTTGCAGGATTTGGTCGATCAGCTGGCACTGGCGATCGCCGGCACCCAGACCGTCGAACAATCGCTGGAGAACGCGCAGAAGAGCTGGGAGAACACCGCGACATGACCCGTCGCGTCCCGCTCTGGTTGGCCCTGCCCGCCATCGCCGGACTGGTGTTGTTCCTCGTCTATCCGACCGTGTACCTCGTCGCGCTGGCGCTGACCGATTCGTCGCTGGCTCATCCGTTGCGCGCGTTCAACGGAGCGCACAACTTCCAGACCGCATTCGCCGCGGCGGCATTCACACCGTCGTTGTGGCGTTCGACGCTGTTCGCCGTCACTGCCACCGTGCTGACCACCGTCCTGGGGCTGGCCCTGGCGGTGCTGTTGAGGGCTCGCGGAACCCGATTCGGGGCAGTGGGCGCATTACTGTTAGTGCCGCTCGTGACGGCACCGGTGCTGATCGGTGTCGCCTGGAAACTGCTGCTGGCCCCGGTCGGTGGCGGCCTGGCCGGCCTGTTCGGCGCGGTCGGCCTCGCCGGGTTCAACCCGCTGGGGTCGGGCACCGGTGCGTTCGTGGTGTTACTGGTCATCCATGTCTGGCAGTGGACACCGTTCGCCGTACTCGTCCTGTTCGCCGCACTCGGGGTGGTGCGACAGGAACTGCTGGAGTCCGCGCGGATCGACGGTGCCGGACCGTGGCGCACCTTCGCCACCGTCACCTGGCCGGCGATCGCGCCGACCGCGTTGGCGGTCCTGGTGCTGGAACTGGTGATCGGTTACAAGGTCTTCGACCTCATTGTGGTAATCACCTCGGGCGGGCCGGGGTTCGCAACTACCCTGGCGCCGTACGTGATCTACCAGACCGGGCTGCGGGGCAGCTTCGACATGGGTACCGCCGCCGCCCAGACCTTGGTGTTCGCCGCCGTGGTGGGCGCGGTGGCCACCGTGCTCACCACGGCGCGGGCGCGCGCCGTGCGGGCCGAGGCGTCATGAGTCGCAGAATCGTATGGGCCACCCTGGCCGTGGCCATCCTCGTGGCCCTGCTGCCGATCGGGTATCTGGTCTCGCTCTCGCTGCGCCCGCCGGGCGACGTGCTCAACTCGAGTCTGCTGCCGACCGAGTGGACGGCGGCGAACTTCGTCTCGGTGTTCGACACCATCGCGCTGGGCACCATGCTGCAGAATTCCTGGGTCTCGGCGCTCGGTGCGGCGGTGCTCGCGGTGCTGATCGCCACTCCGGCAGCGTATTTCACCGCCCGTAGGTTCGGTGGCGAGCGGCTGCTGACGGCCCTGTTGGCCAGTTACTGTGCTCCGCCGGTCGTCGCGATTATCCCGTTGTTCTTCCTGCTGCGCGACTTCGGGCTGACCAATCACGTGCTCGGCTTGGTGCTCGTCAACGGGGTGGCCAACGTCCCCGTCGCGGCGTGGCTGCTGGACGGTTTCGTGCGCCGCATTCCGGTCGAAATCGACGAGGCTGCCGTGATCGACGGGCTCACCGTGGCCGGCGCCTTCCGCAGGGCGGTGCTGCCCCTGCTGTGGCCGGGCATCGTCGCCGCGCTGTTGGTCGTTTTCTTCTTGAGCTACAACGATTTTCTGTTCGCGGTGTACCTCGCCGTCACGAAGGAGAGCCAGACGTTGACCGTCGGTTTGTCATTGTTCCAAGGGGACCGCAATGTCCAGTTCGGCCAGCAGGCCGCGGCCGGTCTGTTGGGGATCCTGCCGGTGTACGTACTGGCGTTGGCCGCGCAACGGTTCCTGGTCGGCGGCCTGACGGCCGGGGCCACCAAATGACGACCGTCGAACTTGCGGGCATCACCAAGACCTACGGCGGCGCACCCGTCGTCGACGGGCTGGATCTGACCCTGCCGGACGGATCGCTGACCGTGCTGGTGGGTCCGTCGGGATGCGGTAAGTCCACCACACTGCGGATCGCCGCGGGATTGGAGGCGGCCGACGCCGGGACCGTGCGCATCGACGGCCGCGATGTCACCGCGGCCGCGCCCCGGGACCGTGATGTGGCGATGGTCTTCCAGAACTATGCGCTGTACCCGCATCTGAGCGTGGCGGGCAATATCGCCTTCCCTCTGCGCAATGCGGGAGTGGGAAAGGACGAAGCCGCCGAGCGGGCCCGCGCCGCGGCCGCCCGCGTCGGCATCGAGGGACTGCTGGCCCGTAAACCCCGGCAGCTCTCCGGGGGTCAGCAGCAGCGGGTGGCCATTGCCAGGGCACTCGTACGGACGCCGTCGGTGTTCCTGTTCGACGAGCCGCTGAGCAATCTGGACGCCAAACTCCGCGTCGAACTGCGCTCCGAAATCCGGCGTCTGCAGCAGGAACTCGGCATCACCGCGCTGTACGTCACCCATGACCAGGAGGAGGCGATGACCATCGCCGACCAGCTGGTGGTGCTCAACGCGGGCCGGATCGCGCAGCGGGGGACACCCGAGCAGCTCTACCGCAGCCCGGCCGACACGTTCGTGGCCGGCTTCATCGGATCGCCCAGTACCAATCTCGTCGATGGGTCGGTGCACGAGGGCATATTCGACGCCGCCGGCCTGCGCTGGCCGGTCCCGCCGGGTACCAACGGGCCCGTGATATTCGGGGTGCGGCCCGAGGATCTGGTGGTCACACCCGACCCGGACGGTGCCGCCCGGGTCGACGTGGTGGAGCTGCTCGGCCCGCGCTATGTGCTGATCGTCAAGGCCGGAGCGCACCGGCTGACGGCGGTGGTGGAGGCCTCGACGGTGGCGGCGTGGCCGACGGTGCCCGAACCGGGCGCCCCGGTGCGGGTCGAGGTACGGCCCGGCCGCGCCCACCTCTTCGACGCCGCGACCGGAACACGCCTATCCCGGTGATTTGTGCACGTTCTGTCACGTCAGGCGTGACAGAACGTGCACGAATCGCGCTACTTCTTCTTGACGTCGAACCGGTCGTTGTCGGTCACCTTGACCCACGCGGCGACGAAGTCGTTGACGAACCGCTCCGCCCCGTCGGCCTGCGCGTAGACCTCGGAGACCGCCCGCAGTATCGAATGTGAGCCGAACACAAGGTCATTCGCGGTCGCGGTCCACCGGAGCTCACCGGTTGCGCGGTCGTGGCCCTCGTAGACGTTCTCCTGGGTCCCCGACGGCTTCCACTCGGTGCCGATATCGAGCAGGTTGACGAAGAAGTCGTTGCTCAGCGTGCCCGGCCGGTCGGTGAACACCCCGTGCTTGCTGCCGCCGTGGTTGGCGCCCAACGCCCGCAGACCGCCGACCAGCACCGTGAGTTCCGGCCCGGTCACGCCCAGCAGGTAGGCACGTTCCAGCAGCAGCTGCTCCAACGGAGCCTTCTCCCCGGGGCGCACGTAGTTGCGGAAGCCGTCGGCCCGCGGCTCCAGCACCGCGAACGACTCGACGTCGGTGTCCTCCTGGGTGGCATCGGTGCGGCCCGGGGTGAACGGCACCGACACCGTGACGCCGCCGTCCTTGGCGGCCTTCTCGATCGCGGCGTTGCCGGCCAGCACGATGACATCGGCGAGCGACACCTTCTTCGCTCCGCCGGCGTTGAATTCCGTCTGGATCTGTTCCAGCACCGGCAGTGCCTTTTCCAGCTCGGACGGCTCGTTGGCTTCCCAACCTCGCTGCGGCTCAAGACGAATCCGGGCTCCATTGGCGCCACCGCGCTTGTCGGTGCGGCGGAAGCTGGAGGCTGAAGCCCAGGCGGTCTTCACCAATTGCGGCACCGAGAGCCCGGAATCCAGGATCTTGGCCTTCAGCGTCGCGGCGTCGGCATCGTCGATGAGCTCACCCTCGACCGGCGGCACCGGGTCCTGCCACAGCTGCGGCTCGGCAACCCACGGGCCCAGATAACGTGAGATGGGGCCCAGGTCACGGTGCAACAACTTGTACCAGGCCTTGGCGAACGCCTCGTTGAGTTCCTCGGGATGGTCCAGCCAGCGTCGAGTGATCGCGCCGAACTCGGGATCCACCCGCATCGCCACGTCGGTGACGAGCATGGTGGGCTTGCGGTTCGGGGCACCGGGGAACGGCGGCGGGATGATGGCCTCGGCATCCTTGGCCTCGAACTGCCACGCCCCGGCCGGGCTCTTCACCAGCTCCCACTCGTAGCCGTACAGGATTTCCAGGAACGAGTTGCTCCACTTGGTCGGGGTGGGCGTCCACACCACCTCCAGACCCGAGGTGATGGTGTCGCCGGCGTTGCCGGAGCCGAACGGGCACTTCCACCCGAGGCCCTGCTGCTCGATCGGGGCGCCTTCGGGCTCCGGGCCGACCAAGTCGCCGTCGCCGGCGCCGTGGGTCTTGCCCAGGGTGTGGCCGCCGACGATCAGCGCGGCGGTCTCCTCGACGTTCATCGCCATCCGGCCGAACGTCTCCTTGATGTCCACAGCTGCCTTCAGCGGATCCGGATTACCTTCCGGTCCTTCAGGATTCACGTAGATCAGACCCATGGTGGTGGCACCGTAGGGCTGCGCCAGGTCCCGCTCCCCGGAGTACCGCTTGTCGGTGCCCAGCCAGGTGTCCTCCTCGCCGAACAGCACCTCCTCGGGCTCCCACACGTCTTCGCGGCCGAAGCCGAATCCGAACGTCTGGAAACCCGCCGACTCCAGCGCCACGTTGCCGGCGAACACCAGCAGATCCGCCCAGGAGATCTTGTTGCCGTACTTCTGCTTCACCGGCCACAGCAGCCGGCGCGCCTTGTCCAGGTTGGCGTTGTCCGGCCAGCTGTTCAGCGGAGCGAAGCGCTGCAGGCCCTGCCCGCCACCCCCGCGGCCGTCGAAGATGCGGTAGGTGCCCGCGGCATGCCAGCTCATCCGGATGAACAGGCCGGCGTAGCTGCCGTAGTCGGCGGGCCACCAGTCCTGGGAGGTGGTGATCACCGATAACAGGTCGGCCTTGAGGGCCTCGACGTCGAGCGTGGCGAAGGCCGCCGCGTAGTCGAAAGAATCACCGAGCGGGTTGGACGCGGGGGCATGCGGGTGCAGCCGCGACACATCGATCTGCTCCGGCCACCAGTCCTGGTTGGTCAGCGGGCCGTGCGCCTTGGGCTTCGGCGACGAGATGGCCGGGTTCTCGCTCTCGCTGTTGCTGGCGGTGCCGGCATCAGAATGCGGGGGACGGCTGTCGGACGTATCGGATGACACAACATTTCCTTCCGGGTTGGTGACAGGGCTGGATCACGGATGCGATCGGGAAACCGAGGGAGAGCAGTCGGGGCACAGGCCCCAGTAGATGACTTCGGCCTCGTCCAGGACGAAACCGTCGATGGCACCGTCCAGGTCGGCCGGTGTGAGGCATGGTGCCGCGCCGACGGCGCAGTCGATATCGGCGATGGTGCCGCAATTGCGACACACCACGTGGTGATGGTTGTCGCCGACCCGGGTCTCGTAGCGGGCCACCGACCCCAGCGGCTGAATACGACGCAGCAGGCCCACCGAGGTCAGGGCGTTGAGCACGTCGTAGACGGTTTGGCGTGAGACGTCGGGCAGGACGTTGCGCACCGCGAGGAAAATCGATTCGGTGTCGGCGTGGGGATGGGCCTGCACCTGATCCAGCACCGCAATACGCGGTCGGGTCACTCGCAGCGCGGCGGCCCTGAGCAGGTCCGCGTACTCCGCCTCTGACGCCACGGCATCACTATTGCCCCTTAACTGGACTCGTTAAACATTTTCTTTCATGGCTGCGTCTAACTGCCGTACCGGCACAAAACCCCGCGCCGACGTGTTATGCGCACCATGAAGATCCGCTTCGGAGTGGGGCTGGGAGCAGGGGTGGGCCCCGCCGCCCTGCCGGCGCTCGTCGATCAGCTCGAAGATGCCCGCGTCGACTCGTTGTGGTTTTCGGAGTTGGTGTACTCCCCGGCCATCGACCCGGTCGTCGGGATGACGTACGCGCTGGCGCGGACGGACCGGCTGAAGGTCGGCACGTCGGTGGCGGTGTTGCCGGGCCGGCACCCCGTGCTGGTGGCCAAGGAGTTGGTGTCGCTGGCCGCTCTGGCACCCAAAAGGGTGCTACCGGTTTTCGGTCTGCGCTCGGCGCTGCCCGCCGAGCGCGACCTGTTCCCCGTGCCCGACGGTCGGCGCGCCGCGGTGTTCGACGAAGCCCTGACACTGCTGCGGACCGTGCTGACGAGCACCGAGCCGGTGAACTTCACCGGGGAGCATCACCGCGTCCGAGACGCCGTGATCATACCCAAATCGGCTGCACCGCTGGACATCTGGATCGGCGGATCGTCGCAGGCGGCCTACCGGCGGATCGGCGCACTCGGCGATGGCTGGCTGGGCAGCTTCCTGACACCGCAGGAGGCGGGCCAGGCGCGTCGGGCCATCGTCGAGGCCGCCGAGCGGGCCGGTCGCGTGATCGAGGCCGACCACTACGGGATCAATCTCGCGGTGGGCACAGGCGAGTTGCCTGACGCGGTCGCCGCGGCGGTGCGCGCCCGGCGACCCGACCTCGACCCGGCGACGCTGGTCGCAGCCGATTGGCCGGCCCTGCACCGGCAACTCGACGCGTACATCGATGCGGGCCTGACCAAGTTCGTGATCCGGCCACTCGGTACAGACCCGGATTCGGCCGATTTCGTGGACCGATTCGCCCGCGAGCTGCTGCCGAGGCAGAACTGAGCCGGCCCGAGTCTGTGAGTCCGCGTTGACGCGACAGTGGCCGGGCGTAGAGGATTGCAGCCAGTGTCAAGGAGAGGACAACCTCAAATATGTTTGACCGGATCTCCGCGGCGGCCATCGCCGCCGTTGCCGGCGGCGTCATCGTCGGCGGTGCGCTGGCCGGCGCGGGTCAGGCAGCCGCCGAACCCGACCCGCTGATCCCCACCCCGGCGCCGGGCGCGCCCGCCGAACCGGCCCCCGGCCAGCCGGTGCTGGTGGCCAACGAGCCTGTCGGTGCGCAGCCGCCCCCGCCGGCCGGGGCGCCGCCGGTGCCCGAAGTCAGCAACCAGCAGTACGGGCAGGGGCAGACGCCGGGGCAACTGGGTTATCTCCGCGACGTTTGGCACACCTTCCACAGTGCCGATCCGATCGGCGAGCTGACGATGTCTCCCGAGGACGCCGGGGTCGGGCTCGGTGCTCCGCCCGGGGCGGGACCGGCCCCCAAGCTGCCGCCGGGCTACACCTCGTTGACCGACCCGAGTTCCTCGACGCCGGCCTTGCCCGCCACCGTCGCGGCCCCACCGGGCACGCCGGGTGGCGGCCCGGCGTTGCCGCCCGGCTACGTCGCACTCAGCGACCCGAATCCGCCGGCGTGGGTGAACGAGCCGGCACCGGGAGCTCCTGCGGCGCCCGCCGATCCCGCGGCACCGCCGATCGTCGCACCCGGCGCCCCGACGCCGTAACGAGCGTGCCGGTCGCTCGACTGCACGCCCCGTCCTGGCGGGGTTTCGCCAGCGACAACTACGCCGGGGTACATCCGGAGGCGCTGGCCGCGATCGACGCCGCCAACGGCGGGCATCAGGTCGCCTACGGGGAAGACGTCTACACGGCCCGCCTGCAGGATGTCATCCGCGACCAGTTCGGTGCCGGGGCCGAGGTGTTCCCCGTCTTCAACGGCACCGGTGCCAACGTCGTCGCGCTGACCAGCGTGCTGCCCCGCTGGGGCGCGGTCATCGCCGCATCCACCGCTCATATCAACACCGACGAGGCGGGCGCGCCGGAGCGCATGACCGGTATCAAGCTGCTGACGGTGCCGACACCCGACGGCAAGCTCACTCCGGAACTGGTCGCCCGCGAAGCGTGGGGCTGGGGCGACGAACACCGCGCCCAGCCGCTGGCGGTGAGCATCACCCAAGCCACCGAAATGGGCACCGTCTACACCGCGGACGAGGTGCGGGCGATCGCCGATTTCGCGCACACGCACGGGATGGCCCTGCACGTCGACGGCTCCCGGCTGTGGAATGCGGCGGCCGCCCTGGGAATGCCGTTGCGCGCGTCCACCACCGAGGCCGGCGTGGACATCCTGAGCCTGGGCGGCACCAAGAACGGCCTCCTGGGGGTGGAGGCGGTCGTGGTGCTCGACAGCGAACGCGCCGCCGGATTGACCTATCTGCGCAAGTTCACCATGCAGCTGGCCAGCAAGATGCGGTTCGCCTCGGCACAGCTGCTGGCCTTGTTCGACGGCGAGCTGGGGATCCGCAACGCCGGGCACGCCAACGCCATGGCGACCCGGTTGCGGGCTGCGCTGGAAGCCGGTATCGCCGACGGCGTGCTGCCGGGTCTGGCGTTCACCCAGGACACGTCGGCCAATGCGGTGTTCGCGACGCTGCCCACCGCCACCGCCGACCGGATCCGCGAGCGGGTGCGGTTCTATGACTGGGATCGTGCCCGCGGTGAGGTTCGGTGGATGACGGCATGGGACACCACCGAAGCCGATGTCGACGACTTCGTCGCCGTCATCCGAGAGGAGTTCGCATGCGGATCAACGTGACCAGCGTGCTCGTCGACGATCAGGACAAGGCGTTGCGGTTCTACACCGACGTCCTGGGTTTTCGACCCAAGCACGATGTACCGGTGGGCGAGTACCGGTGGGCGAGTACCTTGGTTGCCGACGGTATTCCGTTCACGTCGTTTGCCGTCGACGATATCCAGGCCGAATACGAACGTCTGGTGGGCCGCGGGGTGCGGTTCACCCAGCAGCCGGTATCGATGGGAACGGTCACCACGGCGGTGTTCGACGACACCTGTGGAAATCTGATCCAGATCGCCCAGCACCACGGGTAGGGCCGGTCGGGCACACTGGTCACTTGTGGGCCATTCGCCAGCGGAGCCGGTCGGCGGGACGCGTGCGTTCCTGCCGGCGGTGCAGGGCTTACGCGGGGCTGCCGCCGTCGCGGTGGTGATCACCCACGTGGCTACGCAGACGCGGCAAAACGTCGGGGTGCTGGGACCCTTGTGGATCAGGTTCGATCTCGCGGTCGCGGTGTTCTTCGCGCTGTCCGGTTTCCTGCTGTGGCGCGGGCACGCCGCGGCGGCATACGGGCTACGGGAACCCCCGGACACCGGCCGCTACCTCCGGTCGCGGGTGGTCCGCATCCTGCCGGCGTACCTGCTTGCCGTGGTGGTGGTCCTGGCCTTGCTGCCCGACGCGCACGGCGCGAAAGCCGTCGTATGGCTGTCCAACCTGACGCTCACTCAGGTCTACGTGCCCCAGGCCTTGGTCACCGGCCTGACGCAGATGTGGAGCCTGTCGGTCGAGGTGACGTTCTATCTGGCGTTGCCCCTGTTGGCGCTCGCGGCGTGCCGCCTGCCCGTGCGGGCGCGGGTGCCGGTGATCGCCGCGGTGGCGGTGGCCAGCTTCGGGTGGGGTTACCTGCCGATACGGGTGCCCAACGATGCCAACCCGCTGAACTGGGCGCCCGCCTACGCATCCTGGTTCGCCGTGGGCATCCTGCTGGCCGAATTCACCTGCCGTCCCGACAGCGCGTTGCACCGCATCGCGCGCCGCCCGGTGGTGCTGGCGGTCATCGCGGTGGTGGCTTTCGTCGTATCGGCGTCCCCGCTGGTGATCCCGCACGGAACGGCTCACGCCAGTATCGAGCAGTTCGTGGTGCGCACGGCGATGGGAGCGATCGTCGCGGGAGCACTGCTGGCCCCGCTGGTCCTGGACCGTCCCTCGGCGCGGCACCCGGTGCTGGGGAGTCCGATGATGGTGACCTTGGGGCAGTGGTCCTATGGGCTGTTCATCTGGCATGTGGCCGCATTGAGTGTGGTCTACGCGTTGCTGGGCCGGCCGCAGTCCGGCTTCGGCTTCGTCGCGGTGCTGGTACTGACCTTGGTCTTCGGTCTCGCGATGGCCGCGGTGAGCTATGCCCTGATCGAGGAACCCTGTCGAATCGCCTTGCAGCGCTGGGAAGACCGTCGCAAGGCGGCGGTGCTACCGCTCACCGATCCCAGTGGCGGCTCCGCGGCCGACCGGAGCAGGGCGGCCTGAGCCCGGCGATCACAGCTGGCCTGCGCGCCACCTGTCCAGGACGCGCCGGTCCCGTTTGGTCGGGCGACCGGCACCGCGATCACGGACGGCCACCGGAGCGGCCGCGGCCGGCGGAGGCGGCGGTGTGCGATCGAGATAGCAGGTGACGGCGTCGGCGGCGCCGACGCGTTTCTGGATCACGCGTACCACTTCGACGATGCGGGTGGTATCGCCGACCCGGGCCCTGACGGTGTCACCGGGAACCACGGTCGTCGCCGGCTTCGCGGTGCGGTCGTTGACCCGCACATGGCCGGCGCGGCAGGCTTCCGCGGCGTCCGGCCGGGTTTTCGTCAGCCGCACCGCCCACAACCAGCGGTCCACCCGCGTCGACTCCATACCCTCCATCATGGCCCCCGTCACGATCCCGATGCCCTGAGCGCAATTGGGACAACTGAATCCAGCCCTGGATGAAAAGACTACGAGATATCGGGACCGTTAACTGATGACAATTTGCTAGAAATGGCACCTGCGGTTTGTTGACAAGCCGGCTCGGCAGCGTCAGTCCAGGACTGTCTCGTAGTACCGAATTCGTTCGTCCAGTTCTTCGGGATCATGGTCCTTCACGGAGTGCACCACGGCGATACGTCCGTCGATGATGTCGTCGATCTGCGCGAAGGGAGCGATCGCCGGGTATGCGCGCCGGCCCGGGTAGTTGTTGATGGCGAGTGTCCAGTCCGGTGCGTCCTGCAAGATGCACAGCGCCTTGAGGGCGCATGCGGTCCGGAACCGGCCGTCGACGAACACGAAGTCGGGAGCTTTATCGCTGCTCAGGCACGCGGTGGGCGGATCCGAGTAGCGCCGGAACTGCTCCACCCGTTCGGGCCCGGCGAACCACGGGTGGCGGGGGCGGCCCCACTTGCTGATCGGCCCGATGTCGGCGTGGTGGTAGCACTGGGCGGCAGGGTCGAGCAGGCCGTCGGCGGCGATGCGCTGCCGAACCGCGCCGAGGATCAGCGGATCCGCGTCGACGGCGACGAATTCGACGCCGTGCCGGGCAGCGGTGTAGGTCGAGCCGCCCGCGCCGAATTCGAGATAGCGGTGGCATTCTCTGATGGTCGCGAGAAACCAGTCCGCGGCCGTCTTACTTCCGAGCTGAGGTTTGCTGGGAATGTCAACGCGCCCCAATCGGCGATGCGCCAAATACACCAGATGGTCCGAACTGATCATTGGTTCGCCCCCACGAAGAAATGCATATGCAGGCGACGATAGCAGTCTCGACTGCGGGTGTCAGGACAGCCGGGGACGACTTCGCTAGAGGACCGGGCCTGCGCCCGGGGCGGGCGCAGCGAGTACCGGACCCGGTGGCGGACCCAGAGGTGCCGCCGCAGTGGCAGTCGCCGACGGTGCTGCGCCACCGAGATGCGCCGTGACGGGAATCAACGGGGTGGCAGCTGTCGCGGGCGCCCCGGGCGCCGCGGCGGCCCAGCTCGCCTGCAGGGCGTTGGCGGCGTAGGCCGCAGCCTGATCGACCATGCCGGCATCGAAATAGGTGTTGTGCGCGGAGAAACTCCGGCCCGCCGGGTCGCACACCAAGTCATTGTCCACGCACAGGTCGACAGTCTTGGCGGCGTACTGGGGGCCGACCGTCACCGACGGGTCGTTGATGGCGCGCATGAAGCGGGCCGACGGCTTACCGAACAACGCTACTGCGGCAACGTGATTGGCGATCTCGGGCGGCATGGGGGCGGGCACCGTTGCCGGATCGACGCCGTCGGGAATGGTACTGGCGGTGACGAAACCCATCACCGCAGCGCCCTGGGAGAAGCCGCCCAGCACCATCTTGGTGTCGGGGCACGCCGCGGCGGTTGCCAGGATGTGGTCTCGCGCATCGGAAATCCCGCTGACCGCGGTACCGAAGTCCAGGGTGGCCGGATAGTCCACCGCGTAGACCCCAACCGACTTACCGGGGAGCTTGGTGCGCAGTGCGTTGATGAAATCGCTGCCGGTGGGGCCCGGCCCCGGGTCCTCGGTGGTCCCGCGCGCGAAGACCACCTCCGCGTCGGGGCAACCCGCCGCCTGCGCGGTGGGCATCGCCGGACCGAAAAGCACGGTCGCGCTCTGAAGTAACACGGATCCTGCGGCCGCGACACCGACCGCAGCAACATTGCGCCAGGAGGTCACACAGGGAATGCTGACACACCTCGGCGGTCGCTGGCCCGGGCCGCCAGAGTCCTTTCACCGAAGCCACACCGTCTTATTAGGAATTGGGCGTCTTATCCGGACTGCGGGTGCAATTCCGTTGTGCCATCGATTGTCCGGTAGGCCGTCCACATGGCCTTGCCCATGGCGCGCAGTCCGTCCGCGTTGTAATGCCGGTCGACATCGCTGTTGAACGCATCCCTGATGCCAGGGACGAATGCGGTTCGGGGAATCCGGTGTGGCGTATCGGCGTGCACTGCGTTGATCGGCGCGTAATCCTTGCCGCTGCGCTCCATCTCCTCGGGAACCATGCCGCCCAAGATGATCGGTACCTCCGTGCCGTACCGGCTACGCAGATCGCCGAACAGCGCGTCCAATTTGGCCTGGTATTCGGGGGCGCTCATCAGGGGCACGTCGGATTCGCCTTGGTGCCAGAGCACCACGGCCACCGAACTGCCCGGGTATCGGGCGAGCGCCGCGTCGATGGCCGACACTGCCTCCCGGTACAGATTCCGGCGCGTTGTGGTGTCCGCGATATCCCAGGTGTAGCCGTTCTTGGGGTGGAATGACGTATCGCCACGGGCGCACGGCACCAATAGGACCGCCCGGTTGGTCGCCGTCGCAAGCTCTTTGCCAAAGGTGACGCCGAAACCAGCGCGGCGCGAAGGTGTTTCGTGTAGCAGTGGATCGATGCCCAGCACGACGGTGTTCTTCGACGGTCCGCTGTTGGCCCACTGGTGAACCCAGGGATGCGCGGTGGCGGCATCCTCTCGGTCCAGCGGGAGGCCCATCCCGAAGGCATTCGACTGGCCGAGGATCGGCACGACGAGGTACGGCCGCTCCGGGGTGGCCACCGGGATGCCCTTGGGCGCCAGCCAACGCTTGACGAAGCACTTCAGTTCGAAGATTGCCAGTTTCCACAGCGGGGCGTCACCGTCGGGATTGCGGCGTTTGGGCATGGCCAGCACAGTACAACCGGCAGTGCTGCGCGATTCGGGGGCGGCTACCGCTCGACGGTGTCGCGGACGACGGCCACACACAGGTCGGCGCACAACGCGGCCAGTTCGCCGACCGTCTCGCGGGGTTCGCGCAACCATTCGGCGATGATCTGGTTCACACCGCCGACCATGAACAGGGCGCCGCGGCGCATTGCCGTGGCATCGGGCAGGGCCGGGCCCAGCACCGACGGTGCCTGTTCGATGATCGAGGTGACGATCATGTCGAGGAATTGCATCCGGTACTCGAGCAGTCCGGGCACGCCGGTGACGTCGCCGACGATGATGCGATGCAGATGGGGGTCGTCGGCGACGATGTCCAGGAATGCCGTCAGCGCCGCGCGCAGTTTGTCTCGCAGGTCGCCGCTCTGCCCGACGCCGGCGACCACCATGGCATCCAGCAGTTGCGTGCGCACCTCGTCCACCACCGCGAACAGCAGTGCGTCGCGCGAGTCGAACTGTTCGTAGAAGTAGCGGGTGATCAGACCGGCCGCGGAGCAGACGCCGCGCACCGTGACATCGGCGATGCCGGACTCGCCCCAGATGCGTCGGCCGGCGGAGATGAGCTTACGGCGACGGTCGGCGCGGCGATCGGCCGCCGAGATCCCGCCGTAGTCACGCACCACTTCCGCGCGTTTCATTGACAGCACTTTACCCCCGCGCTAGTTTTCGACTACGACCGTAGTCCAAATAGTTGCTCAGCGAGGAGCGTCGATGACCGTCCATATCCCGACTCGGCATCCCGAGTCGCCCAGACCGGTACCGGGCATGGTCAAACTGCTGGCCCGCGCGCTCGGTATCGACGTACCCTCGCCGCGGCAATGGCAGCGGCTGGGGGAGCGACTGACGGTGGGCGACGAACCCATGGATCGGCTGCTGGACTGGATGGTCGATACCGGGCTGGCCCAGACCCGTCCGATGTTCGACCGAGCACTGACCGAAGGCATCGCCCATGTGCCGGAGGCGCCGGCACCGCTGCATGACTTCTTCGCCGCGGTGGAAAACACGCCGGAGTGGCTGGATATCGACGTCCTGCGGCGCGGCCAGCGCGCATTGCGCCGCGGTGGGGCCGACGGCATGTACGTCGCCAGGGATGTCTCGCTCCTGGGCGGCTACCAGTTCGCCGGCTTCAACAAGACGCTGCTGCGTACCGGCGCGCTGGAAAAGGGTTCCAACAAGCGATTCGCCGAAACCATGCAGTGGGCCATCGACGTCATCTCCGAGGGCGGGCTGGAGCCGCTCGGGATCGGCTACCGCTCCACCATTCGGGTGCGGCTCATCCACGCCTTCGTCCGTCGACACGTGGCGAACATGCCCGACTGGCGGGCCGACGACTGGGGCGTGCCGGTCAATCAGACGGATATGGCCGCCACCCTCGTCGGCGCGCTGGTCGCACCGCCGGTCGGTGGGCTTGGGATGGGAATCCTCACCGCACCTGCGGATCTGGAGGCCATCGCACACCTGACCCGGTACGTGGGGTGGCTCATCGGTGTCGAGGACGAGTGGCTACCGCGCGACTTCCGTGACGCCGTACGCGTCCTGTTCCACACCCTGACCGCGCTGTCGGCACCTGACGAGTCGACCCGTCAGCTGGCCACGCCCATGATCGACGATCCGATGAGCTGGCATTACGACCGCCTGCCAACCCTGCGTCGCAAGCTGGCCCGCGCCCAGCACCTTTCGGTGACCAGTGCATTTCTCGGGCCCCGAACCATGCGGATGCTCGGCCTGCCTGCCTATGTGCCGCCCTGGTATCCGCTGCTGCGGCTGCCGGTCAACGTCGCCCGCAGCGTCGTCGACATGACTGTCCCCGGCGGTATGGAGCGGGCGGCGCGCCGCGGCGCGCGCGAACAGCACGCCCTGTTACGCACCATGATCGGCGGCGCGCAGGCCGAGATCGGCGAATCCGCCGAGCACGTGAGTCGGGTTGCCTAGGACGCCTGGGAAGCCTTGCCTAGGACGCCTGGGAAGCCGCGGACCGGACGAGCGTGGGCCGCTCAGGCGCCGGCGTTGAGGATCTTGATCGCGAATACCAACGTGTCGCCCGGCTGGATGCCGGCCGCCGGTTGCCCATTGGGATAACCGTCGGCGGAAGTCATCGCCACCGCGACGGTGGAGCCGACCTTCTGCCCGGCGATCGCTTTCTGGAAGCCGGGAACGACGCCGTTGAGCGGGAAGTCGGCCGGGGTGCCGCGTTCATAGCTGCTGTCGAACACCGTGCCGTCACGCCCGTTGACGCCCATGTAGCAGACCGACACGGTCGCGGTGTCCGGAACCACCGGTCCATCGCCCGCTTTGAGGGTGTGCACCTGAGTCTCGGTCACGCTGAACGGCCCGCCCACCTTCACGTAGGGCGCGGCGGTGTCGGTCGACCCGCTCACGGCGATATTGCCGGTGGCTCCGGCGAGGGTCCACTCGGGGGTGCCGGGCTCGGCGGGCGCCGCCGTCGGGCAGCCGAGCGCGGCCGGGGGCGCTTCGGGCAGTGACGACGCCACCTGGGCGATCGACGGGGTGCTGGCCGAGGGCTTGGAGGAGTTGTCGGACTCGGATCCGCACGCGGCCAGCGTCATCACCAGCGACGTGGCGCCGGCGAACAGGGCGACGGAAGCAGACACACGGGATGCATTCACGCCCGCCACGCTACAGCCGCGCCTGGCCGTCCTGGCCGGGGCAACCCCGAGAACCACGAAATCGATTGCGGTCGCTGCACCCGACCGGCCACCATGGGAGATGACGCCGGACGGTTCGCCGCCGGCGCCGATTCAGGGGGAATCGAGGGGGAGTTCATCAATGGCGTTCCGAAAGGGCGAAGTAGTTACCGCGCGCCGTCAGTTGGCGGGCATCGACGTGCCGGTGGTTCCGGCCGGTTGCTCGGGAACGGTGGTCAAGACCACCGTGTTCGGCCGACCCAAGACGGTGCATTTCGAAGTGGCCGACGGTTGGGGTGTCAAACGATTCGACGTCGACGTGCAGCGCGGCGACGTCGACAGGAGTTCACCACCGCGGCTGTGACGTAAGTCATGGTGGTCGATGCCAGATCCGTTGCATTCGTCGTGGCGGTCCCGGGTAACCGGGGTGTCAAGGTGCACCCAGCGCCGACCTACCCGTCAACGCGAAGGGGCGAATCACGATGGCAACCAAGACGGCCGGAAAGATCACCGCCGATGTCGATACCACCACACTGCTCGCACAGCTGCGGACAGTTCTGGACCTGACCCACACCGAGATCCAGATCGCCGAAACCCGGCTTGCACAGGCCCGGACCGAGGCGGTCCAGCGTGAGCTGACCCAGAATGCCGCCAATGGTCGCGAGCGTGCGGTCGCCATCGAGCGCGCCATTCGTGATCTCGGCGGCTACCCCGATGTCGTCGGCCCGTTCCTCGGGCGCGCAGCCGCCGCGGTCAAGGCCCTGACCGAGCAGGCCGAACCGTTCGACGAGGCGCTGCTCGGGGATCTGGCTTTGGAGGACCAGCTGTTGGACCGGTCCCGCTATATCAAGGCGCTGGCCGTGGCCGCCAACCAGAACGATGTCGTGGAGCTGGCCGACCGCCTGATCACGGCGCACGCCGCGACCGTGGAGTGGCTCACCACGGTGTTGGCCGAAGACGCGCTCGGCGGTCCGGCCGCTCTCCGTCGTACGCCCATGCAGGCCGTCACCGGAGCCGCGGTGAAACTGGCCAATCTGCCGGGAATGTGGACGGCGCGCGGCCTGGATCGGCTGCTGGATGCCCTGCGCAACGTGCGGCCCAACGTCGACGAGCTGCTCGACCGCGGCGCCCATGCCGGTGAGCTGGCCGGCCGGGTGATCGCCGGCTCCCGGGACGCGGCCCTGGCCGCTGCCGAGAACATCACCCGCGGCGACGGCGCTGACCAGGCTGCCGACGCGCTGCGGGCGCTACGGTCGGCCTCAGGTGCCTTGGACCCGGCCGAGCTGCCCATCGCCGGGTATGACGAATTGGCCGTCCCGGACGCCGTCGCTGCGATCAAGGAGCTCACCGAGCCGGGTGATATCCGCACGATCGTGGCCTGGGAGGAGGCCCACAAGAACCGGCAGCGGGTCGTGTCGGCTGCTCAGACCAGGCTTGCGGCGATCGCCCAAGAAGTCGTCGGGATCGGCTGATCGCAGCGACATGGCGAATGTCGACGTGTCGGTCTCGTCGGGCCTGACACCACAGCAAGCGTGGAAGCTGGCCTCGGATCTGCGGCGGTTCGACGAATGGCTGACCATCTTCGGCGGCTGGCGCGGGCAGCCGCCGGACGATATCGGTGCCGGCACTCGGGTGTCCTCGCTGATCAAGGTGAAGGGGTTCCGCAACACCATCGACTGGCAGGTCACCGATTACGAAGAGCCGCAACAGATCCGGCTCTCAGGCCGTGGTCGCGGCGGAGTGCGGATCGGTTTGACGATGACGGTGACCGCGGACGACCCTGGTTCGACGTTCCGGGTACTGGCCGACCTCTCCGGTGGCCTGCTCAGCGGGCCCGTCGGAGCACTGGTGGCCGCGGTACTCAAATCCGACGTGCGCCGATCGGTGCAGAATCTGGCTGCACTGCAGTAGGTTTCACGCCCACTGGTCCCACGGCACGCTCCAGTCACCGTTCTGCCAGAGCTGCAGCGGTTTCCCGCCGGTGTGGCGCACCTCCACCACGTCACCGGGCACGGAGAAGTTGTAGAACCATTGGGCGTTGTCGTGGTTGAGGTTCAGGCAGCCGTGGCTGGTGTCGGTCTTGCCCTGCGCCCACACCGTGGCGTCGAGTTCGTGCAGATACACCCCGTCGGTGCTGATGCGCACCGCGTAGGGAATGGACTCCTTATAGCCGAGGTGGGAGTTGATCGGCAGGCCGTAGGTGGAGGAGTCCATGATCACGGGGTTGCTCTTGTCCATCACCGTGTAGACGCCCGGCTGGGTCCAGAAGCTCAACGTTGTGTTGCCCACGGTTTCGGTGCCGCCGCGGCCCATCGAGGTCGGCATCGTCCGCACCAGGGTGCCGCCGTCGTACACGCTGACCTGCTTGGTGGTGTCATCGGCGATCGACACGTGGGACGCGCCGATGGAAAAGGTCACCGGGGCGTCCTGGCCGACGGTGACGACCGTGCCCGGGGCGTAGTACTGCGGCGGACGCCAGTGGGCTGTCTGATCGTTGACCCAGTGCCAGGCGCCGGCCACCGGCGGTTCGGTGGTCACCGAAAGTTGTTGTTCCGCCGCGCCGCGATCGGCCACGGGCGCGGCGAAATGCGCGACCACGACCATGCCGATGCCGTAAGTCCCGCCGTTCTGTACCGGTGCACCCGAGGTGGAGGTCAGCGAAACGGGCGGCACAAGCGGGTCATCGGCATGTGAGAGTCCCGCCGGTGCGCCGGCCACACCGGCCATCACCGTGGCCGCCACCGCGAGCAGCATCGCACCCCGCCGCACAATCGTCATTGGGCTTACTCCGTTTCACTGCGCCGAGGTTGTCGACCCCGGATCCTAGCCATCGTTGCTGTGACCGCCGCGGTGACGGTGCCGCCGAGATGTGGTGTGCTCGTCTGGTGGCGGGGGATATCTGGACGGTCGTACACGATGAGCGTGCGGCGCTGGCGCACGATCTTGGGGCACTGCGGCGCGAACAGTGGGATGCCGATTCGCTGTGTGCGGGGTGGGCTGTGCGCGATGTGGTGGCTCATCTGGCCGCGACGGCGATGCTGTCCAAATGCCGCTTCGTCGGCGAAATCGTGCTGGGTGGGTTCAGTCCCGACCGGATCGTGCGCCGCCAGGTCGCCGTCGGGCGCACGCGTGGCCCCGAGCAGCTGCTCGCTCAGTTCGCTGCGGCCGTGAGATCCACTGCTTCGCCGCCACTTCCGGTGATCTCCCGGATCGTCGAAATCGTGGTGCACGCCGAGGACATCCGGCGACCACTGGGGTTGGGACACGCCTACCGACGCGACCACATCGGAGCGGCCGTCGCCTACCTGGCCGCACATCGGTTCTCCGGTGGCAGGCGGCGGCTGGCCGGGCTGAGCTTGGTCGGCACCGATGCCGGCTTCACCGTCGGTGACGGGCTCACGGTCGAAGGCCCGGCGGTGTCGTTGCTGCTGGCCGCCAGCGGCCGCAGGGTCGCACTGGGCGAGTTGAACGGCCCCGGCGTGGCGGTGCTGGCCGCACGGTGACCCGTGGTCAGCCGGCCGGTTGGGCGGTGCCGCTGCGTCGCAGATCAGCCGGCGCCAGCACGAGATCGGTAGCGGCCGAACGGAGCTGAGTCTGCAGCAGATGGGCGATCCCGAGCCGCTGCAGCCACGGCACCAGGGTCAGCTTGACGTTGCGCCGCCACAGCGCCGCGCCGGTCCGGGAGACGACGGTCGAATCCGTGCGCAGTGCCAGACTTTGATTCTTCTCGACGTACCCGCGTAAGCGGTTTTCGTAGGCGGCGAATGCGTCCTGTGGGTCGGTGTGGCGAACCAGTTCGCCGGCAAGGATGTAGGCGCCGGCGATCGCGATGCTGGTGCCTTGGCCCGACAGCAGTGCCGGGGCGTAGGCGGCGTCGCCCACCAATCCGATCCTTCCCGAACTCCAGCGCGGCATGCGCACCTGGCTGACGGTGTCGAAATAGACGTCTTCGGCGTCCGGGAGGGTCGCGATGATCTCCTCGGTGCGCCAGCGGTCACCGCGAAACGTCTCTCGCAGGGTGGCGAGCACAGCTCGTTCGTCATGGCGGTCCACCGAGCCGGGATCGGGATGGACGAAGACCAGGAATGCCCGGGCGGGGCCGTCCTGGTGCCGCTCGACCATGACCGTTCTGCCAGGGTGTGAGTACATGAAACCGCTTCGCGGCGGGAACAAGTCCGCCGGCATGTCCCAGATGGCGGCGTAGGGGCCGAGGTGGCGTACGAACTGCGATTCGTCGCCGAACGTGAGGTCGCGGACGTTGGAGTGGATGCCGTCGGCGCCGATCACCACATCGAAAGTCTGGGCTTGTCGATGGGCGAAGGTGACCTCGACGCCGGTGTCGGTTTGGGTCAGGGCGGTGATCGTGTCGCCGAAGACGTAGTCGACGCGCCCGGCACTGGCCCGGTAGAGGATTTCGCTGAGCGCGCCGCGGGTGAGTTCGACATCGCCGCTGCCGGAGTCGGCCAGCAGTCCACCGTAGTCGAGGGTGCACAGCCGGCGCCCGCGTGGAGAGAGTACGGTCATCGGCTCATGGAGGTAGCGCTGTGCGCTGATCTCGTCATGTAGTTCCATCCGGTGCACGACTTCTGTTGCAGCGCCGCGGATGTCGATCGGATAGCCGCTGGTGCGCAGTCGCTCGGCACGCTCGACGACGGTGACATCCCAACCGGCCTCGGTAAGCCATAACGCGAGTGCCGGCCCGGCAATGCTGGCTCCGGAGATCAGGGCGCTGGCCTTCGACATCGAACCTCCAAACACATTCGGGGCAGGGCAGTTTCAAACGATAAGCGACATCAGTGTCGCTTATGTGGACCGACAGTAGTGCCGTGGGATAAGATACGCAAGTGTCCTCTAAGGAATCGTCCGTCCAACGACGCCGTGGCGCAGCACTGGAGTCCGCCATCCTCGACGCGGGTTGGGAGCAGCTCATCGAGGCCGGTTACGAGAGGTTCACCATCGAATCGGTCGCAGAACGAGCGGCCACCGCTCGGTCCGTGCTGTACCGGCGTTGGCCGTCGCGCCGGGATCTGCTGCAGGCGGTAATCCGCCGGAGGGGAGAGGTCGACGGGATCTCGACTCCCGACACCGGAAGCCTGCGAGCCGACATGCTGGCGTTACTCACCGAGCTGAGTGAGCGCCGGTCGCGCGTCTTCGGGCTGATCGCCGCCCGGCTCGGCGCCTATTACGACGGCGCGGAAGGATCGCCCAAGGAACTGCGCGCATGGTTCGTCTCCGAGGGGCCGTCCATCATGGATACCGTCATCGAACGAGCCGTGGAGCGTGGCGAACTAGCTGCGGTGCCGCCGGCCAGGATTGTGACGCTGCCGGTCGACCTCGTGCGGCACGAGATGTTCATGACCATGGCCGCCGTTCCGGCGCAGACCATCACCGAGATCGTCGACGACGTATTCCTGCCGCTGGCAACGAACTTCGGTCGCGACCAGCGGTAAGGTGGTGGCATGCGGTTTCGGGCTTACCTGTTCGATGTCCAGGGCACGTTGTTGGATTTCTTCGAACCGGTGACGGGTGCCGTCTCGAATTACCTTGACAATCAGCAGATTACGACGGTCGATCCCGGTGACTTCACCCGGTCATGGCGCGAGGACTATTTTCGGCGGCTGCGGAGCATTTCGCAGAGTGTCGATGATTGGCGCCGGGTGCAAGAACTGTACGCGGCCGGTTTCGCCGACGTCTGCGTCCGTTACGGCCTGGATCGGCCCACCGCGGCCGATACTCAGCTGGCCGCGGCGAGCTGGCAGCGGCTGCAACCGTGGCCCGACGTCCGGGCCGGATTGGCGCGACTGCGCAGTCAGGCGATCATCGCAACTCTGTCGAATACCGATATGAGCACCATGATCGCGCTGTTCAAGCGCCTCGCCATCGATATGGACGCCGTCTTCACCGCCGAGATGGTCGGCGCTTTCAAGCCCCATCCGAGAACATATCTGCGTGCGCTGCAGTATCTGGGCGTTGCGCCGCACGAGGCGGCAATGGTGGCCGCTCATCCGTATGACGTCGAAGCGGCGGGGGCACTGGGAATGGGCACCGTGTTCCTGCACCGCCCGTTCGAGTACGGTGACCCCGGGCTGGCCCACGACATGTCGCCCGCGCAGGTCGATCAATACGTCGGATCGGTCGCCGATATCCAATGACGCCAACACGTTTGCGTTGGCGGGGAACCCGGGTACCCGACTGGCCGGGATGCAGCCGGCAGATATGTTCGGCTGTCCCGCCGGACCGCCCAACACGCGCGGTCGGAATCAGACATCATCGATCGGCATCGAGGAGATTCCATGATGCGCAAGACTGCGTCCACGACCCTGCTGGTGGCGGCATGTGCCGCGGGGGCGGGCATCGCACTTGCCCCCGTCGCGTCGGCAGATCCCAACCCCTGCCAGAACGCCGGCACCGCGACCGTATGCCAGGCGCCCGGTAGCGCCAGTGAATCGGCCACCCCGCCCGTGCCAGGCAATGGCGCCCAGAACGGCCCCTACGGGCCGAACGGCGGCACGCCCCCCGTGGGCGGCAACAGCTAGCGACACCAGTGGCCCCGGACGGGATACCCGTCCGGGGCCACTTCGTGTAGTGCCGGTGACTACAGCCGGTGACTACAACCTGCTCGCGGCGAACTCCGCGGCCTGACTGACCAACCCGTCGGCGCCGTACGCGCCGTGCGCCCCGGTGGGGGGCCCGGGTGGCGCACCGTTGCATATGGTGTCGCCCGGTGCGCACAGGTCGATCGTCTTGGGCACGTAGAGCGGGCCGATCGTGATGAGCGGTGCACCGGCGTCGCCCAAGAATTGGTTCGAGGGCTTGCCGAACAGCACCACCGCGGCGACGTGGTCCGCGATCTCCGGGGGCATGGGTGCCGGCACAAATGCCGCCGGTACGCCGTCGGGAATCTCGGCCGAGGTGCTGAACGCCGCCACCGCCGCCCCTTGGGAGAAACCGCCGATCACCATCTTGGTGGCCGGGCAGTCGGCGGCCACGGCCTGGATATGGTTGGTGGCGTCCCTGATCCCGTCGACGACGGTGAGGGCGAACTGGAACCCATCGTTGAAATCGGCGCTGGCCTGATAGTTCACCGCATAGTCGGCCACCGATTTCCCACTCGCCTTCGCGCGCAGTGCGTCAATGAAAGCCTGCCCGATGCCGCCGGGGCCGGGTGGTTCCCCGGTGCCGCGGGCGAAGACCACCTCGGCGTCCGGGCAGGGGGCGGCGACGGCGGCCGGTGCCGCGATCGCGGCCCCTGCCAACACCGCCGCCGTCGCGGCCAGCACGATTCCCAACCGGCGCGTGGCGCTTCGCGCGGGAGACCCCGCAGCGTGCGCACCGGGCTCGTCGCGCATCGAAACCTCCATTGCTCTCGGTTACTCGATCAAGGCTTGGCGCACCCCATACGGGTTATCCACCCGTTCCCACGCACACCGGGCCCGCGCACGCCCCGGCACCGCCAGGACCGGCGCCGGCGCTCGCACCCGGCACCCCTGCGGTGGCACCACCAGGGCCCGCTCCAGCGCCGGCACCGGGCACCTCCGCCGTGGCGCCGCCGGGCCCGGCCCCGGCGCCGGGAGCGCCCGTTTCGGCCGGAGCGGGCGCCATGGTCGTCGTCTCCACGGTCGTCGTCTCTGTGGTGGTCGGCGTCGACTCCGTCGTAGAGGTCGTGGTGGTGGAATTGCCGCTACCACTGTCGGAACCGCATGCGGTCAGTCCACCGACCAGAACGGCACCCACCACGGCGGCGGTGACGGGTACTCCACGGATGATCCGAACAATCGACATGTGAGGCTCGTTTCTCTTCATTCGGCTGCCCACAGCTGAGCCGCTGCTTCGCAGATCGGACTCCGCGGTGTTACCCGGTTTTGAGTGTCGCTAAGCATCCTGGTTTGCTGGACTTGCTCAAAAGTCCCATGGGGCGGGTACGCAGCGGAAGGCGTCGCCTGCGGTGGCTACATGGCAGACGGACGGAAAGGGCAGGTGGGTGGCCACCAGGGCCTCGCCGGTCGCTGCCAGCTCCCGCAGCAACGCGATACGAACACGCGCCGCTTCCTCGGGATCGTGTTCGAAGCCGTTGTGCCACTCGGGGTTGTCGAACCCGGGTGCGAACACCGCATCCCCCGCGAAGGTCAACTGGTCCCCACCGGATGCCAGCCGGACGATGCTGTGGCCCGGGGTGTGTCCGCCGGTACGCGAGAGCAGCACACCCGGGGCGACTTCGTAGTCCTTCTCGAACGTCTGCAGGTGGCCGTGATACTCATCCAAGAATCGCGCGGCGATGGATCGGAGGGCAGCGGGTACCGGTGCCGGCATGGTGGTGTGCGAGAAATCGGGTGCAGTCCAGAACTCCGCTTCCCGGGTCGCGACATGGATTCGCAGGTCGGGACGGAGCCGGTCTTTCAGCCCCTCGGTCAGCAGACCACCCACATGGTCCATGTGCAGGTGGGTCAGCACCACATCGGTCACCGATCCCGGGTCGATCCCGGCGGCTTCCAGACGCTGGACCGTTTGACCGGCGCGCGGGAAGTCCGGGAACTCCACGCCCAGGCCCGCGTCGACCAGTATCGTCCTGCCGCCGGTACGTACCACCACCACGTTCAGTGGCCAGTCGATGACGTCGGGCGGCAGGAAATTGTCGCCGAGCCAGCCCGCCAGATCGGCGGGTGCGGCATTGGTGGCCAGCGTCGACGCGGTGATGGGGAGGACGCCGTCGCTGATCACCGTGACGTCGATATCGCCGACCTTGACGGCGTACCGGGACGGAACCGGCTCGTCCAGCCCGGCGGGCCGGGTGATGTTGTCCAGGGTCATGTTTCTACTCCTGCGTGCGCTCACGGAAGACTCGTCGATTGACGGGTCCTCCGCCAGATCGCCCGCCGTCGCCGTGATTCATCCCTCGACGACCCCGCGGGCACCCAGCTGGTCCGCTGGGCACTAGGACCGGCGGTGCGCCAGGAGGTGAACGCCGGGGAAGCGGTGGACGTCGTCGGGACGGTTGACCAGGCGCCAGTCTTCGTCGAATCCTGCTGAGCAAAGCACTCGACTCAGCTCATCGGCATGCCAGCGCCAGGCCGGCGCCACCGCATGGTCGAAAGGCGTTGCCGGGCCTGGCGTATCGGAGGACTGTACGGCGATCAGGACCGGTGTGTCGGGACGTAGCCGGGTCGCCCACGATCGCAGGACCGCATCGACGCGGTCGGGCGGAAGGTGAATAAGGCTGAAGCGGGCGATGATTGCGGCGATGGGATCGTCGATGTGGGTGAGTGCGGCGTCGTCGTCGATGAACCGCAGATGCGGGTGAGCGCTGCGCGCCAAGGTGAGCATGGCGGCACTGGGGTCGCATCCGAGGACGTCGAGTCCGCGACGGGCGAGGTCATGGGTGACATGGCCCAGGCCGCAGCCCACGTCGACAACGGTGCCGGGCAGCCGGATGACGTCCACGAAGGCTTCGACAGCGTGTCGTTCGAACGGGGTCTGGTAGGGCTCGGGGAACATGGCGGCGTACTGGTCGGCAAGCGCGTCGTATCCCGGTTGCGGCATGGGACACTATGGCAGGACGCTCACCTTGCCCGTCAACTAGCGTGAGATCCGTGGGCGATGGGGAACGCCGTGACGGTCTGCTCGACGTCGGCGACGGCAATCGTATCTTCTGGGAAGCCGTCGGGTGTCCGGGCGGACGCACCGTGTTGATCGTGCACGGCGGCCCGGGTGGTGGCCGCTCACGTAACGCGCCGAAGGCATTCGACCACAACGTTTTCCAGGTCGTCTCATTCGACCAGCGCGGGTGCGGTGACAGCCTGCCGAGTGCCGCGGATCCGGCAACACCGATGGGTTTCAATACCACCGAGCACCTACTCTCCGATATGGAGAAGCTACGACAGCACCTCGGGGTACAGCGGTGGCTGCTCTACGGCGGTTCATGGGCCTGCACGCTGATGCTGGCCTACGCGCAGCGGTATCCGGACCGCGTGGCGGGCATCATCGCCGTAGGGGTCACCTTGACGCGCGCCGATGACATCGACTGGCTGTACCACGGGCTGCGGCGGCTGCTGCCCGAGTAGTGGGAACGATTCCGCGCTGCCGTCCCGGAGCACTTGCGTGACGGCAACCTCGTCGAGGGCTACCGCCAACTGATGGAGCATCCCGACGTGGACGTGCGATTACCTGCGGCCCGCGCGTGGTGCCGCTGGGAGGACGCCGCCATCGCCCATGAGGTGCGGGGAAACCCGGGGCAGTACGGCGCCAAACCGGACGTCGCGAAGCTGGCCTTCGTGCGGATCTGCACGCATTATTTCGCTCACCACGGTTGGCTCGACGACGGGCAGTTGTTGCGCGATGCCGACAGACTTGCCGGCATTCCCGGTGTGCTCATCCACGGTCGATTGGACCTGTCGGCGCCGCTGTTGTCCGCCTGGGAACTCGCCCGTGCATGGCCGCAAGCCGAGCTCACGGTGATCGACGATTCCGGACACACGGGTACGCCAGCGATGGCAGCTGCTGTCCGGTGGGCGATTTCGCGATTCACCGATGGTGACCTGGCGTCCAGGTGAGGGAGGCACCGTTCTCGGGTCATGCGAGGATGACCGACATGGGTGATCGGTTACCCCGGTATCGGGTGCTGACGGGGCCGGACGACGCGGCGTTCTGTGTTCGCGTCAGCGAGGCGTTGGATCTGGGTTACCTGCTGCACGGTGGTCCCGCGGTGACGTTCGGCGATGGTCGCATGCTGGTGGCTCAGGCGGTGCTGTGGCCCGGTCCGGACCAGCCGCCGATGGCGCCGGTCGCCTGACATCGGTACCGGCAGATGACCCACATTCTCACTGCCGCTGGTGTCGCTCTGGCCGTCGCGCTGCTTCTGACGCCCGTGCTGATCGGGGTGTTTGTCCGCTTGGGTGTGGGCCAGCAGATCCGCGACGACGCCCCGCAGACCCATCAACGCAAGAGTGGCACACCCACGGTGGGCGGGATCGGCATCCTCGCCGCTATCTGGGCAAGTTATCTGAGTACGAACCTGATCGGTCTCGGTTTCGGAATGTCAGGCCCGTCGGCGTCCGGTCTGCTGGTCCTCGGGCTGGCCACCGCGCTCGGCGCGGTTGGATTCGGCGACGACTACGTCAAATTGCGCCGCGGCCGAAATCTGGGTTTGAACAAGAGGGCCAAGTCCGCGGGTCAGGTTGTGGCGGGAGCCCTGTTCGGTGTGCTCGCGTTGCACTTCCACAACTCCGACGGCCTCACCCCGGGCAGCACTCAGTTGTCCCATGTCCGCGAAATAGCCCAGTGGACAATGGGACCCGCCGCCTTTGTGCTCTTCTCCGTGTTCGTCGTCGCGGCGTGGTCGAACGCGGTCAACCTCACCGACGGCCTGGATGGTCTGGCTGCCGGTGCGATGGCGATGGTGAGTGCGACGTACGTGCTGATCACCTTCTGGCAGTTCCGAAACGCGTGCGCGGTCACCGCGGCGGCCGGCTGTTATCACGTCCGCGACCCGCGCGACTTGGCCATCATCGCCGCGGCGACCGCCGGCGCCTGCATCGGGTTCCTGTGGTGGAACGCCGCCCCGGCCAGGATCATCATGGGGGACACCGGTTCGCTCGCGCTGGGCGGAATCATCGCCGGGCTGTCGGTGACCAGTCGTACCGAGACTCTGGCCATCATCGTGGGTGCACTGTTCGTGGCCGAGGTGACCTCGGTCGTCATCCAGGTTGCAGCCTTCCGTACCACCGGACGTCGGGTCTTTCGCTTGACCCCGCTGCATCACCACTTCGAGCTGATGGGATGGCCGGAGACCACCCTGACCATCCGGCTCTGGCTGGTGACCGCGATCGCCTGCGGTCTCGGTATCGCGCTTTTCTACGGTGAATGGTGGGCCGCCGTCGGCGCCTGAGCGCCCCTGTTGGGCCACCAAGAATCCGCCAAGCCACCCGGCGCACGGTATCGGGGATCGGTACACCAGCGCCGCACCGCGGCGTCGTCGAAAGGGCGCCCATGAGTAGATCCTTTGCCGCCGCGGCCGCGGCCGCGACACTCCTGTCCGGCGGTCTCACCGCTGCGGCCGTCGGGCTGACGGCCAGTCCCGCCTACGCCGTCCCGCAGTGTTCACCGTCGAACGCGAACGTCCCACCGTGTATGCCGCCCGAGGGGCTGCCCGCGTGTAACGCCGACGGCGATTGCGGTCAGCTGTGGTGCCCCGGTTCGGGCATGAACGCCATCCCGGGCTGGGACATGAATGTCTGCCATACCTTCCATTTCGATCCGGCCGCCCCGCTGACCAAACCGGTCATGCTCAACGGCAACCCGCCCGGGCCGCCGCCGCCCCCGCCGCCGCCGTGCATCCTGTTCATCAACTGCCTGCCCGGGTTGACACACCCCTGATCACCGGCTGGTTGGGGCGGCCAGCGCCGCCAGGTAGCCACGCAGCGCGGTTTTGGCCTCCCGCAATAGGGCCGCGTCCCCCTCGGGATCGGCCCGGAAGGCCTCCTGTAGCAGGGTGTCGGCGATGAGGTGAGCAGCCCGGCAGACGTCGGGCAGGTGCGCACCGTCGATGACCAGCCGTTGGGCGAGCACCAGTTCCCTCAACATCGCCGCCATCCGTTTCTTGTGCTCGCGGTCGGCGGAGCGGGTGGCTTCGGTCAGGTGCCGGCCGAACCACAGCGCCCGAAACCCCGTCTCGGACCGGTACACCTGGGCGAACCCATCTACCAGAGCACCGACCGGATCTGCCCAGCGTTGCTCGGTGGCGGCCGCGACGAACGATGCCATGGTCACCTCGATGCGCGCCAGGTACGACGTCGCCAGCGCCTCGATGATCGCGTCCCGGTCGGGCAGGTACTGGTAGACCGCGCCCACCGACATCCCGGCCTCGGCGGCTACCCGCGTGGTTGTCAGCGCCTCCGGTCCTTCCATGGCCAACAGCTGATCCGCGGTGGTCAACACATGCGCCAAGCGTTCTCGGCTGCGGACCTGGCGCGGGATCCGTCGCAGCATCGCCTCGGGAATCTGCAAACCGTGCATCGTCACCTCGCCGCCATAAACGTGAATCTGATTCAGATTAGTACTACGCTGCCGATGTGGCCGCCGCGCAACTCGCAGTCGAACGCGCGGACATTGCGGTGGCATGCCATCAGCTGGCCACATCCGGTCTGGTGATCGGCAGTGCCGGCAATATCAGCGTGCGCGCCGGTGATCGGGTGGCGATCACCGCCTCCGGTGCCCGGCTGGCCGATATCACCGTCGAGCAGGTGATCGTTGTCGACCTCGACGGTTCCGTCGTCGATGGGGAACTGGTGCCCACCTCGGAACTGCAACTGCACCTTGACATCTACCGGCACCACCCGCAGACCGGCGCGGTGGTACACACCCACGCTCCGAAGTCCACCGCGGTGGCCTGCGTGCTCGACGAACTGCCGGTGCTGCACTACCAGCAACTCTTGCTCGGCGGCGCCACCAAGGTCGCACCGTTTCATCCGTTCGGTTCCCGCGAGCTTGCCGACGCCGTCTCGACCGCCCTCGCCGGACGAAACGCCGCGCTGATGGCCAACCACGGCGCGGTCACCCACGGTCCCACCCTGACGCAGGCCGTCGAACACACATTGCTGCTGGAGTGGGCCTGCGCGGTCTATCTCGACGCGCGTGCGCTCGGCACGCCGCGAATCCTTTCTGCAGACCAGCAATCCGCCGTCATCGACAGCGCCATACGACTGCACTACGGGCGGCCCCGATCCCTATCCGAGGAGCCATGATGAAGGTCGTCACGATGGGCGCGCACATCCTCGACGTGCTGGTGCGCCCCGTCGATGCCATCCCCGACGGACAGCAGACCGCGCTGGTGGAGGATATTCGCGTGACGGCGGCAGGCACCGCCGCCGGCACCGCGCTCACCCTGGCCAAGCTGGGCGCCACCGTGCGTACCGCGGGCGCGATCGGCACCGACGCCACCGGCGAGCTGCTGCTGACACTGCTCGGGCGCGCCGGCATCGACACCACCCTCGTCGTCCGCAAGCCCGATCTGCCCACCTCGATGTCGGTGCTGCCGATCGGGCGTAACGGTGAGCGACCGAGCCTGCACCTGCTCGGCGCCAATCCCGGCTACACCCTCGACGATGTCGAATGGGATGCTGTTGCCGATACCGATCACCTGCACTTGGGCGGCCCCGAGTTGATCGGCGCCGAGAGCGCCGCGCGAATCCTGGCGCACGCCAAGGGCAACGGCGCCACCACCTCCATCGACCTGATCGCGCCGGGTGCCCTTGGCGCCCTCGATGCGATCGCTGCGGCGCTGCCACACTGCGACTATCTCTTACCGAACGCCGAGCAGGTCATCGGCTTCACTGGCGGCGCCGACCTGGCCGAGGGCTGCCGCATTCTCCTCGACGCCGGTGTCGGCATGGTTGCCGCCACCGACGGCGCCGACGGGGCGGTGCTGTTCGACGGGCACACCAGCTGCCACATCCCGGCGCACGACGTGCCGGTCGTCGACACCACCGGCTGTGGTGACGCGTTCTCGGCGGGCTTCCTCTACGGCATCGGTGCGGGCCGGCCGCCGCTGGCGGCCGCGCGGCTGGGCAGCGCCGTGGCTGCGCTGGTGGCCCAGGGACTCGGCAGCGACCACGGTGATTTCACCCTGGACACGGCCGACGAGTTCGCCGCCGCTACGCCGACTCGACCGAGCGGATCATGACGCACGAAAACCGTTGCGCAGCAGTGCCGGCGGGCGTTGTCTGGCACGCGCCAGGGAGCGGCAACGCGACGTCTGTTTAACGCCGCCGGCTCCTGTCGAAACCGACCATAGTCGCCGGCACTCGTCATAGTGCCCCCTGTGCGACGTATTGACTCCAGGTGAGACCTGTGTCACTCTCTCTGTGCTTAATCGATTAAACAGGCGAGGTGCACATGGCGGTCAGGATGCAGGACGTCGCCGCACGGGCCGGCGTCACTGCGGCCACCGTGTCGCTGGCGCTGTCAGGCAGCACCCGCATCTCCGCCGCCACCCGGGAACGGGTCACCCGCATCGCCGAGGAGATGGGTTATCGGCCGCATGTCGGGGCCCAGGCGCTGCGCACCGACTCGACGCGCAGCATCGGGCTGATCGTCAGCGATGTCGCCAACCCGTTCTTCGCCGATCTGGCCGGCGAGATTCAGCGTGCCGCCGCACGTCACCGCTACTCGTTGGTGCTGTGCAACAGCGACGAGGATCCCGATCGTCAGGACGACTATCTGTCCGCGTTGCTCGCCGGTCGGCGGGTGGACGGGGTCATCGTCGTCCCCACTGCCGCCATGACACCCGGTCTTCGCCAGGCCGGAGCCACGCGCGCCCGGATCGTCCTGCTGGACCGGCCGGTGGCCCTGAACTCCCGCGACGCGGCGACCAAGCATCTGGCCCAGTCTCCGATCGTGCGCAGCGATGCGCGCGAAGCTCTCGACGAGGTCGCCGAGCTCCTGACCGGCCTCGGTCATCGGCGGATCGGGATCATCGCCCCTCCGCTGCAGACGCAAGTGGGCCAGGAAAGACGAGATCTCCTGATGGACGCCCTGGTGCGCAGGGGAGTGCCGCGCCGGTCGATCACCGTGGCCGAAGGCGACTTCCGGCAGGACAGCGGTGCCACGGCGACTGCACAATTGCTGGCCCGGAGACAGCCGCCGACCGCGATCTTCGCCGCCGACGGGTTGATGGCGGTCGGGGCTCTCAAGGGATTGCGGTCGGCGGGATTGCAGGTGCCCCGCGACGTGTCCCTGATCGGATTCGACGATGCCCCCTGGTTCGACCTCTTCGATCCCCCCTTGACGGCCATCGCTCAGCCCATCGTCGCGCTGGCGTGCGCCGCCGTCGACGCGATGCTGGCGCTGTTGGCGGGGGAGCCGGCGGTGGGCTCCCAGCCGGCGTGCCAGCTGGTGCGCCGCGGCTCCTGTGGTCCCGCATCCACCGGCGGAGCCGCCTGACCCCGTCTGTACAGAACCTCATCCGGCACCGGGTCTCCACCGGGGAGACCCGACGTTGAAAGGAAGCACAATGATCAATCCCTTCGGTGTGGCGCAACGTCGCGCCACCCTGGCCGCCGTGCTGTGCGGCGCCCTGGCGATCACCACTGTCGGTTGCAATCGCACGCCGAGCGAAAGCAATTCGAGCAGTGGCGCGCGTATCGCGATCGTCACGCGGGACTTCACCAACCCGTACTGGGCGGCGCTGCGCGACGGTGCCATCGCCGAGGGTAAGAAGCAGGGCGTGGAAGTCACCGTGCAGGCGGGCAGCTCCGAGACCGACTCGGCCGGTGAGAACACCAAGATCTCGACGATGGCCGCCCAGGACTTCAACTGCTTCGGAGTCGTCCCGGTCAACGCCACCAACGTCATCACACCGCTGGTACCGGTCGCCAAGAAGGGCATTCCGATCCTCAACCTGGACACGCAGATCGATGCGGAGGCATCCAAGGCAGCCGGGGTGTCGTACGCCTCGTTCATCGGTTCGGACAATCTCGCAGCCGGTAAGCAGGCCGGGGAGGCATTGATGGCCGATATGGGCGGACACGGTGACGTCGCGGTGCTGCAAGGGATTGCGGGGGAGCAGAACGGCATCAACCGTCTGAAGGGCTTCACCGAGGCCACCCAGGGCAAGCTGCAGATCGTTGCGACCCAACCAGCCGACTACGACCAGAACCTCGCGCTCACCGTCACCCAGGATCTGCTGCGCGCGCACCCGAGCATCACCGGCATCTTCGCCGCGAACGACACGATGGGGCTGGGCGCCGCCCAGGCGGTCAAGAACGCCGGCAAGTCCGGGCAGATCTCCATCATCTCCGTCGACGGCATCACCGCGGCGCTGCAAGCGGTCAAGGACGGCACGCTGTCCGGAACGATCAGCCAATATCCTTACGCAGAAGGACAATTGGCGGTACAGGCCTGCGTCAACCTGGTCGCCAAGAAGCCGGTTCCCGAACGCGTCGTCGCGCCGATCCAACTGATCGACAAGTCCAATGTGGACAAGGCGATGGCCGCTTTCCCGCAGCCGTTCCAGCCCTTCGACAATCCGATCACCGGCGGGAAGTGATGACCGCTGACACCCTGGCGCCGCCGCAGGCGGTGCGGCGGCGCAAACTCACGGTCGCGGGCGCGGCACGCTATGCCGCGCCCATCGGCCTGGCCGTCGTCTTCGTCGTATTCTTCATCGCCACACCCAACTTCTTGACCGTCGCCAATCTCACCGATTTGCTGGTCTCGGCGTCGATCCTGATGGTGCTGGCCATGGGCCAGCAGATGGTCATCGCCGTGGCCGGCATCGATTTGTCGGTCGGGTCGAACCTGCCGTGGACCGCCGCCATCCTCGGATTCGCCAGCACCCACGGTGTCAACCTCGGGCTGTCGATACTCCTGGCACTCGTGGCCGGAGTGGTGGTCGGTTTTCTCAACGGGGTGCTCGTGGCGCGGCTCAACATGACCGATTTCATCGTCACGCTGGGCACGCTGTCGGTGGTCAGCGGTGCGACGCTGCTGCTCACCGGGGGCAACACCGTGGCCGTGTCGTCACCGGTGCTGCAGAGCTTCGCGCTCGACGGCATCGGGCCGCTGCGGTGGTTCTGGCTGGTGGCCATCATGGTGGCCATCCTCACGGCGTTCCTGTTGTTCCAAACCAAGACCGGCACCCACCTGCTGGCCACCGGTGGCAACCGAGAGGCCGCCCGCGGCACGGGTATTCACGTCACGCGCACCCGGATGCTGGCCTACGTGCTGTCCGGGCTGGCCTGCGGTGTGGCCGGGGTGCTGCTGGTGGCCCGCACCGGCGGCGCGGACCCCAGCCTGCAGACCGATCTGCTGCTGTCGTCCATCGCCGCGGTGGTCCTGGGCGGCTCCAGCCTGTTCGGTGGCCGCGCGTCGGTGCTCGGTTCGGCGGTCGGGGCGATCCTGCTCACGAGCCTCATCAACGGGTTCACGCTCATCGGCATCTCGCAGAACTACCAGCCGGTGGCGGTCGGTGCGGTCGTCCTCGGCGCGGCGTTCATCTCCAGATTCCAGAAATGAGGACCTCTGTCATGAATGACGTCACCAAACGGCGTGGCGACGGACCGGCGTTGGTCGAGATCCGTGGACTGACAAAATCATTCGATGCCGTCCGCGCCCTGCAGGGCATCGACCTGACCATCACGCAGGGCACCGTCACGGCGCTGCTGGGCGACAACGGCGCCGGAAAGTCGACCCTGGTCCGGTGCCTGACCGGCGTGCACACCCCGGACGAGGGCGAGATCCGCTTCCGTGGCGAGCCCATCACGCTCGGGTCACCCGATGACGCGCGTCATCTCGGCATCGAGACGGTGTTCCAAGATCTGGGGTTGATCGAGGATCTCCAGGTGTGGCAGAACCTGTTCCTGAACCGGGAACTCACCCGTGGCGTGGTGCCACTGCGGGTGCTGGACAAGAAGCAGATGATCGCCAAGAGCGCGACCATCCTGGCCGATCTCGACGTCAACGTTCCCGACGTGCGGGCCACGGTGCGGCACATGTCGGGCGGACAACGGCAGAGCGTGGCCATCGCCAGGGCCGCCAACTGGGGCACGACACTTGTCATCATGGACGAGCCGACCGCGGCCCTCGGCGTACGCGAGACCGCGGCGGTCGAGAAGCTGATCGGGCGGCTGCGCTCGAACGGTGTCACCGTGCTGCTGGTCAGTCACGACATGGATCAGGTGATGCGCGTGGCTGATTCGGCGTGGATCCTGCGGCGGGGCCGCACCGCGGCGCACCGCGCCATGTCCGAGACCACCGGTGGGGAACTGGTCGGGCTCATCACGGGTGCCATCGCCGGCGATGCCGATGCCTGAGGCGGCGCCGATCGTCGTGGCGGGCTCGGTCAACGTCGACCATGTCGTCACCGCAACCCGATTTCCGGCACCGGGGGAGACCGTAACCGGCACGGCGATCGCGTCCGGGGTCGGCGGCAAGGGAGCCAACCAGGCCGTCGCCGCGGCCCTGGCCGGTGCATCGGTGGCGATGGTTGCGACCATCGGCGATGACAGGGACGGCGTCGACGCGAAGAAACACCTGACCGAGCACGGCGTGAATACGGCATACGTCGCGGTGGCACCGTCGACACCCACCGGTACGGCGTGGATCACCGTCGCCGAGGGTGACAACACCATCATCGTGGTGCCCGGGGCCAACGCGAGCTGGGCCGTCAACGCGCTGCCGGACCTCATCGGCGCAGCAGATATCGTGTTGTGTCAATTGGAAATTCCCCTCGAAGCGGTGGTCGCCGTCGCCGAGCGGACCTCTGGCAGGTTCGTCCTCAACGCCGCACCGGCGGCGGCGTTACCGGATCGGCTGTTGGCCCGCTGCGATGTGCTCGTGGTCAACGAGCACGAATTGGCCGTCGTGGCAGACATTTCGGTGGCCGTCGACGACGACGGCATCGTGGCCGCCCACGAGCTGCTGCGCGGACGCGGCGTCGGGGCGGTCGTGACGACGCGCGGCGCGGCGGGAGCCGTGGTCACCGACGCCGAAGGGCACACGACCTTCTTGCCGGCCCTGCCGTCGACGGTCGTCGATACCACCGGCGCCGGTGATGCGTTCGTCGGGGTCACCGTCGCCCGGCTGAGTCTGGGCGAGCCATTGGTCACCGCATGCCGATGGGGCATCGTGGCCGGCGCGCTGGCCGTGCGAGCGCTCGGCGCCCAAGAATCCTATGCCGACCTATCTACACTGAGCCGTGTCAGCCAGGAGTACCGATCATGAAGCGTACCGGCATCATCCACGCCGAGCTGGCCCGGCGGCTTGCCGGGCTGCGGCACACCGACACGTTCGTCATCTGCGATGCGGGGCTGCCGCTCGCGCCGGCGACCCCGTGTATCGATCTGGGCTACCGGTACGGGCAGGCCTCGTTCACCGACGTGACGACGGCGGTACTTTCCGAGGTGGTGGTCGAACACAGCTGGGTATCGCGGGACGTGCTCACCGTCAGCCCGCACGTGCACCGGCATCTGCAGGACCTGGGTCTGGCACCCGACCCGATCGAGCACGAGTTGTTCAAGGCGCAGGTGCTCGATGTGACGTTCGCGGTGCGCACCGGTGAGGACACCTTCTATGCCAACGTGTTGTGCCGGGCGGGTGTCGCCTTCGGGTGACCGTCTCGGTACATCGTCATGACGACTCGACCGATTCATCGCGATCGGCGATCACTGAGTTCGGAAATCACCCCTTTTTCGAGACGCGCCCGGGCTGCAAGGTGGAGCGAGTCACCGTCATGCAACGAAAGGCCACGATGTCCGTCTTCGGCACGCGCTACCACACCGCAAAGATCGACGGGCTCGACGTCTTCTACCGTGAAGCCGGCGACAGGTCCAAGCCCACACTACTTCTGTTGCACGGGTTTCCGTCGAGCTCGCACATGTTCCGGAACTTGATCACCTCACTCTCGGACAGCTTCCACCTGGTCGCACCCGACCACATCGGGTTCGGGCAGTCCTCGATGCCGTCGGTCAACCAATTCACCTACAGCTTCGATCGATTGACCGAGATCACCGAGAAGCTCATCACGCACCTGGGCCTGGACACGTTCGCGATCTACATCCACGACTACGGTGCACCGATCGGGTTGCGGATCGCCAGCACCCGCCCCGAACGGATCACCGCCATCATCACCCAGAGCGGCAATGCCTACATGGAGGGCTTCACCCCGTTCTGGGACATCTTGTTCGCCCACGCCAAGGACCGGGCCGCCAACGAAGACGCCGTCCGTGACTACTTCACCGCCGAGAAGACCCACTGGCAGTACACCCACGGTGTGCCCGCCGACCGCTTGGACCGCATCGCCCCCGAGACGTGGCTGCTCGACCAGGCCGGATTGGACCGCAAGGGCAACGATGCCATCCAACTCCAGTTGTTCTGGGACTACCAGTTCAACCTGGACGGCTACCCCAAGTTTCAGGAGTACTTCCGCACCCATCAGCCGCCGCTGCTGGTGACGTGGGGAAGGAACGACGAGATCTTCGGCGCCGCGGGCGCCGAGGCCTTCAAGCGTGACCTGCCCAATGGTGAGTTCCACCTGCTCGATGCGGGCCATTTCGCCCTGGAGACCCATGGCGAGGAAATCAGCGGCTACATTCGCGACTTCATGGGAAGGTTGTGATCCGTAACGTGAGTGGCCTGCAGCCACGCCAAGGAGTGGGTCATGAGCAAGCACTACCCGGCCATCGCGTTCACCGACGACGTCCAGCATGCTCAAAGTGAACACGGCAGCGACACCTTCTACCGGCGCAAGGCGGTCGCCGGCGGCGTGTCCGCCGGGTCGGATCCCCTGACCGATCACGAGCAGGAATTCCTGCGCGAGCGAGACAGCTTCTACCTGGCCACGGTCAGTCAAACCGGCTGGCCGTACGTGCAATTCCGCGGCGGCCCGAAAGGATTCGTGCGCGTCCTGGACGAGCACACGATCGCGTGGGCGGATTTCAGGGGCAACCTGCAGTACATCAGCACAGGCAATCTGAGCGGTGACGGCAGGGTGGCCGTCATCGCCGTGGACTATGCGCGGCGCACGCGTCTGAAGCTTTTCGGCCACGCGCACATCACCTCGGCGGAGGCCAACCCCGAGTTGGCCCGCTCGTTGGCCGATCCGGCCTACGACGCGGTCGTCGAACGCTCCGTTGTGGTGTCCGTCGACGCATTCGACTGGAACTGCCCGCAACACATCACCCCGCGCTTCAGCGTCGCCGAGCTCGAGCCCGCCCTCGCCGGGCTGCAGGACCGGATCGAAACGCTGGAAGCCGAGAACGCCGAGCTGCGTCGCCGCCTCACCGGTGCGCACTGAGCGGAGCCGACCGCTCATGGCCACCTGGCCTCCTTTCAACACGATTGTGCGGTTTCATCCGCGACGCGCGCGGCGAGGCGTATGAAATTGCACAATCGGGGAAGCACAAGCGAGGGGGTGCAGGTGGCCACACTGGTGTCGGTGAACGTCGGTATGCCCAAAGACGTTCCATGGAACGGACGCACCGTGCACACCGGGGCGTGGAAGGAGCCGGTCAGCGGTCCGCGCATGCTGCGTCGGCTCAACATCGACGGTGATGGCCAGGGCGACACGGCCGGCCACGGTGGTGAGAATCGCGCCGTTCTGGTGTACCAGGTGGCCTCATATCAGCATTGGGCGCGCGAGTTCGGACGAGACGATCTGGCCCCGGGCGTGCTCGGTGAGAATCTGACCGTGGACGGCATGTCCGACGATGAGGTGTGCATCGGTGATCGTTACCGCATCGGCGATGCCGTCGTCGAAGTCACCCAGCCCCGGGTGACGTGTTACCGCGCCGGTCTGCGTATCGGTGAGCCGAGGATGGCCGCGTTACTCGTGGCGCATCACCGCACCGGCTTCTATTGCCGGGTGCTCACCGAAGGCGAGATCGAGGCGGGACAGGAGATCGTCAAGGTCGGTGACGGGCCCGAAGGCGTCACCGTTGCCGCCATGGATGCGTTGTTGTACCTGCCGGGACATTCCCCTGACGATGTGCGGCGGGCCCTTCGGATCCCAGCGTTGAGCCCCGGTTGGCAGCAGTCCCTGCAGAGCCTGCTCGACCAGGCGACCGGGACGACGGAGGTGCTCGGCAACAGCGGGTTGACCGGAGTGCCGGTGCGTGCACCCGAGTGGCCTGGGTTCCGGCCGTTGCGCGTCGCCGCAACCCATGCCGAGAGCCGGCAGGTGCGTTCGCTGCTGTTGGTGGATCCCGACGGCACACCGCTACCCGAGTGGGCGGCGGGCCAATCCATCACGTTACGGCTGCCGGCCGGGGCGCACCGGACACCGCTGGTGCGCAACTACTCGCTGTCCAACGGCCCAGGGACGAGCGGTTACCGCATCGCCGTCAAGCGGGAATCCGCCGGCACGGTGAGCACCTACGTCCACGAGCATCTCGATGTGGGTGATGTCGTCGACGTCGCGGCCCCACGCGGCTCCTTCTGCCTGACGGCCGGTGCCGAACCGATCCTGCTGCTGTCTGCCGGCGTCGGGGTGACGCCGGTTCTCGCTATGCTGCATCGGCTTCGGGACACCGAGCCGACCCGGACCGTGTGGTGGCTGCACGGCGCCCGCAACGGCGATGAACATCCCTTTGCAGCGGAGACCAGAGCACTGCTCGATCAGCTGCCGAACAGTCGGGCACGGGTGTTCTACAGCCGCCCGCTGGCCACGGACCGCATCGGCATCGACTTCGACCAGCAAGGTCATCTCGACCCGGACGCCATGTCGGCGCTGCACCTGCCCCGCGATGCGTCGGCATTCATCTGTGGAACCGCGACCTTCATGGAACGGTTGGGCGCCGCGCTGAAGACCTACGGGCTGGACCCGGCGAAGATTCACGCCGAGACGTTCGGCGCCCGTTCGGCGATCACACCCGGTATCGCGGGAGACGGGGAGGTCAGGCCACCGCACCTACCCGACGGCCCGGCCGGGCCGGGACCGACCATCGCGTTCGCCAGAAGCGGCTTGTCCGCGCCGTGGGATCCTTCTTACGCCAGCATCCTGGAATTCGCCGAAGCGTGCGACGTACCGACCCGCTGGTCGTGCCGTACCGGGGTGTGCCACACGTGCGAGACGGGGCTGCTCGCCGGACAGGTCAGCTACGACCTGGACCCGCTGGAGCCGCCCGCGCCGGGAAATGTGTTGCTATGCATCGCGAAACCCGCCGAACCGATCGTGGTGGACCTCTGACCGTCCGAAAGGGCAAACCGGCTGCGGCAGAGGGGCGTCCGGGCACCCACCGCCAATCGTATGATCGGCCGGTGGAGTTTCGTCAGTTGGAGGCCTTCGTCGCCGTGGGGACCGAATTGCATTTCGGGCGCGCGGCGGAGAAGTTGCACATCGGCCAACCAACGCTCAGCGACTTGGTACGACGGCTGGAACGCGAGCTCGGCGCGACGCTGCTGACCAGAACCACACGACGGGTGGCGCTGACCCAAGCCGGCACCGAACTGCTGGGCCGCGCCAAGTTCATCATCGACTCGGTGGAGGGAGCAACCGCCGCGGTACGGCGGATCGCCGAGGGTGGCGCCGGACGTGTCCGGATCGGCATCACACCGCCGGTCGCACCCATCTTGGCGCCGCATCTCGCGGCGGCCTTCAAAGCGCTGGCTCCCGACGTCGACGTGACGGTTCGCCGGATGTGGTTACCGGACCTGGAACGGACCGTCGCCGATATCGATGGTGAACTGGACCTGGCGATCACCTGTGCAAAGGTTCCGGACCCGCCGGGGATCATCAGCGAAATCTTCTGCGCGGAACCACTGTTCGTGTCGTTGCGTCCCGACCATCGACTGGCCGCCCGACATCGGATCGACCTGACCGAGTTGGCGGGCGAAACCCTGGGGCTGCACAGTGCGGCACTGTTCCCGGCGTGGGCGTTGGCGCTACGCCAGGTGTTGGAGGCCGCTGGCGTGGCACCGCCGACGGCGGAGCTCGCCGACACCGACCTGTCCGCTTGCCGCTGGGCGGCCCAACACGAAGTCGACTGGATCCTCACGACGAAATCTGTTGCCGGAAACCATATGTCGACCCCGATGATTCCCGTCTCGCCGGAGCTGTACGTGCCCTACACCTTGCAGTGGTGTCCGATCCGGGCGGCGAGCGCGGCGGTGGGCCGCTTCGTCGACCTGGCCTTGTCGGTCGACGTGCCGCCGGGTTGGGTCACCCAACCGGACCATCTCCGCCACCACACGGCCTGATCATCCTCGCAGGATATCGGCGACGGAGGCGGTTCTGACGTGAGCAGCCGCGACCGCCGCCAGCTCCTCGTCGGCGGTCACCAACGCGTCGGCCTGCAGTTGGGTCAGCGCGACGTACTGGGCTTGGTGGACGTCGGGCCAGTTCAATTCTGTTGCCAGGCGCCATGCGTGGTCTTCCAGTGATCGGTCACCGAGAAACCGGATACCGAGTCGACGCACTCCCTCGAGCAGCCGACGGCCGGCCGCTTCGTCGATCTCTTGGCGGCGAACCGAGTCGTACACCAGGGCCAGTACCTGCGAGCGCAGCAGCGTCGGTGCGGTCAGGTTGCGTGTGGGCGCAATGGTCACGTCGTCAGCGGCAAGGGTGATGGCTACCGGTGCGTCGATGACGAAAGTGTTCAAGCGCTCTGCCGTCGGTTCACCGGTGTCCTGGTGGCCCACCGTCAGCCGTACTCGCACGTGATCGCCGTCGTCGACGCCTTCCGGGCGGCGTAGCGCGATCTTCAGCGGTACCAGATACCCGCCGTCCTTCGGGATCAGCGATGTGGTCACCTCGGTCTCTCCGATGCGCACGTGCGCCGGGATCACTCCCCAGCCGTAGGTCAGCTCGCCGTGATGGGCGTGCAAGAAATCATCGACATGGGCTGGGGTGGCGACGAAGAAGTACGGTGCGGGGCCACGCCACTGGAAGACCTCGGCCTCGAACTCCCACTCCACGGGTACACCCTAGGAAAAGATGTGGTCTGCGGGGAATCTTTCCGAGTGTGATCACAAGCGCGCTCAGAAAGCCTCCGGCTCGAGTTCCATGATGTCGGTGTTGACGGACTCGATCACCGAACGCACCGAGGCCAGCAACGGCAGCATGTTCTCGGCGAAGAACGTGGCGACCGCGACCTTGCCGGTGTAGAAGGGCCGGTCCCGTTCCGCGGGGCCCTTTTCGAGTGCCTGTAGTGCCTTGTCCGCCGACACCAACAACCGCCAGCCGATCAGCAGGTCCCCGACCGCCATCAGGAAGCGCACCGAGCTCAGGCCCACCTTGTACAGCTGCTCGGGGTTGTCCTGGGCCGCCATGAGATAGCCGGTCAGTGCGGCGGCCATGGCTTGCACATCGGCCATTGCCGCTGCCAGACGGTCGATCTGCGCAGCCAGTCGGGCGTCGGCCGTGTCGATCGTCGCCGAGATCTGCTGGGAGACGTGCGCCAGGGCCGACCCCTGGTCCTTGATGATCTTCCGGAAGAAGAAGTCCAGGGACTGGATGGCCGTCGTGCCCTCGTAGAGGGCGTCGATACGGGCGTCCCGGACGTACTGTTCGATCGGGTAGTCCTGCAGAAACCCGGAGCCGCCGAGCGTTTGCAGCGATTCGGAGAGCATCTCGTACGCCCGCTCGGAGCCCACCCCCTTGACGATGGGCAGCAACAGGTCCTCGACGCGGTGCGCCAGATCAGGGTCGGCTCCCGAAACCAGCTGCGCCACATCGGGATCCTGGTACGCGGCGGTGTAGAGGTACAGCGAGCGCAATCCCTCGGCGTAGGCCTTCTGCGTCATCAGGCTGCGCCGGACATCAGGATGTTCGATGATGGCGACCCGCGGTGCGGTCTTGTCGGCCATCTGGGTCAGGTCGGGTCCCTGGATACGCTCCTTGGCGTAGGCGAGCGCGTTGAGATATCCGGTCGACAGGGTTCCGGCCGCCTTCACCCCGACCGTCATCCGGGCGTTCTCGATGACCTTGAACATCTGGGCGATGCCGTTGTGCACGTCGCCGACCAGGTAGCCGACCGCGGGGGTGCCGTGCAGGCCGAAGCTGACCTCACATGTGGGTGAGGACTTGATCCCCATCTTGTGTTCCACGCCCGTCACGAACACACCGTTGCGCTCGCCCAGCTCGAGGGTGTCGGAGTCGAACAAGAAGTTGGGCACGAAGAACAGGCTCAAGCCCTTGGTGCCGGGTCCGGCGCCCTCCGGCCGCGCCAGGACCAGGTGGAACACGTTCTCGGCGGTCTCACCGACATCGCCGCCGGAGATGAACCGTTTGACGCCCTCGATATGCCACGTGCCGTCGTCCTGCGCGATCGCCTTGGTCCGGCCGGCCCCCACATCGGACCCGGCATCGGCTTCGGTCAGCACCATCGTCGCCGACCAACCCTTGTCCATCGCCGCGCGCGCCCAGTGCCGTTGCTCGTCGGTACCCACCTCGGCCAGCGTGTGCGCCATCGCCGGGCCCAGACCGTAGAAGAACATCGCCGACGGGTTGGCGCAGATGACCATCTCTTGGATCGCCCAGACCAGTGCCGCCGGTGCCGGAGTGCCCCCGGCGCGCTCGTCGAGCCCCACTCGCCACCACTGGGCGTCCTTCACGATCTGCACCGTCTTGGCCAGCGGGTCGGGGACGGTGATGCGGTGCTCGTCGGGCAGGAACACCGGGGGATGGCGATCGCCATCGACGAAGGAGTCGGCGATGACGTCTTCGGCCAGGCGCGCGACCTCGTCCAGCATCGCGCGCGTGGTGTCGACGTCGAGATCGCCATAACCGCCGGCGTCCAGGGCCTCGGCGATGGGCAGCAACTCGAACAGGTTGAAGGTCACGTCGCGAAGATTGGCGATGTAGTGGCTCACCCGCGACACGATTCGCTGCGCCGACGGGGGTACGCAACCGTAGGTCGGTCAACCTACGGTTACGGAACCGGAGGATTCCTGGTCGCCCGTTCTATGACTTTCGTCACTGCTGCCCTGCGCGACGCCATCGGCGATAAGCTCGCACCGCCGAGTGGCACCAACCAGGACAGAGAGTGGGTGCGCCATGTACACAGCGATCGCGCGGAGTGTTCGACGGTCTGCCGTGGCCGCCGCACTCGCCACCGGTTTGGCGGTCGTCGGCCTGCCGGCCGCCGTCGCCTACGCCGATGACCTGACCTGCTCCAACGGGGAAGTGGCGTTCGACGGAACGTGCGTGCCACCGACCGACAACACCTCGGCTGCGCTGGGCATCCCGCAGGGCACTATGGGTGACGTCGTTTCCTCGCTGAACAACCCCAGTCTGTTCGATCCGCCATATCAGTTGACCGAAGCAGAAGTCGCGTCGCCGGGGTACAACGCCGGAGCAGGCCATGCCGGTGGCGGTGGAGGCCACGGGCGCTGAGCCTGCCCGCCGGCGCGGTCCGATCGATGCCGGCAAGCCCATTCGCTCAGTCCCGCAAAGCATCCTCGATACGTTGCACCTTCGCCGTCAGCTGTCCACGGTGACCGGGCCGGATATCTGCCTTGAGTACCAGGCTCACCCTGGGCGCGACCGCGACCACGGCCTCCACGGCCTGCTTGACCACCGCCATCACCTCGTCCCACTCACCCTCGATGTTGGTGAACATGGCATTGGTTTCATTGGGCAGGCCCGATGCCCGGACCACCCTGACCGCTTCGGCGACGGCTGCGCCGACACTGCCGTCCTCGTCCCCGCCTGACGGGCTGACACTGAATGCCACCAGCATGGCGGCTACTGCTTGCTGAACGCGGTCGGGCGCACCACCAAGATCACCCGATCGGCCTTGTCGGCGGGTGGTTCGGTCAGCGGCCCGTCGTAGCGATCGTTGAGCTGTAGATAGAACGCCCCCGTCGGGTCGGGGACAATCTCCTCCACGACGCCACGGACCTCCAAGAAGCGGTACGGGTTGTCGGGATCGATCACCGACATCGCCACCGCGGGATTGGCGGTCACGTTGCGGTACTTCTGCCGCTTGGTGGTGTGCGTGAAGCGCAGCACCTCGCCATCCCAGGCGAACCACATCGCATTCACCTGCGGCGTGCCGTCGGGACGCACGGTGGCGAGATGCCCGTACAACGGGCGAACGAGCAGCGATTCATAACCCTCGGGGACGGTGGGCATGGTGATCCTCTCGGTGCGGTCGGTGCCATCTGTACGCATTTCTACCGCGCGTGTGCCCCAACGCGCATCGGCGCACCGTATCGGCAGCCGGACCTCGGGTCGCTCCGACGTCCGGCCGCGATACGTCACCACGCCACGCGCCGAGAACGACCGGATGGTCATTCAAAGCGCGTAAACGCAAGGGGCTGAACGCTTTGCGCGAATCGTTCAACGCCAGATCTGGTGTATCTTCGCCGTCATGGGGGTCACCACGGCCGAACTGAGTCCCGTCGAACGGACGGCGCTGCTCACCGTGTACGCCAGGGCGCTCGACAGTCGCTGGCAGCAACCGATCCTGGGGGACGCGCTCGCCGACGACGTGGTGGGCAAGATCGACTACGACTTTGCCGGTCTCGGCGTGCAGGCCGGCGTGGTCTGCCAAACGGCGCTGCGCGCCAAGATGCTCGACGACCGGATACGCCGATTCGTGCAACGACACCCAGGCGCCGTCGTCGTCGATCTGGGGGGGCCTCGACAGCCGTTTCTACCGGGTCGGCCCCCCGGAATCGGTGGACTGGTACAACGTGGACCTGCCGGCCATCCTTGCGGTGCGCGGCGAAGTTCTACCGGCCCATCCACACGTGCATTCGGTGCCCGTTTCCCTGGCCGACGAACGGTGGACACAAGGCATCCCGGGCGATCGCCCGACGATGCTGGTCGCTGACGGGCTGTTCGCATTCTTACCCGAACAGACGATCGTCAGGCCTTCCGTACCGGCGAACTGGCATTCAACGACTATGGCGGCATCGGTTGGGTCAGCCGTGTCGCGATGAAGATGGCCCCGCAGAAGATGTTCTCGGATGTCGGAAACCAGTGGGGTTATGCCGGTTTCAAAGATGCGCGTCATCCGCAGACCTGGAATCCGCGGATGACGTTGGTCGAGGAGGCGAGTCTGGCGCACCAGCCGGAAGTCGCCCTCTTTCCAGGGTGGATACGCAGCGCGACGAAGTTGATGGGGCGGACCAGGACGGGGGCGCGCAAGGCGCGGATTTTGCGCTACGCGTTCTGACCGGGTTGCACGTTGACAGACGTCTGTGGTCTGGGAAGGTAACCGCAGCCCTGGGCGTAATCGCGGAGCAGGCCACGCAATGCTCGGCGGCCGCGGTGGATTCGCGACATCACCGTGCCCAGGGGCATCCCGGTCATCTGGGCAATGGTCTTGTAGGGCAAGCCTTCTACGTCGGCAAGGTAGACAACGGTACGCTGTGCCTCGTCGATGTGGCGCAGTGCAGCCGTGACCTGATCGTGCGGTAGATGATCGAGCGCGTCGATCTCGGCTGATGCGCAGACCGCTGAGCCGCACGGCCAGTCGTGTGCCAGCTGATCGTCGCTGATGCGGCCGGTCAGGCTTTCCGTCGGACGGCAGAGGCGGGCACGGTGATTGCTGATCCACGTGTTGGTCTGGATGCGATAGAGCCAGGCGCGGACATTGCTGTCGGGACGCAGCCGTTCGAACCCGGCATAGGCCCGCAAGAGCGTCTCCTGGGTGAGGTCCTCGGCGTCGGCGTCATTGCGGGTCAGCTGGCGTGCTTTTCGAAGCAGGGCGTAGGCGTAAGGCAGTACCTCCCGTGCGAAGCGTTCCGTAGGGTTTGCCGCGGAGCCGTTCTCGGTGGTGATGGAGGGTGCAGCAGCCACTGGGTTCATGGGCATCGTCATTCCTTGTCCGGCTGCGGCATCGAAGCGCCGGCTCGATGCGGGTTGATTGATCGGTTATGGACGCCGGGAGTGCGTGCTCACCGTCGGCGCGTCACATGAGTGTCTCAAACGTAGGATGAATTCGGGGCGCTCCGTCGTGTGGTCTTGATTACCTTCACACCCCCATGAGCAGGTCGAACACGTTGTGCAACAGCACAATTGACCGAGAATGAACCGACTGAGCTGCCGGATGGCATGTGGCGGCCCCAGGCAAGGGGGCGATGACCGACCGACTATCGGTGCTGGAGCGACGGGCTAACCCGGTCAGCGGATGCCGCGCCCAACTGGGGCGTCGGCCGGGACCCGGGGGACTGGATGGCGCGCGGACGCGACCTATCCCTGCCGTTGCCGGGCGCGTTCGCGCAAGAGGTACTTCTGCGTCTTGCCGGTGGATGTCTTTGGTAGGTCACCGAAAATGACGTGCTTGGGCGCTTTGAAACGCGCGATGGTGGAACGCACGTGATCGATGATGTCATCGGCCGTCGCCGCACAGCCGGGCTTGAGTGCGACGTGGGCGGCCGGCACCTCGCCCCACTGAGCATCCGGCACGCCGATGACCGCAACGTCGAGGACGGCGGGGTGCTCCATGATCGCTTGCTCGACCTCCACCGAGGCGATGTTCTCTCCACCCGAGATGATCACGTCTTTGCTGCGATCGCGTAGTTCGATGTATCCGTCGGGATGGCGCACACCCAGGTCACCGGTTCTGAACCAGCCGTCTGGTGCCGCCGATTCGGTGGCTTCGGGGTCGTGCAAGTACCCGAGCATCACGTTGTTTCCGCGCAATGCGATCTCGCCAATGCTGATGCCGTCCGCCGGCACGTCGGTGCCGTCGTCGTCGAGAACGCGAATATCGCAGGAGATCATGTTCGCGACGCCCTGCCGGGCTTTCATCTTTGCGCGTGCGTCGACATCGAGCCCATCCCATTCGGGGCGCCAGTCACAGATAGCGGCAGGCCCATAGGTTTCCGTCAACCCGTAGAGATGTGTGATGTCGAAGCCGAGTGCCGTCATGCGTCGCAGGATCGCCGGCGAGGGCGGTGCGCCGCCGGTGGCAACCCGAACCGGCACGCCCTCGATGGTGTCGGCCTCGTCCGCGTACGCCAGCATGGACAGCAACGTCGGAGCGCCGTTGAGGTGAGTGACACCCCGCTCGCGGATCAATCGCCAGATCTCGGAGGCGTCGACCTTGCGCAAGCACACATGGGTGCCGGCCGCGGCTGTGACGGCCCATGGGAAGCACCATCCGTTGCAGTGAAACATCGGGAGTGTCCAGAGAAAGACCGAGGAGGGGGACAATCCGGTGTGACCGACCATGGCCAACGCCTGCAGATACGCGCCGCGATGGGAGTACATGACGCCCTTGGGTTTTCCCGTAGTCCCCGATGTGTAGTTGACGGACAGCAGCTCCATCTCGTCTCTCGGTGTGCGCCGTACCGGCGAGGCTGCTGTCAGCATCTGCTCGTAGTCACCGTGCTGGTCATCGTCGGCGCACACCAGGATGGGTGGAGTGCTCATCTGGGCGTGCACGCGTTCGATGACCTCTGCGTGAACCGGGTCGTAGACGAGTACGGATGTCTGAGAATGGTCGAGCATGTAGGCGATCTCGGTTGCCGAGAGCCGGGTGTTGAGTGCGATGAGTGGGGAACCGGACCATGGCACGCCGAAATGGGATTCCAGCAGAACATGTGAGTTCGGTGCCAACACTGCGACGGGCCGGCCCGCCGACAGCTTCGCCAGTGCCCCGGCGAGCTGTGCGGACCGTTGGTGGAGCTCGGCGTACGTCCATTGGTGTTCGCCGTCGACCACGGCGAGCCGGTCTCCATGACAGCTGGCCGCCCGGTCGAGGTATGCGGTGGGTGTCAACGGTTCGTAACTCATCGACGGAGGTTGCAGTAAGGGGCCACTGGTGTTCATCGCGGCGTCGCTCCTCGGGATCGATGGTGTCGGCACCGACCGGTGCAGGACCGGCTGGAGTGCAGCCGAGTGAACACCGTCGCACGTCTTCAGTCAACGGACGTCGGCGATCTCGTGCAATCTGCCCCCACCGCCGAGTGGCGGGCGTTCGTCGGTGGGCAGATCGATCAGCTTCTGGTTCGGTCGATGAGGTCGTCGAGCAGCGGGGTGATCCGGTAATCGACCAGTTTGCGCATCACCAGTGACGTGGTGGTCTGCTCGACGCCGTCGATGTCCAGGATCTGTCCGGCAATCCGGTAGAGATCATCGGCTTCCCGCGCCACCACATGGACCATCAAGTCGGTCACGCCGGCCAACCCGTGCACTTCGATCACCTCGGGGACCTGCTCGAGGGACGCGGCGATGCTGGCCAGTTTGCGCTGAGTCACCCGGGTCAGGATGAACGCGGTGAGCGGGTATCCGAGGGCGGCGGGATCGATCCGGCGTTCGAGCGACCGCAATACGCCTTGGCTTTCCAGCTTGCTCAGCCGGGCTTGCACGGTATTGCGGGACAGTCTGGTGACGTCGGCGAGGGCGATCACGGTGGCCCGCGGATCGTCGTTGAGCGCCTTGATGATCCTGGCATCGATCGCGTCGACACGCGCTTTGTTTGTCACAATGCCCATCCCGACGACACTCGAGTGCCGGCCGATGAGCAGATTGCATATCCGTCCCGGTGCTTATTGCGCATACGTGGCGCCGATGGTCCACTCAAGATGACTTTTTGCACGAGCGAACCGTACCTCGGCTGACGATTCGTCACCATGATGTCGGGTCCCTTATCCAGGGTTCCGGGACGAGCAGGTTCGCAGACTCACGACCTGAGTCCAGTGCAGCGACACCGTTTCCGCCCCTCGCTCACCGACAAGGATGCTCGATGCCCGGCCACGTCGCAGTGCACAACACCGCCCACCATGTCGACACAACCGCGACGCCGCTTCCCGAGATCGAACAGCGGGTGCTCTGGTTGTCGACCGCGATCATTCACCACGCCAACAGGATTCGACCCAACACCAGCGGCATGAAGGTGGGCGGGCACCAGGCGTCCAGCGCCTCCATGGTGTCGATCATGACGTCGCTGTGGTTCGAACAGCTGCAGCCCGGCGACCGGGTGTCGGTCAAACCGCACGCCTCGCCGGTTCTGCACGCGATCAACTACCTCATCGGTGAACTCGACGCCTCCTATCTGCCCAGGCTGCGCGAGTTCGGCGGTCTACAGTCCTACCCCAGCCGCACCAAAGATCCCGATCCGGTCGACTACTCGACCGGATCGGTGGGAATCGGTGCCACCGCGCCGATCTGGGGTGCGATCGCGCGCCGCTACGTCGACACCCAGATCGGTGCGGTCGGCAGGGGCAGGCAATACTCGCTGGTCGGCGACGCGGAGTTGGACGAAGGTGCGGTGTGGGAGGCGATCCTGGACCCGTCGGTCGCCGACTTGGGCGAGATCGTCTGGATCATCGACCTCAACCGGCAGTCGCTGGACCGGGTGGTGCCCAATATCGCCGCCGGACGGTTGGAAGCCATGTTCACCGCCGCGGGCTGGCAGGTCATCACGGTCAAGTTCGGCGCCCTGCTGGAATCACTGTTCGCCCGTCCGGGTGGTGCCGCGTTGCGCAACAGGATTCTGGACATGCCCAATCCGGAGTATCAGCGACTGTTGCGTTGCGGCGCAGACGAACTCCGTCAGCGCCTGCCGGGGTCGGGTACCGAGGCGCCGGCCATCACCGCTCTGGTGGCTGAGCTGGAGGATGCCGACTTGCTCCAGGCGATCCGTAACCTCGGTGGTCACGATCTTTCCGCGTTGCGCGCGGCGTACGGGCAGATCGACGACACGCGCCCGACGGCGATCATCGCCTACACGATCAAGGGCCGAGGGCTCCCGACTCAGGGCCATCCGCAGAACCACTCCTCGTTGCTCACCGCCGAACAGTACGAACAGCTGGCCACCGAACTCGGCGTCGATGTCGACGATCCCTGGCCACGTTTCGATCCCGACACCCCGGCGGGCCGGCTCTGCGTGCAGACGGGGTTGCGCCTCAAACGTGAACCGATACAGATGATGACCCCACCGCCGATACCCGGCGACCTGGGCCGCACTCCTTCGGGTACCGCGACCACTCAAGCCGCATTGGGGCGCGCACTGCTCGATTTGAGTCGGCAGGCGCCGGAGGCCGCCAAACGGGTGGTGACCGTCAGCCCCGATGTGAGCTCCACGACGAATCTGGCCGGTTGGCTGAACAAGGTCGGTGTCTGGTCTCCGAGCGAACGGCGTAACTGGTTCGACGACGATCCCGAAACCATCATGCACTGGCGCGAACGGCCGAGCGGTCAGCACATGGAACTGGGCATCGCCGAGACCAATTTGGTGGGGCTGATGGGGGAGCTCGGCGCCACCTGGAGCCGGTGGGGACAACCGTTGCTGCCCATCGGCGTGCTGTACGACCCGTTCGTCGAGCGTGCGTTGGAACCGTGGTCGTACGGGATTTATGCGGGCGGCCAGTCGATCCTGGTCGGCACCCCGTCCGGGGTGACGTTGGCCGCAGAAGGCGGCGCCCACCAGTCCATCAAGACGCCCTCCATCGGCTTGGAACAGCCCGGCTGCGTCAGCTACGAACCGGCGTTCGCCATCGACGTCGAATGGACGCTGCTGTCGTGCATAGGCCGCCTCGGCCGTCCCGACGGCACGTCGGCCTATATCCGCTTGTCGACCCGACCGGTGGATCAGTCACTGGCCGCGGTCCCGGAGGACGCGGCGGGGCGGGAACGCCGCCGCCGCCACGTCCTGGCTGGGGGATACGTGCTGCGCAGGGCCGCCCATCCGGCGCTGACGCTGGTCGGGATGGGCGCGTTGATGACCGAGACCCTGGCGGCTGCCGACCGGCTCGCCCAGCAGGGTGTCGGGGCCGACGTTGTCTGCGTCACCAGTCCCGGCTTGTTGTTCGAGGCGTTGCAGGCGCGACAGGGACGCGGTGACGGACCGACATGGATTCTTGATCAGCTGTTCCCGGCGGGCCGGGCCGCGCCGATGCTGACCGTGCTCGACGGCCACCCGCACACCCTGGCGTTTCTTCCCGCGGTCAACGGCGTCGCGGGAATTCAGCTGGGCGTGCGCAGATTCGGTCAGGTCGGCTCGTTGGAGGACGTGTATCGGTATCACGGCATCGACACCGACAGCATCGTCGGTGCGGCGCTCGATCTGGTGGGGACGGTGTGACATGAGCACAGCCGACAGTGAGATTGTGGTGCGGTTGCCCGGGCTGGGCGAAGGTGTCACGGAGGCGACCATCACCCGATGGCTCAAGGCCGTGGGTGATCCCGTAGAACCGGACGAGGCACTGCTCGAAGTGGCCACCGACAAGGTCGACACCGAGATTCCGGCTCCCGCAGCCGGGATCCTCATGCAGATCGTCGAATCCGAGGATGCCGTCGTGGCGGTGGGTGCCGTCGTCGCGAGGCTCGGTATCGCGGCGTCTGCAGACGAGACGCCGGAGGTGCCGGAGGTGCCGGTGCCGGTGCCGCCGCGACCGGTACCCGATTCCGCCTCGGCGCCGGCGCAAGCGGCAAGCCCCACACCTGAATGTCCGGCACAATCCGACGTTGGTGCCGGGGTCGACAGGGTGGAGAAGCTCCCGCGCATTCGCCGCACGATCGCGCGCCGGATGGTCGAATCTCTGCAGACCGCAGCACAACTGACCACGGTCGTCGAAGCCGACCTCACGCTGGTCGCGATTCGGCGCGCGGAGATGAAACAGCAGTTTCACGAGCGGACCGGTGCTCGGCTGTCCTATCTGCCCTTCATCGCCGCGGCCGCGGTCGATGCGCTGGCCGAGCACCCCGTCATCAACGCCACGGTGAACGCCGATTGTTCTGAGGTGACCTACCACGGTTCAGTGCATCTGGGCATGGCGGTGGACAGCCCGAAGGGCCTCATGGTGCCGGTCATCCGTGACGCGCAGCACCGGGGCGTCGTCCAGATGGCTACGGCCATCGCATCGGCGGCCGCCGCCGTGCGCGACGGATCGATCGCACCGGACGATCTGAGCGGTGGCACCTTCACCATCACCAATACGGGGAGTCGAGGGGCATTGTTCGACACTCCGATCATCAACCAGCCGCAATCCGCCATTCTGGGCGTCGGTGCTGTGACCGATCGGCTTGTGCCTGAACGGGACTCCGATGGTGCCCTGCTCATCCGTATCCGGCCCATGGCGTACCTGTCCCTGACCTATGACCACCGGCTGATCGACGGAGCCGACGCCGCGCGTTACCTGACCTCGGTCCGGACGCGATTGGAGTCGGAATCCACCACCGCCGCCCATCGCTGAAGGAGAACCCATGACCCGACCATCGTTCAACCTGTTCACTCTGCCGGCGGAACACCAGGAACTGCGTGCGGCAATCCGTGGGCTCGCCGAGAAGGAGATTGCGCCGCACGCAGCCGATGTCGACGCGAACTCGCGGTTTCCGCGGGAGGCGTTGGCGGCGCTGACTTCCGCACGTTTCAATGCGGTCCATGTCCCCGAAGAGTACGGCGGTCAGGGTGCCGATTCCGTGGCGACCTGCATCGTGATCGAAGAGGTGGCCCGGGTCGACGCAGCGGCGTCGCTGATCCCGGCCGTCAACAAGCTGGGCACCATGGGGTTGATCTTGCGCGGTTCGGAGGAACTGAAGAAGCGGGTACTCCCCGATCTCGTCGACGGGCGGCTGGCCTCGTACGCACTCTCCGAACGTGAGGCCGGAAGTGATGCGGCCGGGATGCGGACCCGCGCCAGGGCCGACGGTGACGACTGGATCCTCGACGGCACCAAGGCATGGATCACCAACGGGGGAGAATCGACGTGGTACACGGTGATGGCCGTGACCGACCCCGATAAGGGCGCTAATGGCATCTCTGCGTTCGCGGTCCATACTGAGGACGAGGGCTTCACCGTCGGTGCGAAAGAGCGCAAGCTCGGCATCAAGGGTTCACCGACCGTCGAGTTGTACTTCGAACACTGCCGCATTCCGGGGGACCGGATCATCGGAGAGCCGGGGGCCGGCTTCAAGATGGCGCTGGCGACTTTGGACCACACCCGTCCGACCATCGGAGCGCAGGCGGTCGGTATCGCTCAGGGTGCCTTGGATGCGGCGATCGAATACACCCAGGGCCGCAGACAGTTCGGGCGGCCCATCAGTGATTTTCAAGGCGTTCAGTTCATGCTCGCTGACATGGCGATGAAAGTTGAGGCAGCCCGCTTGATGGTGTACAACGCCGCGGCCCGCGCCGAGCGAGGTGAGCCCGGCCTCGGATTCATCTCGGCGGCATCGAAGTGCTTTGCTTCTGACATCGCGATGGAGGTCACCACCGATGCCGTCCAACTTTTCGGCGGAGCCGGCTACACCGTCGATTTTCCGGTCGAGCGAATGATGCGCGACGCCAAGATCACTCAGATCTACGAGGGTACGAACCAGATCCAGCGGGTGGTGATGAGCCGCGCCCTCCTCAATTAGTGGGTATCACTCGGGGGAGGAGATGATGCCGTCAGCGCGTGATAGGCGGCGGTGGACATGGTGGCGATGATCGTCTGCTGGTCGAGCCCCTTGTGCAGGGTTGCGGCTGCGTTGAGCATCGAGAAGACGGTCTGGGTCAGTAGCCGCACCGCTGGGTCCGACAAATCGGGGCGCAGCACCGACACGACCGAGATCCATTCTTCGGCATACAGATTCATCGCTCGACGGATTCGTCGTCGATCCGCCTCGGGGAAAGCGTATTCGTTCTTGAGAAAGATCAGCGGGGTCGGAGGTCCTTCCACGACGCTGCGGATATGGAACTCCACCATGGCCGTCAGCGCGGCGTGCGGATCATCCTGTTCTTCGGCAACCTTGCGGGCGAACTCGTGCAGCGTTCCGATGGGATTCTCCACGACGGCGATCAACAGGGCCTGCTTGTTCTGGAAGTGACGATAGAGACCTGGTGCCGAGATGCCCGCCTCCGCGCACACCATCCCGACGGTGACCGAATCATAGGGATGTTCCAGGAAGAGTTCGGCTGCGACCTTCAAGAGGAGCTCTCGCCGAGAACCTCTGGCGGATGGTCGGCCTTCAGTCATGCTCGTCACGATAACCCGCTCGCCCGCGCCGTTCGGTGGTGCGCGGGGTCGGCATCACTCGAACGGGCGTCATCGAAGTGTTCAGTTACCGGATATTAACATCGATGCGCGGAGGATCGTGGAATGAACGCGATCACGTGGCCAGCAGCCATCCGTTGACACCGCCCATGCAACGCGATTACGTTAATCGATATTCACTTCGTGGTGGTGCTGATGGTTCTCGGTGAATCGACTTCCGGCCATCGGTAGCCCTGTTCTTTCGGTGCCGACGCCATTGCGCGCGAGGCGCGCTATGCCGGGCCGAACCGGAAGCGGTAGCTCACCCGCCCTCAGGAAAAGATGCCGTGTGTGACGGGTGCCTGATCCAGAATGTGTTGGCTGATCAAGGGATTCAGCATGCCCAGCGATCCCCGTTTCAGGTCACCCAGACAGGTGACCACGTCGAGGAAGCGCTGCTGCTCGCGCCTGTCGATGACCCCTTCGGCAAGTTCAACGAACTTTGCGACGTAGTCGTTGCGCCGGAAAGGGTGCCTGCCCTGCGGGTGTGCGTCAGGCACGGCGAGCTCATCGGTGATCACCGCACCCGACTTCATCGTGATCGTCGCGCGTGCGCCTGCACCGGCCGGATTCTCGACGAGAGTGATCTGTCGGCGAAGCTCCACCGTGTCAGGCCGCTGTGCTCGCTCCGGTGAATAGGACTGGTCGTGATGCACGGCACCGTCCTGCAGCGCGACGGCGAACAGGTAGGCCACCGAGTGAGCGAGTACGTCCCGGGAGGCCAAGGGATCAGCCAGGCATGTATCCGTAGGGGCGGCCGTCACATCGGCGTCCCGTCCGGTATGCAGGACGACGGACTCGACAGCCGCGAATTGGCCGATCCGGTCGCGCATCTTCAAGGCCAGATCGATCCAAACCTGACCGTGGTAAGCGGCGGCATGCTCACGGGGGCAGCTGTCGAGAATGGCCGTCTTCGCTTCACCCGGCTCGGGTAGTCCGGCCCCACAGTCGTATTCGGTCAGCAGCGGGTCGTAGGCACCGTCGTCGTCGTATCCCCGGGGCGGGTCCGGATGGCGTTCGCCACGAATGGCGCGGTCGATGGCTTCGATCGCAATCTTGCCGGCGTAGGAAGCGGCGTAGCCTTTGCAGCCGGCGGCCGTCAGCTGCACCGTGCGGGTAAGGGCGGTGTAGATCGTCGCGGGGGACAGCCTGAGCATGGTGCCCAAGCCCGCCGTCACCGCTGCGCTCAGCGGATCGGGATGACCGGCCACCCGCTGGTGCGGATGAGTCCGCTGAGCCAGCGTGAGGTGCACCTCGTAGGTGGTCGCGATGCCGTTGATCAGATCGGCACCGCGTAGCCCCGCCTGCTGGGCGACGGCGGTCAGCGCCGGAATGGCGGCACCGGGCCACGCGTCGGCGGCGGCCGGAAACACGTCGTGCAGATCGAGGGCGTGGACCGCGACACCATTGGCGAGGGCGGCCCATTCGGCGGAGTAGGCGCCGTCGATACCGAAGATCGCGGCACCCGGCGTCCTCCGGTGCGCAAGGGCCTGGGCACGTGCCAGCGCGACAGGGTGCCGGCCTGCCGCGGCGGCGGCAACCGCCGCGTTGTCGATGATGCGGTTGATCACCATCGCCCTGACCTCGGCCGAAACCGCGGCAGGATCGGCGGCGACTTCGGCGATCTGCCAGGCTGGTCGGTTCGCGCGGGGCAGGTACTCCGCGGGCAATCGGACCTTACCCGCGGTGGTCATCGGTGAACATCGTTCGGAAGCGGCTGTCGTGGAAGATCAGCGGCGAAACGGTCTCATCCTCGGCGGCACTGATGACCTCCATGAGCACCACATCGTGATCGCCCGCGACGATCGACGTGCTGATCCGGCAGTCCAGCCAGGCCGCCGCATCGGCCAGGAAGACTGCAGAGGTATCGCCGGCGAACCACGTCAGCCCGGCGAATCGATCGGTGTTCTTGGCCGCCAACTGACGGGACAGTTGCGCGTGTCCCTCGGCGAGCACCGAGATCCCGACATGCTCTTCTCGTGCGAGCTGGGGCCAGGTCGTCGATGTGTGCTGGACGCAGATCGATACCAAGGCGGGTTCCATGGACACCGGGGTGAACGAGGTGGCCACGATACCCACCGGTTCACCATCCCGCAGGGCGCAGATGGCGGCCACGCCGGTCGGATAGCGGCCGTACAGCCTGCGAAGTCGCGACGTGTCGTGAGCGGCGTCACCGGACCTGATTTCGGTGAAAGCGTTCATGTTTCCTCTTCATCAGTGGACGTGAGGCGGTGTGCAGCAGGCGATCCGCTCGAAGGACGGACACGTGCTATCCGGCCGCGGACGAAGTCGGCGATCAACCCGGTGACCGCGTTCAGGCAGGCGTGGCCGATCTCGGGCACGGCTCCGATCGGATTGCCGAGGATGCCGTTGGGGGAGAGAGCTTTGAGACCTACGTCGAGCATGTGGGCGACAAACGCATCGTCGGTACTGACCTGGTATCCGGGGACCAGTCGATCGATGCGTACGCGTTCGGGATGTAACGCGAGCATGATCGAGGTTTCGGCGATATCGGCATGCCCACCAACACTGTCGCCGTACCCGGATGGCTGTGCCGCGGCACGCCACGCGTCGAGGATCGCCTGAGAACCGGTGAAGACGATCACCGTCAGCGGAGCCAGTTTGGCAGCGAGCCGGGCTTCGAATTCGCGCATCACCGGATAGTTCCCGATGTGCCCGGAGAACAGCACCAGGGTGGTGAAACCCGAGTCTGCCAAGTTTGCGCCGTAGTCGGCACAGATGGCTTCCAACGTCGAGGCGCGCAGCGACAGCGTCCCCGGGAAGCCGAGATGATGTGGCGAGTAGCCGACCCGTACCGTCGGCAATACCAGTGCATCCCCGAGCTCGCGGGCCACGCGGATCGCGAGCGCATCGGCATGATCTGCGTCCATCGACAACGGTAGGTGTGGACCGTGCTGCTCCACGGCGGCCAGGGGAAGGATCGCAGTGCGTGCTCCCTTTTCGATCGCGGCCGCCACCTCGCTGCTGGTCAGCCGCTCGATGCGCACTTCCCGGCCCGGGCCACCCGCGGACGCCGACTCACCCATTGTTTCGCCCCGTCAGGCGAGCCTGGCTCGAAATCCGATCCTGTTCGTGCGCGGCGTACATCTCGTCGACGAGGTCGGCGAACGAGGCGAGAACAACGCCGCGCCTGATGGTCGATTTCAACGTGAGCTCGCCGAGTTCGGCCGACAGGGCGCGCGGCAGCACGCGGAAGTCCTTGAGCTGCAACGGCCGGGCCAGTTCTGCGTTCACCTCTTGAAGCCATGCGTTCAGGGCTGACCGCTGCTCCGGCGCCGGCATCGACCTGGCCTCGTCGCTGATGCTGAGCAGGACCGTCAGGTACTTGCGGCCTTCACCCACCACGATCGCCTCATCGACCAAGGGACTGGCCTTCAGTCGCACCTCGATGGGTTGTGGGCTGACGGATTTTCCGCCGCTGGTCTTGAGCACATCCTTGATGCGGCCGATGATCGCCACCTCGCCGTCGGGACGGAACTCGACCAGATCCCCGGTGCCGTACCAACCGTCCCCCAGAGTCGATTCGGTGGCCGCCGGGTCCTGCCAGTAGCCGGTGAACAGGCAGGGGCCCTTGACCTGGAACTCGCCGTCGTCGCCGATCCGGACGGACCAGCGTGGATCGGGCAGCGATTTGCCGATGGTGCCCGGCGGGTAGAAGGACTTTTCCCACTGCACGAGCACCGGACCGCAGGTTTCGGTGGTTCCGTACATCTCGCGGAGGTCGACACCCCACATCTGCCACAACGCGGCGACTTCGGGTGTCATGGCTCCCGACGAGGTCCAGCTGACGGCAATTCGGTCCATACCGTACGTCGCGCGCAGCGGCCTGAACACCCTTCGCACACAGCGTCGGTAAAGCGCATCCAAACACCGGGGCAGCGGTTTTGCGGCCCAGCGCCGGGCACAGACGGCGCGCGCAACCGTCATGGCCGCAACATAGCGCGCGCGGAACAGCGGCCCCGACTCCTGGAGATGTTCCAGCAGTTCACCGGCGAGTTTCTCGTACATGCGAGGCGGCCAGACGATCGCGGTGGGCCGAACGGCGGTGAGCACCGCCAGGCGGTCTTCCATGGTGCAGTAGGTGACGACGAGCTTCGTCATGATCGGCACGAAGACGTTCACCAGCGCCGGCGCCACGTGTGAGAGCCCCAGGAACGCAACGGCGTCGTGCTGTACCCGGCCGATGTCCGGATAGGCCATCGCGAATGCCAACACCGAGTACTGCAGCGAACGGTGGGTGTGGATCACGCCCTTGGGGTCTCCGGTGGATCCCGACGTCCAGAACAGGACCGCGGGATGATCGATGTCACCGCCGGCGACGAGAACGCCGAACAAACCCGGTTCGGCGGCCGCGCGTGCCCAGCCCAGCTTCTGCAGCGCTTGCCAATCCGTTGCTTGCACGGTGGCCGGAAGTCCATTCGGGATCGATTCGATTCCGACCACGATGCGCAGATGCGGTGCATCCCGGGCCACCTCGGCAACCTTGCGCAGATCCGTCTCGGCCTCGGCGAAGATCGCCGTGGCCTCGCTGATCTGGAGGACCCGTGCCAGTTCGGGAACCGAACTGGTCGGGTAGACGCCCACGAGCACCGCGTCGAGGCTGTTGATGGCCAGCGCGGCGATGACCCATTCGCGTCGGGTGGCGGAGATGATCGCGACGCGGTCACCGGCCCGGACGCCGAGTTCGTAGAGACCGAGGGCAGTTTGTCGGACCTCGGTGAGGTACTCGCCCCACGTCGTTGGATGCGCGACACCGTGCTGCCATGAGGCAAACGCGACGGTATCGGGTTCGTGCGCAGCGCGATCGACCAGTAGCTGCCCGAATGTCCGGGGCGACGCCTCGAAGTTGTGCACACTGTGCAGGACAGGGATTGTGCCGGCGCTGTTGTCGTTCGGCGTGGCTGTCCGGAAAGCTCTCTCTGCGACCATGGTCTGCCTTCGTCCTTGGAGCTCGTTGGTGTTAGCGGTCTGTCGATCGACGGCTCGTGGACACCTTGTCCCGATTCCACCCGGCGCGTAGTCCTGCCGCGACCGGATCCTCGAAGTAGGTGTTCGCGGCAGTGATCGTGTTCGCCAACGACCGGTCGTCCCTGGCGTCGTCGGGGTCGTTGACGCTGCGCTTCAGTGCGCTGTAGAGGACCGGAGCCTTGGCGCCGGCGGCACGTGCCGCCTCGATGGCCGAAGCGAGCAGGGTGTCGGGCTCCGCGAGACGTTCCACCAATCCGATCCTGACGGCCTCCTCGGCCGAGAACAACTCCCCGGACAACACCATCGACCGGACGGCACGAGCGCCGATGATGCGCTGGGCTCGCTGGATGCCCTTGTCGGCGGGCAACAGCCCGTGGTTGATCTCCGGGAATCCGAATTTCGCGTTCGGGGTCGCCAAGACGGTATCGGCGAAAAGCGCGAGCTCCATGCCGCCCCCCACACAATGCCCGTTGATGGCCGCGACGAGTGGCCGGGGGAACCGATCCAGCGCAACGAGCAGGGCGTGGAAGTTGCGCATCCTTCCCTCGATCTCCGCCGGCCCCGTGCCCTCCAGCTCCTTGATGTCACCGCCGGCGGTGAAGAAGCGGGTACCTGCACCGGTGAGGACCACCGGTGCAGGTACGGCTTGGGAAGCCAACTCCGTGAAGAACGTGCATAGACTGGCGACCAGGCTGTGGTTCAACGCATTTGCGGGCGGTCGGTCCATGGTGACGACCAGCACCCCGGAGTGGTCGGCCCAGGTCAATCCGGGCAGCGCGGCGATGGCGATCTCGGTCATGTCTTGCTTACTGTCTCCCGTGACGGTGCAGCATCAACACCGTGTGCCGAGGGGAAGCGCGTCGGCCGCTTCTCGCGGAAGGCCTGCCGCGCCTCGAGATAATCGGCGCCGGCGAAATTCAGGGTTTCCAACGCGGCGGAGAGCTCCTGCTGCGGAAGCGCGTTGGTCAGCCAGCCGGTGTTCAGCGACCGCTTGGTCCACTGGATGGCGCGTTGCGATCCCAGCGCGAGATCGTCGGCGATCGCCAATGCCCGTTCGAGCACCTTCTCTCGGGGCTCCACCAGACTGACCAGTCCGATGCGTTCGGCCTCGATTCCCGTCATGCGTGCCGAGGTCAGCTGGTAGTACTTGGCCTTCGCCATGCCGACCAGCAGCGGCCAGATGAGCGATGAGTGGTCTCCCGCGACCACGCCGACGCGGGTGTGTCCGTCCATGAGTACAGCGTCCTCCGCCGCGATGCTGATGTCGGCCAGCAGCCCCAGCGACAGCCCCCAACCGACGGCCGGTCCGTTGATGGCCGAGATGACCGGCTTGTCCATGTTCAGCGTTATCATGATGCGCCTGCGCTCGGTCTCCATGAGCGCGATCGCGTCTTCCAGCGATGGATCGGGTTGCGCGACATCCATACCCGTACAAAAGCCGCGGCCGGCACCGGTGAAGACGGCCACCCGGGTCTGCGGGTCGCGGTCGATGTCGAGCAGCAGATCACCCATCATCTCGAACATCGGCATGGTCAGTGCGTTCAGGTGCTCTGGCCTGTTGAGGGTGACCAAGAGCACGCCGTTGGGCTTACGCTCGATGAGGAACTCCTCTGGATAGCGCGCGAAGATGTCGTTGCCGTTGCGGGTGCTCATCACGCCTCACCCGCGCCGACGCCAGTGACTGCTGGTTGCTTCTGCTTCATGTTGTCCTCAAAGGCTTCTCGTTCGGCATAGTGCGCGGGACGGGCGGCGCGAATGTCGGCCAGGATGGCCTCCGGAGTGCGTGCGACACCACGCGGATTCTTGAACTTCGGGATGACGTACTTCCCGAAGAGTTCGACTGATTTCATGAGTTCCTTGTGTGGCAAGCCGTCGATCCGCATCACCAGTGAATCGACGCCCAGATCGGCGAACCGCTGCACCTGGGCGATGCAGTCGTCAGGATCGCCGACGATGAATCCGGACGAGTCTTCGAACATGTACCGCTCGTCGTCGAAGTCCAGATGTTTCACCGCACCCATGTACTGGTAGTCGCTGGACAGCTTCGACAGTCGCTCGTAGGCGTCGGTGGACAGGCCAACCGTTTCCTTGAGGCCGCGCGCCCACGTGCGGGCCTCTTCGCGGGTTTCGGCGCAGTGCATGCCACCGCCGATCGCCACCAGGCGCTCGGCCTGCAGCGGATAGGTGTGGGTGGCCGAGGCCAGTGCATCGTCGTAAAGGCGGATCATGTTCTCGACGAAGTCGAACCCCAGGTAGAAGCCACCCACGATGGCACCGATGCCGAGTTCGGCGGCCGCTTTGACGGATTCGGGGCTGCCGGTCGCCATGTGGATCGGCGGGTAGGGCGTCTGGATACTTCGGGGCACCAGGCCGCGGGGCGGGATCTTGTAGTGCTCGCCGACGAAGGAGAACACGTCATTGTGCAGCGCGCGACGGATGACTTCGATCCCTTCGAGCTGCTGTGACTTGTTCTCCGAGGGGGATACCTCGAAAGCGCGTAACGAGAGCGTGGTGTTGCCCCGTCCGACGCCGAGTTCGACGCGGCCATGAGAGAGCACATCCTCGGTGGCCAGCCGTTCGGCCACGCGGATGGCGTGATTGATCCGGGTGGGGAGCAGGGTGACCAGGTGGACGAAGCGGATTCTGCTGGTCAGGGCCATCAGGTAGGGGTAGAGGACCTCGGGTGCGGAGGTGGTGGCGGTACCGATGGCCAGATGCTGCTCCGAGGTGCCGAACGCATCGAATCCCACCTCTTCGGCGAGGAGTACTTCGTCGATGAGCTCGCGATAGCGGTGCTCATACGAGGCGCCGGGGGCCGTCTCGCCCTCACTCATGAATATGAATCTCATGCTCTCTCCCTCTCCGTCGATGTGAATGAGCATTAACGTATGGGGATGGGGCTGTGCTGTCAAGAGGGCGCCGCGGACGGCAGTGAAATCAATTGTAGTGCAAGCAATTCAGCGCAACCGCTGCCTGGTATGACGCCGGCTGTCGGTGCGTCAAAATTGTTAACGGAAGTGGTGGCATCAGATGCCGAGTATGGTGGGCACCTATGGCATCGTCGGCGACGGCAAGAGTGGCGTCAGAGGGAACGGCCACCCGGAAGGGTGCATCGCAGACCCGCGGCTCGCGCCGGAAACTACTCCTCGATGCCGCGGCCGATCTGTTCCTGCACCACCCGTACGATTCGGTGACAGTCGGCATGGTGGCCACCACGGCAGGGATCTCCGGTCCGGGTCTTTACCGGCACTTCCAGAACAAGCAGACGCTGCTGATGGCGGTGGTCCAGGAGGGGCTACACCAGCTTCACCAGTTCGCTCGGGCCACTGTCGACGCCGAACCTGATGCCCGTCTCGCACTGGCGGCCATGGTCGAATTCCACGTCAGATCCGTGATCGCCGATCCGCCAAGGACTCTCATCTTCCTGAAGAACGAACACGCACTTCCCGAATCCGATCGACGACGGATTCGTCGCGAGATGAATCAGTATGCCCAGGAATGGGTTTCGGTCGTACTCCAACTCCGTCCCGATCTGTCCGAACCGCAGGCCCGCTTGTTGACACAGGCGGTGTTCTCGATGCTCAATTCAGTGGTTACCCTCAACAAGGGACTGGACCAAGACGAGATCGTCGCGACGATGTCTACTGCGGCGTTGCAAGCGTTGACCTGCCTCAGGCGCACAGGAGCCGCTGGCTGAGGTCCGACGAAGTGGAAAGCCGGCCTCTACCCACCGTAGGAGATATCGTGAGTGTTCTTGATTTGTTTCGGCTCGACGGCAAGGTCGTCATCGTCACCGGTGCGTCATCGGGTCTCGGGGTAGCCTTTGCACAGGCGTTCGCCGAAGCGGGGGCGGATGTCGCAATCGGTGCGCGTCGTACCGAAATGTTGGCGCAGACTGCAGAACTGGTGACCGCGGCCGGCCGCAGGGTGTTGCCCGTGCGTACCGACGTCGCCGACCCCGCTTCCTGCCAGAACCTGGTCGACGCAACTGTGGCCGAGTTCGGCAAAGTCGACGTGTTGATCAACAACGCCGGTGTGGGCACCGCGGTGCCGGCCACCCGTGAGACTCCCGACGAGTTCCGCCGGGTGGTCGACGTCAACCTGAACGGGTCTTACTGGATGGCGCAGGCGTGTGGTCGGATAATGCAGCCTGGTTCATCGGTGATCAACATCGCCAGCGTTCTCGGTATCACCACGGCAGGCCTGCCGCAGGCGGCCTATGCCGCCTCCAAGGCGGCTGTGATCGGCTTGACCCGAGACCTGGCTCAGCAGTGGGGATCCCGCAAGGGAATCCGGGTCAATTCATTGGCTCCGGGCTTCTTTCGATCGGAGATGACCGACGCCTACAAGCCTGGCTATCTCGACGCGCAGATGGCACGGGTTATCCTCGGCCGCACCGGCGAGCCGGTCGAGCTTGCCGCAACCGCGGTTTGGCTGGCCTCGGCTGCCGGTGCCTATTTTACTGGCCAGACGCTTGCGGTTGACGGCGGCCTGACCATAACCTGACCGAAAGCGCCTACTTTGCAGCAATTTTCGCGGGTCTGACAGCGAGCACGAGAGCCAGGGCGGCAACGGCGATCACGCCGGAGATTCCCCAGGAAACGGCGAATCCGCTCCACGGTGGTGGCGCCCCCGCATCGGCTGCGTCCACTGTGAGGGCAGCGCCGGACACCTGCGCGCCGACCGTTCCTGCTACCGCCTGGATCGCGAAGTTGAGGCCGTTGAACTCGGTCACCTTGTTCGCCGGCACACTGGACACCACGAGGTTCAATGATTGAGTCATGGACACCGTCAAACCGAAGGTGCAGAACAGCGTTGCCACGAAGACGATCACGATGCTGCCGCGTTGACCGGTAGTCAGCATCAGGACCGCGCCACTCAGAATGGAGATCGGCCCGATCGACGATGTCAGCCGGGAACCGATCACCCTGTCCAGTACCGAGATGAGCGGCGCCGTAAGCCCGATCAGGGTAGTGATCACAAGGATGACCGAGGTGACGGTCGCTGACTCACCCAGACCGTAGCCCGTGGAGGACGGCAGCTGCGTCTGAATGGGAACGTTGATGAGTGTCGAGTTGATGCAGTATCCCGCGAGGAACATCAGGCCTGACGCGGCGACGACGGCGAAACTGCGCATGAGCCGCAGGTCGATCAGCGGGTCGGCAACGGTGAGTTCGATGCGCGCGAAGAGTACGAGCGCCGTGAGTCCAGCTGCGAACAGCAGCAGCGATTCTGGTGACAGCCAGCCCCATCCGGGCGCAAATGTGAATGCCAGCAGGATGCATCCCAGCCCGATGGCGAGCAGAGCGCTGCCGGCGACGTCGATTCTCGGTCCGTCTGCCGTGCTGGTCAAGGACCGAGGAACGAAGGACCACACGGCTGCCATGCAGGCGACCAGTGCGATCACCGGGACCCAAAATAACCACCGGTAGGAGAGGTGGTCGGCGATGGGGCCCGCAATCATGGTTCCGGCCGCGGTGCTGCCGTAGATCGCCCCGACCAGTATGCCGTTCGCAGATATTGTGCGTGCTTCGCTCTGTGTGTCCCTGATGATGCCAATGGCCAGCGGCACGCTGCTCAGGCCGACACCTTGCAACAGTTGGCCGACGATCAGCATCTCGATGGACACCGATAATGCCGACATCAACGTCCCGATCGTCACGATGGCAAGCACGCCGAGGAGGGTCCGGCGTTTGTCCCACACTTCGCCCAGCCGGCTCACTATGGGCGTCGCGATGGTGCCGGTGAGTAGTACGCCGGTGAGGACCCAAGAGATCGTCGAGCCGGGCACGTGGAACTGTTCCTGCAAGATCGGTAGTGCCGGGGGCGTGACCGACTCGTTCAGGCCCTTGAATGCGGCGACGCAGGCGATCACCGAGGCAAGAATCGCACCTGCGCGTGCGCGTCGGTCGGTCGATGCCACCCTGCAGACACCGGAATCGCTTAGGGACATAGAGCTGTTCCTTCCTCAGTGCTGTACGAAGTGCTCTGCGAACAACCCGGGTCGAGCGATGCCGAAATCACCCGGTGCGACAAGGGGTCTGGCCCCGCGCGCGACTCCTTGCCGGGGCCCTCATCCAAGTGTGATTTGGCATTAACTTATGACCGCGGTGTGATGTTGTCAACAGTCCGTTGCCGACGGCAGAGACTGCTCAACACTTGCTATTTAACCCAGCTCGGAAGTCGAACCTGTTTCGAAAGCGTGAATCAGCATTAACTTTGTGACTGGCGCGGAACGGCTCGATCATCCGCCTGTCGCCACACCGTGCACGTCGCATCGATGACGGGGTTGACGCCCACCGAGTCCACCGGTTAGCGTGAGCGGGCATGCGATAACGCGTGCGGTGATGACAACCTCACAGGTCAGCGAAGAGATTCGTTGGCCTGTTTTCGTTTCTCTTCGGTGTCGGAATAGTCGATGAAGAGAGCGAGACCATGTCTGAGAAAACAGCCACAACGCAGTCGGCACTGACGGTGTTCATGCTGGTGAAGACCAACCCGGAGTGGTTGGCGCTGCCGGTGGAGCAGCGTTTCGCCGAGATGCTCACATATCTGCAGCCGGCACTCGACCGGCACCCGTCTGTTCAGCTTCGCTGGTATGACACCGAGTTCTACAGCGCGCGGGTGACCGATACGTGGATGTGGGAGACGTCCGATACTCACGACTACGAGCTCCTGGTGGAGGAACTCCGTGAAACACCGCTGTGGGACCGCTATTTCAGTATTGTCGAGATCCTGCCCGGCGTGCTCAACGCCTATGCCGACAATTACGGGAGAGACGCAATCGGGGACAGGTCGGCACGGTGATCACGACGACGCGGTAGCCGCTCTCAGCCGTTGTCCCGCCAGCTGAGCACCTGCTTGAGGGAGGTGAGGTCGTAACCGTTGTCCGCGGTCAGCTCGGTCTGGAACAGGGTGACTCCGGCCTCGCGGAAAGCGTCGGCGCTGTCCGCGTTCTCCCACAGGGTCGAACGTTCGATGTCGGCGCCGTCGCGGCCGAATGTCGTTGCCAGCTCGTCGACGCGATCACTGGACCTGCGGAAGGCATCGAGTTCCTGGAACGCGTGCCAGATGTCGGCGTGCCGGGCGACGGCCGGCAATGAGCGCTTCGGACCGGTGCCGCCGATGAGGATGGGCAGCTTGCGCACGGGCGGTGGGTTCAGTGCGGCGAGCCGGTTCTCGATACGGATCAAGCTGTCGTCGAAAAGGTCGAAACGCGAGGCAAAACTGCCGAAGTCGTAACCATAAGTGGTGTAATCCTTTTCGTACCACCCTGCTCCGAGGCCGAGAATGAGCCGGCCTCCGCTGATGTGGTCGACGGTGCGCGCCATGTCGGCGAGTAGATCAGGGTTGCGGTAGCCGACGCCGGTGACGAGCAGCCCGATCTCGGCGTGTGAGGTGATCTCACCCCACGACGCGAGTGCGGTCCAGCCCTCGAAGTTGGCCACATCGGGCTGCTCGTCGGACAGGATCGGCTTACCGTCGACGATGGCCTCCAGCGCCGGGCGGTGGAAGTGGTCGTATCCGAAGATCACGTCGACACCCAGGTCATCGGCGGCCAGGACGGCGTCGCGCCAGGTGCGGTAGTCGGGCGCACCGCCGGGTTGGATCTGCACGGCGACGCGGACGGGACGAGTCATGGGTGCTCCTGAGTCGGGGGAGGGCGACTCTTCGCGCAAGTTCGCCGGGCGCAGTTTTATTCCGGCCCGCGCTGGAATTGCTCGGTATCGGCCTTATCCCAGGATTGCCCGCGCTGCCCGCTCCGCCACGAGCATGACGGGGGCGTTGGTATTACCGGACGTGATGGTGGGCATCGCCGACGCGTCGACCACACGTAGACCGGCGACGCGATATACGCGGCAGTCGGTATCGAGCACCGTGGCAGGCGAGCTCGGAACGCCCTGAGTGTCAAAAGCACCCATGGCGCAGGTTCCCACCGGGTGGAATATCGTGGTGCCGAGTTCGCTGGCTGCCTGCTGAAGGTCGTCGTCGCTCACCAGTCGGGGGCCGGGGAGCAGCTCTTGGGGGCAGTACCGGGCCAGGGGAGCGGCCGCCATGATCTGCCGGGTCATCCGGAGACCCTGCACGGCGACGCGACGATCGGTGTCAGTGGACAGGTAATTGCAGGAGATTTTCGGGTAGATCAGCGGGTCTGCAGCGGCTATCCGTACGTGTCCGCGTGAGGTGGGGCGCAGATTGCACACCGAAGGCGTGATTGCGGCGAAAGGGTGCAGCGGGTCGCCGAACTTGGGCAGGGACAACGGCTGCACATGCCACTCCAGATCGGGACTCGCGAGTGTGGGATCACTCCTGGCGAAGGCTCCCAAGGTCGAGGGTGGCATGGTCAGTGGTCCGGAGCGGAGCATCGCGTATTGGAGCCCCATGCCACCACGGGTTATCCAGTTTCGATACAGCGTGTTGACGGTTCTGGCACCACGAATCCGGAACACCGTGCGCAGCTGTAGATGGTCCTGGAGGTTGTGACCGACTCCGGGTAGATCGACGGCAACCTGAACCTGATGTTGGGCGAGCAGTTCGGCCGGGCCGAGCCCCGAGACCTGCATGAGGTGTGGCGACCCGATCGCCCCGGCGCTGAGGATCACTTCGTGGCGGGCGCGAACGTCGAGCAGCCGGCCGTCCTTGAGCAGCCGTACACCGGTGGCCCGATGCGCCGCGGTGGTCCACGCACCGTGCCGCTGATGCCCCGGGACCTGGTCGTCGAGCAGCAGATGCAGCGCCTGGGCTCGGGTGTAGACGGTCAGGTTGGGTCGGTGGGCGATGGGGTGGAGGAAGGCGTCGGCCATCGACCAGCGCCGGCCACGCCGCTGGTTGACATGAAAATACGCGGAGCCGGAGTTGTCGCCCCTGTTGAACTCGTCGATCGGGGAAATGCCCACCTGTGCGGCGGCGGCCTGCCAGGCATCCAGGATCTTCCAGCGCACCCGCGGCCGCTCGACCCGGATCTCGCCACCGATCCCGTGCCACGGGTCGGCACCGCCGAAGTAGTCCTCCAGCTCCTTGTAGATGGCCAGTGTCTCGCCGGGCGCGTCCGATCCGCCCCACCGCCAGCGGTCGTCGCCGGTGGCCTTCGCCCACAGGTCGTAGTCGGAGGCCTGCCCGCGCATGTGGATCATCGCGTTGATCGAGGAGCAGCCGCCGATCACCTTGCCTCGCGCGTAGATGATGCTGCGGCCGGCCAGACCGGGGTCAGGCTCGGTCGTAAAGCACCAGTCGGTGCGGGGGTTGGCGATGGTGTAGAGATAGCCGACGGGCACCTTGATCCAGAACCAGTCGTCCTTGCCGCCGGCCTCGACCAGCAGGACGCGGTGAGCAGGGTTGGCGCTGAGCCGATTGGCGAGCAGGCAGCCCGCACTGCCTGCACCGATGATGACGAAATCGAATTCGGGGACAGGGCTCATCTCTGCGAACCGTTCTCCTGACCTTGGCTGCCGCATCTGCGTGCCGGTGGCCTTACAGCCATCAACCAGCCTTGAGCGGCACAATCGGCTCACCAGAGTACTTCCAGATCGGATCACGACACTATGGGACGCTCCCAGCTCATTCTCATCGACGGCGCCACCGCAGCAACGCTGGCTCAGGTCCTGCCTTTGCTCCTGCTGACACTCACCGTCGAGATGAGGCGAACGCAGGTACACCGACGTATATCGCGCTTGAAACTCGGCGCGTTCTTCCTGACCTTCGCCGCCGTCGAGACACTGCTCGTCTTATCGATCGACGGGGAGATCTACCCATTCCAATGGTTCGATCTTGTCTCGGCACTGACCATCTTCGGCCTGTTGTCGATGCTGTTCGCACTGTCGCTTCGCGACACCCGCAGGCACCACGACGACGGGATCGCAGGGCACGACGGTAGCGACGAGCTGTGACCCGTCCTCGGCTGGCGGGCAGTGGTATCCGAGCCGCCTTCTCGGGCGCTGTCCCTCAATTGCCCTGAACTACAGAGGATTCGGGGTTTCAAGCTGGTTGCCGGCTGCCTCGGCGTGTCACAACCTGGCCATCCCGTTGACCGGGCCGTGCCCGCGGCCCAGCGGATAGGCGGCACGGATGCAGTCGGTGACCCAGAGCTTCCCGAAGCGGACCGCTTCCGGAACGGAATAGCCGTGTGCCAGTGCGGCGGTGATCGCTGCGGCAAGGTTGTCGCCGGCGCCGTGATCGTGCGGGGTGTCGACGCGGGTGGCGGTGAACTCATGGAACTCGGATCCGTCGAAGAGCAGATCGCGACTGGTGCGTGACGCTCGCAGGTGGCCACCCTTGACGAGCACCCACCGCGGTCCCAACGCGTGTAGCGCCCGGGCCGCGGCGCGTTGGCTTTCGTCGTCGACGACGTCGATGCCGACAAGCAGGCGTACTTCGTCCAGGTTGGGTGTCACCAGCGTGGCCAAGGAGATCAGGTCGTCGCGGATGGCGTCGAGCGCACTGGGGTGCAGGAGTGGCTCACCGACGTTGGACGCGCAGACCGGATCGACGACCAACGGCACCGCTGTGTCGAGCCCTTCGGATCTCCAGGTCGTGACGATGGTCCCGATGATCTCGCTGGACGGCAGCATGCCCGTCTTGGCTGCCTCGATACCGATATCGGAGGCCACCGCGCTGATCTGCCCGGCGACGATATCGACGGGAATCTCGTGGAACTTCTTGACACCCAACGTGTTCTGCACCGTGACGGCTGTCACCGCCGCGCAACCATGCACGCCCAGCATCGCGAAGGCGCGCAGGTCGGCCTGCAGACCTGCGCTGCCGCCGGAATCGGACCCGGCGATCGTCATGACCCGGTGCGGTGTGTGTCCCGGTGGCGGCAGCGGAAGGGCGTGGGCGTCGGCCATGGCTCAGTGTATCGAGGGTTGTTCGATACCCGAGTGAGGTTGTTGCGTCATTCCGTGGCGGCCCACGAGCACAGCAACGACAGCGCCTCGGCGCTCGGGGAACCGGCATCGGCGTGGTAGACCACCAATTCCTGACCCGGGCTTGAGCGCACGTCGAAGGTCTGCATGGTCAGGGTCATCACTCCGACCTCGGGGTGACGAAATGTCTTTTGCTGTAGTGCTTTCCGTCGAGCATCGTGGCGATTCCACAACTGAGCGAAGGCCGGGCTGGCCGCCAGCAACTCGTCGCGTACCGTGCGAAGCCGGACGTCGTTGGGTGCCAGGCCGAAACCATGACGGAAACCGGCCACCGCGTCCTCGGCGACAACCGACCAGTTGCAGTAGAAGGTGTGCGCGTCGGGTTCGGTGAAGATCACGTGCATCAGGTTCTTGGAGTGCGTCCACTGCAGGAACATGGCATCGGCGATCCGGTTGCTGGCGAGGACGTCAAAGGCTCGGTTGTAGACGAAGGCGGGATTGAGCGGCCACATGTCGAGCAGGTCGAGTAGCGCTGGGTCGACGCGAGCGCTGACGTTGCCACGCTCCTGAGGGCTCAGACCCGCCAGTCGAAACAGATGTTCGCGAGCGTCGTCGGCGAGCTGCAGGACAACGGACAACGCGTCGACGACCTGGGGTGAGGGGTGACGTTCCCGGCCCTGCTCGAGCCGCATGTAGTAGTCGACGCTCATCCCGGCCAGTAGCGCCACTTCTTCTCGGCGCAGTCCACTGACCCGGCGCACGCCTGCGCTCGGAAGTCCGACATCGGCGGGGGACACCTCGGCGCGGCGCGCTCGCAAGTACTCGCCGAGACCGTCGCCGCCCATGTCGACAGTCTAAGCGCCGCGTCGTCAGCGAAAGGTGGGTGCATTGCAGCCACCCTGTTCTCGCCGTGCCTGACTAGCGTCGGTATGCGAACGACGAAGTGCGAGGAAGGATCACACTCAATGGTCAGTTACCGGCTTGTCGGACGGTCGGGGCTTCGCGTACACCCGCTATCGCTGGGGACGATGACCTTCGGTACGCGATGGGGGTGGGGTGCCGATCGCGACACCGCCACACAAATATTCGACGCCTACGTCGAGCGCGGCGGCAATCTGATCGACACCGCGGTCAACTACACCGATGGTGAATCCGAGCGCCTGGTCGGTGAACTCATCGCCCCTCGGCGCGATCAGCTCGTCCTGTCGACGAAGTACACCATGTCGCGCCGCCCCGATGACGCCAACTCCGGGGGAAACCACCGGCTGAACATGATCCGATCCGTCGAGACGAGTCTGCGCCAGTTGGACACCGATCGCATCGATCTGTTGTACGTGCACGCCTGGGACTTCACCACCTCGCCTGAGGAGATCATGCGCGGTCTCGACGACTTGGTCCGCACCGGCAAGGTGGTGTACGTCGGCATCTCCGACGCGCCGGCGTGGCGCATAGCTCAAATGCAGACCCTTGCCGATTTGCGCGGGTGGTCGCCGCTGATCGCGCTGCAGATCGAATACAGCCTCGTACAACGCACCGTCGAGCATGAATTGATCCCGATGGCAGCCGAACTGGGCCTGGGCGTGATGCCGTGGTCACCGCTCGGCGGGGGCGTGTTGACCGGCAAGTACACCGCGGAGCACCTCGAGCACCAAGCCACCGACTCGGCAGCGGGAACCCGGCCCGGCGTCATCGCCTCCAGCGGCAATATGACTCGACGCGCGCTGGAGATCGCCGATGTCGTCGGATCGATCGCTGCCGAGATCGACGCGACGCCGGCGCAGGTCGCATTGGCGTGGGTGTTGCAGCAGTCGGCCGTCACGTCACCGATCATCGGAGCGCGCACGGTGTCCCAAGCCGTGCAGAATCTCGATGCGCTCGACGTCACGCTCGGAGATGATCAGTTGGCTCGTCTCGACAAGGTCAGTGACCCCGGCGCGATCTTCCCCGGCAAGTTCCTGGCCAGACCCATGACGCGGAAATTGATCTTCGGTGAGACCACGATCGACTTCAGCCGCCCCGCTGCGCGTACCCCGCTCTAGTCACTCCGGGAACGGGTGCGCTGCACCCAATGTGTCCGCACATACGCCGATTATCTTCGACAACACAGTGATCAGCTCGGGAAAGGAACGACCATGCAGCGCAGCACTCTCGGTGGTCTCGACGTGTCAGCTCAGGGACTGGGCTGCATGGGAATGAGTGAGTATTACGGTGCCGCCGACTGGGACACCAGCATCGCCACCATCGGCCATGCCATCGACATCGGGATCACCTTGCTCGACACCGCCGACCAGTACGGTTCGGGCCACAACGAAGTGTTGGTGGGCCGCGGTATCGTCGGCCGCCGCGACGATGTCCAGATTGCCACGAAGTTCGGCATCGACCGCAGCGGCGGTGACGAGAACAGGGTCTATCGCGGTGATCCGCCGTACGTGAAGCGGTCCTGCGACGCCTCGCTGTTACGGCTGGGCGTCGACCACATCGACCTCTACTACCTGCACCGGCCCCCGCAGAACACCGAGATCGAGGAGACCGTCGGTGCGATGGCCGAACTGGTGCAGGCCGGCAAGGTCCGCTACTTGGGTCTGAGCGAGGTCAGTGCCGAGTTGTTGCGCCGGGCCCACGCGGTGCACCCGATCGCCGCCGTGCAGAGCGAGTATTCCTTGTGGACACGCGATGTCGAGCAGGTGACCCCGGTGATGGCCGAGCTGGGCATCGGGCTGGTGCCCTATGCGCCGCTGGGCCGGGGCTTCCTCACCGGGGCTGTGCAGACGACACAGTTGGATCCGAACGACTTTCGTGCGCGTAACCCGCGCTTCACCGGTGACGCGCGCCAGCAGAATCAGGTCATCGCCGACACCGTCCGCACGGTTGCCGAGCGGCTCGGCATGCTGCCGGCCGAGGTCGCCCTGGCCTGGGTATATGCGCAGGCGCAGCGGCTGGGCGTTTCGGTGGTGCCCATCCCTGGCACCCGGCACGCCAATCGGGTGGACGAGAATGCCGCCGCAGTGGATGTCGAGCTGGACGAGGACGCTTTGACTCAGCTGCAACCCCTCAGCGACAGGGTGGTGGGCGGCCGTTACGCCGACCATGGTGTGCGCTGAGACAACTTGGGCGCTCCGGCAGTGGGAAGCTCTTCGGGATCAAGACAATTCGGGCGCCGGCAGCGGTAGGTCGCTCGCCCCTTGCGGACGTAGTCCGTCGAAGATGATTGCCAGGTAGCGCCGCCACAGGTCGGGCGGCGGATCGGGCAGGCCGTCCATCACGTGCACGGGTGCGCACATCAGCAGGAAGACGTCGGTTCCGGTGACGTCGGACCGGATTGCCCCGGCGGCGCGGGCGTTGGCCACGAGCGTCTCCACCCCCGCATGCACCTCATCGCGGATCGCTATCACCCTGGCGTCGCCGGCGCTGTACGTCTGCAGATAGGTCAAATCATGCTGGCGTCGTTGGTCGGCGGCGATGGTGAGAAATTCCAGCAGGGCCGCACCGGGGTCGGGGGCATCTGCCAACCTGTGCACCGCGTCGGTGAGCGTGACCAGATGCTCGCAGACCAGGGAGGCGATCAGATCATCCTTGGAGGCGAAGTGCCGAAACACCGTGCCCTTGGCGACCCCGGCGCGGCGGGCGATGTCGGCAATCGACGCCTCGACGCCACGCTCGGCGAACACTTCCTCGGCGGCGGCCAGGAGTGATTCGCGGTTGCGCGCAGCATCGGCGCGTAGAGCACGAGCGGAGGGCGTCACCCCGGCATGGTACCAAGTTGACCGCTTGGTCATCTTCTGTCTAACCTGATCAACATGACCGATCGGTCATCTTTGGGTAGGCCTCGAAAATACTGCGGAGGACAGATGAAACTGGCAGGCGCCACAGCGTTGGTCACCGGCTCCAATCGCGGGATCGGCACGTCATTCGCCACCGGACTCCTGCGTCGTGGGGCCAAGGTGTATGCCACCGCACGGCGGCCCGAGCTCGTCGACATCCCGGGGGCCGAGGTGCTGCGCCTGGACATCCTTGACCCGGACTCGGTACGGGCTGCCGCCCAGATCGCCGGAGACGTCGACATTCTGATCAACAATGCGGCCGACACCGCAGGGGGCAACCTGGTGACCGGTGACATGGAGGCGATCAGGCGGGTGATGGAGTCGAATTACTTCGGCACCCTCAACGTCATCCGGGCCTTCGCGCCGGTTCTGGCACGCAACGGCGGCGGTGCGATCCTCAATGTGCTGTCGGCGGTCGCCTGGCTCGCGGTCGACGGCAATACCGCCTACGCGGCGGCCAAGTCGGCCGAGTGGGGGCTCACCAACGGCGTGCGCATCGAATTGGCCGGCCAGGGAACACAAGTCGTCGGTCTCATGCCCGGACTCATCGGCACCCAGACCCTGTACGACTTCGCCCAAGCGGCCGGAATCGAGTTCCCCGACGGCGCGGTCACCGAACCGGCCGCACTGGTCGAGCTGGCCCTCGACGGGCTGGAAGCCGGCGAGATCGAGATCGCCGATGCGATCGGACTTCAAGCCAAAGCCACACTGGCGGGGCCGCCGCAGGCCTTCTCGCTCTGAACGCGCGTCCCTCCCCGTTGCGGCGACCACCTCACGGAATCCGCCCGTCGTGTCCGTTCGGCATGCACTGGCTCCATAGCCTGACCTAAGGTGCTTGAAGGGCGAGCCCACGCCCAGGCAATCGGCAGAAAACGTCCAGGCGCATCTCACCGGCAGGATCGTTGGGGGCGGCTGAGGGCGAACGCAGAGGTGACCGCATGGCAGCCGTCAAACGCCACCACACCGCGCGGCGTGCCCTCGACCATGTCGCGTTGCCCCTGCGTGGCCGGTCCGACGAACTTGCGGTGGTCGACGAAGTTATCACGCAGGTGAAGAACGGGGGCGGTTCCTTCCTGATGCTGGAGGGGCCACCGGGGATCGGTAAGTCTCGCATCCTCTCGGAGATAGCGGTGAAGGCGTCCTCCGCCGAGGTTCGACCCCTTCTCGGCAAGGCGTTCGAAGATCAGCAGGCAGCGCCGTTCGCGCTGCTGTTTGCCACCTTTCTCGGAGCCGAACCGCCGATCGGCGACGTCGAGGCAATGCGAAGGCTCAGCGCCGATCCCGACCGCCACTACTGGCTCGTCAACGATATGCAGTCGGCCGTCGCAGCTGCGGCGGCGGAAACACCGCTGTTGGTGCTCGTCGACGACGTTCAGTGGGCTGATGCTGCCACCTTGATGGCCTTCCGCGCCCTCATGGCCGACCTGGCGTTCGCGCCCATCGCGTGGGTCCTGACCGCCAGGTCAGGAGAGAGGGCTCCGATGGTCCGAGACGCCACCGAGGCGATGCTGACGGGATGGGGGGCGGCTGCGCGGCGGCTTCGACTGGACGCTCTTGGTGCCGACGCTGCCGCGGGCATCGTGCGGGACATCCTGAATGCCGATCTCGACGAAAATCTGTTGGCGCTGACCGCTATGGCGCGGGGCAATCCCTTTCTGTTGTCGGAGTTGACGCAGGGCCTCGAGGAAGAGGGTCGCATTCGCGTGGACCACGGCGTGGCATCAACGGAGGGAAAACGCGTGCCCCGGCGGCTCTCCGACACCATGGAACAGCGACTTGATCGGCTCTCACCGGCCACGCGCCAGCTTGTTCACGTGGCGTCGATACTGCCGGATCACTTCTCGGCGAGCCTGTTGGCCCGGATGGTCAAGCGGCATCCCTCCAGTCTCATCGATTTCGTCGGCGAGGCGGTGCAGGCGGATCTTCTCGACGAGGTGGGGGATCGCTTGCGCTTCAAGCATGACCTGGTGCGTCATGCCGCTCGTGACGCGGTTCCCGTCGCGGTACGCCGTGTGCTCGAACGTGAGTCGGTCGACGTCCTGCTGGACGCCGGTGCCACGGCCGAAGAGGTCGCGCCGCAGCTCGCGCGTAGTGCCGACATAGGTGACGACAAAGCGGTCGCCACGCTGCTGACGGCGGTGGAGTCCTTGTCCCGGACTGATCCGTCACGGGCGGCGGACATGAGTTGCCAGGCGATGAAACTGTTGCGGCCCGGCGAGCCGCAACGGACTGATGTTGTCGCACAATCGATCTGGTTGTTGAACCGTGCGCAGCGTTACGCCGAGGCGTGGGAGCTCTTCCAAGAGTCCTTGGCGGCAGAGCTACCCGAGGAGGGTGAGGCTCGGATTCGCCTGAGCATGTCGAAGCTCTCGGATCGCGTGGCGGGAGAGCGTGCCGAAGAGAATGTGCGGTCCCTGGCTCTGACAGGAGTCACGCCGGAGACGCGCGCGCACCATCTCTGTTGGCTGGCCTACAACGTGATGATGGACGGTCAGACCGACCGCGCGAGGATCGCGGCCGCCGACGCCAAGGACGCGCCGTCGGCAGACACCAGTGTGCAGGTACTGGCCGGTCTGGCGCTGGCCAACGTCGAGTGTGCCGAAGGTTGCGGAACGCGAAGCCTGGCAGCCCTGGCTGAGGTGCGGCGTCGGATTCGAGCCGACGATATCGGCGCTGCTCTCACCCACCTGGCGAACTTCCATCACGCGAACGTCGCTCTGACGCTCGGTCGGTTCGACGAGGCGACGACGGCGATCTTCCGCGGAATTGACGCGGCTCGACGGGGTTATGACGGTGTGATTGCGCAGAACTTCATGCATCTGGCCGCGGTCCACGCGGCAGCCGAAGGAAAGCTCAACGAAGCCCGCACCATCGTGGAGTCGCTGCCAGGCGGTGCCCGATTCATGAACAACGGGGTGTCGGGCCTCATACAGGTGGTCCTGTTGGCCGAGTTGGCGGCCCGCACCGACGATCGAAACCTGGCCAGGATGACAGGTATCGCCGCTGACTACCTGATGGACCGCGGCCCGGCACGTCGCCGGGCGGCCTGCGGGGCGAAGGCGTTGATCGCGTGGTACCACGGTGACGCGGCACGTGCGGCAGATGCGCTCGAACAAGGCGGCGGACTTCTCGGGACACCGCTGCTTGCAATGGATCTCGACCGTATCGTTCTCGCAGCCCGGATCGTCGCAGGCGCGGACGAGAGACCACTGCACGAACTCGTGACGTCGGCGATCGACGCGTTGGAACGCGACCGTGCGGGGACACCGCTGTTCGCCGCGGTAGGACTGCACGCCCGAGGGTTGCTCGGCGGCGACACGGCCGGCCTCGGTGCCGCAGTGGCCGCCTACTCGCGATGTCAGCGGCCGCTGCTGTTCGCGGCCGCGTCCGAAGATCTCGGCGTGGTGCTCGCCGCCAACGGTGACACCGAACGGGCCCTGGTTCATCTGTCCGAGGCCTTCGACACGTTCAGCCGCGGGCAGAGCACGGCGGATGCTCGCCGTGTCGGGCGCGTCCTGGCGGATCTAGGTGTGCATCGTCGGATCGTCCGCGTGCGGCAGAGCGCGGGATGGGCAAGCCTGACCAGGATGGAGTGGCGTGTCGTGGAGCTCGTCGCGGACGGCGCCACCAACCGCGAGGTTGCCGAGTATCTGTCGCTGTCACCGCATACCGTGAACACCCATCTGCGTAATGTCTTCGCCAAGTTGAGCGTGCGCTCGCGCGAACAACTGGGCAGGATCTTCCGGGAGACGGCGGCCACGGGTCGAGATGGCGCGGATACCGCGCGGATCCGGTGACGCAGGTTGCAGGCGAGCTAAAGATTCGAGGTCTCGCGCCATAGGTCAATTCCGCCTTCCTGCGCATACTGATCGATATCGGTCAGTTCATCGGACGTGAACTCCAAGTGATCGAGGGACTCCAGCGAGTCGTCGAGTTGTTCGACTGTGCGCGCGCCGATCAGCGCAGAGGTGACGCCCGGGTCACGTAGCACCCAGGCGATGGCCATCTGTGCCAGTGATTGGTTGCGGCGTTTCGCAATCTTCGCCAACGCTCGTACCCGCCGAATATTGGCCTCGGACAGAACATCTGAGCTGAAGGTGCTCCGTTCGGAAGTGCGAGTCGTCGATGGTGCCCCGTCGGCGTATCTGTCGGTGAGCAATCCCTGGGCAAGTGCGGAGAATCCGATACAACCCACCCCCAGGTCACCGAGGGTATCGAGCAAGCCATTTTCGATGTGCCGGTTGAACATTGAGTACGAGGGCTGATGAATGAGCAGGCGCACCCCCTCGGCTTCGAGCAATTCGGCGGCGCGACGCGTACGTTCCGGGCTGAATGACGAGACGCCGACGTAGAGCGCCTTGCCTTGGCGGGCGATGTCGGCCATTGCGGCCATCGTCTCCTCCATCGGGTCGTCAGGCCAGGGGCGGTGTGCGTAGAAGATGTCGACGTAGTCGAGTCCGAGGCGGCGCAGGGATTGATCGATCGAGGCCATGAGGTGCTTGCGGGAGGCGCCGACCCCGTACGGTCCAGGCCACATCTCGTATCCGGCCTTCGAGGAGATGATCAACTCGTCGCGGTGCGCCCGGAAGTCCGCCCGGATGATCGTGCCGAGGTTGACCTCTGCGCTGCCGTTCGGCGGTCCGTACATGTTGGCACAGTCGAAATGGGTCACCCCACGATCGAATGCGTGTCGGAGTACGGCGCGCCCGTCCTCGAATGCGTCGACTCCGCCAAAGTTCTGCCACAGACCCAACGAGATCAGGGGGAGGCGCAGCCCGCTGTTCCCGCACCGGCGGAACCGGGTCTGGTCGTATCGATGTGGATCGGGACAGTAATGCATGATGGTGCCCTACCTGTCGACGGGCAGCGGGGCATCCAGGGATACCAGACCGCCGGCGCGGAGCTCATGCCAGAAATCGTCCGGCACATCGGTGGTCAGCGCCGCGTGGTCCTCCATGATGCGCTGCGGTCTGCTGGCACCTGGGATCACCGCGGCGACTGCGGGGTGGGCCATCGAGAATTGCAATGCGGCGGCCTTGATCGGGATGTCGAATGTGGCCGTGAGTTTTCGGATCTCGTCGACTCTCGCCACGATGTCAGCTGGGGCGCGCTGGTACTCGAAATGGTCACCGCCGGCGAGGATGCCTGAGCTGTAGGGGCCGCCGACCACGATGTCGACGCCTGCCTCTTGTGCCGCGGGCATCACCCGCTGAAGGGCGTGCTCATGATCGAGGAGCGTGTAGCGCCCGGCCAGCAGGCTCGCGTCGGGTTTCGCCTCGGATAGACCGAGCGCCAGTTCGATCGGCTCGGTGCGGTTGACACCGAGTCCCCACGCCTTGATGACGCCCTCGTCTCGCAATTCGGACAGGACGCGGAAGGCGCCCGTGCGAGCCGCTTCGAAGGCAGCCAACCACGAGTCACCATGAAAATCCTGGGCGACGTCGTGAACCCACACGAAGTCGAGTCGGTCGACGCCCAGCCTGGTCAGGCTGTCGGAGACCGATTTCAGGGTGCCGTCTCGCGAGTAATCGTAGACCCATGCGTTTGGCCGGCCGTGCGCGAAAATGCCGCCCTCGTCGTCGCGTGATGTGCCGGCGTCCGGCACGTCGAGAATGATCCGGCCGACCTTGGTGCTCAGGACGTAGTCGTCACGGCGCCGGTGGGCAAGTTCGCGTCCAAGGCGGATTTCGGCCAGTCCCGCACCGTAGAAAGGGGCGGTGTCGAAGTAGCGGGTCCCGGCCTGCCACGCCGCATCTACCGTCGCCGATGCCTCGTCGTCGGGGATGTCTCGGAACATGTTGCCCAGCGGTGCCGTGCCGAACCCGAGCGGCCCGTTCCTCAGATGATCTCGCACACTCATGGGCCGACCCACACTGTCTTGGCGGTCATGAACTCCTTCATGCCCACGTCGGACAACTCACGGCCGTAACCGCTGCGCTTGATGCCGCCGAAGGGAATCTCGGGATAGCTGGCCGTGTGGCCGTTGATGAACGCCATCCCTGACTGGATGTCACGGATGAACGACGTGCGCTCGGACTCATCCTCGCTCCACAGATTCGAGCCGAGACCGTAGGGATGTTCGTTGGCGAGATCCACTGCCTCGGTGAGTGAGGAAACCGGAAACACCTGCGCGACCGGACCGAACACCTCCTCCCCGAACATTCGCATCGTGCGGGTCACATCGGTGATCACGGTCGGCGGATAGAACCAACCTGGACGCTCGAGGCGTTTCCCACCCGTGAGCACGGTGGCGCCCTTGTCGACGGCATCGCACACGTAGGCCTCCACGTCGGCGCGACCCGCTTCTGTTGCCAGCGGCCCGATATCGGTTCCCTGCTGCCTGGGATCACCCACGACCAACGCCGCCATCTTCGCCACGAACGAGGAGAGGAAGACGTCATAGATGTCGGTGTGGACGAAGAAACGTTTGGCATTCACGCAGGATTGCCCGTTGTTCAGCGTCCGCGCTCGGACTGCGACGTCGGCGGCCCGCTCGATGTCGGCCGACGGCATCACGATGAACGGATCGGATCCGCCCAGTTCGAGTACCACCCGCTTGATTTCGTCGCCCGCGATGGCGGCCACCGACCGCCCGGCGGGTTCGCTGCCGGTCAGCGTGGCGGCTTTGACGCGCTCGTCGCGAAGCACCTGCTCCACTCGGCCCGAGGAGATGAGGAGCGTCTGGAACACGTCATCGGGGAAGCCTGCCTCGCGGAAGAGCTGTTCCATGTAGAGGGCGGTTTGCGGCACGTTGGAGGCGTGCTTGAGCACTCCGACGTTGCCCGCGGTGAGGGCGGGTGCGGCGAATCGCATCGCCTGCCACAGCGGGAAATTCCACGGCATGACCGCCAGCACCACACCGAGCGGCTGATAGGTGACATACGTTCGCTTGGCGCCGACCGCACTGGCGGCGCCGCTGACGTCAGACAGGTACTGCGCACCGCGCTCGGCATAAAAGCGCAATGCGGCAACACATTTGTCGACTTCCCCGCTGGCCGATCGCAGTGTCTTGCCGACTTCGAGGGTGATCAGTTCGCTGACGGTGCCGGCATCGCGCTCCAGTACGTCGGCTGCGGCGCTCAACCAGCCGGCGCGCTGGTCCATCGTCGTCCGACGGTAGGAGCAGGCCGCTGCGGCTGCTCGTGCGAGCTTGTCTTCGAGTTCGTGGGGCGAGAGTTCATCGAACGTCTTGAGTACCTCGCCGGTGGTGGGATTGGTCGTCGCAATGGCCATGGTCGGGCTCCTGGCTCAGTCGAACACGACGACCGCGCGACCGACGATGTCGCCACGGCCCAGTGCTTGCAGGGTGTCGTTGACGTCGTCGAGTTTCACGGTGTTGATGTGATGCTTGATCTGCCGATCACTCGCGAGCGCCAGGACTTCCTGCAAGTCATTGTGGTTGGCCCAGAACGATCCGAAGTACGACTTCTCGCCGCTGACGAACGGAAATATCGGGAGCTGGAGAGTATCGCCCATCAGGCCGACCTGTGCCAGTGCGCCTTCTGGGCCCAGGATGGCAGCGGCCAGACTCAGCGAATCGGGCGACCCGGCGCAGTCGAGAACGGCGTCCACGGTGCGCCGTCCGGTGGTGCGTTCGAGTGTGTTCTGGACATCGTCGACTGAGAGGTTTCGGACGTTGACCGTGTGATGGGCACCGTATTCGCTGGCAAGGTTCAGCTTCTCATCACTGCGCGCGAACGCCACCACCGTGGCGCCGGCACCGAGGAGCCGAGCGTATTGGACGGCGTACCCGCCGAGGCCGCCTATTCCGGTGACGACAACGGTGCGTCCGGCTCCTAGTTTTCCGGCATCACGCAGCTTCTTCATACCGCGGTAGGGCGTGGCACCGGCGTCGGTGAGCGGGGCGAGATACTGCGGTTGTTGGTCGGGCTGGCCGGCCATACGCAGGACGTGGTCATATGGGGCAACCATGTACTCGGCGAAACCTCCGTTGGGGCCGAATCCGACGAGTTGTCCGTTGCTGCAGAGCTGTTGGTTGCCCTCGTTGCACTGCCGGCAGACTCCGTCGCCCCAGTTCGGGTCGACGATCACCAGATCGTGTTCGGACAGGCCCGCTGATTGTGGGACATCGGCGCCGATATCGGTGATGGTGCCCGCCACCTCGTGGCCGGGGATGAAGGGGAAGTCGATGGGCAGGCCCGCGCGGAAGTAACCGTCCACCAGCTGGTAGTCACTGCGGCACATGCCGGTGGCGGCAACCTTGATCAGGACTTGGTTACGCCCGACCTCGGGCACATCGACCTCCTCGATCTCCAGCGGCTGGTGGTAACCGTGCATGCGCGCGGCTCGCATCTTCATGTTGTGCTCCCATCGATGTGCTGATTGATGTGTCGTCGAGGTCCGGCCGGCAGGCTGCTCGGGCGGCACCACCGGCACCAGCGGAGAGCCACCATGATGCGGCCGACCCGCAGCATCCAGGCATGACGCTGTCCTTGCGGGATCTGTCAGTCAGTTCCAAACCTGACAGCCATCACGGCGAACTTCCATCGCATGGCGCGCGATATTTAGCGGACTCTCACTCGGTTCCCCCCGCCACGCGCGCCTGGTGCTGGTCGTGAGCGGGCGGGCTCGACGTGGACGTCGGGAAGTTCGGCCCCGTGCTTTGAGGACCTGTGTCCCTAGTTCTTCGTGGGGCATCGGGGCGATGATCGCAGCATGACGACAGCTGACACCGATCTCACGCTTATCGAATCCGCCATGCCGGTGTTCGACGCCATGATCGCAGAGCACGTGGCGGTCGCTGCAGACCCTTCGAGCACGTTCCGCGCCGCGCGGGCGCTGGACCTGCTCACCGTGCGTACGCCGTTGTTGGCGGCCTCGATGTGGGTGCGCGGTTTGCCCGCCCGCTTGTCGGGTAAGACGGCGCCGCGGCTGCCCCGGCTCGTGATCGGCCAAGGAGTTGGGCTGCCTGGCTGGTTGGAGTTGGGAGAGGCGGAGGGCCGCGAGATCGCATTCGGCGCGGTGGGAAGCTTCTGGCGACCGGTCATCGAATGGCGTGACGTGGCGCCGGAGGATTTCAGCGCGTTCGCCGAACCCGGTTGGGGAAAGATCGCCGCCAATTTCTCGGTGCTGCGGTACGGGCAGCACAGCACTCTGCTGAGCTACCAATGTCGTACCGTGACGACGGATCCCGACTCGAGACGCAAATTCCTTCGCTACTGGTGGCTGATTCGCCCGTTCGTCGCCCACATCATGCGGGCGACGGTGAACAAGATCAAGGCCGACGCCGAGGCGGCACAAGTGGACGGAGAGCGGTTATGCGCGTTCTCGTTGCATACGGTTCCAAGCGTGGCGGCACCTCCGGGTTGGCCGACATGATCGGTGCCGCGTTGACAAAGGCGGGATGTGAAGCCGTGGTCACCTCAGCCGGTGACAACCCAGACGTAGCCGATGTCGACGCGGTGATCGTCGTCGGCGCCCTCTACGCCAACAGGTGGCACCCCGACGCTCGCCGCTTCGTTCGGCGGAATTCTGCAGCGCTGCACAAGTTCCCAGTGTGGCTCGTCAGTACTGGGCCCCTGGACGACTCGGCCGAACGTCACGTCATTCCGCCCACCAGGCAGGTAGCCAAGCTGGCCGCTCGGGTCGATGCCCGTGGCCATGTCACGTTCGGCGGTCGCCTCGCCCGGGACGCCAAAGGCTTCCCGGCCAGCGCGATGGCCAAGAAGGTCGCCGGTGATTGGCGGAGCCAGGCGCATGTCCAGCGCTGGGTCGAATCCGTGGTAAGCCAGCTCAACTCGGCGAAAGCGGGACACTAACCCGGCCCACGCGTGCGACCATCCGCCGATGACAATCGGCGGTACAACGATTCATGAGGTGAGGTCGATGACGATCTTGCCGATCGGCCCCCGGTCGAGGTGATCGAGTGCGGCTGGAAAGTCGGACATGGGGTAGCGGGTGTCGATCGCAGGTTTCATCTCTGCCCGATCGATTGCGGTGACGAGGCGTTCGAGCGAGCGGCGGTGACCGGGCGTACGCATCGTCGCCGCCTGGTCCACATCGGCACCGCCGGCTGGCGAAATCGACGCCGTCAGTGGCCGGGGTTGCTGTAAATCGAGAACCCGTACGTTGTCAGGGGCGCAAGGGCAGGGGAGACGCCCCAGCCGTTCTGGCTTGTCTGTTCTGATGCCTGGGTGGCGATGACGAGGAGTTCCCCGCGGTCGGCGGCAAATGCGTACCACTGGAAGTTGTTTCGCAAAAGGTCCTGCTGCATGGGTGTTTCGGAGGGGTATCGGGCAATGAGCAGGTGTGGGTCGCCGGATGCGCGGGTTCTGGCCCGGCACTGCGCGCTGAAGGTAGCGTACCGCAATAGCAGTCCGTGGGCGGTGAACAGATAGAGGTGCCCGAAGCCCTGAAAGCTCCCGCCGCCGAGACTGATTGATCGCAGCTGTGGTTCGCATACTCTCGAGATCCACTGGGCGGGCGTGCCCGATACGGCATCTACGTTCTCGAAGTTCGGATCCGTCCGAGGGCCCAGCATCGTCGGGGTTCCGGAGATGAGTTGGCGCGGGATCGCGACGGTGGTCACAAGCGGGGCCAGCAGAAGGCAGCACAACCAGATCAGTGCGGTCTTCGGCCGTGTTGCTGCCATGTCGAGATTATCGCTGCGGCAGCGCGCATTGAACAGGATCGATTTGCTCTTTCGGTGCGGGTCGGGAGAGCCGGCGGGTTATTCCTCGATGGCGGAGAGCAGAGCTATGACCTTCTCGAGTGCGGGATGGGCGGGTTCACGCCAGATCAATTCGACGGTGGCCAGCAGGGGAGGGGTCGGCGGGCACGTTCAGTGTCGACGCTCTGGTGAAGTCGGCATCGATCGACGACTACGACGCGTTGCTGCTTCCCGGCGGCACGGTGAACCCCGACCAGCTGCGAATGGATTCTTCAGCGGTGGGCTTCGTCCGTGATTTCATGAACGCCGGTAAGCCGGTCGCCTCCATCTGCCACGGTCCTTGGACCCTGGTCGAAGCGGGCGTCGCGAGCGGCCGGACGCTCACGTCCTACCCGAGCATCCGCACCGATCTACGCAATGCCGGTGCCAATGTCGTCGACGAGGAGGTGGCGCGAGACGGGAACCTGGTCACCAGCCGCTCGCCGGATGACCTCCCGGCGTTCTGTGCGGCGATCGTGGAGTTGTTCAGTCGCGCCGTACAGTCCGCCCGGGTCGGAGGCGACTCGTGAGCAATCCGATAAGCACAGTGACGCAGGTGGGTCTCAACGCCGCGGGCCAGTTGGCCCGCCAAGTGCAACGCAGGCTCGGTGGCGGAGCCCCACAAGCCGGGGACCCCGAGCCGCGCTCGCGGTGGCGCAGCGTGACGATCAACAAGACGGCGGAGGAGGTCATGCCGGGCGGTCGGGTGCCCGAGCCGCTCGCGCGGCTCGGCGACCGCATCGAGGTGCAGCTCCGCACGGCTGCTGGCGGTAAGGGCACCGAACTCGCCGCGCGGCTGCGCCAGCCGGAGCCGGGCGGGCTCGGCGCGGTCGCGAGCCGGGTGTCGGGCGATGACCCGCGCCAGCAGCTGCGAGCGGCCCTGCGCAAGGCGAAAGAACTGATCGAAGTGGGGGAGATTTTGCGGGTCGACCCCGCACCGCACGGTACCCGTAGCGCCACCCCGACCGGCAAGCTGGTCGAGCTGGCGACCCGTCGCTCAGGTGGGGAGGGAGTGCTGTGAAGGCCCTCTGTTGGACAGGAGTCAACGAGACCTCGGTGGAGACCGTCGACGACCCGAAAATTCTCAACGACGGCGACATCATCGTCAAGGTCAAATTGTCGACGACCTGCGGATCTGACCTGCACCTGCTCGGCGGCTACATCCCGACGATGCGGTCCGGCGACGTACTCGGCCATGAGTTGATGGGCGAAGTGGTCGACGTCGGCTCGGCTGTCCACAACCACCGGGTGGGTGATCGGGTTGTGGTCTGCTCGTTCATTGCCAGCGGACAGTGCTGGTACTGCCAGAACAAGCTGTTCTCGTTGTGCGACAACGGGAATCCCAACCCCGCGTTGACCGAAGGCATGTGGGGATCGGCGATCGGCGGATGTTTCGCCTATAGCCACGCGCTGGGTGGATACGCCGGTAGCCATGCCGAGTACATTCGCGTGCCCTACGCCGACCACGGCGCATTCCCTGTGCCGGAGGGGGTTTCGGACATGGCGACACTGTTCGTCTCCGACGCTGCCCCCACGGGATGGACCGGTGCCGACGGAGCCGGCATCACCCCGGGCGACATCGTCGCCGTGTGGGGTGCCGGCGGTGTCGGTCAAATGGCTGCCCGGGGTGCGATGCTCATGGGCGCCGAACAAGTCATCGTCATCGACCGGTTGCCCGAACGTCTTGCCCAGGTTCGCCAGCACGTCGGCGCCGAGACGTTGGACTACTCCCAAGACAGCGTCGTGGCCGAGCTGAAGGAGCGCACCGGCGGCCGGGGCCCGGACGTGGCGATCGAGGCCGTCGGCATGGAGGCGCACGGTACCGGGCCGGCGTACCTCTACGATCAGGTCAAGCAGCAGTTGCGACTGCAGAACGACCGTCCCACCGCACTCCGAGAGGCCGCCTATGCCTGCCGCAAGGGCGGCAGCCTGTTCGTCCTGGGTGTGTTCGGCGGGGTCGTCGACAAGTTCCCACTCGGCGCGATCATGAACAAGTCGATAACCCTGCGCGGGGCACAGCAGCATGGTCAGCGCTACATCCCCAGGATCCTGCAACATATCGCCGACGGGGAACTGAACACCGAACATCTCGCCACCCACGTCATGCCGTTGGATCAGGGCCCCCAGGGTTATCGGATGTTCAAGGAGAAGTCGGACGGCTGCGTGCGTGCCGTCTTCGATCTCGCGGGGGTTTCCTCCGGCGGTGAGAACCGTGTTCGGTAACCGCGGCGCCTGGACCAAGCTCGTCGTCGAGCCCGCAATGGCCGGCTGATCGGGCCGGGAACCAACCTAAGGAGGAGTCATGGTACGAGTTGGACTGTTGGTTCGAGTACACGCAAAACCGGGCAAAGAGGCAGACGTTGCACAGTTTCTGACAGACGCGCAGGCGATCGTCGAGCAGGAGCCCGACACGCGGGCCTGGTTCGCCATCCAATTCGACGCGTCCACGTTCGGCATCTTCGACGTGTTCCCCGACGACGCCGGGCGGCAAGCACACCTGGCCGGTGGCGTGGGCACCGCACTCGGGCAGCGTGCCGAGGAACTGTTCACCGCGTCACCTGCCGTCGAGAACGTCGAGGTTCTCGCATCCAAGCTTCCGGCATAACCCCCGGGACGCGCGCTGGAAAGCTCGGTGGAAGAGGGGAAGTCGGTCACGCTGGCGATCGATCGGGCGGCGGATTTCTTCTGTCGCACGGCCGCATCGAACTTGGCCCCTCAGTGATCGCTTAGGGCTGTACCGACGAAAGTCGATATCTGCTGCCTGGCTTCTTTCGATTCCGGTGCAGGCAACAGGATGAAACCGTGGAATCCGGCTGGGACTTCGACGAGCGTGACGTCGACGCCGGCAGCGCGCATGCGGGCCGTGGCACCACGGGAGTCGTCGAGTAGGCAGTCGTGGGTTCCGACGGCGATCAACGTACGAGGAAAGTCGGCGAATGAGCCGTAAAGCGGCGATAATTGGGGCGACGTGAGGTCATGATCACCGGCATAGGCGGCTGCACTACGTGACAGACCGTTGCGCGACAGCATATCCCGGTGTTCATTCCGCACGAAGCTGTCGGAACTGTTGGTGAGGTCGGCCCAGGGGACCATCGTCACCAGACCTTTCGGCGCGTCACCGCCCAGATCGAGCACACGTCGTACCAGAGACATGGCCAGTCCACCCCCTGCCGACTCCCCGACGATGACCGTCGGTCGGTGACGCGCCACCAACACCCGTCGGGCATCAAGCGGTGAGGCCGGCCGGCGTCCATGAAAGCCAAGCGGGGGAGCCGACCACTAACCCTGCTTCCATCTCTGTGATGACGCGGGGTGCCGCAAGCGGCACCGTTGTCGGACGGCTATGGGCGACCGCTGCCCGATGGGGGAGCAGCGGTGATCGTCGAGAGCTGCTGATCGTCAGAGTCTGCGACAGGACCATCGACCAGATCCAGCTCGTACTTCACCTCGTAGATGTATTTTCCGCCGACGAAGTCGGTCCGCTCCGATCCCTCGATCGTCCAGCCGGCTCGCGCATAGAAGCGTCGTGCCCGGCCGTTCGTCGCCAGAACCCACAGATAGGCGGTGCCATAGCCGGCCTGACGCAGCGCTCGGCAGGCAGCCGTCAGCAGTGTCCTTCCCACGCCCTGATCCCAGTGCGCGGGATCGACGTATAAGGACCACACCTCGCCGGCCTCGGGGTGGTTCCGGTCGCGGGATCGGCCGAGGGTGACATGCCCGCAGACCGCGTCCTGATTGATGGCGACGAGCGTGTACGGCCCGTTGGTGGTGTCCATGCGCTCGAAGTTGTATCTGCTGGCGCGTTCCTCCGCGCGGAGGGCGTCCAGGTACCCCTGTGCGATGAGGCCCGCGAACCCCACTTGCCAGGAACGAACATGGGTTTGTGCGACGGCCAGCGCATCACCCGGTACCGCATCTCGCACAGTGAACATGCGTTCAGTATGGGTTCATGTTCGTTCGAAGGCGACTTTTCGTGCTGGACAACCCAGGTGCGGTAGTGCCGGCCAGCCCACCGCATCGCAACGCAATTCGCTGGGGGAGGGGCTAGCGGCGATTCGGGCGTGCCGGGGGGCCCACTTGTTACCCCCATGCGCGTCGCCGCCGGGACGATACTGGCCGCCAACAGGCATACCGACAAAAGGCGAGAGAACATGACCACAGCACGCGATGTCGACGTCCACCACGGTCGGGCCTGGGTCGACCCGGAGAAAGCGGTTCGTATCGGCTATACGGTTGTCGCTCCGCCTGAACCCACCAAGACCGTCGTGCTTCTGCACGGCGCGCCGCAAACACGCTACGAGTGGCGCAAGGTCATGATGCCGCTAGCCGCCGCCGGTTATCGGGTAATCATGCCCGACTATCGCGGAGCCGGTGCGTCCGACAAACCCCGTGACGGGTACGACAAGTGGACCATGGCCGGTGATATCCACCGTCTTGTGCGCGAGACGCTAGGCGTGGCGGAGCCGATTTCGCTTGTCGGCCATGACCTCGGGTCGACACTGGCCCTGGGTTTCGCGCTGCGGTACCGCGATGAGGTCGTCAGCGCCACGTTCATGGAAGCACCGCTGCCAGGCACGGCCTATTACGAATGGCGGGTGGCACAGAAGTCGGCATGGCAGTTCTCCTTTCATGCCAATCCGGACATCGCGGTGTATCTCACGCACGGACGGGAACGGTGGTACATCAATCGCTTCTTCGACGAACTGACCCACCAACCGGATGCGATCTCCAATGCGGACCTTGATGTCTACGCCCGCGCGTACGAAGCGCCTGGAGCCATGCGCGCCATGTGTGAGATCTACCGGGAACTCGACCGCGACGCCGAGGACAATCGGACCGCGCTGCAACGGCACGGCAAGCTCACTGTCCCGGTGTTGGCTTCGGGCGGTGCGTCCGGACCCCTGGCTCGCAACTTCCGGCCGATGTGTGAGGAGGTTGCGGAGTCGGTGACCGAGCATCTTGTCCCAGACTGTGGGCATTGGGTAGCTGAGGAACAGCCGGCGTACTTCACCGCGACGTTCTGTGAATTCGATGCCGCGGCTCGCGCCGAGAACAGATAGCACTGTCGGTGCACCTGATCGCGGGCGGTGGGTCGGTCTATTCCCGGTCTGAGGGGGTGTATCACCACCCCCGCACGCCCACCGGATCGCGCCTAACGTGGTCGCAGTTGCGCCAGTCGGCCGCAACGAGGGGTCGAGAACCGCAATGGAAACGCAGTCAAATGGAGGTAACGACGATGGTCGACGCGAAGCCGCAGACGATCAGTATTGCTGGGAAGACGGTGTCGCGGTTGGGTTTCGGTTCCATGAGATTCACCGGCCGCGGAATCTGGGGCGAGCCCCAGGACCGGGACGAATGTATCGCCGTGGCCCGTCGGGCGGTCGACCTCGGCGTGCAGTTCATCGACACAGCAGACTCGTACGGCCCGCATGTGGCCGAGCAGATCTTGTATGAGGCGCTGCACCCATACCCCGATGACGTGGTCATCGCGACGAAGGCGGGCCTGACCCGTAACGGCCCCGATGTCGTCGACACCGATTCGGGACCGAAACGGCTCGGCCCGGCTGCATGGCCACCGGTCGGACGCCCCGAATACCTGCGCCAGCAAGTACTGATGAGCATGCGCCGCTTGGGGGTCGATCAGATCGATCTGTTGCAGTTGCACCGGGTGGATCCGAAAGTGCCGTTGGCAGAACAGATCGGTGAGCTCAAGGCGCTCCAGGATGAGGGCAAGATCCGCGAGATCGGCATGTCGCAATGCACGGTGGCGCAGCTCGAGGAGGCACGGCAGATCGCCGAAATCGTCAGTGTGCAAAGCCGGTTCAATGTGATCGACCGGAGCGCCAACGACATCCTTGAGGTGTGTGAACGCGATGGGCTCGCGTTCATTCCATGGGCGCCGGTGGCGCAAGGCGGTCTTGCTGCCGCGCACCAAGCCCTCGCCGACATCGCACAGGCACACCAGTGCACGGTGGGTCAGGTGGCGATCGCCTGGTTGTTGCACGTTTCACCGGCGATGCTGCCCATCCCCGGCACATCGCGCCGCACGCATCTGGAAGAGAACATGGCCGCGGCTGACGTGCAGTTGACACCGGAACAGATCGACGAGCTGAGTTCGGCTACCTCGTCGGGGTAGCTGTCGTCAGCGGTTCCAGCAATGCGACGGCGTCGGGTGACGACCCGTTCTCGAGTGGGCAGTAGACGAACAGCCGTTGGTCGGGCGCATCGGCCACCTCGAGTGCTTCGAAGTGTAGGTGCAGTTCGCCGACATGCGGATGATGGAACAGTTTGTCCTCACTGGTGCGTGGACGTACATCGTGGGTCGCCCACAGTCCGGCGAATACGGAACTGCGAGCGGAGATCTCATCGACCACCTCGGCGACGCGGTCGTCAGTCGGGAACCGGGTCAGTCCTGCGCGGAGGTTGCCCACGACCTGGGTGGCGACCTGGTGCCAATCGGCGTAGAAGTCTCTGGCGGCAGCGTCGAGAAACACCATGCGTGCCAGGTTGTCAGTGTCATGGAAACCGCTGTACATCGCACGACCGGCCGCGTTGATGGCCAGGATGTTGAGGCCAATATCGACGACGATTGCCGGTACTCGCAGGCCGGAATCAAGGAGAAGTCGGACGCCCGCCGAGGCTGAGGTCGCGCGAGCTGGCGTCGCGAGGGGGGCCGGATGAACAAGTGAGATGAGGTAAGCGGTCGCGTGCTCGTCGAGTTGCAGCGCACGTGCCAGCGCGCGAAGCACCTGTAGCGACGGACGGTGCTCCCGACCCTGTTCGAGCCGTCGGTAGTAGTCGGTGCTCAATCCGGCAAGGAGGGCCAGCTCTTCTCGGCGAAGGCCCTGCACTCGCCGCCCTTCGCCGGGTATGAGGCCGACGTCCTGTGGTGTCACCGCTTCACGCCTCGCTCGCAAGAACGAGCGCAGCTCAGCCGACCGATCCGTCATAGCCCCATCCTTGACGGACTCCCTGCGACTGGCAAGGCCACACGCTGCTCAGCGGGAAACCAGGGCGCATCAGGTGAGCGATCGTTTCCTCGCCGACGGCGACCGATTGCTGCACGGCACCGTAGCCATAAGGTCTTCACAGTCGAGACTGGTGGACCTCAGGGGACCGCCGGGAAGCATGCCTCATCTTCAGGCTTCTGAGACAACGATGGCTGCCGCCGGGCAACCGTGCGCGGCGGCCTGGATGGCATCGACGTCGTCGGGCTCCACCGACCGCTCGGTGCGCTCTGCGCGCCCGCCTGAGAATTGGAAATGATTCGGCGCCAGGACTATGCACAAACCCGCGCCGATACATCCGCGGGATACTTCCGCGTGCCACATTTGGTTGGATAACACGAGACTCCCATTCGTTCGATGAGGGCAGAACGGTAGACGTCACGGAAGGCACGAGGTCTGCGGATCGTCCCGGCGCCAATCAGGTGCCCATCCGGTATGTGGCCCGACGCAGGCTGAGCCCTAGGTGGCGGGTGGCGCCGGCCAGGTGACGCCGACACTCTTCATTCCTTGCATCACATCCATATCCGGGTTGGATAGCAGCACGTCCCGGAATCTCGGGCTTCCAACGACTACCGACTTGAACGACCGCAGGAACGCGTCGATCTCCTCTGCCTCCCGCTGGGGGATGGCAAACTCCTCGAACGCCGGGGTGACGATGTCGTTGAACAGGGCATCCCAATACTCCTCGGTGATGCCCATGCCGCGGTGGGAGGTGGCCATATCTGGGCCGTGGTAGGTGTGAGGACCGCCCCAGTGCATACCCAGGAACTCAACGAAACCGCTGATCTCCTGCTGGACTTCGGCCTCGGTCTTGTGATTCCAGATATGACCGATGGTGGGGTTCAGCATCGCGCGAGTCACCAATGTCCGCGCCAGGAATTGGACCGTTTCGAGTCCTCCCAGCCGGTCATAAAGGCTTGCTTGCTCAGTTTGTTGCTCGGTCATGACTCTCCTTGCTGTATCGGCGATCTGTGGACACATAATGACATATACGACAGCAGTGTGCCGTGGATTGGCTCAGTTCATTGACCGAATGCTCTGCGCGACATGGCCGGTCGATGGCTCGCGCTGTCGAACAGGGGCAATCGGGCCCGTACTATCGTGGCCGCAGGGAAATCCATAGCCATTCCTCATATCTCCCGGATGTGCTTGCCGCACTGCGTGCTCGGTGAAGTACCTGGCCCTGCAGGAGTCACGACGGCGGTCATGAGGCCTCGATGTCGGCGCAATTGGGTGTGGTGGGTACTCCGTTGAAGCGATCGGCGATCCACGCCATGCTTCGCTCACCGTCGACAAACGGGGGGAGCAGCGTGTTGATATCGAGCTTGTTGAATAGCGGTGGTTGTTCGTTGGTCCACAGGGTCACATCGCTGCCTTTGTGGCAGTAGTCCAGCGCCGTTTGGCGTGCGGACTGGTACGGGGCGAAGGGGTCCCAGCGGTTGTGGGTGATATAAACGGGCCCTGCAGGTTTGAGGTTACCGATTCGCTGCTGGGCCAAAATGCTCTTGAACGGATCCGTCGAGGCCATCTCGGTGAGGTCGCTCTTGAAGTACGGCTGCAGATGACGGAAGGCGTAGTCGACGGCGCCCTGAAGAAGGCACGTGTGCCCACTCCAGTCGAGCATCTGCACCCCTCGTGGGGTCAGTGAATCCCAGATGGGCTGTTCTGTCTCGGGGTAGGAGGCCATGATGCCACGCAGAACGTAGCCCAACGCCACGGCCAGAAAATTGCCGTCGATGCCGGGAATGGCTGCAGCGATGTCGGTGATCGGTCCGCCCGCATATGTGCCGACGACACGTAGCTCCGGCCCGTAGGTTGGGGCGAGTTCGGCGGCTGCGAGGGCTGCGGAGCCTCCTGAGGCCCATCCCCAGAACGCCACTGGTCCGCTGCTGTCCAGGGATGTACCGGGCAGCTTCTTGGCAGCTCGGGCGGCGTCGATCAGTGCGGTGCCTGACGCGACGCGGTTCATGAATTGCGGTGACTGCGGTCCGTGAATGCCCATACCCACACCGTCGGTGACAACAATGGCGTAGCCACGGGCCAGCAGAGTGGCGATGAAGCCCTCTTCATAGTTGAGCATCAGGTCGAATCCTTGGGAAAAATGGATTCCCTGGTTGAACATCCTCGAGGGCGCACATTGTTCACCCATCCCGTAGGGGCCGGTGGCGTACGCCAGCAGGGGACGGGGCCCGTTGCCGGGCCATGGCACGTCGGGCTCTATGTAGGTGCCGGTCACCGCGACCGGATTTCCACGAGCGTCGGTGCTGCGGTACATGATTCGTGTTCCGGTGCCCACAAATGAACCCAGCTGGCCGGACGGTTCGAGGACCAATCGAGAGGGCTCAGTGCGGATCAAGTCTCCTGGGCCACCTGCAGGCAGCGGGTCTGGCGGTGTGTAGAACGCTTCGTACAACTGGTCGTCAGCACGGACCGTCGCTGGAGTTATCAATGCGGATGTGACGGCCAGCATCGAGGTGACCGCGATGAGCACAACAACTTTCGCGCATGATCCGTTACTCTTGCACTGGCCGACGAAGCTCGGTCGCGGAATTCGGTCACGAATCCGCCTTCGGCGGGGAAGCGGCGTGTGTCCGGGGTGATCCATTGGTGACCTTCCTATGTGGTGGCGCGGCTGTAGGCGGGGCGTGGGGCTGACGCGGAGAAGTCGGGACACGGCCTGATAGGCGGCGTCCACCGAAATGAAAGTGGCGGCGCGACGAGAACACCGAGCATCCTGAGGGGGAGCGTCGACCCTGAGGGTCGTGCTTACGCTCGCACCATCGATGAGTTCCTCACCAGCGGTGAGGAATTAGTAAAGGCAGCCTTTGTCGATAGCGATAGGTTCGAGAATTGCCTTGTGATGGTCGCGGTTTGGCGGAGTTGCCAGTGCTTGTGCCGTGCGGGCGTCGATATCCTTGCGATCGAGCACGCTCCCGTCGGCCATGAGGCGTTCGAGAGCGGCAAGCCAGTGCTCGTAATACGACCATTGCGGTGCCGCAAGGTCACTCGCCGAACCCTCCCACATTGCAATGGATTCGATCAGTGCTTGCTGAAATGCGGTCCATTCGTAGGATCCGGCCTGGTGAAGGGCTACCGCCAGGGCAAATGCCCTTATCTCCCAGGGCTGTTCGAATGCCTTATCGCCGGTTCGTCCGCCTGGGAGGTCACAGACGAGGGCGTCGACGGCGACGCGGTGGTCCTCGGCGGCATCGTTCGCGGTCTTGCTCATCGAGCAGCTTTCGCTGGGCCGACACCGATCATCGAGTCCCGAGTGACGAGCTCGGCGAGCTGGTCCTCGCTCCACCCTTCGGTGCCGGCCGGACGCTGCGGCAGAACCCAGTAGCGCATTTCGGAGCTGGAGTCCCAAACCTGGATCTCTGTGGTCGCTGGGATGATGTAGCCGAAGTCTTCGGTGAGGACCGACCGTGGATCGCGCACGATGCGAGCGCGGTATTGGGGTTCTTTGTACCAATTCGGTGGTAGCCCCAAGACGGGCCATGGGTAGCACGAACAAAGGGTGCACACGATGACGTGGTGGGTTTTCTCGGTGTCTTCGAGAACGACCATGTCTTCACCCTGCAGGCCACCGATCTCCAGCTCGCGGCAGGCGCTGGTCGCATCCCGCAACAACCGAGTTCGGAATTCGGGGTCGGACCAGGCTTTCGCGACGACCTTCGCCCCGAGCTGCGGGCCGACTTCGTTCTCGTAGATGTCGACGATGCGGTCAACCATCGACGTGCTGATGACCCCCTTTTCGATCAGCAGCGACTCCAGCGCTTTGACACGCGCGGCAATCTCCGCCTGCGATGGCTTTTCGCCACTCATGCGCTGGCTCCTTCTCCGGCGGTAGTCGCCGGTTCGATATACGGTTCCCACACGTCGAAGCAGACCAAGGCATTCGGGTCACCGTAGTCGGCCCCCCACAGTTCCTTGCTCGAAAAGGCGATGGTGTAGACGTGTTCGGGTTCTTCGCCGAGACCGTTGCCCGCTGTGTCGGGGTAGATGAATGCACCGTGGTGGGCGATGATCTCACCGCTCCGGCCACGTACGTAGCGTGCTCGTCGAGTGTGTCCGAATGGGCTGCTCTCGATCACGTATGCCTGGTCACCGACCGAGAATCGTGGTGCCCTGTCGATCTTCCGGGCTGCACTCGCACCCATGGGGACGACAATGTCGACGAAGTCGACCAGTTCTCGAGGCTGCGGGTGCTCGGGTAGGGGAGCGTCTGGATTCTCCAGGTAGTACTGGGTCCGCCGGTCCAACTCTGTCGGATCCACCGCGCCTGCCGCGATTGCGTGGTTCTCGATCGAGTGCAGCCAGTGCTCGTAGTAGGGCGCCACCAAGTAAGTCGCCGGGTCCATCTTCTCAATCCCGTGTCTGAATGAGTCGACGCCGAAGTATCCAGCCCTGAAGCAGGCTGGAAACATCGTGAAGACGTGCTTCTCCCAGTCGGCGCGGAACAGCGGTTCGTCGTCGACCACGTTGACCGCACCCAGGCCGTCGGTTCCCCCTAGGTCGAAAACCCCATTCATCGGTGATCTCCTCAACTCGTCGGTATCAGGCGGGCAGTATGGCGTCTGATGCGTTCACGGCGTGCGGTGCGGGAAATCCGCCGCGGAGCATCTCGAAGGCGTGTCCCGCGCGGAGCACCGTTGCGTCGTCGAAGTGTCGCCCGACGATCATCATCCCCACCGGTAGTCCGTCATGCTGTCCCGCCGGAATCGACAGGGCGGGATGGCCGGTCACGTTGAACGGCGCCGTGTTAGCCAGCATGCCGAGCGCTTTGGCCAGGTAGGTGGGGCGATCGACGCCGGTTTCGGGCAGGGCGGTGGCGACGTAGGGAACGGTGGGCATTACGAGTACGTCGAAGTGTTCGAGTGCGGTGTCGTAGGCCGCCATGGCTTTGGGTACCAGGTTGCGGGCCTTGCCGTAGCTCGAGCCGCCCAGGGCGGTGACACCGTGGTGACCGCAGAGCGCCACGAGCTTCACCGACTCGGAGAGCTCATCGGCGTGCGTGACTCGGTGTTGAGCGAAGTACGCCATTTGTTCGGGATCGTAGAGACCGCTTGCGTTGAGTCCGTATCCGCTGCCGTCGAGCATCTGATAGGCACCACCATCGGTCGCGATGACGTTCCATACGTGGAACGCATTGAGGTGCCACGGGATACTGACCGACTCGACGGTCGCGCCGAGGTCAGCGAACTGCGTCGCTGCTGCTCTGACGATATCGTCGACCTCAACCTGGGATGCGGCATGGCCGAACCCTTCGGACAGCACGCCGATCCTGAGTCCGGCCACGCCGGCGCCGAGTCCGCTTACGTAGTCGTCGACCGTCAGCGTGTCGGGCTGCCTCGGATCGGCTCCGTCGCGCCCGGCGATCACCGACAACATGTGCGCTGCGTCCACCACGGTGCGGGTGATCGGACCGACGTGGTCAAGAGTCCGTTCGATAGGGAACGCTCCGGTGTATGGCACGAGTCCGAAGGTCGGTTTGTGGCCGACCACTCCGCAGAACGCCGCCGGGATTCGAACGGACCCACCCTGATCTCCTCCGAGGGCCAAGTCGACGTCCCCATTGGCAACCAGGGCCGCGCTGCCACTCGAGGATCCGCCGGCCTCTCGGTCATGGCGCCACGGGTTGCGTACCGGTCCGGTGGCCGACGTGAAGCTTGAGCCGGAAAAGCACAAGTCCTCACACACAGCTTTACCGGCCACCACCACACCCGCATCGAGCAGCCGAGACACCACGGTCGCATCACGGCTCGGCGTAAAGCCCTCCAGTGATCGCGAACCGTTCATCATCGGCACGCCCGCCACGGCGATGTTGTCCTTGACGGCCAAGCTCCGAGCGACGAGTGGGCCCGCCGATGTAGTGGTACCAGAGTTGATTCGCGTCGTGACATACCATGCGCCCAAGGGGTTTTCATACGCTTCGGGGAACTGATAACCGCGGTCGGCGCAATCCGCGGACCCGGTGCCATGCAATTCGTCGACGACGTCGTAGGAGGCGAGTGCGCCGTCGATGAGTTCGGCGAATTCTTTTCGGTCGGCTGCGTCCAGATGCAGGCCGAAATGTGCCGCGGCAAGAGCGATTGCGTCGTCATCGGGCCTATCGACCGGCATAGCCCACTTCTCCATTCGTCGTCCGGGGACATGGCAGTCCCACGCCTGCTCGAGATTCGGTTCGTATTCAGTTGGATCGTCGCCGGGAAGCCCGTCGCGCCGTCACCGCATTCACGGTGGAGCTTCCCGGCGACGATCGGTCAGGGGTCGGTGGACTGTCCGGATCCGGCAACTTGGACCGGAGTGGACGGATGTGTCACACCAACAATCGTCATGCCTGTACTGATGTCGCCATCCCGAGACGGCTTGAGTCTGGTGTTGCCCAAGCAACGGCGTGGTCAGTCATCGTTCTCGCCCTCACTGTCCGACTCTTCCGCGATCGTCTCGGATTCGCTACGCAGAGTTAAGTACGCCGTGGCCTTTATGTCAATCGGTAGCGACATATTGCCGCAATTTGCTTTCCGCTCGATCGGTGCACGTGAGGAGAGTGCAGCGCGGGTCGGGCGCTAGGCAGGTCGCCGGCTAGTGCGTCATTGTCCTTGTGCTAACGCCAGATGATCTGTAGGACAACAAAAGTCACCACAGATCAGTCACCGCGGACGTGGCCGCCCGCCGCGCCACTCGGTCAGCAGGATCGGACGGCGGACCGGAACCCGCCCGCATCGCTGCGATTCGGCATGCTCAAGCAGCTTCAGGTGGACGGCCTTCTTGTCATGGTCGGCGGCCTCCGCGACGGCCCGCGCATAGGCGATGATCGCTTCGTAGGTGGTTTCGGTAAGGGAGCTCAACGGCGGTGCATGCCCCGTGACCGCGGCTCGATATCTCGCCTCGACCTCACAGTGAGTGTCGAGGAGTCCTTCGAAGTAGCCGAATGCCGACCACACGCCGTCGACATCGGCGGCGCCGATCAACTGCTGGGTGGCCTCGTCGAGAACGAGGGCCAGGGTGCGGGTGCTGGAGCGCAAACCGTAATGGGCGCATTGGCGCTCGAAGGCCACTTCGTCACTGCCGACCAGCGAGGACAGGATCAGCTCGGCGCGTGAACGGTCGATGGCCTCCAGCGCTGCGGAGAAGTCGGTGGTGCCCATCGGACGGTAGGCCTCACCGACGACCGTGCCGCCGCACTCGCCTATCACCCGCCGGGCGGCCCAATGTGCGCCGTAGGACCACGAGTATTGATGGCCGACGAGGAACCAGCGCCGGGCGTTGGTCTCCTTCATGAGAGCGGGCACTGCTGCCTGCAGTTGTTCGGAGGGGCGCTCGCCGAGCCGGACGACGCCCGCACTCGCAAAGCCGCCTTCGTTCAGCACGGTGTGAATCAGGACGATGTTGGTGCGCCGAAGCGCTGATGCCACGGCGTTGAAGGTTGCTGACGTGACGCAGGCGAAGATCGCGCGGCAGCCGCTACGCATCAAGCGCAACGCAGCTGTCGTGCCCGCCATCGAATCCGATGCATCGTCGCCGACGAGAAGTTCCGCCGTCATCCCGACGATGCCCCCGTCGGCGTTGATCTCCTCAATTGCCAACGCCGCCATGGTTTCCGTCGCCTGAGCAAATACCGCCGCCGGGCCTGACTTGCTCACCAGCAACCCGACCCGATGACTATCAGGGTGCAGCGACTGTGGCGGTCCGTACCCGCGGATGTTCGCCAGCCACGCCACACCGTCTTGCTCCAGGCTCGATTCGAGGGCCAGCCGAGTGCCGGTCCCATCGGCGAAGAAACGTACCGTCAACCGACCGCGCCACGGCTGATGATGGACGATCACGACTGATCGCCCGGGCTTGATCGCAACGATATGGCCGAGCAGTGCGATAGGCACCGTCGCCGAGCCGGATACGCCGTCCATCGGCAGCGAGACCGCTATCGCCGAACCCGGGATGAAACGGTCACACTGAATGTCCAACAGCTGTCCAGCAGTGAACTTTGCATAGGCGACGGGAACTGGCTCAGGTGTCACGATCTGAGCGGTTACAGACAGAACCGGCACGCCCACACCGCCTCGGTCAGTTCTACGGCAGTCGGGGACTAGCCATGCTTACGCGTTCGGGAAACCGCGTCGGCATCGGGGTCGGTGATTTCGACACGCGATGCCGACTCCACACCCGCGGTCAACGCACGATCGAGAACGTCACGCAAGAACATCAGCGCGTCATTGGCCGGGCCAACAGGATCGATGGCAAACAGGCGGCTTCGGCCCTCGCGACGCTCTACGATCATGCCCGACAGCTTCAGCGCCTTGAGGTGCGCAGACACCGTGGTCCGGCCCACCGAGTGGATCTGATCACTGATGAACCCGGCGCTGCACTCGCCGTGTGAGGCAAGCGTGTCAAGGATTTGTCGCCTGACCTGGTCGGCCAACGCGGCGAAGACCAGCTCTTCGTTCCGCTGCGTAGACATCTCTTGGTTTGCACCGCCCCACAAATCACCAGCACAGACATGCGTCGAACCTCATCAACATATCGAATACGGCCGGGAATGGAAAGCGCGCGGTCATAACGATCCATGGCACTGACGTTCCGCAGCCGGGCCCGCTACTGCGCGAACGCAACCTCCGGACTATGGAGAAGCGATGTGACCACACCTGGCAATCACCCCAGTTCTCATGAGGTTCGTCTTGACACGCGCCAGCAGGCGCGCACACTTATGAAGGCGGTGACCTCGGCCTCAGCTCGACCGTCAGCAATCCGGAGGTAATGGCTTGCCATACTGGTCCACCACAGACCTCAGCGTGCAGGATCAGGCTGCGTACTGGGGTGATGTCGTGTGTGAGGCGTTTACACCGTTGTCTCCCAAACGCGGTCAGACGCAACTCAATCACAGCAGTTTCGGCGAGGGTTTCCCAGGCTGGGTGAGATCGGCACCACTGGCCGAGACGAACTGCGCCGAGATCGCGTCGTGCACGCAGCTGTTGACTCACGGCCCACGTGAGGTACGTCGGTCGCCCTCCGAGGCAGTGTTCGTCAACCTGCAACTGGACGGGACATGTTACGGCGAGCAAGACGACCGCCGGTGCATCGTGCCCGCCGGCAGCTTCGCCGTGTTCGACACGACGCGGCCGTATCGACTCGAATTCATTGAGCCGGTGGCCCAAAGCAGTTGGCGTGTACTGTCGTTTCGTATCCCTCGGGATCGCTGGCAGGCCAGCGTCGGCGACCTCGACTTCACCGCGACCACCATCGACACGGACGGCGGAGCTGGTGGCGTCGCCTCGGCGATGATGGCGTCGCTGTGGCAGAATCTGCAGACCCTGGACCAGGGCGCGGCGGCGAGGCTCGAGAGTTCGTTCACCGATGTCCTTGCTGCCGTGACCGCTGTCCATAGTCGCGCCGCTCTGGAGTCCGAATACGAACACCGTGACGCCGCGCTGAGAGTGTTGGTGCGCAGGCATATTCGGATGATGATCCCGCTGGGACGGGTCACTGCCGCCGACGCCGCTCGCGCGGTGTCGATCTCGGTCCGCTCGTTGCACCGACTGTTCGAGGCAGAGTCGAGCAGCTTCGCCACGTGCGTGCGTGAGGAGCGTTTGCGCGGCGTGATGCTTGAACTCGTCACGTCGCCCAATTCGTTGCCGCTCAACAAGATCGCGGCCCGATGGGGCTTCTATGACAACTCGCATCTCACCCGGGTCTTTCAGCGCCATCTCGGCTGCACGCCGACCGAATACCGTGCCTCCGGCGGGCGGGTCGGCCAGCTTTGTCACCCCTCAGCGACCCATGTACTCGACAGCATCGGGTCGTAGTCGTCGCGCCTCATGAGCGCGTGCAGTTGGCGACGGCGCACTCCCATGTTTCCGCCGTCATACAGGGGAAAACAGAGCACGTCCTGCATGATCCCGGCGATCGGGGTTTCGTCGCCGTAGGAGTTCACTCCGACGACACGCATGGCGTCGTACACGACCTGCACGGCCAGTTCAGAGGCGAAGATCTTCACCATGTGTCCGATTTCCTCGTCTCCACCACAGGTGTGGTCGTATAGATGGCATCCCTTCCAGGTCAGGTAGCGGGCAGCTTCGATTCGCGTCTTGATGTCGACGAGCATGTACCCGGCATTCTGGTGCTCGATGATCGGGACCGACCCGGAACGCTTGTCGGCCTTGGCAAAAGCGAGTGCGTAGTCAAATGCGGCTCGCATCCGGCCGACGCACGCGGCGCCGATGATCGATGATGTCCAATTGAACGTTCTGCGCACGATCTCGATACCGTCGCCCGGCTGCCCGATGAGATGATCGGCGGGCACCCGTACGTCGTTGAAGGTGATGCGTGGTGAGATGGTCGCGCGGTGACCGACTGTGTCGATATACGACTCGACGACGACTCCGGGACTATCGCCTGGTACGACGATCACAGCCATCGATTCCGCCGGACTCAGGCTCGGATCGGTACGGCACAGCACACTGATGAGCGCAGCACCTTCCCCGTCCCAGCCCGAGCCGTTCGTGGTGAAGTGCTTGCGGCCGTTGATCACCCACTCATCACCTTCGCGCCGCGCGAACGTTTGCACACCACCGAGCGGATCGGCGCTGTCGAAGTTGGCTCCGCCGGCCACTTCGGTGAATGCCCACGCAGCCAGCAGTGCCTCGCTGCCCGCGAACCGGGGCAGAAACTTGACCTTCTGCTCATCTGTGCCGAAGTGGATGATCGGTTGTAGGCCCAGGCCGGTTCCCAACAACGCGGTCGGCACGTTGATGTCGACCCGCGTCAGTTCCTCTGCCGCCAATGCAAAATCGAGGGAAGACATCGCGGTACCGCCACAGTGAACGGGTAGCAGCGCCTTGACGAAGCCCGCATCGGCCATCTCCTGATAGAACGGTCGGATCGCGGCAAACCTCGCTTCGGGTGTATGCAGGCCGGCAATCGCTTTGTCGACGAGGCTGAGCCTTTCGTCGGCGAAGGTGCGCGCGGCCGACCGCAATGCGAGCTGGTCCTGACTCATGGTGAAGTCGATGGTCATGAACACTTCCTCCTGATACACGGGAACTGCCGGGATTCGATGAGAGTCCCGCTACAGGAAGTACGATGCGTCGGCATTGTTGCAAAAGAGGACTTTTCCCTTGTACGGACGCGCCGGGTTCGTTGTACGACTGTGCCGCGATTCAGTCGACCACCACCGATCGGTGCGGATCGACTCTGCAAAGTTGGGACCGGTAGGCGCTTCGACGGTATTCACTTGACACCATGAAGAACATCATCACCGGCGCGATCGCGACCTGCTTCGCCGCGGCAAGCCTCGGCCTGGCGGCACAGGCCAACGCTGATCTCACTCCTGGCGACTACAACCATCACAGCATCATGGCCAACGGGATCGTCACCGATAACCTGTTGCGGGTGACCAGTTGCGGTCCCGGCTGCATCTCGATCTTCAACCTCACGTCGAATGCCGATCAGGGTCAGGCATACATCCAGGGCGACCACTACGTGCTCGACCAGTTCGTTCCCGGTGGCGCATTCTGCCCCGACGGGCGACCGGTCGACGTGATAGCCCGCTCCACCTTCAACCTCGACGGTACGAACGGGCTCTATACGCTCAACGGCCCCAATCCCTGCGGAACCAGCGGCCCGGTGGGTGAGACGCGGTTCACGCTCACTCCCGCGTGAGCATCGCATTCAGCTGACCTACTGTCGCGTCGCCTAGGAATCGGCGAACGCGATCAGGAGGCCGACGCCGAGGGCGAGTGCCGCGGTCAACGAACCCAGGGCAGTGACAGCGACCGGCGATGCCGCATCCGCGGACACGAAACGGCGGTTGATGACCAACACACCCAGCGCCGAAATCGCTGCGGCGGCGGCGACGAAAAGTCTTCCTGCGAGCGGCAATTCGCCGTGTCGCAGGAGAACCAGGGCGCCGATCGCAAGGAATCCCACCGAGGTTCGTTCCCAGGCAAGTTGAGTGCGTTCGGGTTGCAGGCCCGGATCGCTGCCGCTCGTCACCATCGCGGATCACCCGGTTTGGGGCGGTGCGGCGATCAACAGGACCAGGAGCAGTGCTGCGACAAGCACCATCGCTGCCACCAGAACCGCCGGCAGGCGACTGGGCGGCAACGCAGCACCGCGGCGCATGATCTCTTGGACGTGCCGCCACCGTCGGACCGCCGCGACAGCCAAGGCGGCGCCGCCGGCGACGAGCAATATGGCGAGCAGGTGGCGGACACCATGCACCCCAAACCGGGGGACCAGCTGCACGAGGGCCACGCCACCGGCGATCAGCGCCAAGGAGGTGCGTATCCAGGCCAGAAAGGTCCGTTCATTGGCCAGGGTGAACCGATAGTCGGGTTCTCGATCGACCGAGCCAACACGGACACCATCCTGGCCGTCGTCAGCAGACATGATCAGAGCGCAGCCGCGGTGGCCGGTTGGGCCACCATCGAAGGGTGCAGGAGGCCCGCCTCGTTGAGTTTGGTGTGCTCGGATTGGCTGCGTCCGGCGTCGTGGACTCGACGATGGCGCCACCGTCACTTTTTTCTGTCACACCAACTTCTTCTCTCGATCAACTCGGCCCACCGGCAATGATGCACCTGTGAGCCTGTGTCGACCTGGAAAACGCCCTCATCCAAACGGTTGTGGATCCGAAGCTGCCGACACGGCGCTGGTTGGCCAGTGTCGTATTCACGCCAATGTCGCCCCCGGCTCCACCTCGTAACGTTCGGCTCGATGGGGTAGTGGATCTTTGGGTACTGCTGATTGTTCGAGATCTATTCTTGGTCTGCGGAGGTGTGTTCCGTTCTACTGCAACGGCTCGGGCGTGAAGGTGGCGTCGATACCGCCCACCGTCATCGTCACTTGACCTTCCAAGACCATGACCTGCGCCGCGACGCGTCGATCGACAGTCTGCGCCAGCCGCTGCACCGGTGCGTGCGGTATCTGTACCACGGACAGATTTGGCAGCTTGGAGACTTTGGGGCCCACGGTGCTCCACCAGGTGGCCACGCTGGCGGCGAATGGGAACAGCAGCACCTGCTCGGCCCGACTGACCGCTTTGCCCAAGGCTCGTTCATCGGGCTGGCCGACGATGATCCACTCCAGGATGCGATCCGTGTAGTCCGCGAGCCGCAGGTCCGGCACACCAGGGGTGGACAGACCCGCGCCGAACGTCAACTCGCCGTCGACTTCACCGAGTCGGTGTGCGCGTAATCCAAACGCCAACAACCGCACCACCATCCGCTCATCGGTCTCGCTGGGATGACGGGCCACCGTCAGGGTGTGATCGGCGTAGTAACCGTGATCGACATCGGAGACGCCGAGCTCGACTTTGAACACCGTTGCAGAAAGGGCCACGTCTAAGTGTCCACCCGCGGTGCGGTTCCTTGACACTTGGTCCGCTCGAGCGGCCTTTGTCGACTCAGCCGCCGATCGGGCTGGCCGCGGCCGCCTGCCAGGTATCTTGGCGGCGGCGGGGGATTGGCGACCACCAGGGCGCGGACCGATTTGACTCACAGGAGGCTCACAGTGACTCTGGCTCAGGGTCTTTCGCTTGCCCTGTTGGTTGTGGTCCTCGTCCTGGCCATCTGGCGAAGAATGAATATCGGCGTCCTTGCCCTGGCGGCGGCGCTGCCTGTGCTGGTGATCTCGGGGCTGCCCGTCAAGACGATGTACACCGCATTTCCCGGTGACATCTTCGTGCTCATCGCCGGGGTATCGCTGTTGTTCGCACATCTGGAGCGAAGTGGTGCGCTCGCCTGGTTTGTCGAGCAGGTGTACCGCAGAATTGGGAACCGCCGGGCGATCCTGCCGTGGGCCGGCTTCCTCATTGCCGGCGCCCTGTCGACTGCGGGCGCCTTCTCGACGGCGGTCATCGCCTTCCTTGTGCCGATGGTCGCGCACGTCAGCCTCCGCTACCGCGGCACCTTCCTGATGTCAGAACTGGCCGTGATCATCGCGGCCAACTGCGCAGGTCTGTCCCCGCTGAACCCGACCGGTGCGGTGATCCGGGCGGCAGCCACCAAGCTCAACGTGACGTTTCCCGGCTGGGGTCTGTGGGCGGTGTCCATTGGTGTCGCAGCCGCGGTGGTCGCGGTGCTCCAGACACTTGAGGCTCTCGCTCGGCGGCGGGGCGTCAACTATGAAGTCGCGCCTGCCCCCGCCGCCACAGCCGAGGAGCAGTCGCGTCCTCACGTCGCCTACATGGCCTGCTCCGCGATCGGCCTGGTTGCCTTCCTGCTGCTGGTCGTGGTGGCCAAAACCGACGTTGGGGTGACGGCGATGTTCATGGCCGCAGTGCAGCAGATTGCCTTTCGGCCCGACGAACGCGCATTGCTGGCCCGGATTCCGTGGAACTCCATTCTGCTCTTGTGTGGGCTGCTGACGTATCTGGGGTTGACCCAGGCGATCGGGACCATGGACTCGATCGCTCACATCCTGCGACACCTCGGCACCGGTGCCCTGCTGATTTTGGTCATCGCGTACCTGACAGCCTTGTTGTGCAATATCGAGAGCTCGACCATCGGAGTGCTCGGCTTGATCACGCCCATCGCGTTCGGCGCCTTCGGTCACACCGATATCGTGTTCTGGGTCACCGCCGCCGTCTGCGTGCCCGCGGCCCTGATGGTGATGAACCCCATCCACGTCGCCGGTACCCTGATCATCGGCACCAGCGCGGTCGAACACCAAGACGCCCTGTTCCGCCGCCTCCTCGCCCTCGCCGGATCGCTGGCCTTGATCATCCCGGGTCTGCTTGCGCTGATACCGATCGCGGTGGCTTGACGAGCGCGCGGTCGGCGTCGTTGCGCTCAGTCAGCCCGCGCCGTCGAACCGGGCTTCGATGCCGACGGTCTTCCGTCGCGCCGAGGTGAGAAATCACGCTTCCCATGATTTTTCCGACTCAGAACGCGACATCTCTCCACAGGCCGCGTGTTGCCTGCTCTGGATCCGCGACCACGCTCGACGTCGCGTCGAAGCGCTTGGTCGTGCGGGCGGCAACGTCATAGGCCGCCCAGCCGGGATCGCCGGTGGTGGCGAACGCGGCCCAGGCGCCGTGCATGGCTTCGGCGAGCGAGGCGGGAGGATTGGTGCCGACGAAATCCTTCGCCTGGTCCGATGACAACGTGTCGAAGCTGAACGGCACGTCGACGAAATGCGCGGCACCGAGCCGGCCGCCGAAGGCCGGTGATCGCCAGGAAAAGTTGTAATGCCACGTCTGCCGATTGCTGCTGCGGAGCTCGGCGATCCTGAGCGCCGGCATTCGGAAGGTGTAATCAGATTGCAGCGCGGCGAAGAGATCACCGAGGGTGTCATTGGCCGGGTCGGCCCGGTAGATGTCGAGCGTATCCGCCGGAAGCATCAGGTCCTCGATGAATTGGTCGATCGCTTGCTGCGAAATGCGATCGATGGCACCGCCCGGGACCAGGTAGATGCGAGCTTCTTGGTCTGTGCTGCCGACGATGACCGGCACATCGGGTTTGGGTCCGCGCGCGAGCATGTCGATCGGTGCAGCATCGAGTACGTCGCCATCGATCACCGGCAGGAAGGCGGTGCCACCGAGTGACAGCTTTCCCCACGTGGCACGGTCCTTGATGACGGTCGCCAGATTGGTGCCCGCGTCGATCAGCCTGTCAAGAGGAACACCGGCGATCCCGTCGACAGTTGGCGCGACACCAAGCCCGTTGGCGAAAACGGCGGCCAGCCGGGTCGCATCGGCGCTGGTCATTGCCTGCATGGGTGGACTTTGCATGATGACGCGGGTGAACAGCCCCTCGGTCTTGGGGGAGGCGAGCAGGATCGCGGCGCTCTCCGCACCGGCTGACTGGCCGAACAGCGTGACATTGGTTGCATCACCGCCGAAGGCCGCGATGTTGTCGCGCACCCATTCGAGTGCCGCGATCTGGTCGAGGAGGCCACGGTTGGCCGGTACCCCTTCGATCGCCATGAAGCCGTCGACACCGACGCGATAATTCATCGTCACCACCACGATGCCGTTGGCGGCGAAATGCGTGCCGTCATAGGCCGACTCGCTGGCGTCGCCGCGGACGAAAGCACCACCAGGGATCCACACCATGACGGGCAGTGCGTTGTCGCTCAGATTCGGCGTCCAGATGTTGAGCGTCAGATCGTCGGGACCACCAAACAGCACCGGTTGTGGGTCACGACTGGGTTGCGGCGGCGGCGGTCCGGAAGTGGTGGCATCGCGGATACCCCTCCACTGGGCAACCGGTCGTGGGGCTTGGAAGCGATTGGCCGCCGTGAACGGATTGGCGGCGTAGGGAACACGTTTGAACGATGCCACGCCGTTGGTGTACCTACCGCGCACGCGGCCAGATCGCAGCGCAACGACGGGTTGGTCGTCGGCCTTTGCGGGGGTGGGGCGAAGGGGCACGGCGATCACCGAGGCGATGGTGGCGGCAAGCACGGCACGGCGAGATGGAAGGAAGGACATCGCGGTCTTCGAGTCTGCGGCTGGGGAGCCATTGGCCTGGGGTCAGTTCGTTCGATCCGCAAAACCAGCAGGTAGTTCGCTGGGTGCGGCGGCGATGGCCGTCTCGTTGTCGGGGCCTACGTTCTCGATGAAGGTGATGACGGCGAACTCGGGCACGACATAAATCGGGTAGGTCGGTCCGGCGTCCCGGTAAGCGCGCATCTGGTCAAGGTGATCGTTCTGGAAGAGAACGGTTTTCGAGCCGTCCAGTTCGATCCAATGCGGGAAGAAGATGGTGCCGTGCAGGCGGCGTGCGGCGGGCATGATGTTCAGTGCGACGCTGGTGCCCGTGGGCTCATTCCACGACAGCTTGTAGTTGTCCTCGGACAACTGGACGAGATCGACAGTCTGGTCCTTGACCCACCGTCCGCCCACCATGCCGGTGTGAATTCGGTAGTCGATGGTGGTCGCGTTCTTGACGTACAACTCGTACTGCCAGCTGTTGGCATAGGTGTAGATGAAGCGACGACCGATGATGTCAGCCAGGTCTTGCGGCGGAATGGGGCTTGAGTGCGTGGGGGAGATGCTCATGCCATCCACTATTGTCATAAAATAGTTTTGTGACAATAGTATGTAATGCTTCTCTCATGACGACCGTCGCCGCGGAGACCTTGAGTCAGCTGATCGGTCCGTTACGCCGCGCACTGCTCCGTGCCACCCTGCGGTTCGATGGATTGCCGGACATACCCGACGCTCAGGTGGAACTGTTGCGGGCGATGTCGGCGAAGCCGGCCGCCACGCCTGGGAAGCTTGCCGAGGAGCTGGGACTGGCCCGCTCCACCGTCAGCAATCTCATCAAAGCACTGACCGCGGCGGGCCTGGCCACCCGCACGCTCAGTCAAACCGACGCCCGCAATATCGAAGTCGAACCCACTGCACAGGCACGCAACCTGCTGAAGCGCTACGACCGAGCCAGCTCGGATATCCTCGACCGCGCCCTGCAGAGTCTGGGCGCCGAGGACCGGCGCCGCATCGACGCCGCGATGCCGGCCCTGGGCAGGTTGCGTCGGGCGCTGGAGGATTCCCCACTCCACTGACTGCTGAGTTGAGATGAGACCTGTGTTGTAACGGGCATGTGCGTCAGGCATATCGCCACTCTTGTGGCACCATCACCAGACCGATTGTCAGGCCAGCGGCTTGAATGCCTCCGCCAGGGCCCGATAGGCGTCCAGCCGCTCGGGTCCGCGAGGCATCCCGAAGTCGGGAACGATAACTTCGTCGACGCCCTCGTCGCGCCAGATCGCCACGGCCTCGGCGATGCGTGCTGCCGGCCCGTAGACCACCGGTTGCGGCGACGACTCCGCTATGGCCTTCGCCTTGGCCTCGGATTCGGGGGAGTCAGTGACCATCACCAGGGCCTGCGTGGAGCGCCACACCGTGGCAGGATCGCGGCCCTCTTTCTCGCACGCCGCGTCCAGGGCCGCCGATCGCTCGCCGAACCCGCCCGGTGCCGACCACTGATTCCATTCTTGGGCGTACCGTGCGATCAGGCGCAACATCCGTGAGCCTGTCCCGCCCACCAGCAGTGGCAGCGGCGACTGCACCGGCTTCGGCTCGCACAGCGCGTCGCTCAGGTGGTAGTACTGCCCGTCGAACGTCGTCGTCTCGTTCGTCAGCAGCCCTGAGATCACGGCGAGCCCCTCGGCGAAGCGGTCGACCCGCTCCTTGGGCGCACCCAACTCCAACCCGTACTGCTCGTGCTCGGTGTCCTGCCAGCCAGCCCCGAGCCCGAGTGTGAACCGCCCCTTGCTGATCCGGTCCACCGTCACCGCGAGGTTGGCGACCACTGCCGGGTGCCTGAACGTCATCGACAGCACCAGGTTGGCCAGCCGAATGTTCGACGTGACGGAGGCCAGTGCGGCCATCACGGCGGTGGCCTCCAACCAGTCGCTCGTCTGCCCTGGTTTGTCGCCCGGGGACATGAAGTGATCAGCAACGTAGAGCGAATGCCAGAACCCGTCGTCGGCGAACGTCGCCAGTTCGAGCACTTCGTCCCACGGCTGAGTTGTCGACGGCCACACGGAGAATCGCACACCGCCAGTCTAGGGACCGACGCCAGAGGTGGCAGAGGGCGCCCGGAACGCACCGCAATGACGCAACGTGCGTCTGGACTCCCGCGCCTGAGGTCGGGAATCGAGCCGGGGAACACGGGGTTGGTCAGATCATGTCGAAGATGACCCGCACGGAACGCGAGACCTACCTGGCCGATCTGCACGTTGGCGTCATCGGCGTCGAACGCCCTGGTCGAGCACCGCTGACCGTACCGATCTGGTACGCCTACGAGCCCGGCGGCGAGGTTCTCGTCTCCAGCTTGGCGGGGTCGCTCAAAGCTCGCCTCATCACCGCTGCGGGGCGCTTCTCCATCACTGCTCAGGACGAGGCCTATCCGTACCGCTACGTCACTGCCGAGGGGTCTGTGACCTCGATCGAGACGGCCGACGACGCCATGATGAGCGCGATCGCCGTTCGCTACCTCGGCGAGGAGGGAGGCCGAGCTTTCGTGGAGTCGTTCGCCAGGGACAATCCTGGCGCTGAATCGCTTTTGTTCCGGATGCGACCCGAACACTGGCTCAGCGTCGACTACTCCAAAGAGACCTGAGCCGGTGTGCGCGAAGCCCAAAAGCCAATAACCGCACCACCATCCGCTCATCGGTCTTACTGGGATGACGTGCCGCGGTCAGCGCGTGATCGGCGTAATAGCCGTGATCGACATCGGAGACGCCAAGTTCGACTTTGAACACTGGCGTGCTCCGGTGAGGAATTCATCCCTGCTGCAGCAGGTTGGTGCCGGTGTGAAGAATATCGGCTTCCTGTCGTTCGGGCACTGGTCGGATGGTCCGCACTCGCGGGTGCGGACCGCGACCGATGCCCTGCTGCAGTCGGTCGAACTCGCCGTCGCAGCGGAGGAGATCGGTGCTGACGGCGCCTACTTTCGCGTGCACCACTTCGCCCAGCAGCTCGGCTCGCCTTTCCCGTTGCTGTCCGCGGCAGCTGCCCGCACCCACCGCATCGAGCTCGGAACCGGCATCATCGACATGCGCTACGAGAACCCGCTCTACATGGCAGAAACCGCGGGTGCGGCGGACCTGATCTCGGGTGGCCGGCTGCAGCTGGGCATCAGCCGCGGATCGCCCGAGCAGGTGATTGCGGGATACCGATACTTCGGTTACGCGCCCAGCGCGGACGATCCCGACGGCGGGGCGATGGCACGCGAACACACCCGGCTGTTTCTGGATGTGCTGAAGGGGGAGGGCTTCGCGCAACCCAACCCGCGTCCGATGTTTCCCAACCCGCCCGGTTTGTTGAGGATCGAGCCGCATTCGCCGGGACTGCGCGAGAGAATCTGGTGGGGCGCGGGCAGCCGCGCCACAGCCGAGTGGGCGGCGCAGCAAGGCATGAACCTGATGAGTTCCACGTTGTTGGCCGAAGACACGGGCGTGCCTTTCCATCGACTGCAGGCCGAGCAGATCCAGCGCTTCCGCGACACCTGGACGGCCGCTGGTCACGAGCGCGCACCGCGAGTCTCGGTGAGCCGCAGCATCTTCCCGATCGTCAGCGACCTGGACAGGCAGCTGTTCTGGCACAACCGAAACAGCACCGACCAGGTCGGCTTTCTCGACAGCGGAACAGCTCGCTTCGGCAAGACCTATGCGGGGGAGCCTGACAAGCTCGTTGCGGAACTTGCGGAGGACGAAGCCATCGCCGGAGCCGACACCCTGCTGCTGACAGTCCCCAACCAGCTCGGTGTCGAGTACAACGCCCATGTGATCGAGAGCCTGCTGACGGATGTCGCGCCGGAGTTGGGTTGGCGGTGAGTGTGCTCAAGCCCCGCGCGCCGAGCTCTCGCAGGACGGCGCCGTCGAGGTCGCCTACGGTTGGGGGACCGACGACGGCGACATCGTCGCGCCGCGGCTGACCGTCGCGGAGAACTGATCGGGCGGACACCATGTGGCACCTGCGGCGGGACGATTTGGACACCCTTGCCGCCGGCGCTGCGCTGCTGGGTTCGGGCGGCGGCGGCCAGCCGTACTGGTTCCGGGCGTTGGCGACCCATGCCTTCGGTGAGCGCGACGAACTGCCGGTACACGACATCGACGACCTGCCTGCCGAAGCACTGGCCATCGCCACAGGCCTGGTCGGATCGCTGCTGTCATTCCACGAACGCTCACCTGAGGGCGCCGAGTTCACCCGGGCCGTCGACCGGGTCCGCCGCGAATTCCCGGATATACCAGCGTGTGTCACCAACTACGAGAGCGCGGGCGCCAACATCTTCGCCGCCCTGGTGGTCGCGGCGGCCGGCACCTTGCCGCTGGTCGACTGCGACGGCATGGGCCGTGCGCTGTCCTGGCTGGACCAGACGACCTATGACGTCGACGGCGTGTCCATCGCGCCGTTCGTGTGCACCGACAGCTACGGGCGCACCGTCCTCTACGAAGACGTCCACGGACGTACCGCCGAAGAGTTCATCCGCGCCGCAGCGGTGTCGATGGGCGGGTGGTGCGCGTTCGCGGGCTACCCGGCGACACTCGGACGGCTGCGCACCGCCGGCATCCCCGGCACCCTGCGCCGGGCACTGGCACTGGGCCGCACGGCCGCGGACGCCGAATCGCGCGTCGTCGTCGACGCCCTGATCGAGCAGCACGGCGCCCGCCGCGTCGCCACCGGTCGGGTTGCCGACGCCCGCTGGCGCCGGATCAGTGACGGCGGTATCGGCTCGGTGGTGATCCGGGGTTCCGGCGATGCCGCGGTGGTACGCGTGGAGGCGCGCAATGAGTTCCTGATCGTCGTGGTCGACGGCGAAATCGTCGCCAGCGCACCGGAGATCATCTGTCTGATGCGTACCAGGGACGGCCGTCCGCTGCAGGCCGAGACCGTGCTGGCCACCGGGACCGAGGTCGATGTCGTGGCGCTGCCCGCCCCGCCGCGCTGGCGGGAACCGCGGTTCCACCACAAGGTGACGCCGGCCGCCTTCGGGGTGATCGGTGTCTGACATCGCGACCGTGCGGGACGTGCTCGCCCTGGCCGACCTCGCCGGTGCCGAGGTACTGGGCGGGGCAGCCGGATTGGACCGGCCCGCGCACGATGCCCACATCGTCGCCCCACGCGCCGAGCGCACGGTGCCCGAGCACAGCGTCGCGTTCCTCACCTCCGCCGACAGCCTCGCCACCGAGCTGTCGCTGCCCGGCTTCGCCGAACGCCAGACGGCCGCCGTCATCGTCGACCACGACGTCCTGGTCTCCACCCGCTGGCTGGCCGACCGGTTCGGCTTACCGCTGGTGCGACTGCCGGCCGACCGCTGGGAAACCGCCCTGGCCGTTCGCGTCCACCTGCGCCGGCCGCTGGCCGAGCGGGGCCTCCAGTGTGCGGACGCAGCGGCGCGGTTGGCGCTGGCCGACACCCCGTCGAGTGTGGCGACGACATTGGCCGGCGTGCTCGGTCATCCGGTCAGCGTGCTGGGACCGTCGGGCGTCGTACTCGCTGGGCCGGGCGGTGAACCGAACGGCACCATCATCGCATCCACACCGCCGGGTCGCGAGGGCGGTTCGCGGCTCACCTGTGCGGTACACGCACCGAGTGGCCTGTCCGACAGCCACGTCGAGACCATCCGTGCGGTCGCAGGTCTCGGCCTGCTGCGGTTGTCGGCCTGGGCGGCCCGGTCGTCGTTGTCGGCGGCCTGGGACCAGGCGAGCCAGGGCGCGCTGCTCACCCACCTGCTCACCACCGGGGCCCTCGACGGCCCCCGCGCCGAGCAGGCGGTCGCACTGGGGTGGCAGCTGGAAGGGTTCCACACCGCGGTCATGGTGCGACCCGAGGACGCCAGGGTCGATCGCTCTCTGGTCTTGACCGCACTGCAGAACGCGCTCGTCGCCGCCGGTCTGACGGTGCCTGCGGTGCCGCTGGCCGAGGGCTGGGTCTGGTGGACCAGCACCCCGGCTCGGCCCACTGACGCGCAGCAGGCATTGCGGGCCAACGAGGTTCGCCAGATCGTCGCCGACCTGGCCGAGCACGACATCGCGGCGGGTGTGGCCGGCGCGGACTACGGCGTCGCCGGGCTGGTGCGCGCCATCGACGATGCGGCACGGCTATGCCGGATCGCCGGGCACGCCCCCGGGCGGCGTCCGGTCGAGACTGCCAGCGACGCGAACCCGCGCCAGTACCTGCTGACCGCGGTCACCGATGAACAGGCCCGGCACCGCGCGCAGTTGCTGCTGGAGCCGCTGCGGTCGGCGGCCGACGATGCCCTGCTCGACACGCTCAACGTGTACCTGTTGTCGGAATGCTCCACGGCGGCGGCGGCGCGACGGCTGGGTGTGCACCGCAACTCGGTGCTCAAGCGGCTCGACCGCATCCGGTCGCTGCTCGGCGTCGACCTCGACGACGACGACACCCGGCTGGCCCTGCGCATCGCCTGCCGGGCCTTGTGATTCGCCGCAACACCGACGTCACCGCCGGTAACGCACCACGTCCGACCCGCACTCAGAAGTGCACGCCAGGTGTGCACTGTGCCCACTGACGGCACCGCTGCGGCGTCGTAGCCTCAGCCGTCATGACCACCGAAAACGTCTCGGTCGTCGCACCCGTGTCGGAGCACGGTGACGACTATGCGCTCACCCGCGTGCCCGCCGAGGCGCGCCATCACTGGTTCAGCGTGTGCATCCAGCGCTTCGGGCAGCTGTCTTGCCTGTCGCAATTCATGCTCGGCGCCGCGCTCGGGTTCGGGATGACCTTCACCAACGCGATCCTGGCCGTGGTGCTCGGCGCGGTCATCCTCGAAGTCGTCGGCGTCTTCACCGGCATCATCGGGCAGCGCGAAGGCTTGTCGACATCGGTCATCGCCCGCTGGACGGGTTTCGGCCGGTGGGGGTCGGGGCTCATCGGTATTGTCATCGCGCTCAGCCTCACCGGCTGGTTCGGCGTGCAGACCGCGGTCTCGGCTGAAAGCCTCAAGACCATCATCCCGGTGGGACCGATCTGGCTGTGGTCGCTGTTGTTCGGGCTGGCGGTCACCGCCATCGTGGTCTACGGATTCAACTCGATGGCGTGGGTGGCGTACGTGACCGTGCCGGCGTTCATCCTGCTGGCCGGCTATCTGGTGATCGCGAAGCTCACCGAATACGACCTCCATTCGCTGATCTCGGGTCCGCCGGCAGGGCCGGTACTGTCGCTGGGCGCCGGTGCGACCCTGGTGGCCGGCGGCTTCATCGTCGGCATGGTCACCACCCCGGACATGACGCGGTTCAACCGCAGCGCCCGCGACGTGGTGAAGCAGACCCTGCTGGGTGTGACCCTGGGCGAGCTGGTCATGTGCCTGGCCGGGGTGCTGCTCGCACATGCGCTGCGCACCGACAGCGTGGTGGACATCGTCACCAGTAGTTCGGGTTTCGTCGGCACGCTGATCATCGTGTCCGGCACGCTCAAGATCAACGACTGGAATCTCTACTCGTCGACTCTCGGGATCGTCAACGCCCTGCAGACCTCCTTCGGCGTGGTGGTGAACCGTCGCATCGTCACGATCATCGTCGGGATCGCCGGATCCGTGCTCGCAGCGCTCGGTATCCTCGACCACTTCATCGACTTCCTCACCGTGCTCGGCGTGGTCATCCCGCCGATCGCCGGCATCATGGCCACCGAGTACTTCCTGGTGCGGACGTGGCGCGCCGAACTCGACCGCAGTGCCGCCGGCCTGCCCGCGCAGGAGCCGACCCTGATCATCGGGACGCTGGTGGTGTGGTTGGTTGCCGCCGCCGTGGGTTATTACGTCACCTGGGGTATCTCGTCGCTCAACTCGCTGGTCGTCGCGATGGTGGGCTACTTCCTGTTCGCCAAAGTCGGTCTGCTGAAACCCCTTTCGATTCAGCCGTCGCGATTCGGGGCCGCCGCGTGATCATCGGCATCGACGTCGGCGGCACCAACACCGACGCTGTCCTGCTCGACGACGGCGTCGTGATCGCCGGAACGAAGACCCCGACCACCGCCGATGTCACCTCGGGTATCACTGCCGCCGTAGGCCGGTTGCGGGAGCTCTCCGGTGCGGATGTCGGCACCGCCACCGCGGTGATGATCGGCACCACCCACTTCGTCAACGCGCTCGTCGAGGGTCAGCGGCTGAGTCCGACTGCGGTCATCCGGCTGGGGTTGCCAGCCGGCTCCGGTCTGCCGCCGCTGGTGGGCTGGCCGGCCCGGATGGTCGGGGCGATCGCCGGTCAGGCCTACATGGTGCACGGCGGCCATGAATTCGACGGCCGGGTGATCAGCGACCTGCGACCGAACGAACTGCTCGACGCGGTCGACAAAGCGTTGTCCAACGGCGCGCAGAGCATCGCGATTTCGTCGATCTACTCGCCGGTCAACGCGGAGTTCGAATTGCTCGCCGAGGATCTGATCGCTCAGAAACATCCCGGCGTGCCGGTCACCCTGTCCCATCAGATCGGCCGGCTGGGGCTGCTCGAACGGGAGAACGCCGCGGTAATCAACGCCGCGCTGCGCGGGCTGGCGCGCGACATCAGTGCGGCGTTGACGAAGGCCATGCGCGACCTGGGCATCGATGCACCACTGTTCGTCTCGCAGAACGACGGCACGGTCATGGACCTGGACTTCACCCGCCGCTATCCGGTGAACACGTTCGCCTCGGGGCCGACCAACTCGATGCGCGGTGCGGCGTTCCTGTCCGGACTCGCCGAATGCGTCGTCGTCGATGTCGGCGGCACCACCACCGACGTCGGGGTACTGCAAAACGGCTATCCGCGGGAAGCCGCCCTCGAGGTCGAGGTCGAGGGCATCCGCACGAATTTCCGGATGCCGGACGTACTTTCGGTCGGGCTGGGCGGCGGGTCGCGGGTACGCGAGGGCGGTCACGGTGGCCCTGACGGCATCACGGTGGGCCCCGATTCGGTCGGCTACCGCATCGGCTCCGAGGCGGTGGTGTTCGGCGGTTCGACGTTGACGGCCACCGACATCGTGGTCGCCGCCGGATTGGCCGACGTCGGTGACGCGACGCTGGTGGCCGGTATCGGTGACGCACAGATCGGGGCGGCACTGGCCGCCGTGCGGCGGATCCTGACCGACACCGTCGACCGGATGCGGACCTCCGCCGACCCGGTCGACGTGGTGGCTGTCGGCGGCGGCTCGATTCTCGTTCCGGCGCAACTGGATTGCGCACGCAGCGTGCACCGGCCGGAGAACTTCGCGGTCGCCAACGCCATCGGCGCGGCCATCGCGCAGGTCGGCGGCGAGGTCGACCGGATCTTCAGCGTGCCTGCCGGCCGACGCGAGGCGGTGCTCGACACCGCCAAACAGGAGGCAGTCGACCGGGCAATGGCGGCGGGCGCGGCCCCGACGTCCATTCAGATCGTGGAGGTGGACGAGGTGCCGTTGGCCTACTTGCCGGGCAACGCGGTGCGGATCCGAGTCAAGGCTGTCGGGGATCTGCCGATGGGAGCTCAGGCGTGAGCCGCAAGCTGACGCCGGAGATGTTGGCGGACATGGCGGCCGGCGCGGCGATCATGGCGACCGGCGGCGGGGGAGACCCCCTGGTGGGCCGGTTGTTGGTGCAGCAGGCCCTCGACGAGGGACTGACAGTCGAGATCGTCGACCCGGACGAGTTGGACGATGACGACTTCGTCATCTCGACCGCGATGATGGGCGCCCCCAGCGTGGTCGTCGAGAAGCTGTCGAACGGCAGCGAGGCGGTGACGTCGTTGCGGACGCTGGAGGCGCATCTCGGCCGGACCGCCGACGCGACGGTGCCGATGGAGTGCGGCGGGCTGAACTCGATGATCCCGCTGCTGGTGGCCGCCCGGGCCGGTATTCCAGTGGTCGACGCCGACGGGATGGGCCGGGCGTTCCCCGAACTGCAGATGGAGACGTTCGGCGTCTACGGCATCGCCGGGTCACCGCTGGTGATCGCCGACGAGAAAGGCGACACGGTCCTCGTCGACACCGGCGACGACAACGTCCGGATGGAGCGCTTGGCGCGGGTGGTCACCGTCGAGATGGGCGGCGCCTCGTTCATCGCCGAGTACCCGATGAGCGGTGCCGACCTCAAGCACACGGGCATCCCGCGCACGCTGTCGCTGGCAGCGCAGATCGGCCGCGCGATCCGAGAGGCACGGGCAGCGCACGCCGACCCGTTCGCGGCGCTGGTCGCCGCGGTCCGCGACTCGATCTACGGCTACGCGACGTCGCTGCTGGAAGGCAAGATCGTCGATGTCGAGCGGTCGGTGGTCGGGGGCTTCACCCAGGGCCGGGTCACGTTGGCCCCGTTCGACGGGGGTGAACTGCTCACCATCGACTTCCGCAACGAGAACGTCGTGGCGCGCCGCGGCGAGCGCGTCGTCGCGGTCGTCCCCGATCTGATCACGGTGCTCGACCTGGAGACCTGCACGGCGATCACCAGCGAAGCACTGCGATTCGGTCAGCGGGTACGCGTCGTCGGCATCGCCACCCCGCAGATCATGCGCACGCCGGAGGCGCTGGCGGTGTGGGGGCCGCACGCATTCGGCATTGACCACCCGTGGGTACCGCTGGAGGAGTTGACCGCCGACCAGACGCCACGCGACAGCCAGCTCATTTCGCTACCCGCGCCACCGTCGCAGTAAGCCTCGAGCGTTTTGTCTCACGCGTGGTGTGGCCGAGTGAGCAGTGCATCAGACGCTGTAGGTCAACATGATCATGCCGAGTAGAAGCGTCCAGCAGCCCACGATGAGCACCAGGGCCGTGGCAATTGGCCGCAGAGAACGGCTGCCACGCATGCCCACTAGCTGATAACGATGGGTGAGAACGGCTGCAGCAAGGCCGATCACCAGCACCGCCGGCACCGATATGTACCAAGTCTGCCAACACCACACCGGCGCCCAAAACGCGAGTAGCAGTGCGACCACACCGACTACTTCCGACACCGAAGACATTTCATCGGCGGTGATGACCGCGAAAACCGCGGTAAACACCAGCGTCATGGCACCGGCGGCACCCACAAGACACAACAGAACACGGACGATCGAGGGGCGACCTGACAACACGCGACCATGCACATTTCCGGAAGGCTCGGCCGTCACGCCGGGGCAAGCCCTAGCGTGCCCGATCGATACGAATGTGTCGATCCTCCCAGATGGCGCGAGGCACCGTGGATGACGCCGACCGTGCTGCGCGGCGGAGTAATGGGTGCGTGCCGGCCGCTCACCGAGCGCCCGGCGGCGGGAGTTGACCGTCGGTGCAGTCGGGCCCGACTGGATGCTCGATATGCGCCCGCGGCGCGTCGTAACCAACGATGAGGGAGTTCGGCGGCCGCCACGGTGTCGCCCCGCGACGGCGGCGACGAATGTAGTTGACGGTCACGACAACTAGGCTCAATCCGAGAAACAACAGCAACGCGGTCTTACCGATCAGAACCCAATCGATGGAGGACATCATTTGAGCGTAAGGCCTGCGCACAGGGCAAGGACGCACCAATTTGCGTGACCTCATCCGCGGTGACAGTCAGCGCGGCGGACTCCCGGGAGTTACGCCTCGACTCTCCGCAGAGGGGCTGTCACAACTAAGCGGTGGATGCCAACAGCAGATCAACCAAACCCGATGCGGCAGAGCGGCCTAATCCGCAGTGGTGCGCCGGCAGGCACGGATTCCCGCCCGGCGGGAAAACCAGGATAACGCGCCGAGGATCGGCAGGCACCACACGACCGCCAACCACACCGCTGACCGCCTCGGATGCCGCTTGACGATCATCGCCGTGGCGGTTCCGGCCAGGAGCAGCCACATCACCATCGCCGGAATGCTGAGCACGAAAAACGCCAACCCAGAGCCGTCACACCCCAGTGCCGCGGGGTAACGAGCGCACTCGCTGAGCCCAGACTCCACCGGAAACGGCACTGACACGACCACGCACACCATCGTCGCACCCGAGGCCGATCACACCGAGAGGGGCAACGGTGAACTCTTGGTACGCCGCTTTGGCGTCTCACCGGTGATACGCTAGCTAAGTGGATGCAGTCACGGTGCGAGAATTGCGCAACAGTGGAGGAGACGTTCTACGTCGTGTCGAGCATGGCGAGCGCATCGTCATTACTCGGGACGGGACACCTGTTGCCGAGCTACGACCGTTGCCTCGTTCGAGCGCAGGACCTGCAGAACTGATTCGTCGCCGCAAGAATCTCCCGCCGGTGGACCCGGATGCCCTTCGGCGCGATATCGACAATCTCATCGACCCGTCGCTGTGACGCAAACCCACAGCCGGGGGATGTTGGATACCTCGACGGTGATCCTTTTGGGACAGCTGTCTGACCCAGCCGAGCTTCCCGACGAATCGGTGATCAGCGCGATCACGCTGGCTGAGCTGTCCGTAGGTCCACACGTCGCCAACGACGATGCTGAGCGCGGTGCTCGGCAGCAGCACCTGCAGCAGGCCGAGGCGGATTTCGACGTCCTACCTTTCGATGGAGATTGCGCCCGGGCGTTTGGAGCCGTAGCGGCGGCACTGCGCGCGGCGGGTCGCAAGCCGGCCGCGCGCGCCTACGACGCGCTTATTGCGGCCAGTGCAATCGCACACGGAGTGCCGCTGTACACGTGCAACCCCGCCGACTTCACGGGGATCCCGCGACTGGAACTACGGTCAGTTACTCACCCGCATCAACGATAAAGAGGGAGGAACCCTCGAAAGTGTTGAGCAGCAACGGTTTATGAAGTAGTCAACCTGACATAATGTGGCTTATCGGTACAAATCTGCCGAGATCCGCACGAGGGTGAAACGGCCTGAGCGCGGTGCGGGCGGCGCCTTGCCGAGTGAGTGGCGCCGTTCTGCCCATACTGCCTATCTGGTCCGCCAGTTTCCACGTGCGTCGTGCTGCGCCCGGTTGCATGGAGCGTTCCGAATGGCTAGGTCGCCTGACGGACCTTGTAACGAGCCCCGGTGTAACCGCAGCCCTTTGCTCGACGTCCGACTCCTTTGCTCGACGTCCCAGCTGGCGACCTAAATACGTCACTGTGACGAATATTGTTGATCTGCAAGGTTATTGGTACTCGCACAGCGACAAACTTCGGTCCCGCTGGCGTCGACCGTCGACCGTCGACCGCCGGTCGGCTCGGCCCTGATGGCGCGAAGGTAATCGCGCACAGGATGGCGAGCTCACCACTTCCCGCGTTTGGTGCCCTCTGTCTTCGGCGTCGCAAAACGTCACTGTGACGAATTTCGATTCGCCGATGGCGCCCACGAAACCGGGCTCCACTTCTCTTCGTCGGGCCGATCTATTCTGAACGCTGCAACCTCACCGCTTGCACACCAGATCGACATGCATGGTCGTGTACTGCAGCACTTGTCCAGGCCCCACGAGGGTCCAACTGCCGGTCGGTGACAGCGGTTGCGGGCCCGTCACGGAGCGGCCCTGCCGGACTGCGCTGACCGAGCAATCGTCGATCGATCCGCTGCCCACGCGACTCACGATCACCCGATACCCCTCGCTCTCCAGTTGACGGATGGTGTCTTGTGCAGAGATCTCTGAAGACGGTGCGGCAGAGGCTGTTCCACTGACGGACAGCCCCAAGCCAAGCCCCGCGACGATCATGCCCGTACACACCAAAACGTTTCTCACAGAACAGGTCTCCTTTGCCGTTTGGTTCATCACCATTAACCCTATGGTCAGAATCAGCGAAATCGCCGAGACTCATAGAGAATCCACACCACCGGACTGGAGTGCCGGCTCACTCGGCGTGGCCGAACGCCGTGTCAGAATGTCCGCAAAGATCGAATACTTTTCTGTTCAAATAACTTTCGGTACTGCACCTGACATTGGCGCCGGCCCTGCATGCCTTAAACGCCTCGGAATGTCTCCCCAGGTGGCGGCCGGTTCGGTCGCGTCAGGAGTTGCCATGGCTGGTAGTCGTGACCTCACGGCGGATCCGCGCCCCGACGCTGCTCCTACCGACCGGGCCGCTGCAGGTCAGCGCCACGAAATGCGACTTCATCGGAAGGCAGAGACTGTGCCACACTGACGGGATGATGTCCCCCGATGGGCGCACTGACGCCTCGCTGCCGGCAACGGCCAACGAGGATGCCGCCGAGGCGGCCGACCTGGTGGTCGCCGCGGCAGTCGGCTTGGAGCAGATCAGCGCCACCGAACTTGGCCGGATGCTGCTGTCGGTCAACCGCAGCGTGGCCGACGAGGACGAGCTGCTGAGCCTGCTGCAGACCCTCGCTCAGATCGCGCAGGAGGCGATTGCGGGAGCCGACAGTACCGGTGTCACCATCGACCTGGGCGGACGCACCTACACGGCCGTGCACACCGACCAGCGCACCCTTCGGGTGGACACCGAGCAATACAACAGTGGTGAGGGCCCGTGCCTGGAAGCCTCGCGGACCCGGCAGATCATGCTGGTCGACGCCGAGGAGGCAGCGGCCACCTGGCCGCAATTCGCCGCCGCTGCCCGCGCCGAAGGCATCCGTAGCTTCCTCGCCGCGCCGTTGGTGACCACGGATCAGACCCTCGGATCGCTCAACCTCTACGGCCGATCCCGCTCGGCGTTCGACAGCTTCGATGCCGAGGTCTTGAGCCTGCTCACCGAATCGGTGTCCCGCGCCATCGGCGACTTCGCGCGGTACCGGTCGGCGCATGACGTGGCCACCGGGCTGCACCGGGCGCTGGAGACGCGGGCCCCGATCGAACAGGCCAAGGGCATGCTGATGGCCATCCACGGCATCAGCGCCGACGAGGCCTTCGATCGCCTTCGCCGCGAGAGCCAGGACACGAACGTCCCGCTGCGCGCGGTAGCAGTCGACCTGGTCGAGCGGCTCACATCGATCTCCGACAACGAAGCGGTCTGAGACCGGCCCGAAGCTGGGCTGACGACGTCGGCTGCACCCGGCACGGACGATCGCGGCCGCGTCACCGGATGCCAAGAATCCGTCAAGCGGGCCACGGCACCCTCGGGGCGAGCACACACATCGCACCGAGGAGCAGACCATGGACCGTACAGCGCGGTTGGGTATCCAGCTGAGTACTGCCGTCGCTGCGGTGATGGTGGTCGCCGGATGCTCGTCGTCGACGACATCGCCCATGGCTCGGCCGTTGGCCTCGGTTTCCTCGACCAGCATGTCGGCCCCGGCCCCGCCGGTCGCCCCGCCGGTCGCCGCGCAGGAGGCCGCCGGCGAGGTTCCCTGGAACACGGTCGGAGCCGGCTGGACGCTGGCCACCTGGAGCCCCGTCACCGCCCACCGCCCCGGTGAACAGCGTGAGCCCGGCGAGGCGGATCCCGAAACCGCGACAACCACGCTCTTTCTGGTCAACCCCGCAGGTATCCGCTACCGGATCACCACCTTGGCGGGGGCCGACGCCCGGCTCCGATTGACGGACTGGTCCGGTGCCGGCGGTACGGCACTGCTCACCTCCACCGAGTATCCCGGGCCGTCGAAGATCATCGCCGTCGACCTGCACACCGGCACCCAGACCGTCATCCCGGCCCAGGGCGATCCCAGCTTCACCCGGCCCACCGGGCAGGCACTGCTGGTCTCCACGCCGTTCATGGGAGCCACGCCGGGGACACTGACCCGCATCGCCCTGGACGGCACCGTGCAGCAGAACTACCCGACCGCCGATCTCGGCGGTGTCGGCCAGTTCAGTGGCCGCTACCTCGCCACCCCCGACGGGACACGACTCGTGCTCGCGACCGCCAACCTGGGCAATGACCTCGTTCCCCGCAGCGACGACAGCCTGGTCGTCGTCGGTAACGACGGCACGATCCTCCGGACGGTCCCGACACCGATGGCCAACGCCGACTGCGCGCCGGTGCGCTGGTGGGCAGCCGAGGTGGTGCTGGCCCGTTGCTCGGCCGAGCACGGCGCCGCCACCCAGTTGTGGCGGGTCCCCATCGACGGTGGAACCCCAACCCCGCTCACCGCCCTCAACTCCGGTCAAGGCGATGACCCCGGTTTCGGCGGGGACCTCGGCGACGGCAGCGCCTGGGAACTGCCCAGCGGAATGTTCCTACAATCCACCGGCGCCTGCGGCACCGCGTTCCTGTCTCGCCTGACAGCCGACGGCCACACTACCCGGGTGCACGTTCCCGGCATGTCCGACAGCGTCTTCGTGGTCGGGGCGACCGGCGACAAGCTGGTGTTGCAGGGCCACCTGGGGTGCGGCGGTGGGACGGCGCTGGTGAGCTACGACCCGGCCGTCAATTCCTCGACCGTACTGCTCGGCCCGTCGGTCAACGGCGGTAGCGTCACCGAGGCCCTCCCCTACCCGGGACAGTCCTGAAACACGCTGCCGGGAAAGCCATCCCGATCACCGTCGCCACCCGCATCGACAGCTGTCGGCTGCAGGCACACCCGGTGACGCCCCGTCCCTAACCTGGGGCGGGCCGCTGCTCCCCCGCCGAGCGGCGGGTGGCCAGCACCGAACCGACCAGGATGAGGGCCAGGCCGGCCACGTTGAACACCGTGAGGGGTTCGGCGAGGACGACCACGCCGGCCACCAGGGCCACCGCCGGATTCACATAGGTGAACACCAGGGCGCGCGTCGGGCCGACCTCACGGATCAAGGCGAAGAACACGATGAAGGCCAGCGCCGTGCAGACCACGGCGAGCAGGACGGTCGCCACGAGCACCCGCGTGCTCGGCATCTCGGTCGGCCACCGCAACGCCGCCGGCACGGCGTACACCAGTGCGGCCACGGCGAGACAGCTCGCGGTCAACGGCAGCGCAGGGACATCGGTGAGGTGCCGCGCGGCGATCAACGGGGCGATCGCATAACAGGTAGCCACCAGCAGAACCTGGGCGACGGGCCAGGCTGCCCCGCCGGACAGACCAGGCCCCGCCAGCACCGCCACGCCGACGATGCCGATCACCAGCCCGGCCAGTCGGTCGGCACCGAGACGGTGTGTACTTCCGGTGATCCGGTCCAGCACCGTGGCGATGATCGGTGACGCGGCGATGAGCAGGCCCGTCGTGGAACTGCTGAGGTGGTGTTCGGCGTTGGACAGCAGCAGCCACGCCGCGATGATCTCGAAGAAGGCGAAGGCCAGCAACGGTTTCCAGTGCGCGATGACGCTCGCGATGTTGGCCCGCGACACCGCAAGCGGCAGCAGCACCGCGGCGCCGATCAACGTGCGGGCCAGCACCAGCACGGGCACCGACAGCCCCTCCAGCGCGATCTTGATCAGAAGATACGGGATGCCCCAGATCACGCTCATCGCCGCGAACAGCAGCCAGCCGCGTGCGCTCACCCGCGGCCCGAAAAGCGAAACGTTGCAACGGTCACCAGATCACTAAATCACGCCCGTCATGCCGGTTGGCTCGGTGTTGGTGGCGCCGTGGCGGTCGCGGGGGTGCCGGGTAGCGCGACGCAGCGCCCGGGCCCGGCACGGGCCGAGTAACCTGCCTGCATGGCCGAGCCGCCCCCGTTCAGCCCGACGGTCGGGCTCCTCACCATCAGCCGCGTGTGGGATGCGGCGTTGACCGAGGCGCTCAAACCGCTCGGATTGACGATCCGCAAATACGGCCTACTGGGGCACATCCGCCGAGCGCCCGGAATCTCGTTCAGCGAGCTGGCCCGTCGGTCACGCATCACAGTCCAGAGCGCGCACGCTGCGGTCGCGGCCTTGGTCGAGGCTGGGTTGGTGGACGACGGGACGGCGCACGCCGGAGCGGCGTCCACCCTGCGGGCGACAGCTGAGGCCGAGTCGCTCTTGGCAAAGGTCGCAGACGTGGTCGGCCGGCTCGACGAGGAGTTCGCCGAGCAGCACCCGGAGCTGACCGGGGCGTTGCGCGCCACGCTTGCGCGGATGGTGACCCCGCCGGAATAGCCTCGCGCCCAACCTTCAGCTAAGCTGAAGGTTGTGAAATCCCTGTTGTTGTCGGTGCACGTGTTGGCCGGCATCCTGTTCGTGGGGCCAATAGCCGTATCCACCAGTCTTTTTCCCCGCTTCGCGCCGGTGGCGGGTGGGGGCGGCAACGCCGCTGTCGCCGCCATGCTGTACCGCATCACCCGGGTCTACGGGACCTTCGCGCTGATCGTGCCACTGGTCGGCGTACTACTCGCGATGGTGCAGGGCCGGGCCACCGAAATATGGATCATCGTCGCGATGGTGATGACGGCAGCGGCCGGCGGCTTGCTGGCACTGCAGATCACGCCTCGGCAACGGGAAGCACTGGACGCGCCGCCCGCCGCTACCGCACTGCGGCGGCTCGGGATGCTGTCCGGCATGTTCAACCTGCTGTGGGCGATCGTCGTCATCCTCATGGTGGTGCGGCCGGGAGCGCACATCGGATGAGCGTGTTGCTGCGCAGCCTCGGGATGCTCTCCATCCTCGAATTCGTCAGTGTGGTGGCCCTTTTGGTCAACCTCGGTACGGTGCACGACCGCGCTGTGGCGGCCGTCCTGGGGCCTGCGCACGGGACGCTCTATCTCGCGGTGGCGGTCACCGCGCTGCTGGGCCGCGGACTGGCCATGCGAACCCGCATCGGTGCGCTGATACCCGTGCTCAGTGGCCCGCTCACCATGGTGAACGTGCGGTGGGAGGCGGCAGGACGATGAGCCTTCGCCATTTCCTGAAGCGGCCGCCCGCGATCAGCGCATCGGAGGCGGTCCGGTTGGTGGCCGAGGGGGCGCTCGTGGTCGACGTCCGCCGCGATTTCGAATGGAATCGGGTCCACATTCCAGATGCCGTGCACATTCCCTTGGAAGTGCTGCCGCACCGCCTCCTCGGGTTACCAGAGGATCGGTTGCTCATCGCCTTCTGTACCGGCGGTATGCGCTCAGCGGGAGCAGCGAACCTGTTGGTGGAGAACGGCTTCGACGCCGTGAATATGAGCGGCGGCTTGATCCACTGGCGGGCGGCAGGCGGCGCGCTCACATCAGGACGGGTGTGAGGTAACCCACCGCCGCCGGGCGCCGGTCCAGGTTTGGCGCCGTCCGCACGAGGTACCAGGGGTGCTCGCCCGCCGGACATTCGGAGAAGGCGATTCCCGGCACAACACGTGCACACCCCTCGATCAGGAGCGTTCTGCCTTGCGATCTACCCACACCCCTGATGCCGTGGTCATCGGAACCGGAAGCAACGGCGTCACCGCCGCCGCCGTCCTGGTGGCCGCCGGTTGGGACGTCACCATGCTGGAAGCCGACGGCCGCGCCGCCGCGGTGACCGCCTCGGCGCGCCGGCCCAGTTCGCGACGGTCGGTGCCCGCCGCGCCGCATAAGCTGCGGTGCTGACCCACGCGTTTGACCGTCCCCCGACCGGGTAAGCACACCGCATGTCAGCCCGATCGTCTTCGCTGTGGACCACTGACCGTATCGAGGCCACGACACCGGCACAGACCGTGGCAAGCGCACCCGAGGCTGTGGACGTGGTGGTGGTCGGCGCAGGGCTGACCGGACTGACCACGGCCGTCTTGCTGGCCCGGGCAGGTAAGCGCGTGACCGTCGTCGAAGCCCGCCACATCGGTGCCGGTGCCACCGACAACACCACCGGGAAAACGACCCTGCTGCAGGGCAGCAAGCTCGCCAGGATCGCGGCCAAGCACTCAACCTCGGTGCTTCAGGCGTATGTGACGGGCAACCGGGAAGGCCGGGACTGGCTGTTGCGGCACTGCGCCGACCACGGCCTGACCGCGCAGCGCGAGGACGACCACGCGTATGCCCAGACCGGCGGGGGCTTGCGCATGGCGCGTGCAGTCCTGGACGCCTGCCACAGCGCCGGCTTGGACGCACAGTGGATCGACTCCGCCGACGTTCCGTTCCCCCTCGCCGGTGGTGTCCGACTGCGCGACCAGGCCCAGATCGACCCTATCCCCTTCCTGGACAGCCTGGTGGTGGAGCTCGAGACCCACGGCGGGACGGTGCTGCAGGGGGTGCGGACCACTGCGGTATCCGGCACCGGACCGTTGCGAGTGGATCTGCGGCTCACCCATGCCAGCGACGACACACGGGACGGGCAGTTCTCCGTCAAGGCCGACCGGTGCGTACTGGCCACCGGAACCCCCATTCTGGACCGGGGCGGTTTCTTCGCGCGCCTCAAAGCGCAGCGGTCCTACTGCATGGCTTTCGACGTACCCGGGGACATCACCCGCTCGATGTACATCTCGGTGGATTCACCGACCCGCTCCGTGCGGTATGCCCCGAGCGCCGAAGGCGACAAGCTGATCGTCGGCGGGGCCGGCCATCCGGTGGGTCGCGGTGGCGACGAGGCCGCCGCCCTCGACGAACTGGCCCGTTGGGCGGGGGTGCACTACCCCGGCGCGGTACAGACCCACCGCTGGTCGGCTCAGGACTACCACCCGTCCGCCGAACTCCCCTACGTCGGTCCGCTGCTACCGAGAACCGACCGGATCTTCGTCGCGACCGGATTCGACAAATGGGGTATGACCAACGGGGTGGCGGCGGCACTGGCCCTGTCCGCGCGCATGCTCGGCGGCCGGATGGACTGGGCGCAAGCCTTCGACAGTTGGAGCAGCCACGACCTGGCCGGGATCACCACCGCGGTCAAAGACAACGTGGAAGTCGGGATCAATCTGGCGAAAGGCTGGTTGGCTCCGGCTGTTTCGCGCTCGGCGGCACCACCCGACGGAGGTGGTGTCGTGAGCGGGCCACTCTGGAAGCCGCAGGCAAACTGTGTGGTCGACGGAACCCGGCACGCCGTGTCGGCCGTGTGCCCGCATCTGGGCGGCATCGTCAGCTGGAACAACGTCGACCGCGCGTGGGAGTGTCCCCTGCACGGCTCGCGGTTTGCGCCCGACGGATCACTCTTGGAAGGCCCTGCCACCAAAGGACTTTCACCCATCGACCAGGCGTCGAACGGCGCGGAAGGAGACACGGATGCGAGCGGTGAGCTGGCAAGGAAAACGGGACGTCCGGGTGGAGACCTTTCCTGACCCGGAGATCGAAGCGCCCACGGATGCGATCATCGAAGTCAGCTCCACCAACATCTGTGGTTCGGATCTGCACCTGTACGAGGTCCTCGGGGCTTTCATGCGCCCTGGCGACATCCTCGGTCACGAACCGATGGGCATTGTGCGTGAGGTGGGGGCCGAGGTGACCAACCTCGCGGTCGGCGACCGGGTGGTGATACCTTTCCAAATCTCCTGTGGCAGTTGCTTCATGTGTGATCGTCAGCTGTACACCCAGTGCGAAACCACCCAGGTGCGCGAACACGGCACCGGTGCCGCCCTGTTCGGTTATTCCGAACTCTACGGGTCGGTGCCCGGCGGCCAAGCCGAGTACCTGCGCGTGCCCCACGCAGATTTCACCCATGTCAAGGTGCCCGAAGGTCCGCCGGACAGTCGCTTCGTCTACCTGTCCGACGTGCTCCCGACCGCTTGGCAGGCGGTTGCCTACGCCGACATTCCCGACGGCGGAACCGTTGCCGTGCTGGGGCTCGGGCCGATCGGTGACATGTCGGCCCGGATCGCGACGCGGCTGGGCTACCGGGTGATCGGCGTCGACCTGGTTGCGGAGCGGCTGGCACGGGCGGCGGCGCGGGGCGTGGAGGTGATCGACGCCGGCGCGGCGGACGCGCCGATCGGCGAGGTCATCCGGGCCAGAACTGATGGGCGGGGGGCCGATTCGGTGATCGACGCGGTGGGCATGGAGGCTCATGGCTCGCCGATCGCAAAAGCCCTGCAGCAGATGACTGCACTGCTTCCCGATGCCGTGGCGAAACCCCTCATGCAGAAGGCCGGGATTGATCGGTTGGACGCGCTGTACACCGCCATCGACGCGGTACGCCGGGGCGGCACGATCTCCATCATCGGGGTCTACGGCGGCGCCGCCGATCCCCTCCCGCTATTGACCTTGTTCGACAAGCAGATTCAGTTGCGGATGGGGCAGGCGAACGTGAAGCGCTGGGTACCCGACATCATGCCGTTACTGGTCGACGACGACCCGTTGGGCGTCGACGATTTCGCCACGCATGTGCTCCCGCTGGAGAAGGCGCCATGGGCTTATGACGCGCTGCAGAAGAAGGCGGACGGCGCGGTGAAGGTCATCTTGCGGCCGTGACGCGTTGATATGAGGTCGCTTAGAGAACGCGGCCGGTTGCCGCAATCTGCGGCATCGTGGAAGTCATGATCGAGATGCTGACCGCGGGAGCGGCGAAATTCGTTGTCGGAGTGGGAACCATCCTTGGAGCGGACACACTGCCCCTGAACGACCCGAGCGCGCCACACGGGCCGGCCGTGGTATCGGATGCCGGGCCGGGTGGTGCGGTGGTGTTGCCACCGCATGTGCCGGCCGACCTGCAGCCGCAACCCGTGGCCGGCAGCCCGAACCAACACATCCCCACCATCGTGATCCCACGCGATCAGAGCGTGGGCGGCGCCAATCCGCATATTCCGTACGGGACCAATCCTCTTGTCCCGTACGGAACCTGGACTCCCTGAGCGTTACAGGCCCATGTTCTTCGCGATGATCATCTTCATCACCTCGCTGGTACCTCCGTAGATGCGGCTCACGCGGTTGTCGGCGTAGAGCCGAGCGATGGGGTACTCGTTGATGTACCCGTACCCGCCGTGTAGCTGAAGGCAGCGGTCGATGACCCGGGAGGCGACGTCGGTGCAGAACAGCTTGGCCGACGCGGCGTCGGCCGGGGTCAGCTCGTCGAGGTCGTGCGCCTCCATGGCCCGGTCGACGACGGCCTCCATGGCGTCGACGTCGGCCTGGCACGCCGCGAGCTCGAACTTGGTGTTCTGGAAGGACGCGACCGGCTTGCCGAACACCGTGCGGTCGCGGGTGTACTGCGCGGCGAACCGCACTGCGGCCTTGGCTTGTGCATAGGCGCCCACGGCGATACCGAGGCGTTCGCGCGGCAGGTTCTGCCCGAGGTAGGAGAATCCCATGTTGACCTCGCCGAGCACGTCCTCGGCGGGCACGACGACATCGGTGAAGTTCAGTTCGGCGGTGTCGGAGACCCGCAGGCCCAGCTTGTCGAGCTTGCGCCCCACCTGATATCCGGCGGACTTGGTGTCCACCACCAGCAGGGTGATACCGAACCGCCGATCGTCCTCGCGTGCCGGCGCGGTGCGAGCGCACACGATGACCCGGTCGGCGTGCACGCCGCCGGTGATGAATGTCTTGGACCCGTTCAGCACGTAATGCGTACCGTCGCCGGAAGGCTTCGCGGTGGTGCGCATTCCGGCCAGATCCGAGCCGGTTCCTGGCTCGGTCATCGCGATCGCGAACATCGTCTCGCCACTGAGCATGCCCGGGTACCAGCGCTGCTTCTGTTCTTCGGTGGCCAGCGCCTTCAGGTACGGCAGGCACAGGCCGATGTGCACGCTGGAGCCACCGAAGGACACGCCGGCGCGGGCGCACTCCTCGGTGATGATGGCCTGGAACTTGTACGAGTCCAGGCCGGCGCCACCGTACTCGGTGGGGATCTCGATCCCGAAGATGCCCAGCTCGCCGAGTTTGTAGTAGAAGTCGCGCGGTGCGATGCCTTCTTCGAACCATTTGTCGTACACCGGGACGACCTCGGATTCGATGAACGCCCGGATCATCGACCGGAAATCGTCGTGCTCTTCGGTGAAAACGGTCCTGCGCATCGGTGTCTCCTCTGACCTGGCGCCCAATAGCGAACAGTGTTAGCTTATGGTCACAGTTTAAGCTAACGGCGTTAGCCGAAGCAAGGTCGCCGGGAGGTGAGGCGTGTCATGGGACGGCCCCGCATACCCCTGCTCAGCCGCGAGCGCATCCGGGAAGCGGCACTGGAGATGATCGACCGGGATGGTCTGGACGGGCTGTCCATGCGCAAGCTGGCGAGCGTGTTGGGGGTGCAGGCCGCGTCGCTCTACAAGCACTACCCCACCAAGGACGACGTTCTCGACGATGTCGCCAGCCGGGTGGTCAGCGACGTCGAAACCGCCGCTTTCGACGACGGCGCGGATTGGCCCGCCGGGTTGGCCGGCTGGGCCCGCTCCTACCGCGCCGCCCTGGCTGCCCATCCCAACCTGGTGCCCTATCTGGCGGGTGGCATCGGCCGGCGCGATGCCAGCTTGCGGATCGCCGACGCCGTGCACGGTGGGCTGGTGGGTGCGGGCTGGCCGCCCAGGGAGGCCACGCTGATCGGCGCGGCCACCCGATCGCTGGTGTTGGGGTCCACGGTCGGGTCGTTCTCCCAAGGCTTTGCCGACGACGTCCAGGTCTACCGCGACCGCTATCCGCACATGCACCAGGCGCATCTGTTGCGCGGTAAGGCCGACGAAATCGATACGGCCAGCTTCGAACTGGCCCTCACCGCGTTCATCGACGGACTGAAGATGCGGTTCGAGGCGATCGGTGTACGCCGGCAGCGGCGCCGGAGCACAGTCCAACCGGCATCGGCACATTCCGCTCCGATCGGCTGAGGACATCCGGTCAGCGTGCTCGGCGAGGCGGTTTCCGGCTGTTCACGGGGCACCTGAACCGCAGGTGGGAGGTGTTATCAGCGGTATCGCGCGGCGCCGGTCAGGTCGAGTCGCTAAGCTGGCGCCTTCCCCTGCAGGGGTAGCCCGTGAGGAGAGGATCGCCGATGGCTGACACCGCCGCACCCAAGCCCGGGCACATCCGGCTGACGTCGCACAGCGGTGGTTCCGGTGCCCTGCCGATCCGGTGGGGCACCCGAACTGCCGCCGAACGCGGACCCGTGGTCGGCACCACCGGCACCCGCTCCCACCGCAACGTCATCGGCACCCACAGCGGCTCCTACAGCGTGTACCGCGCACTGGCGGTGGCCGCGGGCGCCTTGTCGCGGTCCCACCGGGCCGACCTGACCAACACCTCCCCCACCGACTCCATCGGCCCGTACGAACAGTGGGGCGACGCCGACAAGATCGTCAGCCTCGACCCCTGGGGCGCGGCCGTCGCCGACGTCTTCGACGCCGAATTGGCCGCCGGATACGACATCCGCCCCACCATCGCCGTCACCAAGGCGCACGTGATCCTGCCCGAAATCGCCGACGCCATCGCCAAGGGCAGGCTGCACCCGGACGGTCGGTACCTGCTGGACAGCGGCGCCGCGGTGGTGACCAAGGCGGCGCTGGAACCGGTGTGGTACCTGCCCGGCGTGGCAGCCCGATTCGGGTGCAGTGAGACCGAACTGCGGCGCGTGCTGTTCGAGGAAACCGGTGGGATGTACCCGGAACTTGTCACCCGCGGCGACCTGGAAGTGTTCCTGCCGCCCATCGGCGGGCAGACCCTGTACATCTTCGGTGCCGCACGGGATCTGGCCGACCCATCCGTCGAGCTGACCGCGCGGGTCCACGACGAGTGCAACGGCTCGGATGTGTTCGGGTCCGACATCTGCACGTGCCGGCCGTATCTCACCCATGCCATCGAGGAGTGCATTCAGGGTGCCCAGCGTGGTGGCGTCGGACTGGTCGCCTACTCGCGCAAGGAGGGCCGGGCACTTGGCGAGGTCACGAAATTCCTGGTGTACAACGCCCGTAAGCGTCAGGAGGGCGGTGACACCGCCGACCAGTACTTCGCCAGGACCGAATGCGTGGCCGGCGTGCAGGACATGCGCTTCCAGGAACTGATGCCGGATGTGCTGCACTGGTTGGGCATCCGCAAAATCCATCGCCTGGTGTCGATGAGCAACATGAAGTACGACGCCATCACCGGATCGGGCATCGAGGTCGGCGAGCGGGTCAACATCCCCGACGAACTGGTGCCCGCCGACGCCCGGGTGGAGATCGACGCCAAGATGGCCGCCGGCTACTTCACCCCCGGTGACATCCCCGACGCCGACGAACTGCGCAAGATCAAGGGTCGGGGGCTCGACGGGTGACCGACCCGATCGCCGAACTGCGCACCACCGCCGCCATTCGCGAGCGTGCCCGGTTTCTGCTGGCCCGGGCCCGCGCCGGCGAATCGGACTGGTTCACCGTCGACGATGACGCGTTACCGGCTACCGCAGCCGACGTCGCGACGGTCACCCGCAGCCGCTATCCCGACCTGAAGGTTCCCTTCCACAGCCGATGGCGCCATTTCGAAGCCGGCGGGGTGACCCGCGGGGCCGACCTCGACGCGGCCGCGATGATCGACCTGGCGGTGGTCAGCGTGCTGCTCGACGCCGGCGCCGGTCCACGGTGGCGCTACGACGAGCACGCCACCGGGCTGTCGCTCACCCGCTCCGAGGGGTTGGGTGTGGCCAGTTGGCACGCCTTCACCGACGGCTTGTTCTCCAGCCACCCCGACCAGCCGTTGCGCGCCGACGCCGATGGTTTGCGCGCCGTGACACCTGAGGCGCTCGCCGCTGCCTTCCAGGTTTCCGACGACAACCAACTGGTGGGGCTCGACGGCCGCACTCGGCTGCTGCGCCGACTCGGTGCGGCACTGGCCGCCAACCCCGCGGTGTACGGTCCGGACGGGCGCCCCGGAGCGATGTTCGATTCACTTGTCGGACCCGACAATGCGGTGTCCGCCCATGCCATCCTGTCGGTGTTGCTCTCGACATTGTCGGAAGTCTGGCCGTCCGGTAACGCGCTCGGGGACCAGCCGCTCGGCGACGTATGGCGCCACCCTGCGGTGCCGGGCCCAGGCGCGAGCGCGGGCTGGATGCCGTTCCACAAGCTGTCCCAGTGGCTGACCTACTCGCTGTTGGAGCCGTTCGGCTGGGCAGGTGTCCGGGTGACCGGCATCGACGAGCTGACCGGCCTGCCGGAGTACCGCAACGGCGGCCTGCTGATCGACACGGGCGTACTGCGCTTGCGGGATATGGCTGTCACCCAACGTGATTGGTCGGTCGGTGACGAGTTGGTGGTGGAGTGGCGAGCGCTCACCGTCGCGTTGCTGGACGAACTCGCGCCGCTGGTCCGCGCCGAACTGGGTGCCGATGTACCACTGGCATGCGTCCTGGAGGGCGGCACCTGGCAAGCCGGCCGCGCCACCGCACGCCGGCTGCGCGGCGGTCTCCCCCCTTTGACCATCATCAGTGACGGGACGGTGTTCTAGACACATGACGGACGTACACGTGATCGATCACCCACTGGTCCAGCACAAGCTGACCCTGTTGCGCAGAAAAGACGCTTCCACCACCAGTTTCCGCACTCTGCTGCACGAGATCGCGACCCTGATGACCTACGAGGTGCTGCGGGACATCCCCACCCAGGAAGTGCAGGTGCAGACCCCGCTGGAGGTGACGACCGGTCGCGTCATCGACGGCAAGAAGTTGGTTTTCGTGTCCATCCTGCGCGCCGGCAGCGGCATTCTCGACGGCATGCTCGATGTCGTACCGGGCGCCCGCGTGGGCCATATCGGCCTCTACCGCGACCCGAAAACCCATATCGCCGTGGAGTACTACTTCAAGATGCCCGGTGACCTGAACGAACGCGACATTGTGGTGGTGGATCCGATGTTGGCCACCGGGAACTCGGCCATCGCCGCGGTCGACCGGCTCAAGGAGTACTCCCCCCGGTCGATCAAATTCGTCTGCCTGTTGACCTGCCCCGAGGGGGTGACGGCGTTGCACGATGCCCATCCCGACGTGCCGATCTTCACCGCGGCCGTCGATCGTGCCCTCGACGAGCACGGCTATATCGTGCCGGGCGCCGGCGATGTCGGTGACCGCATCTTCGGCACCAAGTGACGTTCTGCTGAGGGCAGCCCCAAGCCGGCTGACTCGCACCGTCGCCGAATAGAGGTTCGGGTCGCGCCGGCGTCTGCGCTCACCATGAGCGCAAACCTGGTCCACCGCATCCCGGCCTGCCAGGCTCGATGTCCATGATCGAACTCACCGACGTCACCAAGGCCTACGGCCACGGTGCACAGCGCACGGTGGTGCTGGATCGGGTCAACTTCCGGGTGCAAGCCGGCGAGATTCTCGCCGTGGTGGGGCCCAGCGGAGCCGGCAAAAGCACCCTGGCGCAATGTATCAACCTGCTCACCCCACCCACCTCGGGCTCGGTGGTGGTCAACGGTGAAGACCTCACCACGCTCTCGGCGCGCAAACTGCGGGTCGCCCGCCGGCGGATCGGCACCGTGTTCCAGTCCGCAGGACTGCTGGAGCGGCGCACCGCCGCCGAAAACGTCGCGCTGCCAATGGAATACCTCGGGGTGACGGCCGCCGAAACCAGTAAGCGCGTCGCCGAACTCCTCGACCGGGTGGGGCTGTCCCAGCGTGCGCAGCACTACCCGTTCCAGCTGTCCGGCGGGCAACGCCAGCGCGTCGGTATCGCTCGGGCGCTGGCGCTACGGCCCTCGGTACTGCTCTCCGACGAGGCCACCGCCGGACTCGATCCCACCACCACCGCCTCGGTGGTGGAGCTGCTGCGCGAACTGCGCGACGACCTGGACCTGTCGATCGTGTTCATCACCCACGAAATGGACACCGTCCTCAAGATCGCCGACTCGGTGGCCCGCCTTGACCACGGCAGCATTGCCGAATCCGGTCGCCTCGTCGACCTGCTCACCGATCCACAATCGGCGCTGGGTTCCGAGCTGCGCCCGCAACGTATTGACGCCACACCCGCTGCGGGACAACAGGTCTGGAATGTCATCTACGACGCACCCGACGTTCCTGCCGATTGGATCGGACGGGCGTCGGCCGAGCTGGGTGCGCCGGTCGCCGTGCTCGGCGCCTCGGTGCAGGTGGTCGCCGGCGTGACGATCGGCGGGGCGACACTGGGCATTCCGGCCGATGTCGGGGCCCGGGTGCCGGGCGTGCTGGCCGGATTCGGGCTGTCGGCCAACACCAACGCGGCGATCGAGCCCGAGCTGGAAGTGGTGGCATGACCGAATCCGTATTGGCCAACGCCAAAGTCTCGTTCGACGAGCTGCCCGGTCTGCTCTTCCCGGCCTTGCTGGACACCCTGATCATGGTCGGCATCGTGATGACCATCGTGGTGCTGGTGGGTGTCCCGCTGGGTGCCCTGATCCACAACCTCGCCCCGGGCGGCCTGTTCGAGAACCCGGCCCTGCACACCAGCCTGAGCTGGGTGATCAGCATCGGGCGGTCGCTGCCGTTCCTCATCCTGATGGCGGCGATCATGCCGTTCACCCGGTTCATCACCGGCACCAACATCGGCATCGCCGCCGCGGTGGTGCCGATGTCGCTGGCCGGTATCGCGTTCTTCACCAGAATCGTGGAGAACTCGCTTCGTTCGGTGCCGCCGGCCGTGGTCCAGGTGGCCCGGGCCTCCGGTGGTTCCCGGCTACAGATCATCCGCACCGCGCAGCTCAGCGAGGCGGTGCCGTCGATCATCGGCGGCCTCACGATCAACACCATCGCGATGATCGAATACTCCGCCATCGCCGGAACCATCGGCGCCGGCGGAATCGGTTATGTGGCAGTCACCTACGGCTACCAACGCTTCGACCAGGGCGTGATGCTGGCCACCATCGTCATCCTCGTCATCACCGTCGCGCTGGTGCAGCTCGTCGGCGACGCGCTGGTCCGCTTCACCACTCCCCACCGCCGGGGCCACCGTGCCCTGGCCTTGCACCGAAAGGTCCCCGCATGACCACCACACCCACCTCCACCGCCCCCGATCAGGACGACCACGGCTTCGAACTCAAACGCAACGCCAAGTGGGCCTGGATCGCCGTCGCTCTGGCCGTCGTCATCGTCGGGGCGGTGGTGGTGCGGTACGCCTTTTTCGACGAGACCAAGTCGGCCAACGAGATTCCCGGCGCGACCCTCGTCGTCGCCACCAACGAGGGCAACGCCGCCGAACAGGCGCTGATCGAGTACATCGGCAAGGAGGTGGCACCCCGGCACGGGATCAAGGTCGCGTTCCGCGGATTGTCCGACAGCAACACCATCAACCGGGCGGTCAACGACGGCGAGGTGGCCGGCACCGTCTATCAGCACAAGCTGTGGCTGGGCCAGGTGCTGGAAGCCAACCCGGACTTCCGCGAGACCGCCGCAACGCCGGTGTTCCGCTGGGGCTTCGGGATCTGGTCGGACAAGTACACCGATGTGACGCAGCTGCCCGACGGCGCCAACGTCTCGCTGTACTCCGACCCGGCCAACGAGGCGCAGGGCTTGTGGCTGTTGGAACGCGCCGGGCTGATCACCTTGAAGCCGGGGGTCGACAAATGGCAGGCGACCCAGAAGGACATCGACACCAACCCCAAGCATCTGAAGTTCACCCTGCTCGACTTCGCCGCGCAGTCCCGCTCGCCGCCCGACCTGGACGCCGCCGTCGGCTACACCGAGTACTACCTGGCCGCCAAGGTGCCCCTCAAGCAGCAGATCTTCGCTCCCCCGGCTCCCGACGAGTTCGCCGGCCAGCTCACCATCGGTACCAAATGGGCCGACACGGACAACGTCAAGAAGCTGGTGGAGACCTTCAAAGACCCTGCCGTGCAACAGTTCCTGGCCACCGATCCACGCGTCAAGGACATCCTGTTGCCGCTGTAGGGGCGCCGAACCACCCCGCCAACCGATCCGCCAGGCCCGGCTGGTCGTCGCCGGTCCAGACGATGTGCCCGTCCGGGCGCAGCAAGACGGCGGCGACATCCAGCTCGGGACAGTCGGCGGTGACGTGGTCGACGCGGTCGGCCCAGCCCGTCACCGACAGCGCGCCGGTCTGGTCCAGCAGCAGTCCGCGTCCGCGGTGCATGAGGCCGTAAAGCCGTCCCGGCCCCACCGGCATATCGCGCAGCCGCCGACCCCACCGCCGGTCACCGACGTCGTAGCGGACGCCGATGGCAGTGATCTTCTCCACCAGGTAGCGGTTCACGTCGTCGAAATCCATCAGTTCGGTAACCAGCCGCCGCACCGCTTGCGGGCCGGCGGCGGTGGACATCAACTCCATCTGGGCACGTGAATTGTTCAGCACGTCGGCGGCCACCGGGTGCCGCTCGTCGTGATAGCTGTCCAGCAGGTGCTCCGGTGCCCAGCCCCTGATGTGCGCGGCCAGCTTCCACCCCAGGTTGAACGCGTCCTGAAGGCCGAGATTGAGTCCCTGTCCGCCGGCGGGTGGATGGATGTGCGCCGCATCGCCGGCCAGGAACACCCGCCCGACACGGTAGCGCTCGGCCTGTCGGGTGGCGTCCCCGAACCGTGACAACCAGCGCGTCGAGTGCGCCCCGAAGTCAGTACCGGCGACCGCCCGCAGTTGCCGACGGAACTCGTCGAGCGTGGGTGGCACGCCGCGGTCATCGGTCAGCCCGGCCGCCGGCACCACCACCCGATACACCCCATCGGTTCCGGCCAACAGTCCGGCCCCGAACCGCTTCTGCGTCGTCCTGATTCGCTCCACCGTGGCAGTGATGTCCTCGGGGTCGGCCGCCAGCTTCATCTCACCAAGCAGCGTTTCGGCGCTGGCCGGCTCGCCGGGGAACGCGATGCCGGCCAGGGTGCGCACCGTGCTGCGTCCGCCGTCGCAGCCGACCAGGAAGGCGGCGCGCTGGTTCGTGCCATCGGCCAGGTGCGCGGTCACCCCGTCGGAGTCCTGCGCCAGATCCACTAGTTCGACGCCCCGGTGCGGCGGTGCACCGAGCTGTTCTGCCCGTTCGGTCAGCAGCCGTTCGATGACCGGCTGCGGAATACCCAGGGTGTATGCATGCGCGGTGTCCAACCCGCTGGGCGCCGGTTTGTCGATGGCGGCAAAGAAACCGCCGACCGGGAACGTCCGGCCCTGCTCGAGGAAGCGCTCCAGCAGGCCGCGCTGGTCCATGATCTCGGTGCTGCGCACATGCAACCCCAGTGCCCGCACCACCGGCGTCGGTTCGGCCGCCTTGTCCAGCAGAAGCACCCGCACACCGTGCAGACGCAGTTCGGCGGCCAGCATCAACCCGGTGGGCCCCGAACCGCTGATGAGAACGTCAAACATGCAATCCCCCAATCCAATCGGCCTGTCGAACAGGCATGGAGGGACGATTGTGCGCCATCACCGGGGGCTTGCGGCAAGCCCCCGGGTCGGCTATATCTTGAAAGGGGCAGGGGGAATCGGTTTCCGGAAGTACACCCTGCGATAGCCGTACTCCGATCGGCGGTCAGTCTCCTGGTAGCCCTGCCGTGGGTAGTACGCGAGATTCTCCGACATGGCCTCATTGGTGTAGAGCCGCACCTCGGGCAGCCCGAGATCACCGGCTTGTGACTCCGCCCGGCGCAGCAGCCGCGCGCCGTAGCCACGGCCCTGCGCCGTGGGAAGAACGGCGACGGTATCGATCAGTACATGGTCCTCGTGGTATTCGAGCACCAACACCGCTTGCGGTGCGTCGCCGTCCACGATCACCCATACCCGTGAATCATCGAGTGCCGCAGTGAAATCGGCGTCCATGGGAGCGGGTCGGCGCCCGATCCGGTCGACGTACTTGTCGAACGCGGCCGCCACCACGCGGTGTACCGCGCCGTGATCGGCGCCGGTGGCCGGACGCAGCGGTGCAGCTTCCATCCGGCCACTTTACGTGGCTACCGTCCCCGCGTCGGTTGCGAGGCCACCGACGCCGACGACGACGGTCGTGTCGACGGACGCTCGATGATCGTCGAATTCCGTCCGCCGACACGGTAACTGGCCCCTCGATGATCCTCGGGCAGCCGGTCACCCTGACCGTTGAGCTTGTTCCTTAGCGTGCCGGGGGCGTACTCCTGTTGGTAGGCGCCGCGCTCGGTCAAGACCGGCACCGCATGCTCCACGAAATCGGCAAACGACCCCGGCGTGATCGCATACGCCAAGTTGAATCCGTCCACATCGGTCTCCTCGACCCATTCCTGCAACGTGTCGGCCACGCGGGCACCGGAGCCGACGATCCGCGGTCCTATCCCACCGATCTTGCCCCATTCGGCGATATCGCGGACGGCCCATTCACCGCCGTCCGGGTCGGCGGACTGGAAGGCCTTGACCGCCGAGAGGATGGCATTGGAGTCCACATTGCCCACCGGTTCGTCCAGCCCGTAGCGCGACAGGTCCACTCCCATCCAGCCGGACATGAAGGTCAGGGCACCCTCGGGGTCGCCGTAGGACAGGTACTCCGCGTGCTTGGCGTGCGCCTCTTCGTCGGTCGCGGCGGTGATCACGGTGGACAGGTTGAAGATCTTGGCCGAGTACGGATCACGCCCGGCCAACTCGAGCTCGGACCTGATGGTCGAAACAGTTTCACGCAGAATGGCTTTGGTAGGAGCTGCGGTGAAGATGGCTTCGGCGTTCTCGGCAGCGAACCGCACGCCCCGCGGTGAGGAGCCGGCCTGGTAGATGACCGGGGTGCGCTGCGGCGACGGCTCGCCCAGGTGCACTCCCGGGACGCTGAAGTGCGTGCCCTCGTGTCCGATGTGGTGCACCTTGTCGGGATCGGTGAACACCCCCCGGTCCCGGTCGCGGATCACCGCGCCGTCCTCCCAAGAACCCTCCCACAGCTTGTAGAGCACCTCCAGGTACTCGTCGGCATGGTCGTAGCGGGCGTCGTGGGCGGGTTGATCGGTCTGGCCCATGTTGCGGGCGGCGGCGGGCAGGTAACCGGTGACCACATTCCATCCGATCCGTCCGCCGGTCAGGTGATCCAGCGTCGAGATGCGCCGGGCGAACGGGTAGGGGTGTTCGAAACCCGTGCCGGTGGTGATACCGAAGCCCAGATGTTGGGTAACCAGCGCCATCGCCGAGACCAGCAGTAGCGGGTCGCCCACCGGGATCTGCGCGGCCTGCCGGATGGCGGCCTCATCGCTGGCGCCGTACACGTCGTAGGTGCCCAGCACATCGGCGATGAACAGGCCGTCGAACCTGCCGCGCTCCAACAGTTTCGCCAATTCGGTCCAGTACTGCAGATCCTTATAGCGCCAGGACTGGTCGTCCGGATGCCGCCACAGGCCGGGCGACTGGTGGGCGACACAGTTCATGTCGAAGGCGTTGAATCGAATTACGCGGGTCACGCCGGTAGCCTTCCCGCGATCCGGTGCGGGGTCACCGGTTGCATTCAGCGTGCGTTAATCGCGCGGTACCCCATCCCCTACGCTGTGCACATGGCACGCGGCACACACGCCATCGGCTGGTTCACCCTGACGGCGGTGTTCGCGGTGTCGGCATGCGCCACACCCACCGTCGTCAACACCGGCGAACCGCACACTCCCGTCCCCACCGCCGGGACACAACCGGGGTTGCCGCCCTATGCCACCAACGCCCATCTGGCCAACGCCGACGAGTTCTACGCGACCTCCGGTGACCAACGGGCGTACTACTTCTCCACCCCCAGCGGCCGGTGGCGCTGCGCGATCATCCCGCACGCGCAGGCCGGCTGCCAGGCGGCGGGTTCCACCGCGTTGTCGATCACCGGGGCGCCGACGGCGGTTCCGGCCACCGACGGCACCCAGGCGAAACCGACCGCGCTGGTGATCGACCGCGCCGATGATGCGCAATTCGTTGCGCTGGAGGGCAATCCGTTCAGCCTGCAACCCGGACCGGCGGCCACACTGCCGTTCGGCACGGTGCTGGCCGTCGCCGGGTTCCGGTGCAATGTGCAGGAGACATCCGGCGTGTCGTGTGGCAGCGAGTCCAGCGGCAAGGGCTTCACCTTCTCCGCCGACGGTTACCAGCCGGCCTACACCGACGTCCCGCAGGCCTGAGGACCGCATCGTCGCGCGCGGCGGGCCCAACCGACGCAGGTGTCCGTGCCACGATGAGCGGCGTGAGTGAGATCCTGCCTTTCCGTATCGCGGTGCCCGACGACGACCTCGCCGATCTTCGGCGGCGGCTTGCAGCCACCCGTTGGCCGGAGGCCGAATGCGTGAGCGACTGGAGTCAGGGCGTCCCATTGGCCTATACCCGGGAACTGGCCCGGTACTGGGCGCAAGACTACGACTGGCGTGCGCGCGAGACCGCACTCAACGGCTTCACGCAGTTCATCACCGAGATAGACGGTCTCGATATCCACTTCATCCACCAGCGCTCACCACACCCCGGCGCACTGCCGTTGCTCATGACGCACGGCTGGCCCGGGTCGGTGGTCGAATTCCACAAGGTGATCGGCCCACTGACCGATCCCACCGCGCACGGCGGCCGCCCCGAGGACGCCTTCCACGTGGTGTGCCCGTCACTGCCGGGCTACGGCTTCTCCGGTAAGCCGACCTCGACCGGCTGGGGCGTGCCGAAGATCGCCGAAACCTGGGACACGCTGATGCGCCGGCTGGGCTACGACCGCTACGGCGCGCAAGGCGGGGACTGGGGTGCGGCAGTGACCACGCAGATCGGGCGCAACATCGACAACGGGTGCATGGCCATCCACATCAACATGCCGATCGGGCGTCCGCCCGCGGCCAGCCTGGAATCGCCCACCGACGAGGACCTTGCCGCGTTCGCCGCGCTCAAGGAGCACCGCAGATGGGGCACCGGCTACTCCAAGCAACAGTCCACCCGTCCGCAGACGCTGGGCTACGGCCTGGTCGATTCACCGGTGGCCCAACTGGCGTGGATCATCGAGAAATTTTGGGCGTGGTCCGACTGCGACGGCCATCCCGAGAACGTCCTGACGCGTGACGAACTGCTCGACAACGTGATGCTCTACTGGATCACCGGCAGCGGCGCCTCGTCGGCGCGGCTGTACTGGGAGAGCTTCACCAGTTTCGGGGCAGGCGCGCGTGTCGAACGGCCCACCGGGATCGCGGCTTTCCCGAAGGAGATCACGCGCGCCCCACGCAGTTGGTGCGAGGACGGCTACAACATCACCCAGTGGACCACTATGCCGCGCGGTGGTCACTTCGCCGCGTTCGAACAGCCCGACCTGTTCGTCGCCGATGTCAGGAGCTTTTTCGCGACCGTCCGCTGACGACCGACCGATACCCGCCGTAGAGCAGCGCCGCGACAGCGAAATTCACGAAGTAGGCGATATCGGCACCGTGCCAGGCGAGGGCGATCGATCCCTGCAGCAGCGTGGTGTTCATGAACGGGACGGCCGCCGCATAGGAGACGACGAACACCACCAGCGCGGCCAGCGCGTCGCCGCGGCCGGTCGGCTCGGCGGTGACGTCGACCGCGGCGGTGGTGCGGCCCCTCGTGCGCAGCAGCCAGTCGATGACGACGATGGCCACGAACGCCGGGATCCAGTAACTGACCAGCAGCAGCACATTCTGGAATCGGGTGGCGGTATCGCCACCGTGCAGCCACAGGATGAGCGCGAATGCGACGCCGGTCACCAGCGCGGCCGAATACGGCCGGCGCATCCGCACCCCCATGGTCTGCAGGGCCAGCGACCCGCTGTAGTCGTTCATCACCCCTGATCCGATCGAGGCCAGCGCGATGATCAGCAATGCCAGCGCACCGAGGATCCCGCCGCCCATCACGTCGCGGACGCCGGCGGCGGTCTGGTCACCGATCACCCCGGCCGCCGCGATACCGATGGCCTGGACGAAGACGTAGGCGAGCACCACACCGGCGAAGGTGTAGCCGAACACCTTCGGTTGCGATGACTGCACGGGCAGGTAGCGGCTGAAGTCCGCGGCGTAGCTTGCCCACGAGATGGACAGGCTGAGTGCGATGGTCACCTCGAGGACGAAGGCGCCGACCAGATCGGGGCCGGTGGCCGTTGCCGCCGTCGCCACGTCGTGGCCGGCCACCAACTTGACGGCGAACACCACGAACGTCACCAACAGCACCACGGTGAGGACGGCCTGCAGACGGTGGATCAGTTCGTAGCCGAAGAATCCGACGGCGCCCTGGACGGCCAGCACGATCAGTACCGCGGCCCAGAACGGGATGCCCAGCAGTACGGACAACGCTTCGCCACCGAACAGCCCGACCAGGGCGTCCCAGGCGATCGACGAGAGCCATTGCAGGGCGGCGGGTAGGGCAACGCCGGGACCGAAGGCCAGCCGCGACGCCGGGAGCTGCGCGGTGCCGGTGCGTGGCCCCCAGGTCGAGAGGTAGCCGACCACCAACCCGCCGAGTACGGTGCCGATGATCATCGCGATCAAGCCGAGCCAGAAGCCCAGCCCGAGGGTGATGGCCAGGGTTCCGGTGAACACTCCGGTCATGTTGACCTGCGGTGCGAACCACACGGTGAACAACCGCGCCGGGGTGCCGTAGCGCCGGTCGGCCGGCACCGGGGCGATCCCGTGGGTCTCCACCGACAGATCGCCGGCGCCGTTGGGCGTGCGGCCGGTGAACGGTTCGGCATCGAGTCCCCGGAACGTGCCTGCGGTGCCACTTGTCATGCGACTATTCGATCACGGTCCAGACAGCGGCCTCGCGACTCACCACCGATGACGGAGTTTGAGCCCATCGGCGCGGCGGATTCTGCCGATATTTCGCGCCTTACCTATGGATTCCATTGTAGAAATGTAAATTCGTTGCGGAATCGCTTGCGAAGACCCCGGCGATGGGCCAAGGTTGGTGTCGCACCGACCACGACGCTGAGGGAGGACGGGCCCTGACCGGCACAGATATCACCGCCGCTGGAAACGCGACGGGCGAGGACGGAGCCGCCGTGACGAAGGCGGCCCCGGTCATCGAGATCGACCACGTGACGAAACGCTTCGACGACTATGTCGCGGTGGCCGACGCCGACTTCACCATCGGTTCCGGGGAGTTCTTCTCCATGCTGGGCCCGTCGGGCTGCGGTAAGACCACGACGTTGCGCATGATCGCGGGATTCGAGACACCCACCTCCGGGGCGATCCGCCTCGAAGGCGTCGACGTGTCCAAGGTCCCGCCGCACAAACGCAACGTGAACACCGTCTTCCAGCACTACGCGCTGTTCCCACACATGACGGTCTGGGACAACGTGGCCTACGGACCGCGCAGTCGCAAGAAGTCGGAGCGCAAGGACGCCGCCGAGATCAAGCGTTCGGTCGACGAGATCCTGGAGATCGTCCGGCTCACCGATTTCGCCAAGCGCAAGCCCGCTCAGCTGTCCGGCGGCCAGCAGCAACGCGTGGCGCTGGCCCGCGCCCTGGTCAACTACCCCAGCGCACTGCTGCTGGACGAACCGTTGGGCGCGCTCGACCTCAAGCTGCGTCATGCCATGCAGTTCGAACTCAAACGCATCCAGCGCGAGGTCGGTATCACCTTCATCTACGTGACCCACGACCAAGAGGAAGCACTGACGATGAGTGACCGCATTGCGGTCATGAACGCCGGCAACGTCGAGCAGATCGGCTCCCCCACCGAGATCTACGACCGGCCCTCGACGGTGTTCGTCGCCGGCTTCATCGGGCAGGCCAACCTCTGGGCCGGCCGCCAGACCGGGCGTGCCAACCGTGATTTCGTCGAGATCGAGGTGCTCGGGTCGACGCTGAAGTCGCGCCCCGGTGACACCACCATCGAGCCGGGCGGCCAGGCCACCCTGATGATCCGGCCCGAACGGGTCCGGGTGTCCACCGAAGCGCCCACCGGCGACGTCGTCTCGGTGCTCACCACGGTGCGCGATATGACCTTCCAGGGACCGGTGGTGCGGCTGGCCGTGGTGGCCCCCGACGAATCCGTGGTCGTCGCTCACGTCGGTCCCGAGCAGAATCTGCCGCTGCTGCGGCCGGGTGACCAGGTGTACGTCAGCTGGACGCCGGATTCCTCCCTGGTGTTGCCCGCCGCCGACATCCCGACCACCGAGGACCTCGAGGAGATGCTCGACGACTCCTAACCGGTCACGAGTGCTCCTGTCCCCCTAGTTGAATCAGATTTCACGAAAGGTCCCGCATGTCCAACGAGATCGACCCTCGCCTGTTCTCGCGTTTGGCCGCCAACCGGACCAGCCGGCGGCGCTTCATCGGTGGCGGTGCGGCGGCCGCCGCGGCGGCGATCCTGGGTCCGTCCTTCCTGGCGGCCTGCGGTTCGAACGGCGGCGGCAGCTCGGCGCCGAGCAGCACCACCCAGGACAGTGGTCCGGCCACGGGCACGCTGCGTATCTCCAACTGGCCGTTGTACATGGCCGACGGCTTCGTCGCCGCCTTCCAGAAAGCGACCGGTCTCACGGTCGACTACAAGGAGGATTTCAACGACAACGAGCAGTGGTTCGCCAAGGTCAAGGAGCCGCTGTCGCGTAAGCAGGACATCGGTGCCGACCTGGTGGTGCCCACCCAGTTCATGGCGCTGCGGCTCAAGGGTCTGAACTGGCTCAACGAGATCAGCGAGGCCGGCGTCCCCAACCGCAAGAACCTGCGTCCCGATCTGCTCAACGCCTCGGTCGATCCCGGCCGCAAGTACACCGCGCCGTACATGACCGGCATGGTCGGGCTGGCGTACAACAAGGCCGCCACCAAGCGCGACATCACCAAGATCGACGATCTGTGGGATCCCGCGTTCAAGGGCCGGGTCAGCCTGTTCTCCGACGTGCAGGACGCCCTCGGCATGATCATGCAGTCACAGGGCAACTCGCCGGAGAATCCGACCACCGAGACGGTGACCAAGGCCGTGGACCTGGTACGCGAACAGAAGGAGAAGGGCCAGATCCGGCGCTTCACCGGCAACGACTACTCCGACGATCTCGCGGCCGGCAATATCGCTGTCGCGCAGGCCTATTCGGGTGACGTGGTGCAGCTGCAGGCCGACAACCCCGACCTCAAGTTCGTGGTGCCGGAGTCCGGTGGTGACTGGTTCATCGACACCCAGGTGATCCCGTACACCACCCAGAACCAGAAGGCCGCCGAGGCCTGGATCAACTACGTGTACGACCGTGCGAACTACGCCAAGCTGGTTGCGTTCACGCAGTACGTGCCGGTGCTCTCGGATATGACCGACGAACTGAACAAGATCGATCCCAAGCTCAGCGCCAACCCCTTGATCAACCCGCCGGCCGACGTGCAGGCGCGGCTCAAGAGCTGGGCGGCGCTGACCGACGAGCAGACGCAGGAATACAACAACCTGTACGCCGCGGTCACCGGCGGCTGATCGGATGGTCTTGCAGAGGAGAGCAGCATAGATGGCTGGTGTTGCTACCAGTAGCAGGCAGCGCAGCAAGATCGCCCCGTACCTGATGATCTTGCCCGGGCTGGCCTATCTCGCGGTGTTCTTTGTGGTGCCGCTGTTTTCGCTGGCGCGGACATCGCTGTCCAGTTCGGGTGGGTCGGTGTATCTACCGACACTGACCTTCGACTGGAACTTCGGCAACTTCGGCAAGGCGTTCGAGCTGTATCAGGATCAGATCCTGCGCTCGTTCGGCTATGCCGCCGTCGCGACGGTGGTCTGTCTGCTGCTGGCGTTCCCGTTGGCGTATGTGATCGCTTTCAAGGCAGGCAGATTCAAGAATCTGATCCTCGGACTGGTGATCCTGCCGTTCTTCGTGACCTTCCTGATCCGGACCCTGGCCTGGAAGACCATCCTGGCCGACGACGGCTGGGTGGTCTCGTTTCTCAACACGATCGGCCTGTTACCCAGTGAGGGACGACTGCTCTCGACCAGCTGGGCGGTGATCGGCGGTCTGATCTACAACTGGATCATCTTCATGATCCTGCCGTTGTACGTCAGCCTGGAGAAGATCGATCCGCGGCTGCTGGAAGCATCCCGCGACCTGTACTCGACGGGAACCCGCAGCTTCGGCAAGGTCATCCTGCCGTTGTCGCTGCCCGGAGTGCTGGCCGGCAGCATGCTCGTGTTCATCCCGGCCGTCGGTGATTTCATCAACGCCGACTACCTGGGCAGCACCCAGACCACGATGATCGGCAACGTCATCCAGAAGCAGTTCCTGGTGGTCAAGGACTACCCCGTCGCCGCCGCGCTGAGCCTCGGACTGATGGTGTTGATCCTCATCGGGGTGCTGCTCTACACCCGGGCGCTGGGAACGGAGGACCTGGTATGACGGCCACCCTCGAGCCGTCGGTGGCCAAACCCGTTCGGGCCCGCCCGAAGTGGGGCGATCTGGCGCTGCGCATCGTCGCGGGGCTGGTGCTGTTGTACCTGTTCCTGCCGATTTTCGTGATCGTGCTGTTCTCGTTCAACCACCCGGCGGGCAAGTTCAACTACAGCTGGCAGGGGTTCACCCTGGACAACTGGCTGCACCCGTTCAAATACCCCGCCCTGGTGGACGCGCTCAAGCTCAGCCTCAACGTGGCGTTCGTGTCGACGCTGATCGCTCTGGTCCTCGGCACGCTGATTGCGATCGCCCTGGTACGCCAGCGATTCCGCGGCAGCAAGACGGTGGACACCTTCATGGTGCTGCCGCTCACCGCCCCCGAGGTGGTGATGGGTGCCTCGCTGCTGACCCTCTTCCTGGACCTGCACTGGGCGGCGGGCTACACCACCATCGTGATCGCGCACGTGGCGTTCGAGGTCAGTTTCATCGCCATGACGGTCCGGGCCCGGGTCCGCGGTTTCGACTGGACCCTGGAAGACGCGTCGATGGATTTGGGCGCCAACCCCACGCGGACCTTCTTCAAGGTGACGCTGCCGCTGATCGTCCCCGGCATCATCGCGGCGGGCATGCTGTCGTTCGCGCTGTCGCTCGACGACTTCATCATCACCTACTTCGTCAGCGGCTCCACCGTGACCTACCCGCTGTACGTCAACGCCGCCGTGAAAGCGGCGGTTCCCCCTCAGATCAACGTGCTGGCGACCGCCATTCTGCTGATCAGCCTCATCCTGCTCGGGATCGGAACGCTCTACCGGCGCAAGCGGATCGACGCCTGACTTTCCTTCCGCGAGCGTGCGCGTTTGTACACTGACACGCCGTCACATGTGTCCAAATGGGGACGCTCGCGGCAGCAGTCAGCTCAACGTCGCCGTTACCGAGACAGCACCCGTGGCATCCCGGGTCGCCACGGCGTGCGCGGGACGGTCGGCCCCGTCGAGCCCGAGGAACACCAACGGCGCGCCCTCGTCGGTGAAATTGCGCCACCAGTTCTTCTTGTCCGGCAGGGCGACCGCGATGGTGATGGTGTCACCGGAGCGTCGATAACCGACCGGCAGCTCGAAGGTCTGGCCGGACTTGCGTCCCTGATAGCGGATGACGACGGTGCCGCGGCGCAACAGGCTGCCGATCAGCGGGGCGTGCATCAATGCGACGAAACCGGTGTTGATCGCGCGGACGAATGACGAAGCGAAGAAACCCTGAGCCATTCCACCGAGGGTATCGGGGCGGTACGCGGTCGGCGAGCGGCCCCGTTTGCACGGCGGAGACGGCGTGTCGCTGTGCAAACACGGCCGCTCGCCTGACAAACCGCCACGTCAGGTCAGGGCTTCGGCGGGGACAGGCGGTGTCGACCGCGCACCGGTGCGGGCGGCGCCGACTCCGGCCGTGACGACGGCGACGATACCCAGCACGGCGGGCGGCGCCGGCACCTGGCGCAGGATGAGCAGGCCCATCAACATGGCGAAAGCCGGCTCCAGGCTCATCAGCGTGCCGAACGACGCCGCGGTGAGCCGGCGCAGCGCGAGCAACTCCAGGGCGAACGGGATGACCGGGAGCAGGATGGCCAACCCGAGACCGATCAGCAGGATCTGCGGGGTGACCCGGCCGAATGTTGCGGGACCGGCCACCGCGGTCGCCACCAGACCTGCCACCGGCATCGACACGGCCAGGCCGGTGATCCCGGCAACCGCGTCCCCCACCCGTTGGGTCAACAGGATGTACAGCCCCCAGCACACCGCCGAACCCAGCGCATACAGCACGCCCACCGGGTCGACCGAACCGGTCCACGGCTCGGTCAGCAGTACTACTCCGACAACCGCCAGTCCTGGCCACAGCAGCCGGCGCCGGCCCGAGCCCTTGGCCACCGCGACGCCGAGCGGTCCGAGAAATTCCAGAGCACTGGCGATGCCCAACGGGATGCGGGCCACGGCCATCATGAACAGCAGCGTGATGCCGGCGGTCACCACGCCGAGCACGACACAGGTGCCGAACGCCGATCGGCTGAACGCCGAAGGCCGAGGCCGCACCAGGATCAGCATCAACACCCCGGCCCATGACAGACGCAACCATGCGGTGCCCTCGGCGCCGAGATCGTCGATGAGCCCCACGGCTATCGCGGCACCGAGCTGCACCGAGCACATAGCGGCGATGGCCATCAGGGCGCCGTCACGCGCGGTCGAGGTGGTCATTCCTGCATTGAACGGCAGCCGGAATGTTCATGTCCACGTGATATTCCCGGACATATCGTTCGGCGAATCTGAACGATGGGGTTATGCGTAGATTGACGCCATGACCACTGGTGATTTCGGACCGCAGCCATGGCGGCCGCCCACGCCCAAACCGGCCGTGGCCGGTAATCTCGGCAGGCGCTTCTTCGCGCGCGTCATCGACGGTGTCATCGTCAACCTGGCCAGCGTCTCGGCCGTCGTGGCGCTGCACGGATTATCGAATATCCTTGTCACAGGTCTATTTTCGGGTCTGCTGACGTTCGTGTACTTCGTCGCCTTCGAGGTGTCGGTCGGCTGGACGCCCGGAAAGAAGGTCTTGGGACTCGAGGTCCGTGGGCCGCACGGGCGCCCGCATCCCGACCTGAAACAGTCGGCGATCCGCAATTCGTTCACCCTGCTGGCGATGATCCCGTACCTCGGCTGGCTGCTGGCCGTCACCGCCTACATCTTCATCGCGCTGTCGATCAAGAACAGTCCGTGGCGCCAAGGCGCGCACGACGACCTGGCCGGGGGCACGCAGGTCGTCAAAACCTGATACCGGCTCCGTCGGTCACCCGGACCTGGGTGACCGACGGAACCGGGCATCATCAGCCGGCCATGAATTCGCTGTACGCCGAAGCCAATTCGGGCGAGAGCACCTGGGTGTTGCACGCACGCTGCTTGTCGCCGATCGGCGCCAGAATGCCGCGCAGGTCGAAGTACTCCTGCGGGTTGGCGTTGAAGTAGGACCGGATGTTCGCCGCAGCCACGTCACGGGGTTGCGTGTAGATGGCCGAGACGGCCTGGTTGGCGCCCGGGTGGGCGTTGAGGTAGCCCTGCGCCGCACCCGTGGTCTGCTGCACCGTGGCGTCCAGCGCCTGTCGGCTGCAGTCCGCCGGTGCGGCCGAGGCCGTCGGAGCCAGGGTGGCGGCACCCGCGCTGAGCAGGCCACCGGCAACCAGCGCCACGATGGTCATTCGAGTATTCGACATGGATTTCATGATCAGTGGGATTCCTTCGAGTCGTTCAGATGTGGTTACCCGACCCGGATTCCACCGTACGGGACCATCGAAACCGGGCGCGCACCCGCGAACTCGCCTGTCTGCCATGGATTCCGGTGTTACTGCCGGCGGGCGTGAGATGGCTCGCACTTTCGCCGATACTGCTGAGGGGTCCCACAGGCGGGAGCCGGATTCCTGAACCCCCCTCAAGGTTTGCCCGGTTTCCTTAAGTGATCGTGATGTACGGCGTGATCCAATCGTTATCCGGGTACCCCGCCCTGGTGAGTGATTGCGCCCTCCTGGTGGTCGACATGTTCAACGACTATCGGCACGAAGACGCCGACGCGCTGGCCGCGAATGTCGCGCCCATCGTGGAACCGCTGGCGGCCCTGGTCGACAACGCCCGCGATCGCGAGGATGTGGATCTGGTGTACGTCAACGACAACCGCGGCGATTTCACCGCGAGCACAGACGACCTGGTGCGCGATGCGGCGGACGGCCTGCGCCCGGAACTGGTGAAACCGCTGATTCCGGCGCCCGACGCGTTGTTCCTGACCAAGGTCCGACACAGCGTCTTCTACGCCACGCCCCTGGATTACCTGCTGCAACGACTCGGCACCACAACCGTCATCCTCACCGGACAGGTCACCGAGCAGTGCATCCTGTACAGCGCCCTGGATGCCTACGTACGGCACTTCGACATCGTGATACCGGCCGAGGCGGTGGCCCATATCGACGAGGACTTGGGCCGTGCGGCGCTGACCATGATGGAACGCAATATGCGGGCCACCGTCACCGATTGTGCGAACTGCCTACCGAATTGAGATCAAGCTGAGGTTTACCCCACGCTCGCAAGGGTATTCCAGCCGGACGTCGAGGTGGGAGAAGGTTCACAGGTGGCGTCAGTGCAGAGCGGGATCCGGATACATACGTCCAGGAGTCCGCAATCGGTCGCGCTCGGCGCATGGTGCCGCGTCTTCGTCAAGAATGCCGTGCGACTCTGGGCGCTGCAGCCCGACCTTGGCTGGCCTATGGCTTCCATCGACCGGATCGCAGGTCTGGTTCCACAGTCGATATCAGCTGTGACGCAACGGATTATGCTGCCGAACTGCCGGGCTGAGCTGATCGGTCCCGGTGCCGACACTCGACGTGCCATCCTCTATCTGCACGGCGGGGCGTTCCTGACGTGCGGGCTGAACACCCACCGCGCACTGGTGGCCCGGCTGGCCAAGGCCGCCGATGCCGAGGTGCTCAACGTCGCCTACCGGATGTTGCCGTCGCACGGGTTGGCATCGGCGGTCGACGACGCGCTGGACGGCCTGGACTGGCTGCGTCGCCGCGGCTACCGGCCCGAGGAGATCGTCATCGCCGGTGACTCTGCGGGTGGCTACCTGGCACTTGCCACCACACTGGAGCTGATCCGCCGTGGCGAGGCCCGACCTGCCGGGGTGGCCGCCATCTCGCCGTTGACCGACCTGGACCCCGAACGCAAGCTGGCGCGCCGTGGTGCCGCCAGTTGCGCCATGTTCCCGCTGCGGGCGCTGTCGATGTTCGCCAGGGCAGTGCGCCGCGGCGGAATGACGCTGCCCGCCGAGGACGGCAGGGAGGTGCTCTCCCCCGCCGATGCAGATCTGACGGACATGCCACCGGTGGCCATCCACGCGAGCACGAGCGAAATCCTCCTGCCCGATGCGGAATTGATGTTCCGTAGGCTCGTGGACGCGGGCACGCCATGCGATCTGCACTTGTGGCACGGGCAGATTCACGATTTTCCCCTCGCCGCCGATGTCCTACCGGAAGGCCGGCGCGCCCTTGCTCATCTCGGCGAGTTCGCCAAGATGGTGACGCAGCCTCAACGGGTGCGGTCGGGGAATGGGTCGTTGGCGAAGTCGATCTGCGCGCCCGGATTGGCGACGGCGGTCACCATGCCGGTACCCACCGGGCCGGCACTGTCGAAGAGGGTCGACGTCCCCACCGAAATACCGTCGGCGGTCCAGTGCGAGTCGGCCTGAACGGCCACCCACTCATCGCGGGGTAACCGCGACAGCGCCACGGTCAGGTCACCGTTGATGTACCCGACGCCCGCCGTGCCAAGGTTGGTGACCAGGCTGGTGCCCTCAGCGACCATGGCGGCACGGACGAACGGTGAATTGTGGTCGCCCTCGACGACGTCGATGGTCCGGTTGACGAAACGCTTGCGTGAGGTGTTCTGGTGATCGGCGATGGCGCTCGTCCAGCCGACCTCATCGCTGCCCATGTCGACGCCCCCGTCGTCGTCCCGGGCTGCCGGGCCGGCAAAGCTCGCCGACGGTACCCATTCCCGCCCGCGCGGCGGCTCGGAGAGTCGGTACTGGACCATGACCGCGCGGACAATCGGCACGCCGTCCTGAATCAGCTCGCATTCGGCATTACGGACCCGGCGACCGTCGCGGAGCAGGGCAAGTTTGACGGTGGTCGGCACGCCCCGTGCGGCCTTGAACAGGTCCACCGTCAGCCTGGCCGGGAGGAACTCGGGGCGGCCGAACTCCTGCTCCAGCGTGCGCGCCACCAGACCGACAAGGGCCGGCCCGTTGAGGTGGTCGGCACCCCAATGGCTTTGCGCGTACTCGGTGGGCACGAAGGTGCCCTGCTCGATCTGGCTGAAGTGAAATGGACGTGCCATCGGCGCATCGTCGCACAGGCCTGATTGCGCGGTCGCTCAACCCCTGCCGATCCGGCGCCGCACAATGGGCGGATGGATCCCCGCCGGCTGCAGCTGTTGCTCACGTTGTCACGGCTCGGTTCGATGCGCGCGGTCGCCGACGCGCACCACCTCACCACCTCGACGGTCTCGCAGCAGCTGGCCGCGCTGGCCAAGGAGACCGGTGCCACGCTCATCGAACCCGACGGCCGGCGGGTCCGGCTCACCCCGGCCGGCCGGCGCCTGGCCGATCACGCCGTGACGATCCTGGCCGCCCTGGACGCGGCCCGGCTGGATCTCGATCCGCACGCCGAACCCGCGGGCACCTTGCGGGTCGGCGGCTTTGCGACCGGGATCCGGGTCTCGCTGCTACCGATCGTGCCCGAGCTGACCGCCCGTTATCCCGGGATCGACGTGGTGATCAGTGAGTACGAGCCGATCGAGGCGTTCCGTCTGCTCACCGATGACGATCTGGACCTGGCGCTCACCTACGACTACAACCTCGCACCGGCTGCCCCGAGCCCGGTACTGGAGACGGTGCCGCTGTGGTCCATCCCGTGGGGGCTGGGCGTGCCCGAGCACACCGGACACCCCGATGTGCCGGTGGATATCACCGCCTACGCCGACCGCGCGTGGATCGTGAACTCGCGCAACACCGCCGACGAGGTGGCGCTGCGCGCACTGGGCGCCTTGGCCGGGTTCACCCCGCGCATCGCCCACCAGATCGACAGTCTGGACTTGGTGGAGGACCTGATCATCGGCGGCTACGGTGTCGGGCTGCTGCCGGTGGGCCGTCCCACCATGCCCGGGGTCACGGTCATGCAGTTGGCCGACCCCAGCGTGGTGCTGACCACGTACGCGGTCACCCGGCGCGGACGGGCCGACTGGCCGCCACTGCGTGCCGTGCTGGATCGACTACGCCCACCCCCGGGCCCGTTGCCGGCGCGTGACTGGCCGCGGCCGGCGCCGGACCCGAAATCCGCGTGACATCGAGCGTATTCTCAGGATATGTACAGCGTGTTGCGCTGGGCGGCCGCCGGCCTGCTCGCCGGCGGGGTGATCGCCCCGCTCGCCGGCCCGGTCCTGGTGTCCGGGCCTGCCGCGGTGCTGGCAACATGCCCCAATCAGGGGGTGCTGGTCGGCAAGCAGCAGGTCGGCGCCTACACCACCAACTGCGATCTGGTGGTCACCCCGCCGCCGGCGATCGGGGCCGCCCCCAGCGCCGGCGCCATCATCGCCTGCCGTGGTTTGCCAGGGTGCCTCGCCGACTTCGTGAACAACCCGGGCTGGGTGAAGGTGCCGCAGGTCGACACCCGTCCCCGGCAGAGCCCCTAGATTCACCCAGCGCTAGACGAAGATATCCAGGATCAGCACGACCGCAAGGCCGCTCACCGACAGCACCGTCTCCATGACGGACCAGGTCTTGATGGTCTGACCGACGGTAAGACGGAAGTACTGGTTGACCAACCAGAATCCGGCGTCGTTGACGTGCGAGAAGAACAGCGATCCCGCGCCGACGGCCAACACCACCAGTGACACCTGGCCGCTGCTCATACCCTCGACCAGGCCCAGGATCAACGACGACGCGGTGATGGTGGCCACCGTGGCCGAACCCGTCGCCAACCGGATCAGCACGGCCAGCACCCAGGCCAGCACCAGCACCGAGATGTGCACGCCCTCGGCCCACCGGGCCAGCATGGTGCCGATGCCGCTGTCGACCAGGACCTGTTTGAAGCCGCCGCCCGCGGCGACGATCAGGATGATGCCCGCCACCGGGGGCAGGCTCGATTCGATGCAATCGGTGATCGCCGACCGACTCATCCCGGCGCCCTTCCCGAGGGTGAAGATCCCGACGACGACGGCGAGCAGCAGCGCGATCAGCGGGGTGCCCAGTGCGTCGAGAATCTGGCGCAGCCAATGCTTTTCGTCATCGATAAAGATGTCGGCGAGCGCCTTGCCGAGCATCAGGGCGACCGGCAGCAGCACCGAGAACAGCGTGATGCCGAACGACGGATGCCGTTGCTCGTCCCGGTCGGCCCGCGGGTCGGCGTCGAAGGTGTCGGGTGCGCCCACGACCACCCACTTGCCGGCCAGCCGGCCGAACAACGGACCTGCCACGATGATCGTCGGGATGGCCACCAACACCCCCAGCCCCAGGGTGATGCCCAGGTCGGCATTGAGCAGGCCGACCGCGGTCAGCGGACCGGGATGTGGCGGCACGAAACCGTGCATGGCCGACAAGCCGGCCAGGGCCGGGATGCCGATGGTGATCAGCGACTGCTGCGATCGCCGGGATACCAGGTAGATGACCGGCATCAGCAGGACCAAACCGATCTCGAAGAACATCGGCAGACCGATGATCGCGCCCACCAATGCCATGGCCCACGGCAGCATGCGCGGTGAGGCGGCACCCACGATGGTGTCGACGATCTCGTCGGCGCCGCCGGAATCGGCGAGCAGTTTGGCGAACATCGCGCCGAGCGCGATGAGGATGCCCACGCTGGCCGCCGTCGATCCGAAACCGTCGGTGAACGATTTGAGCACCTTGGTGAGGTTCTCGCCGGCCACCAATCCCACGGTCAGCCCACCGAAGATGAGCGCCAGGAACGGGTGCAGCTTGACCAGGGTGATCAGCACGACGATGACACCGATGCCGACCAGGAAGGCCAGGATCAGCTGCGGTGCTGCGGCGACCGGCTCGACGAGCTTGGGAGCGTCGGCCAGCAAGGTGACGGTGTCGATCATCGGGGCTCGCCTCCGGTGAGTGAGATGTAGGTGTCGACGATGGAATCGATGCTGCGGCCGACGTCGATGACGACACCTGCCTCGTCCTGCTCGAGTGGTTCCAGGGTGTCGAACTGGGACGCCAGCAGTGAGGCCGGCATGAAATGTCCCGGCCGGCTGGCCTGACGCGCACCGATGACCTCGGGCGTGCCGCTCAGGTGCAGGAACTCGGTGCCGGCGCAGTGCTCACGCAGCTGATCGCGGTAGCGGCGTTTGAGCGCCGAGCAGCTCATCACCCCGCCGTCGCCGCAGTGCTCCCCCAGCCACTGGCCGATGGCTTCCAACCAGGGACGACGATCGGCGTCATCGAGGGGATGGCCCGCCTTCATCTTCTCGATGTTGGCTGCGGGGTGAAAGTCATCCGCGTCGGCGAACGGGACCCGCAGCCGCTGCGCGAGTGCCGCGCCGACGGTCGATTTGCCCGATCCCGAGACGCCCATGACGACGATGGGTGACGCCATTCCTACCTGCCCTTGCTGTGGTTGACCTCACACAGCTTGCCTCAAAGATCTGACTATTGCAAGAAGATCACGGATAGATCTGCTTTAAGTCTCATTCGACGGAGGTATGACACGATGTAACCGTGGGTGCCCTTCCAAACGTCAGCGCGCTGCACGACAACGTGCTGACCGCGCTGGGTGCCGCCGTGGTGTCGGGTAAGTACCCCCCCGGCGCGGTGATCACACTCGAAGGGGTGAGCGCCGAGCACGGCGTGTCGCGCAGCGTTGCCCGCGAAGCGATCCGCGTGCTCGAATCGATGGGGTTGGTGGCTTCTCGCCGCCGGGTGGGCATCACCATCCAGCCCGCCGCGAACTGGAACGTCTTCGATCCCATGGTGATTCGCTGGCGACTCGAATCCGGGGACCGGGCCGCCCAACTGGTCTCGCTGTCGGAGTTGCGCCGCGGGTTCGAGCCGGCGGCCGCGGCGCTGGCAGCGCGGCGGGCCAACCCGCATCAGTGCCGGATCATGGCAGCCGCGGTGTCCGACATGGTGGTCCACGGCCGCTCCGGGGACCTGGTGTCATATCTACAGGCGGACAAGATCTTTCACCAAACCCTGCTGGAAGCCAGCGGCAATGAGATGTTCCGCGCCCTCAACGCCGTCGTCGCCGAGGTGCTCACCGGGCGGACACACCACGGCATGATGCCGGAGCTGCCCAACCCGGCGGCCATCGAACTGCACGACGAGGTGGCCCGCGCCGTTCGGTTGCGCGACGAGGCGGCCGCAGAAAGCGCGATGCGGGCGATCATCGACGAGGCGGCCCACGCGGTCGCCGAGGACGCCTGACGCCGAATCAGTCCTCGGCCGTCTCCGGGGCGGGACGAAGCTGACCGTGGCGGATCAGGTTGGTGGTGGCCATGTCCCAGCGCAGCGTCTGTGCCGGGCTGTACAGCGGTCCGGGGATGTGCCGTTCGACGTGCCGGCGTAACACGCTCGCCCCGATACGCAGCAGCACCGGATTGAGCACCGACCACACCGGATCGAGATCGCTCCTGGTCATCCCGCGAGCGGCGAACGTCTCACCCTGCATCGCGCTGATCTTGACCAGCCCGTCGAAGATGGTGGCACCGGTCGGCCCCTCCTCGGTGAGCACCCGGGCCACGTAGTCCACCACGTCCGGATGCTCGATGAACAACCGTGCCGTCCCGCCGCGAAAGGGCATCGGATCGTCCTGCGGCACCGACTCGGGCTCCTCGAGTAACAGGCCGAACACCTCAAGCACATGCTCGTCGATGGCCGCGATCAGTCGGGCCTTGCTGCCGAAGTAGTGCTGGATGAGCCCCACGCTCACCTCGGCGGTGTCGGCGATGGTGCGCAGCGACGTACCCGCTACGCCCCGCGCGGCGAAGCAGGCCATCGCTGTGTCGCGGATCCGCTCCAGCATCGTCGAATCGGCCTGCGGGGACGAACCGGATCCCGCCGCGTCGTGCATGGTCGAAACCCTACCGGGGCGGCCGACCGCTACCGCGGATTCGGTGATGCTTGACTGACACGATGACCCGACCGATTTCTGTCGCCCGGCGGTTGTTCGACCGGTTGGAACCCGTCCACGCGGTCACCTACTTCGCGCCGGAGTCGCGCGCCGCGCTGTCCGGCCTGGGCTATCCCGGGTTCTGGATGGGCTACTTCGCCGCCCGTTCCGCTCCCTTGGGTCAGGTGGCCCCCGAGGTGGTCACCGCGCTGTTCTACAACTTCTCGCCGCGCCAGGTGCACAATGCGCTACCCGCGGCGTGGGATATCGCCTCACCGACCGCCGCACTGGCCGCCCGCGCCGAGGCGGCGGTGGCGACGCTGCGCCGCTACGGCATCACCGACGACGCGCCCGTGCGCACCGCGGCCGGCCTGTTGCAGATCGCCGCCCGTTACGCCCCGGCCGACGGGCGCGCCTTGTTCGCCGCCAACGCCGCGCTGCCCTGGCCGGAAGAGCCGATGGCCAAACTCTGGCACGCCACCACCCTGCTGCGTGAGCACCGCGGGGACGGACACAACGCGGTGTTGGCCGCGCACGGCATCAGTGGCAGAGAATGCAATGTCCTGCACGTCGCGGCCGGCCGGGTCCCGCGCGAAATGATCGGCCGCGCCAGGGATTACGACGATGACAGCTGGCAGGAGCAGGTGGACCGGCTGGCCGCCCGGGGGCTGCTCGACAGGGCGGGGGCGCTGACGGCGGCCGGAACCGAACTCAAGGCGCGGATCGAGGAGCGTACCGACCGGCTGGCCCTGTCGGCATTCGACGTCCTCGACGATGAGCAGTTGGCCACCCTGTTCTCGGTGCTGACGCCGCTGACCCGGCTGGTGGTGGCCGGCGGCGACCTGCCTGCCGCCACCCCGATGGGTCTGCGCCGCGACGAATTGGACGACGACGCGCTCTAACGTGGGGCATACATGCTCTAACGTGGGGCGTACATGATGAGCCCGACCCCGGCCAGGCAGATCAGCGCCCCGGTGACGTCCCAGCGGTCCGGCCGGAATCCGTCGGCCAGCATTCCCCATACCAGCGAGCCGGCCACGAATACGCCACCGTAGGCGGCCAGCACCCGGCCGAAATGTGCGTCGGGCTGAAAGGACGCGACGAAACCGTAAGCGCCGAGCGCCATCACCCCGAAACCGGCCCACCACCAACCGCGGTGTTCCCGCACGCCCTGCCACACCAGCCAGGCGCCGCCGATCTCGAGTACCGCGGCGAGCACGAACAGGGCGATGGACTTCACGGCGAGCATCAGCTCAGTTTGCCCGGTCAGAGGTTGCGGTTCCACTCCACCCAGCCGGTCCCCGCGCGCCCGTCGGCGGTGGTGACCGTCGTCCAGGCGCGGGGAAACTGGCTGACCCTGCCGTCGGAGGCGACCAGCAACACCGGCGCGTGGCCCCGCACGTGAACCTGCACCTCGAGGTCTCCCGGTGCCAATGTCAGCGTCGTGGTCAGCGGTAAACCGTTGTCGGCGAACGTCTTATCCGCGCGCACCGACTGCAGCTCGACGAGTTCACCGGCATGTTGCCGATAGCCGATGCCGACCGGGGGCACACCGGGAATGCGGATGTCGACGCCGTGCAGATGGGTGCCGTCTTCGAGGTGCAGGGCGCTCCAGACCCAGTCCATGCTCCACCAATCCCGCACCCCCCAGGAGTGGTCCCGTTGCCCCGGACCGTCGGTCAGCCGGTATTGCGTGCCGCCCACGGTCACCGTTCCGCTGACCGTGCAGGGAATCTCGTACCGCGGGGTGATCCGGTACTGATAGGGCGTTCCGGCCGTACTGAACTCGAGTGCCAAGGTGAGCTCGGCGGGCCGGCCCGCCGAGCCGCGCAGCAGATTGGCGGGGTCGTCGAAGGACTCGGCTCGCCCCTGGATGTCCACCCGGAAGAGGCGGAGCGGATCGGTGGGGATCAGCTTCAGCTCGAACCCGGTGGTGCCGACATGGCCGGGGTCGGCCGGCAGGGCGACCTCGAAATCGTTGATGGCCACCGTCGGTATATCCGGTCCGCATACCAGTGCGTTGACCCATGCGGTGCGTTGGTGGGGCATCAGGCCCAGCCGCACCCACCCGCCGATGCCTTGGGATGCGTCGACGAAGTCGAAGTACCAGCTTTCGCTCCACAGCGGTTCATCCGTCGGCTGGTGCGGCAGCTCATCCCCGGGGTTGGGTGTAAGCGGTTGCGGTGCAGCACTGTCCGGCAGCGTTGCCAGCGCGTCGGTGTCCAGCACATGCTCACAGTGCCGGTGCAGCATCGTCATGAACATCTCGTCGCCCCGGTCGGTTCGTTCCACCAGCATCGAGGAGACGATCGCCATCATCACCCCGAAGAAGCTCTGCCTGCGCACGCCATCACGCACCTCGTCGAGGCCGAGCACACCGGGGCCGAGTGCGCCGTGGTAGGTCGCCAGCAGATCGTCGTAGTGCGCGCGCCGTACCTCCGGCGCCAGGGCGCAGCCGAGGAAATAGGCAACATCGGTCAACGCCGGGCCCCAGGTCACCGTCTGCCAGTCCACCACTGTCAGCGGTCGCTGCGCTCCTGCTGCGCCGAAAAGCAGGTTGTCCAACCGGTAGTCGCCGTGCACCAGGCCCTTCGTCGCCGAGGATTCCTGGTCGAGGTAGCCGTCAAAGGCCGCCACCAGCTGCTCGCACACCTGTCGGTGCCGCGGGTCGATGCGCTCGCCGTACCGTTCGGTGAAACCGGCGTACAGCCCGGCGAGCAGCGTCTGGTTCAGCGGAGCGTCGCGGTTCAACCAGCCGGCACCGGCCAGGTCTGGATCACCGACCAGGGGGCCGTGCACCAGCCCGAGCTGGTGCAGGGCCAGCGCCGCCTGCTCGGCGGTGGCACCACGGATCTCGTCGCCCACGGTGGCCGGCGCGGCGTCACCGAGCAACAGGTCGAAGGCCCCGGAGTCGGCGTCGTAGGCGTGGTGGAAACACGGCGCGAACGGGCTGGCCGGTCCCCCGCCCAACTTCGGCGCGATCTCGGCGTAGAACCGAACCTCGCGCTCGTAGAGGCCCATCGCCAATCCGGTGGCGCGGCTGTTCGGGTCGGCGGCCGCGACTTTCAGCACCACCGAGGCCGGCCCGCCGGATTCTTCGGCGTACCGCAGCCGCAGCCGGTAGCACTCGCTCATCTGGCCGGTGCCGATCCGCTCGGCATCGTGGCCGACGATCCGGCCGGCGCCCACCACGTCGGTGAGCCAGGCGTCGGTCAGATCGGTGGGGCGTTCGATGATGCGACTGTGCACGCATCAGAACCTAGCAGTGGCGCCGGTCACATGTGACAGGTGTCAAGTCAACCGGCGGCCAGGGTGAAACCCGCCCATGCTCGCCGCCGTTCGGCGGCCGGATCGTATTCGAGGTGGGTGTTGCGATCGAACACCAGCACGGCCCGCATGTGCTCGTCGTACCGGGGCCAGCCTTCGCCGGGGTTACCGGTACGGCTGAAGCTGCCCCAGCGCAGCTGAACCTCACGGGTCACCCGGCGGGCCGATGCGCCGTCGGCTGCCGCGGTGAGCAGTCCGCCCAATCGGGTGCCGTACACGCCGAACACCGCGAGCAGCTCCGTGGCGTGGGTGGCACCCAACCCCGACCAGTTCAGGATTCGCGGTGCGTAGTCGTAGCGGTAGACGTAGGTCGGCCGATGTCGGCTGTGCGCCTCCGCGATCTCCCAGCCGGCGGTACCGAAGGCGAAGTCGCCGCCCAGCCGGATACACGCGGCCCGGCCCGGATAATCCGGATACGCGGCGATGACCCGGTCGCGCGTTTCGGTGCCGGTGGTCGCCAACAGCATCTCGATGCTCTGCTCGGTGGTCGGCAACAGCTGCATGAATCGGGTGAACAGCCGACCCTCGTCGGCATTGCTGCCCACGATGAGCGGGATCGGGTGCGCCCGGCCGGCACGCATGGCCCGCACCGGGTCCTCGGGCAGCAGCTCGGTGCCTGAGGTCGGCCCGACCGGGAAGGCGCCCGGTAGCTCCTTGCCGGACCGGGCGATCAGGGTCTCCAGTGCTGTCAGCAACTCGGCGGGCCGAGCCGCCATCACGGTGGCCGCACCGTCTTCCCGTGCGGCGCCCAGCAAGCCGGCGAACTGCTCGGCGAACATGGCCGCTTGCTCCGGGCTGCGCACCATGCCGCTGGCCGCGCTCTGCGAAATGGCTTGTGCGAAAAGCCCTTCAGCCTCGGGCACCGCCATCAGGGTGGCCACCGCGTGGGCGCCGGCGCTCTCCCCGAAGATCGTCACGTTGTCCGGGTCGCCACCGAAGACCGCGATGTTCTCCCGTACCCACCTCAGCGCCAGGATCAAGTCACGCAGGTACAGGTTGTCCTCGATCGGATACTCGGCAGTGGACAGCGCCGACAGGTCCAGACACCCCAGCGCACCCAGCCGGTAATTCACCGAGACATACACACAACCGCGGCGGGCCAGCGCGACACCGTCGTAGAGCGGGGTGGCCGAGCTGCCCATGATGTAACCGCCGCCGTGGATGTAGAACATCACCGGCAGCCGGTCCCCCGAGGGCTCGCCGCCGGGGTGTTCGGGGGCGACCACGTTGAGCGTCAAACAGTCCTCGCTCATCGGCTGGTATTTGCCGATGCCGAGCATGGTGTACCGGCGCTGCTGCGGGGCACAATTGCCGAGCCCGTGGCAATACCGCACCCCCCGCCAGGGCTCCGCCGGCTGCGGTGAGCGGTACCGCAGTGCCCCGACCGGCGCTTTCGCGTACGGAATGGCGCGCCAGCGGTGCACGCCGTCCCGAGTGAAACCCTCGATCGTCCCGGTGCTGATCTTCGCGCGGACGGTGTGTTCGTGCATGGCCCGACGGTAGCGAACGACTACCCTGGCCGCATGCGGATGGCAGTGCTGGTGATGGCGTCCGCGCTGGTCGCGGGATGCTCGCAGGATATGAAGGGGGCCGCGGTATCGGCCCCACCGCCGCTGACGGCCACGACTCCTGGCAGTTCTCGGCCGGCGCCGACCAGTGCCCCGGCGTCACCGTCGGCGGTGCCGCACGCCCCGGCCGCCGGTGCACCCATCGCCGAGGTGACCAAGTGGGTGGATGCGGGCACGGCGGTGCCGGCCGCGAAATTCGGCTCCACGACGCGTGACGGTGTCAGCACCGACGTACACGGTGTCGCCTTCACCACCGAGACGGTCAGCTGTATCAGCAGCGCCCAGTACAACGACGGTGCGCTGGCTTGCCTGGTCAAACTGACCAACCCGCCACCGAAACCCCTAGACGCCTACACGATGTGGAAGGGCAACTGGGTCGACTTCGACGGAACCAGCGTGAATATCGGCTCGCTGCATGGTGATCCGGGGCCGTTCGGCAACGGCAGTGGGCCCCAGTTGGGTGGCGGGGAGGCCGTCAAGTTCGGCGACTTCGGCTGCCGCGCCGACGGTGACTCGGTGGTCTGTGTGAACTATGCCCACCACACCGCGGCCAGGATGCGCCCCGCCGGTGTCGATGGGTTCGGCTGCCTGTCCCCGGCGCAGGCCCCGCCGGATATCGGGATCAGGCTGTCCTGCTGACCTCGCCGAGATCGACGTAATGCCGGATCGCTCTCGGGCGGATTCATACGGTCAAGGCAACATTTCCTGGTTTTGGAGGTTGCTGTGCCGAGAGGGATCCCTGCGTCGCGGGCATTGAAGCGGGAGCTTCTTGATCGGGTGTGTCGGGGGCAGTCGGTGACGGCTGCTGAAATAGCGATGGGCGTGTCGCACGGGTTGGGTCATCAGTGGTGGCATAAGGCTGGTGGGATGACGCTTACGACGGGTCGGCGCGGCGGTGTCGCCGATGTGATCGAGCAGGATCGGCCGGGTGGGCCTGGGCATCGGATCAGCCTGGCTGAGCGTGTAGAGATCATGCGTGGGCTCGACGATGAGTTGAGCTATGCCGAGATCGGGCGCCGGATCGGGCGCGACCGGTCGGTCGTGTGGAAAGAGATCCGCCGTAACCGAGGTGATGACGGGGACTATCACGCGTTGATGGCTCATGCTCGATCTGAGGATAAAGCCAAGCGGCCCAAGGCATTCAGGCTCGATGATCCGAAGCTGTGCGCGGCGGTCGAAGCGTGGATGGACGACGGGTGGAGCCCGCGGTTGATTGCGCAGGTGTTGGCCCAAGATTATCCCGCTGACAAGCTGATGCAGGTGAGCCACGAAACGATCTACCAGAGTCTGTACGTCCAGACCCGTGGCAGTCTTCGTGCCGATCTGCACAAGAGTCTGTCGACCAAACGGGCGGCCCGAAAAACGCGTGGCCAGGTCAGTGGTCCCCGCGGGGTCTACGCCAGCGGCGAGGAATTCCGCATCAGCGATCGACCCGCCGAGGCTGCTGACCGGGCAGTACCTGGACACTGGGAAGGCGATCTGATCATGGGGGCCGGCAATACCAGCGCGATCGGCACCTTGGTCGAGCGCAGCACCCGGTTCACGATCTTGCTGCATCTGCCGGTCGATCACACTGCTGAGGCCGTTGCCGCCGCGATGATCGCGGCGATGGGCGAGCTACCCGAGCATCTACGCCGTTCGATCACTTGGGACCGTGGCTCTGAGATGGCTCAATGGCGTCACATCCACCTGCAGCTCAAGGCGCCGGTCTACTTCTGCAATCCGCATTCGCCCTGGCAGCGCGGCACCAATGAGAACACCAACCGACTCTTGCGGCATTGGTTCGAAAAGGGCACCGACCTAGCCGGTTACACCAGAGCTGACCTCAAACGTGTTCAAGACAAACTCAATACACGGCCCAGGCCCACCCTGGACCTCGATACCCCAGCCCAACGTCTTGCCGCCCTCATTAGCCAAACAGCCTGAATGTTTCCCCAACCACTTGACATTGCCTCGCACAAACTCGCCCAAACGTACATATGGGCGGTGTCAGCGCCAGCCGTCGGCGGCCTTGGCGGCCTCGACCAGTACGTCGCACAACGCGCGGAGTTCGGAGCCCTGTGCTCCCTCGGCGACGGCGGTGGCGATGTCCTCGGCCGCACAGCGAACCTGGTACACCCGATCGGCCAGGTCGGCGGCCTCCTCGGCGGTCAGCACCACCGCGTCGGGCGCCACCGAGGTGCCCTTGACCTGTGCGCGTTGTTCGTAGGCGCGCTGCCGGCAGGACTGCCGGCAGTATTGCCGCCGCCGCCCCATCCCGGCCTCGGCAACTTCGCGGCCACACCAGCGGCAGGGCTGCGGGCGGGTCCGGCGGCGCGGCGGGGAGGGCACGGCTGCGGTCACGAAACACGACTGTAGACCTGCGCAGGCGGCGTGCCCGGTAGCGGCGCGGGGCAGGCGGTATCCTGGTTGGTCGAGTCGGGAACTTCGCGGGCCGTATCCGCGTTGAAGCTCCGGACGAAATTCAGCCGGTAAGAGGAGTGTGGACGATGGCCGACCGTGTCCTGCGAGGCAGTCGCCTCGGAGCAGTGAGCTACGAGACCGATCGTAACCACGACCTGGCGCCCCGTCAGGTTGCGCGTTACCGCACCGAGAACGGCGAGGAATTCGACGTTCCGTTCGCCGACGACGCCGAGATCCCCGGCACCTGGCTGTGCCGTAACGGCTTGGAGGGCACCCTCATCGAGGGTGACGTGCCGGAGCCCAAGAAGGTGAAGCCGCCCCGGACGCACTGGGACATGCTGTTGGAGCGCCGCTCGGTCGAGGAACTCGACGAACTGCTCAAGGAGCGCCTGGAGATCATCAAGACTCGCCGCCGCGGGTCCTGAGCGAAGGCGTGACGTGCCCGTCCCGGATCGGGGCGGGCACGATCTCCCCGTCGATCAGCGCGTGATGCCGCGGGCCCGGTCCAGCCGGCCCCGGATGCCCCATTCGGCGACTTTCGACATTGCTTCGCGGATGTTCGATCCGCTCATCTTGGATACGCCCAGTTCGCGTTCGGTAAAGGTGATGGGCACCTCCACGACGGTGAACCCGGCGTTGATCGCGCGCCAGGTCAGGTCGATCTGGAAGCAGTACCCCTTCGAATCCACCGCGCTGAGGTCGATCTTCTCCAACACCTCGCGGCGGTAAGCCCGATAGCCGGCGGTGATGTCGTTGATGTCCACCCCGAGCAGCACCCGTGAATAGGTATTGGCGGTCCGGGACAGCGCCAGCCGGCGCCACGGCCAGTTACGCACCGTCCCGCCCGGCACGTACCGCGAACCGATCGCCAGGTCGGCGCCGGCGTCGACCGCCTCGAGCAGGCGGCTGAGCTCCTCGGGGGCGTGGCTGCCGTCGGCGTCCATCTCGACCAGGACCGAGTACTCCCGGGCCAGACCCCAGGCGAACCCGGCGAGGTACGCCGCACCGAGTCCGTCCTTGCTGATCCGGTGCATCACGTGCACCCGGTCGGGATCGGCGAGCGCCAGCTCGTCGGCGAGCTGGCCGGTGCCATCCGGGCTTCCGTCGTCGACTACCAGCACATGGACGTCGGGCCGGGCGGCGTGTACGCGGCGCACGATCAGTGGGAGGTTCTCCCGCTCGTTGTACGTCGGGATGATCACCAGCGTGCGCCGGCTCGGCGACGCCGGATTACCCGGTCGGTCCGCTCCTGTCTCAGGAGTGGTCATGTGCTTCCCTTGTCCTCACTGCCCGCATCGGGCTTTTCTGCACTGCCCGCATCGGGCTGTTCTGCACTGCCCGCGTCGGGCTTTTCTGCACTGCCCGGGTCGGGCTCGTCTGTACTGCCCGGGTCGGGCCCGTCTGTACTGCCCGCGTCGGGCTGCACATCCGAGTCGGCGGAGACGGCCGTCCGGCGCCTTCGCACAAATCTGCTCTCGTGCCGTCGCACGAAGAAGCCCCTATTGTGCAGCATGGCCGCGATCACAGCGGCAACGCCGATCACGATGAGTCCGATCTGGATGGCCGGGCCCCAGACGGTAGCGACGGTCAGACCGGATTTCAGCCGCACGGCGGTATCCAGATAGGCCGGCTCGAAGAACTTGGTCCGGGCCAGCTCACGACCGTCCGGCGCGATCACGGCGCTGATCCCGGTGGTTCCGGCCACCACGACGTAGCGATCGTGCTCGACGGCGCGCAGCCGGGCGAAGGCCAGTTGCTGGGCGCTCATCGCCTCGTCGAACGTGGCGTTGTTGGTCGGCACGGTCAGCAGTTGCGCGCCGTTGAGGACGGCTTCGCGCGCGGCGCGGTCGAAGATCACCTCCCAACAGGTGGTGACGCCGATCGGAACGCCGGCTGCCTGCACCACCCCGTCCCCGGTGCCGGGCACGAAGAACCCGGCACGGTCGGCGTAGGACGAGATATGCCGGAAGAAACTGCGCCAGGGCAGGTACTCGCCGAACGGTTGGACGATCTTCTTGTCATGCCGTTGACCGGGGCCGGTCACGTCATCCCAGACCATCACGGTATTGGTCGCCGCCGGATTCTCGGGGGTGTAGCCGGGGGCGCGCAGGACGGTGCCCACCAGGATCGGTGCATGTACCGCGCGCGCGGCCTGGGCGATTTCTGCGCCGGCGTCGGCGTTGATCAGCGGGTCGATATCCGAGGAGTTCTCCGGCCAGATCACCACCATGGGTTGCGGTGCGCGGCCGGCCTGGACATCGGCGGCCAGCCGCAGTGTCTCGGAGACGTGGTTGTCGAGCACCGCGCGGCGCTGCGCGTTGAAATCCAGCCCCAACCGCGGCACATTGCCCTGCACCGCCGCGACGGTGACCGAGGGCTGCGCGCCCGCGCCGACCCCGGCCTGGCGGACGGCCGGCCACACCAGCGCGGTGCCCAGCAGAACGACGCAGATGCACACCCCGGGTAACACGACCTCCGGTCGCGCGGCGTCGGTGGTGGCCGCTTGATCAGGGTGACTGTGTCGCCACCACATCACGATCTCCAGGCCGATGGCGGTCAGGCTGAAGCCGACCAGCGCCACGGCGACCGAGACCAGCGGTGCGCCGCCGACGTGGGCCAGTGGCAGCAGCGGGCCCCCGGCTTGGCTGAAACCGACGACGCCCCAGGGGAAACCGCCGAACGGCACCACCGATTTGAGCCACTCGGCCAGCGCCCACTCGGCGGCGAACCACACCGGCCAACCGGGCAGTCCCCGGACCAGGACGGCCAGTAGCCCGAACAGCGCAGGGAAGAGTGCCTGCAGCAATGCCAAGGCCAGCCAGGGCACGGTGCCGACCAGGCTGCCGATCCACGGCAGCAGCGGCACGTAGAAGGCCAACCCGAACACCAAGCCATAGCCGAAACCACCGGCCCGAGTGGTCTGCGCGCGGGTCAGCACCCAACCCAGTGCCGCCAGCGACAGGAAAGCGCAGTACCACCAGCCCCACGGCGGGAAGCTCACGCACATCAACGCGCCGGCGAGCACCGACACCACCAGGCGTGCCAGCCGCGGCAGCAGCGCCCGACGGAGCCGGCCGCCGAGCCGGGCCAACCGACCGGGCCCGGCCGGCTCCGGCTCGAGGCTGGCTTCGGGCACGATGTCCGTTTCCGGCGCGGTGTCCGTCTCGGGTGCGGTATCGGTGTCGGGTTCGGCGTCAGCCATACAGCACCACGCCGCGGTGGACGGTGCGCAGGCAGCGCGGCGACCGGTCCGGGGACAGCCGCGGCAGCGCAGGCACCCGGGACCGTGGATCGGTGGACCAGCGCTGCACGGCCTCGGTCGCCGGAGCGCTGACCTCGAGATCACCGGCGTCCCAGATCGCGTAAGAGGCCGGCGCACCGGGAACCAAGGTGCCGGTCACCCCGTCGCGGGCCCCTGCCGCCCGCCACGCACCCCGCGTGGCGGCGGCGAACGCCGCGCGGGCCGACACCGCGCTGCCCGGGGTGTGATGTTCCGACGCGGCCCGCACGGATTGCCACGGGTCCAACCCGGTGACCGGGCTGTCGGATCCGAAGGCGAGCGGCACGCCTTGGGATGCTAACAGCGCAAAGGGGTTGAGTTTGCCGGCTCGGTCAACCCCGAGACGCTGCGCATACATACCCGCCGGCCCGCCCCACAGGTCGTCGAAGTTGGGTTGCATGCTCGCGATGACGCCCCAGCTGCCGAGCCGCTCGGCCTGGCCGGGATCGACCATCTCCAGGTGTTCCAGCCGGTGCCCGCAGCGCGCCACCGCCGGGCCGCCGAATCGGTCGGCCGCCACTTGCAGCGCGTCGGTGACCGTCGCGACGGCGGCGTCCCCGATGACGTGGAACCCGGCGGTGATCCCGGCCTCGGTACAGGCCAGCAGGTGCGCTGTCACCGCGTCGGCGTCCAGATAGCTGTTACCGCAGGTGTGCGGGGCGTCGGCATAGGGCTCGTGCAGCCAGGCGGTCCGCGAGCCGAGCGCGCCGTCGACGAACAGGTCACCGGCCAGCCCGCGGGCGCCGGTGCGCTCGACGAGATCGCGGGCCTCCGCTACCGACCGCACGGCCTGCCCCCAGTACCCGACGACCTCGACACCGTGGTCCAGGGCGCGCAGCGCCTGCCAGTCATCCAGCCCGCCGATGTCGGGCCCGGCGCATTCGTGCACCGCGACGATCCCGAGGGCGGCCGCGGCGTCTAACGCGGCACGTTGCGCGGCGCGGCGCTGTGTGGGTGTCAGCAGGTCGCGGGCGGCCGCCCGGACGGCGTGGTGGGCATCGGCGGTCAGCGGCCGCTGCGGATGGAATCCGGCGACGGCCGCCAGGTCACCGACGGTGCCGCGCAGCCCCGTCGAGGCGACCGCGGAGTGCACGTCGACCCGGCTCAGGTAGGCAGGCCGCTGCCCCAGGGCGGTGTCGAGGTCGTCCGTGGTCGGCGGCTCCGGCTCGGGCCAGCCGGTCTCGTCCCAGCCGTGGCCCCAGACGATGCCGTCCGGCTGCGTCGCGGCGTAGTCGGCGACCAGCTGCAGGCAGTGCTCGCGCGAGCGCGCCGCGCGCAGGTCCAGACCGGCCAGGGCCAGCCCGGTGGCGGTGACGTGGACGTGGCTGTCGACGAACGCCGGTGCGACGAAGGCCCCGCCCAGATCGGCCGTGTCGGCGTCTGGGAATTCGCTACGGGCGGCGTCGTCGGAGCCGAGCCACACCACCAGTCCGTCGCGCACGGCCATGGCCGTCGCCTCGGGGGCGGCCGGGCTGTACACCCGCCCGTTGAGCAGAAGTGTGGTCACGAGGGACAAACAGTAGTCGGCGCTCAGTCCTGCCGGGGCGGCAGCGGCGCCGGGATGACCACCTCGTCCACCACGTCGATGACCTCACCGTCGACGTAGTCACCGCGCGGGCCGGTGGTGGTCGTGGTGCTGCTGAACACCATGACCGGAACGGCGCGATTGAGCTGCCGGTTGACCAAACGGGTGGCCAGCGGCCGAGCCGCCACGCGGGTCGGCGGGAGCAGCAGCAGCGCACCGACGAGGGTGCTGGCCAGACCCGGTATGACGACCAGGACCGTACCGAGGGCGACGAGCAGGCTGTCGGTGGCCAGCGACGGATCGCCGGCGCGGCTGGTCATGGCGCCACGCAGCCGGGCCAGCTGGCGGGTCAACTGGGCGCCGGCCAGCGCCAGGCCGATGCCGAACGCGGCCACCAGCGCCAAGACCGTCCAGCCGAACCCGATGGTGGAGATCAGGCCCACGACGACCGCCAGTTCGACGAGGACGTAGACGAGGAACAGTCGTGATGCCATACCGGGTCAACGACTGGGGCGGCGATCGGGTTCCTGGGTTCCTAGGGGGCCTCGTGCGCGGAGTCGAGGGGCCGGACCTCGATGGCGGCGTGCACCTTGTCCACCCCGCCGCGCAGGATCGCCTGCGGGATCCACCACCAGGCGTGCCACCAATAGCGCCTGGTCACCAAGTCGAACACCCGCCTGGTCTCGGACTTCGGCAGGTTGCGCGCGATGGCTTCGACGGGTTCGCCCTTGACCTTGCCGAGCGCCCCGCACTTCTGGATGGTCACGCGCGGGGTGTTGTTGATCCGCCTGGTCTTCCAGGAGCCGTCGTCGGTGCTGATCAGCAGTGTGCCCTCGTGCGGTACACCCCACACCGGCGTGGGCTTGGGCCTACCGTCCTTCGTGAAGGTGGTCAGCAGCAGGTACTTCTCGCGATAGATGTCGTCGAAAGTCGGAGCCATCGGGCCCTCCACCCTTATGCGGATCGGTACGGATGCGGATCGGTACGGGTCAGAAGATCACGGTTTCGTTGTCGTGGCGCAGGATGCGGTCCTGACAGTGCCACAGCACCGCCCGCGACAGCACCGCCCGTTCGACATCCGCGCCGAGGCGGACCAGGTCTTCGACGGTGTGGGTGTGGTCCACCCGCACCACGTCCTGCTCGATGATCGGGCCCTCGTCGAGGTCGGCGGTCACGTAATGGGCGGTCGCTCCGACCAGTTTGACGCCGCGTTCCCTAGCGCGCCGGTAGGTGTTGGCGCCGACGAACGCCGGAAGGAACGAGTGGTGGATGTTGATCAGCGGGCAGCCGATGGCGTCCAGGAACTCCGGGGTGACGATCTGCATGTAGCGCGCCAGCACCACCAGGTCGACGTTGCCCTTGAGCAGTTCCAGTTGCCGTTGTTCGGCCTCGGCCCGGGTGTCGCGGGTGGCCGGGATGTAGACGAACGGCACGTTGAAGGCGCGCACGTGCTCGGCCAGTTCGGGGTGGTTGGCGATCACCATCACCACGGTCATGTCGAGTTCGCCGCGGCGGTTGCGCCACAGCAGGTCGAGCAGGCAATGGTCGGCCGTCGAGGCCATGATGGCCACCCGCTTGGGCTTGGCCGCCTCGGTGAACCGGTAGTCGATGTCGAATTCGGCTGCCAGCGCCCCGAATTCGCGTTCCAGCTGCGGCGCCGCCGCGGTCAGTCCGGTCAGGTGAAAGACGGTGCGCTGCAGGAACGTTCCGCCCTCGGGCTGGGTGGAATGCTGGTCCAGCGAAATGATGTTGGCGCCCGCCCGGGTCAGGAACGTCGACACCGCCGCGACGATGCCCGACCGGTCCGGACAGGTCAGCAACAGCCGGCCGATATCGGCCTGCCGGGCCGGGGCGGGTTCAGCCGGCTGCACGGAGCTCCAAGCCGACGTTGTTCTTCATGCCGCCGCGCAGCTTGGAGAACAGGTTGAAGGTTTTGCCCAGCAGCCCGTAGCGCGCGCCGATGGCGTCGTACACCCGGCCCACCTCGGACTGGTCCAGGATGGCGGCGGTGGCCGCCACGGGCTCACTCTTGGGATTGCCTCGGCGATCGCACACCGCCACGGTGACCCGCGGGGTGTTGCGAATCCGCTTGACCTTCCAGGACTTTGCCTGGGTGATGACCAGCAGCCGGTCCCCGTCCGGGGCGGCCCAGATGGCGGTCGGCTTGGGCCTGCCGTCCTTGGTGAATGTGGTCAGCAGGATGTACTCGGCCTTGGCGACATCGGCGAACGTGAGAGCCATGATGTGAATCTAGCCTTCCAGATCGCCTTCGGTTTCCAGCAGTACCTGCCGCAGGCCGTCCAGGGTCTCGGCGTCGGGCTGGGACCACATTCCCCGCCCGGCGGCTTCGAGCAGCCGCTCGGCCATCCCGTGCAGAGCCCACGGATTGGACTCCGTCATGAACTTGCGGTTCTCCGGATCGAGCACGTAGGAGGCCGAGAGTTGTTCGTACATCCAGTCGGACATGACGTGCGCGGTGGCGTCATAACCGAACAGGTAGTCGACGGTGGCCGCCATCTCGAAGGCGCCCTTGTAGCCGTGCCTGCGCATGGCGTTGATCCAGCGCGGGTTGACCACGCGGGCCCGGAACACCCGGGTGGTCTCCTCACTCAAGGTGCGGGTGCGCACCGCGTCGGGGCGGGTGTTGTCGCCGATGTAGGCGGCCGGGTCCGCGCCCGTGAGGGCACGGACGGTGGCGATCATGCCGCCGTGGTACTGGAAGTAGTCGTCCGAGTCGGCGATGTCGTGCTCGCGGGTGTCGGTGTTCTTGGCTGCCACCGCGATCCGCCGATACGCGGTGTTCATGTCCTCGGCCGCCGGCGCTCCGTCCAGGTCGCGACCGTACGCGAATCCGCCCCAGGCCGTGTACACCTGGGCCAGGTCGTTGTCGTCACGCCAGTTGCGGCTGTCGATCAGCTGCAGCAGGCCCGCGCCGTAGGTGCCCGGTTTGGAGCCGAAAATCCTTGTGGTGGCGCGCCGTTCGTCGCGGTGTTCGGCGAGGTCGGCTTGGCTGTGCGCCCGCACGTAGTTGTCCTCGGGGGCCTCGTCCAGGCCGGCGACCAGCCGGACCGCGTCGTCGAGCATGGTGACCACGTGCGGGAAGGCGTCCCGGAAGAACCCGGAGATGCGCACGGTCACGTCGATTCGGGGCCGGCCCAGCTCGGCAAGCGAGATCGGTTCCAGGCTCACCACCCGGCGCGATGCGTCATCCCACACCGGCCGAACGCCGAGCAGCGCAAGCACTTCGGCGATATCGTCACCGGAGGTCCGCATGGCGGAGGTGCCCCACACCGACAGCCCGACCGACGCCGGCCAGCGGCCATAGTCGGTGCGGTAGCGCTCCAGCAGTGAATCGGCCATGGCGACACCGGTTTCCCAGGCCAGCCGGGACGGCACGGCCTTGGGATCCACCGAGTAGAAGTTGCGCCCGGTGGGCAGCACATTGACCAAGCCGCGCAACGGCGAGCCCGACGGACCGGCCGCGATGTAGTGCCCGTCCAGCGCCCGCAGCACCGCGTCGATCTCGCCGTCGGTGCCGCGCAGCCGCGGTACCACCTCGTCGGCGGCGAACCGCAGGATATCCGCGACGACCGGGTCGTCGGTCAGCCCGTCGACGGCGGCGCTGTTCCACCCACTGTCCTGCAGACCGGCGACCAGCTCGCGGGCCGTGGCCTCGACCGCGTCCACGCGGGACAACGCCTCGCTGCCGTCCTCGGCCAGCCCCAGCGCCTGGCGCAGGCCCGGAACGGTCTGCTCGCCCCCGAACAGCTGCCGGGCCCGCAGGACGGCCAGCACCAGATCGAGTTCGGCCTCGCCGGTGGGCGCCTGGCCGAGGATGTGCAGGCCGTCGCGGATCTGCACATCCTTGATCTCGCACAGCCAGCCGTCGACGTGCAGCAGCATGTCGTCGAAGGAGTCCTCGTCCGGGCGATCCTCCAGGCCCAGATCGTGGTCCATCTTCGCGGCGCGCATCAGCGTCCAGATCTGCTGGCGGATGGCCGGCAGCTTCGCGGGGTCCAGGGCGGACACGGTGGAATGCTCGTCCAGCAGCTGTTCCAGCCGGGCGATATCGCCGTAGGTCTCGGCGCGGGCCATCGGCGGGATGAGGTGGTCGACCAGGGTGGCGTGGGCGCGGCGTTTGGCCTGGGTGCCCTCCCCCGGATCGTTGACCAGGAACGGGTAGATCAGCGGCAGGTCCCCTAGGGCGGCATCGGGACCGCACCCGGCGGACAGGCCGAGTGTCTTGCCGGGCAACCATTCCAAGTTGCCGTGCTTGCCCAGGTGCACCACGGCATCGGCACCGAAATGGGTGTCGATCCAGCGGTAGGCCGCCAGGTAGTGATGGCTGGGCGGCAGGTCCGGGTCGTGGTAGATCGCCACCGGGTTCTCGCCGAACCCGCGGGGCGGTTGCACCAGCAGCACGGTGTTTCCCGATTGCATGGCGGCGATGACGATTTCGCCCTCCGGGTCGCGGCTGCGATCGACGAACAGCTCGCCCGGCGGCGGGCCCCAGTGCCGCACGATCGCGGCGGCGAAGTCGTCGGGCAGGGTGGCGAACCACTCCGCATAATCGGCGGCGGAGACGCGGATCGGGTTGGCCTCCAGGGCCTCCGGGGTCAGCCAGTCGGGATCCTGTCCCCCGCGTTCGATGAGCGCGTGCACCAGCGCGTCACCGTCCTGCGCATCCACCCCGGGGACCTCGCCGATGTCGTAGCCCTTCTCCCGCATGGCGCGCAGCAGGGCGACCGCACTGGCCGGGGTGTCCAGTCCGACGGCGTTGCCGATGCGGGCGTGTTTGGTCGGGTACGCCGAGAACACCAGCGCCACCCGTTTGTCGGCGGGGGCGATGTGGCGCAGCCGGGCATGCCGGACCGCCAACCCGGCGACGCGTGCGCACCGTTCCGGATCGGCGGCGTAGGTGATCAGGCCCTCGTCGTCGATCTCCTTGAAGGAGAACGGGACCGTGATGATGCGGCCGTCGAACTCCGGCACCGCCACCTGAGTTGCGACATCCAGGGGTGAGAGGCCGTCGTCATTGTCCGACCAGCGCGACCGGGAACTGGTCAGGCATAGCCCCTGCAGGATCGGGATGTCGAGGGCGGCAAGATGGGCGACGTTCCAGCTGTCGTCGGATCCGCCCGCTGCCGCCGCCGCGGGCGTGGCGCCGCCGGCGGCCAGCACCGTGGTGACGAGGGCGTCTGCGGTGCCGAGCAGCTGCAGTAGTTCGGGTTCGGCCGTGCGCAGCGAGGCGCAGTACACCGGCAGGGCCCTACCCCCGGCGGCGTCGATCGCGTCGCACAGCGCCTCGACGTATCCGGTGTTGCCCGCCAGGTGCTGCGCCCGGTAGTAGAGCACCGCCACGGTCGAGCGCTCGGGCGAAGGGTGTGTTGCTGCATCCGATGCGTCGGTGGACCGTTCGAGTACGCCCCAGGTAGGCACGGTGATCGGTGGTTCGAAACCGAATCCGGTCATCAAGAGCGTGTCGGACAGGAAGGCGTGCAGTCCGCGCAAGTTCGCCGTGCCGCCCTGGGCCAGGTAGATGTGTGCCTGCACGGCAACCCCGGCGGGCACGGTGGAATGCCGCATCAACTCGGCATCCGGGGTCTGCTCGCCGGACAGCACGACGGTAGGCACACCGGTGGCGACGACGGCGTCGATGCCGCGCTGCCAGCTGCGGTAGCCGCCGAGGATGCGCACGACGGCGATGTCGATCCCGTCGAGCAGAGCTGCCAACTCCCGCTCGAGCTCGTCGTCGAGCAGCCGCGACGGGTTGGCCCATCGATAATCCGCCCCTGACGCGCGGGCGGTGATCAGATCGGTGTCGGATGTCGACAGCAGCAGTACGGAGGGCACCGTCTATTCGTACCCCACGCACCGTGTGCTCAGGTGAGCAACGTGAGCGCAGATCAGCGGTCCGAACGGCTCCAGCGGCCGTACCACGAGTCCCGGTACGGTGTGACGAGGGCGCCGACCACCAAGGCGACGCCGATTCCGATGGCAATGAGTGACGCCATTGTTCACTCCTTTCGTGTGGCTGAAATGTACGTCTCGCGGCGCCGTGTGCTCGCTTTCTGTGCGCGACGAGACACCCTCTCGATGCGAGTGATGCAGTTCACACCTGCCTGCGGTGCGTGCCGCTGAACTGCTGTTCGGTACCGATCGTCGTTAGGATCGCGCGAAGCCAAACCGTTTACCCGCGTGCCGCGCACTGGCGCAATAAAGGCATGAGTCCCCGCAATTCGATCACCGTCACGAAATTGGGCGCCCATATCGGTGCGCGTGTGGAGGGCGTCCGGTTGTCCGCCGATCTGGACGCCGACACCGTCGCGCTGATCAACGACGCCTTGCTGACCCACAAGGTGATCTTCTTCCGCGACCAGGCCCACCTCGACGACGCCGGCCAGCTCGCATTCGCCGGCTTGCTCGGCACCCCGACCGGTGCGCATCCGACCGTCACCTCCCGCGGCGCGCACATCCTGCCGATCGACTCGCGTTACGACAAGGCGAACAGTTGGCACACCGACGTCACGTTCGTCGACCGGATCCCCAAGGCATCGCTGCTGCGCGCGGTGACCCTGCCCGAGTACGGCGGCACCACCGTCTGGGCGAACACCCAGGCGGCCTACGAACAGTTGCCGGCCCCGCTGCGGGCGCTGGCGGACAACCTGTGGGCGGTGCACACCAACCAGCACGACTACGCCTCTGATGTCGCGGCCGATCTGGAGCAGTTGTCGGACAACACCCGCGAGTACCGAGCGGAATTTGTCTCCGACTACTTCGAGACCGAGCATCCCGTGGTCCGGGTGCATCCGGAGACCGGTGCGCGGGTGTTGCTGCTCGGACACTTCGTCAAGCGGTTCCTCGAGCTGGGCACCACCGAGTCGGCAACCCTGTTCAGGCTGCTGCAGGCGCGAGTCACCAAGCTGGAGAACACCGTTCGGTGGACCTGGGCGCCGGGCGACCTGGCCATCTGGGACAACCGGGCGACCCAGCACTACGCCGTCGCCGATTACGACGATCAGTTCCGCTATTTGAGCAGGGTGACGCTGGCCGGCGATGTCCCGATCGACGTGCACGGACGGCCCAGTCGGGTGGTGGCCGGGGACGCGTCGCGGTACTCCGCGGTGGTGACGCCGATCCCGCTGGCCGGCTGAGGCTGTTCTCCCGCGCCGGCACTTGCGTGCGGGCCGTACGGTAGGGACATGAGCAGGGTCCGTGACGACGACGCGTGCCCCGGCGCGCTACAAGTGCACCGGGCCGCCGACGGTGCGCTGATCCGCGTCCGGTTGCCCGGCGGGGTGATCACCGCGGCGCAGCTCACCGCGCTGGCGCAGACCGCCGATCAGTTTGCCTCGCCGGCAATGGAACTCACGTCACGCGGCAATCTGCAGATCCGCGCCATCACCGATACCGACGCGGTGGCGCGGGCCGTCGCCGCAGCCGGGTTGCTGCCCTCGCCCACCCATGAGCGGGTCCGCAACATCGTGGCCTCACCGCTGTCCGGCCGAACTGGGGGCCGCGCCGACATCCGGTCGCTGGTTGCCGAATTGGATGCGGCGCTCTGCGGCTCGCCCGAATTGGCCGCATTGCCGGGCCGCTTCCTGTTCGCCCTCGACGACGGTCGTGGCGATGTGGCCGGGCTGGGCCCCGACGTCGGTGTGCACGCTGTCGGGGCCGACGACTTCGCGGTGATCCTGGCCGGTCGGGACAGCGGGGTACGCATCACGCCTGCCGCGACGGTGGGGACGCTGCTCTCGGTGGCCCGCCGGTTCGTCCAGATCAGGGGCACCGCGTGGCGGGTGAGCGAACTGCCCGACCCCACCGTGCTGCTCGACGGCGCCGCGGCGGGACCGCTGTACCCGGCTGCTTCGATCCCGCCGGTCGGCTGGATCACCCAGGACGACGGGGAAATCAGCCTCGGTGCCGTGGTGCCGCTCGGCGTGCTGGGGGCCAGGGTGGCCGAGTATCTGGCCGCCATCGAGGCGCCGCTGCTCATCACGCCGTGGCGGTCGGTGCTGGTCTGCGATCTCGACGAAGGCGTGGCCGACACGGCGCTGCGGGTGCTGGCTCCGCTGGGTCTGGTGTTCGACGAGAACTCGCCGTGGCTGCGGGTCAGTGCCTGCACCGGCCGGCCGGGATGTGACAAATCTCTCGCCGATGTCCGGTTGGACGCCGCGGCGGCGCTGCACGACGGGGCGCCCGGAGTCCATCGGCATTTCGTTGGCTGCCCACGGGCTTGCGGCAGCCCGGCGGGCGCCGAGGTGCTGGTGGCCACCGGGAACGGCTACCAGGCCCGCCACCCGTAGGGTGATCTGGTGCTCGACTATGTCCGCGACGCAGCGGAGATCTACCGGCAATCCTTCGCGACCATCCGCGCCGAAGCCGACCTCACCCGGTTCCCCTCGGACGTCGCCCGCGTGGTTGTCCGCCTGATCCACACCTGCGGCCAGGTCGATCTCGGTGAGCATGTGGCCTTCAGCCCGGATGTCGTGTCCCGCGCCCACGCTGCGCTGGCCTCCGGTGCGCCCATCCTGTGCGACTCCTCGATGGTGGCCGCGGGGATCACCCGGTCCCGGCTGCCCGCCGACAACGAGGTGGTGTCGCTGGTCGCGGACCCGCGCGCGCCGGAACTTGCCGCCACCCTGGGCAGCACCCGGTCCGCGGCCGCCGTCGACCTGTGGGCCGACCGCCTCGACGGCGCCGTTCTGGCGATCGGCAACGCGCCGACGGCGCTGTTCCGACTGCTCGAGCTCATCGACGAGGGCGCCCCGGTGCCTGCGGCGGTGCTCGGCGGACCGGTCGGGTTCGTCGGCTCTGCGCAGTCCAAGGACGAGCTGATCGCCCGCCCGCGCGGGATGTCCTATCTGGTGGTGACGGGCCGCCGGGGCGGTAGCGCCATGGCCGCCGCGGCGGTGAATGCGATTGCGAGTGAACACGAATGAGCACCGGCAAAGGAACTCTGTACGGCGTGGGCCTGGGCCCCGGCGACCCGGAACTGGTCACCGTCAAGGCGGCGCGGCTGATCGCGGCTGCCGACGTGGTGGCCTATCACAGTGCCCGGCACGGCCGCAGCATCGCGCGCCGCATCGCCGCGCCGTACCTGCGTGAGGGCCAGCTGGAGGAACATCTCGTCTACCCGGTTACTACCGAGACCACCGAACATCCGGGCGGCTATGTCGGGGCGATGGAGGATTTCTACACCGAGGCGGCCGACCGGATCGCCGTCCACCTGGATGCCGGGCGCGACGTCGCCCTGCTCGCCGAGGGCGATCCGCTGTTCTACAGCTCCTATATGCACATGCACAACCGGCTCACCGAGCGGTTCGACGCCGTGATCGTGCCCGGCGTGACATCGGTGAGCGCGGCGTCGGCGGCCACCGGCACCCCGCTGGTGCAGGGCGACGAGGTGCTGACCATCCTGCCCGGAACCTTGCCGGCCGCCGAACTGACCCGGCGGCTGGCCGACACCGACGCCGCCGTGATCATGAAGTTGGGCAAGTCGTACCCCGAAGTGCGCCAAGCGCTTTCGGACACCAATAGCCTTGATCGGGCCTTCTACGTGGAACGTGCCAGCACCGACCAGCAGCGGGTGCTCGGTGCCGGTGAGGTCGACGACGCCTCGGTGCCGTACTTCTCCATCGTCATGCTGCCCGGGGAAGCGGCCCAGCCGCGGCACGGTGGTTCTTCGCTCGCCCCGGGTCAATCCCCCGTCGCTTCGCTCGCCCCGAAAGGCAGCGTCGCGGTGGTCGGGCTCGGCCCCGGCGACCTCGACTGGATCACCCCCCAGACTCGCCGCGAACTGGCCAAGGCCACCGATCTCATCGGGTATTTCCCGTATCTGGACCGAGTCGGCGTGCGCACCGGACAGACCCGCCATCCCAGCGACAACACCGACGAACCGGCCCGGGCCCGACTCGCCTGCGAGCTGGCCCAGCAGGGCAAGTCCGTGGTGGTGGTCTCCTCCGGTGACCCCGGCGTCTTCGCCATGGCCACCGCCGTGTTGGAGGAAGCCAAGGCGTGGCCCGACGTACCGGTACGGGTCATCCCGGCGATGACGGCCGCGCAGGCGGTCGCCAGCCGGGTCGGCGCGCCGCTGGGACACGACTACGCGGTGATCTCGCTGTCGGATCGGCTCAAGCCGTGGGACATCATCGCCAAGCGGATCAGCGCGGCCGCGGCGGCCGACATGGCCATTGCCGTGTACAACCCGGCGTCCAAGACGCGCACCTGGCAGGTCGGTGCGATGAAGGAGCTGCTGCTCGAACACCGCGATCCGGCGACGCCGGTGGTGATCGGCCGGGATGTCGCCGGTCCGCAGGAGAACGTGCGGGTGGTGACGCTGGGGCAACTCGATCCCGCCGAGATCGACATGCGCTGCATGTTGATCATCGGCTCGTCGCAGACGCAGTGGCACGGTGACCGGGTGTTCACGCCGCGCTACTACCCCGGCTGACGCTCGTCGACAATCGTTGACACGCGTCAGTAGCCCGTTTAGGGTCCGCGCATGATCCCGCGGACACCCGGCGACGTGACGGCGGACTGGCTGACCAGTGTCCTGGGAGCCGAAGTCCGGGCGGTGCGGGTGACGCCGATCGGGACCGGTCAAACCGGTGCGACCTATCGGTTGACCGTCGAGTACACCGACGAGCCAGGATTGCCTGCCAGCTTCGCGGTCAAGCTGCCGTCCCAGGACGACACCGTGCGCGACCGCGTGGCGATCGGCTATCGGTCCGAACACGCCTTCTACAACGACATCGCCGACCTGGTCTCGGTGCCGGTGCCGCAGAGTTACTGCTGCGAGATCGAAGACGACGGCGCCGAATTCGTGCTGCTGCTGGCCGATTTGGCGCCGGCGCAACAGGGCGACCAGATCGCGGGATGCACGGCCGGGGACGCACTGCTGGCCGCGCGGGCGCTCGCCGGGCTGCACGCACCCGGCTGGTGCGACCCGAAATGGACGGACTTCCCCGGCATCGCGATGCCCCGACCGGACAGCGCGACGGCCGCCGGGATGGGTGAGGTCGCCAAGATGGCCAGCGGGATCACCATGGAGAAGCTGGGCCCGCGGATGAGCGACCTCGACCGGGAGACGATGGAGGCGGCGCTGAGCGTGGTGACGCCGTGGCTGCTGGCCGAGCCCGAACGGTTCGCGCTGTTGCACGGCGACTACCGGCTGGACAACATGCTGTTCGATCCCGATCACACCGCGGTCACCATCGTGGACTGGCAGACGCTGGGGTCGGGTCTGCCCGCCAGGGACCTGGCCTACTTCGCCGCCACCAGTCTGGACCCCGACGTGCGCGCACAGGCCGAGGCGCAGCTGGTGGACGCCTACCATGCCGAGCTGGTGACCCTCGGCGTCGGCGGATACGACCGCGACACCTGTTGGCGCGATTACCGTTTGGGCATGCTGCAGGCTCCGCTGATCATCGCCTTCGGCACCGCGTTCGCCGCCGCGACCGACCGCGGCGACGAGATGATGCTCACGATGGCCAAGCGCTCCTGCGCGGCCATCCGCGAGCTCGACACTCTAGCGTTGATCTAGGCCGACAGCCCCGCCAGCCAGGCCACCGCCTCGTCGACGGCGGCTACGGTCTGCACCCCGGCGGGCAGGGCGGGCCGGTCCACCATGACGATCGCGATATCCGCGGACTCGGCTGCTCGGATCTTGGCCTCGGTCATGGCACCACCACTGTTCTTGGTGACCAATGCATCGATCCGGTAATCGCGCAGCAACGCGAGCTCGCCGTCATAGTCGTAGGGTCCGCGGGACAGCAGCAGCCGATGCTCGGGCGGCAGCGTCGCGGGCTCCGGTGCGGTGACGGCCCGGATCAGGAACCACGCGTTCACCCCGGCGAATGCCGCGGTGCCGGATCGCCCCGTCGTCAGGAACACCCTCGAAAAGCCTCGTTGGGTAACCGTTCTCGCGGCATCGGCGTCCGAACCGACCACGATGGCTCCCCCGGTCGGCCACGCCGGACGGGCCAGCACCAGGTGCGGCACACCGATCTCGGCGCACGCCTGCGCACCGTGCGCGGTGATGGTCGCGGCGAAGGGATGGGTGGCGTCGACCACGGCGTCGACGCGATGCTCGGCCAGCCAACCCACCAGCCCGGCGGTGCCGCCGAAGCCGCCGATCCGCACCTCGCCCACCGGCAGCGCCGGATCCGGGACTCGACCGGCCAGCGAACTGATCACCTGCACGCGCGGGTGCAGCGCGGCGGCCAACGCCCGGGCCTCCCCGGTGCCGCCCAGGATGAGCACCCGCACTAGTGCCGGCTCCCGCGCCGACGTCCCGCCGAATACAGGTAACTGTCGGCGAACCCCTCCGCGGCCAACACGTCGCCGACGAAAATGACCGCGGTCTTGGTGATCCCCGCGTCGCGCAGGTGTCCGGCGATCTCCCCCAGCGTGCTGCGCAGCACCTGCTGGGTCGGCCAGCTGGCGTATGCCACCACCGCACACGGAGTGTCGGCGGTATACCCGCCCGCGGTGAGGTCGGCGACGACGGTGTCGATCTGCGCCGCCGCCAGATGCAGCGCCAGCGTGGCCCCGGGTGCCGAGAGCGTGCGCAGGTCCTCGCCCGGCGGCATCGCCGTCGACAGCGTCGCCACCCGCGTCAGAGTGACCGTCTGCGACACGCCCGGGACGGTCAGCTCACGCCCCAGCGCCGCCGCCGCGGCCGCGAAAGCCGGTACACCGGGCACGATTTCGTACTCGACACCCTGGGAGTCCAGATGCCGGCACTGCTCGGCGAGCGCACTGTAGATCGACGGATCGCCCGAATGCAGACGCGCGACATCCAGTCCTGCGCGGTCGGCAGCCACCAATTCGTCGATGATCTGGGCCAGCGTCAGCGGGCCGGTATCGACGATCCGGGTGCCCGGCGCACAGTATTCGAGTAGATCGGTCGGCATGATCGAGCCGGCGTACAGACACACCGGGCAGTTCTGCAGCAGGCGTTGGCCGCGCACGGTGATCAGATCGGCCGCACCGGGGCCGGCGCCGATGAAGTAGACCGTCACGGCTTGCTCACCGACCACTGGGTGACCGGGTAGGCCGGTCGGAATCCGGTGAACCCGCCCACGGGCTCACCGCGGTAGTGCTGGAACCGGTGCAACTGTCCGCCTAACGTCGAATACCACTGGATGACAACGGCTTCTGATTCCGCCGTGACCACGTTGGCCACCAGGCGACCACCCGGTGCCAAATGTTGGAAGCACCGGTCGAGCAGGTGCGGGGTGGTGATACCGCCGCCGACGAAAACCGCCGACGGGGCCGGTGCGCCGTCGAACTCGTCCGGCGCCGCACCGCGGACGTCGAGGTCGACGCCGAAGGCGCGTGCGTTGGCGGCGATGCGGTCCCGGCGCTGCGGGTCCCGCTCGAACGCCACCGCCCGCAGGCCGGGCCCGCTGCGGCACCACTCCACCGCGATGCTGCCCGAGCCGGAGCCGACATCCCACAACAGCTCGCCCGGCCGCGGGCCGAGCGCGGCCAGCGTGACCGCGCGGATGCCCTGCTTGGTGATCTGCCCGTCGTGCGCCAGCTGACTGTCCGGAAGGGTGTGAAAGCGCCGGTCGTCGGGCAGGTAGCGCACCGCGATCACGTTGAGATCGTCGACGGTGTCCTGGAACTGCTCGGCCAGACCGTGCCGTACCCGCTCATGCGGGCCGCCGAGCTGTTCCAGTACCGTGAATTCCGATGCGCCGCGGCCCGTTTCGGTGAGCAGGCGGGCCAGCGTCGCGGGCGTGGCACCGTCGCGGCTGAGCACCACCGCCCGCCCGCCCCGGCGCACCGCGGTGGCGGGGTCGGCCGTGACCAGGCTGATCACCTCGGTGTCCTGCACGGACCAGCCCAGCCGCGCACACGCCAGCGTCACCGAGGACACATGTGGCAGCACCCGGACCGCGGCAGCACCGAACACCCGGATCAGGGTGGCGCCGATCCCGTGCAGCATCGGGTCCCCGGAGGCCACCACGTGCACGGTGTCGAGTCCGTCGAACAGGGTCGGCAGCGCGGGCAGCATCGGCGACGGCCACTCCCGGCGTTGTGCGGTGATGCTGTCGTCCAGCAACCTTAACTGCCGCGGTGCACCGTAAATGACGGTAGCCCTTCGTAATTCGGCGGCGGATGCCGGAGGCAGGCCGGCCATCCCGTCGGCGCCGATGCCGACGACAACAACCTTCATCTGTACCCTCTGCTCTTCGCGCGGGCGCTCATCGGTGTCCTCTGCTCTTCGCGCGGGCGCTCATCGGTGTCCTCTGCTCTTCGCTCGAGCGCTCATCGGTGTCCTCTGCTCTTCGCGCGGGCGCTCATCGCCGCAACCTCCGCCAGATCGCCCGCGGTACCAGCCGGGTCGCCACGATCAACAGCCGGATCGCCCCCGGCACCCACACCGCGTCCTTACCTCGAGCCAACGCCCGCGCGGTCGCCTCGGCGACCTGCCCGGGCGTGCTTGCCAGGGGCGCAGGCTCCATGCCCGCGGTCATCTGACCGATCACGAATCCGGGACGCACGATGAGCACGTGGACGCCGGTGCCGTGCAACGCGTCAGCCAGGCCGCTGGCGAACCCATCCAGCCCGGCCTTGGCCGAGCCGTAGACGTAGTTGGCGCGGCGCACCCTGGCCCCGGCGATCGACGAGAACACCACCAGCCGTCCACTCCCGCGGGCCCGCATCGTCGAAGCCAGCACGGTCAAGAGGCTGACCTGGGCCACGTAATCGGTGTGCACGACGGCCACCGCGTGCGCCGGATCTGCCTCGGCGCGCTGCTGGTCTCCGAGCACACCGAACGCCAACACGGCCGTGCCGATCGGACCGACCTCGGCCTCGATCGCCGCGACCAACGCCGGATGCGCGGCGGTGTCGTCGGCATCGAACTCGTGAACCGACACGGCGGTGGCGCCGGCCGCTTTCACCGCGGCGACCTGGTCGCCGAGGTCGTCGGCGCGCCGCGCGGCCAGCACCACGGGGTTCCCGGAAGCCAGCCGCTTGGCCAGCTCCAGGCCGATCTCGCTGCGGCCGCCGAAGATCACGACGGGACCCGAGGTGATCTCCTTCGCTTCGCTGTCCCCCGCCGGTGTGTCCTTCATGGCAGCGATTATGGCCTGCGCTAGCGTGGACCCCGATGGCTACTTCCGGTCGCAAGGCGACGACGCGACTGACCAACGATGCGCTGGCGTTTCTGACCGAGCGGCATCTGGCCATGCTGACCACCCTGCGGGGCGACAATTCACCGCACGTCGTGGCCGTCGGCTTCACGTTCGATCCCAAGACCCATATCGCGCGCGTCATCACCACGGGCGGCTCACAGAAGGCCGTCAACGCCGCCGAGCGCGGTGTCGCCGTGCTCAGCCAGGTCGACGGTGCCCGCTGGTTGTCCCTGGAGGGCACCTCCACCGTCAGCGCCGATCCCGACGATGTCCGCGACGCCGAGCTGCGCTACGCACAGCGCTACCGCACCCCGCGGGTGAATCCGCGCCGGGTGGTCATCGAGGTGCGGGTGCAACGCGTGCTGGGATCCTCGAGTCTGCTGGACCGCGGCGACACCGACACCGACACCGACTAGATCATCGGCGGCCGGCGCCCGTGACGTCGATCAGACGGGCACCACGATCAGCTCGTGCGGGCGGTTGTTCACCGACTCGGCCCCGTGGTCGGTGACCACCACGATGTCCTCGATGCGGGCACCCCAATGGCCCGGGAAGTAGATTCCGGGCTCCACCGAAAAGGCCATTCCGGGTTCCAACGTCAGGTCGTTACCCGCGACGATGTAGGGCTCCTCGTGCACCGACAGGCCGATGCCGTGCCCGGTGCGATGGACGAACACCTCGGCCAGCCCCTCGCCGGCCAGCACGTCGCGCGCCACCGCATCGACGGCCGCCGCGGTCATCCCGGGCCGGATCGCCGCGACGGCCTCGGCCTGTGCCCGCTGGAGCACCGCGTACTGCCGGGCCACTTCCGGCTCCGGATCGCCGAGGCTGTAGGTGCGAGTCGAATCGGAGTTGTAGCCGGGCTCGTACGGGCCGCCGATGTCCACGACGACGATGTCGCCCGCGCGCAGCTCTCGGTTGGAGCACTCATGGTGCGGATCCGCACCGTTGGGACCGGACCCCACGATGATGAATGCCGCCTCCGAATGACCTTCGGCGACAATGGCTTCGGCGATGTCGGCGGCGACGTCGGCCTCGGTGCGGCCCGGCACCAGGAACTCCGGAACCCGGGCGTGCACCCGGTCGATGGCCGCGCCGGCCTTGCGCAGCGCGTCGATCTCGGCCTCGTCCTTGATCATCCGCTGTCGGCGCAGCACATCGGTTGCCAGCACGGGCACGGTGCCCAGCAGGTCGGCCAGCGGCAGCAGGTGCAGGGCGGGCATGGAGTCGGTGACGGCGGCGAGCCGCCCATCCGGCACGGCGGCGAGCCGCCCATCCTGCACGGCGGCGAGCCGCCCATCCGGCAACGCGTCGGCCACCAGCTGGTACGGGTTGTCCCCGTCGACCCAATCCCGCACCGTCACACCCAGATCCGGCACGGCCGAATCCTTGAGCGACGCCAGTTCCAGGCGCGGCACCACGATCGTCGGCACCGACCCATCGGCGGGCAGCACCAGCGCGGTGAGCCGCTCGAACGTCTGCGCGCGCGAGCCGACCAGATACCGCAGGTCATAGCCGGGGGTGATGACCAGCCCGGCCAGGCCGGCGTCGGCGGCACCGGCCGCGGCGGTCCGAAGCCGTTGGGCGTACACGTCGGTGCTGAAGCGGCTGGAGTGCATGCCGTCGAGGTTAGTGGGCGACCCGATAGGTGGCGACCTCGACCAGGTTGCCCTCCGGGTCGCGGCAGTAGTGTGACGTCATCAGCCCGAGCGCGCCGGTCTTGGCGACCGGTCCGGCGGTGATCTCGACGCCGCAGGAGCGCAGGTGCGCACCGATCTCGGCGGCGTCGGCGTCGGCGATGAAACAGAGGTCCAGCGAGCCGGGCACATCGGCGTCCGCGGTCGCCCAGTTGGGCGAACCGGTGGGGCGCACGTTGAGCTTCTGCCCACCGAACAGCAGCGCGATCCGGCCGTCGCCGAACTCCTCCCGGCGCATGCCCAGCACCCGGACGTACCAGTCGACGGTGGTGGCGGCGTCGTGGCAATTGAGCACGACGTGGTCGATGCGATCGACGGTGAAGGTCATGCCTCACGCTACTGTCAGGCCGTGCTGCACGACGAGAATCCCGGCCCGGTCCTGCTGCTCGACGGCGCCAGCATGTGGTTCCGTTCGTTCTTCGGGGTGCCGTCCTCGATCACCGCACCGGATGGCCGGCCGGTGAACGCTTTGCGCGGCTTCATCGACAACATCGCCGCCCTGGTCACCGCGCACCGGCCGCGGCGCCTGGTGGTGTGCCGTGACGACGATTGGCGGCCGCAGTGGCGGGTCGAGCTGATTCCGTCGTACAAGGCGCACCGGGTCGCGCAGGAGGCGCCGACGGGCACCCCGGATATCGAGGAGGTGCCCGACGAACTCACGCCGCAGGTCGACATGATCATGGCGATGCTGGACGCCTTCGGGATCGCCACCGCGGGCGCCGCCGGGTACGAGGCAGATGACGTGCTGGGCACGCTGGCCGCGCGGGAACGGCGCGACCCGGTGATCGTGGTCAGCGGTGATCGCGACCTGTTGCAACTGGTCGGCGACGATCCGGTCCCGGTGCGGGTGTTCTACATCGGACGCGGGCTTGCCAAGGCCACCCTGTTCGGACCGACCGAGGTCGCCGACACCTACGGTGTGCCGATCGACCGGGCCGGACCGGCATATGCCGAGCTGGCGCTGCTGCGTGGCGACGCCTCCGACGGGTTGCCCGGGGTGGCCGGCATCGGGGAGAAGACCGCCGCGACCCTGTTGGCGCAATACGGCTCGCTGACAGCGATCCTGGATGCTGCGACCGATCCGCGCTCGCCGCTGCCGGCGGCCGCGCGCAAGAAGCTGCTGGCGGCCGCGGACTACATCGCGGCGGCCGAGCCCGTGGTGCGGGTCGCCACCGACGCGGCGGTGACGATGTCGACCCCGACCGACACGCTGCCGCTCGCGGCGGCCGACCCGGCCCGGGTGGCCGAGCTGGCCGGCGAGTTCGGGGTGACATCGTCGATCGGACGGCTGCAGAAGGCGCTGGACAGGTTGTAACCCCCGAACAGACACAAACTCCCGCATTCCACGGCGGAAATGCGGGAGTCTGCGACGGTTCGCGGGCGGTGCGGGCCTACTTGGGCCTGCCGACCTCGTAGGTGCCCTTGTCGTCCTGGAAGGTCACCGTGACCTGACGCTTGGTGCCGTCGATGCTGACGACGCATTCGAAGCTCTCGCCCTTCTTGACCGTCGGGCTGTTGCCGTCATTGCAGGTGACGTCCTTGACGTTCTTGGCCCCGTACCCATTGGCCTCGTCGGTCAGGATCTGCTGCACACCGGTCTGGGCCGCATTGACGTCGAGCTTGGTGGTGACGAACCAGCCCGGCTTCCAGAAGCCGAGGACCAGCACCGCCGCGACGATGATCGCGGCGAGCAGACCGACGACCCCACCGATCACCGCGAGGGACTTCTTGGAGCCCTCCTCGGCCGGGACCGGGCCGCCGTACGGCGAGTACTGCTGGTCGTACGGACCGGGCTGACCGTACTGCTGGGGCTGCCCGTACTGCTGCGCCGCCGGGTCATACTGCTGCGGCTGTCCGGGGGGCGGGCCGTACTGCGGGTAGCCCTGCGGGGCGTAGGCCGTGGGCTGTCCGTACTGGTCGGGCTGCGGCGGATACTGCTGCGGGTTGTATTGCGGCGGGACCGGCTGCTGGTACTGGGGGTACTGCGGGGTCTGATAGGCCGGCGGTTGCCAGGCCGGTGCCTCGGTGGTGGGCTGCTGCTCGGGCGTGGACGGCGGCTGCCAAGCTTGTTGCTCGCTCGGCGGCTGTGCTCCGCCGGACTGCGGCGGCTGACCCGGCCACGCCTGCGTGGGGTCAGATCCCTGCGGTCCGCTCATGTCTCTCCTTGGTTGAGGTCCGTTGGCAACACAGTACCGTTTCGGGTCGGTGAGCAGGCGGAACCGTTATGTCGCCGCTATGCGGTGTCGATGTCCACCACACCGCGGCGAATCGCGGTGATCGCACGCTTGGCGGTGCCGCGCAGGGTGGCATCGGGCGCGGCGTTGCGGACCTGGTCGAGAAGGTCGAGCACTTGCCGGCACCACCGCACGAAATCGCCTGCGGACAGCGGTGATCCGTTGCCGTTGACATCGGAAGCCAGCAGTGCGGCGGTCAGGTCGCCGGTGGTGGCCCACCGGTAGATGGCGGTGACGAAACCGTCGTCGGTGTCCCGGCTGGGGGCGATGCGGTGGCGGGTCTCGTCGGCGCGCAGCTCCGAGGAGATGCGCCGGGTGCTGGTCAAGGCGCGGCGCAGGGCCGCCGTCGGGACGTCGAACCCCTGCGGCGACGGGCCGTCACCGCGGGTCTCGAACAGCACCGACGAGAGCACCGCGGCCAGTTCGGCGGCATCCAGCCCGTTCCAGGTGCCCGTGCGCAGGCATTCGGCCACCAAAAGGTCGCTCTCGCTGTAGATCCGGGCCAGCAATCGGCCGTCGTCGGTGACCGTGGTCGCCGCTCCGCGGCCCTCGATGAATCCGCGCTCGGTGAGCAGTACCAGGATGCGGTCGAAGGTACGGGCCAAGGAGTTCGTCGCCGCCGACACCTTCTGTTGCAGCGCAGCGTTGTCGCGTTCGATGCGCAGGTATCGTTCGGCCACCCGCACCCGCTCTTCGCGATCCGGCGCCGCATGGACCGGGTGGCGGCGCAGTTGGTCACGCAGGGCAGCCAATTCGGGATCGACATCGCGGTCACCGGCCGGGCCGCGCTTGCTCGACGGCACGCGCAGCCCGGCCGCTGCCGACCGCAGTGCCGACGCCAGATCGCGCCGCACCCGGGGCTGGCGGTGTTCGACGCGTTTGGGCAGGCTCATCGATCCCAGCGGCGCCGAGGCTCCCGAGTAGTCGGCCGACGAGATCCGGCCCGCCCAACGGTGTTCGGTGAGGATGAGCGGTCGCGGGTCGTCGGCGTCCTGGGCAGGCTCGAGCACGACGGCCAGGCCACCGCGGCGGCCCTGGCTGATGGTGATGATGTCGCCGCGGCGCAATTCGGCCAGCGCGTCGTCGGCCGCCTTGCGGCGTTGCAGCCGCGACGCCCTGGACTGGGCGCGCTCCCTGGCCGAGATGTCGGCCCGCAGCCGGGCGTACTCCAGCACCTCGTCGTCGCCCAATTCCTTGGCGATATCGGCCATCATCTTCTCGCCGCGGGCGATACCGCGGACCAGCCCGACCACCGAGCGGTCGGCCTGGTACTGCGCGAAGGAACGTTCCAGCAACGCACGCCCCTGCACCGGGCCGAGCTGGCTCACCAGGTTGATCGTCATGTTGTACGACGGGGTGAACGAGCTCTTGAGCGGGAATGTGCGGGTCGACGCCAAGCCGGCGACCTCGGCGGGTTCGGCGGCACTGTCGCGCGGATCCCACAGCACCACGGCGTGGCCCTCGACGTCGATCCCCCGGCGCCCGGCCCGCCCGGTCAGCTGCGTGTACTCCCCCGGTGTCAGCGGCGCGTGCTGCTCACCGTTGTACTTCACCAGGCGTTCCAGCACCACCGTGCGAGCCGGCATGTTGATACCCAAAGCCAGTGTCTCGGTAGCGAACACCGCTTTGATCAAACCCGCGGTGAACAACTCCTCGACGGTGTGCCGGAACACCGGCAGCATGCCGGCATGGTGGGCGGCCAAACCCCGCAGCAGCCCCTCGCGCCACTCGTGATAGCCCAACACCACCAGATCGGATTCGGCCAGGTCGGCGCACCGGCGGTCGACGACCGCGGCGATCCGGGCCCGCTGCCCCTCGTCGGTGAGGCGCAGCGAGGAACGCAGGCACTGCTTCACCGCGGCGTCGCAGCCGGCCCGGGAGAAGACGAACGTGATCGCCGGGAGCAGGCCTTCGGCGTCCAGGGTGCCGATCACCTCCGGGCGGGTCGGCATCCGGCTGAGGCTCGGCCGGGTGTTCTGTCGTCCGCGGCCCCGCGGCTGCCAGTCGGTCAGCCGGTCGGCCTCGCGTCGGTGGGCGATATGCCGGAGCAGTTCCGGCGCCACCAGCGTGTGGTCGGTGCCCTCGAAGAGGTCGAACAAGCGTTTACCGACCATCATGTGCTGCGACAGCGGTACCGGGCGGTGCTCGTCGACCACGACGGTGGTGTCACCGCGGACGGTCTGGATCCAACCGCCGAACTCCTCGGCATTGCTCACCGTTGCCGACAGGCTGACCAGCCGGACCTCCTCGGGCAGGTGCAGGATCACCTCCTCCCACACCGCGCCGCGCATCCGGTCGGCCAGGAAATGCACCTCGTCCATCACCACATGGGAAAGGCCATGCAGGGCAGCCGAATCGGCGTAGAGCATGTTGCGCAGCACCTCGGTGGTCATCACCACCACCGGTGCGTCACCGTTGATCGCCTGGTCACCGGTGAGCAAGCCGATGCGCTCGGCTCCGTAACGCTGCACCAGATCGGCGTGCTTCTGGTTGCTCAGCGCCTTGATCGGCGTGGTGTAGAAGCACTTGCGCCCGGCGGCCAGCGCGAGGTGCACCGCGAACTCGCCCACCACGGTCTTACCCGCACCGGTCGGCGCGCACACCAGCACACCGTGCCCGGCCGCCAGGGCGGTACACGCCTTGATCTGGAAGCCGTCCAGCCCGAAGGGCAGTAGTGCGGTGAACGCACCAAGCTCAGGTGGCGTCGTCATCAACCGGTGAGGATGCCGATGACACTGCGGTCGGCCGTTCGATGGGTTCGGCCGCACCGATCGGGGCGGCCTCGTCGTCGGGAACCTCCTGCAGTGCCGCGCGGCGCGCCTTCTGCCGATCGTGCAGGCGGGCGATCTGGATGGCGAATTCCAGCAACACCGTCAGGGCGCAGGACAGCGCCAGCATGGAGAACGGATCCGAACCCGGCGTGGCGAAGGCCGCGAAGACGAACAAGCCGAAGATCAGTCCGCGCCGCCACGCCTTGAGCTTGTCGTAGCTGAGCACCCCGATCATGTTGAGCATGATGATCAGCAGCGGAAATTCGAAGCTGATGCCGAAGACCAGCAGCAGGTTGATCAGGAAGCCGAAGTACTGGTCGCCGTTGAGCGCGGTCACCTGTACGTCGCTGCCGACGGTCAAGAGGAAGTCCAGGGCCTTGGCCAGCACCACATAGGCCAGCACCGCGCCGGTCACGAACAGGGCGGCGCCGAACCCGACGAACAACATCGCGAAGCGACGTTCCTTCTTGTACAGGCCGGGGGTGATGAACGCCCAGATCTGGTACAGCCACACCGGGCAGGCCAGCACCACGCCTGCGGTCAGCGCGACCTTGAGGCGCAACATGAACTGGTCGAACGGTGCGGTGGCCAACAGCCGGCACGCGCCGTCGGCCGAGATCGAGGCCCGCGCCGACGGCGGCAGCGCACAGTAGGGGCCGCGCAGCCACTCGCCGAGGCTGTGGAAGCCGAAGAACCCGTGCGAGTACCAGAAGAACCCGACGGTGGTGGTGACGATGACGGCAGCCATCGCGATCAGCAGCCGGTTGCGCAGTTCGGCCAGATGGTCGACGAGCGACATCGTGCCGTCGGGGTTGACCCGGGCCCGGCGCTGCCGCGGGTCGAGCTTCTTGAAGAGTCCGGGCTTCGGTGACATATCTGGACACGCCTAAAGCCGCGGCATCAGGCCGCGGCGGACAGGTGCGGTGGCGTCAGGCCGGCCGTTTGTCGGAGGTCTGCTCGGGCGCGGGAGTGTCGACACGCTCCGAGGTGATCGGCTTGGCCGGTTCGGTGGAATCGGAATGCGACTCCGCCTGCATCTCTTTGATCTCCGACTTGAAGATCCGCATCGACTTACCCAGCGACCGCGCCGCGTCCGGCAGTTTCTTGGCGCCGAACAGCAGGACGAACACCGCGATGACGATCAACCAATGCCAGGGTTGAAGACCGCCCATTCAGTCACCTCCAGAAGATTGAATCCGAGTCTACCCGTCTTCGTAGGCGCGCAGTGCTGCCGCGGCCGACTCACGTACCCGGGCCGCCAGTTCCTCGGGCGCCAGCACCCGCACCGCCGAGCCGAAGCCCAGCACGAAGCGGGCCATCCACGCGTCCGAGGCGTAGGTCATGGCCGCCTCGAACGACCCACCCGGCAGCTCCCGCAGCACGCGGAGCGGGTAGTAGTCGAACATCCAGGCGGCCGAGCGGTCGATCAGCAGTGTCGCCGACGGCAGCGCCGGATCGGCGTCGAACAGTGAGGTGTCGGGCTCGGCCGCGACCGCCGGCTCGGGTGCCGCGGCCGTTTCGTCCAGCACGTCGGCGCGCACGATCCGGTCGAACCGGAAAAGGCGGACCCCTTCGGCGGACCGGCACCAGGCCTCGAGATAGCTGTTGTCGCCGACCAGCACCACCCGGATGGGGTCGACGGTGCGCACCGACACCGCATCGTGGGAGGCCGAGTGGTACTCGATCGACAAGGCCCGCCCGCTGCGCACCGCGGCGCGCACCGCCGCCGCGGCGGCGCTCTCCACCGGCGTGGGGTCATGGTGCTCCCCGGGGACCGATGACTGTTCCCCGGCCGCCGATTCGATCTTGGCGATCGCGCTGCGCGCGGCCTCCGGATCGACCATGCCGGGGACATCGAGCAGCGAGCGCAGCGCCACCAGGATGCCGGTGGCCTCGGGTGAGGTCAGCCGCAGCGGCCGGTCCACCCCGGCGGAGAAGGTCACCTCGACGGTGTCGTCGGTGAAGTCGAAGTCGATGAGATCGCCCGGGCTGTAGCCGGGCAGACCGCACATCCACAGCTGCGCGATATCCGCGTCGAGCTGCTTGCGCGACACACCGAGGGCCGCCGCGGCCTCCGACCGGGTGACCTTCGGATTGGCCGTGAAGTACGGCACCATGTTCAGCAGCCGGACCAGCCGCTCGGACACTTGGCTCATGCGCGATCCGCCTCCGGCTTCTCGCTGGGCGTCATGGCGCGATCCGCCTCCGGCTTCTCGCTGGGCGTCATCTTCGTGTCAACCCCCGCCTGCGCACGCAACCGCCCCACCACATCCTCACGCAGCGCCTGCGGCTCCAACACCAGCGCGTCGCAGCCGTAGCCGGCGATCTCCCTGGCCAGCCGGTCGGACATGCCGATATCGACGGTGATCACTTCACCGGGACGACCGCCGAAGCTCTGCGGCCGGGTGTCGGTGGCCTGCCGGCGCAGCGCCGTGGCCCGCCCGTCGGCGATCCAAATCCGGGCCTGCTCCCCCGTCGGAACCTCCGACACCACCCGCGACACCAACTCGCGCAGGTTCACCCCGGCCGGCTTGTGCACCGCGCCCGGCGGGCCGACCGGCACCGGCACGCTGCCGATCCGGGACAGCCGGAAGGTCCTGGTGTTGTCGCGGTCGCGGTCGTGCCCGACCAGATACCAGCGCCCCCGGTGGGTCACCACACCCCATGGCTCGACGGTGCGGGTCCGGAACGGCTCGCTGCGCGCCGGCCGATGGTCGAACTGGACTGCGTGTCCGGTGTCGATGGCGGACAACAGAACTCGCAGCACCTCCTCGGAGCCGCGCAGGCCAGGCAGGTTCGCCGTCGAGGTGATCGCCACATCGGCGTCGGCGTCGACATCCACCCCGGCGGCCCGCAGTTTGAGCACCGCGCTCTGCGTCGCGGTGACCAGTTCCGGCGACTGCCACAGCTGGGTGGCCACCGCCACCGCGGCGGCCTCGTCGGTGGTCAGCTGGACGGCAGGAAGCGCGTACGCGTCGCGGTTGATGCGGTAGCCCTCGGTGGGGTCGAAGGCGGACACCCGGCCGGTCTCCAGCGGGATGCCCAGATCCCGCAACTCGTTCTTGTCCCGCTCGAACATCCGGGAGAACGCTTCATCGCTGGGGCTGTCCGCGTAGCCGGCGACCGAGCTGCGGATCTTCTCCGCGGTCAGGTAGTTACGGGTGGCCAGCAGCGCGATGACCAGGTTCATCAGCCGCTCGACCTTGGATGTCGCCACTGAGCGAGCTTAAGCCGTGCGCCCACCCGAACCCGACACCGCCGGGCCCGCGCGTTACTTCTTGCTGGGGATCACAATCACCACGATCAGGGTCAGGATCGAGAAGAACAGCCCGAGGATGCCCCAACCGATCGCGCTGCGCCCCTTCGTTCCTGCGATCACGGCGCAGACGATGGCGGCGATGACGCTGCCGATCAAGACGAAGATCCCTTTGATGCCGCGCACGATGAAACCCGCAGCCATCGGCACATCACCACTGGCCAGGATCACTGAGTGCAGCATGTCCGGCTCCTCTCCCTCGATTGACCCAAGGGATGTACCCGCGACTGGCAGCCGCTAACGCCGGCCCGCACGATTCACAGGCAATCGGCAGAGCTCACATGCTCGCGATCAGGCGCTTGACCCGCTCATCGACCGACCGGAACGGGTCCTTGCACAACACGGTGCGCTGCGCCTGGTCGTTGAGCTTGAGGTGAACCCAGTCGACGGTGAAATCCCGTCCGGCTTCCTGTGCGGCACTGATGAACTCGCCGCGCAGCTTGGCCCGGGTGGTCTGCGGCGGGGTGTTCACCGCGGCCTCGATCTCCTCGTCGGTGGTGACGCGGGCGGCCAGACCCTTGCGCTGCAACAGGTCGAACACCCCGCGGCCGCGTTTGATGTCGTGATAGGCGAGGTCGAGCTGGGCGATCTTCGGGTCGGACAGCTCCATGCCGTAGCGGTCCTGGTAGCGCTGGAACAGCTTGCGTTTGATCACCCAGTCGATTTCGGTGTCCACCTTGGCGAAATCCTGGCTCTCCACCGCGTCGAGCTGACGCCCCCACAGGTCGACGACCTGCTCGATCTGCGGGTTGGACTCCCGGGTCTGCAGATACTCCACGGCGCGGCCGTAGTACTCGCGCTGGATGTCCAGGGCGCTGGCCTGCCGGCCGCCGGCCAGCCGGACCGGCCGACGCCCGGTCAAGTCGTGGCTGACCTCACGGATGGCCCGGATCGGGTTGTCCAGTGAGAAGTCCCGGAAGGCGACACCGGCCTCGATCATCTCCAGCACCAGCGAGGCCGTGCCCACCTTGATCATGGTGGTGGTCTCGCTCATGTTCGAGTCGCCGACGATGACGTGCAGGCGGCGGTACTTCTCGGCGTCGGCATGCGGCTCGTCGCGGGTATTGATGATGGGCCGGGACCGGGTCGTCGCGCTGGAGACGCCTTCCCAGATGTGCTCGGCGCGCTGACTCAGGCAGAACGTCGCCGCCTTCGGAGTCTGCAACACCTTGCCCGCGCCGCAGATCAGCTGGCGGGTGACCAGGAAGGGCAGCAGCACATCGGAGATCCGGGAGAACTCCCCCGCCCGCACGATCAGGTAGTTCTCGTGGCAGCCGTAGGAGTTGCCCGCCGAATCGGTGTTGTTCTTGAACAGGTAGATATCGCCGCCGATACCCTCGTCGGCCAGCCGTTGCTCGGCGTCGATCAGCAGATCCTCGAGCACCCGCTCCCCCGCACGGTCGTGGGTGACCAGCTGAGCGAGGTTGTCGCATTCCGCGGTGGCGTACTCCGGGTGCGAGCCCACATCGAGGTACAACCGGGCCCCGTTGCGGAGAAAGACGTTGGAGCTGCGGCCCCAGGACACCACCCGCCGGAACAGATAGCGGGCAACCTCGTCCGGGCTGAGCCGACGATGACCGTGAAAAGTGCAGGTCACGCCAAATTCGGTCTCGATACCCATGATCCGTCGCTGCACACAATCGAGCTTACGGGGTGGGTGTGAGTAAAGGTGGGCAACACAGCCCAAGTCATGTGTCCCGTCTAGCGGTGCGCACCACCGAGATGGTGACGATTGCGGTCGGCGTCAACCGAAACATGCTGCGGCGCAGCCGTCATGACGCCGGTCCGATCGGGAGTACGGCCACCGTGATGTTGTCGGCGCCGCCCGCATCCAAGGCATGGTCGGTCAGTGCCCGGGCCGCCGATACCGCGTCGGTGCCGGTGCAGTACGCACGCAGCGCGTCGGGCTCGGGCAAGTAGTTCCACAATCCGTCACTGCAGACCACCAACGCGCCGGGGCCGGTCAGGGTGAGGGTCTGCACGCTGTGCTCGGTCCACGGCGTGGGCTCGGCGTCGGCACCCAGCCAGTGCGTCAGCGTGTGGGCGCCGCGAAGTACCGCTTCGGACTGCGGCGCGGCACCCGCGGCGATCAGCTCCTGGGCCAGCGAGTCGTCCACCGTGAGCTGCCGCGCCACCGCGGGCGGATCCGGTAGCCAGTAGGACCGGCTGTCACCGACATTGCCCACTGTCACCTCGGCACTGTCCTGGCCGGGCAGCACGATCACCGCGGTGAACGTGCACGAACCGGGGATCCCGGGGCCGGCCATCGGGGCGGCAGCGGCACCGGCCAGCCCGGCATACATGGCGGTCACCGCGTCCTGCGAACCGGACAGTGCGTCCAGCATCGCCGTCACCCCTGCTCGGGCAGCAGCGCCGGACGCCAGCTGGGGGTTGATCGACGTCGAGACGCCGTCGCAGATGACCACCGCGATCGCCTGCGGTCGTCGCGCATCGGTGGGAGCCAGAATCCCGACCGCGCCGGCGTCCTCGTTGCGGGCGTGCTCCACACCGCGGTCGGTGACCATCGCGACACCGCCGAGGCTTGCCTCGTCGCGGTCCGGTTCGGCGCGCGACTGCCCACACGTCGGGCAGTAGCCGTCGGCGCTCATCACCGCCCCGCAGTTGGTGCACGGCCCGTCGGCGCGGCCGCGGCGCGGGATGACGACGATCATCGCCGGTCACCGAGACTGAGCACGACGGGGTCGGCGCCGAAGAACCGTCGCAGCCACACCGAGGTTCGGGTACGCGGAGTACTCATCTCGGTGGCGCTTCCCTCCAACGGCGACGGTTGCAGTGATTATCACCGCAACACCGGCCGCCTGCCGGTGATATGACCGGTGTGGATGCCCGAACTACTCGGCGGTGCTTGCCGCCGGAAGCAACGCCTCCAGCGCCGCACCGGTGATCCGTCGGAACGCGCGGCGGGGCCGATTGGCGTCCAGGATGGCCACCTCGAGCGTGGCCGGCCCGAGAACCCGTTGCTCGGTACCGTTTCCGCCGGCGTGTAACGCGTCGACTGCGATCTTCACGGCGTCGGCCAACGTGGCGTTCTCGGTGTACGACTCGTTGAGTGCCGTCGCGATCGGTTCGGTGGTGCCGCCCATGACCACGAAATGCGGTTCGTCGGCGATGGACCCGTCGTAGGTGATCCGGTACAGCTCGGGCGCCTTGCTCTCGCCGTAATGCGCGACCTCGGCGACGCACAGCTCCACCTCGAACGGCTTCGCCTGTTCGGTGAAGATGGTGCCGAGCGCCTGCGCGTACACGTTGGCCAGCTGCCGTCCGGTCACATCACGCCGGTCGTAGGCGTAGCCCCGGGTGTCGGCGTACTGGATTCCGGCCACACGCAGCTTGTCGAACTCGTTGAAGCGGCCCACCGCGGCGAAGCCGACCCGGTCGTAGAGCTCGCTGACCTTCTGCAGCGAACGCGACGGGTTCTCGGCGACGAACAGCACGCCGCTGTCGTAGGCAAGCACCACCACACTGCGGCCCCGCGAAATACCCTTGCGGGCAAGCTCGGAACGCTCACGCATGGCCTGTTCGGGCGAGATGAAATACGGGAAGCTCATCAGGCGTTGCCTCCGGCCCGGGTCCGGCCGGCGATGACCTCACGGGCCAGCTCGGCGATCCGCTCTTCGGCGACCTCGACGGCGCCCTCAGCGCCGATCAGCACCGCGGTCGGATAGATGCCGCGCACCAGATCCGGTCCGCCGGTGGCCGAATCGTCGTCGGCGGCGTCATAGAGCGCCTCGATGGCCACCTTCAATGCCGAATCACCGTCGCTCACTTGCGAATACAACTTCTTGATGGAGGATTTGGCGAACAGTGAGCCGGAACCGACGGACTGATACCCCTCCTCCTCGAGATTCCAGCCGCCCGCCGCGTCGAACGACACGATGCGGCCCGCGTTCGACGGATCCGGATCGTCGACGTCGAAGCCGACCAGCAGCGGCAGCGCCACGAAACCCTGAAGGGCCGCACCGAGATTGCCCCGCACCATGATGGCCAGCCGGTTCACCTTGCCGCGGAACGTCAGCGGTACGCCTTCGACCTTCTCGTAGTGCTCGAGCTCCACGGCGTACAACCGGGCGAATTCGACGGCGATGGCCGCGGTGCCCGCGATGCCGGTAGCGGTGTAATCGTCGGCGATGTGCACCTTCTCGACATCGCGGCTGGCGATCATGTTGCCCTGGGTGGCCCGCCGGTCACCCGCGATGAGCACTCCGCCCGGATATTTCAGCGCCACGATGGTGGTGCCGTGCGGCAGGTCAGCTCCCCCAGTGCTGCGCACATCCGACACTGTCGGCAGCAGGTGCGGAGCCTGGCGGCTCAGGAACTCGCTGAACGACGACAGATTGAGATGGGGTGAGGAAAGGTCCAGACGGTCGAATCGGGCCGTCACTGGCCGCCCTTTTGGACGTAGGCGCGCACGAAGTCCTCCGCGTTCTCTTCCAGCACGTCGTCGATCTCGTCGAGCAGGTCGTCGGTCTCTTCGGTCAGCTTCTCGCGACGCTCTTGGCCGGCGGCCGTCGTACCGGTGAGATCGTCGTCGTCACCGCTACCACCGCCGCGCTTGGTCTGTTCCTGAGCCATCGCCGCCTCCTGATTGCTCGATCGGTTCTTTCACCCTACCGGTCAGCGCGCTTCCTGCCCGGCATAGCAAGTACTTACGTGGTGAGCTGTTCCACCAATTCGGCCGCACTGTCCACCGAATCCAGCAACGCACCGACATGTGCCTTGCTGCCGCGCAGCGGCTCCAGCGTGGGGATCCGGACCAGCGAGTCACCGCCCAGGTCGAAGATCACCGAGTCCCAGCTGGCCGCGGCGATATCGGCACCGAACCGGCGCAGGCATTCACCCCGGAAGTAGGCCCGGGTGTCGGTCGGCGGATTGTCGACGGCGTCGAGCACTTGCTGCTCGGTGACCAGGCGTTTCATCGATCCGCGGGCCACCAAGCGGTTGTACAGGCCCTTGTCCAGGCGCACATCGGAGTACTGCAGGTCCACCAGGTGCAGCCGGGGTGCGGACCAGGCCAGGTTCTCCCGATGGCGGAAACCGTCGAGCAGCCGCAGCTTGGCCGGCCAGTCCAGGATCTCGGCGCATTCCATCGGGTCGCGCTCCAGCAGGTCCAGCACCTCGGCCCAGGTCTGCACGACGTGCTGGGCGCGCGGATCCGGATCCCGGCTGTCCAGCAGTTTGGCCACCCGGTCCAGGTAGATACGTTGCAGGGCAAGTCCGGTCAGTTCGCGGCCGTCGGCCAGCGCCACGGTGGCGCGCAGCGAGGGGTCCCGGCTGATCACGTGCACGGCGTGGACCGGGCGGGCCAGCGCCAGATCCGACAGGTCGGCGCCGGATTCGATCAGGTCGAGCACCAGTGAGGTGGTGCCCACCTTGAGGTAGGTGGACGTCTCGGCGAGGTTGGCGTCACCGATGATGACGTGCAGCCTGCGGTATTTGTCTGCGTCGGCGTGCGGCTCGTCGCGGGTGTTGATGATGCCGCGCTTGAGGGTGGTCTCCAGGCCGACCTCGACCTCGATGTAGTCGGCGCGCTGAGACAACTGGAATCCCGGTTCGTCACCGGACGGCCCGATGCCGACGCGTCCCGACCCCGTGATCACCTGGCGGGAGACGAAAAACGGTGTGAGCCCGGCGATCACCGCGGAAAACGGTGTGTGGCGGCTCATCAGGTAGTTCTCGTGCGAACCGTAGGAGGCGCCCTTGCCGTCCACGTTGTTCTTGTACAGCTGCAGCTTGACCGCCCCTGGCACGCTGGCGACGTGCCGGGCCGCGGCCTCCATCACCCGCTCACCGGCCTTGTCCCAGATCACCGCGTCCATCGGGTCGGTGCACTCGGGTGCCGAATACTCGGGGTGGGCGTGGTCGACGTAGAGCCGCGCACCGTTGGTCAGGATCATGTTGGCCGCCCCGACTTCGTCGGCGTCGATGATCGGCGGCGGCCCCGACGAACGGGACAGGTCGAACCCGCGGGCATCCCGCAACGGCGACTCCACCTCGTAATCCCACCGGGTGCGCTTGGCCCGCTGCAGACCGGCGGCCGCGGCGTAGGCCAGTACCGCTTGGGTGGAGGTGAGAATCGGATTGGCAGTCGGATCCGACGGCGATGAGATGCCGTATTCCACCTCGGTTCCGATAATCCGTTGCATAAGTTGCAACCCTAGCGACGGGTGCCCCGCCGAGGACAGGTAGGGCCCGGCGAGGGCCGGATTGCGTGCTCGGATGATGGAGGCGAATTGGACCTGGTCGAGGCGCACGCCTGGTTTCTCCGGCGCGGGCTGCCCACGGTGTTGCGCCCCGGCGTGCTGGCCCGCCATCTCTGGCAGCGCAGCGCCCCGGCGCTGGCGGTGCTGGCGGTGTTCCTGGCCAACTCGGTGGCGGTGGTCGCCATCACCGGTAAGCACACCATCGACATCAACGGCTCGCCCACCCGCAACGAGTGGTTCATCCTCGTGCTGCTGGTCCTGGTGCTGCCGGTGGCCGCAGCGGTCGGCTGGGCGGTGGCGCGGATCGAGGGCCTGCGCGGGCGCGCAGTCGCGGCCGCCGCCTCGGTGCTGGTATGCGTGCTCGGCGCGATTTTCGGCGGACCGTCGGCATATGTGCTGGTCGATCTGTTGCTGGCGGCCGGGTTGATCGCGGTCATCGTCGCGCTGACCGCGTGCGGCATCGGGTCGATCCTCGGGCTGGCGCTGCGCTCGATGCTGCACAACCTGTCGCTGGTCGGGGGTTTGCTGGCGCGGGCACTGCCGGTGATCCTGCTGACCGTCCTGGTGTTCTTCAACACCTATGTGTGGTTGATGGCGGCCTATGTCCCCCGGTGGCGGTTGTGGTTGGCGCTGCTGTTCCTGGGTGCGATCGCGGTCGCCTTCGTCACGTCGGCGACCGTGGACCGGGTGCGCCCCACCCTGACGTCGTCGACGCGGCCGCCGAAGGTGGACGGCGCGCTGCTGGGCACCCCGTTCCACGGCCTGCCCGCGCCGGCGCAGCGGACGCGGTTGTCCCGGCTGGAGCGGGTCAACGTGGTGTTCGTGCTGGTGTTGTCGCAGGTACTGCAGGTACTGGCGGTCGCCGTGGTGACCATGCTGATCTTCGGGGTGCTCGGGTTGATCCTGCTCACCCCTCGGCTGCTGGCCGAGTGGACCCGCAACGGCGCCAGCGACGGGGTGATCCTCGGGATGACGCTGCCCATCCCGCAGGCGCTCATCCAGACCGCCATGTTCCTCGGCGCGATGACGTTCATGTACATCAGTGCCCGAGCCGCCGGCGATTCCGACTACCGGACCCGGTTCCTCGATCCGCTGATCGAGGACCTCACGCTCACCCTCGACGCCCGCGACCGGTACCGGCTGTACACCCGGCCCGACGCCGGACGGTAGACATGAAAGCGTCATGAAACTTTTGATCGTCGAGGACGAATCGCGGCTCCGCTCGACCCTGGCCGTCGGGCTGCGCGCCGAAGGCTTCGAGGTGACCGAGGCGGGCGACGGTATCGAGGGCCTGCGTCAGGCCACCGAGAATTCCTTCGACGTCATCGTGCTGGACATCATGGTGCCCGGGCTCAGCGGATACGAGGTGCTGCGCCGGATGCGTGCACGTGAGGTGTGGACACCGGTGCTGATGCTCACGGCCAAGGACGGCGACTACGACCAGGCCGACGCGTTCGAGCTGGGTGCCGACGACTATCTCACCAAACCGTTCTCGTTCATCGTGCTGGTGGCGCGGCTGCGCGCCCTGGTGCGTCGCAGCACCGCGCAACGGCCGGCCGTGATCACGGCGGGCACCCTCAGCTTGGACCCGACCCACCGGGTGGTCTCGCGCGCGGACACCCTCATCTCGCTGACCCCGCGCGAGTACGGCGTCCTGGAGTACCTGATGCGCAACAAGGACACCGCCGTCACCAAAGCCGAACTGCTGCAGAATGTCTGGGATACCCACTACGACGGGCCGGACAATGTCGTCGAGGTGTATGTCGGCTATCTCCGGCGCAAGATCGATGCGCCGTTCGGTACCAACACCATCGAAACGGTCCGCGGCGTCGGCTACCGGCTGACCACCGCCTGATCGCGTTCGGCAGCGCCGCCGGGCAACGTGACCACCACCTGCGCCCCGCCGCCGGGCCGGTCCGCCAGCCAGACCCGACCGTGATGGGCGGCAACGATTTCGGCGACGATGGCCAGCCCGAGGCCGGTGCCGCCGGCACTGCGGGACCGGTCGCCGTCCAACCGCACGAAGCGGTCGAAGACCCGCAGCCGATCCGCCGCCGGCACCCCGGGACCGTCATCGCCGACCGTCAGGACCGCATGCCCGTCGTCGTCGGTGCCGACGGTGATCTCGATCAGTGCGACCGCATGCCGGGCCGCATTGTCGAGCAGATTGCGCAGCACCCTGGTCAGCGCCGCCGCATCGCCGGTCACCCGGGTGGGCTGCACCTCGCAGCGCACCTGCAGGGCCGTGGTGTGCCGCAGGGCCTCGGCCGCCCCGGTGACCAGGTCGTCGAGGTCGACATCGGCGCTGCGCGTGGTCAGCCCCCGCTCGTCGGCCCTGGCCAGCAGCAGCAGGTCGTCGATCAGCGAGGCCATCCGGTGGGCTTCGGGTAACAGGGTGTGCTCGGTCAGCTCGGCGTCGAGCAGCTCGGGGTGGGCCTGGGCGACCTCCAGCGCGGAGATGATGGTGGCCAGTGGGCTGCGCAATTCGTGGGAGGCATCGCCGACGAAACGCTGCTGGGCGGCGTGCCCGGCCTCGACGCGCGCCAGCATCTCGTTCATCGTGACCGCGAGCGCGGCGATCTCGTCGCGGCTGTCGGGCACCGGGACCCGGCCGGTGAGATCGGAGGTGGTGATCGCGTCGACGTGCGCGCGGATCTCGTCCACCGATCGCAACGATCGCCGGACCAACAGATAGGTGGCCGCCGCCGACACGGCGATCACCACCGGTGCCGCGACGGCCAGGGCCACGACCACCGTACTCACGGTGGCGGTCACCACCCGGTCGCCCTCGCCCACCAGCACCGTGTAGTTCTGGCCCGCCGGATCGTCCACCGATTGGGCGCTGAACCGGATGTGGCCGTACTGCGCGGCGACGTCGGGCAGCCCGATCCGGGTGCCGGTACCCAGTCGGCCGACCGGGATGAGCGGGGTGTCGGGCGCCGACGCGGAGCGCAGCACCACCCGGCCGCCGTCGGGTCCGTCGTGCGCGATGACCTGCACCGCGACGATGCGCTCGTCGGTGGCCAGCAGCTCGTCGTCCAACGCAGCCGGTCCGGCGTGCGCGATGCCCTCGGCGACCTCGGCGACCCGGGCCGCGGCCGCGTTGTCGACCCCGCTGAGCATCGATCGGTACAGCACCGCCGAGAGCACCATCCCGGCGATGCCGAGCGCGACGAACACCACACTGGCCGCCACGAAAGCCGACCGGGCCGATATTCCCCACGTTGCGGGTCGCAGCAGTTCTCGTCGCATCTCCCCCAGATTGCACCAGATCGTCGACAATATGGCGGTGTCCCAGGTGGTGATTGCCGACGTAGCGGCCGTGCACGAGTGGTTCCTGCATCGCGGCCTGCCGTTGGTGCTGACCCGGCGGGTGCGGTCCCGGGCGCTGGTGGAACGGTCCGCACCGATGATCTCGGCCGTCGGGGCACTGACCGCGGTCACCATGTTGCTCGCCGAGGTCACCGGCGAACGGCCCGATTACGGCTATGCGGTGCGGCTGGGGGTGATCGCGGCGGTGCTGCTCGGGGCGCCGTTCGCACTGACCTTGCTGCATCGGCTGAACAGCCGCCTCGGTGAGACGGGCCGACGTTCCGGTGCCTGGGTGGTGATGGCGATCTTCGTGGTGGTGATGCCGGTGACGGTCAGCGGCTGGACGGGGGCCGCAGCTGCCGAAGTGCCGCTGTTCGCGCTGATTTCGCTGCTGGCGATCTGGTTGACGTATCTGGGCTTCGGGTCCATCGCGGCGTGGGCCTTCCGCTTCGCCTGGGTGCAGTTGGGCGCCTTGGGGACCCTGATGAGCCGCGCGTTACCGCTGCTGATGCTGACCGTGGTCGTGTACTTCACCGGGGAGCTATGGCAGCTGGCGGCCCGGATGACGCGGCAAAGGCTATGGCAGACAATCGGTTTCCTGGCCCTGGTGGCGCTGGTCTTCGTGGTCGCCACCATCCGGGACGAAGTGCAGGCGCTGCGCGACGGCCGTGCCGAACAGACCGATCCGGCCCGGTTGCTGGCCGGCACCCCCCTGCAGCCCGCGCCGGGGCGGCAACCGGCCCGTACGCCTCTCTCGCGGGCCGAGAACGTCAACGTGGTGGCGATCATGGTGGTGTCACAGGCGATTCAGGTGGTCCTGTTCACCGCCGGATTGTTCGCGTTCTTCCTGGCGCTGGGCGTCATCGCGATTCCCGACGATGTCACGGTGTTGTGGTCGGCGGAGAGCCAGTGTTCCGTCCCCGGGGGCGAGCCGCCCTGCGCCGGAACGTGGTTCGGGGTGCACATCCCGATACCGCAGACGCTGGTGCACACCTCGCTGTTCGTCGCGGTGCTGTCGGGCCTCTATTTCACCGTCAGCACGAGCGTCGACCCGCTGTATCGGCAACGCTTCTTCGACCCGCTCATCGCCGACGTCGCGGTCAGTCTCGCCGGCCGCGACGCCTACTTGGACCTGGAAGCGGGTGAGAAGTGCACGACCCCAGCAGGTTCCGGCCAGCAGCAGGGCGGCGCCGGCCCCGCCCACGATGGTCAGCCGGTCTCCGGCCAAGCCGAGCCCGACGAGCACGGCCCATAACGGCTCGGTCCCCAGTAGTAAGCTCACCCGCGCCGGCGAGGCCCTGCGCAACGCCCACATCTGCACGCCGAACGCGAAGACGGTGCAGACCAGTGCCAGGTAGATCGTGAGCGCCCAACCGGTTCCCGACATCCGTGCGGCCGAACCCCATTGTCCACCGATGCCCGCCGCCACCGCCGCCAGTGCGGCGACGGTCGCCAACTGCACCAACGTCGTTGCCGCCGGGTCGGTCTCGCGCCGCGCCGCGGTCCGGTCGATGACCGTGACGTGCACCGCCCGCAACACAGCCGCCCCCGCCACCAGCACATCGCCGGTTCCGGGCGCGGCGAAGCCGCCCGCCTGAGTCAACAGGACGCAGCCCAGTACCGCCGTGCCGGCCGCCGGGTAGAAGGCCGGCGGCACCGCGTCGCGTTGCAGCATCGGGGTGATGACGATGGCCAGGGCGATGATTAGACCGGCGTTGGAGGCCGATGTCTTGGTGACGCCGTAGGTTTCACACACCAGTACGGCGGCCAGGATCGCGCCCACCGGCACACCGGAACGTATCTCGGCCCGGCCGATCCGGCGCAACCGCGTCGCCATCAGCAGGGCCAGGGCGAGCGCAGCGATGCCGAAACGCACAGCCAGGAAGCCGAACACCGCATCGGTGGTGACGGTCTGCTTGGCCGCGAGATAGCTGGAACCCCATGCCACGGCCACGATCAGCAGGGCGGAGTCGACGAGGCGCATGCACCCAGCCTGGCCAGACACAACAGTGTAGTCAATCTACTCTTTCTACGCTATCAACGTAGATTTCCTACATGGACGTGCACCGCCTTCGCATGCTGCGTGAACTCGCCGATCAGGGCACGGTGGCCGGTGTCGCCGACGTGCTGGCGATGACACCGTCGGCGGTGAGCCAACAGCTCAAGATCCTGGCGCGGGAAGCGGGCGTACCGCTGCTCGAGCCGGTGGGACGCCGGCTGCGGCTCACCGACGCCGGCCGTGTCTTGGTCGACCACGCCGACGTCGTGCTGGCCGCCCTGGACCGGGCGGCCGCCGAGATGGCCGCCTACCGCAGCACCGAACGCGGACAGGTGAGCGTGTCCTTCTTTCCCTCCGGGGCGGCAATGCTGTTGGCGCCGTTGATCACCCGGGCCCGCTCACGCGGCGTGGACGTGATCGGCCGCGATATCGACGTGCCCGCATCCCGGGCGGCCCAGCAACTGGCCGAGTTCGACATCGTCGTCGTCCACCGCGACGACCGCGACGGCGCGGAGTGGGGTCCACGATTCGCGGCGACGCATCTGCTGCGGGAACCGCTCGATGTGGTGATGTCCGCCGGTCATCGCCTGGCCGGCCGTGATCGGGTCCGGCTGGCTGAACTGGCCGAGGACCGGTGGATCGGTGTCCAGGGCGGTCTCATGGTCGACGACGTGCTCAGCTCGCTGGCACTGCTGACCGGCGTGCAGCCCCGGATTACGCAGCGAGTCAACGACTTCCGCGTCGTCGAAGAACTGGTGCACGCCGGCTTGGGGATTGCGCTGATGCCGCGGTTCGTGCTGCTGAACCGCCCGCTGGTGCGGTTACCGATCAGCGATATCACGCTGGCACGCCGTGTCGAGGCGGTCACCCGCGCCGGCGCCGCGGCGCGGCCGGCCGTCGGCGCGGTGCTCGACGAACTGTGCACCATCGCCGCCGGGATCGCTCATCCGATCAGCGAGTAGGTGTTCGCGAGGTCGTCCTGGGTGACGGTTGCGTCGCGATCCCGGGTGTCGACGACGATCGTCTGCTCCGGGGTGTGGGCCCGGTACTGCCATCCCGGCGGCAGCGACAACCGCGTGGCCAGGCCGGGCAGGTCGGCCAGGTCCAGGTGCTTGTCGACGGTTTGGCTGTAGGTCTGCATGATCCAGCGCCGCCCATCGGGGTCGACGAGTTCATACACTTCCCGTCCGGCGTCGAAGATGAACGCCGCCTGCCGGTCGACCGTGTTGACGCCGTAGGGGGCCGGGTTCATCGACGACAGCCGCACCGTCGCTTGCTTGAACATCTCCAGGCCACCGAAGGACGCGCGCGGCAGCTCCGCACCGGAGGATTTCTCGATACGAGTCATCAACCAGTATCGGGGCCCGTTCAGCAGCGCGGCCAGCGCACCGTTGCGCTCGGCGATGTCCGCGGCATCCAGCCGGTCCCACAATTCGGCCGGACACTCGTTGAGCGGAAACGTGTTGTACACCGTCGCTTCCGGGCCCGCCTCGCCGTTGGTGACCAGCAGGATCTCGCCGTAGCGCTTACCGAAAACCTCGTCGGCCATCGGGGCTAGAGGTACTGGCCCAGGTTGGACTCGGTGTCGATGGCCCTGCTGGCCGACGAACTCTTACCGGTGACCAGCGTGCGGATGTAGACGATCCGCTCGCCCTTCTTGCCCGAGATCCTGGCCCAGTCATCCGGGTTGGTGGTGTTGGGCAGGTCCTCGTTCTCGGCGAACTCGTCGACGATGGAGTCCAGCAGGTGCTGGATGCGCAGGCCCCGCTGCCCGGTTTCCAGCACCGACTTGATCGCGTACTTCTTGGCCCGGTCCACGACGTTCTGGATCATCGCGCCGGAGTTGAAGTCCTTGAAGTACATGACCTCCTTGTCCCCGTTGGCGTAGGTCACCTCCAGGAACCGGTTGTCGTCGATCTCGGCGTACATCCTGTCGACGACCTTCTCGATCATCGTCTTGATGGTGAGCGCCCGGTCGCCGCCGAACTCGGCAAGATCGTCGGCGTGCACCGGCAGGTCCTCGGTGAGGTACTTGCTGAAGATATCTTGTGCCGCTTCGGCATCCGGCCGCTCGATCTTGATCTTGACGTCGAGGCGGCCCGGCCGCAGGATCGCCGGGTCGATCATGTCTTCCCGGTTGGACGCACCGATCACGATGACGTTCTCCAGGCCTTCGACACCGTCGATCTCCGACAGCAGCTGGGGCACCACCGTGGTCTCCACATCGGAGCTCACACCCGTGCCGCGGGTGCGGAAGATCGAGTCCATCTCGTCGAAGAACACGATCACCGGAGTGCCCTCCGACGCCTTCTCCCGCGCCCGCTGGAAGATCAGCCGGATATGCCGCTCGGTCTCGCCGACGAACTTGTTCAGCAGCTCCGGGCCCTTGATGTTCAGGAAGTAGCTCTTCGCCTCGCGCGACTCCTCGCCGCGGAGCTCGGCCATCTTCTTGGCCAGCGAGTTCGCCACCGCCTTGGCGATCAGCGTCTTACCGCATCCGGGCGGGCCGTAGAGCAACACGCCCTTGGGCGGGCGCAGGGCGTACTCCCGGTAGAGATCCTTGTGCAGGAACGGCAGTTCCACCGCGTCCCGGATCTGCTCGATCTGGCGGGTCAAGCCGCCGATATCGCTGTAGGCCACATCCGGCACCTCTTCCAGCACCAGATCCTCGACCTCGGCCTTCGGAATGCGCTCGAAGGCATAACCGGCCTTGGTGTCCACCAGCAGCGAGTCACCGGGGCGCAGCTTGCGGGGCTGGTCGTCCAGTCCGTTGAGCTCGTCGGCCACGGCGACGTCGACACCCTCGGGCAGGAACTCGGCGGCAACCAATGGTTCGGCCAGCCACACGATGCGTTCCTCGTCGGCGTGCCCGACCACCAGCGCACGATGTCCGTCGGACAGGATCTCGCGCAGGGTGCTGATCTCACCGACGGCCTCGAACGTGCCGGCCTCGACGACCGTGAGGGCCTCGTTGAGGCGCACGGTCTGACCCTGCTTCAGGGTGCTGGTGTCGATGTTGGGCGAGCAGGTGAGTCGCATCTTGCGGCCGGAGGTGAACACGTCGACGGTGTCGTCGTCATGGGTCGCCAGCAGCACGCCGTAACCGCTGGGCGGCTGGCCCAGCCGGTCGACCTCCTCGCGCAGGGCGAGCAGCTGCTGGCGCGCCTCCTTGAGGGTGTCCATCAACTTGGCGTTGCGCGACGCCAGGGAGTCGATGCGGGCCTCCAGCTGATGGACATCGCGGGCGGTTCGCAATCCGCTGGATGCTCCAACGGCGTTTTCGAGCTGCTCGCGCAGGGCCGCCGTCTCCTGGCGCAGCCGCTCCAATTCGGCGGCGTCCTCAGCCGAAAGTGGTGTGCTCAGATCCTCGCGAAAATTCTCTGAACGCTCTGACTCGCTCATGTTGCGCTCCCTCCCGCACCGAATGTTGGCGCAGTAACAACTTCAACGCTACCGGCGATTCAGGCTTTGTGTGCGGTCTAGGAATTCGACACACCAGCAACGCTTGTTAACCTCTTGATGAGCTGGCCCAATGAAAGGACCACTGTGATCCAGAAATCCCTCATTACCGGTGTGGCCGCTGCCGCGGTGGTGGCCGCCGCCGCGACGGGGACGCTGACATCGGTTGCCGGGGGCGGCGCGCCCGCCATCACGCCGGCGGCGTGGGGCGCCCCGCTGCCGCAGACTCCGGCGCCGCAGCTGGAGGCGCCGTTGGTGCAGACGCTCAACAGCCTCGCCGGCCCCGGATCGTTCTCCGGCAAGGCCGCATACATCCAGGGTGGCCTCGGCCGCTTCGAGACCATCGCCGCAGATCGCGCGTACCGCAATGCTGCCGCCAAGGGCCAGTTCCCGCTCACCTTCGCGCTGTCGGCCATCGACGAGGGTGAGGGCTTCGCCACCGCCGACGTGACGGCCACGGCCGCCACCGGCGCGTCGGCCGCGCAGACTGTGACGTTCGTCGCAGGCCCGAGCCCCACCGGCTGGCAGATCTCGAAGGACTCGGCGCTGGCGCTGCTGTCGGCGGTCTGATCCGGCCGGTGTACCGCCATTCGGCAGCAGTCCGCGGCGCCGCCATCGCGATGGCGGCGCTCGGACTGTCCGGATGCAGCCCCGACCCCGTGCCGCCGGCGCCCACCGCCACCATCAGTTCGGTGGCGGCTCCGCCGGGCCAGGCGCAGCTACCTGCGCCCGAGGCGCTCACCGACGTCATGACGCGGCTCGCGGATGTCTCGGTTCCCGGTGCGCAAAAGGTGGCGCTGGTGCAGTACGCCACACCCGACGAGGCCGCGGCACTGGACCGGTTCGCTCACGCGCTGGCCGACAACCGACTGCCGCCGCTGGATATCCGGGCGACCGACCTGGCTTGGGCCGCCGGCCAGCCGGGCGACGTGGTGGCCACGATCAGCATCGCCTCGGCCGCTCCCGATGCGAAACCGTTCGTCTATCCCATGCAATTCACCCCCGCCGGTAGCGGCTGGCAGCTCACCAGGGCCACCGCCGACCAGCTGCTGGACATGGGGCAGGACACGTCCACGCCGGTCCCGCCGCGATGAGGCTCAGACCTGCTGTTTGCGGCGCTTGAGCGGTGTCGGGGTGATGGTTCCGGGCGCCAGCCGGCGCGCGGAGACCAGAAACGCGGTATGTCCGCGCATGTTGTGCTGCGGTCGGACGGCCAGACCCACGACGTTCCAGCCGCGCTGCAGCGTCTCCCATGACCGCGGTTCGGTCCAGCATTGCTGCTCGCGCAGCGCTTCGACGGTCTTGGACAGCTGGGTCACGGTTGCGACGTAGACCATCAACACGCCGCCGGGGATCAGCGCCTCCGACACCGCGTGCAGCACCTCCCACGGGGCGAGCATGTCGAGCACGACGCGGTCGACCTGCGGGCCGGTGTACTCGGCCAGGTCGGCGATCACCAGCTCCCAGTTGGCCGGGCGTTCCCCGAAGAACGTCTCCACGTTGCGGACGGCGTGCACCGCGTGGTCGTCTCGCACCTCGTAGGAGATCACCTGTCCCTGCGGGCCGACGGCGCGCAGCAGCGAGCAGGTCAGGGCGCCGGAACCGGCGCCCGCTTCCAGCACCCGCGCGCCGGGAAAGATGTCACCTTCGTGCACGATCTGGGCGGCGTCCTTGGGGTAGATCACCTGCGCGCCGCGCGGCATCGACAGCACATAGTCGATCAGCAGCGGGCGCAGCACCAGGAATTGGTCGCCGTTGGCCGACTTCACCACGCTGCCCTCGGGCTGCCCGAGCACATCGTCGTGGGCCAGCGCACCGCGGTGGGTGTGGAACTCCGCGCCGGGTTCGAGCACCATCGTGTAGTGCCGCCCCTTGGCGTCGGTGAGCTGAACGCGATCGCCGACGACGAACGGACCGGTAGTAGACACGGAAGGTCAGCCTGCCAGAAACGCCGTGGCGGCTGCCAACCGCTGTCGGTACCGGAACCTAGGCTGAGCGTCATGAGCGTGCCCCTGACAGTGCGGCGGCCGGCGCTGTCGCCATCGCGTGCCGCCGATTTCAAGCAGTGTCCGCTGCTCTACCGGTTCCGCGCCATCGACCGGCTGCCGGAGCCGACGTCCCTCCCCCAGGTGCGCGGGTCGGTGGTGCACGCCGCCCTGGAGCAGCTCTATGGGCTGCCCGCCGCGCAGCGCGGTCAGGACACCGCCCTGGAGCTGGTCGGTCCGGCATGGGAGCGGGTGCTTGCGGAGTCGCCCGAACTCGGTGAGCTCGAGCCGGCGCTGCGTGACGGCCTGCTCGGCGAGGCGCGCAAGCTCTTGACGGGGTATTACCGGCTGGAGGATCCGACCCGGTTCGACCCGCAGAGTTGCGAACAGCGGGTGGAGGTCGAGCTGGCCGACGGCACGCTGTTGCGTGGTTTCGTCGACCGCATCGACGTCGCGCCCACCGGGGAACTGCGGGTGGTCGACTACAAGACCGGGCGGGTGCCGTTCGCGGAAGCCAAGGCGCTGTTCCAGATGAAGTTCTATGCGGTGGCGCTGTTGCGTTCCCGGGGCGTGCTGGCCACCCGGCTGCGGCTGCTGTATCTGGCCGACGGTGAGGTACTGGACTACACCCCCGAGCATGCGGAGCTCGAGCGGTTCGAACGTACCCTGATGGCGATCTGGCGGGCCATCCAATCCGCTGGCGTCACAGGCGATTTCCGGGCTCAGCCGTCGCGGCTCTGCGACTGGTGCAGCCACCGCGAGCGCTGTCCGGAGTTCGGCGGCACTCCCCCGCCGTATCCCGGCTGGCCCACGTCCACCGAACCGGCGGAGCCCCCTGCATGATCGACTGCTACTACCGCCGGACGGGCTCCGACGGTGATTTCGGGGTGTTCGAGTCCACCGTCGGCACCGCGAGCAACTGGGGTCCGGCGATCCAGCACGGTTCGCCGCCGTTGGCGTTGATGGCCAAGGCCATCGAAGAGCTGTGCGCCGATCGGCCCGACCTTCGCGTCGGCCGGCTGGTGCTGGACATTCTCGGCGCCATCCCGGTGGCCCCGGTGAAGGTGCGCGCCCGGGTGACGCGTCCCGGCGCCCGCATCGCGAAGGTGGAGGCCGAAATGCTGGCCACCCGTCCGGACGGGACCGATCGCGCGGTGGCCACGGTCAGCGCCTGGCTGCTGGCCACCAGCGACACCCACGACGCGGTGACCGACCGCTACCCACCACTGACCGAGGGACCCGCCCGGGACAACCCACACGGTTGGATCGGCGCCCCGGGATACCTGGAGACGGTCAGCTGGCGCACCCAGCACACCGAGCCGGGCCAGGCGGCGGTCACCTGGATGAGCCCGCTGGTGCCGCTCGTCGATGCCGAACCGATGACGGATCTGCAGCGGCTGGCATTGGTGGTCGATTCGGCCAACGGTGTGGGTGCGGTGCTCGATCCCGACGAGTTCGTGTTCATGAACACCGACACCGCCGTGCATCTGCACCGCGCGCCGATCGGTGCCGATTTCGCGCTGCGCTCGCGTGCCTCGATCGGCCCGGACGGAATCGGCGTCACCAGCGCCGAGATCTTCGATCGGCACGGCTTCATCGGTACCTCGGCGCAGACGCTGTTGGTGCAGCGCCGATGACCGTTCTATATTCGCTTGCATCTATATAGATCGGTTGCAATACTCGAACCATGGATGTGTTCGAGGCCGTCGCTGAACCGAATCGGCGCACCCTGCTCGACGCGCTGCGCACCGGCGAACGCACCGCCGGTCAGCTCGTCGCCGCCCTGCCCGGGCTGACCCAGCCGACGGTGTCCCGGCACCTGCGCGTGCTGCGCGAGGTCGGGCTCGTGGAGGTCCGTGCCGATGCCCAGCGCCGGGTGTACGCCCTGCGCGCCGACGGCCTGGTCGAGCTGGACCGCTGGATCGAGCAGTACCGGCAGTTCTGGTCGGCACACCTCGACGCACTCGAGGCGCACCTGGACGCCCGGGCGAGCGAACCGACGGGAGCAGGGGCGGGCGCGAAATGACCTGCCACGAAGGCGAACTCACGGTCCAGGGCGACCTGGCCGCGCTGCGTTTCGAACGCCGGCTGGCGCACCCGATCGAGGCGGTGTGGTCGGCCATCACCGACCCTGCCGAGCGCGGCCGGTGGATGGGGGCGACCACCATCGATGCCCGTCCCGGTGGATTGGTCGAGATGACACCGAACGGCCCGCCGTATCCGCCCGAGCGCACCCGGGTGTCGGGCCGCATCCTGGTCTGGGATCCGCCGCACGTATTCGAGCATGAGTGGCATCAGAAGATTTTGGGCGCCAAGGGCGGCGTGGTGCGCTACGAGCTGAGTCGCGACGGCGACGGCACCCTGCTGCGCTTCACGCACCGAGGTCTGTCGGTTCCCGGCGCCAGGGGCTTCCATCCCGGTACCCATGCCTTCCTCGACCGGCTCACCGCGCACCTGGGCGGGCAGCCGCTGCCGGACTGGCAGCGGCGCTACCGCGAAATCGCCGACGCCCTGACAAAATGAAGGAGATGTGTTGTCCCCCAACGATTCCCCCCACGTGGTCATCGCTTATCATTCCGGTTTCGGACACACCGCCGCCCTGGCCGACGCCGTTGCCGCGGGTGCTCGACGCGGCGGGGCGCAGGTCCAGTTGCTTTCCGTCGAGGCGCTGGGCGCCGCCGACTGGGATGCCATCGACGCCGCCGACGCGCTCATCTTCGGGACGCCCACCTACATGGGAAACGTGTCGGCCGGATTCCAGGCTTTTGCCGAGCAGACCGGCCGGCGGTGTATGGAGGGTGCCTGGCGGGACAAGATCGCGGCGGGATTCACCAACTCCGGCGCCAAGAGCGGTGACAAGATGACCGCCCTGATCTCGTTGTCGGTCTTCGCCGCCCAGCACCACATGCATTGGGTCAGTTTGGGTTTGGGGGCAGGCTGGAACAGCGCCGGCGGCAGTGAACACGACCTCAACCGGCTCGGTTTCTGGCTGGGCGCGGGCAGCCAGACCGATGTCGACGCCAACCCCGACCAACTACATCCCGCCGACGTCGCCACCTGCGAGCATCTGGGCCACCGGGTCGCGGTGGTCACCGGCCAGTTCAAGGCGGGCCGGGCCGCTACTGCAGCGGCGTGAGCTCCTGCAGCAGCGTGGGCACCAACTCGCTGACCGTGGGATGGATGTGCATGGTGCGCGAGATGGCGGTGTAGGGCAGTTTGGCGGTCATCACGTCGAGAATCAGGTGCACCACTTCGTCACCGCCCACCCCGAGAATCGCGGCGCCCAGGATCTCCTCGGTTTCGGCGTCGACGACCACCTTCATGAAGCCCTGGGTTTCGCCTTTCTCCACCGCGCGGCCCACCCGGGTCATGGGGCGCGTGGCCACCAAGGCCTTTCTGCCGGAACGACGGACCTGCTCGACGGTCATGCCGGCGCGGCCCAGCGGCGGGTCGATGAACAGCCCGTAGGTGGTGATGCGATCACTGACCCGGCGCGGATCGTCGTCGAGGAGATTGGCCGCCACGATCTCGTAGTCGTTCCACGACGTGTGCGTGAACGCGCCCTTGCCGTTACAGTCCCCCATCGCCCAGATGTGCTCGGCGCTGGTGCGCAACTGGTCGTCGACGACGACGAAGCCGCGAGCATCGGTCTGCACCCCGGCGTGCTCGAGTCCCAGATCGTCGGTGTTGGGCCGGCGACCGACGGCCATCAGCACATGGCTGCCGACGACGGGTGCGGCACCGGCGTTCGTGGTGACCGCAATCCCGTTGTCCCGCTTGTCGAACCGGATGTCCGAAGCATCGGTGTGCACCGTGATGCCCTCGTTCTCCAGGATGTCGCGGATGGCGGCCGATACGTCCTCGTCCTCCCGGGAGGCCAGCCGCGGACCGCGCTCGATCACCGTGACGTCGGCGCCGAACCGCCGGTACATCTGCGCGAATTCCAGGCCGATATAGCTGCCGCCGATGATCACCAGATGCTCGGGCACCGCGTCCATTTGCAGGATCGAGACATTGGTCAGGTAGTCGACACCGTCCAGCCCGGGGAAATCGGGCACCACCGCACGGCCGCCGACGTTGAGGAAGAACCGGTCGGCGTGCAGCCGGGCGCCGTCGACGTCGATGGTGTGCGGGTCGACGAAGCGGGCGTGGCCGCGGATCAGCGCCGCACCGTCCATCCCCTCGATCCAACTCTCGACGCCCGCGCGGTCGTCGAGCACGATCTTGTCCTTGCGCGCCTTCACCTTTGCCATGTCGACACTGATGTCACCGGTACCGATCCCGTATTCGGCGCCGCGCCGGGCCACATGCGCGGCGTACGCACTGGCCACCAGCGTCTTGGTGGGGATGCACCCGTTGTTCACGCAGGTGCCGCCGACCAGGTGACGTTCGATCACGGCCACCCGCTGCCCCGCAGCGGTCAGCCGGGCCGCCAGCGGCGGGCCGGCCTGGCCCGCACCGATGATGATGGCATCGAAAGACGTTGTGCCGCTTGTCATGATCACAGCAGCGAGGCCGAGGCCGCGACGGCGAACCCACCGGCGATGGCGATGACGTCCTCGGCCAGCGCGATCGGCAGGTCGCGTCCACCGGTGCGGGCCACCAAACGGTTACGCGCCTCGGCCCCACCGAGGGTGCCCAGGACGGCGCCGACGATGCCGGCACCGACACCGGAGACGATGGTTCCGGTCTTGGCCTGATAGATCGCTCCGGTCACCAGCACGGCCGCGGCGAAGGCGCCGGTCAGTAACCGAGCCCCGAACTGCGGCGGCACTTTTCGACTCGGGGTGGACGGCAGCTGGTCGGTGACCAGTTCGACCACGAGCAGGATGGTGAGCACGGTGACGGTGATGGGATGGCTCAGCCACTGAACCCAGGTGCCGTCCAGATTGATCCAGCCCAGCAGCCCGGCCCAGGCCACCACGGCCGGTGGCGTCAGCGCCCGCAGGCCGGCCACCACACCGATCAACAACGCGAGCAGCAGCACTACCACCACGGTCATACTCGGGACGCTAACACGCCCGCGCCGCTGGTGGCGGGCCGAATCAGAATCGGCAGAACCGGATATCGGAGGCCAGGATCGCCTTGGCCCCGATGGCCGCCAGCCGGTCCATGATCGCGTTCACCTCGCGGCGCGGCACCAGCGCCCGCACCGCCACCCAGTCCGGGTCGGCCAGCGGGGCGATCGTCGGCGACTCCAGTCCCGGCGTCACCGCGGTGGCCTGGTCCAGCACACTGCGCGGGCAGTCGTAGTCCAACATCAGGTACTGCTGCCCGAACACCACGCCCTGCACCCTGGCGGCCAGCTGATCGCGCGCCGGATCGGGCGCGCTGTCCGCGCGTTCGATCAGGATCGCCTCGGAATCACACAGCGACGCCCCGAACGCGGCCAGGTTGTGCAGCCCTAGGGTGCGACCGGAGCCGACAATATCGGCGATCACGTCGGCCACCCCGAGTTGGATGGAGATCTCCACCGCGCCGTCGAGCCGGATGACCGTCGCCTCGATTCCCTTGGCGAGGAGATCTTTGCGGACCAGGTTCGGGTAGGCGGTGGCGATCCGCTTACCGGCCAGATCACCCTCGGTCCAGGACTCGCCCTTGGGGGCGGCGTAGCGGAAGGTCGACGAGCCGAAGCCCAGCGCCAGCCGCTCACGCACCGGGGCGTCGGATTCGGCGGCCAGGTCACGGCCGGTGATGCCGAGGTCGAGCTGGCCGGAGCCGACGTAGATGGCAATATCCTTGGGCCGCAAGAAGAAGAACTCGACATTGTTCGCCGGGTCGACGACGGTGAGGTCCTTGGGATCGGTGCGGCGCCGGTAACCCGCCTCGGAGAGGATCTCGGCAGCCGATTCGCTGAGCGCGCCCTTGTTGGGTACGGCGATGCGCAGCATCATCACAACTTCCGGTACACGTCGTCGGGGGTGAGGCCACGGGCCAGCATCAGCACCTGCGTCCAGTACAGCAGTTGGCTGATCTCCTCGGCGAGCGCGTCGTCACCCTCGTGCTCGGCGGCCAGCCACACCTCGCCGGCCTCTTCGAGGATCTTCTTGCCCAGCCCATGCACCCCGGCATCCAACGCGGCCACGGTTCCGCTGCCCGCTGGGCGGGTCTGCGCTTTCTCACTGAGCTCGGCGAACAGGCCGTCGAAGGTCTTCACGACCTGCGATTCTTTCATGCGTGTGCCATCCGATGTGCACGGGTGGTCATGACGGGCAGTCATGATGGGCACGTGAAACAGATCATCGTGATGCGCACCGATCTGAACATGCGTAAGGGCAAGATGGTCGCCCAGGGCGCGCATGCGGCCGTCGCCGCCGTCGTGGAGAACCTCACCGACCCACGTGTCGTGGAATGGCTGAACGGTCACTTCACCAAGATCTGCGTCGGCGTGGACAGCGAGCAGGAGCTGTCCGAGATCGTCGCCAAGGCGCAGGCCGCGGGATTGATCGCGCGCGGCATCGTGGATTCGGGCCGCACCGAGTTCGGCGGGGTGCCCACGCCGACGTGCGCGGCGATCGGGCCCGATACCGCCGAGAACCTCGACCCGGTCACCGGCGAGCTGCGCCTGCTCTGACTGCGTGTGCTCTAACCCTTGCCGTCGTGCAGCAGCTCGGCGTGCATGTCCTCCAGCGAGACGCCCTTGGTCTCCCGCACCCACCGCAGCACGAACACGAACGACAGCACCGCACACAGTCCGTAGAAGCCGTAGGCCACGCCCAGGTGATCGCTGAGTTTGGGGAACGACACGGTGATCAGCCAGTTGGCCGCCCATTGCCCGGCGGCGGCCAAGCCGAGAGCCGCCGCACGGATGCGGTTGGGGAACATCTCGCCGAGCAACACCCACACCACCGGACCCCAGGACATGCCGAACGCGATGACGAACACGTTGGCGGCGATCAACGCCACCGGTCCGGCCACGTCGCCCAGGAACGGCTTGCCCGCGGCGTCCAGCGACGCGGTACCGAAGATCACCGCCATCGTGATCAACGAGACCGCCATCCCGGTCGAACCGATCAGCAGCAGCGGTTTGCGTCCGATCTTGTCGACCAGGGCAATGGCGATGAGGGTGGTGACGATGTTCACCACCGAGGTGATCACCGTGATGAGGAACGAGTCGCCCTCGGAGAAGCCGACCGCTTCCCAGAGCAGATTGGAGTAGTAGAAGATCACGTTGATGCCGACGAACTGCTGGAAGATCGACAGGCCCAGGCCCACCCAGACGATGCCGTAGAAGCCGAGGAAGCCGGCACCGGGTTTACGTAGGTCGCGCCAGGACGGCTTGTCCTCGCGTTCCAGCGTCTCCTTGATCCGCTCGATGGTGATCTCGAGGTTCTTCTCGCCCAGCAGCATGCTCAAGACCTTGCGGGCTTCGGGAACCTTATGGCTGGCAACGAGATAGCGCGGTGACTCGGGAATGGTGAACGTCAGCGCCCCGTATACGACGGCGGGCACCATCATGACCAGGAACATCCAACGCCAGGCGTCGAGCCCGAGCCACAGGGGTTCGTTGGCGCCCCCGGCGAGTTGGGCCAGGACGTAGTCGATGGCCAGCGACAGGAAGATGCCGGACACGATCGCGAGTTGCTGCAATGACCCCAGCCTGCCGCGGATCCGCGGCGGCGATGTCTCGGCGATGTAGGCCGGCGCGATGACCGATGCGATACCGACCGCGACGCCGCCGACGATACGGAACACGACCAGTACCCAGACGTTCGGCGCCAGCCCGGTGCCGATGGCGCTGATGAAGAACAGCACCGCCGCGATCTTCATCACCGTGATCCGGCCGATCCGGTCGGCGATCCGGCCTGCGGTCATGGCGCCCACCGCGGCGCCGAGCAGCGCCGAGGCGACCGCGTTGCCCAGCGTGAGGCCTTCGACGCCGAAGTCCTGGGAGATGGAGGCCACGGCGCCGTTGATGACGGCGCTGTCGTAACCGAACAGCAGACCACCCAGGGCCGCCACCGACGCAATGCGCACCGCGCTGGTGCCCGACGTGTGCTTGTCGTCGCCGAAGACGGACGGACCGTCACCGGCTATCGGACCATGAGACATGAAAAGTCCTTCCCCCCAGCAATCGGTGATGGGTACACCCTCACCATTGCACAGACGCGACCGGTGTCAGGCCACTTCGGTGGCGAGTCCGGCATGGATATCGCGCAACACGGCGACGTCGACGTCCTCGAGGGACGAGACGAGGTGCCGGCGCGGGCCCGCGGGTACCGCAATATCGTTGGGCACCACCACCACCGGGCAACCGGCCGCCTCGGCGGCGGCGGTTCCGGTGATCGAATCCTCGATGGCCAGACACTGTGCCGGAGGCAGGCCCAGCAACCGCGCGGCGTGCCGGTACGGATCCGGGGCGGGTTTACCGCGCGGCACCTCGTCGGCGCATACGGTCACCGAAAAGTAGTGTCGGCCAATGCTTTCGAGTGCCTTTTCGGTGAGCCCACGGCGGGTGTTGGTCACCAGCGCCATCGGGACGTCGTCGGCCAGCAGCGCGTCCAGCAGTTCGCGGGCGCCGGCGCACCACGGCAGCCCGCCCTCGAAGAGCTCCCCCACATACACGTGCAACCAGTCGATGGAAGCGGCCATCGCCGCCGGATCCGGCTCGCGGCCCAGATCCCGGTAGGTGTGCACCATCACGCTCTCGGCCGAGCCGCCGACGGTCGCCGCCCGGGACTCCTCGGACATCACCCCGCCCATGTCGGCATACAGGGCGTGCATGCCGACATCCCACAACTTCTCGCTGTCGACCAGGGTGCCGTCCATGTCGAACAGGACGGCACGCAGCGACGAATGCATATCTTCAGTCCTCCGGGTTGTAGCCGAGGTTGGGCGCCAGCCAGCGCTCGGCTTCCTTGAGCGTCCATCCCTTGCGCTTGGCGTAGTCGGCGACCTGGTCCTGGGCCAGTCGGCCGACCACGAAGTACTGCGACTGCGGATGCGAGAAGTACCAGCCGCTGACGGCGGCACCCGGCCACATCGCCATCGACTCGGTGAGTTCGATGCCGGTGCGCTCGGTGGCGTCCAGCAAGGAGAACAGCGTCACCTTTTCGGTGTGCTCCGGGCAGGCCGGGTACCCGGGCGCCGGGCGGATGCCGGTGTACTTCTCGGCGATGAGCGCCTCGTTGTCCAGCTGTTCGTCGGGCTGGTAGCCCCAGAACTCCTTGCGGACCCGTTCGTGCATCCGCTCGGCGAACGCCTCGGCCAGCCGGTCGGCCAGGGACTCCAGCAGGATGGCGCTGTAGTCGTCGTGATCGGCCTTGAACTCGGCGATCTTGTCCGCGCTACCCAAACCAGCGGTGACGGCGAACGCACCGACGTAATCCCGGAGCCCGGTTTCTCGGGGGGCGATGAAATCGCCCAGCGACCGATTCGGGATGCCGTCGCGGTGCTCGCCCTGCTGGCGCAGGTTGTGCAGCGTGGCCAGCACCTCGGTGCGGGTCTGGTCGGTGTAGACCTCAATATCGTCACCGACCGCGTTTGCGGGGAAGAAGCCGATCACGCCATTGGCCGTCAGCCACTTCTCCTTGATCAGGGTGTCGAGCATCTCCTGGGCGTCGTCGTACAGCTTGCGGGCGGCCTCCCCCGACGCCGGGTTGTTCAGGATGTCGGGGAAGCGGCCCTTCATCTCCCAGGCGTTGAAGAACGGTTGCCAGTCGATGTATTCGCGCAACTCGGCGAGGTCGTAGTCAGAAAAATCCCGCACCCCCACGCCCTGCGCGGGCACCGGCGGAGTGTAGCCCGCCCAGTCGACCGGCGTCCGGTTGGCCCGGGCCTTCTCCAGCGTGAGCGTCGGACGCTCGTTCTTCTGGGCGTGCCGCTCCCGCAACGACGCGTAATCCTTCTCGGTGGCCTCCAGCAGGGCCGGCCGCTGCTTGTCGTCCAGCAGCGCCGCCGCGACAGGCACCGAACGGGACGCGTCCTTGACCCACACCACCGGCCCGGACCGGCGCGGCGAGATCTTCACCGCGGTGTGCGCGCGTGAGGTGGTCGCGCCGCCGATCAGCAGCGGGATCTGCAGGCCTTCGCGTTCCATCTCGACGGCGAAGTTGGCCATCTCGTCCAGGGACGGGGTGATCAGCCCGGACAGCCCGATGATATCGGCGTCGTGCTCCTTGGCCGCGTCCAGGATCTTGCTGGCGGGCACCATCACACCGAGGTCGATCACCTCGAAGTTGTTGCACTGCAGGACAACCCCGACGATGTTCTTACCGATGTCGTGGACGTCGCCCTTGACGGTGGCCATGATGATGGTGCCGTTGGTGTCCTTGGCACTGGAAGTACCCGAGTCCGCTTTTTCCGCCTCGATGAACGGCAGCAGGTAGGCCACGGCCTTCTTCATCACCCGCGCCGACTTCACCACCTGCGGAAGGAACATCTTGCCCGAGCCGAACAGGTCGCCGACGACGTTCATCCCGTCCATCAGCGGGCCCTCGATCACCTCGATCGGGCGCCCGCCCGCGGCGGCGATCTCGGCCCGCAGTTCCTCGGTGTCGTCGTCGACATGCGCGTCGATGCCCTTCACCAGGGCATGGGTGATCCGCTCCCGGACCGGCAGCGAGCGCCACTGCGCCGCCCCAGCCTCTTCGGTCTTGTCCGATTTGTTGAACCGCTCGGCGATTTCCAGCAGCCGCTCGGCGGCGTCCTCACGGCGGTTGAGCACGACGTCCTCGATGCGCTCCCGCAGCTCGGGATCGATGGAGTCATACGGCACCAGCGCACCGGCGTTCACGATGCCCATGTCCAGGCCGGCCTTGATCGCGTGGAACAGGAACACCGCGTGGATCGCCTCGCGCACCGGGTTGTTCCCGCGGAACGAGAACGACACGTTGGAGATGCCACCGGAGATGTGCACCCCGGGCAGGTTCTCCTTGATCCACGCGCAGGAGTCGATGAAGTCGATGCCGTAGGTCGCGTGCTCCTCGATGCCTGTGGCCAGCGCGAAGCAGTTGGGGTCGAAGATGATGTCTTCGGGCGGGAAGCCGACCTCGTCGGTCAGGATGCGGTAGGCGCGACCACAGATCTGCTTGCGGCGCTCCAAGTTGTCGGCCTGCCCCTGCTCGTCGAAGGCCATCACCACGACGGCGGCGCCGTACTTGCGGCACAGCCGGGCCTCGCGGACGAACTTCTCCTCGCCCTCCTTCAGGGAGATCGAGTTGACGATCGGCTTGCCCTGCACGTTTTTCAGGCCCGTCTCGATGACCTCGAACTTGGAGGAGTCGATCATCACTGGGACACGGCTGATGTCGGGTTCGGCCGCGATCAGCTTGGTGAACCGGTCCATCGCGGCGACGCCGTCGATCATGCCTTCGTCCATGTTGATGTCGATCACCTGCGCACCGACCTCGACCTGCTGCAGCGCCACCGACAACGCGGTGTCGTAGTCCTCGGCCTTGATCAGGTTGCGGAACCGGGCCGATCCGGTGATGTTCGTGCGCTCCCCGATGTTGACGAACAGCGATTCGTCGGTGATGTTGAGCGGCTCCAGGCCGGCGAGCCGGGTGGCCACCTCGATCGTCGGCACCGCGCGTGGCGTCTTACCGTCGACGACCTTGGCGATATCGGCGATATGCGCCGGCGTGGTGCCGCAGCACCCGCCGACCAGATTGACCAGTCCCGCGTCGGCGAATTCGGCGACATAGCCGGCCTGCCGCGTCGGGGTCTCGTCGTACTCACCGAAGGCGTTGGGCAGACCGGCATTCGGGTAGCACGAGACGAACGTGTCGGCGATGCGCGATATCTCGGCCAGGTAGGGCCGCATCTCCGGGGCCCCCAGGGCGCAGTTCAACCCGACCGCCAGCGGCTTGGCGTGCCGGATCGAGTTCCAGAAAGCCTCGGTGGTCTGACCCGACAGCGTCCGTCCGGACGCGTCGGTGATGGTGCCCGAGATGATCACCGGCCAGCGGCGACCACGTTCCTCGAACAGCCGCTCGATGGCGAAGATCGCGGCCTTGGCGTTCAGCGTGTCGAAGATCGTCTCGACGATGAGCAGGTCGGCTCCGCCGTCGACGAGGCCGCTGGCGGCGTCGGAGTAGGCGGCCACCAGTTGGTCGTAGGACACGTTGCGGGCGCCCGGGTCGTTGACATCGGGTGAGATCGACGCCGTCCGGGTCGTCGGGCCCAATGCCCCGGCGACATAACGCGGCTTGTCCGGGGTGCTGAACTCGTCGCAGGCAGTACGCGCCAGCGCAGCGCCTGCGTAGTTGAGCTCGTAGCCGAGTTCCTCCAAGCCGTAGTCCGCCAGCGACACCGCATTGGCGTTGAACGTGTTGGTCTCGATGATGTCGGCGCCGGCCTCCAGGTACTCGCGGTGGATGCCGGAGATGATGTGCGGCTGGGTGAGGGTGAGCAGGTCGTTGTTGCCCACCAGATCGCTGGGCCAGTCGGCGAACCGCTCGCCGCGGTAGCCGGCCTCGTCGGGCCGGTCGCGCTGGATCGCCGTGCCCATCGCACCATCGATCACCACGATGCGCCGGCGTAGCGTGGCGGCCAGCTCGTCGGTGCAGTCGGGGCGGATATGGGGTTCGAAGTTCGAGGCGGTCACGTCAGCGCTCACGTGCATTCCTTCCATAGCGGAAGGCGTCCTTGACTTCGCCGAGCGTGGCGGCCCGGAAGGAACCCGGTGATCCCCTCCAGAAACCGTTGCAACGCCTCTCGGCGGTGAAAAGTCTACGTCGTTACCCGATCGACGTCTGGACGCCCACGTCACCGTCGTGGCCGCCGGTTCGCGGTCCCATCGGCGATGTCGTAGTTAACAAGACTAACCAGATTGCAGCCGAACCTATTTCGCCTCGACCGCGCACCTGGCCGGCATTCGGGTGCCCGGCACCGCCAGGCCTGCCATGGCGCGCTGGGAAAGCACGTCCAACCGGTCGGTGTCATCGGGCCGTGAGGTACGGGCGGTCACACGAACAGAGTAGTCCGTCTTGCCGAACTCACTGGCGGGGCGATGCCGCTCCTGCACCCGGTACAGGGCTTACGCTGAACGTGTGACCCCGTCGGATGGCCTGCCCGATCTGCGCAACACCATCATCGTCGCGGCCTTCGAAGGCTGGAACGATGCGGGTGATGCCGCCAGTGACGCACTGGAACACCTGGACGCGATGTGGGAAGCCGAGACGATCGTCGAGATCGACGACGAGGCGTACTACGACTACCAGGTCAATCGTCCGGTGATCCGCCAGGTCGACGGTGTCACCCGGGAACTGGTCTGGCCGTCGATGCGGATTTCGCACTGCCGCCCACCGGGCAGTGACCGCGATATCGTGCTGATGCACGGGGTGGAACCCAATATGCGCTGGCGCACCTTCTGCGCGGAGCTGCTGGCGATCGCCGACAAACTCAACGTCGACACGGTGGTGATCCTCGGTGCGTTGCTGGCCGACACGCCGCACACCCGGCCGGTACCGGTGTCCGGGGCGGCCTACTCCGCCGATTCGGCGAAGTTCTTCGGCCTGGAAGAAACCCGGTACGAGGGACCCACCGGCATCGCCGGAGTGTTCCAGGACGCCTGCGTGCAGGCCGGTATCCCGGCGGTGACCTTCTGGGCCGCGGTGCCGCATTACGTCTCGCAACCGCCCAACCCGAAGGCCACCGTCGCGCTGCTGCGTCGCGTCGAGGATGTGCTCGATATCGAGGTGCCGCTGGGTGATCTGGTGACGCAGGCCGAGGAGTGGGAGCAGGCGGTCACCGAGATGACGGCCGAGGACGACGAGATCGCCGAATACGTGCAGTCCCTGGAGGAACGCGGGGATGCCGAGGTCGATATGAACGAGGCGCTCGGCAAGATCGACGGCGACGCGCTGGCCGCGGAGTTCGAGCGCTACCTGCGCAGACGCGGCCGCTGAGCGGCCACATCAAGCACGGCCGCTGAGCGGCCACATCAGGCACGGCCGCTGAGCGGCCACATCAAGCACGGCCGTCAGTTCTTCTCCAGCGCCTCAGTGCGCGCGCTCAGCGACCGGCCCAGCGCGGCGACCTCCGCGTCCAGCTTGGGCAACAGCTGCGGGGTGATCTTGCGGATATCGCGTTCGGCCACCTCCGTGGGCACCACCGGTCGGATCCAGCGGAACGCGCCGACCCAGCCCGGGCAGTAGATGCGCTTGCGGCGACCCTCGATGCCCTTGACGAACGCCGCCCCGCAGGCCGCCACGGTGGTCGTGCGATTCAGCGGCGTCGGCAGCTTGGACAACATCTCCCGAAACGCCGACAGGTCGGCCTTGGCGTCCTGCACCAGCGGGGTGTCGATCCAGCTCATGTGCGCCGACCCGACGTCCACTCCGAGGTGGGCGACCTCGAGGCGCAGGGTGTTCGCGAAGTACTCGGCGCCGGCCTTGGAGGCGTGATAGGCCGACAGCCCCGGTGACGAGGTGAATGCCGCCAGCGAGGACACCACCAGGACATAACCGCGGCGGGCGATCACCGTAGGCAGCGTGGCCCGCACGGTGTTGAACACCCCGACCACGTTGACGTCGATGACACGTTTGAACGCCTCGGGGTCGACCTGGAGCACCGACCCGAAGCTGGCGATGCCGGCGTTGGCCAGCACGATGTCGATACCGCCGAACCGTTGCACGGCCGCGTCCGCGGCTCGTTGCATGGCCGGTAGGTCCCGCACGTCGGCCAGCGCGGTGAGCACATGGTCGGCCCCGCCGAGCTCGGCCGCCAGCTCGGCCAGCGGGGCCTCGTCGAGGTCGGTGAGCACCAGCCGGGCACCCTTGGCGCGCAACCGGCGAGCGACCTCGGCGCCGACGCCGCGGGCGCCCCCGGTGATGAACACGACCTTGCCGTCGACGGCATACGTTGCGGACATGCCGTCCAAGGTACCCGGTACCTCCGGTCACGGGAACGGGTTAGAGGGCAACTCCGAGCAAGGCATCGGCGATATCGGCCACCAGTCGGGGTGCGCTCGGGTCGGCGCCGCCGTAGGTCAACGCGTCGGTAGCCCAACCATCCAGGGCGGCAAGGGCTTTCGGAGTGTCGAGGTCATCGGCCAGGTAGCGCCTGACTCGGCTGAGCACATCGGTGGCATCCGGACCCGCGGGCAGTGCCGTGGCGTGGCGCCACCGGGCCAGCCGGGACTGCGCCTCGTCGAGGACATCGGTGCTCCAGAACCGGTCCGCCCGATAGTGCCCGGCGAACAGCCCCAGCCGCACTGCCGCCGGGTCGACCCCGTCGGCACGCAGCCGCGACACCAGCACCAGGTTGCCGCGGCTCTTGCTCATCTTGTGCCCGTCCCAGCCGATCATGCCGCTGTGCACGTAGTGCCTGGCGAATCTGCGTTCGCCGGTGACGGATTCGGCGTGCGCGGCGGAGAACTCGTGGTGCGGGAAGATCAGGTCCGACCCGCCGCCCTGGACATCGAACCCACTGCCGATGCGGTTCAGCGCGATCGCCGCGCACTCGATATGCCAGCCGGGCCGGCCCGGACCGAACGAGGCCGGCCAACTCGGTTCGTCGGGGCGCTGGGCCCGCCACAGCAGGGCATCCAGCGGATCGACCTTGCCGGACCGGTCCGGGTCGCCGCCGCGTTCAGCGAAGAAGCGCAGCATGGTGTGCCGGTCGTACCCGGATTCATAGCCGAACTGTTCGGTGGCGTCGGCACGGAAATAGATGTCGCGGTACTCGGCGTCGTCCACGACGTAGGCCGCGCCCGAGGCCAGCAGTTTCTCCACCAGTTCGACGACCTCGCCGACGGTGTCGGTCGCGGCGACGTAATCCCGCGGTGGCAGCACCCGTAACGCGGTCATGTCTTCGCGGAACAGCTGCGTCTCACGGTCCCCCAGTTCGCGCCAACCGATGCCGTCGCGGGCGGCCCGTTCGAACAGCGGGTCGTCGACGTCGGTGACGTTCTGCACGTAGTGCACGCCGAGGCCGGTGTCCAGCCACAACCGGTAGACCAGGTCGAAGGTCAGATAGGTGGCCGCATGCCCGAGATGTGTTGCGTCATACGGGGTGATCCCACAGACATACATGGTGGCGGTCTCCCCCGCCGACACCGGACGCACCTGGCGATCGGCGGTGTCGAAGAGCCGCAATGGCACGCCCGTACCGGGCAACTTGGGAACGGTCGGCGCCGGCCACGACTGCATGGCGTCGACTCTAAGGTGTGCGGTCAGCGTGCTCTCCCGTCGGCCCGTACTCACCGAGTAGCGACAACGTGGGTGAGCATTTGATTCCCGAATCAGTGTGCGGATCTGATGGTGTCCAGCAGGATCCCGGCCAGTTCCGGCCGGCACATCAGCAGATCGGGCAGGTACGGGTCGCGGCGGTTGTACACCAGCGGGTCCCCCGCCAGCCTGGTGGCGTGCAGGCCGGCGGCTTGGACGACGCCGGCCGGTGCGGCCGAATCCCACTCCCACTGCCCGCCGGCATGGATATAGGCGTCCACGTCACCGCGCACCACCGCCATCGCCTTGGCGCCGGCCGAGCCGATCCGCACCAGTTCGATGTCGAGATGATCGCGCAGCCACCACAGCACCGCCGGGGGTCGGTACGTGCTGGCCGTGACGCGAATCGGTCCGTCGGCGCGTGGGGGCGGCGGGGTGACGGTGTCGGTGCGGTAGACCTGCCCGATGGCCGGCAGGGCCACCGCCGCGTCGGTGATGGCACCGGCGGAGCCGGTGCCGGTTGCCGCAGTTCCGGCTGCGGTCTTGTCGCGCTGCCACAGGGCGATGTGCACCGCCCAGTCCACCCGCCCCGGCAGGGAGAATTCGCGGGTGCCGTCCACCGGGTCGACGATCCACACCCGGTCGGCATGCACCCGCGACAGGTCGTCGGCGGCCTCCTCGGAGAGCACCGGATCGTGCGGGCGCAGTTCCCGCAGCCGGCGCAGGATCAGCGCATTGGCCCGACGGTCCCCGGCATCACCGAGGTCGTACGGATCGTAGAAGCCGACCTCGTCGCGCACCGCGAGCAGCAGCCGGCCGGCATCGGCCGCTACGGTGGCGGCGACGTCGGCATCGGTGAGCTCGGTGGACCCCACTAGAACGCCGGCCACGGGATGGGCCGATGCCGATCGGGCGTCGGCATCACCGGATTATCAAGCAGCGCAACGATTCTCGACCGCAACGCGGCGACTTCGCGACCGGTGATGTGCTCACACAGTTGTGCACCCAACTCGGCGTCGAGCTGTTCCCGCAACCGTGCGATGGCGGCCAGGTTGCCGTCCTCGACCGGCTTGCCCGCCCAGCCCCACAACACGGTGCGCAACTTGTCCTCGGCGTGCAGGCTCACCCCGTGGTCCACGCCGTACACACCGCCGTCCACGCCGGCCAGGATGTGGCCACCCTTGCGGTCGGCATTGTTGATCACCACGTCGAAGACCGCCATCCGGCGCAGCCGTTCGTCATCGGCGTGCACCAGGGTGACCTCGTCGCCGGCGTAGTCGTAGGCCTGCAGGATCGGCAGATACCCCTGCGGCGGCTGCCCGGCGGGCACCAGGTCGACCAAATCCGGTCCGGTGGGCTCGGGATCGGCGGGGTCCTGCTCCGATAACGCGTCACCGGGTTGGTCCACCCAGCGTTGCACCATGCCGGGGCCGGCCGGCCCGTCACGAACGATGGTGTAGGGCACCACATTCCAGCCCAGGGCGGCGGATACCAGGTATGCGGCGTATTCGCGTCCGGCCAGGGTGCCGTCGGGGAAGTCCCAGAGCGGCGCCTCCCCGGCCACCGGTTTGTACACGCAGTGTTCCTGGCGGTCCTCGAGTCCGTCCTTGAGCCGAGCCTCGCACAGGAACGTCGCGTTGCTGGCCGAGCGGATCCGTCCGATGACGGTCAGGTCGCCGTGTGCGAGAACCCGGTGCACCCGCTCCCGCTCAGGATTCGATGTCATCATCGGCTCCGCCGAACGCCCCGCGCCGGTAGCCGTTGGTGCGAACACAGATGTGGCCTTCCGGGTCGAGCGGTTCATCGCACAGCGGGCACGGCGGCCGGCCCGCGGAGATGACCCGGTTGGACCGGTTGGCGAATTCGCGCGCCGACTCCGGCGTCAGGAACACCCGCACCGCGTCGGGCCCCTCTTCGGCATCGTCGAGCACCACCGACGCGTCGAACTCGGTCTCGGACACCGCGAGCAACTCGACCACCACGGTCTGCGCCTCGGAATCCCACCCGAGGCCCATGGTGCCCACCTTGAACTCCACGTCCACGGGGGTGACCAGCGGGTTGAGGTCGTCCACTTCGCCGGTGTCGGGCGGGATCGGGGTACCGAAACGGCGGTTGATCTCGACCAGCAGCGCCGAGATGCGCTCGGCGAGCACGGCCACCTGTTGCTTTTCCAGCATCACCGAGATCACCCGCTTGTCATGCACCGCCTGCAGGTAGAACGTGCGGTTCCCGGGCTGCCCGACGGTCCCGGCCACGAAGCGGTCGGGTGTGCGGAAGACGTGAATTGCGCGTGCCATGGCACCTCTCAAAATACCGGTACGGGCCAGGCGTCAGTCGGTGGAGCCGCCGACAACCGCATCCGTGGCGGGCGCGGCGGCCTCGGCGCCGGGCTCGCCCGCGGGTTTGGGGGTCAGCGCGGCGGTCAGGCCGTTGCCGGTGTGATTGACGTGCAGCACGAACGGCCGGGTGTCGGTGTAGCGGATCACGCTCATCGACGCGGGGTCGGCGGTGATGCGCTGAAAGCTGTCCAGGTGCGTGCCCAGCGCGTCGGCCAGGACCGCCTTGATCACATCGCCGTGCGTGCAGGCCACCCACAGCACATCGCCTTCGTGCTCGGCGGCCAGCCGGCGGTCGTGCTCCCGGACGGCGGCGACGGCCCTGGCTTGGACCTGGGCCAGCCCCTCGCCGTCGGGGAACACCGCCGCACTGGGCTGCTGCTGCACCACCGTCCACAACGGTTCCTTGACCAGGTCGGCGATCTTGCGGCCGGTCCAGGCACCGTAGTCGACCTCGGAGATGCGCTCGTCGACGGTCGGCTCCATCTGCAGGGCAGCGGCCAGGGGCGCGACGGTGGTGGCGCAGCGCAGCAGTGGTGAGCGCACGATGGCCTTCACCGGCAGGGCGCCGATCCGGTCCACCACCGCGGCGGCCTGTTCGCGGCCCTTCTCGTCGAGGTCGACGCCCTCCGAGCGGCCGGCCAGCGTGTGTGCGGTGTTGGACGTCGACCGACCGTGTCGCAGCAGGATGACGGTCATTGGGCCCCGATCACGCCGGTGCCGAGCAGGATCAGCACCGTCACGCCGACGATGACGCGGTAGCCGACGAACCAGTACATGCTGTGCCGGACCAGGAATTTCAGGAACCAGGCGATGGCCGCGTAGCCGACCACGAACGCGATCACCGTGCCCACCAGGAGCTGCAGCCCGGTTGCGCTCTGCCCGGCGCCCTCGGGGTGGAAGGCGTCGGGCAGCGAGAACAGGCCCGACGCCAGCACCGCCGGGATGGCGAGTAGAAAGCCGAACCGGGCGGCGGCCTCGCGCTTCTGCCCGAGGAACAGGCCCGCGCTGATGGTGACACCGGACCGGGAGACGCCGGGGATCAGGGCCAGCGCCTGCGAGGTGCCGACGATGAGGCTGTCGCGCCAGGTGAACTGGGTGATCTCGCGGGTCTGCCTGCCGAAGTACTCTGCGGCGGCGATCACCGCGGAGAACACCACCAGCGCGGTGGCGATGATCCACAGGTTGCGGATGTCGTCGCGGATGTAGTGCTTGAACACCAGCCCGGCGATACCGATCGGGATGGTGCCCAGGATCACCCACCAGCCCAGCCAGTAGTCGGCGGTCCGGCGGCCGGCGTCGAACAGTCCGCCGAACCATGCGGTGAGGATGCGGCCGATATCGCGCGCGAAGTAGATGAGCACCGCGATCTCGGTGCCGATCTGGATGACGGCCGTGAACGACGCGCCCGCGTCCTGGCCGAAGAACGCCTCGGACACGATGGCGAGATGCCCGGACGACGACACCGGTAGGAACTCGGTCAGGCCTTGGACTATCGACAAGACGATCACTTGCAGCCACGACACGTCAGTCACGCGGACGACCGTACCGTGGGCCAGTGGTCAGCGTGCGCCGCGCTGCACCGGCTCGGCGGTCGCCACGGCGTCGCGGACGGCGGCGGCCAGGCTGCGTTCGTCGAAGAGGTCGACATCGGCGAGGCTGTGGGTGGCCACCGCCACGATGTCCTCGTCGACCGGGACCAGCCCGCTCAAGGCCGGCCGGTAGACCTCGACCACCAACGACTGACGGTCCTGCACATGAAAGGAAAAACTGCGGCCACCTGCGAGCATGCCGAAACCACTTGCGTGCACGCCGGTCGAGATGTCCTCGATGGCAAACTCATGGTCAATCAGAAAGTCCGGCACGAGAGCCATAGCGGCACCCTACCGCCAAATTGACGACCTCGTTCGGCCTTACCGATGTTTGCCCGAAAATTGAATTCGAAACATTCTTCATCACGCAAAGAGGAGCCGAACGGGGCTTTGCACACGAAATCCGCTGCGCTTTCCGTCTTGAGTTGCGCATTAGCCCTGGTTGTGACGTTCTCTGCGGGTTGCTCAAAGAACCCGGCGGATTCGCCACCGCCCACCATCACGCCGGCCTCCGCCGCGGTTTCACCGCCGGCGACCGGCGCCGTCCCTGGCGTCGTCCGGCCGCTGCCGGCGCCCGGCCTGGCCGCGGTGTTCGACCCGCAGACCGCCGCTCTGAGCGTGCTCGGACCGGCCGACCGGCTCACCGTGTTCGGCGCGCAGCCCCGGACCGTGACGCTGCCGTCACCGGCCCGCGCGCTGGCCGGTGACGGTGCGGGGCGGGCCTATCTGGCCACCCGCGGTGGGTATCTGCGGGTGGAGCTGGCCACCGGCGCGGCCACCCGGGTGGACGTCAGCGGCGAGGCTGACACCGACTTCACCGCGATCGCCGTGCGGGCCGACGGCCGCCTGGTGCTCGGCAGCGCCGACGGCGCCGTGCTGACCCTGGCGGCAGGTGATTCCCCCAGCGCCGTCAGCGCGCGGCTGAAGAGCTTCGCCCATGTCGACGGCCTTGCGGCGCAGGGTAATTCGGTGGTGGTGTTGGACCGCGGTCAAACCTCGGTGACGGAGGTGGACGAGGACGGCACCAAGGCCGAGCAGGCGTTGCGCGCGGGTGAAGGGGCGACCACCATCGCCGCCGACCGGGCCGGGCGGGTGCTGGTCGCCGACACCCGCGGTGGCGCGCTGCTGGTGTACGGCACCGGGCCGCTGATCCTGCGGCAGGCCTACCCGGTGCCCGACGCGCCGTACGGCCTGGCCGGGTCCACCGGCCTGGCCTGGGTGTCACAGACGGCCACCAACACCGTCGTTGGTTACGATCTGAGCACCGGAATACCCGTAGAGAAGGTGCGTTATAGGACCGTGCAGCAACCCGACACCCTGGCCTTCGACGACGCGTCGGGCACCCTGTACGTGGTGTCCGGGTCCGGAGGTGGGGTGCAGGTGATCGAGAAGGCTGCCCGATGAGCGTGCAACGGGGCCGGATGCCGGCCGGCTGGGCCGGTGAGCTGTCCGACGAATACGAGTGGGTACCACTACGACTGCCCCCGGACGTCACCCGGCTCTCGGCATCCATCCGGCTGTCGATCGAGGCCGAGTACCGCGGTTGGGAGCTGACCCGGGTGCGGCTGTACACCGACGGCAGCCGCCGAGTGCTGCTGCGCCGCAAGAAGACCGCACTCGGGGATCAGCCGGCGCTGTGATCTACCACCTGTTGCGCCGGATGTTCTTTCTCGTCGATCCGGAACGCATTCACACGTATGTGTTCGCAGCCCTGCGGGCGGCGGCCGCGATCGGCATCAGCCGGAAGGCGCTGCGCCGGCTGCTCGCCCCGACCGATCCGATCCTGGCCAGCACGGTGTTCGGCGTGCACTTCCCCGCGCCGCTGGGCCTGGCCGCCGGCTTCGACAAGGACGGTCGCGGCATGGCGGTCTGGGGAGCGCTGGGCTTCGGCTATGCCGAGGTCGGCACGGTGACCGCGCAGCCGCAGCCGGGCAATCCGACGCCCCGGCTGTTCCGCCTCGCCGAGGACCGGGCGCTGCTCAACCGAATGGGCTTCAACAACCACGGCGCCGCCGCGCTGGCGCGCCGGCTGGCCCAGCACACCCCCGACGTGCCGATCGCGGTGAACATCGGCAAAACCAAGGTGACCCCGGCCGAGCAGGCCGTCGACGACTACGCCGAAAGCGCCCGGCTGGTGGGCCCGCAGGCCGCGTTCTTGGTGGTCAATGTCAGCTCGCCGAATACCCCCGGGCTGCGCGACCTGCAGGCGGTGTCCTCGCTGCGGCCGATCCTGACGGCGGTGCGCGCCGCCACGGACACACCGGTCCTGGTGAAGATCGCGCCTGACCTGTCCGATGCCGATATCGACGAGATCGCGGATCTGGCGGTCGAATTGGGACTGGCCGGCATCGTCGCCACCAACACGACGATTTCCCGGGCCGGCCTGCGCACCCCGGGAGTGGCCGACCTGGGGCCCGGCGGCGTGTCCGGCGCGCCGGTGAAGGCGCGCTCGCTGGAGGTGCTGCGCCGGCTGTACGCCCGGGTGGGCGATCGTCTGGTGCTGATCAGTGTCGGCGGTATCGAGACCGCCGAGGATGCCTGGGAGCGCATCGTGTCCGGTGCGTCGCTGCTGCAGGGCTACACCGGGTTCATCTACGGCGGTGGGCTGTGGGCCAAGCACATCCACGACGGCATCGCCGACCGCCTGCGGTCCGGGGGGTTCGGATCCGTGGCCGAGGCGGTCGGGTCGGCCGCGCGGTAGCGCTACTTCTGCTCGTATGTGCCGTGGATGACGGCGCGGGCGATGGCCTGGCCGAACAGGTTGAAGCCGAGATAGGCCGGGGTGGCGCCGTCTGGCAGCCCCAGAGATTCCACGGGCAGCGCATGCACGGCGATGTAGTAGCGGTGCGGGCCGTGACCGGCCGGCGGGGCCGCACCGATGTAGCGCTTGAGGCTGGCGTCGTTGGCCAGGGTCACCGCGCCGCCGGGCAGCGGGTCACCGTTGCCGGCATCGGCGGGCAGCGACGTGACCTCGGCAGGCAGATCGGCCACCGCCCAATGCCAGAACCCGGAGGCGGTGGGCGCGTCGGGGTCATAGACCGTCACTGCGAAGCTGCGGGTCTCCTCCGGGAAACCGGACCAGCTCAGCTGCGGTGACACATCGGAGCCACCGGCCCCCATGATCCCGCTGACCTGATCGTTGCCCAGCGGTTGACCGTCGGTCACCGACTCGGACGTCAGCGTGAACGTCGGAAGCTGCGGCAGGTTGTCGTACGGTGACGTGCTCATCGCGCCCCTTTCAGCAGTTTGTCAGGCTTCAGCATGTGGTAAGAAAGTTGTGCAGGACTTTCGCCCCGAACTGTAGTGCGTCCACGGGTACCCGTTCGTCGACACCGTGGAACAACGCCGCGAAGTCCAGATCTGGCGGCAGCCGCAGCGGCGCGAAGCCGAAACAACGAATTCCCAAGCGGGAGAAAGCTTTCGCATCGGTCCCGCCGGACATCATGTAGGGCACCGTGCGTGCCCCTGGGTCGGCGGCCAGCAGCGCGGCGTTCATCGCGTCCACCAGGTCGCCGTCGAACGTGGTCTCTACCGACGGCAGATCCCGTTCCCAGGTGCGGGTGACGTTGGGCCCGATCAGCTCGTCGACCTCGCGCTCGAAGGCCTCCTTGCGGCCCGGCAGCACCCGGCAGTCCACCATGGCCTCCGCCGTGGCGGGGATGACGTTGGCCTTGTAGCCGGCCTTGAGCATGGTGGGGTTGGCGGTATCGCGCAGCGTCGCGCCGACGATGCGGGCGATGCCGCCGAGCTTGGCGATGGTGCCGTCCAGGTCCGGTGATTCGAGATCGAACTCGTAGCCCGTCTCCTCTGCCACCGCGGTGAGGAATTCGGCGACCGAAGGCGTCAGCACGATCGGGAACTGGTGCTTGCCCAACCGGGCCACGGCCTCGGCGATGGTGGTGACGGCGTTGTCGTCGTGCACCATCGAGCCGTGGCCGGCCCGTCCGCGGGCTTCCAGACGCATCCAGGACAGCCCCTTCTCGGCTGTCTCGATGAGGTAGAGCCGCTTCTCGCCGCCGTCGCGGGTGGGCACCGTCAACGAAAACCCGCCGACCTCGCCGATCGCCTCAGTGATGCCCTCGAACAGGTCGGGCCGGTGGTCGACGAGCCACTGGCAGCCGTAGGTGCCGCCGTGTTCCTCGTCGGAGACGAACGCGAACACCAGGTCCCGTGGCGGGACGATGCCTGCGCGCTTGAGATACCGGGCGACCGCGAGGGTCATGCCGACCATGTCCTTCATGTCGACCGCGCCGCGACCCCAGACGTAACCGTCCTCGACGGCCCCGGAGAACGGATGCACGCTCCAGTCGGCCGGTTCGGCGGGCACCACGTCGAGGTGGCCGTGGATCAGCAGGGCGCCGCGAGTGGGGTCGGCGCCTTTCAGCCGGGCGAAGACATTGCCTCGGCCGGGGGCGCCCGCCTCGATGTACTCGGTTTCGTACCCCACCTCTTCGAGTTGGGCAGCCACCCAATGGGCGCATTCCGCCTCGCCTTTGGTGGTTTCGGGATCACCGGTGTTGGAGGTGTCGAAGCGGATGAGGCTGCTGACGAGCTCGACGACTTCGTCTTCTGGTCGAATTCCGTCGCTTCGCGCGCCTTGGGGCAATGTCACGTCCCTTTCCTACCACCTGCCGGCACGACGATCCGGGCCTCGGTTTTGTCGCGGTCGATGGCATCCGTTAGCCTTAAGCGCCCCACCCGATGGATGTGGGCTGGTCCGAGTGGCGGAATGGCAGACGCGCTAGCTTGAGGTGCTAGTGCCCTATTAACGGGCGTGGGGGTTCAAGTCCCCCCTCGGACACCCGACTGAGGTGAGTGGAAAAACGCCCCGCGTTTTTCCCGAGCCGATGGAGTGTGGTGAGCCGCGAGGCGGCGAGCACACCCGACTGAGGCGAGCGAAAAGAACGCCCCGCGTTCTTTTCCGAGCCGATATGACAGAGGTACCCGACCGGCGCCATTGCCGATCAGGTACCTCTCTCGCCTTCTGGTGCTAGCCGACGTCTCCGCGGTGCACGTTCACGCACGCGCGCTTCTTGCCCCAGATCGTGCGCACGGTGAAGCACACCCGCTTGGGCCTGCCGAACACCGTGGTGCTTTCGACGGTGCCTTCGGTTCCTTCGGGCACTGCCGGGACATCCATCTCTTCGATCTGCCGGCAGGCGGTGACCACGTCGCCTCGTTGCCAACTCATCGGTATCTCTCCCCTTCCCCGATCCGCCCTCGCGGTCCGGGCATAGTTCAGTGTTACGTCGAAGTAACAATCAGGGCGAGCGATTTATTCTGCAGGTGCGCGTCAGTAGACGTCACGCACGTAACGTTTTTCGGCGACCAATTCGCGCTTGTAATCGTGTGCTTGCTCGTCAGACAGGCCGCCGTGCTTGCGGATGACGGCGGTCAGGGTGCTGTCGACATCCTTGGCCATGTGGGCAGCATCACCGCACACGTAGAAATGCGCGCCGTCCTCCAACCACCGCCAGAGCTCGGCGCCGGCGTCGAGCATCTTGTGCTGGACGTAGACCCGCTTGGCCTGGTCGCGGGAGAAGGCCAGGTCCAGATGGTTGAGCAGCCCGTCGGCGACCATGTGCTCCAAATCTTCGCGGTAGTAGAAGTTTTCGGAGCGATGCTGATCGCCGAAGAACAGCCAGTTACGGCCCGTGTGACCGAGCGCACGCCGCTCCTGCAAGAAGGCGCGAAACGGTGCGATCCCGGTGCCCGGCCCCACCATGATCATCGGCGTCTGCGACTCGGCGGGCGGCCGGAAGTTCGGTGAGCGTTGGATGAACACCGGTGCGGCATGTGCGCGGTCGGCCAGGAAGGTTGAGGCCACCCCGTGCCGCAACGCGCCGCGGGCACTGCGGTAGCGCACCACCGACACCGTCAGTTGCACCTCGGTGGGGCTCACCAGCGGGCTGGAGCTGATGGAGTACTGCCGCGGGGTCAACCGCACCAGCGCGTCCTGCCACTCCTGCGGCGCGGCCCGCACCTCGAACTCCTCGATGATGTCGAGTGCGTTGCGCCCGTCCAGCCAGCTGTCCAACTCGGCCCTCGGGCCACGCAGCCGCTTGGCGGCCTTGGGTCGGTGGTCGGCCACGAAGCGCAGCAGGTTCGGCGTGATTCGGCAGATGTCGTAACTCGAGGTCAGGGCGCTGCGCAGGTCGGTGTCCACACCGTCGACCTCGATGATCTCGTTGCCCGTCAACCCGGTGCAGGCCAGCCAGGTGGTCACCGCCTCGTCGGAGTTGGTGACGAACACGCCGAGCGAGTCACCGGCAGCATAGCTCGCGCCGTGTTCGGCGACGTGCTCGGAGATGTCAAAGCCGAACTGGCGCACCTCTTTTCGCGCCGATTCCGGCGTGAGCCGGATATTGCGGCTCAGGGGGGCCAGCAGCGGCGCGGTCCGGGTCAGTGGCTGCGCGGTGACGGTCCCCCTCGGCGCACTGACGGTGTCGGCCGTGGGGCCGACGAGGTCGGCCACCTGGCTTGCCCACGCCGACATCGGTTCGTCGTCGTACGCCTCGCACTCGACCCGGTCCAGCAGCCGGGTCGCGCCGAGCGCGGCCAGCCGGGCGTCCAGCGCCTTGGCGTGCCCGCAGAAGTTGTCGTAGGACCGGTCGCCGATCCCCAGGACCGCGTACCGCAGACCGGGCAGCGCCGGAGCATCGGCGGACGCCAGCCGCTGCCAGAAGTCCGCACCGTTGTCCGGTGGGCCACCGTCACCGAACGTGCTTGTCACCAAAACGATTTCGGTGGCCGACGCCAGCTCGGTGAGCGTCACCTCGTTCATCGTCACCAGGCGTGCACCGGACAGCCGGCCGGCCACCGCGGCCGCGAACTCCTCGGCGGTGCCGGTCTGGGACGCCCACAGCACCAACGGGCCGGGTGCGGCCGGCTCCAGCACCGCCGTCGCTCCCCCGGCGCGCGAGTACATGCCGCCCAACAGTCCGTCGATCCACAACCGGGCCTGCGGCCGGACCGGCGCGCTGCCGGGCAACACCGGAACACCATGCGGGCCGTCACCGAGTGCGGCCAGAAACCCTGCGACATAAATCTTTTCGTCGTTCGTCAGGTCCATGGTGACACCGGGCAATCCGAGCGTCTCGGCGAGCGGGTGAGCGGCCGCGGTGGGTAACGCCGGCGCGATGGGTCGCAGCGCGACCGCACAGACCTTCAGTTCGGGTTGCAGCGATTCGGCGTCGACGGCGTCGTTGGTGAGCGCGTTGACGGTCAGGTGCTCACCGTGTTCGTCGTTCCAGTGGAAGGGCACCCATACATTGCCCGGCTGCACCCGGTCGGTGATGACCGGCGGCAGCACGGCCCGACCGCGTCGCGAGGTCAGCTCCACCTCGCAACGCTCGGTGATGCCGTGCGCGGCGGCGTCCTCGGGGTGGATCTCGACGAACGGTGCGCCGTTGAGTTTGTTCAGCTTGGCCACCCGCCCGGTCTTGGTCATGGTGTGCCACTGGTGCTGCAACCTTCCGGTGTTGAGCACCATCGGATAGTCCGCATCGGGCAGTTCTCGCGCATCCATGTGCGGCCGCGCGAGGAAAACCGCCTTGCGCGACGGCGTGGCGAAGGCCAGTCGGGGCCGGTGCCCGTCCTCGTCGACGAACAGTGTCTGGGACACCCCGTCATTGAGGTACCGGATGGGGTGACGGTCACCCGCGTCCTCCGGTGGGCAGGGCCACTGCAGCGGTGTCTCGCGCAACCGGTCGTAGCTGGCGCCGCGCAAGTCATACCCGGTACGCGGATTGGCGAACCGGCGGATCTCGTCGAAGATGTCCGAGCTGGACTTGTAGTTGAAATCGTCGCCGAAGCCCAGGTGCTCGGCCACCCCGCAGATCAGTTCCCAGTCCGGGCGCGCGTCCCCCAGCGGCGGGATCGACTGTTGTAGCAGGGTCAGGTTGCGCTCGGAGTTGATCATCACCGCATCGGACTCGGCCCACAACGTGGCAGGCAGCACGATATCGGCATATCGGTTGGTCGCCGTGTCGTGGTAGGCATCCTGGGCGATGACGAGTTCGCAGGCCTGTAGGCCGGCGATCACCGTCGTGCGGTTGGGCACCGATGCAACGGGATTCGTGCAGATGATCCAGCAGGCCTTGATCTCTCCGGCGGCCGCCTGTTCGAACATCGCGACCGTCCCGGGTCCCACGTCGGTGCGGATGGTGCCGCGGTCCAGCCCCCACTCGTCCTCACAGAACGCGCGGTCGTCGGCCGAGAGCACCGACCGCTGACCGGGCAATCCCGGTCCCATATAACCCATTTCGCGGCCACCCATGGCATTGGGCTGGCCGGTCAGCGACATCGGACCGCTGCCGAGCCGGCAGATGGCACCGGTCGCCAGGTGCAGATTGCAGATGGCGTTGGTGTTCCAGGTGCCGTGGGTGCTCTGGTTCAGGCCCATGGTCCAGCACGTCATCCAGTCGCCGGCCTCGGCGATCATCGTTGCCGCGGTGCGGATATCGCCCTCGGCGATGCCGGTGATGGCGCTGACCCGCTCGGGGGTGTAGTCGGCGAGGAAGGCCGGCATGGCCTCCCACCCCTGCGTGTGCTCGGCGATGAATTCCCGGTCGATATCCCCGTTCTCGACCAACAGGTGCAGCAAGCCGTTGAGCAGGGCCAGATCCGTGCCCGGTTTGATCGGCAGGTACAGGTCGGCCTTGTCCGCGGTGGCCGTGCGCCGGGGGTCGACGACGATGAGTTTGGCCCCGGCCTTGATGCGGTCGGCCATGCGCAGGAACAGGATCGGGTGGCAGTCGGCCATGTTGGCACCGATCACGAAGAACAGGTCGGCGCGGTCGAAATCGGTGTACGAACCGGGCGGCCCATCCGCGCCCAGCGACTGCTTGTAGCCGGTGCCCGCGCTGGCCATGCACAACCGCGAGTTCGACTCGATGTGCACGGTGCGCAGATACCCCTTGGCGAGTTTGGTCGCCAGGTACTGGGCCTCGATCGACATCTGGCCGGACACGTACAACGCGACCGCGTCGGGACCGTGTTCCTCGACAATGGCGCGCAGCCGGCGTCCCGCTTCGGCGACGGCCTCGTCGACCGGGGTGCTGACCGGCTCGGCGCCCCGTTCCGAACGGACCAGCGCGGTGGCCAGCCTGCCGTCGGTGGCGGCCATCAACTCGGCGTGCGTGGCCCCCTTGGTGCACAACCGGCCGTAATTGGTCGGGTGCAGCTTGTCGCCGCTGACCTGTGCGATGACCGGCAACCCACTGATCGGGTCGGCCTTGGTGGTGACCTCGATGCCGCAGCCGACCCCGCAATACGAGCACGCGGTCCGCGTTTTCACCGACATGGTGACATCGTGTTCTGCCACTGTTCCGGTTCCTTTGAGGCGACGTTAGCGCGAGGAAAACTCGACCTCACGGCGCGGTTGACGCGCGGTGAGGCCGAGTTCTTCCTGGTCAAGCCGTGGCGACGGGCTCCGGAAGGTCGTCGCTGACCTTTTCGGTGGCCGGTGCGATGCGCAGGAAGACAAACCACGTGACGACCGCGCAGACGACGTAGAACCCGAGGAACACCCAGAAGGCGTTGGTCGCCGACTTCGCGTCGCTCACGTACGAGGCCCGCAGCACGATGTTGATGAACACGCCGCCCAGGGCGCCGACGGCACCGGCGAAGCCGATCAGCGCGCCCGACATCCGGCGCGACCAGGACGCCTTCTCCTCGCGGCTCCACTCGTCGTGGTCGGCTGCCTTGGCCTCGAAGATGGACGGGATCATCTTGTAGGTCGAACCGTTGCCCAGGCCGGACAGGATGAACAGCAGGATGAAGCCGACGACGTAGGCGGTCATCTGGCCACCAGTGGGCGCACCCTTCATTGCGTCGTCGAGCATGCCTGCGGTCACCAGGATGCCGGCCGCGAACATCATCGCGACGAAGACGTAGAGCGTGATCTTGCCGCCCCCGATGCGGTCGGCGAGCTTACCGCCGAACGGCCGCGAGATGGAACCCAGCAGCGGGCCCAGGAACGAGATCTGCGCGGCGTGCAGCGAGGCCTGGGCCGCGGTGGAACCGCCGGCGAGGAAGTTGATCTGAAGCACCTGACCGAACGCGAAGCTGAAACCGATGAACGACCCGAAGGTACCGATGTACAGGAAGCTCATCACCCAGGAGTGCTTGAACCTCATGGCCTCGATCATCGCGCCCATGTTGGACTTCTGGTTGCGCAGATTGTCCATGAACAGGGCTGCGCCGACGGCAGCCAGTCCGATCAGCACAAGATAGATGGCACAGACGATTTCGGGTGCGGTGTTGCTGACGGTGGCGATCACCAGCAGGCCGAGCAGCTGGATGACGGGAACGCCGATGTTACCGCCGCCGGCGTTCAATCCCAGCGCCCAGCCCTTGAGCCGCTGCGGATAGAAGGCGTTGATGTTGGTCATCGACGAGGCGAAGTTTCCGCCTCCCAATCCGGCGAAGGCGGCGATCACCAGGAACTGGGTGTAGGTGGTGCCCGGGCTCTTCATCGCCCACCACGTGAGCAGCGTCGGGATGAGCAGCAAGAGCGCGCTGACCACCGTCCAGTTGCGACCGCCGAACCGCGCCGGGGCCACCGTGTAGGGAATGCGCATGAAGGCGCCGACCAGCGTCGGGACGGCCACCAGATAGAACTTGCCTGCCGCGTCGATGTGGTACACGTTCTGGGGCATGAACAGCACCATCACCGACCAGATGGACCACACCGAGAAGCCGACGTGTTCGGCGAAGACCGACCAGATCAGGTTGCGGTTCGCAATGTTCTTTCCGGGGGTTCTGCCGCCGGTGCCCTCCCAGGCCTCGACGTCCTCGGCGTCCCAGTGCTCGATGTCACGGTCGCGGGTCAGAATGGTCACGGAGGTCCCTCCCAGGTGTGGATCGGTTGTCCAGAAAATTAGGCCCGCGCGATTCCGCACCGATTGCACCACCGTGTCGGGTTTGTCAACACCTACTCACACGGCCGGCAGTACCCGTCGTGCGCAACGGTATTCATCGGCGTTGCACCGGGGAAACGATTAGGAAACATTTGGGCCCTAGCTTCGCTGAAGCATGAGCGATGGCAGTGCACCACGTTTCTTGCAGGGCGCCTTCGCATTCGAGGGAGTCGGTCTGGACAAACCGGTTCTGTTGCACCCGTCGTTGCGGTACGTGGTGCCGCCGGGCTCCGTCACCCAGCCGGTGTACTTCCGAGGCGGGAACTCGACCGACGAGTTGGTCACGGTCGTGCTGTTCCGGGACGGCCAGCCGATGCGCTTCTTCCCCATCGGCGCCAAGGGAGCCACCCATGTGGCGCTCCGGGTGGTCGAGGATCTGCTCGCTGACACCGTGTTGGAACTCCACGTCGCGGCGCCGGCCGGCGTGTCCGGCACCGTCGTCGTCGATTTCGGTGTGGTGGAGATCCCGTGAAGCGCCGTCTGGTCGTCGTCGGTAATGGGATGGCCGGGGTCCGGGCGATCGAGGAGATCCTGGCCCGCGGCGGCGGCGAGTCGTTCGACATCACCGTGTTCGGTGACGAGCCCTACGGCAACTACAACAGGATTCTGCTGTCGAATGTGCTTGCCGGCAGCGATGACTCGGCCGAGATCTATCTCAACGCGCTGGACTGGTACGCCGACAACGCCATCGACCTGCGGGCCGGGGTACGGATCGTGCGGTTGGACACGTATGCCCGGCTGGTGCACGCCGACGACGGCACCACCATGCGCTATGACGCCTTGATCCTGGCCACCGGAAGCCGGTCGTTCTTTCCCCCGATGACGGGCCTGTGGGCCGATGACAAGACACTGACCGACGGCGTGTTCGGCTTTCGCACCCTCGACGATTGCATGGGGATGATCTCGGAGGCGGCCAACCGGACCAAAGCCGTGGTGATCGGTGGCGGGCTGCTCGGGCTGGAAGCCGCACGGGGACTGCAGAATCGCGGACTCACTGTCGACGTGGTGCATGCCGGGCCCACCCTGATGAACGCGCAGCTCGACGACGCGGCGGGCGCCATCCTGCGCCGGTCCGTCGAGGGCATCGGCATCACCGTGCACACCGACAAGCGCACGACCGAGGTGCTGCTCGGCGAGGACGGCAAGCTGGCCGGGATCGTGTTCTCCGACGGCAGCACCGTGCACTGCGACATGGTGGTCATCGCCGCGGGCATCCGGCCCAATGTCGGCCTGGCGCAACGGGCCGGGCTCACGGTGGAACGGGCCATCGTCGTCGACGACCATATGCGCTCTGTCGACGACGATCGCGTCTATGTCGTCGGCGAATGTGCGCAGCACCGCGGTCAGGTGTACGGGCTGGTGGCGCCGTTGTGGGAACAGGCCACTGTGCTGGCCGACCATCTCACCGGCACCGATACGACCGCGGCCTATCGGGGTTCGCGCACCGCGACCAAACTCAAGGTGGCCGGTGTCGACGTGGCGTCGATGGGTATCAAGACCCCCGAGCTGCCCGATGACGAGTTCGTGCAGTACTCCGAACCGCGGCACGGCGTCTACAAGACCATCGTCATCCGCGACGGCAAACTGGTGGGCGCCACGCTGGTCGGCGATGTGTCCAAGGTGTCGTTCCTGACGCAGGCCTTCGACAGTGGGTTGCCGCTGCCCGACGAGCGCGTCTCGCTGATGTTCGATATCGGCACACCCGCAGTGGCCGTTGGTGTTTCAGAGCTGTCCGATGATGCGCAGGTGTGCAACTGCAATGGGGTGTCCAAGGGTGCCTTGGTGGCCTGTGTGCGCTCAGGTGAGACCACGGTGTCGGGCGTGATGGCCAAGACCAAGGCGGGCAAGGGCTGCGGTTCGTGCAAGGAGCTCGTCGGGCAGGTCGTCGAGTGGGCGGCCGGCGGTGCCGTCACCGAGGATCCGTCGGCCTCCTGGTACGTGCCGGGAGTGCCGTATGACAAGCCATCCTTGATGGCCTTGATCCGGGACCTGCAGCTGCATTCGGTGTCATCGGTCTTCGCCGCCCTGGCCCCGGACGGGCGCGTCGACGCGGGGTCCAAGATGGCGCTGGCCTCGCTGTTGGAGATGATGTGGGCCGACGAGTTCGTCGACGAGCGGGACGCCCGGTTCATCAACGACCGGGTACACGCCAACATCCAACGGGATGGCACCTTCTCGGTGGTGCCGCAGATGAAGGGCGGGGTGACCAGCTCCGAACAGTTGCGCAAGATCGCCGATGTGGCCGACAAGTATGCGATCCCGATGATCAAGTGCACCGGAGGTCAGCGCATCGACCTGTTGGGCGTCCGCAAGGAGGATCTGCCCGCGGTGTGGGCCGATCTGGGCATGCCGTCGGGTTATGCCTATGGCAAGAGTTTCCGCACCGTGAAAACCTGTGTGGGAAGCGACTTCTGCCGTTATGGCCTCGGCGACTCGACCGCCCTGGGCATCGCGTTGGAGGAGCGCTATCAGGGGCTGGCCAGTCCGGCGAAGATGAAGCTGGCAGTGACCGGGTGTCCCCGCAACTGTGCCGAGGCGCTGTGCAAGGACCTCGGTGTGGTAGCGGTCGACGGCGGCCGCTGGGAGATCTACGTCGGCGGTGCGGCCGGCGCCCATATCCGCAAGGGCGATCTGCTTGCGGTGGTCGACGATCCGGCCACGGTGGTGACGCTGACCGGGCGCTTCCTGCAGTATTACCGGGAGGACGCCAACTGGCTCGAGCGCACCTACGCCTGGGTCCCGCGGGTGGGGATCGAGCACATCCGCGCGGTGGTGGTCGACGATGTGCATGGCTGGGCCGAGGGGCTGGATGCGCGGATGCAGAGATCCATTGACGCGTACCGGGATCCGTGGCTGGACGGGCAGAAGCCGGTGAGCGAGGGCCAGTTCCGTTCGGCGCTGCCGTTGCTGCCGCTCCCCCAGGTTCCGGTGCGATGAGCGCCTGCGCGAAGAGCCGAGGGCTGCGATGAGTTACTTGGGGCCGGTCTCCCAGGTGCCCGTCGGCGAGGGCCGCACGTTCGCCGTCGACGACGCCCAGATCGCGGTGTTCCGGCTGCGCGACGGATCGCTGCGCGCGGTGGACGCGGTGTGCCCCCACAAGGGCGGACCACTGGCCGACGGTCTGGTGGACGACCGGGTGGTGGTGTGTCCGTTGCACGGTTCGACCTTCGACCTGTGCACGGGTGCCGAGGCCGGCGGCGGCGATCCGGTACGCAGTTATGAGGTCGCCGAGGTGGACGGGCAGATCCGGATCACTCTTTGAGCGTCAGCACAAGACCGAAAACTGTTGTTGTGGATAGTTTTTGACGCTGTGGATAACTCCCGACGCCGTCACCCCCACTCGATAGAATTCGAACATGCTTGCGAAGTCGGTGGCTGATCGGGAAGTGGTGCTGGCCGCTTTCGATGCCGTCGACGCTGCCACCGAACAGCTCGCCGGCATGGACTTCACGTCCTTCTCGGTTGCCGAGCTACTGGAGCTCCAATCGCGCCGGGAACGGCAGGCCCGGATCGCCGCGTCTGCCGACCACCGCATCCTGGCTGCACTGCAGAACCAGGCCACCGCGCAGGAGATGGGCGGCAAATCCTGGCCGGACATCCTGGCCTTACGCCTGGGCATCAGCCAGGCCCAGGCCAGGGCCAGAGTGAAGGATGCCGAGCACCTCGGACCGCGCCATGTGATCGGTGGTGACGTCCTGGAGCCACTACTGCCGGCGTGTGCCGAGGCGCTGGCAGCCGGGGCGATCACACTCGAGCACGCGGGCCACATCCGCGACGTGCTGCGCAAATCAGAGCGCCACACCACCGCCACCGACCGCGCGGAGTGGGAACGCACCCTGGTGGGCGTCGCGGCCGCGAACCCGCCCGAGACGGTCAAGGACGTCGGCGCCCAGATGCTGTACCTACTCGACCAGGACGGGTCCGGTCCGGACCTGGCCGCTCATCAACCGGGTCTGCGGCTGGGACCTCAGGACGCCGACGGGCTGCATCGCCTGTCCGGCCATGTCGACGCCGAGGCCGCCGCGTACTTCAAAGCCATCGAATCCGTCTGGGCGGCAACCGGTATCAACAACCCCGCCGATACCGAACCCCTCCCCAATCCCAGCCCCAACCCGCTCGACCCCGACGCGCCGCCGGAGGTGGACGCCGAACAACGTCAGGCCGAAGCCGCCGAACACGATACCCGCACCCCGGCCCGTCGCAGCCACGATGCGTTCAAAACCATCTGCCGGGAAATTCTGATGTCCAGGCGGCTCGGCCAACACAACGGGTTGCCGGTCACCGTGGTCGTCTCGACGACGTTGGCCGAACTGGAGGATGGCGCCGGAGTCGCCCGCAGCAGCAGCGGAGTCAGGATTCCCATCCCCGACCTCATCCGGTTGGCCGCCCACGCCCACCATTATCTGCTGGTGTTCAAGCACCACACCGCCGAGCCGCTCTATCTCGGCCGCACGAAACGCCTGGCCTCGAAGGCTCAACGTCTGGTCGCGATCGCCAGGGACCGCGGGTGCACGCGCCCCGGCTGCTTCGCCCCCGCCGACCGCTGCCAGGCGAACCACGCCGGGCTCGACTGGTCCGCCGGTGGTGAAACCAACGCCGACACGATCGTGCTCGGCTGTGGCCCCGACAACCGACTGGCCTACCAATCCGGATGGACCACCACCATCGACCCCACCACCGGCCGCGCCCAATGGCACCCGCCGGCACTGCTGGACACCGGCCAAGACCGCACCAACCACCACTTCCACCCCGAAGAACTGCTCCGCAGATCGGATGGGAACGTCGGAGGCGACGACCCGTAATCGGTTGTTAGCCTTGGCTGTGCAGGTGACGTGGCTCCATGTGGTGCCACGGATGCCTCAGCCGTTGTTGCGGCGCCACCAGCGGGGGGTGCGGCGTGGCGGTTCGACGGCCGCAGGTTGTGGCGCGGCGGGCTCCGGCTTGTCGTCGACGGGTTGTTCGGCCGGGGAATCACCTTCCGAGGCTTCGGCTTCGGCCGCTGGGGCTTCGGTCGCTGGGGCTTCGGTCGCTGGGGCACTGTCCTCGACGGCCGGTTCGACTTCGTCGGCGGTGTCGTCCTCGCCGTCGTCGTCGGTGTCGTCCTCGCCGTCGTCGTCGGTGTCCTGGTCGTCGGCGGTCTCGTGCTCAGCTGCCAGGGACTCCGCGGCCGCCTCCAGCTCGTGGCCGATGTCGAACAGCTCGGCTTCCTCGTCGGCAGGCTCCTCGGGCTGGTCCTGCGCCTCGGGCTCGACGTGCTCTACCTCGAGCTCTTCGCCAGCGTCGGCATCGTCCGCCTCCGCGGGCTCGGCTTCGGCCTCGGGTTCTGGCTCAGCCGGAGTCTGCGCCTCTTCGACGGTTTCCTCGGACGCGGACTCCACCTCGTCCACAGCCTCGTCCGCGACCTCAACCTCGGCCTCGCGTTCGGCAGCCAACGACTCCGCGGCCGCCTCGAGCTCGTGGCCGACGTCGAACAGCTCGTCATCCTCCTCAGCCTTTTCGGCCGGCTCGTCAACCGGCGCTTCGGCCACCTCGAGGGTGTCGGCATCGACGGGCTCTTCGGCCACCGCGAGGGTGTCGGCATCGACGGGCTCTTCGGCCTCGTCCGCGGCCTCGGCCTCCTCCGCCACCTCTTCGGCTACATCGTCGGTATCGCCCACCGCGGCAGCATCTTCATCCTCGGCCTCGCCGGCGACGGTCGCGGCGGCCACCACCCCGGTGGTCGCACCGACGGTCGCGAGCTCCTTGGCCAGGATGTCGTCTACCGGGGACTCCTCATCCGCATCCTGCTTGCCGCGCAACGTCTCCGGGGCTTCCCTGCCCTTCGGGGCGACCATGATGTACACCACCGCCGCGACGAAGACGAACGTCGAGGTGAAGGTGTTCACCCGGATGCCATCGACGGGCATGGACGCCGGGTCGCTGCGCATCAATTCGACCCAGAACCGGCCCACGCAATATCCGGCCACGTACAGCGCGAACAATCGCCCGTGCCCCATGTTGAACCGCTTGTCGATCCACAACAGCAGCGCGAAGATCAACAGGTTCCACAACAACTCGTACAGGAACGTCGGGTGCACCACCGCGACGAGCTGCCCGTCGGACACGCCGTTGAGCGTGTTCAGGGCACCGCTGGCGTCGCGCCGCTCGTAGATCTCCAAGCCCCACGGCACCGTGGTCTCTCGGCCGTACAACTCCTGGTTGAAGTAGTTGCCCAACCGCCCGATCGCCTGAGCCAGGATGATCCCCGGCGCAATGGCATCACCGAACGCGGGCAACGGAATATCGCGCATCCGGCAGGCGATCCACGCGCCGACGGCGCCGAGCGCCACCGCGCCCCAAATGCCCAGGCCGCCATCCCAGATCCGGAACGCCGCACCCAAGCCGGCGCCGCCGTCACCGAAGTACGTCTTCCAGTCGGTCATCACGTGGTACAGCCGGCCGCCGACGAGCCCGAACGGCACCGCCAGCAAGGCAATGTCGTAGATGACACCCGGCTCACCGCCGCGGGCCACCCACCGGCGGTCGCCGATGATCAACGCCGCGACGATGCCGGAGATGATGCACAGTGCATACGCCCGAATCGGCACCGGGCCGATATGCCACACGCCCTGCGCCGGACTCGGGATATAAGCCAGGATCGTCTCGGTCATGCAGGAATCCCCTGCCGCACACCCTCGGACAGCTCCGCGGTCAGTGCCCGCAGCGCGGGGACACCGGCATCGAGCGCGGACACCAGCGCCGATCCCACGATCACACCGTCGGCATAGGCACCGATCTCGGCGGCCTGCTCCCGCGAGCGCACACCGAGGCCGACCCCGACCGGAATGTCGGAGACTTCCCTGATCCGCTGCACCAATTCCGGAGCAGCATTGGACACCGCGTCACGGGCACCGGTCACACCCATCGTCGACGCGGCGTAGACGAACCCACGCGACGCCTGCACCGTCGCGGCCAGCCGCTCCGGGGTGGACGACGGCGCCACCAGGAAGATGCGGTCCAGATCGTGCTGCTCGGAGGCCGCCAGCCAGTCCCCCGCCTCGTCCGGGATCAGGTCCGGGGTGATCAATCCCGCCCCACCGGCCGCCGCCAGGTCGCGCGCGAAAGCGTCCACGCCCCAACGCATCACCGGATTCCAATACGTCATCACCACGGCACGCCCACCGGCGTTGCTGATCGCCTCGACGGCCCGCAGCGCGTCACGCACCCGTACGCCACCGGCCAGCGCGACCTCGGTCGCTCTGGCGATGGTCGGCCCGTCCATTCCCGGATCCGAGTACGCGACACCCACTTCGACGATGTCACAACCGGATTCGACAAGCGCCACCATCGCTTCGATGGACGTGTCCACATCGGGATAGCCGGTCGGGAGGTAGCCGATCAGTGCGGAACGCCCCTCTGCGTGACACGTGTCGAACAAGGGACCCAATCGGCTCACGCGTCACCGTCCATCAGACCGAACCATTTCGCCGCGGTTTCGACGTCCTTGTCCCCGCGACCGGACAGGTTGACCACGATCACCGACGACGGGCCGAGCTCCACACCGAGTTTCAGCGCACCGGCCACCGCGTGGGCGGACTCGATGGCCGGGATGATCCCCTCGGTCCGACTGAGCAGCGCGAAAGCGTCCATCGCCTCGGTGTCGGTGATCGGCCGGTACTCGGCTCGGCCCACGTCCTTGAGCAGGGCATGCTCGGGACCGACCCCTGGATAGTCCAAACCAGCTGAGATCGAATGGGATTCGATGGTCTGCCCGTCCTCGTCCTGCAACAGGTAGGAGAACGAGCCCTGGAAGGCTCCCGGTGACCCACCGGTGAAGGTCGCGGCATGCCGGCCCGTCTCCACCCCGTCACCGGCGGCTTCGAAACCGATCAGACGCACGCCGGGATCGTCGATGAAGGCGTGGAACACCCCGATCGCGTTGGATCCGCCGCCCACACACGCGGTCACCGCATCGGGCAGCCGGCCGGCCTGTTCCAGGATCTGCGCCCGGGTCTCCATTCCGATGATGCGCTGGAAATCGCGAACCATGAGCGGAAACGGGTGCGGCCCGGCTGCGGTACCGAAGCAGTAGTAGGTGTCGTCGGCATTGGTCACCCAATCCCGGAACGCCTCGTTGATCGCATCCTTGAGGGTCTTCGAGCCGGATTCCACCGAGATCACCTGCGCCCCCAGCAGCCGTATCCGGGCCACGTTGAGCGCCTGGCGCGCGGTGTCCACCGCGCCCATGTAGATGACGCAGTCCAGACCCAGCAGCGCACAGGCGGTGGCGGTCGCCACCCCGTGCTGACCGGCGCCGGTCTCGGCGATGACGCGGGTCTTGCCCATCTGCTTGGCCAGCAACGCCTGCCCGAGCACGTTGTTGATCTTGTGCGAACCGGTGTGGTTGAGGTCCTCGCGTTTGAGGAACAGCCGCGCACCGCCGGCGTGCTCGGCAAGGCGGGCCGCCTCGTACAGCGGCGACGGGCGGCCGGTGTAGTGCCGCTGCAGCCGGTCGAGTTCGTCGAGGAAGGCCTGATCGCGCCGCACCTTGTCATAGGCGGCGGTCACCTCTTCGACGACGGCCATCAAGGCCTCGGGGATCAGACGGCCACCGTAGGCGCCGAAATGGCCCTTCGCGTCGGGGTCATGGCTGGTGGGTTCGGCCACCGCCGCGCTCATGCGGGGCAGTTCCTGGTCTGCGATATTCGTCATCTACCGGGCAGGCTTGGGGCAGGACGGATGGGTACCGGCGGTCACCAGGTCGGCCACAGCGCTGCGCGGGTCACCACTGGTGACCAGGCCCTCGCCGACCAGCACGGCATCGGCACCGGCGCCGGCATAGGCCAGCAGGTCCGCGGTGCCGCGCACACCGGATTCGGCGACCCGGATGATGCTGCTGGGCAGCCCGGGGGCGATCCGCGCGAAGCAGTCACGGTCGACCTCGAGCGTCTTGAGGTCGCGGGCGTTGACGCCGATCAGCGTGGCGCCGGCCTGCAGGGCACGGTCGGCCTCTTCCTCGGTGTGCACCTCGACCAACGCCGTCATCCCCAGCGACTCGGTGCGGTCCAGCATGGACACCAACGCGTCCTGCTCCAGGGCCGCCACGATGAGCAGCAGCATGTCGGCGCCGTGCGCGCGCGCCTCGTGGATCTGATACGGCCCGACGATGAAATCCTTGCGCAACACCGGAATCGACACCGCAGCGCGGACCGCGTCGAGGTCGTCGAGCGAGCCGTGGAACCGACGCTGCTCGGTCAGCACACTGATGACCCGCGCACCGCCGTCCTGGTAGGCCCTGGCCAGTTCGGCCGGGTCCGCGATGGACGCCAGTTCACCCCGCGACGGGCTGGCCCGCTTAACCTCCGCGATGACGCCGATGCCCGGCTCCCGCAATGCCGCCATCACGTCCAGCGGCGGCGGCGCGTCCTTGGCCCGCTGTTTGATGTCGGCGAACGGAACCGCGGCTTCACGGGCGGCAACGTCGGCGCGAACTCCTTCGATGATGGAGTCGAGCACGGTCCCCGAACTCATGAGCCCTCGTCCTTCTCCGTCGGCCGGGACGCTCCCGGATTGGTATGCCTAGAGGTTAGTCGCCTGCACCACACCGTCGGTCACCGACCCTTCGTGTCAGAACCCGCATCCGGATCCGTTGGGTCCGACCCCTCGTCGAGCGCATCCCAGATCATCCGCTCCGACATCCCGTCCGCTGCGCTTTCTCTGTTCACTGCGTCCCGGCGGGCGGCCGGTGCGACGTACTTCGTGCCGCGCGCGGTGGCGGCGGACCGGATCAACAGCACCGCGGCCGCCAGCGTCAGCACCGCCGCGGCCACGGTGATCCCGGCCCCCACGTACTGACGCGACGAACCCACCAGCGCGGCGACCGGGACCTGCGCCAGGTCGGCGCCGCGTACCGCGATATCGCGGACCACCCACAAGCTGATGCCCAGGTAGGCCAGTGCAGCACTGCAGACCGCCACCAGCACCGCCAGCAGGCGCAGCGCCCAGCCGCGTACGGCCAGCGCCGCCACCGCCGCGGCCAGCAGCACCAGCGCCAGCGGCACCAGCGCCGTCGACCACTGGGCACCCGTTAGGGTCGAGGTCTTCGGCTGCCCGAGGCCGTCGAACGACTGCACCTGCACCCAGGTCAGCCGCGAGGCACCCCACAGTGCCAGCGCGGCCAGCGCCAGCAGGGCCTGCGCGATCCGGATCACGGGGTTTGCTCCGGCGGGCAGGAGCGAAGCGACCCGGGGATCTGCTCCGGCGGGCAGGAGCAAAGCGACCCGGGGATCTGCTCCGGCGGGCAGGAGCGAAGCGACCCGGGGATCTGCAGCGTCTCGGCGGCGGCCACAGCGGCCAGCACCGCTTTGGCCTTGTTGGCGGACTCGTTGTATTCGTAGGGCCCGTTCGAGTCGGCCACCACGCCGCCGCCGGCCTGAACGTAGGCGGTGCCGTCGCGCATCAGCGCGGTGCGGATGGCGATGGCGAAGTCGGCGTTGCCGGCGAAGTCCAGGTAGCCGAGCACCCCGCCGTACAGCCCGCGCCGGGTCAGTTCGACCTCCTCGATCAGCTCCATGGCCCGCACCTTCGGTGCCCCGGACAGCGTGCCGGCCGGGAAGCAGGCGGTCACCGCGTCCAGGGCGGTGCGGCCCTCGGCCAGCTGCCCGGTCACGGTCGAGACCAAGTGCATGACGTGGCTGTAGCGCTCGATATGGCTGTAGTCCTCGACCCGCACGGTGCCGGGCTCGCACACCCGGCCCAGGTCGTTGCGGCCCAGATCGACGAGCATGAGGTGCTCGGCGCGTTCCTTGTCGTCGGCCAGCAGCTCCTTCTCCAGCAGGACGTCCTCCTCCTCGGTGGCGCCGCGCCACCGAGTGCCTGCGATCGGATGGGTGGTGGCCTTGCCGTCCTGCACCGTGACCAGGGCCTCGGGGCTGGACCCGACGATCGAGAAGTCCAGGCCGCCTTCGGCGTCCGGCGCGTTGAACAGATACATGTAGGGGCTGGGATTGGTCACCCGCAGCATCCGGTACACGTCGATCGGGTCGGCGGTGGTGGTCATCTCGAACCGTTGCGAGGGCACCACCTGGAAGGCCTCGCCGGCTTCGATGTCCCCGACGAGCTTGTCGACGATGGCGGTGTACTCGGCGACGGTGCGCTGCGCCCGGTGCTGCGGTGCGGGGCGGGCGAAGGTGGCGACCGACGAGTGCAGCGGCTCCCCCAGCGCAGCCGTCATGACGTCGAGGCGAGCCACTGCGTCGTCGTAGGCCCAGTCGACCCGTTCGTCGGTGCCGTTCCAGTTCACCGCGTTGGCGATCAGCGTGATGGTGCCCTCGTGGTGGTCCACCGCGGCGATGTCGGTGGCCAGCAGCAGCAGCATGTCCGGCAGGTGCAGATCGTCGACGGTGAGCTCGGGCAGTCGCTCCAGCCGGCGCACCAGGTCGTAGGCGAAGAAGCCGATCAGCCCCGAGGACAGCGGCGGCAGGCCCGGCACCGGCGCGGTGGCCAGCAGGTCCAGCGTGGCGCGCAGCGCACGCAGCGGGTCACCGCCGGACGGGGCGCCCTGTGGGGTGCTGCCCAGCCACACCGCCTCGCCGTCACGCACCGTCAGCGCCGAGGGCGCACCGGCCCCGATGAAAGACCAGCGCGACCACGACCGCCCGTTCTCCGCCGACTCCAGCAGGAAGGTGCCAGGGCGGTTCGCGGCCAGCTTCCGGTACGCCGACAGCGGGGTCTCGCTGTCGGCGAGCACCTTGCGGGTCACCGGGACCACCCGGTGCTCGGCCGCCAGCGCCCGGAAATCCTCGCGTGAGGTGGTTGATGCCAGTGATCCGGCGGGCTGGAGCGGAGCGACCGGGGAATGTTCTTGCACGGGGCAATCCTCCCAGACGGACCACAGTGACCTCGGCGTGCATATCTGCCTAGCGGCCCATCCAAGTAGCGTGATGAGTCATGACTGCCTTGAACACGGGTGACACCGTCGCGGAGTTCGAACTGCCCGACCAGACGGGCACCGTGCGCAGCTTGTCCGGTTTGTTGGCCGACGGACCGGTGGTGCTGTTCTTCTACCCGGCGGCGATGACGCCGGGCTGCACCAAGGAAGCCTGCCACTTCCGCGATCTGGCCGCCGAATTCGCCGCCGTCGGCGCGACCCGGGTGGGCATCAGCGCCGACCCCGTGCACAAGCAAGCCACCTTCGCCGACCAGCAGAACTTCGACTACCCGCTGCTGTCGGATTCCGAGGGCGTGGTGGCCACTCAGTTCGGGGTCAAGCGTGGCCTGCTCGGCAAGCTGATGCCGGTCAAGCGGACCACGTTCGTCATCGACACCGACCGCACCATCCTCGCGGTGATTGCCAGCGAGTTCAGCATGGACACCCATGCCGACAAGGCGCTGGAGACGCTCAGGTCGCGTTGACCGCCCGCAGCACCGCGGCCATCGACGCTCCCAGCACCGAATCGCTGCGCCCGCACGCCCACCCCGTGCGGTGCTCCAGATAGCTGACCGCGGTCGCGCCGACGGACTGCTGGGTGAGGCCGAGGATCTCGACCGGATGCCCGATGTCGGCCAGCGCGCGGGTCAGCGCGTCCAGTGGCCCGCCCTCGCGGTGGGTGCTGGTGTGACTGCGCCCGTCGACGACGAGGGTGATCTCGGTGGCCCCGGCACTGCCGGTGTGCCAGTCCTTCAGCTGCACCGGCCCGCTCGAGTCCAGATAGGTCGCCTCGAAGAGGTCGTAGAGCTCGGCGGCGGTGACCTCGGCGCCGCTGTCGTCCGTACGGTTCTGGACGTGGCGGGCGAAGTCGATCTGCAGCCGCCGCGGGAGGTCCAACCCGTACTCGGTGTGCAGCAGATAGGCGATGCCACCCTTGCCGGATTGCGAATTCACCCGGATCACCGCGTCGTAGCTGCGACCGATATCGGCCGGGTCGATCGGCAGATACGGCACCCGCCAATCGATCTCGCGTTCGGACCGGCCAGCGGCCAGCGCCCTGGCTCGGTGTTCGGCCAGACCCTTCTTGATGGCGTCCTGGTGGGTGCCGGAGAAGGCGGTGTGCACCAAGTCCCCCACGTAGGGATGGCGTTCGTGGATCGGCATGCGGGTGCAGTGGGCGACAGTCCGCGCGATCGTGTCGATATCGGAGAAGTCGATCGCCGGATCGATGCCTTGGGCGTACAGGTTCAGCGCCAGGGTGGCGATGTCGACATTGCCGGTGCGCTCCCCGTTGCCGAACACGCAGCCCTCCACCCGCTGCGCGCCGGCCAGCACCGCCAGTTCGGCACACGCGATACCGGTGCCCCGGTCGTTGTGCGGGTGCACCGACAGGATGACGCTGTCCCGGCGGGCGATGTTGCGGTGCATGTATTCGATCTGGTCGGCGTAGACATTCGGGGTGGCGACCTCGACAGTGGCGGGCAGGTTGAGGATCACCGGGCGCTCCGGTGTGGCCTGCCACAGCCCGGTCACGGCGTCGCAGATGTCCAGCACGTAATCGGGTTCGGTGAGGTTGAACACCTCCGGGGAGAACTCGAACCGCACATTCGGCAGCTCGCCGGCCAACTCGAGCACATCGCGCCCGCCGGCCAGGATCAGCTCGCGCAGCTCGGCGCGGTCCTTGCCCAGCACGGTGTCCCGCCACACCGGTGCGGTGGCGGTGTACATGTGGATGACCACGTCGTTGGTGATGCCGTGCACCGATGCCACGGTGCGCTCGATCAGGTCGCGCCGCGCCGGGGTGAACACCACGATGGTGACATCGGGTGCAGCGATATCGGTTTCGGCGATGAGCCGGACGAAGTCATAGTCGGTCTGTGAGGCGGACGGATAGCCGACCTCGATTTCCTTGTACCCCATGGTGACCAGCAGTTCGAAGAACCGGCGTTTGCGGGCCGGGTCCATCGGCTCGGCCAGTGCCTGGTTTCCGTCGCGCAGGTCGACGGGCACCCACAGCGGTGCCGCGGTGAGCCGCGCGTCGGGCCAATGTCGTTGTCGCAGAGGTACGTCCACGCGGTCGTAGATATCGGCGTAGCGGTGCCACGGCATCGGTGACGGTTGTTGACGGTTCCAGTGCATGGGTCTCTCCATCCGGTCGAGGAAGGTTTTCGACCGGCGCGACGAGGGCCCCACGGCAGGGGGCCGGTCGTTCAGGCCCTGCCGAGGCGGCGAAGGAGGAGCTGGTGCGTCATGGTGGTTACACTGTACACAACTCCTCAGACAAGTAGAGAGGTTTGTGGTGACGTCGCAGATTCGCCAGGTCCAGCGCCACCCGCTGGCCGCCCAATCGGCACAGCTGCTGCTGGCGCGCATCCGCGCCGGTGAGTGGCCGCTGGGGCACCGGCTGCCCGGCGAGACGACGCTGGCGGCCCAACTCGGGGTGGGTCGTTCCACGCTGCGCGAGGCGATCCGCGAGCTGGTCGGGAAGGGCGTGCTGGAAAGTCGCCAGGGCGCAGGCGTTTTCGTCACCGCCACCGACGTCACCGAGGACTGGGACACCGTGCTGCGGCGCACCACGATCGCCGCCGTCGTCGAGGCCCGCATCGCCATAGAGGCCGAGGCCGCCGCGCTGGCCGCCACCCGGCGCACACCGGCCGATCTGCGCGAGATCCGGCGCACCCTGGCCGCCCGCGGCGTACCGGCGCAATCGGTACCCGAGCACGTCGACACCGATATGGCGTTCCACCGCGCCGTCATCGCCGCCGCGCACAACGAGGTGCTGCTGCAGCTGTTCGACGCGTTCCTGCCCCGGCTGCGCCCCGCGATGATCGACATGCTCAAGATCGCCCCGGTGCAGTCGGGCTTCTCGGCGGCCGCCGACCACGCCTGCCACCAGGAACTCGCCGAGGCCATCGCGGCCCGCTCCCCCGAGGCTGCCGCCGCCGCCAGCCGTACCCACCTGACCTCTTTGATGGAGTCCTTCACATGACACCGGTGCTCGAGATCGACGACGTCACGTTCCGCCGCGACGGGAAGCAGATCATCGACGGCATATCGCTGACCGTGCAGTCCGGGGAGCACTGGGCCCTGCTCGGCCCGAACGGCGCGGGCAAGAGCACGCTGCTGGGATTCTCTGCGGCCGTGACATTCCCGACCACCGGAACGGTCCGGGTGCTCGGGAATCAGATGGGCAAGACCGATCTGTCGGTCCTGCGCCGTGCCATCGGCCACGTGAATCCGCGGCACCGGCTGCAGTATCCGCTGACCGTGCGCGAGGTGGTGCTCACCGGGATCACCGCCACCATCGACGTCGCGGCCCGCTGGAGCGCGTCCGCCGAGCAGCTGGCGCGCGCCGACGAGTTGATCGACACCGTCGGATTGTCGGCGCGCGCGGGGTCGGTGTGGCCCACCCTGTCCCAGGGTGAACGGGGCCGCACGCTGATCGCGCGCGCCCTGATCGCCGACCCGCGGCTCCTGCTGCTGGACGAGCCGACCACCGGCCTGGACGTGGCCGCTCGCGAGCAGCTACTGGAAACGCTTGACACCCTGGATGTTTCACATCCGGACATGGCGTCGATCCTGGTGACCCACCACCTGGAGGAGCTGCCCACCTCGACCACCCATGCCTTGCTCATCGCGCACGGGCGCACCGTCGCGCGCGGCGCGGCCCAGGAGACCGTCACCACCGATCACGTGACGACGGCCTTCGAACACCCGGTCACCGTCGGGTTCGCCGACGGCCGGTGGTCGGCCCGAGCCAAGGCGAGTTCGAAGGTGCTCTAGCGGTCAGTGATGGCCGGCGTCGCCGCTGTGGTCACCGGTGCCGGAGTTGTCGGGCGGGTGGTTGCCCGGATTGGGCGGCACGTTGCACTGACCGTCGATCACGATCTGGCCCGCCTCGCAGACGATCGTGTCGTCGGCCGTGGCCGTCGCACTCGTCGCGACAAGCGCCGACGCACACAGGAAGCCCACAGCAAATATACGGGAAAAGCCCGTAGGTCCGGTCATCATCGTTCGCCCCTTCTTGACGTAGGCGGCAATATTAGCGCTCACCGGTATTGTGCAACCGAGTTTCGGCACTATTGACGTGAGCTGACCGGATCGCCGCCGCGAGGGTGGCGTACCGATTCAGCAAACATCTGATCAGGCCTCGCGACGACGTCGCCTGGCCTCGCGGTGCCTCGTCACCGGCGTGGTGTCCAGCACCCGGTTGACCATGGTCGCCAGAAACCGCGCCGGCGCCAGCGCGGGCGGGACGGTGTCGTGGCGAATGGTGATGTCCGGCAGTGCCGCCAGCGCCGCGTCCACCGCGGCGGTCTCGACGTCGACGATCTCGAAAAGCGCGTCCGGATCTGCCTTTTCCAGGCTGTCGACCTCATCCTCGGCGGGCGGGACGGCATCGCTGTCGTAGTCGATCATGATGAGCGCGACGGCATGGTAGGCGTCGTCTTCGGTGCCCAGCTTGGCGAGCAGGTCGATCAGCCATTCGGCCTTGTCCGGTTCGGTGGTCAGGATGGTGGAACGCAAGCCGTAGACGAAACCCAGAGCGGCCAGCGGGTGCCGCAGCCGCAGATTCTTCGCATCGCCGTAGCTCTCCTCGACCCGGTTGGCGGCGTTCTTCCCGAAACTGGAATCCATCCGCTTGGTGCTGATCAGCAGTTCCGGTCCGGTATCCCAGTCCGACATCACGATGTCGACCTGCTTCATGTAGTGCTTGCCGAGCACGCTGGCGCTGGACCCGGCCACCCCCTTCATCGAGCGTTGCAGCCGGTGCTCGATGAGCTGACGTTCCTTGATGGGCAGCGCCTCGAGCAGGTTGGCGATGGCGCTGGGCATGATGCGCGGCTCGGTGGCCCGCGGCCACACCGCATTCGGGTCGAACCCGGCGCGGCGCAGCTCATAGGACAGCCAGACGTCCAGGGCCAGCGCAGGTACGCCCGTGGTGGACGGCGCGTCCAGATACAGCGGTACGCCGAGCAGGCGGCGCAGCACCCGGAAGTCGGGCTGGTACACCAGGTTGTCCTCGACGCGTCGCCACGGGTTGGGGTGCTGGCCCTGGGGCGCGGCATCGGCGACGATGCGGTCGAAGATGGCCCACGCGGTGGCCTTCGCGGACGGTTTTGCGGCTGGCTCAGCGGGCACGCCGCGACCTTACCGCCCGCCGGGACGCCAGTGAATCACGCGCTGCCCGAATCGAATCCATGTCACCGAGGCCGAGCGCGGTGTCCACGGCGTGCACGGCGTCGAGCAACCGGCCCCGAGACAGCAGGCCCGCCACGGTGCGCCGGACCGCCCGCAGCTCACCGGCGCGGGTGTCGATCAGCTCGGCCGAGGGCACCAGCCACCGGTCCGCCTCGCGCGGTTCGAGCTTGAGGATCCCGCCGCCGTACGAGCGGCCGACGATCTCGGCGTGCAGCACCGTGGCCGAATTGAGTGCCGCCAGCGGGAGCAGATCCTGACCGAGGGTGGCCAGTCCGTCGTGCAGATACACGCCGTGCACCGAGTTGAGGTGATGCGCCCCGGCACGATTGGTGACCAGCCGGGGCGTGTCGGCGTTCATACAGGTGAGCAACAGATGCGCGGGCGGCAGCAACGGCACCGCGAACCACGGGGTGCGCACCCGGCACTTGTAGGCCAGGTGGACCCCGGCCGCGTGGCCGGCGGCGATATAACGCTGGGCGGCCGTCGATCCGGCGCCGGCCGGCCGGAACAGGTGGACCGCCTTGCCGTCCTGGCCCAGCCGGGTCAGTTGCGCGGTGGTGAGGGTGAGCCCGCGCAGATGCGCACTCCCCGGCGGGGACAACGGCAGCAGATCGGCCGGTCGCAGGCCCAGTTCCCGCACCCGCGCCGGGGACAGCGCGAAAAAGCCGTTGTTCCCGGTCACCATGCCCAGCGTGGTGTCGCCCCACCGGTCCAGCGTGACGAACCGGCCGCTGTCGGCCAGTGCGTGCAGTTGCCCCACCGGCGCCGCGCCGACCAGCCCGCTGACCCATTTGTCCGAAGGATCGGTTGGCGCCCAATGGCGTTGGGCCAGTTCGGACGTCAATGATTGGGCGTTACGGGCCCGGTGGATGACGGCGTGTCCGGACGGCCCGCCCCCGAAACCGTCGGCCAGCAGCAGCACCACATCGGCCTCGGCCCCGGGAAACACCTGCTCGTCGAACATCACCAGTTCCACGGTCGCGAACCTGTCGAAGAGGAACTGGCGCACCGGCGCCGCGTAGTTCACGCTCAGCAGCTCGGCGGGTAGCACCAGTGCCATCCGGCCCCCCGGTTGCAGGAACAGCGCGGCGTGCACCGTGAAGGCCGCCCAGCTCGACGCGAGGCCGGACAGGCTGACCCCGGCCTGCAGGGCCGCCCGCCGGGACTGGGCCCGGGCCTGGCCCCGGAAGTCCTGATACCGGATATAGGGCGGATTGCCGATGACCGCGGTATAGGACGGCTGCGGGTCCACGGCGAAGAAGTCGGCGGTGCGGATGCGTGCGGTGGCGCCGGCCTCGGCGACGCGCGCGCGGGCAGCCCGGGCGCTGGCCGGGTGGATCTCCACCCCGTCGAGCACCGGGGCGTCGGCGCCCAGGTCGGCCAGCCGGCAAGCCGCGGCGACCAGGAAGGCTGCCTCCCCGGCCGACGGTTCGAACACCCGGTCGCCGGGCGCCCGTACCGCCCACTGCGCCAGATAGCGGGTGATCTCCGGCGGGGTGAAGAATGCCCCGCGCGCTTTGCGGGCCCCTGCGGAATCGATCACGCTGGTCATTCTGTCCGACGACACCGACAAGTCGGCGCAAGACAGCGCCGAGGGTCACTTCCCCACCAATCGCTTCGATTGGCTAAGCTTTCAGTCATGTCGAAGTCAGTCTTGGCCACCGTGGTGGCTGCCGGCGCAATCCTCGGATCCGCACTCGGCATGGGCACGGCGGCCGCCGAGCCGCCCGTCGATGCCGGCGGTCCCGCCCTGGAGGCACCGGCCAACGCACCCAAGAAGCCCGCCGAGTCGTGGCAGGGTCACCCGATGGTCTGGTGGGACTGGGGTTCGGGCGGGCACTGGGGTGTCTGGGTCAACGGACAGTTCCTGCCGTTCTCCTGAGTCAGGCCTCGGGCGCCAGCAGTTGATCGGCGTCGAAGCAGCTGTGATCGCCGGTGTGGCAGGCGCCACCCACCTGGTCGACTTCGAGCAGGACGGTGTCGCCGTCGCAGTCCAGCCGCACCGAGCGCACATGCTGGGTGTGCCCGGACGTGGCGCCCTTGATCCACTGCTGCCCCCGGGACCGTGAGAAGTACGTTGCCTCACGGGTTTCCAGCGTGCGGGCCAACGCGTCGTCATCCATCCACGCCACCATCAGCACATCACCGGTGCCGTGCTCCTGGACCACGGCGGTGAACAGCCCGTCGGCGTTGCGCTTGAGGCGGGTGGCGATGTCGGGGTCGAGACTCATCGGTGTTGTCTGCTCTTCGCGCAAGCGCTCATCGCACAATAATCCCTTCGGCCGCCATGGCTTCCTTCACCTGACCGATGGTCAGCTCCCGGAAATGGAACACGCTGGCCGCCAACACCGCATCCGCGCCTGCCGCGACGGCGGGCGCGAAATGGTCCACTGCCCCGGCGCCACCACTGGCGATCACCGGCACCGTAACGGCCGCCCGCACCGCGCGCAGCATGTCCAGGTCGAAACCGGCCTTGGTGCCGTCGGCGTCCATGGAGTTCAGCAGGATCTCCCCCACGCCCAGTTCGGCTCCGCGGCGGGCCCATTCGACCGCGTCGATACCGGTGCCGCGGCGGCCGCCGTGCGTGGTGACTTCCCACCCCGACGGTGTGGGTGCCGATCCGGCCGGGACGGTGCGAGCGTCCACGCTGAGCACGATGCACTGCGAACCGAACTGGCGGGCCAGCTCGGCAAGCAATTCGGGGCGGGCGATGGCGGCGGTGTTCACCGACACCTTGTCCGCGCCGGCCCGCAACAGGGTGTCCACGTCCTCGACCGAGCGCACCCCGCCGCCGACGGTGAGCGGGATGAACACCTGCTCGGCGGTGCGCCGCACCACCTCGAGCATGGTGGACCGGCCCGACGACGACGCGGTGACGTCCAGGAAGGTCAGCTCGTCGGCGCCCTCAGCGTCATAGGCCGCCGCCAACTCGACGGGATCGCCGGCATCCCTGAGGTTTTCGAAGTTGACGCCCTTGACCACGCGGCCGGCGTCGACGTCCAGGCACGGGATGACCCGGGTGGCGACATCACTGGTCACAGGTGGTCCTCCGGGCTACCGGCCGCAGCGACGATCTCCAACATGCGCTCATGCACGCCGGGCGCGGCGGCCAGCGCGGACTTCGACTCCGCGGTCCACGGTGCACCGGCGAGGTCGGTGACGATACCGCCGGCAGCCCGCACCAGCGCCACCCCGGCGGCGTGATCCCAGATGTGATGACCGAAACTGATGGCCGCACCCAGGATTCCGCTGGCCACGTAGGCCAGGTCGACACCGGTGGCGCCGTGCATGCGCACCCGGGAGCACTCGCGGCTCAGGTTGGCCAGCACCGCGGCTCGGTACCGCCCGGGAAAGCGGCCGCGTGAGTCGATGTTGAAGGTCTGGATTCCGACGATGGAGTCGGCCAGGGTCGACGTGTCGAGCGTAGGCAGGGCCACGCCGCTGTCGCGTACCGGACCGCCATCGGTTGCGGTGTAGCGCTGTCCCATGAACGGCAGCCAGGTCAACCCGGCGATCGGTGCACCGTTGCGCAACAAGCCCAGCAGGATGGCCGCCATCGGGGAGCCGGCCGCGTAGTTGAAGGTGCCGTCGATCGGGTCGAGCACCCAGACCAGCTCGGAGTCGATCGGTTCACCACCGAATTCCTCACCGTGCGCACCGATTCCGGTCTGCTCCCGCAGCGCGGCCACCACCTGCCGTTCGATGGCCAGGTCGATCTCGGTGGCGAAATCGTTGCCCTTCTTCCGGACGGCGGAGTCAGCACGGTGGCCCGCGATGAACTGCGCCGACGCCGCATCGAGAATATCGGCCGCGGTGGCGACCAGCGCGTCCAGCCGGATGGGGTCCATGGTCGTTATCCGCTGACCGCGGCCAGCGCCTCGGGCAGGGTGAAACGTCCCGCGTAGAGCGCCTTGCCGACGATCGCGCCCTCCACGCCGCGGCCGGTGAGGGTGGCAATCGCCGTTAGGTCCGCGACGCTGGACACCCCACCGGATGCGATCACCGGTGCACCGCTGCGTTCGGCGACCTCGCCGAGCAGGTCCAGGTTGGGGCCGGTCAGCGTGCCGTCCTTGGTGACGTCGGTGACGACGTAGCGCGAGCAGCCCTCGCGCTCAAGCCGTTCCAGCACCTCCCACAGGTCGCCGCCGTCGGTTTCCCAGCCGCGGCCACGCAACCGGTGTTGTCCGTCCACGATCTGCACGTCGAGCCCCACGGCCACCTTGTCGCCGTGCTCGGCGATGGCGGCCGCGCACCAGGACGGGTTCTCCAGCGCCGCGGTGCCGATGTTGACCCGCGCGCAGCCGGTGGCCAGCGCGGCCCGCAGCGATTCGTCATCGCGGATGCCGCCGGACAGTTCCACCGCGACATCGAGTTTGCCGACCACCTCGGCCAGCAGTTCGCGGTTGGAACCGCGACCGAACGCGGCATCGAGGTCCACCAGGTGGATCCACTCGGCACCGTCACGCTGCCAGGCAAGGGCGGCGTCCAGCGCCGAGCCGTAGTCGGTTTCGCTGCCCGCCTTACCCTGCACCAGGCGCACCGCTTTGCCCTCGACCACGTCGACGGCCGGCAAAAGAATCAAACTCACAGTCCCTCAACCCAATTCGCTAGCAGCGCCGCGCCGGCGTCACCGCTTTTCTCCGGATGAAATTGTGTCGCCGACAACGGGCCGTCCTCGACGGCCGCGATGAACGGCACATGGTGTGTCGCCCAGGTGACCAGGGCCTCTGGCCGGCCCTGCCACTGCTGCGCGGCGTACGAGTGCACGAAATAGAACCGGGTGTCGGCGTCCAGGCCCCGGAACAAGGTACTGCCTGCGGGCGCGTCGACCACATTCCAGCCCATGTGCGGGATGACCGGGGCACCCAGCCGCGTCACCGCGCCGGGCCACTGGCCGCAGCCGGTGGACTCCACGCCGAATTCGACACCGCGGGCAAACAGGATCTGCATGCCCACGCAGACACCGAGCACCGGCCGGCCCGCCGCCACCCGCTTCGCGATGATCTCTTCGCCGCCGATACCGCGCAGTCCGACCATGCAGGCCTCGAACGCACCGACGCCGGGCACCAGCAGCCCGTCGGCGTTCGCGGCCGCGGCCGGATCACTGGTCACCTCGACCTCGGCGCCCGTGCGTTGCACCGCACGCTGGGCCGAGCGCAGGTTGCCGGACCCGTAGTCCAGCACCACCACTCTTTTGGACGTCACAGACTGCCCTTGGTCGACGGCACCCCGGTGACCCGCGGGTCGAACTCCACGGCTTGGCGCAGGGCGCGGGCCACCGCCTTGTACTCCGCCTCGGTGATGTGGTGCGGATCCCGCCCGTAGAGCGTGCGCACATGCAGGGCGATGCGGGCGTTGAAGGCCAGCGACTCGAACACGTGCCGGTTGATCACGGTGTGATACGGCGCGCTGGGCCCGGCACCCGATCCGGAAATCGTGAAGGACACCATGAAATCCGGTTCGCCGGTGTGCACGAAGTACGGGCGGCCGGACAGGTCCACGGCGGCGTGCGCCAGCGTCTCGTCCATCGGGATGAACGCATCGCCGAAACGGCGGATGCCCTTCTTGTCCCCCAGCGCCTGGCCGAGGGCCTGGCCGAGCACGATCGCGGTGTCCTCGACGGTGTGGTGACCCTCGATCTCGATATCACCCTTGGCGTGCACCGTCAGATCGAAGCTGGCGTGGCTGCCCAGCGCCGTGAGCATGTGGTCGAAGAACGGAACCCCGGTGCTGATATCGGTTCTGCCCGAGCCGTCGAGGTCGACCTCGACGACGATGTCGGACTCCTTGGTCTTACGTTCGACCCTGGCGCGGCGGCTCATGAGGCTCCTTGTGCGGGAAAGACGGATTCGGCGATCTCGGCGCTGACGTCGAGCAGGGCGTCGTTCTCCTCGGCCAGGCCGATGGTGGCGCGCAGGAAGCCGGGGATGCCGACATCCCGGATCAGCACGCCGGCGTCCAGGTAGCGCTGCCACACCGCGGGCGCGTCGGCGAACTCGCCGTAGAGCACGAAGTTGGCATCGCTGGGGATGACCCGGAACCCCATCTCTGACAGGGCCTTCGATACCCGGTTACGCTCGGCGATGAGCAGCGCCACGCTGCCAAGCGTGTCGTCGGCGTGGCGCAGGGCGGCGCGCGCGGCGGCCTGGGTCAGCGAGGAGAGGTGGTACGGCAGCCGGACCAGGAGCAGGGCCTCGATGACAGCCGGATCGGCGACCAGATAGCCCAGCCGGCCACCGGCGAACGCGAACGCCTTGCTCATCGTGCGGGTGACGATCAGTTTGGCCGGGTACTCGGCGATCAGACCGATGGCGCTGGGCTGCGAGGAGAACTCGCCGTACGCCTCGTCGACGATCACCACCCCGGGTGCCACCTCGAGCAACTGCCGCAGCTCGTCGACGGTGATGCTCTGACCCGACGGGTTGTTCGGGCTGGCCAGGAACACCACATCGGGCTGGTGTTCCTTGACGGCGGCGACCGCCACGGCGGTGTCCAGACCGAAGTCCTCGGCCCTGGCCGCCTGCAGCCATTCGGTCTGGGTGCCGTCGGAAATGATCGGATGCATCGAATAGGACGGGACGAAGCCCATGGCGGTGCGGCCCGGCCCACCGAACGCCTGCAGCAGCTGCTGCAGGATCTCGTTGGAACCGTTTGCCGCCCAGACGTTCTCGGTGGCAACCGGGACACCAGTCTGGGCGCTCAGGTAGGCCGCCAGGTCGGCACGCAGGGTGACCGCATCCCGGTCGGGATAGCGGTGCAGGTCCGATGCGGCATCGCGCACCGATGCCGCGACATCGTCGACGAGCGCCTGGCTCGGCGGGTGCGGGTTCTCGTTGGTGTTGAGCCGCACCGGCACCGGCAACTGCGGCGCGCCGTAGGGACTCTTGCCGCGCAGGCTGTCCCGCAGCGGAAGATCGTCAAGAGATATGCGGGACACTAGCGTTCGAACCTCCGTCGTACCGCTTCGCCGTGTGCGGGCAGATTCTCCGCCTGCGACAGTGTGATCACATGGCCTGACACGTCTTTGAGCGCGGCCTCGTCGTACTCGACGACGTGGATGCCACGCAGGAAGGTCTGCACCGACAAGCCGCTGGAGTGCCGTGCGCAGCCCGCGGTGGGCAGCACGTGATTGGAACCCGCGCAGTAATCCCCCAGACTGACCGGTGACCAGGCACCGACGAAAATGGCTCCCGCCGAACGGATCCGGCCGGCCACGGCGGACGCGTCGTCGGTCTGGATCTCCAGATGCTCGGCGGCGTAGGCGTTCACCACCTGCACGCCGGCCTCGATATCGTCGACCAGGACGATCGCCGACTGGGTACCGGTGAGCGCGGCGGTCACCCGCTCGCGGTGCACCGTGGTGGCGAGCTGGGCGGCGACCTCGATATCGGTGGCGTCGGCCAGCGCCGCGCTGTCGGTGACCAGCACGCTGGCGGCCATCTCGTCGTGCTCGGCCTGGCTGATCAGATCGGCGGCAACGTGTACGGGATCGGCGGTGTGGTCGGCCAGGATGGCGATCTCGGTGGGTCCGGCCTCGGCGTCGATACCGACCTGGGACCGGCAGATGCGCTTGGCGGCGGTCACGTAGATGTTGCCGGGTCCGGTGATCATGTCCACCGGAGGGTGATCGGCGTCCCCGTACGCCAGCAGCGCCACCGCCTGCGCACCACCGACGGCCCACACCTCGTCCACGCCCAGCAGCGCCGCGGCGGCCAGGATGGTCGGGTGCGGCCGCCCGCCGAACTCCTTCTGCGGCGGGCTGGCGATCACCAGCGACTCCACCCCGGCGGTCTGCGCGGGCACCACGTTCATCACCACGCTCGACGGGTAGACGGCGTTGCCGCCGGGCACGTACAACCCGACCCGCTCCACCGGAACCCAGCGTTCGGTGACCGTCGCCCCCGGGGCCAGCGTGGTGGTGGTGTCGGCGCGGCGCTGGTCGGCGTGTACCGCGCGGGTCCGTTCGATGGCCACCTCCAGGGCGGCGCGGACGTCGACGGGCAGCGCGGCCAGCGCCTCGGTCAGTGCGGCGACCGGTACCCGCACGGTGTCGGGCCGGACCCCGTCGAACCTCTCGCCGTACTCCAGGGCGGCCTGCGCACCGCGTTCGGCGACATCGGCGACGACGGGGCGCACCGTGGGCAGCACGGCGTCGACGTCGACACCACCGCGCGGCAGGACGCCGCGCAGCCGGGCCGTCGACAGCGTGGTGCCCCGCAGATCGATGCGGGCCATGACGGGTTGCGGTGCGCTCACCCGACTATTGTCCCAGAGCAGGCCAAATCGTATTCACGAGCCATGGGAGACGCCATGTCCGCTGCACAATCACGGCACGAGCATCCGAACAATGCGCCCGGGGTGCCGATGATCTTCCCGCCCTGGCTGGAGAACTTCCAGATCAAGTACGTCAACCCGGTGATCGCGCCGCTGGCCAAGCGGCTGCCGGGGTTCACCGTCGTCAAGCACCGCGGACGCAAGTCGGGCACGCCGTACGAGACGACCGTCACCAGCTTCCGCAAGGGCAACACCTTGGCGATCGGGCTGATGCACGGCAAGACCAACTGGGTGAAGAACGTGCTGGCCGCCGGTGAGGCCGACGTACACCTGTTCAGCGGTGACATCCACATCACCAACCCCCGGGTGCTGCCCGCCGGCACCGACGACCCGTCGCTGCCGCGGATGGCCCGGCTGGTGGCCCGCCGGTCGGGCGTCTTCGTCGCCGATATCGACTGAAATCGGGTTGACCGGGGCTGCCACACTTGTCGCATGACATGGCAAGTGTGGCTGGCATTCCTGGGTGCCGTGATCGCGATCAGCGTGTCCCCCGGCGCGGGCGCTGTGCAGTCGATGGCGACCGGGATGACGCACGGCCTGCGCCGCGGGTACTGGAGCATCTTCGGTCTGGAGATCGGGCTGATGCTGCAGCTGGCCCTGGTCGCCGCCGGGCTCGGTGCGGTGGTCACCCGGTCGGTCATCGCGTTCACCGTGATCAAGTGGATCGGCGTCGGTTACCTGGCCTACCTGGCCGTCAAGCAATGGCGCACGGCCACCACCGATCTGCGCGAGACCGTCGGCAAGGTCGGCCACCACGGCGGCGGCCGGATCGCCCTGGTGACCCGCGGCTTCCTGGTGAATGCGACCAACCCGAAGGGCCTGGTGTTCTTCCTGGCGGTGCTGCCGCAGTTCGTGGTGCCGACCGCACCGCTGCTGCCGCAATACCTGGCGATCGGCGCCACGATGATCGTCGTGGACTGTGTGGTGATGGGGCTCTACACCGGCCTGGCCGTGCGATTGGTGGACTGGCTGCACACCCCGCGCCAACAGACGATCCTGAACCGCGTGTTCTCCGGCCTGTTCGCCACCGCGGCCGTCGTGCTGTCGTTCGTGCGCCGGGGCGTGCCGGCCTGATACTTGAGCGGTCGTTCCGGTATCGCCGGTAGCATCGCAGCCGTGCCCCGACCCGACCGCAGCCGTGCCGCCCTGCTCGACACCGCGGCGCAACTGTTCCGGCGGCAGGGGTACGCGGCCACCGGTGTCAACCAGATCCTCGACATCGCCCACGTGAAGGCCGGCTCGCTGTACCACCACTTCCCCGACGGCAAGGCCGAACTGGCGGCCGCCGTGGTCGACACGGTGGGTGGCGGGATCGGCGCACTGCTGCGACAGCTGCTCGAGGCCGACGAACCCGCCGCCGACATCGTGGACCGCTGGGTGGACCTGATGGCCGCCAACCTGAGTGCCGACGAACGCGACGGCTGCCCCATCGAACCGATCGCCACCGAGTCGGTGACCGCCAGCCCGGTGGTACGGGCCGCGTCCGCGCGGGTGTTCGGCGACTGGATCGGCGCGGTCACCGACCGGTTGCGCGCCGACGGCTGGGAACCGGCGCCCGCGGACGAGACGGCGCGCGCCGTCGTCGCGTTGATCGAGGGCGCCCTGCTGCTGTCCCGGGTGGCCGGCGAACCCAGCACGTTGCGGGCGGCCAAGGCCGCGGCGCGCACCCTGCTCGAACGCGGTTAGGTGTCCAGCCCGATGTCGAGCACCCGTACCGAATGGGTGAGCGCGCCGACGGCGAGGTAGTCCACGCCGGTAGCCGCGTAACCGGCCGCCGTCTCCAGCGAAAGCCCACCCGAGGATTCCAATTGCGTTGCCGGCGAACGGCTGTCGCGGCGCTGCACGGCGATCTGGGTCTGCCACACCGGGAAGTTGTCCAGCAGTACCAACTCCACACCGGCGCCCAGCACATCGTCGAGCTGCTCCAGCGAGTCGACCTCGACCTCACACGGCAGATCCGGCGCGGCGGCGCGCACCGCATTCAGCGCGGCCACCACCGAACCGGCCGCCGCGACATGGTTGTCCTTGATCAGGGCCGCATCACCCAGGCCCATCCGGTGGTTCACGCCGCCGCCGACGCGCACGGCGTACTTCTGCAGCGCGCGCAACCCGGGCAGCGTCTTGCGGGTATCCCTGATCTTGGCGCGGGTGCCCTCGACGGCGTCCACCCAGTGCGCGGTGGCGGTGGCGATCCCGGACAAGTGGCACACCAGGTTCAGCATGGTGCGCTCGGCGGTGAGCAGACCTCGTGCGGGGGCATGCACGGTCAGCAGGGCCTGCCCGGCTGCCAGTCGCGCGCCGTCCTCGACCCGGTCGACGACGGTGTAACCGTCGGGACCGAGCACCTCGTCGAGCACCAGCAGGGCGATATCGACACCGGCGGCCACCCCGGGTTCCCGGGTGGCCATCGACGCCGTCGTCACCGCATCGGCGGGCACGGTGGCCTCGGTCGTGACATCAGGGCCGTAGCGCAGGTCCTCGTCGAGGCCGCGGGCGATGACGGCGCGGGCCTCGTCGAGTTCGTCGGCCGACGGCTTCACCGGGCACCTCCCGACACGGCGGCGGGCGCCAGGACGGCCGGTGCCCCGGCCGCGTCGAGCCGCACGGTGACGCTCTTGGCTTGCGCCGCATCGGTGTTCGGGTGATCGGCGCGGTGGTGACAGCCGCGGGACTCGGTGCGTTCGGCGGCGGCCACCGCCACCGCCCGGGCGGTCATGGTCAAAGCGACATCCTCGAAATCGGTGCGGTTGGTGACGACCCGCGTCCCCGCGCTGTTCAGCTCGGCGGTCAGCCGGGCCAGACCGTCGGCGTCGCGGACCACGGCGGCATCCCGGCTCATCGCCCGTTGCAGCGCACCGCGGTCCAGTGCGGGCTGCCCGGCGACCTCCGGCACCCTGGCCAGGACGGGACCAGCGGCCAGGGCGTGGGCGGCGGCCGCCCGGCCGGCCCGGCCACCGACGACGAGGCCTTCCAGCAGGCTGTTGGACGCCAGCCGGTTGGCACCGTGCATCCCGGTGCGGGCGACCTCGCCGGCGGCGAACAATCCCGGAAGTTCGGTACGGCCGTGCACATCGGTGGTGACGCCCCCGCAGCTGTAATGCGCGCCGGGGACCACCGGGATGGGCTGGCGGGCCGGGTCGATCCCGGCTGCCAGGCATGCCGCGGTGACGGTCGGAAACCGGTGGGCCACATCGGGTATCGCGGTGGCATCGAGGTAGACGCACGGGTCGCCGGTCTCGCGCAGCCGCGCGTCGATGGCGGCGGCCACCACGTCGCGCGGCGCCAGGTCACCCATCGGATGCACGCCCGCGGTCACGGGACGACCCCTGCCGTCCCGCAGCACCGCCCCCTCGCCGCGGATCGCCTCGGTGATCAACGGTCGGCGGCCGCCGGCCGCACCGGTGTACAGCATCGTCGGGTGGAACTGGACGAACTCGAGGTCGGTGACGGTGCAGCCAGCCTGCAGCGCCAGCGCCACCCCGTCACCGGTCGACCCGTCCGGGTTGGTGGTCGCGGAGTAGAGATGCCCGAGGCCACCGGTGGCCAGGATGACCGCCGGCGCATGCACCAGACCGGGTCCGTCCGGGCTGTGCACCAGCACACCGGTCACCTGGTCGGCGTCCCGGCAGATCTGCAGTGCCACGTGATTACGCCGGATGTCCAGATGGGCGGCGGCATGGTCGAGCGCACGCTGCACCTCGGCGCCGGTCGCGTCGCCGCCGGCGTGGATGATCCGCCGGCGGGTGTGCCCACCCTCGCGGGTCAGCGACCAGTGGCCGGGGCTGGACTCGTCGAACCGGGCGCCGTCGGCCACCAGGTCGGCGACGGCCCGGTAGCCGTCGGCGACGATGGAGCGCACCGCATCGGCGTCGCACAGCCCCCCACCGGCGGCCAGCGTGTCGGCGACGTGTGCCTGCACCGAGTCCTGGTCCTCGCGGAAGGCCTCGGGCAGCACCACGGCGATGCCGCCCTGGGCATAGAACGTCGCCGTTTCGGCAACCTTGCTCAGCACCACCACTTTTCGGCCGGCTCGCACGGCGGCCAGCGCGGCGACCAGCCCGGCCGCCCCGGTGCCGATGACGACGACGTCAGCGCGTTGTTGCCAGTGGGTGGCGCCGCCGCACGCGGTCATTCCCCGCCGCCGGGCTGCCCGATCTCGATCATGCGCTGCACGCTGCGCTGCGCCAGCTTCGCCGTCTCGAGATCGACGTGCACCTCGTCGGCGCCTTCGACCAGGCAACGCAGCAGCGCGGCAGGGGTGATCATCTTCATGTACGTGCACGAGGCCCGGTCGTTGACTGCCAGGAAGTCGATGTCCGGTGCCGCGCGGCGCAATTGGTGCAGCATGCCGATCTCGGTGGCAACCAGCACCTGCCGGGCGTCCGTCGCCCGGGCGGCGTCCAGCATGCCGCCGGTGGACAGGATCTTGACCCGATCCTCGGGCACCGCACCCTCACCGGCCAGGTACAGCGCCGAGGTGGCGCAGCCGCATTCGGGGTGCACGAACAGCTCGGCGTCCGGGTGGCTGCGGGCCTGGGCGGCCAGCTCGTCCCCGTTGATCCCGGCGTGCACGTGGCATTCACCGGCCCAGATGTGCAGGTTCTTGCGGCCGGTGACCCGGCGCACGTGGGCGCCGAGGAACTGGTCCGGGCAGAACAGCACGGTGCGGTCCTCGGGAATCGAGGCGACCACCTCGACCGCGTTGGACGAGGTACAGCAGATGTCGGTGAGCGCCTTCACCGCAGCGGTGGTGTTGACGTAGGAGACGACGACGGCGTCGGGGAACTCGGCCTTCCAGGCCCGCAGTTCGTCGGCGGTGATCGAGTCCGCCAGCGAGCACCCGGCGCGCTGGTCCGGGATGAGCACCGTCTTCTCCGGTGAGAGGATCTTGGCGGTCTCGGCCATGAAATGCACACCGCAGAACACGATGGTGTCCTCGGGCGCGGCGGCGGCGATACGGGACAGTGCCAGCGAGTCTCCGACATGGTCGGCCACGTCCTGGATCTCGGGCAGCTGATAGTTGTGCGCCAGTACCGTCGCATTGCGCAGATCGGCGAGCCTGCGGATCTCCGCGGCCCACTGCGCGTCGGCGGCGACGCCCCCGTAGCCGCCGGGACCGTCGACGATGCGCGACGCCAGCACGCTGGCGTGCCCCCCCGTCCGTGCCCCAGTGCGATCCAGGACCGTCATGGCCGTCTCCTTCGGTGAAGCCTGTGAAGCCAGGTTGGTGAAGCCAGGTTTTCGACTTACAATCGAAAACATGTCACATACTAGCACCGGGCACGAAGTGCTGGCCGTCGTGTTCCAGGTGCGCCAGCTGTCGACAAAGAAACCCCAGCTCAGCGTGTTGCTGTGGGAGCGGGCGATGGAACCGCAGCGCGGCGCCTGGTCGCTACCCGGCGGCCGGCTCCGACACGACGAGGACATGACCAGTTCGGTTCGTCGTCAACTGGCCGAGAAGGTCGACCTGCGCGAATTGGCCCACCTGGAGCAGCTCGCCGTGTTCTCCGACCCGGGCCGGGTGCCGGGACCGCGCACCATCGCGTCGACCTTCCTGGGACTGGTCCCCTCTCCGGCCACCCCGGAACTGCCGCCGGACACCCGCTGGCATCCCGTCTCGGCGTTGCCCCCGATGGCCTTCGACCACGGGCCGATGGTCACCAACGCGCACGCCAGGCTGATCGCCAAACTGTCCTACACCAACATCGGATTTGCCTTGGCCCCGAAGGAATTCGCCTTGTCCACGCTGCGAGACATCTACAGCGCCGCGCTCGGGCACCCGGTCGACGCCACCAACCTGCAGCGCGTCCTGGAACGCCGGAACGTCATCACCAGGACCGGTACCACGGCCCGGTCCGGCCGCAGCGGCGGACGTCCCGCGGCGCTGTACCGGTTCACCGAGTCCCGCTACCGAGTCACCGACGAATTTGCCGCTTTGCGCCCGCCCGGGTGAGTCGGACTGGATTCTTAGACCATTCTTAAGTAAGAATGCCGGGATGGACTTGGGCAGTGCGGCTACCGCGACCGGCGCCGAGTGGATCGGTTGCGCGCCGCACGAGGCACTCGACCGGGGCGCCCGTCCCCAGCTGCCCCACGACGACCCGTTCTACGACGCACCGACCGGATTCCAGCACGCCGAGCCCGGCACCGTATTGCGCAGCCGCGACGTGGAGGTCGCCTTCCTCGGTCTGATCCCACAACGGGTGCGCGCTGTGCAACTGCTGTACCGGACCACCGATATGAAGGGCAGGCCGGAGGCCGCCGCCACCACCGTGCTGCTGCCTGCCGACCGGGAACTGACCGGCGCGGCGCCGCTGATCTCCTATCAGTGCGCCATCGACGCCATCACCTCCCGGTGCTTCCCGTCCTATGCCCTGCGCCGCCGCGCCGTGGCCCCAGGCGCCGTACCGCAGTTCGAGCTGCTGCTCATCGCCGCCGCGATCGCCGAGGGGTGGGCGGTGTCGGTGCCCGACCACGAGGGCCGTACCGGCAGTTGGGGCACCCCGTACGAGCCGGGCTACCGCATCCTCGACGGCCTGCGGGCCGCGCTGGGCTCCGAACGCCTCGACCTGTCCCCCGACGCGCCGATCGGTCTGTGGGGGTACTCGGGTGGCGGTTTGGCAACGGCCTGGGCGGCCGAGATGAGCGGCAGCTACGCATCCGAGCTGAATATCGTCGGGGCCGTCCTCGGTTCGCCCGTCGGCGATCTGGGCCACACCTTCCGCCGGCTCAACGGCACCTTCGCCTCGGCATTGCCGGCGCTGGTGGTCGCGGCGCTGGCCGACGTCTATCCCGAGTTGCGCCGCATCATCGACGAGCACGCCAATGCCGAAGGGCACGAACTGCTCGAACGGCTGCACCATATGACCACCGTGGAGGCGGTGCTGCGGCTGATGCGCACCGATATGGGCGACCTGCTGGACCAGCCGCTGGAACATGTCCTGGCCACCCCGGAGGTCCGGCACGTCTTCGACGAGATCAAGCTCGGCGCCGCCGTGCCCACCCCGCCGGTGCTGATCATCCAAGCCGTGCACGACGAGATCATCTCGGTCGGCGGTATCGACGAACTGGCCGACACCTACGCCTCGGGCGGGGCCAGCGTGACCTATCACCGAGACATGCTCAGCGAACACCTGCTACTGCACCCGATGTCCGCCCCGATGGCGCTGCGCTGGCTTTCCGACCGATTCGCCTGCCGGCCTCTCGATGCCAATATCCGGCGCACCAAGTGGCCCACCCTGCTCAACCCGTCGACCTACCGGGGTATGGCCAGACTCGCGGTCATCACCGCCAAAGTTCTTACCGGACAACGTATTCGGCACCTTCCGCTGTCGGTTTTCGACCGCTGACGCCCGGCGCCCGTCGCCGGGCGTAGCTGTGAACTCCTCTCAGCAACCGTCTGCGAAATGCCTGCGAAATTGCTGTGCGACCGGCACTATGTCGAAGGCATCCGCCGGACGACGGTGGTCGAGCAAACAGGGAGTCAACCGATGACAGGCAGACTGACGGGAATCACCGCGAAAGCGGCCGCGACCGCCGTGGCCGGGGCGATGGCCCTGGCGGGCACCGCGGCGATCGCGGTCCAGCAGGCCGAGCCGGCACCGGCCCCACGCGCCGCCCAGTCGCTGTCGCCGTCGTCGTCTCCCCTCGCCCGGCTGGCCACCCCGACCACATTGCTGGCCGCCGCCACCCAGACCTTTGCCGCCGAGCCGGGCGCCATCCCCCCGATCAGCCTGCCGGTCGGGAACGACACCACGCTGGTGCTGTTCCCGTTGGCGGTGCCGGGCTCCGGATCGGCAACCCCCGCGGCCGATGGCGGCTCGCCCGATGGGCAAACCGCCCGCTCGGCGCCGGACGCCGGTAACCCGCTGACCACCCGGCACGCCGCGCTCGGCGCCGCCACCGGGGTGGCTCCCGCTGGCGCGGCGACCCTGGCTACCACGGTCAGCCTCGCCGACCTGCCCGGCGCGATCGCCGGGGTGCTCGGCGAGATCGGCGGCAACATCCCGATCGTCGCCGTTTTCGTCCGCAACGGCACCGCGGCCAACCCGGACGCCGGTTTGCTGATCGGCAACGGCTACAACGTGACCGCCGAGGGCGTCAACGGCGGGCGCGGCGGTCTGCTGCTGGGCAACGGTGGCAGCGGTGGGCTGTACGGCAACGGCGGCACGAGCGGGCTGATCGGCAACGGTGGTGCCGGTGGCGCCGGTGGCGGCGACGGCGGGGCGGCCGGGCTGTTGATCGGCAACGGTGGCCGTGGCGGCGACGGCGCCGGACTGAATCCGAATGGCGGAAACGGCGGGCGCGGTGGCTTGCTGGGCGACGGTGGCCGCGGCGGCGACGGCGACAACACGGTCGGCCTGGAGAACGCCGGCAACGGCGGCGACGGCGGAGCCGGCGGCCTGATCGCGGGTAACGGTGGCCGCGGCGGCGACGGTGCAGACGCCACCGGTCTCAATGCGGTCGGTGGAAACGGCGGAAATGGCGGTACCGCAGGCACTCTCGGTGCCGGTGGCAGCGGCGGCAGCGGCGGTGACGCGCAGGGCGTCAGCGGCGCCGGTGCCAGCACCGCCACCGGTGGGCGCGGAGGCGATGGGGCGCAGTCGCTGTACGCACCGGGCACCGGTGGCCGCGGGGGCGACGCCTACACACCGCAATCGGACTCGGCGGACGACACGGCCACCGGCGGTGCCGGTGGGCGCGGCGGCGTGGTCGAGATCGGCGTGGCCGGCGCCGGCGGCGCGGGCGGCAACGGATCCGCCGGTGCGGGTCAAGGGACCGGCGGCACCGGCGGCGCCGGTGGCGACAACGCCATCGCCGGTAACGGCGGGCGCGGCGGCACCGGCGGTTCGGGCACATCGAGCACCGGCGCCGGCACCGGCGGCACCGGTGGTGGCGGCGGGACCAGCGGCATCGTCGGCGGTGGTGGCCGCGGCGGTAACGGCGGCAGCGGTACCCACACGTCGGCCGGCGGCACGTCGGCAGGTGGACAGGGCGGCGCGGGCGGCAACGGCCGCGGTGTCCTCACCCCCGGTGGACGCGGCGGCAACGGCGGTAACGGCATCTCCGACACCGGCTCGGCCACCGGGGCCGGTGGATCCGGCGGGCCCGGCGGCAAGGGCAACCTCGGCGGGACCGGTGGCCGCGGCGGCAACGGCGGGTCTGCCGGCGGCAGCGGCGGCCAGGGCGGTAGCCCAGGCGGCGGCAGCGGCAGCCAGGGTGGCAGCCCCGGCGGGTCGTCGGTCTAGCGTTCGCGCGGCAGCCCGGTCACGGTTGGCCGGGCTGCACCTGCGCCAGTGTCGGCAGGTTCCAGACCGCCCCTTGCTCGCGGTCGAAGCTCATCGGCTGGTAGCGCAGCAGGCCGCTGCCGGGGTACGGGGTGTACTCGCCGAACCACACGTCACCGTCGACGGCGTACAGGTCGACGCGGACGAAATCCCAATCCGCGCCGAGGGTTCTGGCGATGTGCAGCATCGTGTCCAGCTCGGCGGGCCGCGGCTCGTCGGCGACGGGCTGGATCCGCCACCGCACCGGCAGTCGGCGCCAGTCGGCGTCCAGGAAGGTGGCCGTCTGCAAACCGGCGAACCGGCCGCGGTTCACCTGGATCAGCTCGACGCGGCCCTCGAAGACGAAGAACTTGTAGTCGACGGGCGCCTGACCGTCCGGGGTGGGGATCTTCTCCTCCAACAGCAGCCGCGGGCGAGCCTGGCTGTAGCCCCACTCGCCGAGTTCCAGCGGCGTGTCATCGAACCAGCGCGCGGTCTGCGCCAGCACGGCGGCCAGATCGGTGTGCGGGCCCGGGCCGAACAATGCCCGCCCGCTGCTGTGGTTGGGCTTGAGCACCCACGGTGGCAACTCGCCGAGCTCGGGGGCATCACGCAGATCGGTGCCCGACCAGTAGGTGGCCGGGATGCGCAGATCGGTGCCGGGGTAGGCCTCGCGCGCCATCTCCTTCATCCACATCTTGTCGCAGGCCTTGACGATCCGATCACGCCGGTCGTTGAACAGCCGCCAATTCACCTTCTCGTTGAAGGTCTTCGGGTCGGTGAAGTTGCCCGGCCTGCGGATCAGCATGAGGTAGAGCGCATGACGCAGCAGCGGTAGCGGTAACGCCTCGATCATCCGGCGGCGCGGGGACCGCAGCCACGTCGGCGTCTCCTTGTAGGTCAGTAACGGCATGAGCTCACGCCTGGCTGGTGAGATAACCGCCGCGCCGGAAGAACTTGTCTCCGCTGTGCTCGGCACCGTCGGCGGAACGAACCTTGGTGATGACCAATCCGCAATTGCCGCCCAGGTAGGCCTCGGGGCCGCACACCACGGCGCCGCCGTCCTCCTGCACCACCACCCGGCCCGGGGTGCCGCCGTATCGGATCTCGGACACCTTGGCTTCCAGGATCTCGATCCGCTCACCGCGGTAGAAGGCGAACGGGCGGGGGTAGGGCTCCGACAGAGCCCGCACCAACCGCTCGAGTGCATCGGCGGGCCAGGTCCAGTCGATCAGGCTGTCGCGCTCGGAACGCTTGTGGAAGTACGTCCGTTCGGCTTTGTTCTGCGGCCGCCATTGCGCGGTCCCGGATTCCAGCGCGGTGAGCGCTTCCTTCAGCGCGCCGGGAATCAGGGCGATACCACGCTCGACGAGTTCGGTTCCGGTATCGGTGGGGCCGATCGGCAGCGCGTGCTGCACCAGGATGTCGCCGGTGTCGAGGTCCTTATCCATCCGGTGGATCGTCAGCCCGATCTGCGACTCGCCACTGATCAACGCCCACAACACCGGCGAGAACCCGGTGCCCTTCGGCAACAGCGAGTCGTGCAGGTTCAGCGTCCCGTGTGGCGGCAGCTCGTAGAGTTCCGGCGGCATCCAGGTGTACCAGCTGTTCACCACGATCACGTCGGGATCGGCCCGCTTGACCAGATCGATGGTCTGGTTGTCGACCCGCTCGGTGAGGTGCACGGGGATACCGAGTTCCGTGGCGAGGTCCTCGACCGAATCGGAGAAGATGCCCTTGTAGGCGTCGTCGCTCGCCGGATGGGTGACCGCCAAAGGGATCTCGTGCCCGAGATCGACCAACGCCTGGAGCGTCTGCACTCCCCACGTCTGAAAACCGAACGACACGATGCGCATTACCAAACCCTCACTCAGATATCTTTCGTGGCTGCAATTTGCTGGAGATCAGCTATGAGCCTGTCGAATGTATCTGCGGCCGCGCGCTTTGTGGGGGCTACGTTTGCGGAGGTTGCGAAGACTGCGCCGGTTGCGGGATCTGCGGCCTCCCGGGATAGTCCACCGGCGGCCAGGCGCCGAGGTCGTCACGCGGGGTGGACAGCGCGGTGAACGTGTAGACCAGCGCCGCCACAGCCGCGGGTAGCACGATGGTCGCAGCGATCTGTAATGCGCCGTGGCCGAAGAAGACCGCGGGTGCCTCGGTCACATAGTGGATGCGGTGCTCCGGGGTGACCGGTGCCGCGCCGATGTCGATGACGCCGTAGCGCCACCGCACCAGCACCGCACCGATGCCCGCGGCGGCGCCCGCCGCGCCGGCGACACCCAGGGTCAGTGCGACCAGCAGCACGGGCCCGCGGTGCGCGCGCCACTGCCACACCAGCACCGCGGCCACCACCGCCAGCCCGCAGAGCATGCCGACCAGGAGGTACTCGCCGAGGAAGAAGTTGTCGGACTCGTTGCCCAGGTAGGCCGTGGTCCGGTTACCGCTCTTGGTCAGTGCGATCACGCCGTGGATCGGCGGTGCCAGCCAAGCCCAGAGCGCGCCGATCAGCAGGCCGCTGCACGCCACCCCGAGGACGACACGTAGCGCCGCCAACATCCGCGAAACACTAGGGGGCGCAACAATATCCGCGTCAACGACGGTCATCGCCTGGTGTCCAGATCCTTGGAATCGACCTGGCCATGGCGTGAGCATTTGGCCCACCAGCCGTCGGGACGGACCTGCACGATCATCCGGCGCCCGCAGTCGGCGCAGAACCGGGGCGGCTCCAGACCGAGCTGCGCAGCGGTCGCGACGGTGCTGCCGGCCGGGCCCCCGGTGTAGACGTTGTAGACCCCGGCCCCGACGGGCGCGGGCAAGACCGGAACTTCGTCTGTCATCACCACCCGTTTCTACAGGGTGGCGTTGAGGGCCTTGATCGGCATCTGCAGATCGTCGAGCAGTTCGAGGTCGGACTCGGCCGGCCGGCCCAGCGTCGTGAGGTAGTTGCCGACGATGACGGCGTTGATCCCGCCGAGAATGCCCTGCTTGGCGCCGAGGTCACCGAGGGTGATCTCGCGGCCGCCGGCGAACCGCAGCATGGTGCGCGGCAAGGCCAGCCGGAAAGCGGCGACGGCCCGCAGGGCGTCGGCGGCGGGCAGCACCTCGAGGTCGCCGAACGGGGTGCCCGGGCGCGGGTTGAGGAAGTTCAGCGGAACCTCGTGCGGGTTCAGCTCGGCCAGGTTGGCGGCGAACTCGGCACGCTGCTCCAGCGTCTCGCCCATGCCGAGGATGCCGCCGCAGCAGACCTCCATGCCGGCCTCACGCACCATCTCCAGCGTGCTCCAGCGCTCCTCCCAGGAGTGCGTGGTGACGACGTTCGGGAAGTACGACTGGGAGGTCTCCAGGTTGTGGTTGTAGCGGTGCACGCCCATCTCTTTGAGACGGTCCACCTGCTCCTGGTTGAGCATGCCCAGTGAGCAGGCGATCTGGATGTCGACCTCGTTGCGGATGGCTTCGATACCCGCGGCCACCTGGGCCAGCAGCCGCTCGTCGGGGCCACGCACCGCGGCCACGATGCAGAATTCGGTGGCGCCGGTCTTCGCGGTCTGCTTGGCCGCCTCGACCAGGCTCGGGATGTCCAGCCAGGCGCTGCGCACCGGCGAGGCGAACAGACCGGACTGCGAACAGAAGTGGCAGTCCTCGGGGCAGCCGCCGGTCTTGAGGCTGATGATGCCCTCGACCTCGACCTCCGGGCCGCACCACTTCATCCGGACTTCGTGGGCCAGGGCCAGCAGCTCGTCGAGTTGGTCGTCGGGCAGCTGCAGCACCTGCAGGGTCTGATCCTGGTCGAGGCCGACGCCGCGTTCGAGTACCTGCTCGCGTGCTTGAACCAGAATGTCGCTCACCCGTACGTCTCCCTAAACAGTCCGACAACCCCTAGCTGACTTGAACACCGTTCAGGTTAGAGTAACGGTGTGCAGCTGCACAAACATGACGTCGTCGATGCCGCGACGGCCATCCTGGACAACTTCGGGATGGCCGACCTCACCATGCGCCGGTTAGCGCGCGAACTCACCGTCAGCCCGGGCGCGCTGTACTGGCATTTCGCCAACAAGCAAGAGCTCCTGGGGGCGGTCGCCGATCGGATCCTGGAACCGGCGCTGGACCGGTCCGTGGCGACGGGCTGGCGCGAGCGGATCACCAGCCAATGCCACCGGCTGCGCGATGCACTGCTGTCGCACACCGACGGCGCCGAGCTGGTGTCGGCCAGCTTCGCGGCCGGGCAATCGGCCGCGATGACCGAGATCGTTGCTCGGCTGGCCGCGGCCGCCGAGGCTGCCGGGGTCACCGGCGCCGATGCCGAACTCGGGGCCCGTACCGTCGTCTACTACGTGCTCGGATTCACCGTCGACGAGCAATCCCGGCTGCAGTGGGATGCCGCGGGCGCCACCCTGCCCGACGGCCAGTCCGTGCTGACCGCCGAGCCGTCCCGCCGGTTCGCCTTCGGCCTCACCGTCGTCGTCGACGGGCTTGCCGCACAAGGCGGTTCGGAACTACGGCATGCCCTCGGCGACGATGTCGCGCAAGGCCACCACGGCTGACGGCTCCCCCGGCACTGCCAGACGGGCTTGACTTTCCAGATCGGAAAGTGAAGCCTTCTTTCCATGTCGGAAAGTGGGGAGGCGCGCATGGACGAGGTCACGCCCGAGGGGGCCCGCAACGCACTCGAGGCGGCCGAACACGCGCGGCGGCGGGTGGCCGCCGAAATCGGCCTCCCGCGCCGATATTGGTGGGCGATGGCCGCAGCGTGGGTGGCACTCGGGGTGCTCGGCGACGTCGGCCCGCGCTGGCTGGCGACCATCGCCACGATGACGTTCGCGATCGGACATGCCACGGTGGCCACCCGGCTGCTCAGTGGCCGGCACCGGTCGGACCGGGTGCAGGTCAGTGCCGCCACCGCGGGTCGGCGCATACCGCTGGTGGTGATCGGAATCCTGCTGAGCCTGGTCCTGGTCACCATCGCGGCCGGTTTCGCACTGCACGCCGACGGCATCCGGCATGCCGGAACGTGGGCCGCCATCCTGGCCGCAGCGGTGGTCGGGTTCGGCGGTCCGGAGATCCTGCGGGTCACCCGCCGGTGGGCACATGCCTGACTCCGCGCGGTTCGACGAGGTGATCCACCCCAGCACCCGGCTCACCTTGGTGGCCACCCTGGATGCCGCCGACTGGGCCGAATTCGGTTATCTGAAAGACCATCTCGGGCTGTCCGACTCGGCCCTGTCCAAACAGCTCGCCGTTCTGGAGAGCGCCGGATACCTACACACCGAACGCCGGCTCGAGGGCAGCAGGCACAAGCTGCGGGCCCGGCTCACCGACGCCGGGCGCCGCGCCTATCGCGGTCACATCGCCGCGCTGAACGACATCGTGGCCGGGCGCCTGCGGGAACCGCTCAGCTGAGCGCATATTCGGTCTTGGTGTCGCCGTCCCACCGTCGCAGCCGCACGAACGTCGCGTCCAGATCATCGCCCGCCAGCGGCAGCGCCCGCTCCAGTTGCGCGGCGCGCAACCTGCGGGCCATGGTGACGTGCGGGGTCCAGCTGCCGGGACAGGCATGCGGAAAAGGACCAGAAGTCATGTGCGGCAGACAGATTCGGTGGACACGTGCCTGCAGTTCGAGCAACTCCGCTGACGCCACGACCAGACGCGCCAGCACGAACGGGTCATGTCCGAACAGGACAGGGGCGCCGATCCGGCACGGCAGCGGCAGCATCGTCGCCGCTATCGCGGTGAGCTCGGCGTCCACTGCGTCGGAGATGGCGGCCGCCACCGCCACCGTGACGTGCGGACGGTTGCTCGGCCCGCGGTGGGCCGCCTGACTGCGGATACCCACCTCGGTGAGCGCATCCCAGCGGTCACGGATCCTGCGGTCGGTGTCGACGTCCAGGAGCAGTTCCACCGAATGGGCCATGGCTACCGCAGGCTCGTGATCCAGCCCGGGTCGAACGCGGCGGCGCTGATCGCGGCGAAATCACCGGTGTGTGCGGCACCGGCCGGCAGCACGGCGCGCACGGGCGCCAGCCGGGCCAGTGCCTCCCGATTACCCTGCTCGGCTACCCCGGGATCGGCCGGCCAGCTCCCGATGACCAATCCTGCACACGGGATACCGCGAGCGGCAAGAGATTCCAGAGTCAGCGCGGTGTGGTTCAGCGTGCCCAGTCCGGGGGCGACCACCAGCAACACCGGGGCGTCGAGGTCGGCGGCGAGATCACGCAAGGTCACCCCGCCCGAACCCAGTTCGACGAGCAGCCCGCCGGCACCCTCGACCAGGGTCAGCCGGCCAGGGGCGTCGACCGCCCGGACCGAGGCCACCAATTCGTCTCTGGTGGGCAACGGCAATCCGGCCCGCAGCGCCGCGGCCACCGGCGCCAGCGGTTCGGGATAACGCCAGCCGCCGTGCAGCGCGGTGACCCCGGCCAGCCGGCCGACCTCGCCCAGGTCGTCATCGCCATCGGCGGTCCCGGTCTGCACCGGCTTGCACACCGCCACGTCCAGCCCGGCCTGCCGGGCGGCGGCGGCCAGCGCCGCGGTGGTCACCGTCTTGCCGACCCCGGTGTCGGTGCCGGTCACCAGCAGTAGGCTCACCGCGACCTCATCGAGCCGAGGCCAGCACGTCGGTCAGCACCTCGCGGGCCAACTGCATCTCGTCGATGGTGAGCGAGGCCCGCGCCGTCAGCCGCAGCCGCGACGTGCCGGCGGGCACGCTCGGCGGCCGGAAGCAGCCGACCCGCACACCGCGGTCCAGGCAGGCTGCGGCGGCGGCGACGGCCACCTCGGGCTCACCGAGGATCACCGACACCACCGCCGATGTGGGGTCTTCGGGCACGTCGCACAACCGGGCCAGTTCGGTGGCGCGAGCCATCACCGCGGCCGCTCGCTGCGGCTCGGCGATCAGCACCCGCAGCGCGGCCAGGGCGGCGCCGACGGCGGCCGGCGCCAAGCCGGTGTCGAAGATGAACGTGCGCGCGGTATCGATCAGGTGCGCCCGCACCGGCTCGGGTCCCAGCACCACCCCGCCCTGGGAGCCGAGTGCCTTGGACAGCGTGGTCGTCATCACCACATCGGGGGCGCCGGCCAGCCCGGTCTCGAACAGCAGACCCTGGCCACCGGTGCCGCGCACGCCGACCCCGTGCGCCTCGTCGACCAACAGCAGCGCACCGTGGCGGCGACACACGTCGTGCAGCTCGCGCAGCGGGGCCAGCACGCCATCGGCGGAGAACACCGACTCGGTGACCACGACGGCCCGCTGCTCGGTCCGCCGGGCCAGCGCCGCCTCGACGGCGGCCACGTCGCGGTGCGGCGTCACGGCGACCCTGGCGCGGGACAGCCGGCAGGCGTCCACCAGCGACGCATGGGACAACGCGTCGGAGACGATCAGCGAACCGGGGCCCGACAATGCCACCAGGGCACCGAGGTTGGCGGTGTAGCCCGAGGAGAACACCAGCGCCGACTCGGCCCCGGTGAAGCCGGCCAGTTCGGTCTCGAACTCCTCGTGCAGCTCGGTGTTGCCGGTGACCAGACGCGATCCACCGGCACCGGCTCCCCAGGTACGCAACGCCTGCACGCCGCCGTCGAGGACGGCTGGGTGCTGAGACAACCCGAGATAGTCGTTGGAGGCCAGATCCAGCTCGGCACCGACCGGCGGCCGCACCCGCAGCGTGCGGCGCAGCCCCGCGGCGCGGCGCTGCTGCTCGACATCGGCCAGCCAGGCCAGCGGCGAAAGACCGGTGCGGGTCACGGTGCGACCACCTCCTGAACGGTGTTCAATTCCCGCTCAGACTAGCGCACGCGCCACCGCCACCATCGCCGCACCGATCTGGGCGATCTCGTCCGGGGTGCAGATGAACGGCGGCATGGCGTAGATCAGCCGGCCGAACGGGCGCAGCCACACCCCGTGCCGCAACGCCGTCTCGGTGGCCACCGCCATGTCCACCGGCTCGGCCATCTCGATCACCCCGATGGCCCCCAACACCCGGACATCAGCCACCCCCGGCAGTGCCCGCGCCGGTTCCAGCCCGGCGCGCAGACCGGCCTCGATCGCGCGGACCTGCGTCGGCCAGTCACTGCTCAGCAGCAGCTGCACCGAGGCCACCGACACCGCGCACGCCAGCGCGTTGGCCATGAACGTCGGGCCGTGCATCAACGTCCCCGGCTCACCGGTGCTGATGGTGTGTGCCACCTCCGCCGTACACAGGGTGGCGGCCAGGGTGACGTAGCCGCCGGTGAGCGCCTTGCCCACGCACATGATGTCCGGGGTGACCCCGGCGTGGTCGGCGGCGAACAGCGCACCGGTGCGCCCGAAACCGGTCGCGATCTCGTCGAAGATCAGCAGCACACCGTGCCGGTCACAGGCCGCGCGCAGGTCGGTCAGATACCGGGCATCGTGGAAGCGCATGCCGCCTGCGCCCTGCACCACGGGTTCGACGATGACGGCGGCGAGCTCGTCGGCGTGCTCGGCCAGCTGGGCCTCGAATGCCGCGCTGTAGGCAAGGTCGTAGTCAGCGGGTACCCGCGGGGCGAACACCTGCGGGGTGAGCACGTCGGTCCACAGGTCGTGCATGCCGCCGTCGGGGTCGCACACGCTCATCGGGGTGAACGTGTCCCCGTGATAGCCGCCGCGCCAGGTCATCAGCCGGTGTTTGGCCGGGCGACCCCGGCTGCGCCAGTACTGCAGGGCCATCTTGGCGGCCACTTCGACGGCCACCGAGCCGGAATCGCTGAAGAACACCGTCTCCAGCCCGGTCGGGGTGATCTCGACCAGCAGCTGGGCCAGCCGGGCCGCGGGTTCGTGGGTGAGCCCGCCGAACATGACGTGGTTCATGGTCGCCAGCTGGGCGGTGATGGCCGCGTCGAGCACCGGATGCCCGTGCCCGTGCACCGCCGTCCACCAGGAGCTCATCGCGTCCAGCGCCTGGATCTGGGCGCCGTCGTGCACCAGCGTCAGCCAGGCCCCCTTGGCGCCGACGGCGACCACGGGCGGCAGCGCCCCGGCGCCGATGGTGCTGTAGGGGTGCCACACATGCGCGGCATCGATGGCGCTGATCTCGTCGGGTGTCAACGCGGGCATGGGATCCGACATTATCGCTTTGCTCACAGGTGACGCGGCGGAGCCCGTGACCTGAGGTATCCAGGGTTCTTGGGTAGATTGAGTCACCGACCATGAAGAGCCCAACCACCAACCGGACCATCTCCGGTGCCGCCGACAGCGCCGAGATGGGTACCCGCACATCGGGTTTCTATCGGCACGACCTGGATGGTTTGCGTGGCGTGGCGATCGCTCTGGTGGCGGTGTTCCACGTCTGGTTCGGGCGGGTTTCCGGTGGTGTGGACGTCTTCCTCGCCCTGTCCGGCTTCTTCTTCGGCGGCCGGCTGCTGCGCATGGCGCTACGCCCGGGCGCGGCGCTGCGGCCGATACCCGAGATCGTCCGGCTGGTGCGACGCCTGCTGCCGGCACTGGTGGTGGTGCTGGCCGCCGCGGCAGTGCTGACCATCCTGGTGCAGCCGGAAACCCGCTGGGAGACGTTTGCTGATCAGAGCCTGGCCAGCCTGGGCTACTTCCAGAACTGGGAGCTGGCCGACAGCGCATCCAACTATCTGCGCGCCGGTGAGGCCGTCAGCCCGTTGCAGCACATCTGGTCGATGTCGGTGCAGGGCCAGTTCTATATCGCCTTCCTGGCGCTGGTCTTCGGGTTCGCCTATCTGCTGCGCAACCGGCTGGGCCGGCATCTGCGGGCCGCGTTCGTCATCGTCATCGCCGCGTTGGCCGTCGCCTCGTTCGTATACGCGATCATCGCGCACAACGGTGATCAGGCCACCGCGTACTACAACAGCTTCGCCCGGGGCTGGGAGTTGCTCGCCGGCGTGCTGGCCGGTGCCCTGGTGCCGCGGGTGCACTGGCCGATGTGGCTGCGCACGGCGATCGCCACGGTCGCACTGGCCGCGATCATCGGCTGCGGCGCCCTCATCGACGGCGTCCGCGAATTCCCCGGCCCGTGGGCCCTGGTGCCCGTCGGCGCCACCGTGCTGTTCATCCTCTCGGCGGCCAACCGTGGTGACGTGCCGCTGCCCGCACCCAACCGGTTGCTGGCCACCAAGCCGTTCGTGTCGCTGGGGTCCATGGCATACGCGCTCTACCTGTGGCACTGGCCCCTGCTGATCTTCTGGCTGGCTTACAGCGGTGACGCACACGCCGGGCTGCTGGACGGTTCAGTCGTGCTGCTGGTGTCCGGGGTGCTGGCCTGGCTGACCACCCGGTACGTGGAGACGCCGCTGCGCTACCGGGCGCCGGCGGCCCGCACCGCCCCCGTCCTGCCGTGGCGCGCCCGGCTGCGCCGCCCGACCATCGCACTGGGCTCGGTGGTCACCCTGCTGGGCGTGGCGCTGACCGCGACATCGTTCACCTGGCGGGAACACGTCACGGTGCAGCGGGCCAGCGGTAAGGAACTCTCCGGCCTGTCCTCGCGCGACTATCCCGGGGCGCGGGCGCTGATCAACCATGCCAAGGTGCCCAAACTGCCCATGCGGCCGACGGTGCTGGAAGCCAAGAACGACCTGCCGGAGACCACCGACGACGGTTGCATCTCCGACTTCGACAACGTCGACATCCTCAACTGCACCTACGGAGACAAGGACGCCACCCGGACCATCGCGCTGGCCGGCGGGTCACACGCCGAACACTGGATCACCGCGCTGGACCTGCTCGGCCGGCTGCACCATTTCAAGATCGTCACCTACCTGAAGATGGGTTGTCCGCTGACCACCGAGGAGAACCCCCTCGTCATGGGCGACAACCGGCCCTACCCCAACTGCCGGGAGTGGAACCAGAAGGTGATGCCCAAACTGCTCGCCGACCATCCCGACTACGTGTTCACCACCTCGACCCGGCCCTGGAACATCAAGGACGGTGACGTGATGCCCGGGTTCTACATCGGCATCTGGCAACAGTTCGCCGACGCCGGGATCAACGTGTTGGCGATGCGCGATACCCCGTGGCTGGTCCGCGACGGCAAACCGTATTTCGCCGCCGACTGCCTGGCCGACGGTGGCGACGCCATCTCCTGCGGCATGAAGCGCTCTGCGGTACTGTCCGACCACAACCCCACCCTGGATTTCGTAGGAAGGTTTCCCAACCTCAAGCCACTCGACATGAGCGACGCGGTGTGCCGACCAGACGTATGTCGAGTTGTGGAGGGAAATGTGTTGATGTATCACGACTCTCACCACCTTTCGACCACCTACATGCGCACCATGACGAACGAGTTGGGACGCCAGATCGCGGCCGCAACGGGGTGGTGGTGACATGGTGAACGCGGTGTGGCCGGGAACCGCCTACCCGCTGGGCGCCACCTATGACGGTGCGGGCACCAACTTCTCGCTGTTCTCCGAGGTGGCCGAGAAGGTGGACCTGTGCCTGATCGCCAAGAACGGCACCGAGGAACGCATCCCGCTCGAGGAAGTCGACGGGTATGTGTGGCACGCCTACCTGCCCACCGTCAACCCCGGTCAGCGTTACGGCTTCCGGGTGCACGGCCCGTGGGATCCGGCCGCCGGCCACCGCTGCGATCCCAGCAAGCTGCTGCTGGACCCCTACGGCAAGTCCTTTCACGGTGACTTCGACTTCAGCCAGGCACTGTTCTCCTACGACCTGAGCGCCGAGGACCCGGGTGTCCCCGGACCGCCGCCCGGTGTGGACTCGCTGGGGCACACGATGACCAGCGTGGTGATCAACCCGTTCTTCAACTGGGGATCCGATCGCGCGCCCAACACGCCGTATCACGACACGGTCATCTACGAGGCGCACGTCAAGGGAATGACGCAACGGCATCCCGGCATCCCCGAGGAGCAGCGGGGCACCTACGCCGGACTGGCGCACCCGGCGATCATCGACCACCTCAAATCGCTGAACGTCACCGCCATCGAACTCATGCCGGTGCACCAATTCCTGCACGATCACCGGCTGCTCGACCTCGGTCTGCGAAACTACTGGGGCTACAACACGTTCGGGTTCCTGGCACCGCACTACCAGTACGCAGCCAACCAGCATGCCGGCGGCGCCGTCGCGGAGTTCAAGGCCATGGTGCGGTCGTTCCACGAAGCCGGCATCGAGGTCATCCTCGACGTCGTCTACAACCACACGGCCGAGGGCAATCACCTCGGGCCCACCATCAACTTCCGCGGCATCGACAACGCCGCCTACTACCGGCTGCTCGACGGTCAGCCGCAGTACTACAAGGATTTCACCGGCACCGGCAACAGCCTCAACGCGCGGCACCCGCACACGCTGCAGCTGATCATGGACTCGCTGCGGTACTGGGTGATCGACATGCACGTGGACGGTTTCCGGTTCGATCTGGCCTCCACCCTGGCCCGTGAGTTCTACGACGTCGACCGGCTGAGTGCGTTCTTCGACCTGGTGCAGCAGGATCCGGTGATCAGCCAGGTGAAACTGATCGCCGAACCGTGGGATATCGGCGAGGGCGGCTACCAAGTCGGCAACTTCCCAGGTTTATGGACCGAGTGGAACGGGAAGTATCGCGACACTGTGCGCGATTACTGGCGGGGCGAGCCCGCGACCCTGGGTGAGTTCGCCTCGCGACTGACCGGTTCCTCTGACCTCTACGAGGCGACCGGCCGGCGTCCGAGCGCGAGCATCAACTTCGTCACCTGCCACGACGGCTTCACGTTGAACGATCTGGTGTCCTACAACGAGAAGCACAACGAGGCCAACGGTGAGGACAATCGCGACGGTGAGAGCCATAACCGGTCGTGGAACTGCGGGGTCGAGGGTCCCACCGACGACCCAGACATCCTGGAACTGCGGCACCGGCAGATGCGCAACATCCTCGGCACGTTGATGGTCTCCCAGGGCACACCGATGATCAGCCACGGCGACGAGATCGGCCGCACCCAGGGCGGCAACAACAACGCCTACTGCCAGGACTCCGAGATCTCCTGGGTGGACTGGTCGATGTGTGAGACCAACGCCGACCTGCTGAACTTCACCCGTAAAGTGGTGGCGCTGCGCAAGGACCACCCGGTGTTTCGCCGGCGCCGATTCTTCGCGGGCACCCCGATCCGCACCGCCGAACAGGAACGCGATATCGCCTGGCTCACGCCGGCCGGGACCGAGATGACTCCGGAGGACTGGGGCTCGGGCTTCGGCAAGAGCATCGCGGTCTTCCTCAACGGCGATGCCATTCCGGAACCCAACGCCCGCGGCGAACGGGTCACCGACGACTCATTCCTGTTGTGCTTCAACGCCCATGACGAGGTGTTGGACTTCGTCCTACCGGTCGAGGCCTACGCCGAACAATGGGCCGCGGTGCTGGACACGGCAGACCCGGAGGGCACCAACGACCTTGTCGCCACGGCGGGAGAGAAGATCTCGCTGCGGCCCCGATCCCTGCTGGTGTTGCAGAAAACAAGCTGAACGGACGGAACGTGACCCCTGTCCTGTCGACGTATCGCCTTCAGATGCGTGGCGATTCGTTCACCTTCGCCGATGCCGAGAACCTGCTCGACTACCTGGCCGACCTCGGCGTGTCCCACGTGTACCTGTCCCCCATCCTGACCGCGGCGGCCGGGTCGACCCACGGCTACGACGTCACCGATCCGACGACGGTCTCCGCGGCACTTGGCGGACCCGAAGGGCTGCAGCGGCTTTCGGCCGCCGCGAAGGCGCGCGGGCTCGGCCTGATCGTCGATATCGTGCCCAACCACGTCGGGGTGGACGATCCCACGCAGAACGCGTGGTGGTGGGATGTGCTGACGCACGGCCGAGATTCGGCGTACGCGAGCTTCTTCGACATCGACTGGGAGCTGGATCCGGACGGCCGGGTGGTGCTGCCGGTCCTGGGCTCCGACGACGATATCGACGATCTGGTGGTGGACGGGCAGACGCTGCGCCTGGGCGACCGTACCTGGCCGATCGCTGCGGGCACCGGCGTCGGCGGGCCCGCCGACGTGTACGCGCGCCAGCACTACCGCCTGATCGGTTGGCGCAACAACGTCTGCGGGTACCGGCGGTTCTTCTCCATCACCTCGCTGGCGGGCCTGCGCCAGGAAGACCCCGACGTGTTCGCGGCCACGCACACCGAGGTGCGACGCTGGTTCGCCGACGGTCTCGTCGACGGCCTGCGCATCGACCACCCGGACGGGCTGACCGACCCGGCCGGCTATCTGGACCGGCTGCGGGCGCTGGTCGGGCCGGCTGCCTGGATCGTCATCGAGAAGATCCTGGCCCCCGACGAGCCGCTGGACACCACGCTGCCGGTCGACGGCGGCACCGGTTACGACGCACTGCGTGAGGTCGGCGGGGTGTTCGTTGACCCCACCGGCGAAGCCGATCTCAGCGCCCTGTACCACCGCGATGTCGCCGAGGCCAGCGCGCAGCTCAAGACGACCGCCGCGACCACCACCCTGGCCAGCGAGTCGGCACGGCTGCGGCGCACCATCGTCGCCGAGACGGGCACCGACCATCCGCTGCTGGCCGAGGCGGTCACCGCGCTGCTCGCCCACGTCGGGGTGTACCGGTTCGACTATCCCGGCCTGGCCGCGGTGGGGCCCATCGCGATCGCCGAAACTGCCGCCGCCCGAACCGAACTGGCGGCGCCGCTGCAGCTGGTCGCGACGGCGCTGGCCGCCGGCGGCGAAGCCGCCAAACGGCTGCAGCAACTATGCGGCGCGGTGACGGCCAAGTCGGTGGAGGACTGCCTGTTCTATCGGGACGCCCGCCTGGTGTCACTGAACGAGGTGGGTGGCGAGCCCGACCGATTCGGTGTCACCGCGGCCGAGTTCCACCTGCGCTCGGCGACCAGGGCACGGCTGTGGCCGCGCGCCATGGTGACCACCTCGACCCACGACACCAAGCGCAGCGAAGACGTGCGGGCCAGGATCGGGGTGCTGTCCCAGATTCCGGCGTTGTGGGCCGACCGGGTGCGCCGGTGGTCGAATATCGTGCTGGCCCCCGACGAGGACACCGCACTTTTCTTGTGGCAGAACGTTTTCGGAGTGTGGCCGGTCGACGGTGAGGTTTCCGACGAGCTGCGCGCCCGGCTGCACAGCTACGCCGAGAAGGCGATCCGGGAGGCCGGCACGCACACCGCGTGGAACGATCCGGACAGCGACTTCGAGTCGGCCGTGCACGCCTGGCTGGACGCCATCATCGACGGACCGGTTGCCACCGAGCTGACCGCACTGGTGGCGCAGGTGCACCCACACGCGGCCGGCGATGCACTGGGCCAGAAGCTGCTGGCCCTGACGGTGCCCGGCATCCCCGACGTCTATCAGGGCACCGAATTGCCCGACGACAGCCTCGTCGACCCGGACAACCGTCGCCTCGTCGACTATTCGGCGCGCCGGGCCGCACTGGCGGCCGGCAGCGATCCCAAGATCCGAGTGGTCGCCGCGGCGCTGCGGCTGCGCCGCGACAAACCGGACACCTTCCTGTCCGGCGGGTATCACCCGCTGTTGGCGTCCGGCTCCGCGGCCGAGCATGTGGTGGCGTTCGGACGCGGGTCCGACGTGGTGGTGGCGGTGGCGCGCTGGACGGTCCGGCTGAACGAAACGGGTTGGGAGGACACCACCGTGGACTTACCCGAGGGGTTGTGGGCGGACCGGTTGTCCGGGCGTACGTTCGCCGGCACGGTTGCGGCCGGTGAGCTGTTCGAGCAGTCGCCCGTGGCCCTGCTGGAGCGGCTGCCATGACGTCGTTCGCAGTGTGGGCCCCGCGTCCGGAGCTGGTGCGCCTGGACGTGGACGGGACGCTGTATCCGATGACCCGAGGTTCCGACGATTGGTGGCGCGCCGACGTGCCCGCGGCGCCCGGTGCCCGGTATGGCTTCGTGCTCGACGACGACGAGACGGTGCTGCCCGACCCGCGCTCGGCTCGCCAACCCGACGGGGTGCATGCCCGTTCTGCGTTGTGGGAGCCGCAGGCCGCGCCCGCGCCGTGGGCCGGCCGGTCCGTCGAGGGGGCGGTGATCTACGAGCTGCACCTGGGTACCTTCACCCCCGGCGGCACCTTCGACTCGGCCGTCGAGAAACTCGACTACCTCGTGGATCTGGGCGTCGATTTCGTCGAGGTGATGCCGGTCAACGCGTTCAGCGGCACGCACGGCTGGGGTTACGACGGCGTGCTGTGGTATGCCGTGCACGAACCCTACGGTGGACCGGATGCCTTGCTGCGTTTCGTGGACGCCTGCCACGCCAGAGGGCTGGGCGTACTGATCGACGCGGTGTTCAATCACCTCGGACCGTCCGGGAACTACCTGCCCCGGTTCGGGCCGTACCTGTCCCGCGGCAGCAACCCGTGGGGCGAGTCGATCAACATCGCCGACGCCGACGCCGACGAAGTCCGCCGCTACATCCTGGACTGTGCGTTGCGCTGGATGCGTGATTTCGGGGCGGACGGCCTACGCCTGGATGCGGTGCATGCCCTGGTGGATACCACCGCCATTCACATCCTGGAGGAACTGTCCACCGAAACCCAAGCCCTGGCAACCGAACTGGGACGGCCGCTGTCCTTGGTCGCAGAGAGCGACCTCAACGATCCGCGGCTGATCACCCCGGTCGACCACGGTGGCCTCGGGATGACAGCCCAGTGGGACGACGACATCCACCACGCCATCCACACCGCGGTGTCGGGTGAACGGCAAGGCTATTACGGCGATTTTGGATCGCTGGCCACCCTGGCGCAGACGTTGACGCACGGCTATTTCCACGCAGGCACCTATTCGTCGTTCCGGCACCGCCGGCACGGCCGCCCGCTGGACACCACCACCATTCCGGCGACCCGACTGTTGGCGTATACCCTCACCCACGACCAGGTCGGCAACCGGGCCGTCGGGGACCGCCCCTCGCAGAACCTGACGTTCGGTCAGCTTGCGGTGAAAGCGGCTCTGGCCCTTGGCTCCCCGTACACCGCCATGCTGTTCATGGGCGAAGAGTGGGGATCGTCCAGCCCCTTCCAGTTCTTCACCTCGCACCCGGAGCCGGAATTGGGACGTGCCACCGCGGAGGGCCGCAAGGCCGAGTTCGCCGCACACGGCTGGGATGCAGACGAGATTCCCGATCCCCAGGATCCGGCCACGTTCGAGCGGTCGAAGCTGGACTGGTCCGAGGTGGACAGCGGCGAACACGCCCGGCTGCTGGCCGTCTACCGGGGCCTGATCAGCCTGCGCCGCAACGAATCCGATTTCGCCGATCCGTGGCTGCCGCATCTGCGCGTCGACTACGACGAGGACAGCCGTTGGATCGTCATGTACCGCGGCGCCTTCGCGGTGGCCTGCAATCTGGGCGTCGACGCGGTGACGGTCCCGGTGACCGGGACCGTCGTGCTGGCGTCCGACGATCCGACGCCCGACGGGTCGGTCACCCGATTGCCCGGGCACTCGTTCGCGGTGCTGCGCACGCGCGAATCCGCCTAGGTCAGATAGCGGTAGGTCGGTGACCCCGGCTCCAGGAGTTCCACATGGCATTCCGAGCCGCGCATGCGCGCCATCAGGCCCTCCAGATCCGACGCCGACCCCATTTCGATGCCGACCAGAGCTTCACCGGTCTCCCGGTTGTTGCGTTTGACGTACTCGAACAAGGTGATGTCGTCGTTGGGTCCGAGCACACCGTCGAGGAAGCGGCGCAGGGCGCCCGGCTCCTGCGGGAAATCGACCAGGAAGTAGTGCTTCAAGCCCAGATGCACCAGAGAGCGCTCCAGCACCTCGCCGTAGCGGGACACGTCGTTGTTGCCGCCCGAGATGATGCATACCACCGTCGAGCCGGGCTCGATATCGGTCTCGCGCAGCGCGGCCACCGACAACGCGCCGGCGGGCTCGGCGATGATCCCCTCGTTCTGGTAGAGGTCCAGCATGGCGGTGCACACCGCGCCCTCGTCGACAGCGGTGATCGACACCATGTCCCCGGCAGCGGCCAGCGCCGCGTAGGTGTTGACACCGGCCCTGGCCACCGCCGCCCCGTCGACGAACTGGTCGACATCCTCGAGGGTCACGGGGCCGCCCGCGGCCAGCGCGGCCATCATGGACGCCGCGCCTGCCGGTTCCACGCCGAGCACCGCCGTGCCCGCGGTGCGTTCCGACAGGTAGGTGGTGATACCCGAGACGCACCCTCCCCCGCCGACCGGCACGATGACCAGATCGGGTTCGGTGGGCAGTTGCTCGAGGATCTCGACGGCGATGGTGCCCTGCCCGGCGATCGTCCGTGGATCGTCGTACGGCGGCACCAGCGTGGCGCCGGTCCTGGCGACATCCTCCAGGGCCGCTTCGGCCGCCATGTCGTAGGTTTTGCCGCCGACGATGACCTCGATGAACTCGCGTCCGTGATAGCGGATCCGGTCCCGCTTCTGCTTGGGGGTCTTCGCCGGCACGTACACCCGCCCGTGCACGCCCATCGAACGGCAGGCCAGGGCGAATCCCTGGGCATGGTTGCCTGCCGAGGAGCACACCACCCCGGCCGCCAACTCCGCCGGGGACAGCTGCATGAGCAGGTTGTAGGCACCGCGCAGCTTGTAGGACCGGACGGTCTGCAGGTCCTCCCGTTTGAGGTAGACCTGCGCGCCGGTCAGCGCCGACAGCCGTTCGCTGAACTGCAGCGGGCTGGCGGCGACCACGCTGGAAATTCGCTGAGCGGCCTCGTCGATATCGGCAGCGCCGACCGGTGAGGTCAGCTGCGTCCTTCGGGGATCCTGGCTCAGTTCGGCAGACACCGCTTCATGGTGCCACCATCGGTTCGCACGACGAAAAAAGTGGGCGCCGCGATCCGAGTTTCGGTTGTCCGAACTCTGGGTTACGCGCTATCGTTGCACTATGACCACGCCAACCGAAGTACGGATTGCCGGGGTCCCGTGGCCGACCTACAAGGTCATCGCGCTCATCGTCGGGGCACTCACGCTGATCGTCCTGGGTGTGCTCACCGCCAACGCCCCCTTCTCGGTGCTCAGCGCGGCCGCGATCAGCACCGTGACCTGGGCCGGCCTCGGCACCGTCAGCCGCCGCTAGCCGGCGCGGCGTTCAGCCGGTCGGCAGCCCGGGCGGCCACACTAGGCCGATGGAACCCAATCCGGAGACGCCTGCCGAAGCGTTCGTGAAACGCGCCGAGCAGCGGGTGCCATCCTGGCTGCGTCCAGGCGAACCCGAAAGCCGGTTACCGGTGCTCGCGGCCATCCTGGCGGCCGTCGCCCTCCAACGCGCCGTACCCGAGCGCTACACGGTGGTGCCCCGCTGGCCGCTGATCGCAATGGAGCTGCTGCTGGTGCTGGTGCTCGTGGCGATCAACCCGCTGCGGCTGACCCGCCGGACCACCGCCGCCCGCTGGGGCAGCCTGGCGCTGACCATAGCCATCACCGCCGACAACACCGCCTCGGCCGTCGTGCTGGATTACCGGATCCTCTCGGGCGACGTCAGTAACGACGCGGCGGTGCTGCTGGGCAGCGGCGGGGCCATCTTCATCACCAATGTGCTGGCCTTCGCGCTGTGGTACTGGGAGTTGGACCGGGGTGGGCCGTTCGCTCGACGCGCCGGTGAGCAGCCCTATCCCGATTTCCTGTTCCCGCAGATGACGGACCCGACCACGGCCGCACCCGGCTGGCGCCCCACCTTCGTCGACTATCTGTACGTCAGCTTCACCAATGTGGTGGCCTTCTCCCCGACCGACACCATGCCGCTGGCTCGCTGGGCCAAGATGCTGATGGCGGTGCAGGCGCTGGTGTCGCTGTCGACGGTGGCGCTGGTGATCGCCCGCGCGGTGAACGTGCTCAAGTAGCTCTCACAGCCAGGCGCGTTCCGTCGCCGCGGCGATCGCGTCGTTCGCCGTGCCCTTGCCGTCCCAGAGCCCACGCTTCGACGCGACGGGCATCGACCACCACAACGCGGCGGTGTCGCGCACCTGACGTACCGGTATCCCGGTCGCGACGGCGCCATAGTGCAGCCAGAAGTCGTCGGCACGGGGACACACCGCCAAGAACTCGTCACCGCGTTCGCGCAGGGTGCGCTGCAGCTCCGGCGGGTACGCCGCACCCGAGACACCGGTGGCAAAAACCTGCGGCGAGGCCTCGGTGGTGGTGCACGCCGGCCAGTTGACGTACGGCTCCGTCGAACGCATCCGCGCCCGGAATGTCGTCACTTGACCGGGGCGGTGCGCCCGTAGCAGCTCCGCCAGCCACGTCGGTGGGTAGTAGACGTCGTCGTCGGCGGTGACCAACGTGACATCGTCGTCGCCGCCGGCGATCTCGGTGACGTACGGGTAGTACTTGGTGTGCGGTCCATAGCTGCGGCACAGCCTGATCTCCAGTCCGCGCCGGCGCAGCCGGACCAGTGACGACGGCAGCGCCGCCATCGCGGCCGGATCGTCGAGCCACAGGATCAACCGGCGCGGTTTGACCGTGCCGGCGCCGATGGTCTCGATGGTCCGCCACACCGTGCCGATCCGGCGGCCGTGACTGGTCAATGACACGTCGGCGGCGCCGTCGCCCACGACCGGGGTGTCGCAGCGCCGATTCCGCAGCCACAGCCGCGGATTCAGCATCGCGAATTCGACCAGTGCCAGGCACCACTCGACACCATTTACGGGAAAAACTCCCGTATTGCGCATCTTGCCCCCAAAGGCGGTCCCCTCCGCCTCTGTGCAGGTCAATCAATGAGCGGACGAGCGGCAGCGCGAGCCTTCGACCTTGCTCGGCCGGCTGACAGCAACCGGGTGAGGGGCCGCTGGGCGTGACCTGTCCGCAGCGCGAGATAAGACAGCCCGATCGCCGCAGCGAGCACGATGACCACATTGCTGGCGATGAGCCCGGTCAAGATCCGCGCCGCCGGGCTGATCATGAGAACCCACGCAAGTACGCCGATACCGAGGACACACAGCCACGACCCGGCGAGCACGCCGGATCGTCCGAGCCGCGCGGGGCCTATCTGGGCGACGAATCTGCCGACGGCAGAATCACCGATCCACCGCGCGATGACGCTCCATGACACGAACGCGCCATAGGCCACCACGGCACTGCTGAAATCGATACCCATGGTCAAGAGCACGCCCAGGTGGAAGGTGGTGGCGACGGCCAGCACCGTCCGGAAGGCGCGCCACCACGGCATGGCCAGCAAGAAGGCGAACTCGAAGATGACCGTCAGCCAGTCGACCAGTTCCCACACCGCCCGCATGTCGTGCGCGGCCAGCCAGTCGGCCAGCCAGTACGTCCGACCTTCGGTCAGGAAGCCGAGGACGAAATACCCCCGTGCCGCTTGACTGGACCACGACAGCCAACCCGTCAGCAACTTGGTCAGGGCCGCGGTGAAGAATCCCCACCCGATCAACAGGGCGAGCAGACGTAAGGGCCATTGTCGTTGCGGCACAGTAGCACCGCCGCGTCGGTAAGCATCGACGGAGTAGCGGTTGCCCCAGTCCGCGAACGCCAGCACCAATGGCACCAGCAACAACAGGATAGTGTGGTCGACCTTGCCGAGGCAGTACATCAAGCCGTAGGTGACGAAGAGCATCACCGCGGCGGCCAGCGACACAAAGCGGGTCCACAGACCCATGCCGAGCAGGATCAGTGTGAGCGAGCGGAGCAGTTCCAGCCCGATCAGCACTCCCGGCGACGGGAAGCCGGAGAACAATCGGAGCGGACCCGGCGGGGCATGGAACATGAAGTCCGGATACCGACCGAGCCATGCGATGTCCGGGACGATGAACAGCGCACTGATCGCATAGATGATCCGGCAGATCCCGAGGTCCGCCGGGGTGAACGGGCCGCTGTCGACCCAGCGGTCGAACGTCTCGGCGATCCTCACTTCGAGTTCCCGAAGTCGACGTGAATGGTGCGCAGCGGTTGGTACTCCACCGCGGACGCGTCCGCGGCACGGTAGGTCGCGGTGCGCCAGACGATGTCAACCCCGGTCGGCTGGTCACCGGGAAACAGCCGGGCCGTCCGTGCTCGCAGCCAGGCGACGGCATCGGGAACGGTGGCGACACTGTCGTCGCTGAACGCGGCGGTGAAGACCATCAGGCGCACAGACGGGCCGGCGGGCAGCAGGCTGTCCAACGGCACCCGTCGCGGCGCACCGCTGCTGAACCGCACTACAACCGCCGGTTCTTTCGCCCGTGGTATCCCGGTCTCCAGGAGACAGCCCGCGCATTGCGCCGGGAAGCCGGGCAGTACGAGTGCCGGATAGGGCTCCGCGCGCCACACGGCGAACGGGATGTACTGCAGCACGACGATCCACAGCACCGTCGCGCCGAAGACGATCCGCACCGTGCGCTTGGTAGTCGGCCCCACTCCGCCCTCCGCCCCGTCATGGCGACGCCCAGGCACGGAACCCCCCGCATGGTTTGCTGAACACCGCCGTTGGCACGGTAAGCCCACGCCTGGGCGATCGCAGCGCGAGTCCTCGATTTCGCCCGATCGGCGTACCCCGGCTATCCCCCCAAGCAGCCGGGGCCCAGGAGGGCCTTGAGGTCACCCATCAGCGCCGAGGACGGCGTCACCCGCAACGACTGATCCAGCTCCAGGGTGGTGATCCGCTCCCCGCTGATCAACCGCAGGTGAACTTGCGCCGTACCGGGATGGCGGGCCAGTACCTGCTTGAGCGCGGTCACCTTGTCGTGCGTGCACTGCCGGGTCGGCAGGCTCAGCGCGAGCGGCCGGTCCGGCTGGGCATTCGAAAAGTCGGGCACCACAAGGTCATTGGCGATCAGCGAGATCCGGTCATCGCGTTTGGCCACCTTGGCACCGACCAGGACCACGGCGTCGTCGGCGATATCGGCCCCGAACGCCGAGTAGGTCTGCGGGAAGAACAGCACCTCGATACCGCCGGTGAGATCCTCCAGTTGAGCCGACGCCCACGGCAGGCCGTTCTTGTTGACGCGGCGGTTCACCGAGGCCAAGATCCCGCCGACGCGCACCTGGGTGTCGTTGGCGATGTCACCTTCCAGGATCGCGGGGATCTGGGTGTCCACCTGCGCGGTCAGCAGGTGCGCCACCCCGTCGAGCGGATGGCCGGACACGTACAGGCCCAGCATCTCTCGTTCCAGCGCCAGTTTGTGCTTGTCGTCCCATTCGCCCTCGGGCACCGGGATGGTGAAGACCGATTCGATACCGGTGTCACCGTCGCCGCCGCCGAACAGGTCGAACTGGCCGATGGCCTCGGCCTTCTTGGTGCCGAGCACCGAGTCCACGGCGTCGGCGTGCACCAGGAACAGGCCCTTGCGGGGATGGCCGAGCGAGTCGAAGGCCCCGGCCTTGATCAGGGATTCCGTCACCTTCTTGTTGCAGGCGGTGATGTCCACCTTGTTCAGGTAGTCGGAGAAATCGGTGTACTTCCCCTTGTCGCGGCGTCCGGCGATGATCGACTGCACCACGTTGGCGCCGACGTTGCGGACACCACCGAGTCCGTACCGGATGTCGTTGCCGACCGATGCGAAGTTGTGCACCGATTCGTTGACATCCGGTGGCAGCACGGTGATTCCGAGCCGGCGGCAATCCGACAGGTACACCGCGGCCTTGTCTTTGTCGTCGCCGACGGAGGTGAGCAACCCGGCCATGTATTCGGCGGGGAAGTTGGCCTTGAGATAGGCCGTCCAGAAGGACACCAGGCCGTAGCCGGCGGCGTGCGATTTGTTGAACGCGTATCCGGCGAACGGAAGGATGGTGTCCCACAACGCCTTCACCGCGGCCTCGGAGAAGCCGTTGGCCGTCATCCCCTCTTTGAAGCCCTGGTACTCGGCCTCGAGCACTTCGAGCTTCTTCTTACCCATGGCCTTACGCAGCGCATCGGCCTTGCCCATGGTGTAGGACGCGACCTTCTGGGCGATGAACATGATCTGCTCTTGGTAGACGATCAGGCCATAGGTCTCGGCGAGGATCTCCTTGAGCGGTTCCTCCAACTCCGGGTGGATCGGCTTGATCGGCTGTCGACCGTTTTTCCGGTCGGCATAGTCGTTGTGCGCGTTCATGCCCATCGGGCCGGGGCGGTACAGCGCCAGCACGGCGACGATGTCGTTGAAGCCGGTGGGTTGCATGCGGCGCAGCAGATCCCGCATCGGGCCGCCGTCGAGCTGGAACACGCCCAGGGTGTCACCGCGGGAGAGCAGTTCGTAGGTCGCCGGATCGTCCAGCGGGAGGTGATCCATGTCCAGATCGATGCCGCGGTTGGCCTTGATGTTCTCCAGCGCGTCACCGATGACGGTGAGGTTGCGCAGGCCCAGGAAGTCCATCTTGAGCAGGCCGATGGCCTCACACGACGGGTAGTCCCACCCGGTGATGATGGCGCCGTCCTGCGCCCGCTTCCACATCGGGATGGCGTCGATGAGCGGCTCGGAGCTCATGATAACCGCGCAGGCGTGCACGCCGGCGTTGCGGACCAGGCCCTCCAGACCACGGGCGGTCTCGTAGATGGTGCGCACGTCGGGGTCGGTGTCGATCAGCCCGCGCACCTCGGCGGCTTCCTTGTACCGCTCGTGGTTGGGGTCGGTGATCCCGGACAGCGGGATGTCCTTGGCCATGATGGGCGGCGGCAGCGCCTTGGTGATCCGGTCGGCGATGGCAAAGCCGGGCTGGCCGTAGTGCACCCGGGCCGAGTCCTTCAGCGCCGCCTTGGTTTTGATGGTGCCGAAGGTGATGACCTGCGCCACCCGGTCACTGCCCCACTTCTCCGAGGCGTAACGCACCATCTCGCCGCGGCGACGGTCGTCGAAGTCGATATCGATATCGGGGGCCGACGGGCGCTCGGGGTTGAGGAACCGTTCGAACAGCAGCCCGTGCGGGATCGGGTCGATATTGGTGATGCCCATGGCATAGGCCACCAGCGAACCGGCCGCCGAACCACGGCCCGGACCCACCCGGATGTTGACCGACTGCGCGTAGGTGATCAGATCGGCCACGATCAGGAAGTACGACGGGAAACCCTTGTCGCAGATGACCTTGATCTCGTAGTCGGCGCGGTCGAGGTATTCCTGCGGCACACCGTCGGGGAAACGCCGGTTGAGGCCGGCGTGCACCTCATGCCGCAGCCAGCTGGCCTGATCGTGCCCGTCCGGGACGGGGAAGACCGGCATCCGGTCGCGCGGGGCCCACACGTCGGCGTAGGACTGCACCCGCTCGGCGATCAGCAGCGTGGAATCGCACGCGCCGGGCACCTGCGGATCCCACAGGGCCCGCATGTCCGCGGCCGACTTGAGGTAGTAACCGTCGCCGTCGAATTTGAACCGGGCCGGATCCGAGAGCGTCTTGCCGGTCTGGATGCACAGCAGCGCCTCGTGGTTGTGCGACGCCTCGCGCGTCACGTAATGGCAGTCGTTGGTGGCCAGGGGCGGGATGCCCAGCTTGCGCCCGACCTCGAGCAGCCCCTCCCGGACCCGACGCTCGATGTCGATGCCGTGGTCCATCAGTTCGAGGAAGAAGTTGTCCTTGCCGAAGATGTCCTGCCACTTCGCCGCGGCCTCGATCGCTTCTTTCTCGTGGCCCAGCCGCAGCCGGGTCTGCACCTCGCCGGACGGGCAGCCGGTGGTGGCGATGATGCCGGACGCGTGTTCGGCGATGATCTCGGCGTCCATCCGGGACCACTTGCCGAGCTGCCCTTCGAAGGACGCCAGCGAGGACAGTTTGAACAGGTTGCGCAGCCCGGTCGCGTTCTCGGCGACCATCGTCATATGGGTGTAGGAACCGCTACCCGAGACGTCGTCGCCCTTCTGGCTGGGGTCACCCCAGGTGACGCGTTTGGTCTCGAAGCGCGACGCCGGCGCGATGTAGGCCTCGATCCCGATGATCGGTTTGATCCCCGCCTCGGTGGCCTTGTTGTAGAACTCACTGGCGCCGAACATGTTTCCGTGGTCGGTCATGCCGATGGCCGGCATCTCGAGGCGCTGCGCCTCGGCGATCATCGGCTTGACCTTCGCCGCACCGTCGAGCATGGAGTATTCGGTGTGGTTGTGGAGGTGCACGAAGGACCGGTGAGAGCTCATAGGAACGCCAGTCTATGGGTGCCCACCGACAGTTCTCGGCGTGTCGCGCGACGTGTCTGCTCACCCGGCGTGGAGCGCGGCGGGAGCCGTGCCGCGAGCCCGCGACCGTAGGTCTCACATAACGGGCGACGGCTGTATCGTATGACTCCGTGATCGAGCTCAACAATGTCGCCAAGACATTCGGCGGAAGCGTCCCCGCCCTGCGCGACGTGAGCTTTTCCGTTCCCACCGGGTCCGTGTGCGCGTTGCTGGGGCACAACGGCGCCGGGAAGACGACGACGGTCAAAATCCTCTCGACACTGCTCAAGCCGACATCGGGGCAGGCGATCGTGGCGGGCTACGACGTGGCCACCGAACCGGCGAAGGTGCGCCGCAGCATCGGGGTGACCGGCCAGGATGCGGCCCTGGACCCGCGGCTGACGGGGCGGGAGAACCTGGTGCTGTTCGGGCGCCTGCGGGGCCTGCGCCGCGCCGAGGCCCGCGCCAGGGCCGAGGAGCTGATCACCCAGTTCGACATGGGTCACGCCGCCGACCGCCAGGTCAGCGGCTATTCCGGCGGGATGCGGCGACGCATCGACATCGCCGTATCCCTGGTCGTGATGCCCAAAGTGCTGTTCTTGGACGAACCGACCACCGGACTTGATCCCCGCAGTCGCCGCGACGTCTGGAACCTGGTGTCCTCGTTGAAGGCTCAGGACATCACCGTCCTGCTGACCACCCAGTACCTGGAGGAAGCCGATATCCTCAGCGACTCGATCGTCATCCTCAACCACGGCCAGATCGTGGCGAAGGGCACGGCCGACGAGCTCAAACGCCAGACGGGTAGCGGCTACTGCCAGATGACCGCGGTCAACTCCGACGACCTGCCGCGGATCGCTGCCGCCCTCGCCGACTTCACCGAGGTCGAGGTGGACGCCGACACCAGCACGGTGTCGGTGCCCGCGCCGCAGGGCGTGGCGACCCTGTCGGAGGTGTTCCGCCGGATGGACGGGCTCGGCGTCGAGCTGCTGGACATCTCCCTGCGCCGGCCCTCCCTCGACGAGGTGTTCCTGCACCTCACCACCCCGGTCATCGCGAAGTGACCCCCTTCGCGCTGCTGACTGCACGCGTCGTGCAGAAGGGGACGCTGGATCTGGCTTTCGCGGTGATGGTGCCGATCTCGGGCCTGATCGGTCTGACGTTCCTGCTGCGCGACATCATCCCGACCGGTGGGATGAGTTACGCCCAGTACATCCTGCCGGCCGTGGTGGTCCAGGCCATGTTGTTCGGCGCGCTCACCACGACCGACCGCGCGGCCTGGGAGAAGGCCAGCGGGCTGAGCGCCCGGATGCGTACCCTGCCCATCTCGCCCTACACACCGTTGATGGCCAGGATGGCCTACTGCCTGATCCGCGGCGTGGTGGCGTTGATCGCATCGTTTGCGGCGGCCTACCTGTTCGGTTTTCGGCTGACCACCGGATTCGGTTATGCCGCAGCGTTTGTGGTGCTGGCCCTGACGTTGACGCTGGCGCTGTCGTTCGGCGCGGATGCCACGGGAGCCAAGGCCGGCCGCACCGAGGTGGCCAGCCAGCTGTTGTTGATCCCGCAGCTGCTGCTGGTGATGCTGTCCACCGGGCTCGCCCCGGTCGATGCGTTCCCGTCCTGGCTGCAGGGTTTCGTGCGCTACCAGCCGATCTCGCAGATCACCGAGACGCTGCGCGGCTTCACCAGCGGTCACGTCACGACGGCCAACCTGGCGACCAGCCTGGCGTGGTGCATCGGCATGCTGCTGGTGTTCGGCCCGATCGCCATTCGACTCCAGGGGCGCACGTCATGACAACGGGCTCGGCACACCGGCATTCGCTGCTGGCGGAGAGTTGGATCTTCGCGGGGCGGCTGTTCGTGCAGTGGCGCCGGTACCCGATGGTGCCCCTCCAGGCGTTGCTCTTCCCGACGCTGCTGCTGATCATCTACGGCGCGCTGGTGGGCAAGTCGATGGTCCGGCTGACCGGCAACAGTGGGCTGGATCTGTTGATCCCGGTGTGCACGCTGGCCGGCGCCATGTCCGGCGCCGTCGGGGCCGGCCTGGCGGTGCCGTACGACCGGGACAGCGGCCTGCTCACCCGGCTGTGGTTGATGCCGGTGCACCGGACGGCACCGTTGACCGGTGCCCTGCTGGCCGAGGCGGTGCGCACCTTCGCCGGTTCGGCTGTCGTCGTGGCCACCGGCTACGTGATGGGTTTCCGCTTCGGCGGCGGCTGGGTCGAACTGCTGGGCTATCTGCTGATGCCGGTGATCGTGGTGATGGTGTTCGCGACGGTGGTCATCACGCTTGCGCTGCGCCCGCAGGGCCGCATCATCCTGACCTGGACGCAGACGGCGTGTATGGGTTTGGCCTTCGCGACGCTCATCCCGCTGGACCGGTTGCCGGCCGTGCTGCGCCCGTTGGCCGAGTTCCAGCCGGTGGCGCCGCCGGCGGCGGCCATGCGGGCGTTGTCCTCGGGCGGCAATCCCTGGCAGCCGATGGTGTTGACGGTGCTGTGGGCGGCGCTGATCGCGGCGCTGTTCGTGCCGGTCGCCGTGCGCGGGTACCGGGCGGCGGTCGAAGGCGGCAAACAGGACGGCTGAGCCGTCGGTACCGCCCGGCTACACAGAATCCAGGTCGGGTGCGATCTCGAACCGTGCCGGCATCTGGAATTCCGAGCGTTTCAGCGTCGCGGACAGATAGCCGTACTGGAACGCCAGACCGACCAGCGCGTTGGCCGCCAATTCGGCGGGCGGACGGCGCAACTCGGCGCGCAGCGTCGTCCAGGCCTGCACCGGTGAATGCCGCGGCGCGGCCTGGCCGCCCGCGCCTGCGTCGTTGCGGCTGGCCCACCGGATGTAGGCGTTGCTGTGCCCGTAGCGCTTCCACTGGCTCGCCAGATCCCGCATCGAGGAGCGCGGTTCCCACTCCATCAGCACCCGGGTATCGGTGGCGATCGTGCCCAACCCCTGTTCCTGGATGCGCCAGCAGATATCGAGATCTCCCCCGCCGCGCATCGACCGGAAGCCACCCACCTTCGCGAACGCGACCCGATCGATGCCGAGGTTGGCGGTGGGATAGTAATCCGGTTTGGGCGGCACCATCCCGATGGTGGCCTTCATCGCACCGCCCCCGCGCGGCAGCATGAAGGGCTGCATCGCCGCGGCCATCCGCGCCGCGAGTGTCGGCCCGGAAACCGTGCGGACATTGGTGCAGGACAGCGCGACTTCCGGTTTCTGTTGCAGTGCCCGGTGCGCCTCGATCAGACCAGGCAGCGGTCGGCACCGCCCGTCGGTGAACAGCAGGATGTCTGCCGTGGCCTTGCTCGCCGCTACCTGCCGGGCGTAGTACGGGCCCCGGCTGTCGGTCACCGTCACCACATTGGCGCCCAACGACCGTGCCACCGCTTCGGTTTCGTCGGTGGACGCGTCGTTGACGACGGTGACCCGGTCCCCGTCGGCCAGCTGGTCGAGCAATGGTGCCAGCAGTTTGGGCAGATGGTCGGCCATATTGCGGACCGGGATGATGACCTCGATGGTCTGCTTGGCCATCAGGCGTTCAGCCCGCCCCGGCCGAGGCTGTACACCTGCCATCCGGCGCCAGACCAGTACTCCCGGTCGATCGCGTTCCTGGTGTCGAGCAGGCGTGGCTCCTTGACCACCGACCGGAACGCCACCGGGTCGATAGTGCAGTACTCGTCCCATTCGGTGGCCAGCACGATCAGATCCGCGTTGCGGCAGGCGTCCTCCGCCGTGGCGAAGTACCCGAGTGTCGGGAACCGGGCTTTCGCGTTGTCGATCGCCTTGGGATCGTGCACGCGCACGTCGGCACCCTTGAGGTGCATGGCGGCGGCCACGTTCAACGCAGGCGAATCGCGAACGTCGTCGCTGTTGGGTTTGAACGCCGCGCCCAGGACGGCGATGCTCTTGCCGAGGAACTCCCCGCCGACGAGGTTGCGGGCCACCGAGACGGCCTTCTCGCGCCGGCGCAGGTTGATCTTGTCGACCTCATGCAGGAAGCGCAGCGCGTCGGCGGCACCGAGTTCGCCGGCCCTGGCGCTGAAGGCGCGGATGTCCTTGGGCAGGCAGCCGCCACCGAAACCCAAGCCGGCGTTGAGGAATCGTTTACCGATCCGGTCGTCGTAGCCCAGCGCGCGACTGAGCGTCACCACGTCGGCATCGACGATCTCGCACACCTCGGCCATCGCGTTGATGAACGAGATCTTGGTGGCCAGAAAGGCATTGGCCGCCACCTTGACCAATTCCGAGGTGGGGAGATCGGCCGTCAGGTGTGGCGTGCCGGCATCCAGCAGACTGCCGTAGACCTCTTGCAATGTCTTCTCGGCGTATTCGGAGGTGACCCCGAAGACCAGGCGGTCCGGCTGCAGCGTGTCCTCGATCGCCTTGCCCTCCCGGAGGAACTCGGGATTCCACGCGACCTCGAGCCGGTGCGGCGACGACGTGGCAGCCACCTCGGCGGCCAGGCGCTGCGCCGTGCCGACCGGGACGGTGGACTTGCCGACGATCAGGCCGTCGACATCGGCGTTGACCGCCACCGACCGGAAGGCACTGTCGACATACGCGACGTTGGCAGCGTCCGAACCCGACGACTGTGGCGTCCCGACGCAGACGAAATGCACCGAAGCCCCGGAGACCGCTTCCGCTACGGATTGGGTGAACCGCAACCGGCCGGTGCCGAGCACCTCGGTGAGCAATTCGTCGAATCCGGGTTCGTAGAACGGGGACTTGCCGGTGGCCAGCGCGGCGATCTTGGCGGCGTCGGTGTCGTACGCGACGACCTCGTGTCCGATATGTGCCATGCAGGCGGCGTGGACGGCACCCAGGTAGCCCGTTCCAATGACGCTCATTCTCATCTAGCTGAACTCCAGGCTCTCGCAGTATGGTGCGACCGCACGGGGGGCCATCGGCCGATTGTGGCGAAGCGCCTTCCAGGCCGGATCGGTTGTGCCCGCCACTACTTCTCCTTGCTCGGTCGCAGCTAAGTACATCACACCTCATCACCACCGCTCTTGTCGTGCCGAGGCGGTTGCACGCAACCTCGGCCACGGCGGCGAACGGCGTGCGACGGGGACACGAACCCCAGGTTGCGCCATCGGTCCGAGACCGCCGCGACAGGTCCCGCCACCCCACACACTGCACATTGCCAGGAATAAATTTCGAACTTGCACGCGGCGGCAAGGCAAATGTGAAACCGGCCACATGGACGGACACAACCCGGCCTTTGCGTGACATCGTTGCCGGCAGCAAATTTCGCGCCATGAGCCCACGCAGCCAATCCGGGATTGGTCCGCAAAACTGCCTGGTAGCAGCCATTTCAGCTTGTTAGTGTCCGCTCATGGCTACGTGGGGGCTGTCCAAGGGTCTGCTGTCGCTGGGCCATGCCGGCCCCAGGTCGATGAGGCGCGCTCCGGTCCGGGCGACGGCGCCCGCACGTCCCCCGGTGCCGGTAGCTACGCACAACACCGGAACGAACCCCACCAATCCGCTCACGTGGTGTGCCGCGGTCGCCGAGTACACCGCACTGAGTGTGCAACTGGGCCACGTCAACCGGACCTCCACCGCAGAGATCGTGGGCAATGCCGATGTCAACGTCTCGTTGACCAGCTACGGCAACCGTATCGCGACGGTGTGGCGGACGATCGAAACCATCGGCGCGGGGACGGTGAAACCACGTCGCATCATCCTGTGGCTGGACGACGCCGCCGCCATGGCCGCGCTGCCACCTTCGCTCAAACGCCTGCAGGCCCGCGGTTTGGAAATCCGTCGCTGCCTCGACTACGGCCCCCACAAGAAGTACTTCCCCTACGTCAACGAGATCCTGCCGGATGAGCCTGATCGCACCTTGGTTACCGCCGACGACGACGTCTACTACCCGCCGAACTGGCTCGACGAGCTGTTGAACGCGCACCGCCCGAATCAGGTCACGGCATTTCGGGCACGCATCCGCACCGACGGCCCCTACCGCGACTGGCCGATGTGTGCCACCACCGAACCGTCGGACACCGTCTTCGCAACCGGCACGTCCGGCGTCGCCTATCCCCCGGCCGTGCTGCGCACGCTCAAGGATCACGGTGACGAATTCGCGCAGATCTGCCCGCGCGCCGACGATTTCTGGCTGCACTACGCGGCGATCGCCTCGGGCGTGCCGGTGCGGCAGGTCCGCGCCACGGCGGCGTTGTGGTGGTCGATCCCGGTGTTGTCCAACCACGGGCTGTGGGACGGCACCGGGGACGCCAATGACGCCATCGCGGCGCCGACGCGCCGTGCGTGGTTGCCCGTCTGACCGCGAGGTCGCGCAATCGGCTGCCCGGCGTCGTCCGCGGCAGATGCTCGAGTTCAATCCAGGGAGTGGTGTATGCGACGTATCGGCGAGCTCATCGATCGTGCGCGGTGGAACCTGCGAGAATCCCGCCGCTTCAACAACTCTGAAGACTACTGGGAGCGGCGCTACCGGCTCGGCGGCAACTCGGGGGCCGGCTCGTACAACCGGCTCGCTCGCTTCAAGGCCGATTTCCTGAACAAGTTCGTCGCCAACCACGGGATCGGCAGCGTGATGGAATTCGGATCGGGCGACGGGTCGCAACTGGCACTCGCCGAGTACCCCCACTACATCGGGGTGGACGTCTCCCACACGGTGCTGGCCCACACCCGCGAACTGTTCGCGGCGAACCCGTCGATCGAGTTCCTGCACACCAGCGAGGTCACCGACCAACACCGCGCGGAGCTCGCCCTGTCCCTCGACGTGATCTACCACTTGGTGGAAGACGCGGTGTTCGACGGCTACATGTCCCAATTGTTCGATGCAGCAACGAGGTTCGTGATCGTCTACGCGAGCAACGAGGACAGGCCGTGGTCCTCACCGCACGTCCGGCACCGCCACTTCACCCGGTGGGTCGAGCAGAACCGGCCCGACTTCGCTCTGGTCGAGCACGTCCCGAACGAGTATCCCTATTCCGATCAGGACCCGGAGCAGACCAGCTTCGCCGACTTCTTCGTCTTCGAACGGCGCGCCTGACGGCTTGGGCGATGGTGGGGCCCAGGCGTTGACAGTCCGGGTGCCTCGTCGGGACGTCAGGGCGTAGCCGGCGTACCGATCACGGGATGCGCCACGCGCGGGTGACCATCGACGCGTTGGCCGCCGCCTGACCGAAATCGGTATCGGCATCGTCGTCGTCCACGTCGTCATACCAGTCGGCATCGCGTGTCCCGGCGCCCGCCGCGGCACCCACGGGCACCGGCTGCCGCCGCAGCCGGGTCGCCTTCTTCTTGGTGGGCGGCGCGGCGGGCCACCAGTTCTTGTCACCGAGCAGCACCGCGATGGCGGGCACGGTGATGGTGCGCACCAGGAAGGTGTCCAGCAATAGGCCGATCCCGATGATGAAACCGGTCTGGACCACCGCCGCGATGCTGCTGACCGTCAGCGCCAGCATCGACGCGGCGAAGATGAGGCCTGCCGAGGTGATGACGCCACCGGTGGCACCGACGGTGCGGATGACCGCGGCGCGCATCCCGCGGTGCGCCTCCTCCTTGATCCGGGAGATCAGCAGCAGGTTGTAATCGGCCCCGACCGCCACCAGCACCAGAAAGGTGACGCCGGGGGTGTTCCAGAAGATCGGTTGTTTCAGCAGGAACTGGAACACGACGACGGTGATGCCCAACGCCGACATATAGGACAGCACCACGGTCAGCACCAGGTACAGCGGCGCCAAAATGGCCCGCAGCAGCACAACCAGGATGAAGAACACCACGATCAACGTCACCAGGACGATGTAGCGGATATCGGCGTTGTAGTAGTCGCGGATATCGTTCTGCCCGCGGGTGAACCCGACCATGGTGATGTCGGCGTCGGCCAGCGTGGTGTTGGGCCGGGCGCTCTTGGCCGCCGCGATGATGTCCTCGACCTGATCCATGGCTGCCGTGCCGAACGGGTCGAGCGCGGTTTGCACCAGGTACCGGGCGGTGTGCCCGTCCTGCGAGATGAACAGCTTGGCCGCCTTCTCGAACTCCGGCCTGGTGAGAATCTGCGGTGGGATATAGAAGCCGGACATCGACGGGTCGGCCGCATCGCGTTTCATCGCCAGCAGGAAGTCCGACGCCTGGCCGAGGCCGCCGCCCATCTGCCGGGTCTGATCGACCAGCAGTTTGACACCCTGGGCCAGCTTCTCGCTGGAGTCGGCGAGCAGGTTGGCACCCTTGGTCAGCGTCTCGAGTTGAGACTTGAGCGCCACCGGGTCGGTGGCCTTCAACTCGTCGGCCGCCGTCAGAGCGGTGTTCAGGTTGCTGTCGATGCCCGAGAGCTGGTCGTGCAGCGAGGCGTCGTCGGTGTTCTCCAGGTCTTGGGCGGCCACCTTGAGCTGCATCATGGTGCCGTCTTGATAGGCGTTGAGCAGACTGGTCATATCGGTGCGCACCGCCCGGCAAGCCGGATCGATCGAGCACCACGGCACCGCGTTGAGCACCTGCAGCGCCGGCTGCAGCCACACCGCGTTGGTGACGACGGCGTCCATCCCGATGCCGACCTGTTTGCCGAGATTGCGCAGCCCGTCCACCAGCTGGGCGCTGGCGCTGGCCCGCTTGATGGTGCCGGTGCCGCCGTACTCCTTGTCGATCTCGACGAGCGCGCTGAGCATGGTGTTCAGCGGGCCCGCCGACTGCAGCACCTGTTCCCTGAGCTTGTTCAGCGCGTCGGCGAGCTGGCGGGAACCGTCGGTCAGCGCGGTCAGGTTGCTGTCGTTCTGCGAGATGAGGTTGGTGGCCTCTTCCATCTTCTCGCCGACCTCACCGGCCTGATGCGTGGCCCTGGCCTCGGTGAGCATCTCACCGTTGGGCCGGGTGATACCGCGGACGGCGGCGATATTCGGCAACTGCGCCACCCGGGCGGCCATCTGCTCCATATCGGCCAGCGCCCGCGGAGACCGCAGATCCTGTGTGTCTGAGTGGATCACGATGAACTGCTGCATCGAGTTGCTCACCGGGAAGTGCGCGTTCATCGTCTCGTAGGAGTCGTTGCTGGTCGATTTCACCGGCAGGTTCTTGCGGTCGTCGTAGTTGAAGTCCACCAGCAGAGCGCAGCTGGCCAGCGAGATGAGCACGATCAGGCTGCAGATCAGGTTGAGCCAGGGCCGGCGCACGATGTTCACGCCGGACAGCCGCCAGAACCGGCCGGTGATGTCCTTACGCGGGTTGACCCAACCGCGCCGGCCCGCCAGCACGATGAACGCGGGCAGCAACGTCACCGAGGACAGGAAGCCGACGAAGATGGTGACGGCCAGCGCGGGCCCGATCGTCGAGAAGACGGCCAGCTGAGTGAACATCAGCGACATGAAGGTGATCGCGACGGTGCCCGCCGAGCCCGCGATCACCTCGCCGATCGACACCAACGCAGCGACCACGGCCTGGTCGGAGGCCATGCCGCCGCGCAGATACTCCTGATATCGACTGAACAGGAAGACGGCGTAGTCGATGCCGGCACCGATCATCATGCCGGTGATCAGCATGAGCGTCTGCGGCCCCAGTCCGAGGCCGATCAGCCCGAGGCCCGCGATGACTTGCTGCGCGGTGGCCAGGGAGATCCCGATGGTCAGCAGCGGGATGAGCATCGCGACGATGTTGCGATAGACGATGATCAGGATCAGCAGCACCGTGATGACGGTGGACAACTCGATGATGTGCTGATCACGCAGCGCGATGCCGGTGACATCCTCCATGGTCGCGGCGGCACCGACGACGCTCGGTTTCAGCGTCGTGTTCGCCGTGACCTCGTTGATGATCTTCATGGCGTCCCGGTACGCCTTCTGACCCTGGCTGGTGCCCATGGTGCCGTAAAGGCTGACCGGCAGGTTGAACGCCTTATTGTCCTTGCTGGTCATCGCCGGCTTCAGCTCGGGGATGTGGACGAAGTCCTGGGTGCCGATCACCACATCGGACTTGGCCCGCAGCTTGTCCACCAAGGTCCGATAGGTGGCCTCGTCGTCCTTGGTCAGCCCGTTGTCGTCGACCAGGACGACGGCGATCATGTTGCTGGCGCCGGCCTCGTTGAACGCATTCTTCATCTGGTTACCGGCGGCCAGCACGGGGGCGTCCTTGGGCCAGAAATCCGGCGGATTGCGCGCCGCGACCGTCGCCAACGGCGGCAGCGCAGCGAACAACGCGCCGGCGATGACCACCCAGGTGGCGATCATGAGCACCGGGTGGCGGACGATCAGCCGGCCACTGCCCGTCAAGAAGGCGTGGGCGCTCACCTTGGGACGTTTGAACATTGCGGACCAGGCTACAGGTTTCCGCTGCTGAGTTGACCGCGCGAGGGGCAATATCGACGCAGTCCAGCAATCTTCTCAGGTTCTTTATACATTGGCGTCTCCGGAAACCGAGCGGCGCGCTGACCGCGTGCGGAGAACGGCATCGACGCTGAACACCGCCAGTGCGATCCAAATCAGTGCAAACCCGAGCCAGCGCGCGGGCGGCATCGGCTCATGGCCGACCAGCACACCCCACGTCATTTGCATGATCGGCGTCAGGTAGAACAGCAGTCCCATTGTCACCATCGGCAGGCGCTGCGCCGCGGCAGCGAACAACAACAGTGGGATTGCGGTCAGCACACCCGCCAGCATGAGCAGCACGACGTGCGCTGCACCGTGCCCGGTGAAGGTGCCTGCACCCGAGGACTGCAGCACGACGAGATAGCCCAGAGCAAACGGCGCCGCCAGCCCGGCCTCGACGCCGACGCTGACCCGCGGGTCGGCGTCCACCGTCTTCTTCACCGCACCGTAGAGCCCGAAGGACAGCGCCAGCCCCAGCCCGATATACGGCAGCGCGCCGACCTCCACCGTCAGCACCACGACCGCCACCACCGCGATGGCCAACGCGGCCAGCTGCGCGCGGTTGAGCCGCTCCCGGAAGATCAGCACCCCGAGCGCCACCGTCACCAGCGGGTTGATGAAGTAGCCCAACGCGGCATCCACCACGTGGCCGTTGTTGACGGCGTACACATAGATCGCCCAGTTCGCCGAAATCAGGGCCGACGCGCCGCTCAACAACAGCCAGGTGCGCCCGGACATCCTGCGCAGGTCCCCGAGCCGCCCGACCACGGCGATCACCACCGCCATCAGCAGCAGGCTCCAGACGATCCGGTGCGCCAGGATTTCGACGGCGCCGGCCGGCTTGAGCAGCGGGAAGAACGCCGGGAACAGCCCCCAGGTCCCGTATGCGCCGGCACCGAAGAGCAACCCGGCCCGCCTGACCCGCTCGCTTGGCTGCGACGTCACCTCAGTGGTCGCGCAGGACGTCGAGGGCGTGCTGCAGATCGGCGGGGTACGGGCTGGTGATCTCGATCCACCTGCCGTCGGCGGGATGCGCGAAGGCCAGCGAGCGGGCGTGCAGCCACTGCCGCTCCAGCCCGAGCTTCTTGGCCAGGGTCGGATCGGCGCCATAGGTCAGGTCACCGCAGCACGGATGGTGCAGCGCCGAAAAGTGCACCCGGATCTGGTGCGTGCGACCGGTTTCCAGGTGCACGTCCAGCAGACTGGCCGCGACGTGGGCTTCGATGGTGTCGTAGTGGGTGACGCTGTTGCGGCCGCCCTCGGTGACCGCGAACTTCCAGTCGTGCCCGCGGTGCCGGCCGATCGGGGCGTCGATGGTGCCGCTGGACGGATCGGGGTGACCCTGGACCAGCGCGTGGTAGCGCTTATCCACGGTGCGCTGTTTGAACGCGCGCTTGAGCACCGTGTACGCCCGCTCCGAGATGGCCACCACCATGACCCCCGAGGTGCCGACGTCCAGCCGGTGCACGATGCCCTGCCGTTCGTGCACACCCGAGGTGGTGATCCGGTAGCCCGCCGCCGCCAGCCCGCCCAGCACGGTGGGACCGGTCCAGCCGACCGACGCGTGCGCGGCGACGCCGGCGGGTTTGTCGACGGCGACGATATCGGCGTCGGAGTAGAGGATTGTCATCCCCTCGATATCGACCGGGGTGTTCTCGATCGGCGCCGGGGCGTCCGGGATGCGCACCTCCAACCAGGCGCCGGCCGTCAGCTTCTCCGATTTCCCGGCGGTCACCCCGTCGAGTTCCACGCCGCCCTCTTCGGCGATCGCCGCCGCCGCCGTGCGGGACAGCCCGAGCAGCCGGGCCAAGCCGGCGTCCACCCGCATGCCCGCCAGCCCCTCGGGCACCGGCATCGAGCGGGTGGTCACTCCGGTGAATCCGTGTCGGTCGCCGGCCCGCCGGCAGGCTTCTGCGCCGGCTCGTCCGGCTGGCGCCGTCCGTCGGTATCGGATGCGCCGTCCGGCTGGCGCCGTCCGTCGGTATCAAAATCGAAGCCGAACAGCGACAGCACCACCAGCAGGATCGCCCCGCCGACCACCGCCGGGTCGGCCACGTTGAACACCGGCCACCAACCGATCGACAGGAAGTCGACGACGTGGCCGCGCAGCGGGCCGGGCGAGCGGAAGAAGCGGTCCACCAAATTGCCCAGCGCACCGCCCAGGATCATGCCCAGCCCCAGCGCCCACCACGGCGAGACCAGCCGTCGACCCATCCAGATGATGCCGACCACCACGCCGGCCGCGATCAGGGTGAGCACCCAGGTGTAGCCGGTGGCCATGGAGAACGCCGCACCCGAATTACGGACCAGCGTCCACGTCACGGTGTCGCCGATGATCGATACCGGCTGGCCCGGGGTCAGCAGGTGTACTGCAAGCACCTTGGTGACAACGTCGAGCGCCAGCACCACCCCGGCGACGGTGAGCAGCAGACGCATCCGCCGGCGCGGGCCGGCGGTGCCGGCCTGCTCAGGGCCCACCGGCGCGGCCGCGTCGGTTGCGGGTGTGGCGCTCGGCCCGGCCGGTGTTTCGTCAGTCACCCGACCATCATCCCAAACGACGCGGCAGTGATGTGGAACGCGCCGCCCGATACGGCGGCGGTGCCGGATGCGCCGCCCGATACGACGGACGGCCGCGGCCCATCGCGGTTACTCGGTGCCCTGATAGAGGCCGGCCAGGTAGTCCTGCCAGTCCAGGCTGTCCACCGGATCGGCGCGAGTGATCTCGTCGTCGTCATCGGCGAAGGTCCTGGCCACACCCGGCCCGCTGGCCCGTGTCTCGAACCGGACCGTCATCACCCCGTGGCCGGCGCCCTGCAACCAGCCGTGCCCGTAACGCCGGTGTGCCACATCGTCGCCGACGCGCCACGGGACGGGCACCGACGGCGCCGGGGCCGACGGCGCCCCCGGGTGCTCGGCGATATCGTCGTGCACCTGGTCGAGGTCGGGGAACAACGACTCCTGCTGCACCTGCGACAACCCCGAAAAGCCCACGCCGACAAGGCGTATGGGGCCGACGTCGACGGGGTCGAGCAACAGCCGGCGGGCGGTGGCGATCAGGGTGGCCGCGTCGGTGGTGGCGTACGGCAGGGTGGCCGACCGGGTCAGGATGCTCATATCCGCCTTCCGCAACTTGACGGTGACGGTGCGGGCACCCCGGCCGTCCTTGGTCAGTCGCCGGTGCGCGTGTTCGCCGATCGGGCCGGCGGCCTCGCGCAGCTGGTCGAGGGTGCGCAGATCCTCGGCGAACGTCGACTCGGCGCTGATCTGCTTGGCCTCGGCACGTTCGGCCACCGGGCGGTCGTCGATGCCCCGCGCCAACCGGTGCAGCGCCGGACCCACGGTGCCGCCCAGGATGTCGGCGACCTCGCCGTCGGTGAGCGCGGCGAACGCGCCGATGGTCTCGATGCCGAGCCGGTTCAACTTCTCCTCGGCGACCGGCCCGATTCCCCACAGCCGCCGCACCGGCAGTCCGTCCAGCAGGGCCCGCTCGGCGCTGCGCTCGATCACCCGGATACCGTCCGGCTTGGCCAAACCCGAGGCGATCTTGGCGACCTGTTTGCCCGAACCCGCGCCGACCGATGCCACCAGACCGGTTTCGGCCAACACCTTCGCACGCAACGCGGCGCAGAAACTCTCGACGTCGATAGCCGTCGCGCCGGCCAATTCGGCCGGCTCCCCGAACGCCTCGTCGAATGACAGCTGCTCGAGCACCGGCACCACCGAACGCACCGTGTCGAACACGCGGCCACTGGCCACCCCGTAGACCGCGCCGCGCGGCGGCAGCACCACCGCCGGCGAGCCGACCAGCCGGCGGGCTTGGTGCATCGGCATCGCCGAACGTGCGCCGTATACCCGGGCCTCGTAACTGGCTCCGGCCACCACGCCGCGCCCGCCCAGCCCGCCGACCAGGACCGGCCTGCCCCGCAGGGTGGGCCGGGTGAGCTGCTCCACGGACGCGAAGAACGCGTCCATATCCAGATGCAGGACCCAGCGCTCCACAACCGTCGATGCTAGGGGTCGCATCCGACGTGCTGGAGCCACCGGTGGCCGCCCGGCGGAGGTGACTACGCTGACTGCCCATGGACGATGTGCCCATCCGCGACGAGACGATCCGCCTGGGACAGTTCCTCAAACTGGCCGGCCTGATCGACACCGGCTCGGACGCCAAGTCCGTGATCGCCGACGGCCTGGTCCGCGTCAACGACGAGGTGGACACCCGCCGTGGCAGGCAGTTGCAGCCCGGTGACGTGGTGTCCTTCGCCGGCCGCGCGGCGCGGGTCGCCCGGCCCTGAGCCGGACGGGCGCGACGATCACGCCTTGGCCAGCGCCACCCGCACCCCGTCACCGATCTCGCTGCCGTCGGGCAGGCCGTCCGCGTCGACCACCTCGAAGCTGGTGGCCAGCACTTCCCCGGCGATCAGCTCACGGTGCGTGTCCGCCCATGCGGCCAGCCGCGGCGGCACCGCCATCACCACCGTGATGCGGTCGGACACGTCCAGGCCGGTGGCCTTGCGCAACTCCTGTAACTCCCGGATACGGTCCTTGGCCCAGCCCTCGGCCTCCAGCTCGGGGGTGACGGTCCCGTCCAGTACCACCAACCCGGCGCCGTCGGGCAGGGCAGCCGTCCACTCCGGTTCGGCGGCAACGAGTTTGGCGGTGTACTCACCCTCAAGCAGCACGGCGGGCCCGGCGGTCAGCGTCCCGTCCGGATTGACCACACCCGCACCGGCCTTCACCGCCTTGATGGCGGCCTGCACATCCTTGCCGATCCGCGGACCGGCCACCCGGGCGTTGACGGCGAGCTCGAACCGGCCGTAGGCGTCGATATCGTCGGTGAACTCGACCGCCTTGACGTTGAGCTCATCGGCGATCAGCTCGGCAAAAGGCGCCAGCGCGGCCGGATCGGCCACCGCCACGGTCAGTTTCGGCAGCGGCAACCGCACCCGCAGCTTCTTGGCCTTGCGCAGCGAGGACCCCGTCGAGCACACCTCGCGCACCTGGTCCATGGCCGCCACCAGGTCCGGATCGGCAGGCAGCAGGTCGGGTTCGGGCCAGTCGGTCAGATGCACCGACCGCTCCCCCGTCACCCCACGCCAGATCACCTCCGACACCAGCGGCAGCAGCGGCGCGGCCAGCCGGCCGGTCACCTCGAGCACCGTGTGCAGCGTGTCGATGGCCTCGGCGTCCTCCTCCCAGAACCGTGAACGTGACCGTCGCACATACCAATTGGTCAGCGCCTCGGTGAACTGGCGCAGCTGCTCACACGCCCCGGAGATATCGCAGACATCCAGCGAGGCCGTCAGATCGTCGCGCAGTGCGGCCAGTTTGGCCAGGATGTAGCGGTCCAGCACGTGGGTGGAGTCGGTGCGCCACACACCGCGCTGCGGCGCGTACAGCGTGAGGAACGAGTAGGCGTTCCAGAACGGCAGCTGCACCTGACGCACGCCCTCGCGGATCCCCTGCTCGGTGACGATCAGGTTGCCGCCGCGCAGGATCGGTGAGGCCATCAGGAACCAGCGCATGGCGTCGGACCCGTCGCGGTCGAACACCTCGGAGACGTCCGGGTAGTTGCGCAGCGACTTGCTCATCTTCTGACCGTCGTTGCCCAGCACGATGCCGTGCGCCACACAGGTTTTGAACGCGGGCTTGTCGAAGAGTGCGGTGGCCAGCACATGCATGGTGTAGAACCAGCCGCGGGTCTGCCCGATGTACTCGACGATGAAATCGCCGGGAAAGTGCGGCGTTTCCGTTGCACTACCGTCGAACCAGTCGGCGTTCTCGAACGGGTAATGCACCTGCGCGTACGGCATCGAACCCGAGTCGAACCACACGTCGAACACGTCCTCGATCCGGCGCATGGTGGACTTGCCGGTCGGGTCGTCGGGATTGGGCCGGGTCAACTCGTCGATGTAGGGCCGGTGCAGATTGTCCGGGCGCACCCCGAAATCCCGCTCCAGCTCGTCCAGGCTGCCGTACACGTCGATGCGCGGATATGCCGGGTCGTCGGACTTCCAGACCGGGATGGGACTGCCCCAGTAGCGGTTTCGCGAGACCGACCAGTCCCTGGCGTTGGACAGCCACTTGCCGAACTGGCCGTCCTTGACGTGCTCGGGATACCAGGTGATCTGCTGATTGAGTTCCACCATGCGGTCCCGGAACTCGGTGACCTTGATGAACCAGGACGACACCGCGCGGTAGATCAGCGGGTTGCGGCAGCGCCAGCAGTGCGGGTAGGAGTGCTCGTAGGTCTCGTGGCGGAACAGGACGGCGCCGTTCACGCCGGCCGACCCGGTGCCGTTCTTCAGATCGCGGATGATCTGCGCGTTGGCCTCGAACACGTGCTGTCCGGCGTAATCGGGCACGGTGGCGTCGAACCGGCCCTTGGAGTCCACCGGGGTGACCGCGACGATATCGGCGGTGTCGGCGGTGGCCTTGTCGTCTTCGCCATAAGCCGGGGCCATGTGCACGATGCCGGTGCCGTCATCGGTGCTCACGAAATCGGCGGCCAGCACCTGGAACGAGTTGACGGCGTCGGCGAAGTACGGGAACGGCGGGGTGTAGTGCGTGCCGACCAGTTCAGCGCCGGTGAAGCTGCCGACCACCACCGGCTCCTCGCCGAGTTCGCGGGCGTAGGCGGCCAGCCGGGGCTCCGCCAGCACGTAGCGGTGCCCGTCCGGGCCTTCCACCACGACGTAGCTGATCTCGGGGTTGACCGCGACGGCCTGGTTGGACGGCAGCGTCCACGGCGTGGTGGTCCAGATCAGCAGGTAGTTGCCCGCGACCGGGCCGTCGGTGGCCTTGAACCCGACCGTGAGCGCCGGGTCCTGCCGGCTCTGATAGACATCATCGTCCATCCGCAGTTCATGGTTGGACAGCGGCGTCTCGTCATTCCAGCAGTACGGCAGCACCCGGTTGCCCTCGTACGCCAGGCCTTTGTCCCACAGCTGTTTGAACGCCCAGATCACCGACTCCATGAAGCCCAGATCCAGGGTTTTGTAGTCGTTGTCGAAATCGACCCAGCGGGCCTGCCGGGTCACATACGCGCGCCACTCGTCGGAGTATTTGAGCACCGATGCGCGGCAGGCGTCGTTGAACTTCTCGATGCCCATCTGCTCGATCTGGGCCTTGTCGGCGATGCCGAGCTGGCGCTGCACCTCGAGTTCGGCGGGCAGACCGTGGGTGTCCCAGCCGAATCGGCGGTCCACCTTGTAGCCGCGCATGGTGCGATAACGCGGGACGATGTCCTTGACGTAGCCGGTGAGCAGGTGGCCGTAGTGCGGCAGCCCGTTGGCGAACGGCGGGCCGTCGTAGAAGACGTACTCGGGAGCCCCGTCACGCCGTTCGATGCTGGCCCGGAAGGTGTCGTCGGCGGCCCAGAACTTCAGGACGTCGCCTTCCAGCGCGGGGAAGTTGGGCGATCCGCCCGCCGGTTTCGGGTAGGTGGCCACGACATGTCTCCTGTGCCAAATACGTCAGGCACGGGGACGATCGCCGCGCAGGTGCGCGAGCGCCGCGGTACCACCCCGCTTGCGCACCGACGGTGCGCCACTCGATACGGGCGATGACGGGCCCACCCGTTCGGTTCTACTCGGCAGCAGGATCGCGTCCTGACGGCGTTTCTTCCGAAGGCTCCCCGGTGATGGCCGGATCGACGCCGTTGGCAGCGAGTTTAGCGCCAGGTGCGATCAGGCGACCTCGCGGGCGGTGGGAACCGCCTCGGAGGTGACCTCGATCAGCGCCAGCGCGAACTGCTCGGTGAGCTCCTCCACGGTGTAGGCCTCGAACCGCCGGGTGTCGTACCACCAGTCCAGCGCAACCACGCCGGCGTCGCGGTAGGCCCGTAGCTCAAGCGCGTGGCCCAGGCCGGGGATGATGTCGGTCGCTGAGCCCGAGCCGGTGTAGCTGAACGCCACCTCGGCACCGGACCACCTGCCGTCGGCGATCGCCGCACGCACCGCCGTCAGCAGTTCGGTGGCATCGACCTCGGCGGGGGCGACACACGGCACGCCAACGCCGTAGCGCGTGGCGGCGCCCTCCACCATGAAGTCCACGGCCAGCACGCCAGCACCGGCGGTGCGCTGCACCGTCCGCCCCAGCGCGGCGAGCAGGATGACCTCGACGGGCACGCCGAGATGTCGGCTGGCGCCGTCGAGTTCATCGCTGAGCAGCTGGGACAACGGCGCCGCCAGCCGACCGAGGTCATCCGGCAGCGGAGCACCCTCGGCGTCGTAGTCGGTCAGCGTCGGTGTGACGGCCGAGCCGACGGCAACCACGTCGAGCGGGACGGCGGCAGGAGAAGGGGCGAATTCGCCGGTGCCGACGTGGTCTGTGAAAAGTGGAGCAACCATGTGCACCAGACTACGGCCTGTGTCCCATAAATGGGACACGACTCCCTAAACTGTGACGGCAGTGTCAATTAAGAATTCACTGTCCGAAAAATGGTTGCTAGCGCCCATTGACGGGATGCCGTTATGGTGAACGGGTGCCTCGTACCGATGAGAACGGTCGCCAACTGAAGGCGTTGCTGGATTACCTGCTCGACGGTGACGTCGAAGCCAAGGACATCTACGACGCGCTGGGCATCTCCAGCAGCACGTATTACCGACGCATCAAGGAGGCCAGCTACCCCGACGCCGAGGAGCTGCGCCAGGTCGCGGACCGTTTTTCACTGAGTTATCCGGATCTGCAAATTCGCTTCGGCCTCATGAGCCGCCAAGAGGTGTGGAACTACATCGAGTCCACGCCCTTCACCGTCACCGCCGTGAAGGAGGCGGTGCGCGAGGACGTCCGAACAGACACCGCCATCCGGCGACAAACCCGCACGCCGCGACTTTCCGAATTGTCGCCACGTAGCGACGCGCCGCCCCTGTAGGCAGTAGTATTTGCTGACCGGTTCCCAGCTCGAAGGCCACCACAGATGCAACTCACCGTACTCATTGCCATCACTTTGGTGTGTATTGCGTGGAGCTTGTGGATCCGTCGCGTCACCTGGTCGAGCCGCTGGGAAGTTGCCGCGACGCTGAACATCGCCCTGCAGGGCATGGCGGTGCTGCTGATGTCGCCGCTGGCCTCCGAAACCGTCGGCAAGCTGCTGCACAGTATGACCGGCATGTGGAATCTCGAGGACTACATCGGCCACGACTGCTATATCGTCGCCGCGTCCGCAATCGTCTACAACGCCGTCGGCCGGCTGCAGGACGACCACTCCCTGCAGCGTGCCTTCAAGCAGTACATCGAACGGCCGGCCACGCTGTGCATCCCGCTGATGCTGGCCGCCTTCTCGCTGGGCAACGGCGCCACCGTGTACCGTCCCGATTTCTTCGAGGTGCCCACCGACTTCTGGCTCAGCCTGTACTGGCTGATGGTCTGCGGCATGCTCATCTACTTGCTCAGCTACGGCGTCCGTGCCCTGCTGGTGCTGCGCAAGGACCCCAAGTCGCGCAAGATCGCCACCGTGTACCTGGCGGCCTCGGTCAGCGGGATTCTGGCCTGCGCCGTCCGGATCGTCACCGCCTACGTCGTACCGCTGCAGATCTGGGACGGCGGCACGCTGGTGTGGATCGGCGCCTGCGGGTGCGCCGCCGGTTTCGCGCTCACCTCGGCGTACTCCTGGCAGGTCAAGACGAAGTGGTTCACCAAGGCCGGACGCTGACGTCCGGTCGGCTGACCGACCCATCGGCCGAATAGACTTGCGCCTCATGAGAATCGTTGTGGCCGTACACGGCACGCGTGGTGACGTCGAGCCCTGCGCCGCGGTCGCCCGCGAACTGCGCACGCGCGGCCACGAGGTGAAACTCGCTGTCCCGCCCAACCTCATCGGATTCGTCGAATCGGTCGGTCTCGGGCCGGCGGCCGCCTACGGGGTGGACTCCCAGAAGCAGGTGGAAAGCGAGGCCTTCCAGAACTATTGGAAGGTGAAGAACCCCGTCGCCGCGATCCGCGACGGTATCGCCTACTACACCGACGGCTGGGCTGATATGAATGCCACGCTCACCGACCTGGCCGCCGATGCCGACATCATCCTGACCGGCACCACCTATCAGGAGGTCGCCGCCAACGTCGCGGAGCACTACGACATCCCGATGGCCGCCCTGCACTATTTTCCGGCCCGTCCGAACAGTCACCTGCTGCCGCTCCCGTTGCCGTCGTGGGCCATCAAACCGGGTTTCGCGGTGGGCGAATGGGCCTTGTGGCGGCTGGGCAAGTCCGCCGAGGATGCCCAGCGCCGCACCCTCGGGCTGCCGGCCACCACCATCCGGTCCGCGAAACGGATCGTGGCGGCCGGCGCCTTGGAGATCCAGGCCTACGATCCCACCTTCTTTCCCGGCCTTGACCAGGAGTGGGGCGGCAGCCGCCCCCTGGTCGGCGGTATCACCCTGCAATTGGAGACCGCCGTCGACGACGAGGTGATGTCCTGGATCGGCGCGGGCACCCCACCGATCTACTTCGGTTTCGGGAGCATGCCGGTGCGCTCGCCCGCCGATGCGGTGGCGATGATCACCGACGTATGTGCCGAACTCGGCGAGCGGGCGCTGATCAGCGCGGGCGTCTGGGAACTCGACCAGCTGCCCGAGGCCGACCACGTCAAGCTGGTCGGCGCGGTCAACCATTCGGCGGTCTTTCCGGCCTGCCGCGCGGTGGTGCACCACGGCGGCGCCGGCACCACCGCCGCCGGTGCCCGCGCCGGGGTGCCCACCCTGGTGCTGTGGGTGTCCGCCGATCAGCCGGTGTGGGCCCGCGCGGTGCGCAAGCTGAGAATCGGTACCTCGCAACGCTTTACCTCGATGACGAAGAAGTCGCTCACCACCGCGCTGCGCGCCGTGCTGGATCCCGACGTCGCGCGCCGCGCCCGCGACTTCGCCGCGGGCATGACCACCCCGGCGCAGAGCGTTGCCACGGCGGCCGACCTCATCGAGCACGCGTCCCGCGCGGTGCAGGCCGGCTGACTCAGACCTCGAAGTGGGCCGGCAGCCCGAAATCGTCCAGCGCGCCGGCCAGCGCGGCCCGCATCGCGGCCCGGGAATTGTCCCCGCCGGCGGTCCAGCCGCCCGCCGCGACGAACACCCGGCCGTGCACCCGGCCCGACACCAACCCTAGATAGCCGTTCATCTGGTTGAGTTCGCGCGAGGTGATCCGCGGCTCCAGCAGCCGCAGCGACAGGTGGTCGGCGTCGGTGCCATCCGGCCGGTTGACCGCGGGATCCAGGTCGCCCATGTTCGAGCATCCGATGGGGCTGTTGACCGACACGACCATGGCCTCCAGCCTGCGTACCAGCACCTTCGGGGTGAGCGGGGTGAGCGGCAGCGGCCCCATCAGCTTGGCCGACATCTCCGCGGACTCCGACAGCGCCTGCTTCATGGCCACCCGCACCCCGGCCAGGTCACGGGTCACCACGGCCGGGTCGGCCGTCATCTGGGTGGCGATCAGCGCGTTGGCCCGGGTGTCCCCCGGCGTCCGTTCGCTCACCGGCCAGGACAGGGTGACCAAGCCGTCGGCGCCCAGCCGGCCCCGCCGGGCACCGAGCCGGGCAGCCAAGCCTGCGAACAACGAATTACTGGTACCGCCAAGTGATTTCGCGATGCGATCCCATTCGGTGATATCGATGAAGGCCGACACGTTGGGCGCCACCACCGGGCGGTCGTCACCGGTCTGCGGCGGTGCCGACATGGTCTGGAACGAGGTGGCCAGGTCGGCGCGCTCGCTGCGAGCCACCGCGACCGTGGCCGCGACCGCCCGCCCCATGGACGGCACGGCCCGAAACACGGCCCGGGCGTCCTCACGCAGCGCCCGTGACCGGGTCCGGGAGCCGGGTGGCGGATAGCCGAGCCCGCGATCCACCCCGTTGACCGCATCCGTGACCGCGATCGTGAAGCCCTGCCCGTCGGCCACCGAATGCGACGCGATCAGGCTCACCGCGGCACCGCCGTCGGTCAGCGGCTGCAGGCCGAGGCGCCACGACGGACCGGCACCCGGATCCACCGGCAGCGCGACGTGCTCGTCCAGGAAATCCCACACCTGCGCGCTGGAGCGTTCGGCCGAGGCGAGGTCGATCCCGGCCGGGCCCGGCGCGGCCACCCAGCGGTGCCTGCCGATCGGCAGCGGCGAGCGTTCGATGCGCCGCCCCAGCAGGCCACCGGCCAGATTGCGGTGGAATCGCCGCAGTCCCTCCATGTCCACCGGCCGCCGGTAGATCCAGATGTACTGCATGATCGGCCCGCGGCCCAACGCCTGCAGACCGTGGAACGACGCCTGATCGATATAGGCGAGGGTGTTGTCGGGCTCTGCCACGGCGCCGGCCTAGGCCGACTGCACTTTGTCGTCGACCCGGGTGAACTCCCGATTGCGATACTGCTCGGCGCACGAGGAGCGGCGTACCTTACCGCTGGTGGTCAACGGGATCGAGCCGCTGGGCACCAGCACCAGGTCCGCCGCACTGATCCCGTGGTTCTCCGAAACCGCCGTCGCCACATCGTTTTTGAGCGCCTCGAGCCGCTCATCGGTGAACTCGCCGTTGCGGTTCTTGATCTCGATGAACGCCACCAGTTGCTCGGTGCGGTCCTCCTCGACGGAGAACGCGGCCACCCGGCCACCGGTGATCTCGGTGATGGTCGACTCGATATCGTCCGGGTAGTGGTTGCGGCCGCGCACGATCAGCAGGTCCTTGATCCGGCCGATGATGAACAGGTCGCCCTCGGAGATGACCCCGAGATCACCGGTGCGCAGCCACGGACCGGCAGGCGTGCCTTCGCTGGGCTCGACGATCATGGCCTTGAACACCCGCTCGGTCTGCTCCGGCTTGCGCCAGTAACCCACGCAGTTGTTCTCGCCGTAGGTCCAGATCTCGCCGATGATGCCGGCCGGGCATTCCACGCCGGTTTCGGGATCCACGATCCGGACCAGCGGTGTGGTCTCGGTGCCGTAGCTGACCAGTGCGGTGCCGTCCTCCAGTGCGCAGCGCTCCGCGTGCCCGGCGGCCAGCTTGTCGGAGTCGAAGGCGACCACCACCGGAGGACTGCCGGCCGCACGGGTGGCGACGTAGAGGGTGGCCTCGGCCAGGCCGTAGGACGGCTTGAGCACCTCGGGGTTGAAGTTGAACTTGGCGAACCGTTTCGCGAAGCGGCGCAGCGTGGCCTCGTGCACCCGCTCGGCACCGCTGACCAGGGCGGCCACCCCGCCGAGGTCCAATCCGGCCATATCCTCGTCGGTGGTGCGGCCCGCGGCCAGTTCGAAGGCGAAGTTGGGGCCGGCGGTCAGCACATTCGGGTAGCTCGCCATCATCTGCACCCAGCGGGCCGGCTTGGCCGTGAACGCCATCGGGGTGGTGAACACGGTGTGCCAGCCGCCCAGGATGGGATAGCCGATCCCGAAGAGCAGGCCCATATCGTGGTAGAACGGCAGCCAGATCGCCACCGTCGTGCCCGCGGGCGCAATGTGTCCGAACGCCCCGAACTGGTCGTACACGAACTGCTCGAAGTTCGCGGACACGTTGGCGTTGGTGACCATCACGCCGGCCGGCGTGCGGGTGGACCCGGAGGTGTACTGCAGGTAGGCGGTCTCCGGGAACTCCTCGCGGGACTTCAGGTTCTTGCGCCGCTCGTCGAGGTCGAGCTTGTCCACCTCGACGATGACCGGGGCTGGTCGATCCGCCGAGGCGACGGCGTACGCGGTGAGCGACTCGGTGACCGGCGACGTGGTCAGCAGGATGGTCGGGTCCGAGTCGGCGATGACGGCCGCGATGCGCTCGTCGTGCCGGCCGCCCTTACCTGCCTGCGGCACCGACAGCGGAACACCGATCAGCCCGGCCTGCAGCGTGGCAAGGAAGGCGATGACATATTCCAGGCCCTGCGGGGCGACGATGACGGCGCGGTCGCCGATCTCGGCGATCTGACGGAGCTCCCAGGCCAGGCTGTGCACCTTGCGGTACAGCTGCGCCCAGGTCAGGCTGATCGCGACGCCCTCGGGGTCAACCTCGTAGTTCAGGTAGGTGTACGCCAGGTCGTCCGGCTGCAGGCTGGCGCGTTCGCGCAGCACACCGACGAGGGAACTCTGTGTCATGGACATCAACCTTTATCAGTCATCACGGTGTACTGCTACCTGATCTCGCCGGTGAGTTCGAATTCGGCCAGCGTCTCGGCGACCAACTCCCGCAAACGCGCCTTCGAGTTTTCGGCGCCGGGCTGATACGCCTCGACGCCGATGTTGATTTTGCCACCTACCAGCACGGAAACCACAACCAGCTGGCCACCGGCGTGCTCCAGGAAGCGCCGCGTGAGCCCCTGGTCGACCCCTCTGAACACGGTGAAGTCGGCGGGCGTGCCGTCCACCGAGGTCAGCTCCTCGGGCATCATCCCGACATTGGAACACGTGACGGGCAGGTCGTCAGCGCCCACGATGGTGTCGGCCAGCAGCCGCACCGCCTTGCGCGGCAGCAACGGCACCAGCGGTAGCACGTCGAGCAGCGGGTTGGGCGTCTCCTTGGTGTTCTTGATGGCCTCGCGCACCGCGGCGCGGGTGGCGGTCAGGTCCTTGGTCACCGGGGTGGGATCCACCTTGACGCTGGTCAGCGACATCGCGTTGGCGCGGAAGTCCTTGTCGCCGCGATCGGCCATCGCAATCAGCAGGGTCACCTCGCCGTCGGCGCCGGTACGGCCCGTGCGCTCCCCCAGCCGGGCCGCGATACCGGCCAGCAGCGCATAGGTGTTGCCGCCCAGCGCGCGGGCCCGCTCGTCCCACAGCTGGGGGTCGATCCATACCGAGGCCCACGGCATCACGACGGGTTCGTCAGGGCCGTCGAACGTCGGCTTGGCCGGTGTGGTCCCGGTCGGCGCGCCGCCGGCCGCTTTGGCCTCCTTGGCTCCGGACCGCACCAGTTTGACCAGCTTGGCGGCGGCCCGGGCGGCCTGCGGCAGCTCGCGTGCGGTCTCGCGCAGGTCGGCCAGAATCGCCCGCCCGGTGGGCCGGGAGAACGGCGGCGGGTAGCCGATGTCGATCTTGGTGCCGATGACGGCGGCCCACACGGCCAACGCCGCGCCGACACCGTCGCCGAGGCAGTGGGTGCCGACCACGCACACCGCCGTGGCACCGTCGTCCAGCGGCTGCACCGCGATATGCCAGCCGGGTCCGTCCTCGGCGTCGACGTGGATCTGGGACCGGAAGTCGATCCAGTCGTTGAGCGCATCGCGCGGGATCGGGGTCTCGGCGACCTCCAGCGGCGATGCCGGTCCGGGGGTGGACACCCATCGGTACCGGGCGAACGGCAGCGGCGAGCGTTCGATACGCCGGCCGGCCATGCCGTAGCCGAAGTTGCGGTGGAACCGCCGCACGCCCTCCATATCGATCGGCCGCTCGTACACCCAGACGCACTGGATCGTCTGCATCCGGCCCGTGGCGTTCAGCGACCGCACCATGCCCTCGTCGAACAGCGCGAGGCGATTGTCCATCTGTGCCTCCGTCACTCGATGTGCCCGGACAGCCCGAATTCCGCGAGCGTGCCCGTGATCAGTTCCCGCAGCCACGGCTTGGTGTTCTCCGCACCGGGCTTGTATCCGACCACGCTGAGGGCGATCTTGCCGTTGATCCGCAGAGCTACCACGGTGAGCAGGCCGCCGCGCTTCTCCAGCGAATGCCGAGTGATGGTGCGATCGACGCCCCGGAAGAACATGTACTCGGCCGGGGTACCGTCCGCCAGCGCGACATCTGGCGGCAGATCGCCCATGTTGGAGCAGGATACCGGCATGTCCGCGGAGAAGCCGAACACCACATCGGCCACCGCGTGCACCGCGCGTTTGGGCACCCACGGCACCAGCGGCAGCAACTGCAGCATCTCGTCGGGTGTCTCGCGGGCACCGCTGATCCCCGCCTTCAGCGCCGCACGGGCTTCCGAGAGGTCCGTGGTCACCTTGCGGGGATCGACCACCACGTCGGCCAGCAGCACCGCGTTGGCGCGGGTGTCGCCGAACTCACGGTCGGCCTGCGGCACGTTCAGCGTGACCAGTCCGTCCTCGGCCCGGTGCCGGCCCAGGCGCTCGGACAGTTTGGCGGCAAAACCGGCTACCAGCGAATAACTGTTCCCGCCAAGGGCTTTCGCGCGACCGTCCCATTCGTCGGTGGGGACGAACAAGGTCAGGGTCGGCACGTTCACCAGATGGTCGGGGCCGGTCGGTTTGGCCACCCGAACGGCGCTGGAGCGCGAGATGTCATGGCGGTTCGCGTAGGCGAGCTTGGCCGCGGTGACCAGGGTGCGGCCCAGTTCCGGCAGCCCGCGGGCCGTGATTCGCAGGTCCTCCAGGATCGCCTGCTTGCGGGTCCGCGCGTGCGGCGGGCCGAAGCCGTGGTCGACGCGGGCCGCGTGGGCGGCCTCCAGCAGGGCCAGCACGCCGGCACTGCCGTCGCCGGTGCAGTGCGAGGCCGTCAAGCACACCGCGGTTGCGCCGTCGGTCATCGGCAGCACACCCATATGCCAGCTCGGGCCGTGCTCGGGATCCAGTGGCATCGCCGTGCGTTCGTCCACCCAGTCGGCGAGTTCGGACCGGGGACGCGGATCGGCGATGTCCAGCTCCCGTTGCGGTCCGGGCACCGTCACCCAGCGATGCCGCCCGAACGGCAACGGCGACGGTTCGATGCAACGGCCCATCAGCCCGTAGCCGACGTTCTCGAAGAACGTTTGCAATCCGTCGTAGTCGATGGGGTGCTCGTAGATCCAGTTGGCCTGCGCCACCGCCTCGGCGCCGGTGGCGCGCAGGGCGAGGAACATCACCTGGTCGGTGAACGTGAGCACATTGTCCGGTCTGGCGCCGTCCAGCCGTTTCTGACTCGCAGAGCCCGTGGGGGTAGAAGTTGAAGTTGTGGTGGCACGCGTCATCGCACCGTCACCTCCCATGCGAAATACGATCAGGCGGTCTTGAGGTCGAGATCGGTCTCGGCCGCGCCGAAGGACTCGACCGGGACCTGACCGTCGATCACCCGCAGGTAGACCTCACGCATCGCTTCCACATACCGCAGCACCGACTCGCGGGCGATCGAGTTGTTCGGGAAGGCGACGGTCACGGTCGTCTCCTTCTCCGCCCGGTTCACCCACATGCCCACCTGGTAGGCCGACCGCGGATCGCTGTAGATCCGGCCGCCCAGGCTCTGGAAGTGTTCGATGACACCGGGCAGCAGCATGCCGACATCGATGAACGACAGCATCGGCACACCGGGATCCGGGGCGCGCACGCCGTCGACCCCCTCATCGGCGGCCAGTTCCAGCACCCGTTCGAAGGGGACCTGCGCCAGATCCATGCCACCGTCGAAGGACGCCTGGGCGGCCTGGGCGGTGTCGGCGAACGACGCCACGTCCACCGGGACGGCGATGGGTACCAGACCGGTGAACCAGCCCGTGGTCATGAAGTCGGCCTGGGTGCGCCGGGTGGTGGTCGGGGTGATCACCGAGTAGGTGTCCTGTCCCGTCAGCGCCGTGTGCGCCAGCGCGCCACACGCGAACACCCCGCCGCTGAACCGCACGCCCGCCGCGGTGCAGGCGGCCTCGAACTTGTCGGTCTGGGCCTCGTCGAGCAGCTGCACGGTGATGACATCACCGGTCTGCGGCTGGGACGGATCTCCCAACGGCAGGGAGAAGCCGGGCAGGGTCCCACCGTTGAGTTCCAGGAAGTCGATCCACCCGCGCACCTCGTCGGACTGGGTGGTGAGACCGGCCGTGTAGGCGCGCTGGGCGACGCAGTACTCGGCGTAGCTGCCTGCCTCGGGCAGCTGCAGCGGCGCCTCCCCGCGCACCAGCGCGTCGTACATCATGTGGATCTCGACGAACGCCAGGCCGATGAACATGGCGTCGGTGTGCACGTGGTCGACGCTGAGATAGATGGTGAAATGGTCGGCCCGCTGGATGACGCCGACGTGGAAGCAATCCCACTGCCACGGGTCCGGGGTGGACATCACGTGTTCACGCCACTGCGCGGCGGTCATCTCGCCGTGCTCGTTGGCCACGAACTTGATATCGCGCGGGTTGGTCACCGTATGCCGGATGATCTCGCCGGCGGCCGGGTCGTCGTCGGAACCGGCGAACTCGAACCAGCTGTGGAACGTGTCGTGCCGGCGCAGGTAGGCATTGATCACATGCGTCATCGCTCGCACGTCGCACTGTCCGGGGACGTCCCAGCCGGGGATGATGAGCCTGGCCATGTCGGTGCCCTCGGCCACGTGCTTGCGGTAGTTGAGCAGGTGCTGTTCCTGCTGATAGCTGGTCGGAACATCGCTGACCGGGGCCTCGCGCACCTTGGCGAGCGAGGCACGGGACGGATGCCACGAGATCACCACACCGGGTTCACCGATCCACTCCTGGAGCGGCTTCATCGCAACCACTTATTGGTCTCCTACCTGGACGACGCCGATGGACGGGGTGCGCATCGATGCGCTCTCCGCCCTCACGACGGGACCGATACGGGCGAGCCGGGCGCCAGAGCGTCGACGAGACGCTCGGTCAGCGCCCGAACGGTGCTGATATCTGCTGAACCAATACGAATACCGGTTTCGGCTTCGATTCGGGTACGTACCTCGAGAGTCCCCAGGGAATCGAGACCATATTCGGTCAGCGGCCGGTCGGGGTCGACCGCACGCCGCAGGATCAAGCTGACCTGCTCGGCCACCATCTTGCGGGTCCGGGCCGGCCACTCCTCCCGCGGCAGGTCGTGCAGTTCGGCCAGGAAGGCACTACCGGCACCACCGACGCGGGGACCGGCGGACCGGAACGCCTCGGCGAACCGGGTGTTCTGGGCGAATGCGGTGATCCACGATGTTCCCGCCAGCGAAGCGTACCCGGTGTAGGCGCGGTCGTGCCGGAGCAGCATGTCGAACGCGTAGGCGCCCTCGTCCGGCGCGATCGCGGCCTCGCCACTGTCGGTGGCCAGGCCGGTGCCCGCACCGATCTCCGACCACGGCCCCCACGCGATGGCGGTGGCCGGCAGGCCGTTGGTGCGCCGCCAATGGGTGAACGCGTCGAGCCAGCTGTTGGCCGCCGCGTACGCACCCTGACCGGGGGATCCGACCAGCGCCGCGGCGGAGGAGAACACGCAGAACCAGTCCAGGGTCTGCTTCGCCGTCGCCGTATGCAGGTTCCAGGCGCCGTAAACCTTTGGCGCCCAATCCTTTTCGACGAGTTCATCGGAGATGTTGACCAGTGCCGCGTCCTCCACCACAGCCGCACCGTGCAGCACGCCGCGCACCGGCAGGCCGGTGGCGCACGCCGCCACCACCAACCGCTCGGCGGTCTCCGGCTCGGCGATGTCGCCAAGGGAGACCTCCACCTCGGTACCACCGCGGCGGATCCGCTCGATGACCTCCTGCGCCTGCGGTGACGGCGCGGACCGGCCGTTGAGCACGATTCGGCCGGCACCCGCGGCGCCCAGCTTCTCGGCCAGGAACAGGCCCAGCCCGCCGAGACCACCGGTGACGATGTACGCCGAATCCGGCCGGCTCACGCGCACTTCCTGCGCCGGCACCACCGCGTTGATCTGGCCGCCGTGCGGGATGTCGAGCACCAGCTTGCCGGTATGCTCGGCCGCCCCCATCACGCGGATGGCGGTGGCGCCGTCCTGCAGCGGGTAATGCGTGGTCTCCGGCAGCGGCAGCACACCGTCGGCGATCTGCTGGTAGCAGACCTCCAGCACGCGGTGCACGGTGTCCGGATTGGTCAGGGACAGCAACGCCAGGTCGACGGCGTAGAAGGACAGGTTGCGCCGGAACGGGAACAGACCGATCCGGGTGTCACCGTAGATGTCGCGCTTGCCGATCTCGACGAAGCGACCGCCGAACGACAGCAGCTCGATCCCAGCGCGCTGCGCGGCCCCGGTCAGCGAGTTGAGCACGATATCGACACCGTAGCCGTCGGTGTCACGCCGAATCTGCTCGGCGAACTCGGTGCTGCGGGAGTCGTAGACGTGCTCGATTCCCATCCCGCGCAACAATTCTCGCCGCGCCTCACTGCCCGCGGTGGCGAAGATCTCGGCGCCTGCCGCCCGTGCGATGGCAATCGCGGCCTGACCGACACCACCGGTGCCGGAATGGATGAGCACCTTGTCCCCCGCCGAGATGCGGGCCAGGTCGTGCAGGCCGTACCACGCGGTGGCGTGCGCACTGGGCACCGCCGCGGCCCGGTTGGTCGGCAGCCCCGGCGGCAGCGTGACCGCCAGGTTGGCATCGCAGGTGACGAACGTGGCCCAGGTCCCGTCGGCGGACACGCCACCGACCCGGTCGCCCACCTTGTGCCCGACCACGCCGGGACCGACCGCCGTCACCACGCCGGCGAAGTCGCCGCCCAATTTGGGCTGACGACCCTCGAAGCTCGGGTACCGGCCGAACGCGATGAGCACATCGGCGAAGTTGAGGTTGGACGCCGTCACCGCGACCTCGATCTGGCCGGGCCCGGGTGCGATCCGCTCGAAGGCGGCGAGTTCCAGCGTCTCGATGTCCCCAGGCGTCCTGATCTGCAGCCGCAGCCCGTCGCGGGCCGGGTTGACCACGGTGGTGCGCCGCTCCTCCGGCCGCAGGGGGCCGGGCACCAGGCGTGCCGAGTACCACTTCCCGCCACGCCACGCCGACTCGTCCTCGTCGGAGCCGGACACCAGCTGCGCGGCGACGTGGGCGGCGTCGGTGTAATCGTCGACGTCGATCTGGGTAGGCCGCAGCTGCGGGTACTCGGTGCTGATCACGCGCACCAGGCCACGCAGGCCGGCCTCGTCGAGGTTGGCGATATCGTCGGCCAGCACCGTCTGAGCGTTGCGGGTCACCACGTGCAGGCGCGGCGCCTGGCCGGCCACCTCGGGCAGTTCGCGGACGATGTGCACCAGGTGGCGGACGTTGTCCGCGCCCCGCACGCCCGACAGTTCGTCGGCGGCACCGCGGCGGCGCGGTGGGGTCACCACGAGCACGTCACCGAAGGCGTGCGCGTCCAGCAGCTCACGCAGCCGCACCGCCTGGGCATCGTGGTCGGAGTGCTGCGGCCACACCATGCTGGTGACCTCGACCCCGTGCCCCTTGAGTGCGTCGGCCAACTTGGTGGCCAGCAGGTCGGTGGCATCGGAGGTGCTGATCAACAGCCAGCTGCCGGGATGGGCGTAGTCGACCTCGGGCAGGTCGCGCTCACTCCACTCGATGGTGAGCAGCCGGTCGTTGAAGCTGCGTTCCAGCTGGCCAGTGTCGGAGACGCCGCTGCCCAGCCGCAGGCCGGTCACCGACAACGCGACGTTGCCGTCGTCGTCGAGCAGTTCGAGGTCCACCTCGACGCCGGATGCCGTCACGCTGGTCAGGGTGGCGTGGCAGTACCGGACGTTGCGGGTCGACCCGTGGGCCCGCAGGGTGCGGACACCCAGCGGCAGCAGCAGCGCACCGGTGACGTCGCCGAAGATCGCCGGGTGGGCGCCGACGGCCTGGAAGGCGGCGTCCAGCAGCGCCGGGTGCACGCCGTAGGCGGCCTGTTGCGACCGGATCAACCCGGGCAGCGTGACCTCGGCGAGCACGGTGTCCTGCGGACCGTCCTCGCCGGTGTTGACATAGGCCGCCACCAGGCCGGCGAACGCGGGGCCGTACTGGATGCCGCGCTGGCCGTACCAGGACCGCAGCTCGGCGCCGTCGAGCCGGGTCGGATGGGCGGCCAGCAGCGCGTCCATATCGCGCGCGGCGGGGGCCTGGGCGGCACCGAGGCGAAGCACGGCGTCGGCGCGCTGGATCTGCTCGCCGTCCTGGTAGGTCTCCACCAGGAAGCTCGCCCGGCCCGGTGCGGCCACGGTCGACTCCGCGGACACCACGGTGCTGTCTTCCAGCAGCAGCATCTCGTCGAAGCTGATCTCGTGCACCTCGGCGGAGTCGCCGAGCACGGTCTTGGCCGCCGCCAGCGCCATCTCGCAGTACGCGGCGCCGGGCAGCGCTGCCACGCCGTGCACCTGGTGGTCGCCCAACCACGGCTGGGTGCCGGTGCCGACATCGGACTGCCAGGCGTGCCGCTCCGGCTCCTCCGGCAGGCGCACGTGCGCACCGAGCAGCGGGTGCACGGCCAGCGTGGCGCCACCGGGGGGCAGTTCGTGGGGATCGCGGACCAACATCAGCGGGCGCCGGGTCCAGGTCGGCAGCGGTGCGTCGACCAGGCGACCGGTCGGGTACAGCACCGAGAAGTCCACCTTGGCGCCGGCGCTGTGCAGCCCGGCCACCACGGACAGCAACCCGTGCGGCATTTCCTGTTCGCGGCGCACGCTGGCCAGCGCGGCATAAGTGATGTCGAGCGAGCGGGCCGTCTGATCCACCGCGTGCGTCAGCAGCGGATGCGGCGACAGCTCGTTGAACACCCGGTAGCCGTCCTCAAGGGCGGCCTGCACCGCGGCGGCGAACCGCACGGTGTGGCGCAAGTTGTCCACCCAGTAATCGGCGTCCCAGTCGACCAGGTCGCGCGGGTCGTACATGGTGGCCGAGTAGTACGGGACGCTCGGATCGCCCGGATCCAGGTCGGCCAGCGCGTCGGCGAGGTCGTCGAGGATCGGGTCGACCTGCGGGGTGTGCGAGGCGACGTCCACGGCGATCTCGCGCGCCATGATCTCGCGGCGCTCCCATTCGGCGATGAGTTCGCGGACCGACTCCTTGGTTCCGCCGACCACGGTCGAGGTCGGCGAGGCCACGACGGCCAACACCACGTCGTTGACACCGCGGGCCTGCAGTTCGGAGAGCACCTGCTTGGCCGGCAGCTCGACGGTGGCCATCGCGCCGGTTCCGGCGACCCGGCCCATCAACTGGGAGCGCCGGCAGATCACCTTGACGGCGTCCTCCAGGGTCAGCACATCGGCGGCCACCGCGGCGGCCACCTCGCCCATCGAGTGTCCGATCACCGCGCCGGGAACCACCCCGTAGGACTTCAGCGTGGCCGCCAGCGCCGCCTGCACCGCGAAGACGGTGGGCTGCACCTTGCCGATCCCCGTGACGGTCTCGGGCGCGGTCAGCGCCTCGGTGACCGAGAATCCGGACTCCGCGGCGATCAGCGGCTCCAGTTCGGCGATGGTCGCGGCGAACACCGGCTCCGCGGCCAGCAGCGCGGTGCCCATCCCGGCCCACTGGGAGCCCTGCCCGGAGAACACCCACACCGGACCGCGGTCGTCGGCGGCCACGGCGGGCTGGTAGGGCTCACCGCCGTCGGCCACCCCGCGCAGTGCGGCGATCAGGGAGTCGACCGAGTCGGCGATCACGGCGGTACGGACCGACCGGTGCGAGCGCCGGCGGGCCAGCGTGTAGGCCAGGTCGGCCAGCTCCACGTCGGGATGCGCGGCGACCCAATCGGCCAGCCGGCCTGCGCTACGGCGCAGTTCGTCGGCGGAGGTGGACGACAGCGCGAACAACAGCGGCCCAGTGGCGTCGGCGGTGGGCGCCGCGTCGACCTGCGGAGCCTGCTCCAGGACGGCGTGCGCGTTGGAGCCGGAGATGCCGTACGCCGACACCGCGGCGCGCCGCGGCTGGTCACCCTTGTCGGGGAACGGCGTGGTCTCGGTGGGCACGAAGAATTCGGTGCCGAGGCGCTCCATCTCCTCGGGCAGCTTGGTGAAGTGCAGGTTAGGCGGGATCACCCCGTGCTGCAGGGCGAGCACGCTCTTGATGACACCGACGACGCCGGACGCGGACTGGCTGTGGCCGAAGTTGGTCTTCGACGATCCGATCACGATGGGTCCGGTACCGCCGTAGACGTCGGCCAGGCTCTTGAATTCGATCGGGTCGCCCACCGGCGTGCCGGTGCCGTGCGCCTCGACGAAGCCGACCGAGCCCGGATCGATGGCACCGGACGCCAAGGCCGCCCGGTATACGGCGGTCTGGGATTCGTTCGACGGGGTCAGGATGTTGACGGTGTGACCGTCCTGGTTGGCGGCCGTGCCCCGGACGACGGCGAGGATGCGGTCACCGTCGCGTTCGGCGTCGGCCAACCGCTTGAGCAGCAACACCGCGCTGGCCTCGGCGAAGACGAAACCGTCGGCGTTCACGTCGAAGGCGCGGCACCGTCCGGTGCCGGACAGCATGCCCTGCGCCGACGCGGAGGCGTACTTGCGCGGGTCCAGGATGATGTGGGCGCCGCCGGCCAGCACCAGATCGCTCTCGCCGTAGTGCAGGCTGCGGGTGGCCATGTGCAGCGCGAGCAGGCCCGAGGAGCACGCCGAGTCGACGGTGAATGCCGGGCCGCGCAGGCCGAGGTGGAAGGCAACCCGGCCCGAGGCCATGCTGTAGTTGTTGTGGGTGAAGCCGTACGGACCCTCGATGGCGTGCGCGTCGGCCGCGATCAACTGGTAGTCGTTGGTCGTCAGGCCCATGAAGACGCCGGTCAGCGATCCGTCCAGGCTGGCGGGGTCGATGCCCGCGTGCTCGACCGCCTCCCATGCGGTTTCCAGCAGCAGCCGGTGCTGGGGATCGGCCGCCGTGGCCTCGCGGTCGCCGATGCCGAAGAAGTCGGCGTCGAACCCGGCGACATCGTCCAGGAAGGCGCCCCACTTGGACACAGAGCGCCCTGGCACGCCGATCTCGGGGTCGTAGTGCTCCTCGGCATCCCAGCGCTCCAGCGGAACGGTGGTGACGTAGTCGTCGCCGCGCAGCATCGCCTGCCACATTTGCTCAGGTGAGTCGATTCCGCCCGGCAATCGCACCGCCATCCCGATGACGGCGACTGCAGTGACAGGTGTCTCAACCACGTAGTTCCAACCTCTTTCGGACAGGTAACTCAAAGACGAGCAAGTGACAGGTACGGCTCTCGGATCCACGTTTGCCTCATGTGCGCCGCACTGCGCTGCCCAGATCCTTTCCCCGCCCCGTGCCGATACTCGTCGGTGAGTCGGTAGCGTAGTCGTCTGCGTTGACGATGGCGTTAAAAACCGAGCAAATCCTCAAGGGACTTTACAGTTTCAAAGGCCGCGACGCGCAGGCTACACGAGCAATATCAAGATCACCTAGCTACTTGCGGATATGCCTGCCACCTGCGGATAGGTCAAAATATTAACCAAGCGGTCAATATGGCGTATGTCACTCGCCTTCGAGCACCATTAGCCACGACACATATCAGCTAATGAGTGCAGCTAAGCTGATCGGGTAGCTGGAGCAGTCCGAGATGACCGCCACCGTGCCGGTAGAGGCGGTTGAAGCGCCCACCGTCATGGCCTACTACCAGCAGAAACACGAGTAACATCCGCCCCAGCAATCCGGGCGCACAGGTCGAGTCGCCCAGCTCGTCACGCGCCGGACATCGACTGATGGCAACGTCAACGCACATAACGCTGGCAACCGCCGCGGGACGGCCAGGAAACCCGCGACTCACCCGACGTGACATCGGTCACGGCGCCCCCGAAGGGCCCCTGCGGCGGGTCTGGCGGGACCCCTCAGCAATATCCGCCGAAATTCTTACCGACGAGTTAGTTGAGACTCCAAGCAAAACTTGGAGGGTCGCCGTGCGGCCTCTAACCGGCCACCGGGGAGGAGTACGAGAAAGGGGCACCGAACTGCGAAATCCCGGTGAAACCGCGCTTGCGGGCCCGTCCGGCGGCGTTCCGGATCAGCGCCGCGGTCGCGACGAATCCGGCCTGGTCAGACACCAGCATCGGGGTCAACAACCGGTTGTGGACGTACCCGAACGCCAGCCCGGAGGCCGGGTCGGCCCAGCCCACCGAGCCGCCCAGGCCCACATGACCGAAGCCCGGCAGCACGCCCGCGACGGGCAGCCCGTGATAGCCGAGATGGAAGGACATCGGCATCAGCATGGCCCCGTCGGGATGCCAACTCGGCCGCGCTGTCAGTCCGTCGACCAGCGCCGGAGACAGGAACCGGGTGCCGTCCAGCTCTCCCCCGTTGGCAATGGCGCCGTACAGGCGGGCCAGGGCGCGCGCCGTCACCACCCCGTTGGCCGAGGCCATCTCGCTGTCCAGCAGCGGCATATCGCCCTGCACCATCGAACGCATCCCCGGGAAGTACATGGCGCCGAAACCGCCCGAGAACGGCAGGGCAGCCACGTGTGGGGCGATCACGTCGAAAACCGGGTTCCGCCAGGCACCCTGCGGACCGATGATCCGCGCCGGCTGGGTCGGCGCCGACTCCGGCGGGCGGCCCAGGTGCAGGCCCTCGACGCCGAGGGGATCGGCCAGCTCCGACCGGAACAGGTCGCGCATTCCGCTGCCGGTGACCGCGCGTGCCAGACCCGCCAGCAGCCAGCCGTAGGTGAGCGCGTGGTATGCCGGACGGCCGCGGAACAGGCCCGGCCGGGCCGCGGCGACCCGCTGTTCCATCAGCTCGTGGTCGAGCAGCTCGGCCGTGGTCACCCGGCCCAACTGGGACAGCCCTGCGCGATGCCGCATCACATCGCGGACGGTGATGTCCGCCTTGCCGTTGGCACCGAACTCCGGCCAGTACGCCGCGACCGGTGCCTCGTAATCGATCAGTCCGCGATCGGCGAGCCGATGGATGACGGTGGAGGCCAAGCCCTTGGTCGCCGAGAAGACCATGGCGCCGGTGTCGGCGGTCCAGGGCCGGGTGCCGCGCCGGTCCGACCATCCGGTCCACACGTCGACGACGGGTACGCCGTCCAGGTAGACCGCCAACGCGCCGCCGCCGAACTGCGGGTGGCCGAACAGCTGGCCGAAGGCCCGCACCACGGCGCCGAAGCTCAGGTCGGCCGCGCCGTGCACGCCGCGCGGCAACTGCGCGCCTTCATCGTCATGAGGCCGGTCATGGGGCCGCGCCGCGCTGCGCCCGCCCTCCGTTGCGTGGGTCACAATCACCATAATTTACTCCGCCGTACAGCTAACTATCGAGCGGCGTTATCTATCTGTAAGCCGGCTGGTTGCCGGCATGCCCGGCGGCAAATGGCGATCAGGTGGTGGGACGGTCGGCCGCGGCCAGAATCTGCTGGGCGGCCAGCGCCGGTGTCAGCTCACCATCGCGCACCCGCCGCTCCACATCGGCACGCACCGCGCGCACCGCCGGATGGGACAGCACCCGGTCCAGTACGGCGTCACGCACCATCGCCCAGGTCCACTCCACCTGCTGGGCGCGCCGGCGCTTGTCGAACTCCCCCGCGCTGCGCAGCACGTCACCGTGGCGCTCGATGGTCTCCCACAGCTGGGCCAGACCATCTCCTGTCAACGCACTCATCGTGAGAACCGGTGGCCGCCAGAGTGTTTCGCGGGGATAGATCAACCGCAGCGCCGCCGTCAGTTCCCGGGCCGCGGCCTTGGCCTCAACCGCGTGCGGCCCGTCTGCCTTGTTCACCACCACCACGTCGGCGAGCTCCAGCACACCCTTCTTGATGCCCTGGAGTTGGTCACCGGTGCGCGCCAGGGTCAGGAAGACGAACGTGTCGACCATCGCGGCGACCGTCACCTCCGACTGCCCGACGCCGACGGTCTCGACCAGGATGACGTCGAACCCGGCGGCCTCCAGCAGCACGATGGTCTCCCGGGTGGCCCTGGCCACCCCGCCGAGGGTGCCCGAGGTCGGCGACGGCCGGATGTACGCGTCCGGGTGCACGGCCAGCTTGGCCATCCGGGTCTTGTCACCCAGGATCGATCCACCGGTGCGGGTGGAGGACGGGTCGACCGCCAGCACCGCCACCCGGTGGCCGTGCTCGATCAGGTACATGCCCAGCGCCTCGATGGTGGTGGATTTCCCCACCCCGGGTACCCCGGTGATCCCCACGTGCAGGGCCTTGCCTGCGTCGGGCATGAGGTCGAGTAGCAGCTGCTGGGCGCGCTCGCGATGGTCGGCCCTGGTCGACTCGACCAGCGTGATCGCCCGCGCCAGCGCGGCGCGCTCGCCGCGTCGGATCGCCGCGGCGAGTTCTTCGATGGTGGGCGCCACTAGCTCAGCTGGTAACCCAACCGCTCGGCCAACTTGTTGAGCAGGCCGATCGCGGCGTCGGCGATGACGGTGCCCGGCGGGAAGATCGCCGTCGCACCCGCGGCATAGAGCTCGTCGAAGTCACCCGGCGGGATGACACCGCCGACCACGACCATGATGTCGGGCCGCCCGACCGCGGCCAGCGCGTCCCGCAGGGCGGGCACCAGGGTGAGGTGACCGGCCGCCAGCGAGGACACCCCGACGACGTGGACGTCGTTGTCGGCGGCCTGCTGGGCCACCTCCTCCGGGGTGGAGAACAGCGAGCCGACGTCCACGTCGAAGCCGATGTCGGCGAAGGCGGTGGCGATCACCTTCTGTCCGCGGTCGTGGCCGTCCTGGCCCATCTTGGCCACCAGGATGCGCGGCCGGCGACCGTCCGCCTCGGCGAATTTTTCGACCAACTCCGTTGCGCTGGACACGTTGCGGCTGCTCCCCACCTCGTCCCGGTAGACACCGGAGATGGTCCGGATCTCGGCCTGGTGCCGGCCGTACACCTTCTCCAGCGCGTCGGAGATCTCGCCGACGGTGGCGTGGGCCCGTGCCGCGTCGATGGCCAGCGCGAGCAGGTTGTTACCCAGACCGTCATCCCCGGCGGGCCCCGAAGCTCCTGCGGCCCTGGTCAATTCGGCGAGTGCGGCCTGGGTCGCGGCCTCGTCCCGCTCGCCGCGCAACCGCTCCAGTTTGGCCACCTGCTCGGCACGCACCCGGCTGTTCTCGACCTTGAGGACCTCGATCTCCTGGTCCTCGTCGACCTGGTACTTGTTCACGCCGATGACCGGCTGGGCGCCGGAGTCGATCCGGGCCTGGGTGCGCGCGGCGGCCTCCTCGATGCGCAGCTTCGGGATGCCCTCACCGATCGCCTGCGCCATACCGCCGTGCTCGGCGACCTCGGCGATATGTGCACGCGCCTTCTCGGCGAGCTGGTGGGTGAGCCATTCCACGTAGTACGAGCCGCCCCACGGGTCGATCGGCCGGGTGGTGCCGGACTCCTGCTGCAGCACCAGCTGGGTGTTGCGGGCGATGCGCGCGGAGAAATCCGTGGGCAGCGCCAGCGCCTCGTCGAGGGCGTTGGTGTGCAGCGACTGGGTGTGCCCCTGGGTGGCTGCCATCGCCTCGATGCAGGTGCGGGCCACGTTGTTGAACGGGTCCTGGGCGGTCAGCGACCAGCCCGAGGTCTGCGAATGGGTGCGCAGCGACAGCGATTTCGAACTCTTCGGCTCGAACTGGGACACCAATTCGCTCCACAACAGCCGGCCAGCACGCAGCTTGGCCACCTCCATGAAGAAGTTCATCCCGATGCCCCAGAAGAAGGACAGCCGCGGCGCGAACTTGTCGATGTCCAGGCCGGCGTCCAGGCCCGCCTTGATGTACTCCACCCCGTCGGCCAGGGTGTAGGCCAGCTCCAGATCGGCTGTCGCCCCGGCCTCTTGGATGTGGTAACCCGAGATCGAGATGCTGTTGAACTTGGGCATCTTGGCGCTGGTGTAGCCGAAGATGTCGGAGATGATCCGCATGGACGGCGTCGGCGGATAGATGTAGGTGTTGCGGACCATGAACTCTTTGAGGATGTCGTTCTGGATGGTCCCGGCCAGCTTCTCCGGCGGCACCCCCTGCTCCTCGGCGGCCACCACGTACAGCGCCAGGATCGGCAGCACGGCGCCGTTCATGGTCATCGACACCGACACCGAACCCAGGTCGATCCCGTCGAACAGCTGGCGCATGTCCAGGATCGAGTCGATCGCCACGCCCGCCATGCCGACATCGCCCGCGACGCGCGGGTGGTCGGAGTCGTACCCGCGGTGGGTGGCCAGGTCGAAGGCCACCGACAGACCCTTCTGGCCGGCAGCCAGGTTGCGGCGGTAGAACGCGTTGGACTCCGCGGCGGTGGAGAACCCGGCGTATTGGCGGATGGTCCACGGCTGGTTGACGTACATCGTGGGGTACGGGCCGCGGATGAACGGCGGCTCGCCGGGAAAGCTGTTGAGCGGGTAGCCCGCCGCGGCGGCCTCGTCGCGATCGGCGGCGGTGTACACCGGCTTGACCTCGATGCCCTCCGGGGTCACCCAGTCCAGCTGTTCGGGGGTGTAGCCGTGCGCGGCCGCGGCGTTCGCGGTCAGCTCGGCGACGGCTTCCGCGGTGGGTGCGGCCGGGGTGGTCTCGCCGTGCAACGGGATGTCGGCGAAGCTCCCAATTCCTGTGGTGGCAGTCATGGCTAGGCCCCCAATCGGGTGAGCAGGGTCGAAAGTGCTTGCACCGCATCGATCTTCGCAGTCAGATACTCGTCCGGCTTGTTCCCCGCCTCGGCCACGGCCTTGTCCGGGCCGGCCAGGCAGATGTGGGTCAGGCCGGCGGCCCTGGCCGCGGCCACCACGTCGGAGGCCTCGGTGGCGTACCGGGCGTCGGTGCCGCAGACCACCGCGACGGTCAGCCCGTCGGCGACCGCCGCCACCCCGGCCGCGTCGACCGTGCCGGGGTTGACCGCCTCGATGCCACCGGAGGCGAGCAGGTTCGACGCGAACGTGGTGCGGATGTTGTGCTCGGCCAGCGGCCCCAGCGGGAGCAGCAGCACCTTCGGGCGGGCGCCGTGCGCGCTGAGGTACGCATCGGAGCGGTCGCGCAACGCTTCGAAGCCGGCGCCGTAGCGCAGTGCCGTCGACTGTGCAGCGACGGCCGGAAGCGGCTTCTCGGCCAGGTTGGGGAACTCGTTGACCCCGGTGAGGGCCTTACGGCGGTGCGCGATATCGGCCGCGCGGCGGTCCCGGATCTCGGCGATCTGTGCCAGCAGGTGCTGCTGTGCGGCGGCGAAACCACCGCGGCGCTCGAGATCCTGGACGTGCGACCAGGCCTGCTCGGCCAGGCCGGCGGTGAGGTCTTCGACAAACCAGGAGCCGCCGGCCGGATCCAGCACGCGGCCCAGGTGCGACTCCTCCAGCAGCAACAACTGGGTGTTGCGCGCCATGCGGCGCGAGAAGCTGGCTGCCGTGCCGGGCAGACCGCCCGGGATGGCCGAGTCGAACGGTTGCACCAGCACGGTGTCGGCGCCGCCGACACCGGCGGCGAATGCCGCGACCGTGGTGCGCAGCATGTTCGTCCACGGGTCACGCTGGCTCATCATCGGCGCCGACGTGACGGCATGGACCGTCGCCGCCCCTGCGGCCTCGGCCCCGACGACCTCGGCCACCCGCGCCCAAAGGGTGCGTGCCGCACGGAGTTTGGCGATCGTGAGGAATTGGTCGTCGTCGGCGGCGAATCGGAAGCTGATCTGTGCGACAGCGTCGGCGACCGGCAGCCCGGCCTCGGTGAGGTGCCGCAGATAGGCCACCCCGGCCGCGATGGCGCCGGCCAGCTCCCACGACGCGCTGGCGCCCAGGTTGTGCAATGCGGGCCCGTCCACGGTGACGGCCCGCACCCCACCGCGGTAGCCGACGGCCGTGCCCGCCACCGCGACCACCTCGTCCAGGGTGGCGGCGGGTACGCCACTCAGCGCAGCGGTCAACGGATCGGCGCCCAGGTCCACCGACAACCGGGCACGCTGCTCGTCGTCGAATCCGCCGAGCAGGCCAAGCACCGCGTCGGCGGCGGCACGGTAGTCGGCACCGGCGTCCAGGATCACCGGCACCAGGTCCAGGAACACGCCCTCGAGCAGTCGGTCCAGCTCGGTGGGCCGCACGCCACGCAGCTGCAGCGCGCTCACCCCGTCGGTGAGGGCGCCGAGCACGGCGGCGTTGCCCTCGGTGACGGCGGCCTGGCCGGGCAGCGGGAACACCTCGACGACCTTCCAGCCGGCGTGCACGTCACGCAGCGCGTCGGCACCACGGGTGAACGGCCACTGCCCCGGCAACGGCGCTTCGGCATGTCCGTCCAGCGCGGTGTAGAGCGGCCGCACCGGGAAGCCTTCGTAGGTGGGCGAATCGAGCAGACGTTCGGGCTCGGCGGGCAGGTCCGCTGGGTCGCGGCGGCTGCTCTTGGCCAGCACACCGGCCACCCCGGACCGCCAGCGCTCGCGATCCGATTCAATGACGCTCGAGGACACTCGCGGCTCCTGGGTTGTCGCGGCTTGGAATCAAGCCCTGTCTGACCTAGTTAGACTAGCCAGGTGTGATTGGGGCCTTTCACCTGAGGCTAAATGATCGGTATCACGGCAGTGCCGGACGGGCAAAACCTACTGATCAGTACGTGACCGGCATCGCTTTCGGGCGCCCCGTAGTCTTGGCAGACGTGAACGCCGCCGCCAGCACGTTGCGCACGGTCTGGGCCGCACTGACGTCGGCGGCGACCCAATTACCCCGCCGCCGGGTGGTGGCCATTTCGGCGGTCGCTGTGATTCTCGTCGCACTCGCCCTCTGGGTGCCCTTGCCCAGCGCGGTGCAGCTGCGGGATTGGGCCACCTCGGTAGGTCCCTGGTTCCCGTTGGCGTTCTTCGCGGCTCATGTGGTGGTGACGGTTTTCCCGTTCCCCAGGACCGCCTTCACCCTCGCCGCCGGACTGCTGTTCGGCCCGTGGCTCGGCGTGTCCATCGCGGTGGTGGCCAGCGCCCTGAGTGCCGTGTTGGCGCTGGTGCTGGTGCGGGCGGCGGGCTGGCAACTGAGCAAGTTGGTCCGGCATCCCCGGGTGGACACCTTGGATGCCCGACTGCGCGAGCGCGGCTGGGTATCGGTGCTGTCGATGCGGATGATCCCGGCCGTGCCGTTCTCGGTGCTCAACTACGCCGCTGGAGCGTCGGCGGTCCGGGTGGTGCCCTACACCCTGGCGACCGTCGTCGGGCTGGCTCCTGGCACTGCGGCCATCGTGATCCTCGGCGATGCCCTGACCGGCAATATCAGCCCGCTGCTGTTCCTGGTTTCGCTGTGTACGGCCAGTGTCGGGGTCGCCGGCCTGTGCTACGAGATCCGGGCGCACCGGCGTCACCACCGGGATCGGTCGGCGGACTGAAGCCGATCACGCCGCCTGGTCGAAAGCCACGGCCGACAACGGCACCACCGTCTGTCGGTCTGGCGACGCTTCCGGAATGCGCGACGCCTGCGGGCGCCCGGCGCGCTTGGACAGCGCGATGAACGAACCCGAACGGACGACGCCGAGCGGTCCGGGGCCGGCGAACCGGGCGATGCCCGAGGCCTGCATGACGAAATTCGCCTTGGCCTGGCGGTAGCCGATCCGCACGCCGAGACCGGACACCACCAGCAGGCCTCCGACGCCCGGGAGGGCCAGGGCGGCCAGGGCGGCGATCGAGACCGGCACCAGCATCTTGCTGACCGCGCGGCGCAGGACCGACGCCATCGACCCCGTCGAGCTCACGCCGTGCAACGCCAGCGGCTCCGTGCTGGACAGTTCCTGACTCAGCCCGACCGAGGCCGTTCCCGCGAAGGGAGGCGGTGCCGCGACCGGCGCGGCCGGGGTCGCGACGGCGGGAGCCGCGGGGGCCGGCGCCAGCAGCACCGGCAGCAGGTCCATCGGCGTCGCCGCGGGAGTGGTCACCCGCGGGGTCTCGGCGCTGCCGCCGACGACGGCGGGCGCTGTCGAGGTGGCCGGGAACCCGAGCAGCGAGGACAGGTCACCGGGGATCTCGGTGATGGTTGTGACCGATTCGCCGACCGACGTCAGGACCGACTGCACGGTGGCCAGCACGTCACCGACCGGGTTCGTGGACGTCGGCAGCGTCGCCAGCAGGGCCGGGAGCGCGTCCACGGCGTCCCGGACGGAGCCGGCGGCCGAGGTGAGCGAACCGGACACCGAGGACGCCAGCTGGTTGACCGGCGGTGGTTTGAACGAGAACGGCGACGCCGGTTTCGGCGCCGACGAGGTGGTCGGGGTGGTCGACGGAGCCGTGGACGGGGTGGTCGACAGTTCCGTCGACGGCGTGCCGCCCGCGGCGGGATCGGTGGTCGCGTCCGGCGCGGTGGTGCTCTGCTGGTCGGTCGAGGAGGGCGTCGAGGTGGCCCCCGCGGCCGGAGAAGAAGTGGCAGAAGAAGAAGTGGAAGACGAGGCCCCGCTTCCGGTGGCGCCGTCGGCCGTCTGCTGCGAGCGTGGCGGCGGGAAGATGGTCACCTTCGGCGACTGGTGGGTGGTGCCGGCGCCGCCGAAGGACCCGGTGAAGTCCCGGATGGTGGTGCGCACCCGGTCCTGGATCCCGGCGATGACGGCGCCGGGCCGGAGGTTCTTGGTGGTGGTCGAGGGGCCCGACGGGCCTGCCGGCGAGGTGGGCGAGGCCGACGGGCCGGACGATGTTTCGCCGCCGGTACCGGTCTCCGACGACGATCCGCCGCTGCCGGTATCGGCCATGGCGACCGCCGTCGAGCCGAGGAGTCCACCACCCCCGAGCAACAAGGTCGCCGACACCGCGCACACGCTCACCGCACTGCGCATCTGCCTCATGACACCGTTCCTCGCACCCCAGTTTTGCCGGTCGCCGAATACCGGCCGCATGTCACACGCGGGATCCGGTCATCCCAAGATATGTCACCGAAGAAAAATTATCGACCACGTTCAGCGAAATCGGGGCGAATCCACATCGCCCGCCGCATCGTGTGACCCGCTACGCGCGGTGCACCCCGCCGGGGTACGGCCCGCCGGGCAGCTGCTGGGTCGCCCCTTCGTTGGGTGGCGCCTGGGTCGGTGGAGCCGCCGGCGGGGTGGGCGGCAACGACGCCGGAGCGCCCAGCGGTGGGGTGCTCGAGCGGGCTTCGGCCTCGGCCCGCGCAACGGCCTGGGCGATGGCCGGGTCGGTATCGGTGGAGAACCAGTCCGCGACCTCCTCGGCTTCCTCCTCGTCGGATTTCGACGGGCCGTCGTCCACCGGCGACGGGGTATAGCGGAACACGCCGTCCTCGCCGGGGGCGCCGAGCATCTTGGTGAAGCCCTGCAGGGCCGAACCGAAATCGCTGGGCACCAGCCAGACCTTGTTGGCCTCCCCCTTGGCCATCTGCGGCAGCGTCTGCAGGTACTGGTAGGCCAGCATCTCCGGGGTGGGGCGGCCCTTCTTGATCGCCGCGAAGGTCTTCTCGATGGCCTTGGCCTGCCCCTGCGCCTGCAGGTAGGCGGCGGCACGCTCGCCCTGGGCGCGCAGCATCCGGGACTGTCGGTCGGCCTCGGCGGCCAGGATCGCGGCCTGTTTGGCGCCCTCGGCCGCCAGGATCTGTGCCTGCTTCTGACCCTCCGCGGCCTTGATGGCCGCTTCGCGGCTGCCCTCGGCGGTGAGGATCATGGCGCGCTTCTCGCGATCGGCACGCATCTGCTTTTCCATCGAGTCCTGGATGGACGGCGGCGGATCGATGCTGCGCAGCTCCACCCGGGCCACCCGCAGGCCCCACCGGCCGGTGGCCTCGTCGAGCACCCCGCGCAGCTGTCCGTTGATCGAGTCACGGGAGGTCAACGTCTGTTCCAGCGTCATGCCGCCGACCACGTTGCGCAGCGTGGTGGTGGTCAGCTGCTCGACGCCGACGATGTAGTTGCTGATCTGGTAGACCGCGGCCTGGGGATTGGTCACCTGGAAGTAGACGACGGTGTCGATGTTGACCGTGAGGTTGTCCTCGGTGATCACCGGCTGCGGTGGGAAGGACACCACGCGTTCGCGCAGATCCACCCGGGCGCGGATCTTGTCGACGAACGGCAGCAGCAGGGTCAGCTGACCGGACACCGTCTTGCTGTACCGGCCCAGCCGTTCGATGACCGCGGCCTCGGCCTGCGGTATCAGCGCCACCGATTTGGCGACCACGACGATGGCGAACAACACCAGTACGGCCAACAACACGAGGCCGGCGACAGCACCTTCCATGGCGGGTTCCTTCCCCGGAGATCAGATGGTCTTGTAGACGACCGCGGTGGCACCGTCGATGCGGATGACGGTGACGTGGTCGCCGGGTTCGAACACATCGTTGTCGTTGAGGGGCCGGGCCGTCCAGACCTCGCCGTCGAGCTTGACCTGTCCCTGGTGGCGCGCCACCGTGTCCAGCACCAGTGCGCTCTTGCCCTCCAGCGCCTTGACCGGTTCGGGCAGCCCGGTGCCTGCGGTGAACCGGCGCCGCAGCGCCGGCCGGACCACCACCAGCAGCAGCACCGACACGACCAGGAACACCGCACCGTCGGCCCAGATCGGCCAGTCGAAGAAAAAGCTGGTCCCCGTGGCGGCCAGCGCACCACCGCTGAGCATGAGCAGGAAGAAGTCTCCTGTCAGCGCTTCCGCACCGGCCAGCGCCAGCGCCGCAACCAGCCAGATCAAAGCGGGCATACAGGAACAGTAGCGGTTTTCGACCAGTCCGTTGCCGTTCCGCGGGCCATCAGGCCGGATGCCTCACCGGCAATTACACTGCGAGCATCATGTGGTGCCCGAGTGCTTCTCTGACGGTATGGGTCAACTCCTGGCTCGCGGGGGTGGCCGCGCCCGACGATGTCCTGGACGCGTTATCCCAATGGGCGCCAAAGCATTCGGTCACCGCGTACGACTCGGTGGCGGCCGGCTGCACCGGGCTCCCCTGGCCGGATCTCTTCCATTCCGGCACCATGTCGCTGCTGCAGACCATGCGCACCGCGGCCGGCCCGCCGACGGGCGCGCCGACGCTGACCCTGGTGCTGCCGGTGCCCGGCGATGTCCGAGGTCTGCCCGCGGGCACACAGTTCCAGCGCGATGCCGTGACCATCGGCGAGGCCATCATCATCGGCCAGGATCCGGGCGGCGCCGTCGGCCTGGTTCCCGAATTCGACTACGACGATCTCGACGACCCGGACTACGAACCGGACCCCATTTCCCTTGCCTGGACCGTGTACTCGGTGCCGGCGCCGGGCGTGGTGGAGCATCTCGACCTCGGTGAGGCCGAGTACACCCTGCGCTCGGCGGTGCGCTCGGCCGCCGACGCGCTCGGTGCGCTGCGAGCCGGCGCCGATGCCGCCGACGTGGACGATCCGCGCGGCATGGTGGAACAACTGCTGGAGGCCACCCGGCTGCACCGCGCACCGGACCACGCACCGGAGCGGGCGTTGCGGGTGCTGGAGAACGCCGCACACGTGGACGCCATCATCACCGTCAGCTCCGGGCTGATGCCGATCGGTCTGCAGAGTTCATCGGCCATGCAGATCGCGACCGACACCCTGCGGCCGCTGTCCGCGGTGGTGCGTTCGGCGCGGCTGGCCGCGGTCAGCGCGATCATGTACTCGGCCTGGCGCCGGTAGCCGCGTCAGCCGGCGGCGCACCCCGGCGTGCACACCGCGCCATTGGTGCTGAAACCGTAACCGGGCACCTGATCGGCACCGCCGGCCCGCACCGGGGGCAGCCCGCGCTGGGCTTCGTCGAGCAGATCCATTGCCAGTCGGGCGAATCGGGGCTGGGCGTTGGGTGTACCGGCCCGCGCCAGCGCCACGCCGGCCGCCGCGGCCTGTTCGGCCAGTTCGTTGTCCAGGTCCCACACCACCTCGATGTGGTCGGCGACGAAGCCCACCGGGCACACGATGACCGCCTCGGTGCCGGCCTGCGCAAGCGCAGCGAGATGATCGCCGACGTCGGGTTCCAACCACGGCACCTGCGGGGGCCCGGACCGGGACTGCCACACCTGGTCGTAGTCGTCGTGACCGGCCGCGGCGGCCACCAGGCGCGCGGTGTGGGCCACCTGGCGTTGATACAGATCCTGACCACACCGCGAGGCGGCACGCAGCGGGATGGAATGCGCGGTGAACACCAGCCGGGCCCGGTCGCGCAGGTCCGGCGCCAAAGTGGCCGTGGCGTCGCGCACGGCATCGGCGAACATCTCGATCAGCAGCGGATGATCGAAGTACTGCCGCAGTTTGGTCAGCTCGGGGGCGGCCGGTCCGGCCGCGGCACGGCCCCGCGCGATGTCCTCCTGGTACTGCACACAGCCCGAGTAACCGCCCCAGGCCGAGGTGGTGAACACCGCAGCATGCCGAATACCGTTGTCGCGCATGACCGTCACGGTGTCCTCGACATACGGCTCCCAGTTGCGGTTGCCGAAGTAGACCGGCAGATCCCAGCCGCGCGCAGCGATTTCGGCCTCGATCGCGGTGATCAGCTCACGGTTGATGCCGTTGATCGGCGACACTCCCCCGAAGTGCAGGTAGTGCTCGGCGACCGCGGCCAGCCGCTCCGGCGGCACACCGCGGCCCCGGGTGACGTTCTCCAGGAACGGCATGACCTGCTCGGGCCCCTCGGGTCCACCGAAGGACAGCAGCAGGACCGCATCGAATTTCATCGGCTATCGCTACAGCAGCTGGGTGCTGGCGCCGCCGTCGGCGTAGACGATGGTGCCCGTGGTGGCCGGCAGCCAATCCGACAGCAGCGCACACACGGTCTTGGCGACCGGGGTGGGATCTTTCATGTTCCAGCCGATCGGCGCGCGCTGGTCCCAGCCCTCCTCCAGCAGCCGCATCTGGTCACCGGCTTCGGCACCCAGCGCACCGCCGACGATGGCGCTCATCGCCAACGTCCGGATCGGTCCGGCGGCAACCAGATTGGAGCGCACGCCGTAGGCCCCCGCTTCGCGCGCGACGAATCGGTTCACCGACTCCAGCGCGCTCTTGGCGACGGTCATCCAGTTGTAGGCCGGCATCGCGCGGGTGGGGTCGAAGTCCATGCCGACGATGCCGCCGCCCGGATTCATGATGGGCAACAGCGCCTTTGCCAGCGAGGCGTACGAGTAGGCGGAGATGTGGATGCCCTTGGCGACGTCCTCGTACGGGGCGTCGAAGAACGGGTTGATGCCCATCCCGCTCTGCGGCATGAAGCCGATCGAGTGCACCACCCCGTCGAGCTTGGTGTCCGCACCGAGCACCTCGGACACCCGACCGGCCAGCGAGTCCAGGTGGTCCTGGTTCTGCACGTCGAGTTCCAGCAGCGGCGCCGGCTTGGGCAGCCGGTCGGCAATGCGCTGGATCAGCTTCATCCGGTCGAAACCGGTCAGCACCAGTTCGGCACCGGCCTCCTGCGCCACCTTGGCGATATGGAAGGCGATCGAGCTGTCGGTGATGATCCCCGTGACGAGGATGCGCTTGCCTTCGAGAAGCCCTGTCATGTGAAAGTCCTTACTGTTCGCCCGAATTCGAGAAGTACCTGTGCTTGTCGGCGCTAGTGGCCCATGCCCATGCCGCCGTCGACCGGGATGACCGCGCCGGCGATGTAGGAGGCGTCCTCGGACGCCAGGAAACTCACCACGCCCGCGACCTCCGCGGCGGTGCCGACCCGCTTGGCGGGGATGAACTCCAGCGCACCTGCCTGGATCCGCTCGTCCAGCGCCCGGGTCATCTCGGTGTCGATATAGCCCGGCGCCACGACGTTGGCGGTGACACCGGCCTTGGACAGCTCGCGAGAGATGGACCTGGCCATGCCGATCAGGCCCGCTTTGGCGGCCGCGTAATTGGCCTGGTTGCCGATCCCCCACATCCCCGACACCGAACCGATGTAGATGATCCGGCCGAAGCGCTTGCGCTGCATGCTGCGCGAGGCCCGCTGGGTCACCCGGAACGCCCCGGTCAGGTTGGCGTTGATGACCTCGGTGAACCGCTCCTCGGTCATCCGCATCAGGAAGGCGTCCTTGGAGATGCCGGCGTTGGAGACCAGCACCTCGACGGGGCCCTGGTGCTCCTCGACCTCGGTGAACGCGCGGTCCACGGCGGCGTTGTCGGTGACATCGCATTCGACGCCGAACAGCCCCTCCGGCGCGCCGGATCCGCGATGGGTGACCGCGACCTTGTGGCCGTCGGCGGCCAGTCGCTGCGCGATCGCCAGGCCGATACCCCGGTTACCACCGGTCACCAGCACCGAGCGCGATACGAAGGGCGGACGACCAGCCGAGGGTTGCGAGACTTCACCGTCACTCATGACGCCAAACCTATCGCCAAGCGCACCGTTCGCCGAAATCGGAGTGCCCGCACTCAGCCGGGCAGCCTGCGGTTGATCAGCAGCGCCGCCAGCGCCGAGGCGGCCAGCACCAGCGCGCCCAGGCGCAACCAGCCCATGCTGGCATCACCCTTGATGGTCTCGTAGCCGATCTGCTGCTGCAGCGAGGTGAAGACTTGCTTGAGCTGCTCCAGGCTGGACGCGGTGAAGGCCTCGCCGCCGGAGAGGTCGGCGATCTTCTTGAGCATCTCGTCGTCGACCGGCACCGGTTGGCGCTGGTCGTTGATCTCGACGTAGCCGTACGGGGTGCCGAACGACACCGTGGAGATCGGCACACCCTGGTCCTTGGCGGTGCGCGCCGCGGTGTAGGCGCCCTTGGGGTTGTCCGGGTTGGACGGCACCGTCTCCTTGCCGTCGGACATCAGCACGATCCGAGCCGGCGGCGGTTCGTCACCGCCGCCGATCACGGCGCCGACGGTGGCAATGGCCTGCAGGGCGGTGAAGATGCCCTCACCGGTGGCGGTGCGGTCGGCCAGCTGCAGTTTGTCGATCCCGTTCTTGGTGGCGTCCCGGTTGGTGGTCGGCGAGACCAGCACGGTGGCGGTTCCGGCGTAGGCGATCAGCCCCAGGTTGATGCCAGGGGTCAGCTGGTCGGCGAACTGTTTGGCGGCCTCCTGCGCGGCGACCAGCCGGCTGGGCGCCACGTCGGTGGCCCGCATGGACTGCGAGACGTCGATGACCAGCATCACGACCGCACGGTTGCGCGGGATACGGACGTCATGGGTGGGACCGGCCATCGCGACGGTGAACAGCAGCAGCGACGCGACCAGCAGGATCGCGGGAACGTGGCGCCAGCGGGTGGGCTGCTTGGGCGCCACCTTCTCCAGCAGTTCCATATTCGCAAAGCGCAGGATGCGCTTCTGGCGGGCCAACTGCACGACGATGTACAGCCCGACCAGGCCGAGGATCACCAGCAGGAACAGGAAGAACCACTTGTGTTCGAATCCCGTCAGCGTCATCGGTCCGAGCAACGGCAAAGTCATGTGCGGCTTGTCATTTCCGTTTCGATACTCATCGGGCTGCCAGGGCGCCGCGCCGGCGGTTGGCGACGAACCGGACCACGTCGGCGATCCAGTCCCGGTCGGTGCGCAGCGTCAGCAGAGGGGCGTCGCAGCGGCGCAGGGTGCGGGCCACCTCGGCGCGGTGGGCGGCGGCCGCCTTGGCGAAATCGTCGCGCAGCTTGGCGTCGATGGTGAATTCCCGGGTGACACCGGTCTCGGTGTCCTGCAGGATCACATCGCCGATATCGGGCAGTTCGATATCGCGGGGATCGAGGATCTCGATCCCCAGCACCTCGTGCCTGCCGGAGATGGCGCGCAGCGGCCGCATCCAGTCGATCGGGCCGAGGAAGTCGCTGATGATCACCGCCATCCCGCGCCGGCGTTCCGGACGGCGCAAGGCGTCGATGGTGGCGGCCAGGTCACCGCGCACCCCGTGCGGGGCCTGCGGTGTGGTGGCGATGGCCCGCAGCAATTCCTGCTCGTGCAGCCGGCCCGACAGCGCCGGCACCCGGCGCAAGGTGTCGCCGTTGGAGATCAGCGCGCCCAGCCGGTTGCCACCACCGCTGTTGAGGAAGGCGATCGCGGCCGCGGCGGCCACCGCCAGATCGCGTTTCTCGCAGCCTGCAGTGCCGAAGTCCAGGCTGGCGGACACGTCGACCACCAGCCAGGTCTCCAACTCCCGGTCGGCGATCATCTGGCGCACGTGCGGGTGGGTGGTGCGCGCGGTCACCGACCAGTCCATCCGGCGCACGTCGTCGCCGGGCTGGTACATCCGCGACTCGCCCGGTTCGGAGCCCGGGCCGGGGATCAGGCCGAGGTGGTCCCCGTGCAGCACCCCGTCGAGCTTGCGGCGGACCGTGAGCTCGAGCTTGCGCAGCGCGGCCGACAGCTGCGGGTCACGGATCTCGCCCCGCTTGAGTGATGGCAGGTCGACCGTGCGGCCTTGCTCCGGCGGCACAGTATCGGTCACCGACCGCTGGCCGCCGCCGCGGCAGGCACCCCGGGAGGCGCCGAATGCCCTTGCTGCGGAATGGCATTGACCTGCGGCAGGCCGACGGTTTGCAGGATCCGGTTGATCACGGTCTCCGAGGAGATCTCGTCGGCCAGCGCGTCGTAGGTGAGCACCAGCCGGTGCCGCAGCACGTCAGGGATGACCTCGACGACGTCCTGCGGGATGACGTAGTCGCGGCCGCGCACCAACGCCAGCGCGCGGGAGGCGGAGATAATGCCCAGCGAGGCACGCGGCGAGGCGCCGTAGGCGATCCACGCCTTGGCGTCGGGCATGCCGAACTTCTCCGGCTCGCGGGTGGCGGTGACGACGCGCACCACGTAGTCGACCAGGGCGTGGTGCACGAAGTTGTTGGCGGCCACCTCTTGCAGGCGCAGCAGGTCGCCGGTGTTGAGGATCTGCTTGGGCTCCGGCGGTTTCACACCCATCCGGTAGATGATCTCGCGCTCTTCCTCCGGCGACGGGTAGTCGACGTTGAGCTTGAACAGGAACCGGTCGCGCTGCGCCTCGGGCAGCTGATAGACACCCTCCTGCTCGATGGGGTTCTGGGTGGCCATCACCAGGAACGGATTGGGCAGCGGGAACGTCTTGCCGCCGATGGAGATCTTGCGCTCGGCCATCACCTCGAGCAGGGCGGACTGCACCTTGGCAGGCGCCCGGTTGATCTCGTCGGCGAGCAGGAAGTTGACCACCACGGGGCCGAGTTCGATGTCGAACTCCTCCTTGCCCTGCCGGTAGATGCGGGTACCGACGATGTCGGTGGGCACCAGGTCCGGCGTGAACTGGATGCGGGCGAAGGTACCGCCGACCACCTTGGCGAATGTTTCGACGGCCAGCGTCTTGGCCACGCCAGGCACGCCTTCGAGCAGCACGTGCCCCTTGGCCAGCAGCCCGACCAGCATGCGCTCCACCAGCTGGTCCTGCCCGACGATGATGCGCTTGACCTCGAAGATCGCGCGTTCGAGGGTGTGTACCTCGTTCTGCAGCGCGCTGTTGTTGGCGGGGGCGGCGGAAGCCTGTGTCGGCGCTCCGGGCGGGTAGCCCTGCGTCGGGGCCGGGCCTGGGTAGCCTCCGGCGCCCTGCGGCGGCCCACTCGGTGACGTCATCTAGCTTCCTCCCACAGTCGTTGTGTGTACCCGGCTGGTCAACCCTGAACTAACAAGGCGCCGCCGGTGCGGCGACACGCCCGCCGTCAACTATTCCAGGCTGTTCGGGATCCGTCGACGGCGCGGGCCCCTGCTCAGGCTGTCCTCAGGATTCGATGATGCGCGACAGGTGCGGGGACATGCCCGCCATCCGGACCGGGCTGACGGTCACCTTCTCGGCGCTACCGGAGGCCTCCAGCATCTTGCCGCCCCCCAGATAGATGGCCACGTGCTGGCTGCCGCCGGGCCCGTAGAAGATCAGGTCACCGCGCTTGGCCTGCGACGGCGGGATGGGCCGTCCGGTGTTGTACTGGTCGCCGGAGTACTTGGGGATCTGCACCCCGACACCGGCGAAGGCGTACCGGGTCAGGCCGGAGCAGTCGAAGCCCATCTTTCCGGCGTCGTAGTCCACGCCGGGGCCCGGACCGGTGAGGGTGCCCCCGCCCCACGAGTACGGCACACCCATCTGCGAGCCCGCCCGGCGGATCACGTATTCGATGGCCTGCGGGCCGCGCACCCGGCCGCCGGGCAGGGCGGCGGCCGACTTGGGCGCCAGCCCGAGGGACTGCAGGAACTGCTGGCCCAGATTGGCGGTGGTGTCCAGGGCGATCTTGCTGACCTGGAAGCCGGCGTTGGCCATCGCCACCGGATCACCGGGCCCGCCGGAGCTGACGATCTTGGGCAGGGTCGGATCCCATTGCCCGTCGTCGGGCGCCGCGGCGGCCTGGGGCGCGGAAACCACAGAGCCGAGCGTCAGCGCCGCCCCGGCCAGAACCGAGACGACGGCGACCTTCAGTCGAAATATCTTGGAGCGCAATACAATCCTCAGGTCAGTACTCGATGTAGCGAATGACGTACGGGGTCATGCCGCCGGTCCGCACCGGCGAGACCTTGACGTTGGACCCGGTGTAGGGCGCTTCGAGCATCTGCCCGTTGCCGAGGTACAGGGCGACGTGCTGGCTGCCGCCGGGGCCGTAGAAGATGACGTCGCCGCGGCGCATCTCCGAGGACGGGATCTTGCGGCCCATGTCGTACTGCGAGCCCGAGTAGTGCGGCAGCTTGATCCCCACCCCGGCGAAGGCGTACAGGATCAGGCCCGAACAGTCGAAACCGACTGTGCCGGCGCCGGAGTCGATGCCCCGGCTCGGGCCGCCGGCGTTGCCGCCACCCCACGAGTACGGCACGCCCATCTGCGACATGGCGCGCTGGATCACGTACTCGGAGGCCTGCCTGCCGTACACGCGCGGGATGGCGCCGTTGGTATAGCCGGTCGGCGTCGGGATCAGGCCCAGCTTCTGCAGGAAGGTGCGGCCCATGTTCGCGGTGAGTTGGGCCGAGGTGTTCATGATGCCGAGGATCGCGTTGATGATCGCGATCGGATCCCCGCTGACGAACGCGCTCGGGATCATCGGAAGGGTGGTGTCCCACTGGCTGGTGTTGGCCGGGGCGGCGGTCTTGCCGGGGGCGCGGTCCCAGTCGGCGCCCGCGGCGGGCGCCGGCCCGCCGGGCTTGGGCGCGGCCTGCGGCTGGGCCGCGCCGGGGGCCGGTTGGGTCGCGTCGGGCGCCGGTTGGGCCGGCCGCTCGGCGGCGGCCAATTTCGCCTGTGCCGCACTGCGTTCGGCGGTCAGCTTGTCCAATTCCTGCTGCTGGCCGGCGAAGGTCTGCTGAGCCTGGATGAGGCTGGCCACCGCGGCGTCCTGGCTGGCTTGCGCAGCGGCGGCCGCCTTGTCCGCGGTGTCTTTGGCCAGCCGGGCGGCCGACTCCCGGTTGATCTGTTCGGTGCGGGCCCGCTGCAGGTCGGTGATGACCTGTTGTGAACTCATGGCGAGCGCCTGGCCGGCCGCGGCGGTGCGCAGCGCCTCGGCCGGGTCGGCGGCGGTCAGATAGGACGCCGACGGGCCGTTGACGTACGTCGCGGCGGCGAAGGTGTCGAAACGCTTCTGGGCGTCGGCGATCCGGGCGTCGGCGTCGCTCACGTCGCGCTTGCTCTCGTCCAGTTTCTGCTGCGCGATCGCGACGTCGTCGCGGGCGTTGGCGACGTCGACGAGGGCCTTGTTGACGCTCTCCTGCTGCGTCTGCACGGCAGCGCCGAGGTCCTGCAGTTTCTGGTCGGCGTCGGCCACGGCGGCGACGAGTGCGGCGATGCCCTCCGGGTTCACCGGTTCGGCGACCGAGACGGCTCCGTTCGGCATGGTCCCCGCCAGCAGCACGCCGAAGGTCACGGGGAACGCGCACAGCTGCACGTACCGCCGGGAGGCGCCAGGGGTGCGTCTCATTCGACTCAGGTCTCCTCGGGCTGGACGCGAACGTCATGGCACTTCACGCAGTGCCAGGAGTCGCCCCGGAGGCGATGCTCACCCATCACATGGGTCACATCAATCACAGCTGCAACTACAGGCACTGTCTGCACCGTACGTCACAGCGCGCTCTAAAGAAACTTTAGTAACAAATTACATGTTTGTAATTGAATCCGTTGTGACCGAACGGTGATATTCGAATTCATCGACACCACTCGGCGGCCACTCAGCGCCCCATCACGCCATTACTGCGGTGCGCCGGAAACCGCTTTCTCAGCAACGCCGCGCTTGGCACGAACCTGCAGCATACGGGTACCGACGGCGGCCGCAGCTACCCCCAGCGTGAGCACGATGGTAAACGGTGTCCACGGAAAGTCCGGGGTGTGCAACTGCGACACGAAATTCTTCGAAGATTGGACGGCATTACCCGTTTTCGCCAGGTCCTGACCGGCCTCCAAGGTGACCCGGTCATAAACGTGGCTGTAGGTGCCCGCGAAGCCCGGACTGATCACCAGCACCGTCGATCCCGGGTAGACCGTGCCGACGTCGTTGGCGACATCACGCAACGGTGTGTCGATGGGTGGACTCGTCGGGAGCACCACCAGTTTGAGGTCGATCCCCTGAGCCTTCGCGTCGGCGACCACCTGGGCCAGCCCGGCGGGATCGGCCGACGCGGGGGCGGCCACCCCGTCCTCGCGGACGTCGGTCAGCACCTGAGCCATGCATTGGTCCACCGGGGTGGACAGGCCCAGCCCCACGGTGGAACAGACGTCGGGTGGAATGTATGCGGGCACGAACTGAACCGTCACCTGGCAGACGGTACTGGAAATTCACCCAAGCGACTGGCAGCACGCGCGCGAGCGGACGAGACTGGAGCGGCCCCCTCGGGCGATTCACAGGACAAGCGTACTGTTAGGATTATCGACGCCGTCGACACAGCCCGTCGCGGCGATGACTAACCGGGAGTTGATGTGACTAGCACAGATTCGGTCAATTCATTTGGAGCCCGCGACACTCTCACCGTCGGGGACAACAGTTACGAGATCTACCGCCTCGACGCGGTACCCGGGACCGAGAAACTGCCCTACAGCCTGAAGGTGCTCGCGGAGAACCTGCTGCGCACCGAAGACGGCGCCAACATCACCAAGGAACACATCGAGGCCATCGCGAACTGGGATCCTTCGGCCGAGCCGAGCATCGAGATCCAGTTCACCCCCGCCCGCGTGCTGATGCAGGACTTCACCGGCGTGCCGTGCATCGTCGACCTGGCCACCATGCGTGAGGCCGTCGCCACCCTCGGCGGCGACCCGAACAAGGTCAACCCGCTGTCCCCCGCCGAGATGGTGATCGACCACTCCGTCATCCTCGACGTCTTCGGCAATGCCGGCGCCTTCGAGCGCAACGTCGAGCTCGAATACGAGCGCAACGGCGAGCGCTACCAGTTCCTGCGCTGGGGCCAGGGCGCCTTCGACGACTTCAAGGTCGTCCCGCCCGGCACCGGCATCGTGCACCAGGTGAACATCGAGTACCTCGCCCGGGTCACCATGGTCCGCGACGGCGTGGCCTACCCCGACACCTGTGTGGGTACCGACAGCCACACCACCATGGAGAACGGCCTCGGCGTGCTGGGCTGGGGCGTCGGCGGTATCGAGGCCGAGGCGGCCATGCTGGGCCAGCCGGTCTCGATGCTCATCCCCCGCGTCGTCGGCTTCAAGCTGACCGGCGAGATCAAGCCGGGCGTCACGGCCACCGACGTGGTCCTCACCGTCACCGACATGCTGCGCAAGCACGGCGTCGTCGGCAAGTTCGTCGAGTTCTACGGCAAGGGTGTGGCCGAGGTGCCGCTGGCCAACCGCGCCACCCTGGGCAACATGAGCCCCGAATTCGGCTCCACCGCAGCCATTTTCCCCATCGACGACGAGACCATCAACTACCTGCGCCTGACCGGCCGCAGCGACGAGCAGCTCGCCCTGGTCGAGGCCTACGCCAAGACGCAGGGCATGTGGCACAACCCGGACTCCGAGCCGGTCTTCTCCGAATACCTGGAGCTGGACCTGTCCACCGTGGTGCCCTCGATCTCCGGTCCCAAGCGTCCGCAGGACCGCATCGAACTCTCCGATGCCAAGAACGCGTTCCGCAAGGACATCCACAACTACGTCGAGGAAAACCACCCGACGCCGGAGACCAAGCTGGACGAGGCCGTCGAGGAGTCCTTCCCCGCCAGCGATCCGGCCACGCTGTCCTTCGCCGACGACGGTGCCGTCGACGTCCGCCCGTCGGCCGCCAACGGAGCCTCGGGCCGGCCGTCCAAGCCGGTCACCGTGCGTTCCGAGGAGCGCGGTGAGTTCGTGCTCGACCACGGCGCCGTCGTGGTCGCGGGCATCACCTCGTGCACCAACACGTCCAACCCGTCGGTCATGATCGGCGCCGCGCTGCTGGCCAAGAAGGCCGTCGAGAAGGGCCTGACCTCCAAGCCCTGGGTCAAGACGAACATGGCACCGGGCAGCCAGGTGGTCACCGACTACTACAACAAGGCCGGCTTGTGGCCGTACCTGGAGAAGCTGGGCTACTACCTGGGTGGCTACGGCTGCACCACCTGCATCGGTAACACCGGTCCGCTGCCCGACGAGATCTCGGCGGCCATCAACGACAACGACCTGTCGGTGACCGCGGTGCTGTCCGGCAACCGCAACTTCGAGGGCCGCATCTCCCCCGACGTGAAGATGAACTACCTGGCCTCGCCGCCGCTGGTGATCGCCTACGGCATCGCGGGCACCATGGACTTCGACTTCGAGACGGACCCACTCGGCCAGGACAGCGACGGCAACGACGTGTTCCTCGCAGATATTTGGCCGTCCGCCGCCGAGATCGAGGAGACGATCGCCAGCTCCATCAACCGGGACATGTTCACCGACTCCTACGCCGACGTGTTCAAGGGCGACGAGCGCTGGCGTTCGCTGCCCACCCCGGAGGGCAACACCTTCGAGTGGGACGAGAAGTCCACCTACGTCCGCAAGGCCCCGTACTTCGAGGGCATGCCCGCCGAGCCGGAGCCGGTCAAGGACATCACCGGCGCCAGAGTGCTTGCCCTGCTGGGGGATTCGGTGACCACCGACCACATCAGCCCGGCGGGTTCGATCAAGCCCGGCACCCCGGCCGCCCAGTACCTCGACGCCAACGGCGTGGAGCGCAAGGACTACAACTCCCTTGGCTCGCGGCGCGGTAACCACGAGGTGATGATCCGCGGCACCTTCGCCAACATCCGCCTCAGGAACCAGCTGCTCGACGATGTCTCGGGCGGCTACACCCGCGACTTCACCCAGCCCGGTGGTCCGCAGGCGTTCATCTACGACGCCTCGGTCAACTACCAGAAGGCCGGCATCCCGCTGGTCGTGCTGGGTGGCAAGGAGTACGGCTCCGGTTCGTCGCGCGACTGGGCGGCCAAGGGCACCACGCTGCTGGGTGTGCGCGCCGTGATCACCGAGTCGTTCGAGCGCATCCACCGCTCGAACCTGATCGGCATGGGCGTCATCCCGCTGCAGTTCCCCGCCGGTGAGTCGGCCGCCAGCCTCAAGCTGGACGGCACCGAGACCTTCGACATCACCGGTATCGAAGAGCTCAACGCCGGCAAGACGCCCAAGACGGTGCACGTCACCGCCACCAAGGAGAATGGTTCCAAGGTGGAGTTCGACGCGGTCGTCCGCATCGACACCCCCGGTGAGGCGGACTACTACCGCAACGGCGGCATCCTGCAGTACGTGCTGCGCAACATGCTGAAGTCCTGAGCCGAAGCTCCCAGGCGATAAGTCAGCGCAGTGCCGAAAGTCACCGACGACCATCTGACGGCGCGCCGGCGCCAGATTCTCGACGGTGCCCGGCGCTGCTTCGCGGAGTACGGATACGAGAAGGCGACCGTGCGACGGCTCGAACACACCATCGGGCTGTCGCGCGGCGCCATCTTCCATCACTTCCGCGACAAGGACACGCTGTTCTTCGAACTGGCCCGCGAGGACGCCGAGCGGATGGCCGAGGTGGCCTCCCGGGAGGGCCTCATCCAGGTGATGCGCGACATGATCGCCGCGCCGGAGCAGTTCGACTGGCTGGCCACCCGGCTGGAGATCGCGCGCAAGCTGCGCAACGATCCGGCCTTCCACGCCGGGTGGGCCGAGCGGTCAGCCGAACTGTCGGCCGCCACCAGTGAGCGGTTGCGGCGGCAGAAACAAGCCGGCCGGCTGCGCGACGACGTCGCCGGTTCGGTGCTGCAGAACTATCTGGACCTGGTGCTCGACGGACTGGTGGCCCGACTGGCATCCGGCGACAGCACCGAAAACCTCAGCGCGGTACTGGACCTCGTCGAGGAGTCGGTGCGCCAGCGCGGCTGATCAGCCGATGCGCCGGTGGTTGGGACCGCCGCGGCTGCGCATGGTGGTGCCGGATTCGCGCAACATGCTGTGTACGGACCCGTACGAGCGGCCGGTCATCGCCACCAGTGACCGGATGCTCGCGCCCCGCTCGTAGGCGGTGCGCAGCTCGGTCAACACCTGGTCTCGGGGCTTGCTGCTTTCGTTCATCAGACGTCTCCCCACTTCTGCGAATGCATCCCGCGGGTACACAGCCTAGGAAGCAGTCAAACGTGCCGGGCCAAATTCGGGAAATGCGTTGCGAACTCAAATAAGTTCGCGCGGCACCGCAAACTCAGGCGAGCTCGATCAGGTCCCGGTACTCGTCGGACCAGAAGTCCTCGGTGCCGTCCGGCAGCAACACCACCCGCTGCGGATCCAGCGCCTCGGCGGCGCCCGGATCGTGGGTCACCAACACCACCGCACCCTCGTAGCTGCGCAGCGCGTCGAGCACCTGCTCACGTGAGGCCGGATCGAGGTTGTTGGTCGGCTCGTCGAGCAACAAGACGTTCGCGGTCGAGGCCACCAGGCCGGCCAGCGCCAACCGGGTCTTCTCGCCACCGGACAACGTCCCGGCCGGCTGGTCCAGCTGTGGACCGGTGAACATGAAGGCGCCCAACAGTCCTCGCAGATCCTGCTCGCCGGTGTCAGGTGCGGCGTGCCGGATGTTCTCCCAGACGGTCGCCCCGTTGTCCAGGGTGTCGTGCTCCTGGGCGAAGTAGCCGATCTTCAATCCGTGGCCGGGATCCAGGCCACCCGCGTCGGGCGTCTCCACGCCGGCGAGCAACCGCAGCAACGTCGTCTTGCCCGCACCGTTGAGACCGAGCACCACCACGCGCGAGCCGCGGTCGATGGCCAGGTCCACCCCGGTGAAGATTTCCAGCGACCCGTAGGTTTTCGTCAATCCTTTGGCAACCAGGGGTGTCTTGCCGCACGGCGCCGGGGTGGGGAACTTGATCCTGGCTACCTTGTCGGCCACCCGTTCGGCGTCGAGCTCGGCGATCATCCGCTCGGCACGACGCAACATGTTCTGGGCGGCAACGGCTTTGGTGGCCTTGGCGCCCATCTTGGCGGCCTGGGCCCGCAGCGCTCCGGCCTTCTTCTCGGCGTTGGCCCGCTCACGACGGCGACGCTGCTCGTCGGTGGCGCGCGCATCGAGGTACTTCTGCCAGCCCATGTTGTAGATATCGGCCTCACCGCGGACCGCGTCCAGGAACCACACCCGGTTGACCACATCGGCCAGCAGGTCGACATCGTGGCTGATGACCACCAGTCCACCGGTGTGGTTTTGCAGGAAGGTGCGCAGCCAGCCGATCGAGTCGGCGTCGAGGTGGTTGGTGGGCTCGTCGAGCAGCAAGGTGGTACCCGAGCCCGAACCCTCGGACGCGGCGAACAGGATGCGGGCCAATTCCACCCGTCGGCGCTGACCGCCGGACAAGGTGCGCAGCGGCTGGGTCAGCACCCGATCGGGCAACCCGAGGCTGGCGCAGATCCGGCCGGCTTCGCTCTCGGCGGCATACCCGCCGAGTGCGGCAAAACGTTCTTCGAGCTGGCCGTAGCGGCGCACCGCCTTGTCCCGGGCGGCGTCGTCGGCGACCTCGGCCATCAGCGTCTGCTGCTTCTCCAGCTCGGACAGCAGGGTGTCCAGGCCGCGGGCGGACAACACCCGATCCCTGGCCAGGACGTCCAGGTCACCCTCGCGGGGGTCCTGGGGCAGGTAACCGACCTCGCTGGTGGCCTCGACCTTGCCGGCATAGGGTTCGCCCTCGCCGGCCAGGATGCGCATGGTGGTGGTCTTGCCCGCGCCGTTGCGTCCGACCAACCCGATCCGGTCGCCGGGCTGCACGCGCAGTGCGGCGCCCTCGATGGACAGCAGTGTGCGCGCCCCGGCGCGGACCTCCAGGTCCGTTGCGGTGATCACGCACCTACCTCCTCGTTCTCGCTATTTGTCGTCGGTGAAGATGGCGGGCCGCTTCTCGGCGCGCGCGGCGACCGCTTCCTCGAAATTGGCGGTGAGCAGGCGCACGAACAGCTGGCCCAGACCTTCGGCCTGCATATGCCCCTCGAGGCTCGCGGCGTCCAGTCCACTCCACAGCGTCCGCTTGGTCAACTCGGTTCCCGGCCGGGAAAACGCCGCGATGCGCTGGGCAATTCCGTAGCAGTATGCCAGCAATTCGTCCTCGGCCACCACTTGCGATACCAGCCCGATCCGTTCGGCCTCGGCCGCGTCGACGTCGCGTCCGGTCAGCATGATCTCGAACGCCCGCGACGCGCCGATGGCCCGCGGCAGCAGGTAGGACAATCCCAGTTCGCTGGCCGTCAGCCCGTTGTTGATGCCGGCGGCCCGGAAGTAGGCACCCGACGCCGCGACCCGGATATCGCAGGCCAGCGCCAAGCACAGGCCACCGCCGATGGCGGCGCCGTTGACGGCGGCGATCACCGGCTGGTGCATGCGGCGCAGCGCCAGGATGACCTCGTCGAGCACCTCCATGGACCGCAAGGCGAACGTCGGCCGGGTCAGCCCGGCCACATGCGGCACCGAGCCCGCCGACTTGTGGTCGGCTCCGGAGGAGAAGCCCCGGCCGGCGCCGGTCAGCACCACCACCCGCACGTCGTTGTCGAACCGCAGCTCATCGAGCACCGCCCGCAGCGGCACCATCACGTCAAAGGCCATCGAGTTCATCCGCTCGGGCCGGTTCAGTGTGACCAGTGCCACGCCGGGATGCGGTCGGTCGACGAGGACGAAGTCGCTGTGATCAGTCACACGTGCACGCTAGCGCGTGCCGGGTGCGTCAGTTCTGTTGCGACGCGATGGCCGCGTCAGTTCTGCTGCGACGCGATGGCCGCGTCGATATCGAACTCTTTGATCTTGGTGATGAGCTCGTCCAGCTGTGCCGGCGCCAGCGCTCCGGACTGCCGGAACACCTGGTGCCCCTTCTTGAACGCCATCAGCGTCGGAATGGCCTGGATCTCGGCGGCCTGCGCCAACTCCGGCTCGGCCTCGGTGTCGACCTTCGCGTGCACCACATCGGGGTGCTTGTCGGCCGAGGCTCCGTAGGTCGGGGCGAAGGCGCGGCACGGACCACACCACGACGCCCAGAAGTCGACGATCACGATCTCGTTGTCGTCGAGGATGCCCTTGAATTCGGCTGCGGTGATGTCTCGTGTACCCACGGTTTTCCTAACGTTTTCCCGGTTGCCGTTGTTCCGTCTGACAACCATTGTCGCCGCCCCGTTCGCGCGGTGCTCGGCGTTGGCCGGAATCGGCCGCGTGCGTCAGACCGTGAAACCGAGCGCCCGCAGCTGCTCGCGGCCGTCGTCGGTGATCTTGTCCGGGCCCCACGGCGGGTTCCACACCCAGTTCAGCTTGATGTCCTTGACCAGGCCGGCCCCGATCAGCGCGGTGCGGGTTTGGTCCTCGATCACATCGGTGAGCGGGCAGGCCGCCGAGGTCAGCGTCATGTCGATCAGCGCGACCTTGCCGGCCTCCCCGTCCTCCAGGTTCAGCCCGTACACCAGGCCGAGGTCCACGACGTTGATGCCCAGCTCGGGGTCGACCACATCGCGCATCGCTTCTTCGACGTCGGCCAGCAACAGTTCTTCGGTCTGATCACTCATCGTTTCTCCTCCACGTCGAAAACACCGTCGCTGGCTTGCGCCACGGCATCTTTGAAAGCCATCCAGCCCAGCAGGGCGCACTTCACCCGGGCCGGGTAGCGGGAAACCCCGGCGAATGCGATGCCGTCGCCCAACACATCCTCGTCACCTTCGACATTGCCGCGGGACGAGATCATCTCCGTGAACGCCGCGACGGTCTTGAGCGCATCGCCGACGGTCTGGCCGATCACCTGGTCGGTGAGCACCGACGTCGAGGCCTGACTGATGGAACATCCCTGGCCGTCATAGGAGATGTCGTCGACGGTCTCGCCGTCCTCGGACAGCCGCACCCGCAGCGTCACCTCGTCACCACAGGTGGGGTTGACGTGGTAGACCTGCGCACCGAACGGCTCCCGCAGCCCGCGGTGGTGCGGATGCTTGTAGTGGTCCAGGATGACTTCCTGGTACATCTGTTCCAGTCGCACGCCGTCACGCCCCGAAGAACTCGATGGCCCGTTTCACGCCCGCCACCAGGCTATCGACCTCGTCGAGCGTGTTGTAAACCGCGAAGGACGCCCGCGCGGTCGCGGCGATGCCGAACCGGCGGTGCAGCGGCCAGGCGCAGTGGTGGCCCACCCGCACGGCCACGCCCTCGTCGTCGAGCACCTGCCCGACGTCGTGGGCGTGCACCCCGTCGACGACGAAGCTCACCGGCGATCCGCGGTGGTCCAGCGTGGTGGGGCCGATGATCCGCACACCGGGGATGGCGCCCAGCCCGTCGAGCGCCGCCGCCACCAGGTCGTTCTCGTGGGCGTGCACCGCCGGCATGCCCAGCGCGCCGAGATAGCGTGCGGCCGCGGCCAATCCGACCACCTGGGAGGTCATCGGGGTGCCCGCCTCGAACCGCTGCGGCGCAGCGGCGTAGGTGGTGGCCGCCATGGTGACGGTCTCGATCATCGAACCGCCGGTGATGAACGGCGGCATCGCATTGAGCAACGCGCGCCGCCCGTAGAGCACGCCGATGCCGGTCGGACCGAGCATCTTGTGACCGGAGAAGGCCGCATAGTCGACGTCCAGGGCGTGGAAATCCACCGGCTGATGGGGCACGGACTGGCAGGCATCCAGCACCGTCAGTGCGCCGACGGCCTTGGCCCGCGACACCAGTTCCGAGACCGGTGCGATCGCCCCGGTGACATTCGAATGATGGCTGAAGGCAACGACTTTGACCCGCTCGTCGAGCTCGAGCGAATCCAGGTCGATACGTCCGTCGGCGGTGACGCCATACCAGCGCAGCGTCGCGCCGGTGCGCTGCGCCAGCTCCTGCCAGGGAATCAGGTTGGCGTGGTGCTCCAGCTCGGTGGTGACGATGACATCGCCCGGCCCGACCGCGCGGTCGAACCGCCGGTCCCCCAGCGTGTACGCCACCAGGTTCAGCGATTCGGTGGCGTTCTTGGTGAACACCAGCTCGTCATCGTCGGCACCGACGAAGGCCGCGATATCGGCGCGGCCCTGCTCGTAGGCGTCGGTCGACTCCTCCATCAGCTGGTGCGCGCCGCGGTGCACCGCGCCGTTGGAGGTGGTCAGGAAGTCACGTTCGGCATCGAGCACCTGCAGGGGCTTCTGCGATGTCGCACCGGAATCCAAATAGGCCAACTGGTTTCCGCCGCGCATCACCCGGCTCAGGATCGGAAAGTCAGATCTGATCCTGGTCACATCCAGATCGACTGACGCCGTCATGTCAGGCGCCAGCGTGTGCCTGATCGGAGGCCTGGGTGAAGCGCTCATAGCCGTTCTCTTCCAGCTCATCGGCCAGTTCCGGGCCGCCCGAGGTGACGATGCGCCCGTCGAAGAAGACGTGCACGAACTGCGGCTTGATGTAGCGCAGGATGCGGGTGTAGTGCGTGATCAGCAGGACGCCGCCGTTCTCGGCTTCCTTATAGCGGTTCACGCCTTCGCTCACGATGCGCAGCGCGTCGACGTCCAGACCGGAGTCGGTCTCGTCCAGGATGGCGATCTTCGGCTTGAGCAGACCCAGCTGCAAGATCTCGTGGCGCTTCTTCTCACCACCGGAGAAGCCCTCGTTGACGCTGCGCTCACCGAATGCCGGGTCGATGTCCAGATCCGACATGGCGGCCTTGACCTCTTTGACCCAGTGCCGCAGCTTCGGCGCCTCGCCGCGGACGGCGCTCGCGGCGGTGCGCAGGAAGTTCGACATCGACACACCGGGCACCTCGACCGGGTACTGCATGGCCAGGAACAGCCCCGCGCGTGCGCGTTCGTCGATGCTCATCTCCAACACGTCGGCGCCGTCCAGGGTGATCGAGCCCGACGTGACGGTGTACTTGGGATGGCCGGCGATGGCGTAGGACAGCGTCGACTTACCGGAGCCGTTGGGGCCCATCACCGCGTGTGTCTCACCGGATTTCACGGTGAGGTTGACGCCCTTGAGGATCGGGATCTCCTGCCCGTCCGGGGCGTTGACGCTGACGTGCAGGTCGGTGATGGCGAGGGTGGTCATGAGTGGGTGTTTCCTTCGGTCAGTTCAAGTTCGTGTTCGATGGCTGCGGTGAGGCGGTCACGGACCGCGGGCACGGAGATCTTCTGGATCAGTTCGCCGAAGAAGCCGCGCACCACCAGCCGGCGGGCCTGATCCTCGGGGATACCGCGGGCCCGCAGGTAGAACAGCTGCTCGTCGTCGAAGCGCCCGGTGGCGCTGGCATGGCCGGCGCCGAGGATCTCGCCGGTCTCGATCTCCAGGTTGGGCACCGAGTCCGCGCGGGCGCCGTCGGTCAGCACCAGGTTGCGGTTGACCTCGTAGGTGTCGGTCCCGGTGGCCTCGGCGCGGATCAGCACGTCGCCCACCCAGACGGTATGGGTGTCGGGCTTGTCGGTGGACGGATCCCCTTGCAGCGCGCCCTTGTACGTGACGTGCGAACGACAGTTGGGCTGGGCATGGTCGACCAGCAGCCGGGACTCCAGGTGTTGGCCGTCGTCGGCGAAGTACAGCCCGAGCAGTTCGGCGTCGCCGCCGGGCGCATCGAAGCGCACCCGCCCGGTCAGCCGGGCGATCTCGGCGCCCAGGGTGACGTTGAAGTGGCGGAACACCGCGTCCTTGCCGAGCGCGGCGTGATGCATGGTGACGTGCACGGCGTCGTCGGCCCAGTCGGCGATCGACACCACCTTGAGCTGCGCGCCGGCGCCGAGCACGAATTCGACGTTGTCGGCGTAGGTTCCGCTGCCGCGGTGGTCGATCACCACCACTGCCTCGCCCAGTTGCTCGACGCGGATCTGCAGGTGCCCGTAGGCGGTCGCACCCGCGCCGGGCCCGCTGACGGTGATCTCGACCGGCTCGTCCACCACCGTGTTGCGCCCGACCGTCACCACCGTCGCCTGCGAGAACGACGAGAACGCTTGGGCGGCAACCCGATCAGCGGGCACGCCGCCCTGGCCGAGCCGCTCGTCGCCGCGCTGGACGGTCTCGACGGTGACGCCGGGGCGCTCGGTGACCTCGATCACCGCGCTGCCGTCGGCGGCCGCGGTGCCGTTGTGCAGCCCGCGCAGCCGCTTGAGCGGGGTGAACCGCCAGATCTCGTCGCGGCCGGCCGGCACCTCGAAGGCGTCGACGTCGAACGACGTGAACGCCTCGCCCTTGGTTGCTTCCAGAGCGACATCCATCAGCCGACCGCGCCTTCCATTTGCAGCTCGATGAGCCGGTTCAGTTCCAGGGCGTACTCCATGGGCAGTTCCTTGGCGATCGGCTCGACGAAACCACGCACCACCATCGCCATCGCCTCGTCCTCGGTCAGCCCACGGCTCATCAGGTAGAACAGCTGGTCCTCGCTGACCTTGGACACCGTCGCCTCGTGGCCCATCGTGACGTCGTCCTCGCGGATGTCGACGTAGGGATAGGTGTCGCTGCGGCTGATCGTGTCGACCAGCAGCGCGTCACATTTCACGCTGGATTTCGAGCCGTGCGCTCCCTTGTTGACCTGGATCAGGCCGCGGTAGGACGCGCGCCCGCCGCCGCGGGCCACCGACTTGGACACGATGTTGCTCGACGTGTGCGGCGCCAGGTGCAGCATCTTGGCTCCGGTGTCCTGGTGCTGCCCCTCGCCGGCGAACGCCACCGACAGCACCTCACCCTTGGCGTGCTCACCGGTCATCCAGACCGCCGGGTACTTCATGGTGACCTTGGAGCCGATATTGCCGTCGATCCACTCCATGGTGGCGCCGGCCTCGGCCCTGGCCCGCTTGGTGACCAGGTTGTAGACATTGTTCGACCAGTTCTGGATGGTCGTGTACCGAACGCGCGCACCGGGTTTCACCACGATTTCGACCACGGCGGAGTGCAGCGAGTCACTCTTGTAGATCGGCGCCGTGCAGCCCTCCACGTAGTGCACGTAGGAGCCCTCGTCGGCGATGATCAGGGTGCGCTCGAACTGGCCCATGTTCTCGGTGTTGATCCGGAAATAGGCCTGTAGCGGGATGTCGACGTGCACACCCGGCGGAACGTAGATGAACGAGCCACCCGACCAGACCGCGGTGTTCAGGGCGGAGAACTTGTTGTCGCCGGCCGGGATCACTGTGCCGAAGTACTGCTTGAAGATCTCCGGGTGCTCACGCAGGCCGGAATCGGTGTCCAGGAAGATGACGCCCTGGGCTTCCAGGTCCTCGCGGATCTGGTGGTAGACCACCTCGGACTCGTACTGGGCGGCCACGCCGGCGACCAGTCGCTGCTTCTCCGCTTCCGGGATGCCGAGCCGGTCGTAGGTGTTGCGGATGTCCTCGGGCAGTTCCTCCCAGGACGCGGCCTGCTTCTCGGTGGACCGCACGAAGTACTTGATGTTGTCGAAATCGATGCCCCCGAGGTTGGAGCCCCAGTGCGGCATGGGCTTCTTGTCGAAGGTGCGCAGTGCCTTCAGCCGGATGTCGAGCATCCACTCGGGCTCGTTCTTCTTGGCCGAGATATCCCGCACGACGGCCTCGGACAGGCCTCGCTGGGCGCTGGCGCCGGCGGTGTCGCTGTCCGACCAGCCGTAGCCGTACTTGCCCAGGGACGCAATGGTCTCCTCCTGGGTCAGCTGTTCCGGGGTGAGGGTCACTGCGACACTCCTTGTGTGGTGGTGGATTCGGCTCGGGCTGCGGGCCGAACTGACGCGGGCCCTTCGGACCCCAGTGGAACGTGGGTGGTGCAGGCGCAGTCGCCGTTGACGATGGTGGCGAGCCGCTGCACATGGGTGCCCAGGATCTCGGCGAAGGCCTGCCGTTCGGCATCGCACAACTCCGGGAACTCCTCGGCCACATGCGATACCGGGCAATGATGCTGGCAGATCTGCACACCCGACAGCGGACCGGCCACCGGTGTCGTGGTGGTTCGGTACCCGGCCTTGGTGAGCGCGGCGGCCATCCGGTCGGCCGTCTCGGCCACGTCGTCGGTGTGCGGAGCGGTCACCACCTCGGCGAGGATGCCGTCGATGCGGCGCCGGGCGAAGGTCTGCACCGCCTCGTCGCCGCCGATCTCACGCAACTGCCGCATGGCGGCTGCGGCCAGATCGTCGTAGGCGTGATGGAGCTTGGCGCGCCCGGCGGCGGTGATCCGGTACCGCTTGGCGGGCCGGCCACGGCCGTTGTGCTGCCACGCGGCGGCGGCACTGGCCTGGGCGTCCCCCGCCTCGATCAACGCGTCGAGGTGACGGCGCACGCCGGTGACCGAGATACCCAGCCGGTCGCCGATGTCGCCGGCGGTGACGGGGCCTTCCAGCAGCAACTGCACGATGGCGCTGCGGGTATCACCCTCAGGGGTCGGGCCGTCGGGGGTGATGTGAGGATCCGACAGGGCCGCGGGCGCGGCCGAAGCCACGCCAGAGACCTCCGGATTTAATTTCACAACACTATTGTGTCGGAATTCGACCTGCGGTTCCAGCAAGGGCACCCTAACTGTGCAGGAGCTCACCGGGCCACCGTCTACGCTGCTGGGATGACCGCGCTCGGGTCCTTCAGTTCGGCGGTCGCCCGATGGCATGCCGACGAGCGGACCGTTGGCTCCCCGCTCAACGACGCAGAAGTCGTCGCGCTGCGTCGTACCAGGGTTTTCGGCGCGACCGGCACCGTTCTCATGGCCATCGGCGCCCTCGGCGCCGGCGCCCGGCCCGTCGTTCAGGATCCGACCTTCGGCGTGCGGCTGCTGAACCTGCCGTCGCGCATCCAGACCGTATCCCTGACCATGACCACCACCGGCGCGGTGATGATGACGCTGGCCTGGCTGATGCTGGGCCGGTTCGCGCTGGGGCCGCGCCGGATGTCACGCAGCCAGCTGGACCGCACGCTGTTGCTCTGGGCGCTGCCGTTGCTCATCGCCCCGCCGATGTACAGCAAGGATGTGTACTCCTACCTGGCCCAGAGCCAGATCGCCCGCATCGGGCTGGACCCGTACAAGGTCGGTCCCGCCCCCGGGCTCGGCCTGGACCACGTGTTCACGCTGTCGGTGCCCAGCCTGTGGCGCGATACGCCTGCGCCCTACGGTCCGCTGTTCCTGTGGATCGGCCGCGGCATCTCCGCGCTCACCGGCGAGGACATCGTCGCGGCGGTGCTATGCCACCGCCTGGTGGTGCTGCTCGGCGTCGGACTGATCGTGTGGGCCACGCCCCGGCTGGCACAGCGCTGCGGGGTGGCCGAGGTGAGTGCGCTGTGGCTGGGTCCGTGCAACCCGCTGCTGTTCATGCATCTGGTGGCCGGCATCCACAACGAGGCACCCATGCTCGGATTGATGCTGGCGGGAACCGAATTCGCGCTGCGCGGCATCGACGGGGTGCGGGCCGGGGTCTGGCGGGTGCCCCCCAAACCGCTGGGCATGCTGGTCTTGGGCACCGTGCTGATCGCGTTGTCCTCGCAGATCAAACTGCCGTCCTTGTTGGCCGTCGGCTTCGTCGGCATGGCGCTGGCCTGGCGCTGGGGCGGCACCGTCAAGGCGTTCTTGGCGGCCAGCTGCTCGCTGGGCACCATCTCGCTGATCGTCATGGCGGTGATCGGCTGGGCCAGCGGCCTGGGGTTCGGCTGGCTGTTCACCCTGGGCACCGCCAACGTGGTGCGGTCCTGGATGTCCCCGCCGACCCTGATCGCGCTGGGCACCGGCCAGGTGGGCATCCTGCTGGGGCTGGGCGACCACACCACGGCCGTGCTGGGCCTGACCCGTGGTATCGGTGTGATCATCATCGCAATCCTGGTGACCTGGCTGTTGTTGGCCGTGTTCCGGGGCCGACTGCATCCCGTGGGTGGACTCGGGGTAGCCCTCGGCGCCACCGTGCTGCTCTTCCCGGTGGTGCAGCCGTGGTACCTGCTGTGGGCCATCATCCCGCTGGCCACCTGGGCCACCCGGCCCGGATTCCGCGGTGCGACCATCGCGATCACCCTGGTGGTGGGCATCTTCGGCCCGACCGCCAACGGCGACCGGTTCGCGCTCTTCCAGATCCTGGACGCCACCCTGGCCAGCACGGTGATCGTGCTGGCGCTGATCGCGCTGACCTGGCGCCGCCTGCCGTGGCGCGCCCTGCCCGGCGCACCCGTGGTCAGGTCCGCCGCTTACGCTGAATCCCCGTGACCACCGCTTCTGCCGCCACCCCGGTGCGCCTGCGCGGCGTGACCAAGCGCTACGGGGCCACCACCGCGGTCTCCGAACTGGACCTCGACGTCCACCGCGCCGAGGTGCTGGCCCTGCTGGGCCCCAACGGCGCGGGCAAGACCACCACGGTGGAGATGTGTGAGGGATTCCTGCGGCCGGACGCGGGCAGCATCGAGATCCTGGGTCTGGATCCAGCCGCCGAGAACAGCCGGGTCCGGGAACGCATCGGGGTGATGTTGCAGGGTGGCGGCGGTTATCCGGCCGCCCGGGCCGGTGAGATGCTCGACCTGGTCGCCTCCTATGCCGCCCACCCGCTGGATCCGCGGTGGTTGATGGACACCCTCGGGCTGACCGACGCCGCCCGCACCACCTATCGCCGGCTCTCCGGCGGGCAGCAGCAACGCCTGGCGTTGGCCTGCGCCGTGGTGGGCCGCCCGGAGCTGGTGTTCCTGGACGAGCCGACCGCCGGGATGGACGCGCACGCCCGCATCGTGGTGTGGGAGCTGATCGACGCGCTGCGCCGCGACGGTGTCACCGTCGTGCTGACCACCCACCAGCTGACCGAGGCCGAGGAACTGGCCGACCGGCTGGTGATCATCGACCACGGCAAGACCGTCGCCGCCGGCACCCCGGCCGAGCTGATGCGCAGCGGCGCGGAGAACCAGTTGCGGTTCAGCGCACCACCCAAACTGGACCTGACGCTGTTGGTGTCGGCCCTGCCCGAGACCTACCGCGCCTCCGAGGCAGCCCCCGGCGAGTACCTGGTGGAAGGCCATATCGATCCACAGGTGCTGGCGACCGTCACCGCGTGGTGCGCCCGGCTCGACGTGCTGGCCACCGATATGCGCGTCGAACAGCGCAGCCTCGAGGACGTCTTCCTCGACCTGACCGGACGGGAGCTGCGTTCGTGACCAACCGCTTCGCCGCAGGCACCTTTGCCCCCGACCCGCGCCCGGCGGGTGTGCGCCAGATGCTCACCGCCCAGTACGGGCTGGAACTCAAACTGCTGCTGCGCAATGGTGAGCAGCTGCTGCTGACCATGTTCATCCCGATCACCCTGCTTATCGGGCTGACGCTGATGCCGCTGGGCTCGTTCGGCACCGACCGGGCGGCGACGTTCGCGCCGGCCATCATGGCGCTGGCCATCATCTCCACGGCGTTCACCGGGCAGGCCATCGCGGTGGCCTTCGACCGTCGCTACGGCGCCCTCAAACGCCTCGGCGCCACGGCCCTTCCGGTGTGGGGCATCATCGCCGGTAAGTCACTGGCCGTCGTGACCGTGGTGTTCCTGCAGTCGATCCTGTTGGGCGCCATCGGGATTGCCCTGGGCTGGCGGCCCGCGGTGCTGGGCCTGCTGCTCGGCGCGGTGGTCATCGCGCTGGGTACCGCGTCGTTCGCCGCACTGGGCCTGCTGCTCGGCGGGACCCTGAAAGCCGAGATCGTGCTGGCGGTGGGCAACCTGGCGTGGTTCGTGTTCGCCGGCCTGGGCGCCCTGACGCTGGAGGGCGGGTTGGTGCCGCATACCGTCGCCTGGGTCGCCCGACTCACCCCCTCTGGTGCGCTCACCGAGGCGCTGACCCAGGCGATGGCGCTGTCGGTGGACTGGTTCGGCATCGTCGTGTTGGCGGTGTGGGGCGGTGTCGCCGGATTGTGCGCCCTGCGCTGGTTCCGCTTCACCTAGACCGTGGGTCCGGTCGTGACGGTCGCCGGTGTCGACGCGTGCCGTGGCGGCTGGGTGGGTGTGGTGCTGCGCGACGGCGCCTTCGCCGGCATCCACGTCACCGAACGACTCGCCGACCTGGTCGCGCGGTTCGGCGTCGTCGCCGCTGTCGGGGTGGACATCCCGCTGGGGTTGATGGAATCCGGGCCGCGCGGCACCGATACCGCCGCCCGTGCGCTACTCGGCAGCCGCCGATCCACCATCTTCGAGATCGCGCCGCGACCGTGCTGGGAGCAACCCGATCACGCCGCGGCCAGTGCGTTGAGCCGCCGCCTGATGGGCAAGGGCATGAGCATCCAGTCCTGGGGGCTGAAGGCCAAGCTGCTGGATGCCAACGCACTGCACGACCGACAGGCCGCACCGCTGTGGGAGGTGCACCCGGAACTGTCGTTCCAGCAGATGGGCCTGCAGTTCGCCGACGGCGCCAAGAAGACCTGGCGCGGGCAGCGGGCCAGGCTGCGGGTGCTGGCCGCCAACGGTATCGACGTGCCGGAGGATCTGGGCGTGGCGGCGCGAGTGCCCGCCGACGATGTCCTGGATGCGGCGGCGGTGGCGTGGAGCGCCGCCCGGATCGCGGCAGGCCAGGCGTACAGCGTGCCCGACCCGCCACGGGTCAACGAGCGGGGCCAGCGAGTCGCGATCTGGTGTTGAGCAGCCCCTACTACGGCCTGTAGTTAGCATTGTTCTACGATCGGGCCGTGGCGGTGTATCGGTGGTTTCTCAAAGTCGTCGACCTGCTGCCCCTGCCCAGCCTGCGCGTCCAGCGGCTCATCGCCTTCCTCGTCATCCTGACTCAGGGCGGCATCTCGGTGACCGGCGCGATCGTCCGGGTGACCGCCTCCGGGTTGGGCTGCCCGACCTGGCCGCAGTGCTTTCCCGGCAGTTTCGTGCCGGTGCCGCATGCCGAGGTGGCCATCGTGCATCAGGCCGTCGAGTTCACCAATCGGCTGTTCACCTTCGGTGTGGTGGCCACCGCCGCACTGGCCGTGCTCGCGGTGACCCGGGCCCGGCGCCGCCGCGAGGTGCTGGTGTACGCCTGGCTGATGCCGGCCTCGACCGTCGCCCAGGCGGTGATGGGCGGCATCACCGTGCTCACCGGCCTGTTGTGGTGGACGGTGGCCATCCACCTGCTGGCATCGATGATCATGGTGTGGCTGGCGGTGCTGCTCTACGTCAAGATCGGCGAACCCGATACCGGGGTGGTAACCGATCAGGTGGTGAAACCGTTGCGCCAGTTGACTTTCGTGTCCGCGGTGGTGCTGTCGGGCATCTTGGTCACCGGGACACTGGTGACCGGGGCCGGCCCGCACGCCGGCGACAAGAGCCTGGACCGGGTGGTGCCCCGGCTGGAGATCGAGATCACCACCCTGGTGCATGTGCATTCGTCGTTGCTGGTGGCCTACCTGGCGCTGCTGATCGGGCTGGGATTCGGACTGCTGGCCGTGGGCGCGCCGCGGGCGGTGCGGATCCGCTGGGTGGTGCTGGTGGTGCTGGTCGCCACGCAGGGCATGATCGGCGCCGTGCAGTTCTACAACGGCGTCCCCGCGGCACTGGTCGCGGTGCACGTGGCCTTCGCCGCGGCATGCACTGCCGGCACCGCCGCGCTATGGGCGTCCATGCGGACGCGACAGTGGTCCGAGCCCCAGCCGCTCCAGGGCTGACTCGACGCCGACCGCGAAATCCCGCTCGGCACGCGCCTTCTGCGTGGCGTCGAGCTGCCGGAACCCCAGTGACGGCTCGATCAGTTCCAGCTCCAGCAGCCGGGCATCGTCGGCGCCGAGCACGTCGACACGGGCGTAGAGCAGGTCCTCGCGCCGCATCCCGAATCGGCGCACCACCGACATCACGGCGTCATGGCCGAGGTCCCACAGGGCATCGTCGGGGTCCGCGCCGGACAGCGTCTCGGCCGCGAACGTACCGGTCTCCTCGAACACCGGCGCGTTGCCCGGCGGCGGCAGCAACGGGCCCTTGGTGAACGCGTGCGACGGCTCCCCGTTCAGGAACACCAACGCCGTCTCCCCCGCCGCGACCCGGTGATCGAACGGCTGCACCAGCACCGGCCGGCCCTGCGCCTGCAGTGCCTGGGCGTGTGCTCGGGCCGCGGCGGCGTCGACGAACCGCTGGGCGCCGGCCGAGCCGGCGCCGACCGCCGGTTTCACGACCACCTCGCCGGCGGGTATCTCGACGGCGTCGGCGACGCCGAAATATCGGGTCGGGACGATGGGCACCCCGTCGGCCTGCAGGTCCAGCAGGTAGTGCTTGTCGGCGCTCCAGGCCACCAACTCGGGCGGGTTGAGCAGGTGGCGCACCCGCCGGCTCCAGTCCAGGAACTCGTCGAGACGGTCGGCGTAATCCCATGCCGCGCGCAGGATCACGAGATCGGCCCGCAGGGTCGCCGGGTCGTCCCAGGATTTCCACTGCGCGTGCAGGCCGCGCCGGCGCAGCGCGGTGACAAGTCCGTCGTCGTCGCCATCACCCTGCGGCAGGGCCGGGCAACTCGCGAAAACGATGCGGGGGTGGAACACGTCGGGGCGGGCCAGCTTCACCAGTGGATGATAGGTGGCATGCATGCCATCGAAGTTTCCGAGACCGGAGGACCGGAGGTCCTCACCTACGTCGAGAAGCCCGAGCCGGTTGCGGGCCCGGGGCAGGTGGTGATCAAGGCCGAAGCCATCGGGGTGAACTTCATCGACACCTACTTCCGGTCCGGCCTCTACAAGCGTGAGCTGCCCTTCGTGGTGGGCACCGAGGTGTGCGGCACCGTCGCGGCGGTCGGGGAGGATGTCGCGGCGCTGGCCGTCGGCGACCGGGTGGTCACCGCCGACGCCGACGGCGCCTACGCCGACTACTGCGTGGCCCAAAGCGATCGGGTGGCCTATGTCCCCAACGGGGTGGCGCCCGAGTCGGTGGCCTCGGCCCTGCTGAAAGGCATGACGGCGCACTACCTGATCAAGTCGGTCTACCCGGTGCAGCCCTCGGACTCCATCCTGGTGCACGCCGGTGCGGGCGGGGTGGGACTGATCCTCACCCAGTGGGCCACCAGCATGGGCACCCGGGTGATCACCACGGCGTCGACGCCGGAGAAGGCGGCGTTGTCCCGGATGGCCGGCGCGGTCGAGGTGCTCGACTACCCGGACGATCCGGCGGAGTTCGGTGCCGCGATCCGCGAGCTGACCGCCGGCGCCGGGGTTGCCGCGGTGTACGACGGCGTCGGCGCCTCCACCTTCGACGCCAGCCTGGCCAGCCTCGCGGTGCGCGGCACCCTGGCGTTGTTCGGCGCGGCCAGCGGCCCGGTGCCCCCGGTGGACCCACAGCGACTCAACGCGGCAGGCTCGGTGTTCCTGACCCGGCCGAAGCTGGGTGACTTCACCCGTACCGCCGACGAATTCGCCTGGCGGGCCGGCGAACTGCTCAGCGCCATCGCCGACGGCTCGATCTCGGTGACGGTCAGCGAGCGCTACCCGCTGGCCGAGGCCGCCCGCGCGCACATCGACCTCCAGGGCCGCAAGACCGTCGGCTCGATCGTGCTGGTGCCCTAGACCGGCTCCGAGACTGAAGCCAGGGATCGATTCTCCCCCAAATCCGTCCCTGGCTTCAGTCTCGGTACGGTCAGGCAGCGCCGGGCCGTCGCCGGGCCAACGCCGCGGCCACCCTGGCGATGATCTCGTCCTCGCTGTCCTCGGCTATCACTCGAAGCACGATCCAGCCCAGCGCCTGCAGCTCGTGCTGGATGCGCCGATCTCGCACATACTGACCGCGTTCGGTCTGGTGGTGCCTGCCGTCGTACTGCACCGCGATCTTCAGCGAGCGCCAACCCATGTCGACCTTGGCGACCATCCGGGTGCCCGCGAACACTTCGATCTGGGTGTCTTCCGGTGGCATCCCGGCGTCGGTGAGCAGGAGCCGCAGCCAGGTCTCGCGGGGTGATTCCGCGCCGCCGTCGGCCAACGCCAACGCGGTCCGCAGCGGCCGGATCCCGCGGCAGGAGGGATACCGGGCGATCAGCGGCGCGACGTCGTCGACGGTGACCCGCCACGTCCACAACAGCGCGTCCATCCGCGCCACCGCGTCGTCGCGCGTCAGGTGCCGACCGAGGTCGAACAGCGTCCGGGCCCGCGTCGTGACGGGCACCCCGCCGAACGTGGTGATTTCGTCGCGCGCGTACGTCTCGTTGCGCACGATCACCCCCGTCGGCGGATGGGTGTTGCACCAGAGCATTTCGATCGCGCTGTCCTCGGGCACCCATCGCGCACCGAGCAGACCGGACGCCGCCACCCCCGCAATGACGCCACGCCGTCCCGACCACAACCACGCGGCCCTGGCCCGGTCGAGCAGCGTCGGATTGTCGGGCCCGTACACGTCGGGAAACAGTCTGCGGTGGTGCCGCCGCAGCTCGCTGCGGGTGACCTTCCCCGCGGCCAGCGCCTCACTTCCGATGAAGACCCCCATCCGCGGATGCTGGCACGACACACCGACAAGCCCGTCGAGACTGAAGCCAAGGACGTGACCGGACCGGATTTCGTCCCTGGCTTCAGTCTCGGTGCCCCTACACGGGATGCGCCGCCGGGAACGTCCAGGATCCGTCCAGGATCTCCGGCCGCGGGCGGTAGAGCCGGACCAGGTAGTTCCAGCCCGCGGTGATCGGCAGCACGTTGGGTGCCCCGTCACCACCGAATTGGACGGTCACCGCACCGTCGGCGTCCGCGACGGCTGTGACATTGTTCACCGAATACGCGTTGCCGGGGTTCGGCTCCAGATAGCCGTCCTTGTTGTACACCGTGATCGACCAGAAACCATCCACCGGAACGTCTTTCACCGTCAGCCGGTGCACGGTGACACCGTCGTTCGCCGGCGGCACCACGGTGAGGTACAGCGCATCGCGTTCGGGATTACCGCCCCAGGCGAAGGCGGTGCCGATCAGGTGATGCACCGGGTCGACCTCGTCGCGCGCGCCGAAGGTCCGCGTCGAGTCGGTGAGCGTGGTCGACAGCGTGATGAGGGCATCGCGCACCGTTTTTTGCGTCGCCGGGTCCCAGTCGGGGATCTCGAAGCGGCCCGGCTCGGGCTGGGTCACCTCGATGGCGTCCTGCAGAGCGTGCACGGCCGGCAGATCCGCCGCGTCGTTCGGGTCGACGAGGGTGCGCACCGCCGCCAGCAGGTACCGGGTGCCCACCACATCGCGCGACAGGATCACCGCGGCCGGGGCGTAGGCCACCTCCACGGTGTAGTGGTCCTCGTTGATGATCTGCACCGACATGAACCGGCCTGCGCTGTCCGGCAAGGTGATCGTCACATCGCCGGCGTCCAGATCGAAGACGGCGGCCGAATACAGGGTGTCGCGGTTCTGCCGGATCACCATCTGGTCGTCCACCGGGGAGAGTTCGCGGAAATGCAGGAACTGCCCGAATCCGCCGGCGGCCGCGATGCGGGCGAAGTAGACGTCCGATTCGGCGCGAGCGAAGTTGTCGGGGCTGACCAGTCGGCTCATGCCGACGAATCTAGCGCCCCAGCAAGGTCGGCAGCGCCAGTGCGGAATCGATGGCCAGCGCGCAGAACACCACGGCCAGATAATTGTTCGACTGCAGGAACAACCGCAACGGCTTGACCGGCTCGCCGCGCTTCACCCCGGCATAGAGCTGGTGCGCCATCACCAGGAACCACGCGCCGGCCAGCAGTGCCACCGACGCATAGAGCCAGCCGGTGGCCAGGGTCAGCGCCAGCGTGGTGAGCACCGTGAGCCAGGTGTAGATCAGGATCTGACGCGTCACCTGCCGCTCGGTGGCCACCGCAGGCAGCATCGGCACCCCGGCCGCCTTGTAGTCGTCCTTGTAGCGCATCGCCAGTGCCCAGGTGTGCGGCGGCGTCCAGAAGAAGATGATCAGGAACATCACCAGGGCCGGCCATCCGATGGTGCCGGTCACCGCCGACCAGCCGATCATCACCGGCATACAGCCGGCCGCGCCGCCCCACACCACGTTCTGCGAGGTGCGCCGCTTCAGCAACAGCGTGTAGACGAAGACGTAGAACGCGATGGTGACCAGGCCCAGCACCCCGGAAAGCAGGTTGGTGGTCCACCACAGCCAGGCGAAGGAGCCGGCCGAGAGCACCAGACCGAAGATCAATGCGTGCCGGGTCGGCACCGAGGCCCGGGCCAGCGGCCGCAGCGCGGTCCGCTTCATCACCTTGTCGATATCGGCGTCGGCGACGCAGTTCAGGGTGTTGGCCCCGGCGGCGGCCATCATGCCGCCGATCAACGTGTTGACGATCAGCAGCGGATCGACCGTGCCGCGGTCGGCCAGCAGCATGGCTGGGATCGCCGTCACCAACAACAGCTCGATCACGCGCGGCTTGGTCAATGCCAGATATGCCAGAAACGTCGAACGGATCCGACTGGGCGCTGCGCTAGCTGACCGGCGCTCGCGAATGCTCACGCAAATAACTCCTCGGGCAGCGTCACGCGGGCTTCTACTACAGACGATGGTAGACCGCGGGCCTGTGAGCCCGACACCGCAGGGTCAATTCCGGTGAACCGGGAAGTAAACGACCACCAACCGGCCTGCCGCGGATGAGTCGGTCCTACTAGGGTGTTTTAGAGGAACAAGCAGCTGATCTCGCAGACGCTAGGAGCACGCGTAGTGACCACCACCGAGGAGATTTCCGCCCTCACCCGCCCCAACCACCCGGACGACTGGACGGACCTCGACTCCTTGGCTGTCGACACCGTGCGCGTTCTGGCCGCCGACGCGGTGCAGAAGGTCGGCAACGGCCATCCGGGCACCGCGATGAGCTTGGCCCCGCTGGCCTACACCTTGTTCCAGCGGCAGATGCGCCACGACCCCAGCGATGTGCACTGGTTGGGCCGGGATCGGTTCATCCTGTCTTGCGGGCACTCCAGCCTGACGCTGTACCTGCAGCTGTACCTGGGCGGTTTCGGCCTGGAGCTCGAGGACATCGAGGCGCTGCGGACCTGGAAGTCCAAGACGCCCGGGCACCCGGAGTTCCGGCACACCAAGGGGGTGGAGATCACCACCGGGCCGCTGGGCCAGGGCCTCGCGTCCTCGGTCGGCATGGCGATGGCGGCCCGCTACGAGCGTGGCCTGTTCGACCCCGACGCCGCGCCGGGTACCAGCCCGTTCGACCACTACATCTACGTGATCGCCTCCGACGGCGATATCGAGGAAGGCGTCACCAGCGAGGCGTCCTCCCTGGCGGGCACCCAGCAGTTGGGCAACCTCATCGTCTTCTACGACAAGAACCACATCTCCATCGAGCACGACACCGATATCGCTTTGAGCGAGGACGTGGCGGCCCGTTACCGCGCCTATGGCTGGCACGTCCAGGAGGTCGAGGGCGGCGAGAACGTCACCGGTATCGAAGAAGCCATCGAGGCCGCCAAGGCAGTCACCGACAAGCCGTCGTTCATCGCGGTGCGCACGATCATCGGCTACCCGGCGCCCACCAAGATGAACACCGGCGGCGTGCACGGCTCGGCCCTCGGCGACGACGAGGTGGCCGCCACCAAGAAGGTGCTGGGATTCGACCCGGACAAGAAGTTCGAGGTGCGTCCCGAGGTCATCGAGCACACCCGAAAGCTGGTCGACCGCGGCCGGGAGGCGCACGAGAAGTGGCAGACCGATTTCGACGCATGGGCCGAGCGTGAGCCCGAGCGCAAGAAGCTGCTGGACCGGCTGCTGGCCCAGGAACTGCCCGAAGGCTGGGATGCCGACCTGACGTACTGGGAGCCGGGCTCCAAGCCGCTGGCCACCCGCGCCGCATTCGGCAAGGTACTCAACGACGTCGCGCCCAAGCTGCCCGAATTGTGGGGTGGCTCTGCCGATCTCGCCGGCAGCAACAACACCACGATCAACGGCGTGAAGTCGTTCGGTCCGCCGTCGATCTCGACGTCGGATTACACCGCCGACTGGTACGGGCGCGTGCTGCACTTCGGGATCCGCGAGCACGCGATGGGCTCGATCCTGTCCGGCATCGTGTTGCACGGCCCGACGCGGGCGTTCGGCGGGACGTTCCTGCAGTTCTCCGATTACATGCGTCCGGCGGTCCGGCTGGCCTCCCTGATGGACATCGACACCATCTACATCTGGACCCACGACTCGATCGGTCTCGGTGAGGACGGCCCCACCCATCAGCCCATCGAGCATCTGGCCGCGCTGCGCGCCATCCCGAATCTGTCGGTGGTGCGCCCCGGTGACCCGAACGAGACCGCCTACGCCTGGCGCAGCATCATCGCGCGTGGCAACGGCAGCGGCCCGGTGGGTTTCATCCTGACCCGGCAGGGCATCCCGGTGCTGGAGGGCACCGATTCCGACGGGGTGGCCCGGGGTGGTTACGTCCTCGGCGGCGGCAACCCCGCCGACGACGCCGACGTGATCATCATCGCGACGGGCTCCGAGCTGCAGTTGGCGGTCGAGGCCCGGAAGCTGTTGGCCGAGAAGGACATCGTCGCCTACGTGGTGTCGATGCCGTGTGTGGAGTGGTTCGAATCCCAGCCCAAGGAGTACCGCGACTCGGTACTCCCGCCGGATGTGTCGGCACGCGTCGCGGTCGAGGCCGGGATCGCGCAGCCGTGGCACAAACTGGTCGGCGACACCGGCGAGATCATCTCGATCGAGCACTACGGCGAGTCGGCCGACGACAAGACGTTGTTCCGCGAATTCGGCTTCACCGCTGAGGCCGTCGTCGCGGCCGCGGAACGCTCCCTCGACAACTAGAGAAAAGAGCACATCTCATGTCCCAGAACCCGAACCTCGCAGCGCTGAGCGCCGCGGGCGTCTCCGTATGGCTCGACGACCTGTCCCGTGACCGGCTGCAGACCGGCAACCTGCAGAACCTGATCGACACGCGCAGCGTCGTGGGGGTCACCACCAACCCGTCGATCTTCCAGGCCGCGCTGTCCAAGGGCGACGCCTACGACGGTCAGATCAAGGAACTCGCGGAGCGCGGCGCCGATGTCGACGCCACCATCCGCACGGTGACCACCGACGACGTGCGCAACGCGTGCGACCTGTTCGCCAAGGCCTACGAGGCCTCCGGCGGCGTGGATGGCCGGGTTTCGATCGAGGTCGATCCGCGGTTGGCACACGACACCGACAAGACGATCCTGCAGGCCATCGAGCTGTGGAAGATCGTCGACCGGCCCAACCTGCTGATCAAGATCCCGGCGACCGAGGCCGGACTGCCCGCCATTACCGCGGTGATCGCCGAGGGCATCTCGGTCAACGTCACCCTGATCTTCTCGGTGGAGCGGCATCGCGCCGTGATGGACGCCTACCTGGCGGGCCTGGAGAAGGCCAAGGAGGCGGGCCACGACCTGGCCAAGATCCATTCCGTGGCGTCGTTCTTCGTCTCCCGGGTGGACACCGAGATCGACGCCCGGCTGGACAAGCTGGGTTCCGAGGAAGCGCTGGCGCTGCGCGGGCAGGCCGGGGTGGCCAACGCCCGGCTGGCCTACGCCGCCTACGAAGAGGTGTTCGGCGGTGAGCGGTTCGCCAAGCTCACCGAGTCCGGCGCCCGCGTGCAGCGCCCGCTGTGGGCCTCGACCGGCGTCAAGAACCCGGACTACTCGGACACCCTGTACGTCACCGAACTGGTCGCCCCGAACACGGTGAACACCATGCCGGAGAAGACCCTGGAGGCCGTCGCCGATCACGGCGTGGTCACCGGGGACACCATCACCGGCACCGCCGAGGCGTCACAGCAGGTCTTCGACAAGCTGTCGGCCATCGGCATCGACCTGACCGACGTGTTCCTCGTCTTGGAGAACGAAGGCGTCGACAAGTTCGAGAAGTCCTGGGCCGAGCTCCTCGAGGCCACCCAGGGACAGCTGGACGCCGCGAAGCGATGACGGCGACCACCGACACAGGTCCCGCATGGCGTAACCCGCTGCGGGACAAGCGCGACAAGCGGATGCCCCGCATCGCGGGACCATGTGCGGTGGTGATCTTCGGGGTCACCGGCGACTTGGCCCGCAAGAAGCTGATGCCGGCCATCTACGATCTGGCCAACCGCGGTCTGCTGCCGCCCAGTTTCGCGTTGGTCGGGTTCGCCCGGCGCGATTGGGCGGACGAGGATTTCGGCAAGATCGTCTACGAGGCGGTACAGCAGCACGCCCGCACCCCGTTCCGGCAGGAGGTGTGGGACCGGCTGGCCGAGGGATTCCGGTTCGTGCAGGGCACGTTCGACGACGAGGCGTCCTTCGAGCGCTTGAAGGACACCCTGCACAAGCTGGATGCCGAGCGCGGCACCAGTGGCAACCACGCGTTCTATCTGTCGATCCCGCCGAAGGCGTTCCCGCAGGTGTGCGAACAGCTTTCGAAGTCGGGGTTGGCCGAGAAGGCTTCTGCGGACGTGAGGAGCGGATCAACTGGCGATAGCTGGAGCCGAGTCGTCATCGAGAAGCCGTTCGGCCACGACCTCAAGAGCGCCGAGGAACTCAACGCCGTCGTCAACAGCGTGTTCCCGGAGTCCTCGGTGTTCCGCATCGACCACTACCTGGGCAAGGAGACGGTCCAGAACATCCTGGCGTTGCGGTTCGCCAACGAGTTGTTCGAGCCGGTGTGGAACTCGCACTATGTCGACAGTGTGCAGATCACCATGGCCGAGGACATCGGCCTGGGCGGGCGCGGCGGCTACTACGACGGGGTCGGGGCGGCGCGCGACGTCATCCAGAACCACCTGCTGCAGCTGCTGGCGCTGACGGCGCTGGAGGAGCCGGTGAGCTTCTCCCCCGCCGAGCTGCAGGCCGAGAAGATCAAGGTGCTCTCGGCCACCAAACTGGTTGAGCCGCTGGATGAGACGACCTCGCGCGGGCAGTACGTGGCGGGCTGGCAGGGCGGCGAGAAGGTCGTCGGGTTGCTCGACGAGGAGGGCTTCTCCCAGACCTCGACCACCGAGACGTTCGCGGCCATCACACTCGAGGTGGACACCCGCCGGTGGGCCGGGGTGCCGTTCTATCTGCGCACCGGAAAACGGTTGGGGCGCAGGGTGACCGAGATCGCACTGTTGTTCAAGCGGGCGCCGCACCTGCCATTCGACGCCACCATGACCGACGAGCTGGGCCAGAACGCGCTGGTGATCCGGGTGCAACCGGACGAGGGCATCACCCTGCGGTTCGGGTCCAAGGTGCCCGGCCACATCATGGAGGTCCGCGATGTCAGCATGGACTTCTCCTACGGTTCGGCGTTCGCCGAGGAATCGCCGGAGGCCTACGAACGGTTGATCCTCGACGTGCTGCTCGGTGAACCGTCGCTGTTCCCGGTCAACGCCGAGGTCGAACTGTCCTGGAAGATTCTCGATCCCGCGCTGGAGTACTGGGCGACGCATGGCAAGCCGGACCCGTACGAGTCCGGCACCTGGGGCCCCGATTCGGCGTTCGAGATGCTGCACCGGTCCGGCCGTGAATGGCGGCGGCCGTGATGATCCGAGAAGGAGCCGAGCCGTGATCGTCGATCTGCCCGACACCAATACCGGTGCCATCAACAAGAAGATCGTGGCGCTGCGCGAAGAAGGCGGGGCGATCACGCTCGGCCGGGTGCTGACGCTGGTGGTCGCCCCCGACAGCGAGTCACTGCTGGAGGAGTCGATCGAGGCCGCCAACGTGGCCAGCCGCGAACATCCCTGTCGCGTCATCGTCGTCATCCCGGGTGACCGGCTGACCACCGAACCGCGGCTGGATGCCCAGCTGCGGGTGGGACGTGACGCCGGCGCCAACGAGGTGGTGGTGCTGCGGTTGTCCGGACCGCTGGCCAACCATGCCAGCAGCGTGGTGACCCCGTTCCTGCTGCCCGACACCCCGGTGGTGACGTGGTGGCCCGACCTGGCGCCCCGGGTACCCGCGCAGGACCCGCTGGGCAAGTTGGCGATCCGACGCATCACCGATGCGACCAACGGCGAAGACCCGTTGGCGTGTATCAAGAGTCGGCTGGCCGGATACACCCCCGGAGACACCGACCTGGCGTGGAGCCGCATCACCTACTGGCGCGCACTGCTGGCGGCGACGCTGGATCAGGCGCCCTACGAGCCGATCACCTCGGTGCTGGTGTCGGGGCTGAAAGAGGAGCCGGCCCTGGACATCCTGGCCGGGTGGTTGGCCGGTCGGCTGGACTGCCCGGTGTCCCGTGCGGTCGGCGACCTCAAGGTCGAACTGACCAGGGCCAGCGAGACGATCGTGTTGAGCCGGCCGCAGACCGGCGTCACCGCGACCCTGACCCGCACCGGACGACCGGACGCACAGATTCCGTTGGCGCGCAGGGAAACCCGGGACTGCCTGGCCGAGGACATGCGCCGGTTGGACGCCGACGAGATCTATCTGGAAGCACTACAGGGAATCGACAAGGTGGCTTATGTCTGACCAGAACCAGCGCGTCATCGAAACCTACCTCGACGCGACCGAGTTGGCCGCGGCCGCCGGCGCCCGGCTGGTGGGCGCCATCACCTCGGCGATCGCCAACCGGGGCGAGGCCGTCGTCGTCCTCACCGGTGGAACGGTCGGGATCGCGTTGCTGCGCCACGTAGCCGGTTTCAGCACCGAGATCGACTGGTCCAAGGTGCAGCTGTTCTGGGGTGACGAGCGTTTCGTACCCGCCGCCGACGACGACCGCAACGTCAAGCAGGCCCGTGCGGCGCTGTTGGAGAGCATCGACATCCCGGCGGCGAATGTGCACGCGATGGCCGCCAGTGACGGCGAGTTCGGCGACGATATCGACGCGGCCGCCGCTGCCTACGAAAAGCTGCTGCCCGCCGAATTCGACGTGCACCTGCTGGGCATGGGCGGTGAGGGGCACGTCAACTCGTTGTTCCCCGACACCCCCGCGGTTCAGGAAACCGGCCGGCTCGTCATCGCGGTGAACGACTCGCCCAAACCGCCGCCCCGGCGGATCACCTTGACCCTGCCCGCCGTGGCGCGGGCCCGCGAGGTCTGGCTGGTGGTCGCCGGTTCGGAGAAGGCCGAGGCCGTCGCCGCGGCGATCGGCGGCGCCGCCGCGGTCGACGTGCCGGCGGCCGGCGCGGTCGGCAAGGAGAAGACGGTGTGGCTGCTCGACGAGGCGGCCGCCGCCAAGCTGTGAACGCTCACTCGGCGCGCGGCGGTGCGTCGGAGTGTGCGTCGCGGTAACCGGCCAGGTATTCGGCTGCCGCTTCGCCCGTCGGCATCTCGTCCCGCCAGCGGTAGGTGCATGAATGGCTCACCTCCGTTAAGACGCAGCATCCCCCGCCGAGGTTCCGGTTGCGGCCATACTGAGGTCATGGCAGACCCCATGGCGGCCAAGGGCGGGCGGCAACGCATCAAGACGCTCACCCAGGCCGCCCTGAACGCGGATATGACCGTCGGGCAAGTCGAGTCGCTGCTGGCCGACCTGGAGGTGACGGTGGTGGACCTCAACAAGTCCATCGGCGGCCTGGACACCACCATGGCGCGGTTCAACGAGACGATCACCCGTATCGACGAACTCGCCCCGCGCTTGTTCGGTGTGCTGGAACGGATGGAGCGCATCGTCGAGCGCGTCGAGGTGATGGTCGGTCTCGGCGAGACGATGCTGGCGCCGGTGGCCGCGACCGAGAACGCCGTGCGCCGGGTTCTCGGGCGGTTTCGGCCCTAGAAGATCTCAGCCAGAGTTTCGCAGCGCGGTGGCCAGCCCGCTCATGGTCAGCAGGATGCCGCGCTGCACCAGTTCGTCGGTGTCCCCGGCCCGATGCCGACGCAGCAACTCCACCTGCAGGTGGTTCAGCGGTTCCAGGTACGGGAAACGGTTGAACACGGACCGGGCCAGGGCGGGGTTGTCGGCCAGTAGATCGTCCTGACCGGTGATCAGCCGGTGCATCCGGATGGTGCGGTCGTGCTCGGCCAGAATCTTGTCGAAGACCCGCGCGCGCAGCGCCTCGTCCTCCACCAATTCCGAATACCGGGCGGCCAGCCCCATATCGGATTTCGCCAACACCTGCGCCATGTTCGACAGCACGGTCCGGAAGAACGGCCACCGCTCGTAGAGGTCCTGCAGCACCTCAAGGCGGCCATCTCCGCCCGCGATGAACTCCTCGAACGCCGTGCCGGTGCCGTACCAGCCGGGCAGCATCACCCGGGACTGGCTCCAGGCCAGCACCCACGGAATGGCCCGCAGGTCGGAGATGGCCGTCGTCGGTTTGCGCGAGGTGGGCCTGCTGCCGATGTTGAGTGCACCGATCTCGCTGACCGGGGTGGAGGACTTGAAGTACTCGACGAAACCCGGTGTCTCGTGCACCAATTCGGCGTAGGCGCGCTGGGCCAGGGCAGCCAGGTCGTCGAGCACCTGGTATGCGGGCTCGGCCGCCTCCCCCAGTCCCTCGACGTCGAGCAGGGTGGATTCCAGGGTCGCGGCCAGCAGCGTCTCCAGGTTGCGGTGTGCGATCCGCGGTTCGGCGTATTTCGCGGCGATCACCTCGCCCTGTTCGGTGATGCGCAGCGAGCCGTTCACCGCGCCCGGTGGCTGGGCCAGGATCGCGTCGTAGCTGGGGCCGCCGCCGCGGCCGACGGTGCCGCCGCGACCGTGGAACAGCCGCAACCTGATTCCGGTCTTGCGGGCCGATTCGACGAGGTCGAGTTCGGCCCGGTACAGCGCCCAATTGGCCGCCAGGTACCCGCCGTCCTTGTTGGAATCCGAGTAGCCGAGCATCACCTCCTGGTGGTCGTCGCGGGCGGACACCATGGCCCGGTACACGGGCAGGTCGAGCACCGCTTCCAGGATCCCGGACCCGCGCTGCAGGTCGTCGATCGTCTCGAACAGCGGCACGATACCCACCGGGGCGTACGGGTGATCACCCGAAACATCCAGCAGCCCAGCCTCTTTGAGCAGGACAGCGGCCTCCAGCATGTCGGAGACCGACTGGCACATCGAGATGATGTAGTTGGGCACCGCCTGCGGTCCGAGCACCTTCACCGCGCGGGCCGCGGCCGCGACGATGCCCAACTCCTTGCGGGCCAGCTCGGACAGTTCGGCGCCCTCGCCGATGAGCGGCCGACGGGTGCCGATCTCGGCGGCCAGCAGTGCCACCCGCTCGTCCTCGGGCAGCGAGGCGTAGTCGGGGTGCACACCGGCCCAGGCCAGCAGCTCGGCGATCACCTGTTCGTGCACCTCGGAGTTCTGCCGCATGTCCAATCCGGACAGGTGGAACCCGAAGACACGCACCGCTTCTCGCAGTCGGCTCAGCCGGTCGTCGGCCAGCACGGCGCTGCCGTTGGCCCGCAGCGACGCATCCACGACATCCAGGTCGGCCAGCAACTCGGCGGGCGTGACGTACGGTTCCAAGCCGAGATCGAGTACATCCGCGGGCTGCTCGTCCAGGATGGCCGCGGCGGTCGCGGTCAGCCGGGCGTGGATGACGCGCAGCGCGCGGCGGTAGGGCTCGTCGGCACGGGCCGGCTCGGTACACAGCGCGGTGAGGGCGATCAGCTCCTCGGATACGTGCACCAGCCGCGCCGACATGGACAGTTCCTGTTCCAGCGCCGTCAGCTCGCCGAAGTAGTGCGCGATCGCGGTGTGGGCGGCCCGCCCGGTGGCGAGCCGGACGATGTCGGCGTTCACGTTGGGGTTACCGTCGCGGTCTCCGCCGATCCACGACCCGGGCCGCAGGATCGGCTCGGCCAGCAGTCCCGCCCCGGGGAACAGCGTCTCCAGCGCGGTGCGCACCTCGGCGTTGACCGTGGGGATCACCTCGAGGAAGGCCGCCTGGTAGTAGCGCAGGCCGGTCTCGATCTCGTCGGAGATCTTCAGCCGCGACAACCGCACCAGCGCCGTCTGCCACAGCGTGAGGATGTGCCTGCGCAGTTCGGTCTCGATATCGCGGCCGTCGGCGGTGCTGGTCTGGCCGTGCAGGCGCAGCCGCATCAGCTCGGTGATCCGATGTTGGGTGTCGAAGACGGTCCGGCGGCGGGTTTCGGTGGGGTGGGCGGTGATCACCGGAGAGACCAGCGCACCGCGAAGCGCCTGACCGACGACGTCCACGTCCAGGTCGGCATCGGCCAACTTGCCGTAGGTGGCGGCCAGGCTGCTGTCCTGCGGCGGTTCGCCGGACGCGACGTGCACGGCCCGCCGCCGCTCGCGGTGGATGTCCTCGGCGACGTTGGCCAGCAGGGCGAAATGGGTGAATGCGCGGATCACCGGGATGGCCAGGTGGATATCGATACCGGTGAACAGCCGGGCCAAATCGGTGCGGTCGAGTTCGGAGCGGCGCACCTGGAACGAGCCGACGCGGGCCCGCTCGACCAGGTCGAACACCACGTCGCCGTTCTGCTCGCGGACGGTGTCGCCGAGGATGGCCCCCAGCAGCCGGATGTCTTCGCGCATCGGTTCGGTGGCTTCCCGGCCGACGCTGGTGCGCCGCACCGATCCGATCGGTTCGAGCACCGTGTCCACGCGTCCGTTGTCAGCCATGCCCACAATTATCGACGGGCCGCTTCAGCCCCGCATGGCGAGACCGACTGCCGGCGTCAGACGTTGTACTTGATCCGCAGCGCCATACCGATGATGGAGACCACCCAGATACCGACCACGAAATAGGTCAGCCGGTCCAGGTTCTTCTCCACGACCGTCGAGCCGGACAGGCTGGACTGGACGCCGCCACCGAACAGGGTGGACAGGCCGCCGCCCTTGGCGCGATGCAGCAGCACCAACAGCACCACCAGGACACTGGTGACGACGAGGGTGATCTGCAGGGCGAGTTCCATGGCGGTCAGCCTACACGGAGGTGATTTCGGCGCGGAAACCCGCGTCCACCACCACGGATGACCGCGCCGAGATCACCCCAGGGTCAGGGCAGGGGGCCGCCGGCCGCGATCGCGGACAGGGTGGCGAACTGCTCCCCGTCCAGCGAGGCGCCGCCGACCAGGGCGCCGTCCACGTCGGGCTGCGCCACGATCTCGCCGACATTCTTGGCGTTCACCGAACCGCCGTAGAGCACCCGAACCGAGGCGGCGACGTCCGGCGACGCCAGCGTCACCAACTCGTCGCGGATGGCCTTGCAGACCTCTTGCGCGTCGGCCGCGCTTGCCACCCGGCCGGTGCCGATCGCCCACACCGGCTCGTAGGCGATCACCACCTGGCCGATCTGCTCGGCCGACAGGCCGGCCAAGGAACCCTTGAGCTGGTTCACGTTGTAGGCGACGTGCTCACCGGTCTCGCGGATGTCCAGCCCCTCGCCGATGCACACGATCGGGGTGAGCCCGTGCTTGAGCGCGGCCTTGGCCTTGGCGGCCACCAGTTCGTCGCTCTCGGCGTGGTAGGTGCGGCGTTCCGAATGGCCGACGACGGCAAAGGTGCAGCCCAGTTTGGCCAGGAAGGCACCGCTGATCTCGCCGGTGTAGGCGCCGGAATCATGCTGGGACACGTCCTGGGCGCCGTAGGTCAGGCGCAGCTTGTCCCCGTCCACCAAGGTCTGCACACTGCGCAGATCGGTGAACGGCGGGATGACGGTGACATCGACCTTGTCGAAGTACTTGTCCGGCAAGGCGAATGCGATCTTCTGCACCAGCGCGATGGCCTCGAAATGGTTGAGGTTCATCTTCCAGTTGCCGGCGATGAGCGGCTTACGGGCCATGTATGTCCTTAGTCCAGAACGTCGATGCCGGGCAGGGTTTTGCCCTCGAGGTATTCCAGCGACGCGCCGCCGCCGGTGGAGATGTGCGAGAAGCCGTCCTCGGGCAGCCCGAGCAGCCGCACCGCGGCCGCCGAGTCACCGCCGCCGACCACGCTGAACGCACCTTTCTCGGTGGCCCCGATGATCGCCTCGGCGACACCCTTGGTGCCGGCGGCAAAGGCCGGGAACTCGAACACGCCCATCGGGCCGTTCCAGAACACCGTCTTGGCATTGGACAGCAGCGCGGCGAACCGCTTCACCGACCCGGGCCCGATGTCCAGACCCATCAAGTCGGCGGGGATCTGGTCGGCGGCCACCGTCTCGGCCGCGGCGTCGGCGGCGAACTTGTCGGCCACCACGATGTCCACCGGCAGGTGGATAACGTCGCCGTACTTTTCGAGCAGGTCCCGACAGGTATCCAGCATCTCGGCCTGCAGCAACGACGTACCCACCGAAACCCCTTGCGCGGCAAGGAAGGTGAAGCACATGCCGCCGCCGATGATCAGGCTGTCGGCCTTGGTCGCGAGGTTCTCGATGACGGCCAGCTTGTCCGACACCTTCGACCCGCCGAGCACCACGGCGTAGGGCCGCTCACCGGCAGTGGTCAGCTGCTGCAGCACCTTGACCTCGGCGGCCACCAGCGTGCCCGCGTAATGCGGCAGCAGGGTGGCCACGTCGTACACCGAGGCCTGCTTGCGGTGCACCACCCCGAACCCGTCGGAGACGAACGCGCCAGGCGACCCGTCGGCGCCCTCGACCAGCCCGGCCAGCGCCTTGGCCAACCCGAGCCGCTCGGCGTCGTCCTTGCTGGTCTCGCGCGGGTCGAAGCGGATGTTCTCCAGCAGCAGCACGTCACCGTCGGTGAGGCCCTCGGCGCGGGCGAGCGCGTCGGTACCGACCACGTCACCGGCCAGCTGGACGTGCCTGCCGAGTCGCTCCCCCAGCGCCGCGGCGACCGGGGCCAGCGAGAACTTCGGATCCGGCTCGCCCTTCGGGCGGCCCAGGTGTGCGGTCACGACGACCTTGGCCCCGGCCTCGGCCAGGGCTTTCAGCGTCGGGACCGAGGCGATGATGCGGCCCGGGTCGGTGATGTTGCCCGAGTCGTCGAGGGGGACGTTCAGATCCGAACGGACCAGAACGCCGCGTCCCTCGACCCCCTCGGCCAGCAGCTCGGAAAGCGTGGCAACCACTGTGTCTCTATCCCGTCGCTTCGCTCGCCCCGACTACAGCGACTTACCGACCAGGGCGACCAGATCGGCGAGGCGGTTAGAGTAGCCCCACTCGTTGTCGTACCAGGACACGACCTTGACCTGGTTGTCGATCACCTTGGTCAGGCCCGAGTCGAACAGCGAGCTGTGCGGGTCGGTGACGATATCGCTGGACACGATCGGCGCGTCGTAGTACTTGAGGATGCCCTTGAGCGGTCCCTCGGCGGCTGCCTTGAACGCGGCGTTGATCTCCTCGACCGTGCCGGTCTTGGAGACCTCGGCGGTCAGGTCGGTCACCGAGCCGGTGGGGATCGGCACGCGCAGTGCGTAGCCGTCCAGCTTGCCCTTGAGCTCCGGGAGCACCAGGCCGATGGCCTTGGCCGCACCCGTCGAGGTCGGCACGATGTTGATGGCGGCGGCGCGGGCACGACGCAGGTCGCTGTGCGGGCCGTCCTGCAGGTTCTGGTCCTGGGTGTACGCGTGGATCGTGGTCATCAGGCCCTTGACGATGCCGAACTCGTCGTTGAGCACCTTGGCCAGCGGCCCGAGGCAGTTCGTGGTGCACGAGGCGTTGGAGATGATGTTCTGGCTGCCGTCGTACTTGTCGTCGTTGACGCCCAGCACGATGGTGATGTCCTCGTCGGTGGCCGGCGCGGAGATGATGACCTTCTTGGCGCCCGCGTCCAGGTGGCCCTGCGCCTTGTCGCGCTTGGTGAAGATGCCGGTGGACTCGACCACCACGTCGACGCCGAGGTCGCCCCAGGGCAGGGCGGCGGGGCCCTCCTTGACGGCCAGCGCCTTGATCTTCTGGTCACCGACCACGATGCTGTCGCCGTCGACGCTCACCTCGTAGGGCAACCGGCCGAGGATCGAGTCGAACTTCAGCAGGTGCGCCAGCGTTGCGGTCGAGGTCAGGTCGTTGACGGCCACGATCTCGATATCGGTGTTCTTGCCGGCGGCCTTCTGCGCGTCGAGGGCGCGGAAGAAGTTGCGTCCGATGCGGCCGAATCCGTTGACGCCTACCCGGATGGTCACGTGTTGTCTCCTTGACTAGTCGGCGGTCCACTCTGCTCGCACGCCAGCCTAGTGGTGTGGGTTACGTCGCGTGCGGGCTGGTCAGGCGTCCGGGTCGTGCAGGGCGAGTTGGTCGATGTCGTGCGCGTCACGGCCCCGGCCGGCCAGGTCGGCGATCAGACCGGCATCGGAGAGGTCCATCGGCGCCGAGTGCTTCCAATCCTGGTGCGCCACCTCGTTGAGCCGCTTGGTGATCTCGTGATCGGTCACCTCGATGGCCAGTTCCCGGCGGTGGTCGAAACTGCCTGGGGAGAAATTGATCGAGCCGACGACGGCGCGTTCGTGATCGGCCAGGATCATCTTGGCGTGCAGTTTCATGTGCTTGAGCCGGTGGATCTTGATGCCCACGTCGTCGAGGATGCGCATGCCGCTGACACCTTCGACCAGCTTCCCGTCCTTGAGGTGGTGCGCGGCGCGGGCCATCACGTGCACCTTGACGCCGCGGCGGGCCGCCCGCACCAGCCGCTCGATGATCACCGGGTCCTGGTAGCGCTCGTTCTGCAGGAACAAGGTGTGCTTGGCACTGTCGATGAAATCGGCGATCCGGTGCCTGCCGTTGGACGGGCACCAGATCAGGTGAGCGCCGGTGCCGGGGTCGAAGTCCTCGCGTGCCCAATCGGCTTCGAAGCAGTCGATGATCTCGGCGACCTCGTAGGCGCTGGGTGTGACGACGGCGTAGTCGCGCGTGAGGGTGAAGTTCTCCTCGGTCCAGTTCAGCGATTCGACGAAGGCGTGCTCGTCGTCGACCACCATCGACTTCTCGTGGGTCAGGTCGAAGGCGGGGTTGCTCTCCCGCACCTCGATGCCGAACCGCTGCAACATCTCCCGGGCGGCGTCGTTGTCGGTCTCGCCGTCGCGCCGTTCCGGGTTGAGCATGACCTTGACGTCGACGCCGCGCCGGTGGGCTGCCACCACGGCGTCCAGCAGCGGCCGGTGACTGAAGGCGAACATCTTGATGCGTACCGAACGGGTGGACGCATGGATGGCGTCGAGCACCGGCTGCGCGGAGTCGTCGGGCAGGATGATCAACGAACGCGTCACGGTGTCTGGTCCTCGTATTGGATGCGGTGCAGGTCGGCGTATCTGCCGCCCGCGTTCAGCAGCTCGTTGTGAGTGCCCTCCTCGACGACGCGGCCCTCCTCGAGCACGACGATCTTGTCCGCATCGCGGATGGTGGACAGCCGGTGGGCGATCGTGATGACGGTGCGGTCGGCCATCAGCCGTTGCAGGGCCGACATCACCAGGCGCTCGGATTCCGCGTCCAGCGCGGCGGTGGGCTCGTCGAGGATCAGGATGGGGCTGTCCCGGATCAGGGCGCGGGCGATGCCGATGCGCTGGCGCTGCCCGCCGGACAGGGTCAGCCCGCGATCGCCGACCGCACTGTCATAGCCCTGCGGCATCTCGGAGATGAACTCGTGGGCGTTGGCCAGTTTGGCCACCTCCACGATCTCGTCGTGGTCGGCGTCGGGCCTGCCGAAGGCGATGTTGTCGCGGATGGTCCCGCGGAAGAGCACGGTGTCCTGCAGCACGTAGGCGATCTGGCGGCGCAACTCGTGCAGTTTGTAGTCGCGCAGGTCCACACCGTCGATCCGGACGGTGCCCACGCTGGGGTCGTAGAACCGGGGAATCAGGCTGACCAGGCTGGATTTTCCGCTGCCGGTATGCCCGACGACGCCCACCAGCTGCCCCGGCGCCACCTCGAAGGTGACATCGCGCAGTACCGGGGTTTCGGCGTCGTAGCTGAAGGCCACCCGCTCGAAGGCGATCGCGCCCTTGATCCGCGCCGGTTCGACGGCGTCCGGCTTCTCCTCGACCGTCGTCTCGGCGGTCAGCAGGTCGTTGACCCGGTCCACCCCGACCGAGGCCATGGCGATGGTGTTGGTGAGCTTCGCCAGGTCCTGAACCGGTTTGAAGAACGACACCAGGTAGGAGATGAAGACCGTCAGGGTGCCCGCCGTCATCGCCCCGGCGAGGATCAGCGCCGAGCCGCGCCACAACACCAGTGCGGTGCAGGCGGCGACCACGACCGCGACGATCGGGGACACCACCGATTTCACCCGCCGTGCGTTCAGGGCGGCGTCCACCGCCTGCTGGCCGGCCAGCGCGAGTTGACGCTCCTGGAGCTCCTCGCGGTCGAATGCCTTGACCACCCGGATCGACTGCAGCCCTTCCTCGGCAACGGCGACGATGTCGGATTCCCGTCGGCGCACCTCGTGGGTGGCCGCCTTCACGGCCTTGCGGATGCGAGAGACGAACAACAGCAGCAGCGGCGCCACCGCGAGCGCGACCAGGGTGAAATCCCATTGCAGCCACAGCATCACGATCAGCATGCCGAAGATGGTCAGCAGATCGGTCGCGATGCCGAGGGTGGAGGCCGACGCGAAATCCTGGATGGTGTCGACGTCATCGGTGAGGGTGCTCAGGATCGGCCCGACGCGATGGGTGTCGAAGTAGTTCAGGGAAAGCTGCTGCAGGTGGTGGTAGGCCCGGGTGCGCAGATCGTTGCCGATGCGCTGGCCGACCGTCTCGGTCAGGTAGTTGGCGGCGTAGGTGGCCAGGGCGGCGATCACCGCGATGACGATGACCATGATCGCCGCCAGTCCGGCGATGTGCATCCGACCTTCGCCACCGAGCATCGGTTGCAACAGGCCGTGCAACCACCCCGGCAGTGGGTGGTCGCCGACGACGCTGTCGAGCACCACCTTCAACGGCCACGGTGCGGCCAGGCCCATCGCGATCTGGATCAGTAGCACCCCGAAGATGCCGGCGACCAACCACCGGTAGGGACGGATCAACTCAAGGATCAGCCTCATCGCGACCGCCGCCTCTGTGTGGGATGAACCTGGTTGGGTTGACGTCGAAGTTTGTCGCCACACAGTACAACGTCAGGTTGACGCGCGAGGGCCATGCGCGCACGCGTCCGGTGCGCGTCTGCGCGATGTGGGCTGCTGCACAGCAGCTGCCGGATTTCGCACAGTTTGCTGGTCGTCTGTCACCGGCCGCCCGAATTTCCCACACCGGTCATCGAGATCGGAAAACGCAGTTCCTGGAAGGAACCGAACCGGTACTCGAATTCACCGTGACGGCCTGGTTGCCGCACATACACCGAAACTCTCTCGGCCGCCACAATGATCCCACGGAAGCGCCGGCCCACTCCGCTCACGGGTTGGCTGAAAATGCACTTTGCGATCCTTTTACCATTTCTGTGGTTAATCAAATCAACTGGCTACCAAGCGATTACGCGGTACGAATCCATTCCGACCACGCCCAGGTTCCGACCGCGTCATTTGCGATAATCGCACACACCGAGCAATGTACCGGTCGGCAATTAGCGCGGGGCGCCGATTCAGCGCGGCAATCTGAGAATCGACACCGAGTGCCGCCAAAATGGTGCGTTACTGTCCTGTGACTTCAGGTCGGAAAACCCTAGCGTCGGGAGTGGGCCATGTCGCTACATCGCCGCCATGTCAGGTCCGTATTGCACACCATCACCGTTCCACTGCTGACGGCAGCCGTGGTCGCCGGCTCGCCGAGCTTCACCGTCTCCGTCCCCGCCAGTGCCGCCATCACCGAACCGGTCGAGCTGACCGCCTCGATCGACACCTCTTCGACGACGGTGGGGATGGCCGACTCCAGCCTCTACTTCATGGACCAGGCCGACCTCGACACCGCGATGCAGCACCTGCAATCGATGGGCGTGACCCAGATTCGGGTGTTTCTTCCTTGGCGCGCAATGGAACCCGCCGACGGCACCTACGACTGGACCCAGGCCGACCAGTTACTCGACACCGCGGCCTCCTACGGCATCGCGGTGGACGCGGCCATCACCAGCTCCCCCACCTGGGCGTCGCCCTACGGTGGCCTGGTCGCCGACGGCGCCCCCAGAGCGGCGTCGGACTACGCGTCCTTCGTTGCGGCGGTCGCCTCGCGCTACGGATCGGCGGCCAACAACGGCGATGCGAAGATCGCATCCTATGAGATCTGGAACGAGCCCAACGGTTTCACCGGCTGGTATCCAACCCCGGACGCGGCCGCCTACACCGCGCTGCTCAAGGCTGCCTACACGGCGATCAAGGCGGTCGATCCGAAGGCGACGGTCGTCGGCGGGGTGCTCGGGGCGGGCAACAGCATCGGCACCCTGACCATCAACCCGGTCACCTTCCTCACCGAGATGTACGCCGACGGCGCGGCCGGCTACTTCGATGCGCTGGCGTTCCACCCGTACAACTACACCAGTCTGTTCTCCGCGGGATCGACCTTCGTCAACTCGGCACTGCAACAACTCGAGCAGATGCGTGCGGTGATGGAAGCCAATGGCGATGCGGCCAAACTGATCTGGGCCACTGAGTACGGCGAGCCGTCCACACAGGCCGGCGAGGCCAACCAGGCCGCCTACATCCAGGACTTCCTGACCACCTGGGCAACGCTGTCCGGGGTCGGGCCGTCGTTCATCTACTCGCTGATCGACACGGCGACGGGGTCGAGCACGGCCGAGGACAACCTGGGCGTCTTCACCGATACCTGGACCGCCAAGCAGGCCGTCGCCGTCATCGAAGCCTGGATCGCCGCGCATCCGATCAGCACCGGGCCGTCGACCGCCACCGTGCCGCCGGTCCTGAGCCAGTTGGTGACGGCGGTGACCCGGATGATGCAGGCCGTGGTTACCGGTATCACCACCATGGTCAGCAGGGCCATCACGACGGTGCGACAGCTGGCCGCCGCCGTGGTTTCGGCGGTGCGCAACGCGCTTGCGTCCCTGCCCGCCGCACGCAAGGCCACCGCGCATTCGGTGAAGGCGTCGGCTGTTCCTGCAACGGCCACTGTCGCCGCCGTCACCCCGAAACGCGTGGGGACCCCGAGCGCAGCGAAAGCTGTTGCACGGCAGGACACCTCAACTGGAGCATCAACGACGCGGCACGTCACCGACCAGCATGCCGGTGTCGGCCGGCACTGGCGGCCCGCCGCCGGCCGGCACCGGCAGGCCGCCTGAACCGCCCGGACTCAGGCGTCGTCGAGCAGATCCGGGGTGACCGCGGACTCGGTATCCGGGATGCCCTCCTGCTTGGCCTTGCGATCGGCCATCGAGAGCAACCGGCGGATCCGGCCGGCCACCGCATCCTTGGTCATCGGCGGCTCGGCCAGCCGGCCCAGTTCTTCCAGCGAGGCCTGCCGATGCTCCACCCGCAGCCGACCCGCCTGGGCCAGATGATCGGGTACCGAGTCGCCGAGGATGTCCAGGGCCCGCTCCACCCGCGCCGCCGCCGCGACCGCCGCCCGCGCCGAGCGGCGCAGGTTGGCATCGTCGAAGTTGGCCAACCGGTTCGCCGTTGCCCGCACCTCGCGCCGCATCCGGCGCTCCTCCCAGGTCAGCCGCGTGTCCTGGGCGCCCATCCTGGTGAGCAGCGCGCCGATCGCCTCGCCGTCACGGACCACCACCCGGTCGCTGCCGCGGACCTCGCGGGCCTTGGCACTGACCCCGAGCCGGCGTGCCGCGCCGACGAGGGCCAGGGCGGCCTCCGGCCCGGGACAACTCACCTCGAGGGCCGACGAGCGGCCCGGCTCGGTGAGCGAACCGTGCGCCAGAAACGCGCCGCGCCACGCGGCTTCGGCGTCGTTGATGCTGCCGCCCACCACCTGGGCAGGCAACCCGCGCACGGGTCGGCCCCGCAGGTCGAGCAACCCGGTCTGGCGGGCCAGCGCCTCACCGTCCTTGGCCACCCGCACCACGTAGCGGGTGCTCTTGCGGATACCGCTGGCGGACAACACATGCACCACCGCGTTGTACCCGTACAGGTCGAAGATGTCCTTGCGCAGCCGCCGCGCGATGATGCCCAGGTCGACCTCGGCCTCCACCACCACCCGGCCCCCGACGATGTGCAGTCCACCGGCGAAGCGCAGCAGCGAGGACACCTCGGCCCGGCGCGCGCTGACCGAGTTCACGACCAGCCGGCTCAGTTCGTCCTTCACCTCAGCGGTCATCGCCACGACTCGTCACCCCTCGATACGTTCACCGTCGATTGCCCGTGCGCTCCTTCGACCGGCCGGGCCGGGGTGGGAGCGGTGGAATCGCTGTCTCCAGGACGTGATGCCCTGCCCCGCAGCCGGACCCGCTCCAGTGCGGCGGCCAGCATCGATGGATCGTGTAACTGTGTACCAGGCCGCGACACGTCGGCAAACTCCACCTTCGCGCCGAGGCTCGTCGCGGTGCGCATCAGCTGCTCGCGCTCGCGATCGCTGGGCACCCGCGCCGAGTCCACGATGATGTCGTCGACGGTGAAGCCGGGGGCGTGCTGCGCCAGCACGTGGATATGCCGCTCGGCCGAGAACCCGGCCGTCTCGCCCGGCTCCGCGGCCAGGTTGAGCACCAGTGCCCGCCGGGCGGTCGTGGCCTGCAGCGCGGCAGCCAGCTGCGGCACCAGCACATGCGGGATCACGCTGGTGAACCAGGAGCCGGGACCGAGCACCACCAGGTCGGCGGCCATGATCGCGTCCACCGCCTGCCGGGTGGCCGGCGGATCGCCGGGCAACAGCCGGACGCGGCGCACCTTACCGACGGTGGTGGCCACCGCCACCTGACCGCGGATCACCCGGAACATCCGCGGATCGGTCTCCAGGCCGGCGACATCGGCCTCGATCTGCAGCGCGATCGGGCACATCGGCAGTACCCGGCCCTTGAGGCCGAGGATCTTGCCGAGTTCGTCCAGCGCGGCCACCGGGTCGGTCAGCACCTCGTTGAGCCCGGCCAGGATCAGATTGCCGATCGGATGCCCGGCCAGTGCCCCGCTGCCGCCGAACCGGTGCTGGATGATCGTTGCCCACAACCTGCCTTGCGGGGTGTCAGATGCCAACGCCGCCAACGCCATTCGCAGATCCCCGGGTGGCACGATGTCCAGTTCGCTGCGCAGCCGCCCCGACGAGCCGCCGTCGTCGGCGACGGTGACCACGGCGGTGACATGCGGGGTGAGCCGACGGGCCGCCGACAGGGTCGCATACAGGCCGTGCCCGCCGCCGAGGGCCACCACCCGGGGGTCGGCCGGCCGCCGCGCGGGCGGGAAATCACCGATCGCGTACGGGTCCGTCATTCGCGCCCCAGATCGCGGTGCAACACCCGTACCGTCAACTGGTCACCGCTCTGCAGTCGGCCGGCCAGCGCCTCGGCGATCGCCACGCTGCGGTGCTTGCCACCCGTGCAGCCGATGGCCACCGTCATGTACCGCTTCCCCTCCCGGCGATAGCCGTCGATGACCACGTCCAGCAGCCGATGGTAGGTGTCGAGGAACTCCGCGGCGCCCTGCTGGCCCAGCACGTAGTCCCGAACAGCAGGATGCTGGCCGGTGTGCGGACGCAATTCGTCGACCCAATGCGGGTTGGGGATGAACCGCACGTCCATCACGGTGTCGGCGTCCATCGGCAGACCGTACTTGTAGCCGAACGATTCGACGGTGATGTTGGTGTGCGCGACCGTCTCGCCGCCGAAGGCGCGTTCGATGCTCTCCCGCAGGGCCGGCACCGCCAGGGTGGAGGTGTCGATCACCAGGTCGGCGGCCGCACGCACTGGCGCGAGCATGGCCCGCTCCGCGGTGATGCCTTCGGCCAACGTCTGATTGCCCTGCAGGGGGTGACTGCGCCGGTTCTGTTCGTAACGGCGCACCAGCGTCTCGTCGGAGGCGTCCATGAACAGCACCCGCGGTTGGATGCCCCGGGTTCCGAGTTCGGTGCGCACCGAGTCCAAGTCCCCGGTGAAGCCCTTGGACCGGACGTCCATCACCACCGCCAGCCGGGTGATCCGGGATCCGGCATCCAACCCGAGGTCGACCATTCTGGCGATCAGTTCCGGTGGCAGGTTGTCGGCCACATACCAACCCAAGTCTTCGAGCACCTTGGCGGTGGTACCGCGTCCCGCGCCGGAGAGCCCCGTCACGAGGACAACCTCGATACCAGATTCGTCACTCATATGTTGGTCTGTCACCCCGATGCCTGTTGGTTACTGGGTTGATCGTTACTGGGTTGATCGTTACTGGGTTGATCGTTACTGGGTTGATCTTGGTGGTCTCGATCATTGTCGATAACGGCGGCTGCCGCGCCGGAATCGGTGGCCCCCGCGTCGTCTCCGGTGGCGCCCAGCGCTTCCAGCACCGCCCGGGCGGTGGCCACCCCGATGCCGCGCACGGCGGTGATCTCCTCGATGCTGGCCGCCGACAACCGGGATACCGATCCGAAATGGGTGACCAAGGCCTTGCGCCGGTGTTCCCCGAGGCCGGGTACCGCATCCAGGGCCGAGGCCGTCATCCGCTTGGACCGCTTGCTGCGGTGATAGGTGATGGCGAACCGGTGGGCCTCGTCGCGGATGCGCTGCAGCAGGTACAGGCCCTCGCTGTTGCGCGGGAAGATCACCGGTTCCGCCTCATACGGCACCCACACCTCTTCCAGCCGCTTGGCCAGGCCGATGACCGCCACGTCGGTGATGCCGAGTTCGTCGAGCACGGTGGCGGCGGCGTTCACCTGCGGTGCACCACCGTCGACGACGTACAGGTTGGGCGGGTAGGCGAAGCGCCGCGAGCGCCCCTCGGCCACCATCGGCCGCTCGGCGTCGGCGATGTGCCGTGCAAACCGGCGCCGGGTCACCTCGGCGATGGAGGCCACGTCGTCGGAACGGCCGCCGCCGGCGGCCTCCCGGATGCCGTAATGCCGGTAATCGGACTTGCGCGGCAGCCCGTCCTCGAACACCACCATCGAGGCGACCACATCGGTGCCCTGCACGTGGCTGATATCCACGCATTCGATGCGCAGCGGGGCATCGTTGAGCCCCAGCGCATCCTGGATGCTCTGCAACGCTTCGGATCTCGCGTTGAAGTCACCGGCGCGCTTGAGTTTGTGCTGGGCCAGTGCCTCTTTCGCGTTGCGGGCGACGGTCTCGGCGAGCGCCAACTTGGCACCACGGACCGGGACCCGCAGCGACACCCGGGACCCGCGCAATCCGGACAGCCAATCGGCGAGTTCGTCGGCGTTGTCCGGAAGGACCGGCACCAGTACCTGTTTGGGCACCGGATTGGTGGCCTCATCCTGGTCGGCGGTGCCGTCGCCGAGGTCGGCCTGATCGCCGTAGAACTGGGTGAGGAACTGCTCGACCAGTTGTGCCTCGGCGGATTGCCCGGCGTCCGAGCCACTTTCGGCCACCTCGGGCTCGGCTGTCTTCTCGACCACCCAGCCCCGCTGGCCGCGCACCCGGCCGCCGCGGACGTGGAACACCTGCACCGCGGCTTCGAGCTCGTCGGCGGCGAAGGCCACCACGTCGGCGTCGGTGCCGTCACCGAACACCACGGTCTGCTTCTCCAGCGCACGCTTGAGCGCCCCGATATCGTCCCGCAGCCGCGCGGCCCGTTCGAAGTCGAGCTCCTCGGCCGCGGCAGTCATCTGCCGCTCCATATCGCGGACCAGCCGGTCGGTCTTGCCCGCGAGGAAATCGCAGAAGTCCAGCACGATCTGGCGGTGTTGTTCGGCGCTGACCCGCCCGATGCAGGGCGCTGAACATTTGTCGATGTAGCCCAGCAGGCACGGCCGGTCGATCTGCCTGTGCCGCTTGAACACTCCCGCCGAGCAGGTGCGCGCCGGGAACACCCGGGTGAGCAGGTCGACGGTCTCGCGGATGGCCCAGGCGTGTGAGTAGGGCCCGAAATAGCGCACGCCCTTGCGGCGCGGGCCGCGGTAGACGAACAGCCGCGGGTACTCCTCGTTGAGGGTCACCGCAAGCACCGGATACGACTTGTCGTCGCGGTAGCGGATGTTGAAGCGCGGGTCGAACTCCTTGATCCAGTTGTATTCCAACTGCAGCGCTTCGACCTCGGTGGACACCACCGTCCACTCGACACTGCCCGCCGTCATCACCATCTGCCTGGTCCGCGGGGCGAGCCCGGCGATATCGGCGAAATAGGAGTTCAGCCGGCTGCGCAGGCTCTTGGCCTTGCCGACGTAGATCACCCGGCCGTGCGGATCCCGGAAACGGTAGACACCGGGTTCCACCGGGATGGAACCCGGCGCAGGCCGGTACGTCGCTGGATCGGGCACGGGTCCAGGTTAGAGCGTGTCGATGTAACCGCAGAACGCTGCGGCCTTGGCTTCGTAATTGCGGTAGATGTCGTAGCTGGCCGCGCCGGGCGACAACAACACCACGTCGATATCCGGCAGCCCCGCGGCCAGCCGCACGGCCTGCTCCAGGCTCGCCACCCGGTGGGTCTGCTCGGCATGCGACCGCGCGAACCGGGTGCCGATCAACGCACCGTTGGACGGCCCCTGGATCAGCGTCACCCTGCGCTGCCCACTGCACAGGTAGTCGTCGAGCTGGCGATAGTCGAGTTGGCGGTCCATACCGCCGACGATGAGCGCCACGTGCTCCCCCGCCGGCATGGCGCGCAGCGCGGCGACCACACTCTCCCCGGTGGTGGCCAAGGTGTCGTCGATCCAACGGGTCGCCCCGGTGGTGCGTACCGTCTGCAGCCGGTGCGGCAGCCCGGTGAAGGTGGCGGCGGCGGCATCCACTTCCGCATCGGTGACCGGCCTGCCGAGCACCTCTGCGGCGGCGTCGGCGGCCAATGCGGCGTTGGCCACGTTGTGCGGGTAGGACATCACCCCACCTGAGCGCGGTGCCCGTGCCGTCACCGGGTCGACCAGCCGAACCACCGGTGGCAGCGCGCTGATCCCGATGCCGTCCAGCGCAGCGACCACCTCCGGCGTGGTGATCAACGCCCGGGCTCCGTGGTCGAAAATGTGCGCCTTGGCCGCGTAGTAATTCGGGACGTCGCCGTGGAAGTCCAGATGATCCTGGTACAGGTTGGTGATCACGGCCACCGCCGGTGACGTGCGCAGCAGCGCGCACTGCTGACTCGACAGCTCGGCGACCACCCAAGGGCCGGGCTCAGAGTCCGAATCCGGCCCCGACAAATCCGACAGCGGCGTGCCGATATTGCCCGCCACCACGGCCGATGAGCCCAGGCTGGTCAGCAGGTGCGCCACGAACGCCGCGGTGGTGCTCTTGCCTTTCGTGCCGGTGACGCCGATGGTGCGTTTTCCGTGCCCGCTGAGGTACCAGTCGGCGGCGCTGGACACCTGCGGCCCACCGCGGCGCAGCTCTTCGAACAGTGGATGCCGCCACGGTACGCCGGGACTGACGAAGACGATGTCGACATCGCGCAGCAGGTGGACCGCGTCCGGACCGAAATGTGCTGTCATCCCTGGTATTTCGGTGGCCGCCAACTCGGTCGCCCGGTCGTCGACCGCGATGATGCGCCGGGCCCCGTGCGCGGCCGCGGTACGAGCCATCGACAGCCCCTCCTTGCCCAGCCCCCAGATGCCGACGACCCGACCCGCCAGGTCAGTCATCGAGCAGCTTCGCGTAGCGCGGCGGGACGTGATGCTCGACCGGCGCGCTGTCCTGCCCGGCCGCGACGGCTTCCAATTCGCCGCGGTGGGTGGCGAATTCGTCGATCAGGGGCAGCCCATGCCAGGTGTCGTCGTCCAGCACGGTCAGCATCGCCTCGGCGGCCTCGTAGTACTCCCCCACACACTCGAACGGCTTGTGCACACCGAGGCCGAGAATATCGGCGATACCGTCCCGCTGGCCGGGGTCGCCGAACAGGTTGGCGCCGAAGATCTCTTCGAGGCGGGCCCGGCCGAGCCGGGGAGCCAGCAGCACGAACACGAACTGACATTTCGGGCAGTGCCCGCACCACGACGTGGCGCGGCGGGCGGGGTCCAGCGCGAACAGCCGGTTACAACTGGTGAAGACGTCGAAATAGTCGGTGCAGGTGGCGAATCGGTCGGCGATCTGCGATTCGGACAGCCCACGCAGCAGCGAGAAGTACCGGTCCGGGTTGAGCCCGTACTGCGCCAGCGTGTCCCGCAGCAAGGTTTCGTAGGTGATGCTCTTGGACCACTGATGGTTGATATCGCGACCCAGCCACTCGACGTTGCCCACATTGGACGAGCGTTCGTTGGACAGCACCACGGGTCCGAAACCGTTGGCGTCGGCCACGATCAGGCCGATCACACTGTTGATCGCGGTCACCGGGACATGACCGTTGTAGGCGCCGTTGGCGTTGGCCTCGATCAGCCGACGGTCGATGCTGCGCCGCACATGCACACTGTCCAGGCCGCTGACCTCGATACAGCGGTCAATGGGGTCATACCGGTTGACGCTGAACAGCACCGGCTTGATCCCGTGCCGGCGGAACGCCTCGATACTGACCACCGAGTCCTTGCCGCCGCCGACGGGCACCAGCGGTGTGGCCCCGGCATCCCAGGTGTCGGCGCCGGTCGCGGGTGCTTCGGCCTGCGGTCCGGTGATCTCCGGGCTCAGCGCGGCGGGCAGGTCGTTGCGGTAGGCGAACTCCCCGAGCCCGCCCTCGACCAGGCGGCGCAGGTAAAGCTTCTCGAATTCACCGGTGGGGAAGGCGATTTCGATGAGCGGCGGGGCGGCGGCCTTGTAGTAGCTCAGCGAGCAGGTCAGCGCCAGCAGCCGGGCCAGCAGCGGATGTGGTTGCGCGCCGGCCAGACTCGCGCCGAAATCGATCACCTCGGTGAAGCTGACCGGCTCGGGGCCGCGCAGGGTGTACCGCAGTGTCAGCGCGTCATCGACCGACTCGTACCCGTCGATCACCAGCGCCTCGAAGGTCTCGGGACGGAATTCGGTCATAACCGGCACTCCCCGATCGCACGCACGGGGTGGGTCTCGAACAGCGGTGACACCCACCACGCCCGCCGCACGGCCGCCAGGTCGACCGGCTCGTCGGTGACGATGTCGGCATCCAGTAGCGCGGCCGCGCGCAGCCGGCTCAGCCGGTCGGCGCCCAGCCCGATCCGACCGTCGGGTGTGTCGCACAGCAGCGCCCCCAACAGGGGCACCCCGATGCGCTGCCCGTCGGCCGGAACGGCGTCGGCGTGCCCGGCGCTGGCCAGCTCACGTTCGGCCAGCACCAGCCCGGCCCGGCTGGTGGTGCGGGCGGCCATCTGCTGCCAGTACGGCGGTGTCGCGACACCGGGCCGGGTGGCCAGGCTGACGGCCCGCGCGCGGACCGGTTCGATCGGCGTGCCGGTGACCACGAACTGCGCCACCCCGGCCACATCCGCGACCACGACGGTGAGCGCCGCGCTGCCGGTGCCGCGCAGCAGTTCGGTGGTGATATCGGTCATCGCTCGGCGCAACCCGTCGACGGCCGGCATGGCGATTCCGAAAAACTCCGCAGGCTCGGCCAGCCAGTGCCAGATGGCGTCGTAATCGGGTTCGCGTCCGGCCACGACCGGGAGCGTCATGGTGGGCTGGGTACCGAGACCGCCGATGAGGGCGGCCGCCGAGACGAGGGGTATGTCGCTTGCGGAGAGGCCGTCAGCCGAGGTGGATACGAACGCGGGAGTAGTCATCGACATGCCGATCCTACCGCAGCCAGCAGCAGCGATACTGGACACCATGGCGCACGGCACGGGCACGGAGATGGGTGACGCGCGCGTGGCCCGGTTGACCGAGACCGACTGGCGCGCGTTCGCCGGGGTGCGGCTGCGTGCACTCACCGACTCGCTGGGTACCGACGACCCCCAGTTCCAGCGGGAGTCCACGTTCACGGCCGCCCAGTGGCGCCGGCGGTTGCGTGCGCACGCACAGTTCGCTGTGGTGCTGAACAATCGGCCGATCGGCCTGATCGCCGCGCAGCGCCAGGGCTCGGAGGCCGTCTACCTGTACTCGCTGTGGCTCGACCCGTCGGTTCGCGGGCTGGGCCTGGGGCGGACGCTGGTGGCCGAGGCGGTGCGCTGGGCACGCACCCAGCGGGTGCGGCGGGTCACCTTGCGAGTCAACGTCGACAACGCGCGTGCGCGGGCCGTCTACGAGAGTCTGGGGTTCGTCGTCTGCCCGGCCGAGGACATGTCCGCAGACGAGATCACGATGTCGCTGACCGTGAGTTGAGGTCGGGCCGGTAGCGGTCGAGCAGCGCCCGCAGCCGGTCCATGGCGTCGACGGCCCGTTCCTTGTCCACCGCCTGGATCGCCATCGCCGGTGTGTATTCGTCGTCGGCCAGGTCCACCCTGGCCCACCGGGCACCGACCGGAAACGACACGTCCACCACGTCGGACCACGGGATGAGCTTGTAGCCGAGCAGGTTTCGGACCGCGATTCCGGTCGGTCCGGCCTTCAGCCGAGGCCGGGCGAACAGCAGCACCAGACTCCCGAGCACCACGCCGAGCACACCCATCGCGATCTGATCGGAGGTGCGGAACACCACCCCGCTGGACCCCACCTTGAGCAGGAATCCGACGGTGATGTGCGCTGCGGCGATCAGGAACGCCGCCAGATAGACGAAGTACGGGGTCAGGTGCGGTTTGATGTCCAGGTCCCAGGACGCCTCGCCGGCCGTCATGACCGGATGTCGCGGAGCACCACCGCCGTCGACAGGGCGGCGGCCACCGCCTGGGCGCCCTTGTCCTCACCGGAGTTCGGCAGACCGGCCCGGTCGAGCGCCTGCGCTTCGGTGTTGGTGGTCAGCACACCGTTGGCCACCGGGGTGGACTCGTCCAGCGACACCCGGGTCAGGCCCTGGGTGACGGCGTCACACACATAGTCGAAATGCGGTGTCTCACCACGGATCACCACACCGAGCGCGACCACGGCGTCGTACTTGGCGGCCAAAGCCTGTGCCACCACCGGGATCTCGATCGCGCCGAGCACCCGCACGATGGTCGGATAGGTCACCCCGAGCTGCTTGGCAGCCCGCACCGCACCGTCGAGGAGGGCGTCGCAGATGGTGGTGTGCCACGTGCTGGCCACGATGGCCAGCGACACGTCCGAGGCGTCGATATCGGGTAGGTCGGGTACGCCGTGACCGCTCACAGGGCGCCACCGAACTCCCCCGGCGGGGAAACTTCGTCGTAGTCCTCCAGGCCCACCAGGTCGTGTCCCATCCGGTCGCGTTTGGTCATCAGGTAGCGGATGTTCTCCGAATTGGCGCGAACCGGCAGCGGCACCCGCTCGATGATGTGCAGCCCGTAGCCGTCCAGCCCCACCCGTTTGGCCGGGTTGTTGGTGAGCAGCCGCATGGACCGCACGCCCAGGTCCACCAGGATCTGGGCGCCGATGCCGTAGTCGCGGGAGTCGGCGGGCAGGCCGAGTTCCAGGTTGGCGTCCACGGTGTCCGCGCCGGCATCCTGCAACTGATAGGCCTGCAGCTTGTGCAGCAGGCCGATCCCGCGGCCCTCGTGCCCGCGCATGTAGAGCACGATGCCGCGCCCTTCGCGCGCCACCATCGCCATGGCCGCGTCCAGCTGGGGCCCGCAGTCGCACCGCCGCGAGCCGAACACGTCGCCGGTGAGGCATTCCGAGTGCACCCGGACCAGCACGTCGTGGCCGTCGGATTCCGGGCCGGCGATATCGCCGCGCACCAGCGCGACATGCTCGACGTCCTCGTAGATGCTGGTGTAACCGACGGCGCGGAATTCGCCGTGCCGGGTCGGGATGCGGGCTTCGGCGACGCGCTCGATGTGCTTCTCGTGTTTGCGACGCCATTCGATGAGGTCGGCGATCGAGATGAGCGCCAGGTCGTGTTCGTCGGCGAAGATGCGCAGCTCGTCGGTCTGGGCCATGGCGCCCTCGTCCTTCTGGCTGACGATCTCGCAGATCGCACCGGCCGGCTGCAGGCCGGCCAGCCGGGCCAGGTCCACCGCGGCCTCGGTGTGGCCGGGCCGGCGCAGCACCCCGCCGTCCTTGGCGCGTAGCGGCACCACGTGACCGGGCTTGGTGAAATCCTCGGCGACCGCTGCCGGATCGGCCAACGCCCGCATGGTGGTGGCCCGGTCCGACGCGGAGATGCCGGTGCCGACGCCCTGTTTGGCGTCGACGGTGACCGTGTACGCGGTGCCGTGCTTGTCCTGGTTGACCGCGTACATGGGCAGCAGACCCAGGCGGTCGCAGACGGCGCCGTCCAGCGGCACACAGAGATAACCCGAGGTGTAACGCACCATGAACGCCACCAGTTCGGGGGTGGCCTTCTCGGCGGCGAAAATCAGATCGCCCTCGTTTTCGCGGTCTTCGTCGTCGATGACCACGACGGCCTTGCCCGCCGCGATGTCGGCCACGGCCCGCTCGATGGAATCGAGCCTCGTCATCTTGTGCCACCTTTTAGCGTTCGCATTTCCACCTCAGTATGAACCACCGCACCGCGACGTTTAATGCCCGCCGTCCCTGGGGTGGGACGGCGGGCATCAAACGTTCTGCGCGAAGAACCTCAGAAGGACCGTTGGTCCATGGTGAAGGTCCGGGTACTGCTCGACGGGGTGCTGGTGACCGTCCCGTTGTCCACCACGTAGTAGCCGTCGGACACGGTGATGGTGAAGGTCTCGCCGTTGCGGGTATTGCTGGTGCTGATGGTTCCGAGTGCAGAGTTGAACGACACGGAGCCGTGGGCCGGTTGGGTGACGGTGTATGTCATCGAGTCGCCATCGCTGTCGTTGCTCGTCACGAAGGTCCACGACGTGTAGGTGTTGATCAAGTTGCTGCCGTACAACCGGGATCCGCCGCTGATCGTCGGAGCGGTGTTCTCCGCGTAGATCGGCACCTTGACCACGTAGCTGGTGCTGCCGCCGAAGGCGTCGTTGATCGTCACGGTGAACGAGTCCGCGACGGTATTGCCGCTGGCCCCGATCTTCGCCGCGTCGTGGTAGTACGACGTGGTGAACGCCTTGTCGATGGTGTAGGAGAAGCTGCCGTCGGCATTGACGGTGACAGTACCGCCGTTGGTGGTCGACAGCGTTCCGGCTCCGAAGGTCACCGCGTCGCCGTCGGCGTCGGAGGCGCCGATGGTGCCGGTGGTCGACTGCCGCTTGGTGACGCCGAGGTTCACCGAGTTCAGCGACGAACTGGTGATCGTGACGCTGCCGCCGGTCGGCGCGGCATTGGCCACCGGCGGCGCCACGTTCACCTTGAAGGTCACCGTCTTGCCGTTGGCATCGGTGCCGGTGATGGTGAAGCTGTCGTCGGGTGTCTGGGAATGCCCCAGCCCGTTGTTGCGGGTGTAGGTGTAGCTGCCGTCGGCGTTGACCACCACGGTGCCCTTGGCTCCGTCGGACCCCTTGCCGTAGGTCAGCAGACCGGCGTCGACACCCGGGATGCTGAGCTTGCCGCTCTGCACGTTGGTGCTGGTGCCCAGCGTCGTGGTGCTCGGCGCCACCACCGGGACGTTGACGGTGGCGGTGCTGCTGCCGCCGTGCCCGTCGTCGACGGTGACCTTGAACGAGTCGGTGCCGCTGGCCGAACTGGTCGGGATGTAGACGAAGGTGCCGTCCGACTTCAGTTGCACCACACCACCTTTGGTGGTGTAGGTGGAGCTGGTGCTGACCCCGCCCGGGTTGCCGGCGTTGACCAGGCTGTAGGTGACGGAGTCGCCGTCGCTGTCCGAACCCGACACCGATCCGCGCACCACGCCGAGGGTGTCGGCCTGCCCCACCGACACGTTCGACGACGGGCCGGCGTTGCTGGCGATGATCGGCACCGAGAAGGTGACGGGTGTCGTGCCGCCCTGACCGTCGGAGACGTTGATGGTGACGGTGTCGAACTTGTCGGAGGCCGGGGCGTTGTCGGCGGCGGCCTTGTGGTGGGCATCGGAGTAGGTGATCCAGCTGTACAGGAACCCGCCACCGGAGGTGACCGTGACGGTCCCGCCCTTGGTGGTGGTGTAGATGCCGCCGGCGAACGTCACCGTGTCGCCGTCCGGGTCGGTCGTGCTGAACGTGCCGGTGGTGGTCTGGGTGGCCGGGGTGATGGCGACACCGCCGACCATACCGCGGTCGATCAGGCCGCTGTCGGAGATGGTGGTGCTGGCACCGCCGGCCGACGGAGCGGTGTTGACCAGCGGCGGGGACACGCTGACGGTCGCCACCGTGATGGTGAGGCCGTTGGCGTCGGTGCCGGTGATGGTGAAGCTGTCGGCGGCCGTGATGTTGTGCCCCAACGCCGGATTACGGGTGTAGGTGTAGGTGCCGTCGGCGTTGACCACCACGGTGCCCTTGGCCGGAGTGGTGCCGACGCCGTAGGTGAGCAGCCCGGTGTTGCCGTTGGAGACGTTGAGCTTGCCGCTCTCGACGTTGGGCGCGGTCGACGTGGTGGAGGTGCCGATGGTGAGGTTGGCCAGCGGGGTCACCTTCACCGTCGAGGTCCCGCCGTGGCCGTCGGTGATGGTCACGTAGAACGAGTCGGTGTCCAGGCCGGGGATGATCGCCGTGGACGGCTTCGGGATGAAGGTGTAGGTCCCGTCGGCCGCCAAGTGCACGATGCCGCCCCCCACCGAGTACGAGGAGCCGGTGGTGGCACCCGACGGATTGGATCCGTTGGCCAGGCTGTAGCTCAGCGAGTCGCCGTCCAGGTCGGTGCCGATGATGCTGCCGCGCACCACGCCGTTGGAGTCGGGCAGGCTGATGCTGGGCACACCGGCCGGATCGATGTTGGCACCCGCGATGTCCACCGAGATGGGTACGTCGACGGTGCCGCCGTGGCCGTCACTCACCGTGATGGTGAAGGTGTCCTTTTTGTCGTCGGCGGTCGCCGTGGTGGAGGCCGCCAGGTGCCGCGCCGTCAGCGAGGGGGCGTAGCTGAAGGTGCCGGTGAGGGCACCGACGGTGACCAGGCCACCCTTGCCGGTCGTGAAGGTGATCGGGCCGTAACTGATGATGTCGCCGTCGTCGGGATCGCTTGCGGTGACCTTGCCGGTCACCACGCCGAGCGAATTCGGGCTGCCCACTTGGACATTGGTGACCTGTGGCGCCGAATTGTCGGACAGGATGGAGACCGCCACCGACTTGATGGTGATCCCGCCGTGTCCGTCGGTGACGGTGATGGTCACCGTGTCCGTGAGCGGGAGGCCGGCCGCCAGGTGGCGGGCCGCGGCAGTGGGCGTGTAGGTGAAGGTGCCGTTGTTGAGTGTCACCGATCCGGTGAGCGGACCCAGCAGGTTCGTCACGAGGTAATGCAGGGTGTCGCCGTCGTCGTCCTTGACGGTGAACGTTCCCGTCACGACGCCGGTGCTCGGGTTGGTGTTGGTGACCGTCGGGTTGGAGGTGAAGACCGGGGCCGAGTTGAGGTCGAGGCCCGGCGCGACACCCACGGTGACCTCGACCTGGGTGGTGCCGCCGTGTCCGTCGGTCAGGGTGACAGTGAACGTGTCCTTCTTGTCGTCGTCGGTGGCGCCGTCGGCTGCCGCGTCGTGCCGGGCCGCCAGCGACGGGGTGTAGGTGAAGTCGCCGGTGAGCAGGCTGACCGCGACGACACCGCCCTTGCTCGTGGTGAACAGCACCGGGCCGTAGTTGATGATGTCGCCGTCGTCGTCGTGGGCCGTGATCTTGCCGATCACGGTGCCCAGCAGGGCATTCGGATCACCGACGGTGACCTTGTCGACGGTCGGGTCCGCGTTGGACGGAACGACATCCACCACAACGGATTTGAAGGCGATACCACCGCGGCCGTCGTTGACCGTGATGGTCACCAGGTCCTTGTTCAAGCCGAGCGAGGCGGCCAGGTCACCGGCGGCGGTGTGCCGGGCCAGATCTGTCGGCGTGTAGGTGAACGAGCCGTCGGAGTTGACCACGACGTTGCCGTACAACGAACTTCCCGAATAGGTGAGGCTGTCGCCGTCCGGATCGGTGGCATGCGAGGTGCCGCTGACGACGCCGGTGACATGGTTGACCGAGACGACGGTCGGGGCACCGTCGGAGTCGAACTCGGGCAGGTTGTTCAGTCCGCTGCCGGCGTAGTGGAAGCTGACCGTGTAGTACGCGTCGTTGCCGTCGGGGGTGATCGGATGCGCCAGGTAGCCGAGGCTGTCGTTGATGCGCACGGTGAAGGTGACGTCGGCGCCGTCGCGCAGCCCGGCCAGGGTGGGCACATAGCTGAACGAGCCGTCGGGAATCATCACGATCGTGCCTTGGCTGGGCTGCTTGTCCACCCAGTAGGTCAGCGGGTCGCCGTCGGGATCATTGCTGGTGAGCTTGTAGGTGCCCGGTAGCGGCCCGGTGGCGACGATCGACGGGGCGCCCGGCAGGTGATTGGTGGCCAGGTTCTCGTAGCGCTGATAGGCGGCGACCATGAGGATGTAGACCGGCACCGTGAACGGCGTCGGGGCGCCGTTCCAGTAAGTGCCCGCCAGGATCTGGTTGATCGCGACCACCCAGCCGGCAGCGACCTGGGAGGGAGCCAGGATCGGGTCGGCCTCATAGGCCGGCAGCAGCTTCTCCAGGCCGGTGGCGATCGCGTTGATGACGCCCATGAAGGGGTTGAGCACCGGGATGGTCGGCGGCTTGGGCACCAGGTCGGTGACCGAGGCCAGGGCGTTGGGCGTCGGCGTGGTCGCCGACGCGCTGAACAGTGCGGGTGCCGTGGCGGCCGCCGCCGTGGTCTTGGCCCCGGACGAGGTGGGCGTGCCGGACGACGAGGTGCCGGTGCTCGGCGTCGGATCGGTCGTCGGGGTCGGTTCGACGGTCGGGGTCGGTTCGACGGTCGGCGTGGGCCCGGCGGTCGGGGTGGGGGTCGGCTCGGCTGTCGGGGTCGGCTCGGCGGTCGGGGTCGACGATCCGGTGCTCGTGCTCGTGCTACCGGATGTGCCGGAAGTACCGGACGTGCCGGTGTGGGCGCCACCCGAGCTGCTCACCGTCGTGGTGGGGCCGCCGTTGACACTCGTGGTGGTGGTCGTCCCGGTGGAACCGGACGTGGTGGTCTCCTGCGTGGCAGAACCGGTCGTGCCGGATCCGGTCCCGGTGCCGCCGGTGGTCGAACCCGACGTCCCGGTGGTGCCGCTGCTCGACCCGGTGGTACCGGTGCCGGTGGTGCCGGTCCCGGTCCCGGTGCTGCTGGTGCCGGTCCCGGTGCTGCTGGTCCCGGTCCCGGTCCCGGTGCTGCTGGTGGTGCCGGCGCCGGGGCTGCCGGTTGACCCGGGTGACGCATCGCCGTTCGGCGCGTCGCCGGTGTCCGCCGCCGCGACGGCGGGCGCCGCGGCGACCGACAACCCCAGGAATGCCGCGACTGCGAACTCGCTCGCACGCTTCCGGGTTTTCGCTGAACTCTTGCGATGAGCCCCCACGGTGTTCCTTCCCGACTCCCCCAGCCGGACAGCCGCATGGCAGCAACTGTCCAGCTGGTTCTTAATTGACTGTCGCGAAAGTTAACACGTCTGACAAATTTGAGCCAGCTTTTCCTGAGAAAAAGCTGACACGTGTCTTTACCGAGGCTAGGCGGCTGGTTCTAGAACAGGTTCCTGTTGCTAAAGTGACTCCAGGCCGACAAGTACTGAGAAAATGTCCTTACCGGGCCGACATCAGACGTTCCACGTATTTGGCGATGACGTCGACCTCAAGGTTCACCGGGGTACCGACCGCGGCCCGGCCGAGCGTGGTCAGCGCGAGGGTGGTCGGGATGAGCGACACCTCGAACCACGCCCCGGTGTCATTTCCCGTCGCTTCGCTCGCCCCGGTCTCATTCCCCGTCGCTTCGCTCGCCCCGGTCTCATTCCCCGTCGCTTCGCTCGCCCCGGTCTCATCCCCCGTCGCTTCGCTCACTCCCGACACCGTCAACGAGATCCCGTCCACGGTGATCGAGCCCTTCTCCACCACGTACCGGGACAGCTCGGCAGGCAGCGCGATGCGCACCACCTCCCAGTGCTCCGACGGCGTCCGCGAGATCACCCGGCCGGTGCCGTCGACATGGCCCTGCACGATATGGCCGCCCAGCCTGCTGTTCACCGCGGCCGCACGCTCGAGATTGACCGCACTGCCCACCCCGATGGCACTCAGGCTCGATCGGTTCAGCGTTTCGGCCATCACATCCGCGGTGAAGGCCCCGTCGGCCAGTACCTCCACGACGGTCAGGCACACGCCGTTGACGGCGATGGAGTCGCCATGACCCGCATCAGACGTCACGACCGGGCCTTTGATGACCAGCCGGGCCGAATCATCGAGCCTGTCAATTCCGACGATCTCGCCCAGTTCCTCAACGATTCCGGTGAACATGGTCATCAGGCTAGTGAGGAGCCCGATCAGCGTAGAGCCGGGCCGCCCAGGCGCACCCATTACGATGCTGGGTATGCAGACGCGCCAACGCCGTGCAGTCCGAAGCTCTTTCCGTTTCCTGATCCCCTTCCTGGCCGTATTCCTGGCCGCGCTGGGACTCGTCGGGTGCTCGTCGTCGCCGAAGACCAATGACGCGCCGCTCCCCGACGCCGCCACGCTGCTCAAGCAATCCGCGGATACCACCCGCAAGCAGACCAGCGCGCACGTGGTGCTCACCACCACCGGCGATATCAAGGCCCTCCCGATCACCGTCCTCACCGGTGACATGACGTTGACGCCCGCCGTCGCCGCGCAGGGCAAGGCCGACATCATGTTCCTCGGCCAGAAGCTCTCCGACGTGAAGTTCGTGGTCTCCGACGGCAACCTCTACGGGGCCATCACCGCCGGCGGTGCGATGGAGAACTTCGGGCCCGCCGCCGACATCTACGACATCTCCACCATCCTGAGCCCGGAGAACGGGCTGGCCAACATCCTCACCAGCTTCACCGATCCCAAGGCCGAGGGCCGCGAGTCCGTCAACGGCGTCGACGCGGTCAAGATCACCGGAACGGTGCCCGCCGACGCGATGAACAAGATCGCCCCGGCGCTGAAGGTCACCGGCCCGATCCCCGGCACCGCCTGGATCCGCGAGGACGGCGACCACCAGCTGCAGCAGGTGAAGTTCGACGTCGAGCAGGGCAAGAACATTCAGATGACGCTGTCGGACTGGGGTAAGACCGTCACCGTCGACAAACCCGCCGCCTGATGCCGGCCCGCACCAACCGCGGTCTCGCCATCGGCGCGGGTGGCCTCGCCGTACTGCTGGGCGCGCTGGACACCTATGTCGTCATCGCGGTGATCCGCGACATCATGGCGGCGCCGCCGGCTGGTATCGGCATCCCGCTCAACCAGATCCAGCAGGTCACCCCGATCATCACCGGGTATCTGCTGGGCTATATCGCGGCCATGCCGCTGCTGGGTCGGGCCTCGGACCGCTTCGGCCGCAAGTTGCTGCTGCAGGCCAGCCTGCTGGGCTTCGCGGTCGGTTCGGTGGTCACCGCCCTGTCCACCGACCTGACCATGCTGGTCATCGGCCGCGTCATCCAAGGCACCGCCAGCGGTGCGCTGCTGCCCGTGACGCTCGCGCTGGCCGCCGACCTCTGGTCGGCCCACAACCGGGCCACCGTGCTGGGCGGGATCGGCGCGGCCCAGGAACTGGGCAGCGTGCTCGGCCCGCTCTACGGCCTGGCCGTGGTATGGGCGCTCAGCACCTGGCGCGACGTGTTCTGGATCAACGTGCCGCTGGTGCTCGTGGCGATGGTGTTGATCCAGGTCAGCCTGCCGGCCCGGGACCGCAGCAAGGAGCCGGAGAAGGTCGACGTGGTCGGCGGAGTGCTGTTGGCCGTCGCGCTGGGCCTGGCCGTGGTGGGCATGTACAACCAGTCACCCGACGGCAAGCAGGTGCTGCCCAGCTACGGCCCGCCGGTGCTGATCGCGGCCCTCGTGGTGGCCATCGGGTTCTTCGCCTGGGAGAAGTTCGCCAAGACCCGGTTGATCGAACCGGCCGGAGTGCATTTCCGCCCGTTCCTGGCTGCGCTGGGCGCCTCGTTGTGCGCCGGTGCCGCCCTGATGGTCACGCTGGTCAACGTCGAACTGTTCGGTCAGGGCGTGCTGGGCAAGAGCCAGGACGAGGCGGTGTTCCTGCTCCTGTGGTTCCTGGGCGCCCTGCCCATCGGTGCGCTGATCGGCGGCTGGGTGGCCACCCGCATCGGGGACCGGATCGTGGGTCTGGTGGGACTGCTGATCGCGGCGTTCGCCTATTGGCTGGTCTCGCACTGGGACACCAATGTGTTGTCGGCTCATCACGATCTGGGCGTGGTCGCGCTGCCGACGTTCGGCACCGACCTGGCATTGGCCGGTATCGGCCTCGGCCTGGTGATCGGCCCGCTCACCTCGGCCACCCTGCGGGTGGTGCCGGCGGCCGAGCACGGCATCGCCTCGGCCGCGGTGGTGGTCGCCCGGATGATCGGCATGCTGATCGGTATCGCCGCACTCAGCGCATGGGGCCTCTACAAATTCAACCAGTTCCTGCAGGAACGCCTGGCGGCCCTGCCTGCCCCGAAAGCCGACACACCGGGCGGGATACTGATCGCCCAGGGCGCCCGGCTGGCCGAGGCCACCAGGCAGGCCTACACCATGCAGTACGCGAGCATCTTCCTGATCACCGCGATCGTGTGCGTGGTGGGCGCCGTGTGCGCAGTGTTCGTCAGCGGACGAAACGAGCACGCCGACGAAATCGACGCGGCCGCAGCCGAACCCGCGCCGAGCACGCCGCGGCACGCGAAGTAGCTAGCAGCGTTCGACGCCGCGCCGCATGACCTTGGGCTTGCGGCGCGGCGGTTCGGCGGGGTCGCCACCCCGCAGCACGGCCCACACCACGGACCTCACGGTGTGCGATGTCAGCGGGGAAATCCCCAGCCAGTCGGGTAACAGAGTCATGCGCTCATCCATTCGTCGTACCTTCATTGACTGCGCAACTCGTCTGTGAAAGCGCCTTTGCCAAAATTGTACCGGCGTGCAAGAAACTTGTGGGGTGCACCGGCCGCGAGCGCGGCGCGGGAAACGGAGAAACGGGGCCGTCAGGAACCGTTGGGCACCAGGCTCAGCCGCACATCCGGGCCGATGGTGTCGATGCCGTCGAACCGCCAGCGCTGCGCGCCCGCGATGCTGAGCACACCGACGTCGTCGACGGCCGTGATGGGACCACCCAGCAGAATCGGCGCCACATAGGCCAGGATCCGATTGATCACCCCGGCCCGCAGGAACGCACCGGCCAGCGTCGGACCGCCCTCCACCAGCACCGCCGTGCGGTCCGAGAGCGCCCGCATCACCTCGCGCGGGTCACGGGTGCGGATCACCATGGTGTTCGAATCATCGTTGAGCACATTGGCTTCCGACGGGATCTCCCGTTCGCCGACCACGACGCGCAGCGGTTGATTCGGGGCCAACGTGCCGTCGGGCAACCGGGCGGTGAGCGTCGGGTCGTCGACGTAGACCGTGCCGGTGCCCACCACGATGGCGTCGACAGCGGCCCGGAACCGGTGCACGTCGCGGCGGGCCGCGTCACTGGTGATCCACTGACTGCTGCCATCGGCGGCCGCACTCCGGCCGTCCACGCTGGTGGCGAACTTCCATGTGACATAGGGCAACCCGGTGCGCTGCTTGTACAGCCACTCACGTAGCGGGCCTGTTGTGACCTCTGTCGCGGCGATGCCGGCCACCACCTCGACGCCGGTATCGGCCAGTCGCCCGGCACCGCCGGCGGCCGCCGGATTGGGATCGCCGACCGCGTACACCACCCGCGTCACACCGGCAGCCAGCAGCGCGTCCACACAGGGTGGGGTGCGGCCGTGGTGGTTGCACGGTTCCAGGGTGACCACCGCGGTGCCGCCGCGGGCCCGCTGCCCGGCCTGCCGCAGCGCCACCACCTCGGCGTGTGCGCCACCCGGCGGCTCGGTGCCGCCCACCCCGACGACCTGGCCCCCGGCATCCAAGATGACCGCGCCCACAGGAGGATTCGGGTACGTCGTGCCCTTCACCCGCTCGGATGCGTCGATGGCCTGCCGCATGGCGGCCGCGAACGTCATAGGGTCAGATGGGCCGATGCCGCTGCCGCCTGGGCGCGCAACCGCCGCACCGCCTCCGCGGGATCGTCGGCGTTGTAGACGGCCGAGCCGGCCACGAAACAGTCCACCCCGGCTTCGGCCGCGGCCTCGATGGTGTCGGCGTTGATGCCGCCGTCGATCTCCACCACCACCCGCAGCTCTCCGGCGTCCACCAGCCTGCGGACGATGCCCACTTTGGCCAGCACCTCCGGGATGAAGCTCTGTCCCCCGAAGCCCGGCTCCACCGACATCACCAGCAGGGTGTCGAACTCCCGCAGGATCTCCAGGTACGGATCGATCGGAGTGCCCGGCTTGACGCTCAGCCCGGCCTTGGCGCCCGCGGCGCGGATATCGCGGGCCACCGCGACCGGGTCGTCGGTGGCCTCGGCGTGGAAGGTGACGTTGTAGGCCCCCGCCTCGGCGTACGGCGGGGCCCAGCGGGCCGGGTCCTCGATCATCAGATGGCAGTCCATCGGGATGTCGGTGACCTTGAGCAGGCTTTCCACCACCGGCAGGCCGAGCGTCAGGTTGGGCACGAAATGGTTGTCCATCACATCGACGTGCAACCAGTCCGCGCCCTGCACCGCGGCGACCTCGTCGGCGAGCCTGGCGAAATCGGCGGCGAGGATGGACGGGGCGATGAGAGGGGCCTGGGTGAGCGAATCGACGGGAGACTGACCTGCCATGGGTCGTCAGCGTACTTGCAGTGTCGCGGCGAACATCGCATCGGTGCCGTGCCGGTGCGGCCACAACTGCACGTACGGCCCGTCGCCCAACCGGTCGACGCCCTCGAACAGCGCCCGGGTGTCCAACGCCTGCACGGGCTGGCGGCGTAGCGCGTCGGCCACCACACCCACCGTCTCGGCCAGATGCGGCGAGCACGTCGCGTACAGCACCACTCCCCCGGGCCGGGTCAGCCTGATCGCCGACGCCAACAGCTCGCGCTGCAGCTTGCCCAGCGCCGGCACGTCACCGGGCTGGCGCCGCCACCGGGCTTCGGGTCGGCGCCGCAGCGCGCCAAGGCCGGTGCACGGCGCGTCGACCAACACCCGGTCGAAACTGGCCGCATCCAGGCCGGATTCGCGGCCGTCCACCCGCAACACCTGGACCCCCAGTCCGGCGGTGTTCTGCTCCACCAGCTCGGCGCGGTGCGGGGCCGGCTCGACGGCGGTGACGCGGGCGCCCGTACCGCCTGCCAACGCGGCAATCAGCGCGGTCTTACCACCCGGGCCCGAACACAGATCCAGCCAGTTGCCGCCGTCGGCACCCTCGACCGGGGCCAGCGTCAGCGCCCGGGCCACCAACTGCGATCCCTCGTCCTGGACCTGAGCCGCACCCTTGCGCAGCGCGGCCAACTCGCCGGGATCGCCACCGGTCAGATAGACCGCGTAGGGCGAATACCGGCCGACGGTGCCGTCCACCTGCTCGGCCAGTTCCGCGGCGGTCAGCACGCCGGGCCGGGCCGCCAGGTGCACGACGGGGCGGGCATCGTCGCTGGCCAGCAGTTCGTCCAGTTCCCCCGCATCGGCACCCAGGGCGTCGACGAACGCCTGGGCCACCCACCGTGGATGGGCGTGCACGAACGCGGCCTTGCCGACCGGATCGGTGGGCGCCAGCTCGCCGACCCAGGATGCTTCGTCGCGTTCGGAAATGGTGCGCAGCACGCCGTTGACGAAACCGGCACGTGCCGTGTCGAATTCGATACCCGCCTGGTCCACGGTGGTGTCCAGGGCGGCATGCGGGTCGACCCTGGTGCGCAGCAGTTGGTAGGTGCCCAACCGCAACAGGTCCAGCAGCACCGGGTCGATCCGGTCCAGCGGCCGGCCGGCCGCGGCGACGATGACGGCGTCCAGCAGCCCGCGGGTGCGGCAGGTGCCGTAGGTGAGTTCGGTGGCGAACGCAGCGTCGCGCCCGGTGATGCCACGCTCGCGCAGCAGGGCGGGCAACGCCAGATTGGCGTAGGCATCGCGCTCACTGACGGCGCGCAGCACGTCGAAGGCGGCTCGCCGAGCCGAGTCCAACGGTTTGCGCCGGGGTGCTTTCTGCTGTCGTGGGTTGTGATGGCGGCTCACTGTGCCCGCACCCCCTGATCCAGTCGAGCGCCCCGGGCCCAGTCGGACGCGGCCATCGGTTTCTTGCCCGGTGGCTGAATCCAGCCGAGCCGCAAGGCATGTGAAGCACTGCCGATCCACACGTCACGGCGTCCCACCTCGACGCAACCGGGCTCCAGTTGTTTGTCCTCGTCCACGGTCACCGGGCCGACCTTGAGCCGGGTGTCGCCGACGGTGGTCCATGCCCCGGGGTTCGGGGTGACGGCCCGGATCCGGCGCTCGACCGCCTGGGCCGGCGATTCCCAGCGCACCCGGGCGTCCTCGACGGTGATCTTCGGCGCGACGGTGACCCCGTCGGTGGGCTGCGGCACCGGAACCAATGTCGCGTCGGCGATGCCGTCCATGGTGGCCTCCAGCAGCCCCGCACCCGAGACGGCAAGGCGGTCAAGCAGATCGCCCGCCGTGTCGGTGGGGCGGATGGTCTCGGTCACCACCCCGTACACGGGTCCCGAATCCAGGGCCGGCTCGATGCGGAAGGTGGTGGCACCGGTCACGGTGTCCCCCGCGGCGATCGCGGCCTGCACCGGCGCCGCGCCACGCCAGGCCGGAAGCAGGGAGAAGTGCAGGTTGATCCAGCCGTGTGTGGGTACCGCGAGCAGTTCGTCGCGCAGCAGGGCGCCGTAGGCCACCACGGCGCAGGCTTCCGGCGCGAATTCGGCTAGTTCCGAGACGAATTCGGCACTGTTGGGTTTGGCGGGCCGCAGCACGGGGATGCCGTGTTCGGCCGCCAGCTGGGCGACCGGCGACGGCACCGGGGTGCCCCGTCGGCCGACCGCGGCGTCGGGGCGCGTCAGCACCGCGACCACCTCGTGACGGGGTGAATCGATGAGCTTGCGCAATGAGGGCAGCGCGGGTTCGGGGGTACCGGCAAAGACGAGACGCACCGAGCCAGTCTAGGGCCCGCTAGCGGGGCGTCTGGTAGAACTCCCGTTCGGTCACCCCGGCCAGCGGGGCGACGAACATCCAGGGCATGGTGGCCACCAGCCGGTTCAGGGTGGCCACCGCGTCGTTGTAGTACTGGCGGGCGAAGGCCAGCTTGTTCTCGGTGTCGGCGAGGTTGCGCTGCAGGTCCAGGAAGTTGTTCGACGAGTTCAGCTGCGGGTAACTCTGCCCGAGGGCCAGCACCCGGCCGACGGCGTCGTCGAGGCTACGTTCGGCCGCGCTGCGCTGGGTGACCGACGTCCCGCCGGTCGCGGCGGTCAATTGGGCCCGCGCATCGGTGACCCGATCCAGGACGGCCTTTTCGTGGGTGGCGAACGACCCGACGGTGTGCACCAGGGCGGGGATCAAGGCAGCGCGCCGGGTGAGCTCGACGTCGATACCGGACAACGCCTCCGACACCCGCACCTCGGCACCGCGCAGCTTGTTGTACCCGGCCACGAAGCCGATCAGCACCGCCACCGCGATGAGTAGCACCAGAATCAGCACGAACCGCACAACGCTCTCCTCACCACGATCCACCACCGCCGCCGCCACCGCCACCACCGCCGCCGGAACTGCTGCTACTGCTGCCGCCGGAAGACGACGACGACTGCGATGCGGTGTAGGCCCCGATCGAGGACGACAGGGCCGATTCGAAGCTGTCGAAACTCGGCCCGCCAGACCCAGCGGCGAAGCGTGCCGAGTCGTCGTGTGACGTTTGGTACCACTCCGGCTGCGGCGCAACCGCTCCCGTGGCCGCCTGGTATTTCTGCGCCCAGAGCGCGGCGGCGCCGGCGGCCACCGCGTAGGGCACGTATGCGGTGTAGAGGTCTTTTCGGGCGGCGAAGTCGAAGCGACTCTCAGCCGAATCCGTGGTCAGCATCCGGTGGAATCCGCCTGCCTGCGACCACAGTTGCCGCCCGGCCTCGGTGCGTCGGGTGCCGACACCGTCGGCCCAGGATCCCAGCGAGAGCAGGAAGAACACCGCAAAAGGCAACGCCCACAAGGTGATCGGGAATCCCCACCGGAAGAAGCCGCACACCATCAGGACGGCGGCCGCCGCGTTGGCCGCGCGCACCCACAGCTCTTTGCGCCGTTTCACCAGCAACCCGTCCTTGACCGCCCACTCGTGGATGGCCTCGGTCAGATCGGTCTTGGCCTTGGTGAGTTTCTTGCCGGCCGTCACGGTCTTCTTGGCCTCGAACTGGGCGCCCTGGCCGATCACCTTCAGCGCTCCACCGACGGCTGCGCTCGGATAGTCGACGTCCGCCCAGGCGCCGGGGACGGCGATACCGCGGATGTTCCATTGCTTGTCGTTCACCTGGCGCAGTTCCACGAGTTTGCGCTCGGCGAGGTAGAACAGGGTCGCGGTCAGCCCGTCCTTGGGAATCGACTCGGTGCGGATGTATTCGCACTGGACGGGCCCCAGCCCGGGCGGTGGCGCGTACTGCAGCGGGAAGCCCGGCGCGGGTTCCACGGTGGTGCGGTACGCCAGCACCGCGCCGACACCCGCCAGCGCCGACAACCCGAGTAGCACCACCACCTGGGTCACCGACCGGCCCAGGATCCGGTCGAAGGGGTACGGCCACGGCACTTCGGTGCGGGCCGGGGTGGGCATGTCGACACCGGCCCGCAGCGTGACCGGGGTGCGCGGCGCCAGACCGCCGGCCCGCAGCGTCACGGTGTCACCGCGCACCGTCAGATCGGCGCAGCCTCGGCCGGCACCGAAGCCCACCGAGCACTGCGCACCGACCACCTTCGCGGGCAGCGTCACGGTGATGTTCACCCGTTGGATGACGTTGTTCCAGGACGGCGCGATGACGTTCCAGTAGAAGGCCGTCGGGGCTTGCGCAGCGCCGGTGCTCGACGCGAACTGCTTGTCGGCGCCGATCTTTCGCGGATCCAGGACACCGTCGATGTGATAGCGGATCTCGAAAACATGAGTGCCCTCGTTCAGAGTCACATCGGCAGAGCCGATCTTGGCGACCCGGAATCGTTCACCGCTTTCCCACAACATCTGATACGGCGCCGGTCGGCCGTCCATCAGGATGGCATCGATTCTCGGCGTCTGGCGCACCTGCGGGCTGTTCGGATTGGCGACGTCCCAGTACCGGAAGATGCCGTGCCGGTCGTCGGGAAACTCACCGGTGATGGTCTCCACCGCGTCCAGGCGTCCGCCGGCGTCCACGGCGTAGGAGGCGGTGTAATCGGTGATCTGCACCGGGTCGTCGACCGGGGCGCCCGATCCGGAGCCGCCGCTGAAAATCACCGGCCACAGGAAGCCAAAAGCGATGAGTATCAACAGGATCGACCACCGGATCAGTCGCCCCATCCTCACCTCCTGTGTGCTGGCTGTGCACTACCTTATGTGCAACGAGGCGTTTTGCCCATACGCGGCGCAGCATCTCGACCGGCCGGGCGCGCGACGACCGGGTCAGTGGTGAAACGCCAGGACCGGCGCCCCACCGAACGGCGTCTGGAGTCGAGCGGCATGGTCGGCGGCCGGGCCCGGTGTCGCGACGACCTCGGCGTGCCCGGCGTGCTGGACCACGTCGACATCCGCACCGGCCTGTGGCGCGGCGGCGATGGCCAGTGCGGCGGCGGCGATGGCGACTGCTGCGGTGTGGGTGATTCTCATGATGCGGTGCTCCTCATTGGTGTGGTTTGGGTGGGGTGACTGGTGCTCAGAAGGGGCGGTCGACGAATCCGCCGGAGGTGTCGACCTCGTCCTGGTTGTCGACGTGATAGGTCGGCACGGTGCTGGTTGACGGGTTGGTGCCGTACGGCGTCTGGGGATCGACACCCACCCCGCCCGCGGGTGCCAGGGCGATGGCCACGGCGGCGGCCACCGGGACCAGGCTCACCATCGTCGTCTTCGTCATGTGGCTCATTTCTGCTTCCTCCTATATCGGTTGGGTGGGAACGACATTCATGTTTCGCCCTGCCGGAAGGTCGCAGTAGTGGCTCGATTGCTGTCGGTCCACAACCATTGTTTGTGACTCGAAGGGCGCTCACCCGGGCCCATATGGGTGGCACTGTGCTTTCATCTGGGTCATGGCTTTGAGTTCGCGCATGCCCGGCCTCACCGAGTTCGAGGTGCTGATCGCAGTGGCCGAGACGGGCAGTCTCGGCGCGGCCGCGCGCACGATCGGATTGACCCAGCAGGCCGTGTCGGCGCGACTGGCGTCGATGGAGGCCCAGACGGGGGTGAAGCTCGCGATCCGCACACCGCGCGGCTCGCAGCTGACACCGGCCGGGGTGGTGGTCGCGGAGTGGGCCCGTCAACTGTTGGACGTCGCCGCCCATGTGGATGCCGGTATGGCGTCGCTGCGCGCCGAGACCCGCAGCCGCATCAGGATTTCGGCCAGCCAGACCATCGCCGAGCAGTTGCTGCCACGCTGGCTGGTATCGCTGCGAGCCGCCGCCGTGCGGACCGGGGCACCGACTCCGGAGGTGACGCTGACCGCCACCAACAGTGATCATGCGATCGCCGATGTCACCGGCGGCGCCGCCGATGTGGGCTTCGTCGAAAGCCCGACGGTGCCATCGGGTGTGCGGACCAAGGTGGTGGCCCGTGACGAGCTCGTCGTCGTGGTCGCGGCAAGTCACAAGTGGGCCCGGCGGGGTCGACCCGTCAGCGCCGCCGAACTGGCTCAGACGCCGCTGATCTGCCGTGAGGCCGGGTCGGGCACCCGCGACTCACTCATCGCCGCACTCCGCCGGGCCGGCCACGAGCCCGCCGAGCAGACTTCTCCCCTGCTGGAACTCTCCTCCGCGGCGGCCGTCCGGGCGGCGGTGCTGGCCAGTCAGGCTCCCACCGTGATGAGCCGGCTCGCGGTGGCCGACGATCTCGCGTTCGGGCGGTTGCGCGAAGTGGCCACCCCGGAGCTCGACCTGCACCGAGAGCTTCGAGCCATCTGGGTCGGTGGGCGGACGCCGCCGGCCGGTGCGGTTCGTGATCTGCTCGGTCACATCGCCGCACTGCAGGCGGGACACTGACCGCCCACTCACAAACGAGGTTTGTGGGTTCACAACATCATGGGCCGTACCGGCGCAGCGCCGCCGGGCCGACGATGAATGTGTGGTGCTGATCGACACCACGTCCAGACATCGAAAAGGAGCCCGCAGCCATGCATCAGACACACTATCGATGGACGATCATCGGAGCCGGCCCGGCCGGTATCGCCACCGTCGGCCGCCTGATAGACAGCGGCATCGAGCCCGGTGAGATCGCCTGGATAGACCCAGAATTCGCGGTCGGCGACTTCGGGTCCCGGTGGTCTGTGGTGTCCAGCAACACTCGGGTCAGCGGCTTCCTGGACTTCCTCGAAGCCCCCGCGGCGTTCGGATTCGGCGAGGCACCCGACTTCGCCATCCGCCATCTCGATCCGCAACAGACGTGCTCGCTCGGGGCGGTTGCCGAACCGCTGCAATGGATCACCGCTCACCTCGCGGATCGGGTCGCCACCCACAAGACCACGGCCACCCGGCTCGAGCTGCACGAGCGGCGCTGGGCGGTGCACACCGACGATATCGTCCTCACCTCGGACAACGTGGTGCTGGCCATCGGGTCACAGGCCCGCAGCCTGGACTACGCGGGCCTGCGCGAGATTCCGCTCGATGTCGCCGTCGATCCGCACAAACTGGGCACCGAACCGCTCGACGGTGCGACCGTCGCCGTGTTCGGCGCGTCGCATTCGACCATGCTGGTGCTGCCCAATCTGCTGAAGCAGCCCGTGGCCAAGATCATCAACTTCTACCAACACCCGCTTCGGTACGCCGTCGATTTCGGTGACTGGACATTGTTCGACGACACCGGCCTGAAAGGCCATGCCGCCCAATGGGCCAGGGACAACCTGGACGGGCGGCTGCCCGAGCGGCTGCACCGGTGCCGGGTGGACGACCCGCACTTCGAGGAACTGTTGGGCCAGTGCGATCAGGTGATCTACACGGTGGGTTTCGAGCCGCGACGCATCGATGCTCCGCAGTGGGGTCCGCTGCGGCACAACGCTGCCAACGGCATCATCGCGCCCGGCCTGTTCGGTATCGGGATCGCCTTTCCCGGTTACCGGGTGGACCCCACCGGACTCGGTGAGCATCGCGTCGGACTGGAGAAGTTCATGGAGCAGCTCGACAAGTGCCTGCCCATCTGGATGCGCTACGGCGCATGACCGAGCCCGACTACCGGTTCACGCTGGCCAACGAACGCACGTTCCTGGCGTGGATCCGGACGGCGCTCGGGCTGATCGCCGGCGGCGTCGCCGTCGCGCAACTGCTCGGGCCGTTCGCCGTCTCGTGGGGACGCCGCGGCTTGGCCACGGCGTTGATCGCGGCGGGGGCCGCGGTGGCGGCCGCGTCGGTGCGGCGTTGGCAGCGGGTGCAGCGGGCGATGAGAGCCGATGCCGACCTGCCGACGACGCACCTGCCTGCGCTCTTGACCGGATTCCTGCTCATCGTGGGCACGGCGGTGTTGACACTGGCGGTGCTGGCGAGATGAACACCGCTGGCCTGCAGCGTGAGCGCACCCAACTCAGCTGGGAAAGAACAGCTTTCGGATTCCTGGCGGTGGCTGTCCTGCTGGCTTTCCGTGCCGACCGGCTGCCCGGGTGGACCCATGGACTTGCCGTGATCGCGCCGCTGGCCGCCGGTGTCGCGCACCGGGCGCGGCGCGCAGCGCTGCTCGGCAGGCACGGTCCTGTCGCACCCGCATGGTGGGCGGTCCCCGCGATCGGGATCGTGACCGCCGCGCTCGGTATCGCCTGTGCTGCCGCGGTGTGGTGGTGACGACTAACCGATGTGCAGCGGGTCGATCTGGACCCGCACCGGCTGCTGGTCGTGGCGAGCCGACATCGCATTGACCGCCCGGCGCAACGCGGCCGCCAAATCCAGACCATTGCTCCGCGGGACCCGCACCAGCATGCGGCTGATGGGACTGTCCACCGCGACACCCGGCGGCCGGCGGGCACCGGGCGGCAAATCCACCGGCCCCAGCAGTTCGGCCTCGGCTGGCAGCTCCGCGGCATCGACCAGCGCGGCGACGGCGTCGGGCACACCGTCGAGTACCGCCAGGTGCACGGCCGGGGGCAGACCCACCTCGGAGCGCGCGTTCAGCTCGGTTTCGGCATGCCCCAACGGATCCCACCGGATCAGCGCCTGCACGGTGGGGATCACCGACTCGGCGATCACGGCCACCATGCCGCCGTCGGCACGGCTGCGCACCAGCGCCGTCGCGGCCATCCAGCGGCGCAACGTGTCCTCGGCGGCGCGCAGGTCCTGCCGGCCCAACAAGGCCCAGCCGTCCAGCAGCAAGGCCGCCCCGTATCCGTCCGGCGCCACCGGTTCCGCGCCGGGGGTGGCGACGACGACGGCCGGGCCGGGGCGCACCGTGGACAGCACGCTGTCGCCGCCGGAGGTGATGACCACCGCACCGGGCAGCGCGCGGCCCAGTTCCTCGGCGGTGCGCCGGGCGCCGACCACCACGGCGCGCACCGCGTCGGATCCGCAACTGACGCAGCGCAGCGACAGTTCGGTCCGGGCACACCACCGGCACACCGCGCCGTGGGCGTCGCGGTCGGGCAGCGACAGCGGTCCGGTGCAGTGCCGGCAACGGGCCACGGTGCGGCAGCGGGCGCACGCCAGCGCCGGGATGTAGCCACGGCGCGGCACCTGAACCAGGACGGGATGCCCGGCGGCCAGCGCCGTGCGGGCGGCCCGCAACGCCATCGACGGCACCCGGGCGGTGCGGGCCGCCGGATCGCGTTCCTGGTCGAACGCGCTGTCGTCCACCGCGGCCACCCGCGGCGCCCTGGCCCGCACCGTGGCGCGGGGCGCCACCAGGTCGTGTGCCCAGCGGCTGCGCACCAGCGCCTGCGCTTCGGCGGTGCGCGCATAACCGCCGAGCAGTGCCGCACACCGCAGCTGGTGCGCGCGCAACATGGCGACCTCGCGCGCGTGCGGATACGGGGCACGCGGCTCGGCCAGGGAATCGTCGCCGTCGTCCCATACGGCGACCAGCCCCAGGTCGGCCACCGGGGCGAACACCGCGCTGCGCGTGCCGATCACCAGCCGGGCCTGCCCGCGCAACACCGCCAGCCAACGCTTGTACCGTTGCGACGGGCCAAGGCCTGCCGACAACGCCACCACCCTGGACTCGTCCACACACTCGCACGCCGCGGCGTGCAGCGCGTCGACGTCGCGCTGATCCGGGACGATCAGCAGCGCACCGCGCCCGGATCGCACCGCCACGGCGGCCGCTTCGGCCAGCCGGCCCGGCCAATGTTCCCCCGGCAGCGCCTGCCACACGGCGCGGGCGGCGCGGCCCTCGGCGATCGCGGCGAGGAACTGTTCGCCACGACCGTAGTCGGCCCACCCCGATGGGTCGATCGCGTGCGTCGCCGGCGGTGATACTTCGGGGCGCGGCTGTTTCTCGGCAGCGGCGTGCCGAGGCGGCACCGCCAGCCGCAGCACGTCGGCGCGGGTGCCTGCGTAGCGGGCGGCCACCGCGTCCACCAGCCGACGCACCTCCTGGGTCAACACGGGTTCTGGGGATATCACCCGGTCCAGCCAGCCCAGCTTTCCGGAATGGTCGGTGTCCGAGCGCCTTTCGAGGACGAAGGCGTCGACCAGGCGGCCGTGGAAACGCACCCGGACCCGCACGCCCGGCTGGGCGTCGTCGGACTGCTCGGCCGAGACCAGATAGTCGAATTCGCGGTCCAGGTGCGGGACCGACAGCATCGGGAGCACCCGCGCGATGGGCTCGTGCTCGGCGGGCTGGCGTTCCAGGGTCACCGTTGTCGGCCGAAGAAGAAGCCGGCGGTGATGAGCAGCAGCGACGCGGCGTAGAACCACCAGATCGGCACGGCCAGCCGCTCGCTGCCCAACACGAACTTACTGATGCCGATCATCCCGTCGGAGACGGCGAAACACACCGCACCCCACGCCGTCCACGGTGTCGGCAGCTGCGCCAGCAGCGCCGCGCAGACCATCGCGCCCAGCACCCCCATGTACACCACAACCGGAACCGCCATGCCCTGGCCCAGCAGCGCCGGCCAGAACCACACCAGCAGCACCAGGCAGGCGCACACCACCACCGCGGCGGCGGCCAGCCGGGGCGTGCTGCGCCCGACCAGTGGGTACAGCGCGGCCAGGAAGCACAGGTGCGCCAGCAGGAAGGCAGCCAGCCCGAGCACGAAGGACGGCGGCCACCAGGGCAGCGCCAACAGGAAATCGCCCGCCGCAGAGAACGTCAGCGCCGGCATCAGCCAGCGCCGTTCCCGGCTGACCGGGTGCCCCAGCGCCGCGGCCGCCAGCAGGACCGCCGTGGCGGCCTTGACAGCGGGTTGCAGGGAGAACTGGCCGGTCAGCTCGGCCCCGGCCGGGACCCGCAGCGCCACCGTGATCAGGAAGACGCCGTATCCCGCCGCGGTCAGCAGCGCCAGCACCCACAGCAGCCGGGTCGACCGCGCTGCGTACGGTGATCCCATGCCTGAACCCGGTACCGACAGACCCGCCCTGGACGCCATTCTGGAAAAGGTACTGGAAGCGGTGCCGTTCCAATTGACCACCGAGGGAGGTGCCGAAGCCGCTCGCGAACGGTTCCGTGCGCTACCCCGCCGCCCGGTGCACCAGGACTTGCGCACCGAGGACCGGACCATCGCCGGTGTGCCGGTCCGGGTGTACTGGCCCGACACCGACGAGTCGCATCCGCCGGTCGTGTTGTTCTTCCATGGCGGCGGCTGGGTGGTCGGCGATCTCGACAGTTATGACGGCACCGCCCGCGAGCACGCCGTCGGCACCGGCGCAGTGGTGGTGTCGGTGGATTACCGGCTGGCCCCCGAACACCCTTACCCGGCCGCCGTCGACGACGTGTGGGCGGTGACGCAGTGGGTGGCCGCGCACGCCGGCGAGCTCGGTGCCGACCCGGAACGTCTTGCGGTGGCCGGTGATTCGGCCGGCGGTAACCTCGCAGCAGTGGTGGCTCTGCTGGCCCGCGATACGGGCTTGCCGGTGCGGTTGCAGCTGCTGTGGTACCCGGCGACCACCTGGGACACCACGTTGCCGTCGTTCACCGAGAACGCCGACGCCCCCATTCTCGGCCGCCGCGCCGTCGGCGGATTCTCCCTGCTGTACGCCGGCGGAGCGGACCTGAAGAACCCGCCGGCCACCCTGGTCCCGGCCCGCGCCGCCTCGCTGGCCGACGTGGCGCCCGCCTACATCGCCGTCGCCGGCTACGACCCGCTGCGCGACGACGGTGTGCGCTACGGCGAGCTGTTGGCGGCGGCCGGGGTATCGGTGCAGGTGGATCACGCCCCCACCCTGGTACACGGCTACCTCGGCTATCACGGCGTGGTACCGGTGGCCACCGAGGCGGTCGATCGCGGGTTGGCCGCACTGCGGGCCGCGCTAGCCTGAGGCATGACCACCACCCGACCCGATGTCGACCCGATCCTCAAGGCGCTGCTCGACGCCGTCCCCATGGTGTTCACCAAAACCGAAGGGGTGGAGGTGGCCAGGGAGCGGATGCGCGCGGTGCGACCGCCGGCCGAGATGTTGCCGCAGCTGCGGATCGAGGAACGCACCGTCTCCTACGGCGAACTCACCGATATCCCGGTGCGCATCTACTGGCCGCCGGTCGCCCAGCACGACAACCTTCCCGTGGTGGTCTTCTACCACGGTGGCGGTTGGGCCATCGGCGATCTGGACACCCACGACCACGTGGCCCGCGCACACGCCGTGGGTGCCGAGGCGATCGTGGTGTCGGTGGACTACCGCCTGGCACCCGAGCACCCGTTCCCGGCCGGGGTCGAGGACGCCTGGGCGGCGCTGCGCTGGGTCGGCGAGCACGCCACCGAGCTGGGCGGGGATCCGGCCCGGATCGCAGTGGCCGGCGATTCGGCCGGCGGCAACCTGTCCGCGGTGATGGCGTTGCGGGCCCGCGACGCCGGCGGGCCGCCGCTGGTGTTCCAGCTGCTCTGGTATCCGGTCGCCGTCGGCGACCGCACCGCCCCGTCGTTCCTGGAGAACCCGAACGCCTACATCCTCAACGACGAGGTGATCGAGGCCTTCCTGGAGTGGTATCTGCCCGGGATGGACCTCGACGACCCGGCCGCGCTGCCCACCGATGTGGCGCCGGCCAATGCGGTGTCGCTGCAGGGGTTGCCGCCCGCGTTCATCGGCACCGCCGAGCACGACCCGCTGCGCGACGACGGCGGCCGGTACGCCGAATTGCTCAGCGCCGCAGGCGTTCCGGTGCAGCTCAGCAATGAGCCGACGATGGTGCACGGCTACGTCAGCCTGGCACTGGCCTCCCCCGCCGCGACCGAGGCCACCGAGCGCGGCCTGGCCGCGTTGCGGGCGGCCCTGCATCCCTAGCCGAATGACATGACCGAACCGCACGTCCACACCCTGATCGTCGGTGCCGGATTCTCCGGCATCGGCGCCGCCATCACGCTCGACCAGGCGGGTCTGTCGGACTACCTGATCGTCGAGGCGGGTGAGCAGGCCGGTGGCACCTGGTACTGGAACACCTACCCCGGTATCGCCGTGGACATTCCGTCGTTCTCCTACCAGTTCTCCTTCGAGCAGAGCCCGGACTGGTCGCGCACCTATGCACACGGACACGAACTCAAGGCCTACGCCGATCATTGCGTCACGAAGTACGGGATCGGCCCGAGAATCCGCTACGGCACCGAGGTCACGGGCGCGGTATTCGACGACGCGGAGAACACCTGGCGAGTCGAGACCTCCACGGGACCTGTCACCGCCCGGCACCTGATCAACGCCGCCGGCGTCCTCAACGTCCCCAAGCTGCCCGATATCGACGGCGTCGGCGACTTCGCCGGCACCACCCTGCACACCGCACGCTGGGATCACCGAGCCGATCTGACCGGCAAGCGGGTGGCCGTCATCGGCACCGGCGCCTCAGCGGTCCAGCTGATCCCGGAGATCGCCCCGATCGTCAAGCAGCTCACCGTGTTCCAGCGCACCCCGATCTGGTGCTTCCCCAAGTTCGACGTGCCATTGCCCGCGCCGGCCCGCTGGGCGATGCGCCTGCCCGGCGGCACCGCGGTGCAGCGGGCGCTCAGCCAGGCCTATGTCGAGGTGACCTTCCCGCTGTCGGCGCAGTATCACGGGGTGTTCCCGTTGTCCAAGGGTGCCGAGGCACTGGGCCGCCGGTATCTGCGCAGCGAGGTGCCCGATCCGGTGCTGCGCGACAAGCTCACCCCGACCTACGCGGTGGGCTGCAAACGGCCGGCATTCCACAACACGTACCTGTCCACGTTCAGCCGGGACAACGTCACGCTGGTCACCGAACCCATCGCGCAGATCCGGCCGCACGGCGTCGCGACCACCGACGCTGTCGTCCACGACGCCGACATCCTGGTGCTGGCAACGGGTTTCAAGGTGATGGACGTCGACTCGGGCACCTTCCCGTTGATCGGCTCCGACGGGCAGTCACTGACCGAGTTCTGGTCGACGCAGCGGATGCAGGCCTATGAGGGCGTCAGCGTGCCCGGCTTCCCGAACTTCTTCAACGTGTGCGGACCGTACGGGTACGTGGGGTCGTCGTTCTTCGCGTTGATCGAAACCCAGACCCACCACATCGTGCGCTGTTTGCGCCGGGCCCGCCACGACGGCGCGACGCGTGTCGAGGTGCGCCGCGCCGCCAACGACCGGTATTTCGCCGAGATGATGCGCAAGCGCCACCGCCAGATCTTCTGGCAGGACAGCTGTTCGACGGCCAACAGCTACTACTTCGACCGCAACGGCGATGTGCCGCTGCGGCCGGCCAGCACGCCAGAGGCGTACTGGCGCAGCCGCCGCTTCCCGCTCGACGATTACGCGTTCAGCTCGTAGCCGCCGAGGCGGGATCAGACGGGATCCGGACTGTCTGACTCCGTCAGACGGAAGCCTTGAGCTCCTCGACCTTGTCCAGGCGCTCCCACGGCAGATCGACATCGGTACGCCCGAAGTGCCCGTACGCGGCGGTCGGGGCGTAGATCGGGCGCAGCAGGTCCAGGTCACGGACGATGGCGCCGGGCCGCAGGTCGAACACCGCGGTGATGGCCTTCTCGATCCGGGCCGGGTCCACCGTCTCGGAACCGAAGGTCTCGACGAACAGGCCGACCGGGGCGGCCTTGCCGATGGCGTAGGCGACCTGCACCTCGACCCGCTCCGCCAGCCCCGCGGCGACCACGTTCTTGGCCACCCAGCGCATCGCGTACGCGGCCGAGCGGTCCACCTTTGACGGATCCTTGCCGGAGAACGCGCCGCCGCCGTGCCGGGCCCAGCCGCCGTAGGTGTCGACGATGATCTTGCGACCGGTCAGGCCGGCGTCGCCCATCGGGCCGCCGACGACGAAGGTGCCGGTCGGGTTGACCAGCAGCCGGAAATCGGAGGTGTCGAGGGTCTCGTGGTCGAGGTCGGCCAGCACCGTGTTGACGACCTTCTCCCGGATGTCCGGGGTGAGGGTGCCGTCCAGATCGATCCCGGCGGCGTGCTGGGTGGACAGCACGACGGTGTCCAGCCGGACCGGGGTGGTGCCGTCGTACTGCACGGTGACCTGGGTCTTGCCGTCCGGGCGCAGGTAGTCCAGCACCCCGTTCTTGCGCACCTCGGTGAGCCTTCGGGCCAGCCGGTGGGCCAGCGCGATCGGCAGCGGCATGAGCTCCGGGGTGTCCTTGATGGCGTAGCCGAACATCAGGCCCTGATCGCCGGCGCCCTGCAGATCCAGCGGGTCACCGGCGCCCTCGACGCGGGTCTCGTGCGCGGTGTCGACGCCCTGCGCGATATCGGGCGACTGACGGCCGATGCCGATGTTGACGCCGGCGGTCTCCCCGTCGAAGCCCTTGTCGGAGGAGTCGTACCCGATGTCGAGGATGCGCTTGCGCACGGTGTCGTTGATATCGGCGAACGCTTCCTTGGCCGACGTGGTCACCTCACCGATGACGTGCACCTGGCCGGTGGTGACGGCGGTCTCGACTGCCACACGCGATTTGGGATCGGCGGCCAGCAGCGAGTCGAGGATCGAATCGCTGATCGCGTCACAGATCTTGTCGGGGTGTCCTTCGGTGACCGACTCGCTGGTAAACAGTCGACCTGTGCTCACAGTGCCTTTTCCTCCAGGTAGTTAGGTAGTCGAATCGTATACGCGCTCACTGCGAGCCAACCTGCAACCCCCGACCGGCGCAACCCTTATCCGCAGGTTGATACCGGCGGGATCACTCCGTTGCCAGGAACGCCCCGATCGCGTCCACGATACGGCTGGCCATCAAAGTCTTCGAGCCGTGTGGCAAAGCCGCCTCGGTGCCGTCGGCCCCCAACAGCCAGCCGGTGTTGTCGTCCACCTCGAACGCCTTGCCCTCGCCGACGGCGTTGACCACCAGCAGGTCGCAACCCTTACGCTGCAGCTTCGCCCTGGCGTGGAACAGCACGTCGCCGTTGGCGTCCCCGGTTTCGGCCGCGAACCCGACGATGGCGCGCATATTGGGCAGCTGGCCGTCGGCGCGGGCGCGCACGGCACCGGCCAGCACATCGTCGTTGCGGATCAAGTCGACCGAGGACGGTTCGCCGGCACCCTTTTTGATCTTGGCGGTCGCCACCTGGGCGGGCCGGAAGTCGGCGACGGCGGCGGCCATCACCAGCACGCTCGCCTCGGGGGCATGTTTGGACACCGCATCGCGCAGCTGCGCCGCCGACCCGATATGCACCACGTGTACGCCGGCCGGATCGACCAGGCCGGAGGTGTTGCCGGCGATGAGGGTCACCTCGGCGCCACGCTGGGCGAGCACCCGTGCCATCGCATAGCCCTGCTTACCCGAACTGCGGTTGCCGATGAACCGCACGGGGTCCAGCGGCTCGCGGGTGCCGCCGGCGGTCACCAGCGCCTTCACCCCGGCCATGTCGTAGGGCAGGGCGTCGCCGCGCTCCAGCAGCAGCGCGGCAAGGGTGGTGATCTCCTCGGCCTCGGGCAGCCGGCCCGGCCCGGTGTCGGCACCGGTGAGCCGCCCGGAGGCGGGTTCCAGGACCACCGCGCCGCGGCGGCGCAAGGTGGCGACGTTGTCGACCGTGGCCGGGTGAAACCACATCTCGGTGTGCATGGCGGGGGCGAACAGCACCGGGCAGCGCGCGGTCAGCAGGGTCGCGGTGAGCAGGTCGTCGGCGCGCCCGGCGACGGCACGGGCCAGCAGGTCGGCGGTGGCCGGGGCCACCACCACCAGATCGGCCTCCTGGCCGATGCGGACGTGCGGGACCTCGTCGACGTTCTCGAAGACCCCGGTGTGCACCGGATGACCCGACAGCGCCTCGAAGGTGGCGGCGCCGACGAATTTCAGCGCCGATTCGGTGGGGACGACACGGACGGAATGCCCGGCCTCGGCCAGCTGGCGGACGACCGTGCAGGCCTTATAGGCAGCGATGCCGCCGGCGACACCGACGACGATCCGCTTGCGTGCGGTCATGTGTCCCGCCGGCGCCGTGCGCTACTCGCCGCCCTCGGCGTGCTCCAGCAGATCGCCGTGGATCTCGCGCATGGCGATGGACAGCGGCTTCTCCTGCAGACCCGGCTCGACCAGCGGGCCGACGTACTCCAGGATGCCGTCGCCGAGCTGGTTGTAGTAGTCGTTGATCTGACGGGCGCGCTTGGCGGCGTAGATCACCAGGGCGTACTTGCTCGACGCCCGGTCGAGCAGCTCGTCGATGGGCGGGTTGGTGATGCCCAGCGGCGTGTCGTAGGCACTGGCGGCGTCGAGGTTCTCGACAGAGGTCACGGAGATTCTCCCGGCTGTAATCGGTGATAGAGAAGATGCAGTTGGTGGCCGTGAGGCGGCCGGAAAAGGCAGTCGGTTAGCGGGCCACCAGCAAGGATACCAATTCCGCGCACGCCGACTCCAATTGAGTGTTGACCACCACCACGTCGAAGTCGGTCTGGGCGGCCAGTTCGGCACGTGCCGTGGCAAGCCGCCTGGCCTGCACCTCGGGGCTCTCGGTGCCGCGGCCGGTCAACCGTTCCTCCAGCGCCTCCCAGCTGGGGGGCGCGAGGAACACCGTCGTCACCTCCGGCATCGCCGCCTTGACGGCACGGGCTCCGGCCAGATCCACCTCGATCAGCACGGGCGAACCGTTGGCCACCGCAGCGCGGACGGGCTCGGCCGGCGTGCCGGAACGGTGCAGGCCGCCGTGGATTTCGGCCCATTCCAGCAGTTCACCGGCGTCGATCAGATGCTGGAACTGCTCGGCACTGACAAACCGGTAGTCGACACCGTCGACCTCACCGGGCCGCGGCGCACGTGTCGTCGCGGACACGCTGAAATACAGGTCGGGAATCCGGTCGCGCAGGCAGCGGACCACCGTGGATTTCCCGACGGCGGACGGGCCGGACAGCACCACCACGGCAGCCCTGCCCGGCCCTCCACCAGTGTTCACTTATTCGTTCGGTCCGTGCTCAGGAGAAGTCGAACTTCTCCAGGAGGGCCTTGCGCTGACGGTCGCCGAGGCCGCGCAGGCGGCGCGTCGGGGCGATCTCCAGCTCGGTCATGATCTCCTGAGCCTTGACCTTGCCCACCTTCGGCAACGCCTCCAGCAACGCGGAGACCTTCATCTTGCCCAAGACCTCATCGGTCTCGGCGTCGGTGAGCACCTGCTTGAGGTTGGTGCCGCCGCGCTTGAGCCGGTCCTTCAACTCGGCTCGCGCTCGACGTGCGGCAGCAGCCTTCTCCAACGCTGCCGCGCGCTGTTCGTCGGTCAACTGGGGAAGGGCCACGGGGTTCCTCCGTCTCTCGCCATCTGTTGTTTCATCACGGCTGGATTACGTAACCAGCCAGCGACGACGACCGTACCCACGCATCCTGACGAAAGCTAACCCCACCCCCGGCTAATGGGGCCAAAAGACCAGCGTGTAGGGCGCGCGCGGGATGCCGCCGCCCTTAGCCGCGGCTGCCCGCGGCGTCCGGGGTGTCGGCGCCCCGATACCCGATCTACCTGCATATCCAGGGCTTTTCGCGTCAAGGCGACATGCTCGTCTGTTCGTCGGCGTCGGGCCGCAGCGTCGCCGGTCCGACGATTCTGGCGGTCGGATAAGAATTCTTGCTGGTCACGGCGCGTCGGCGTGTCGGGGCCGTCCCGCCGGGCTGGGCGACCGGCCAATCCGCTCGTGGCGTGGGCACCCGACCGGTAGCTTTATGCCGGTGCGGGTCGCCCACCGGTCGTTTTATGCCGTGCTGATGCTGCTGGCCGCGCTCATCGTGCACACCGCGGCACCGGCGTGGGCCTGCGGATGCGGGGCCTACATTCCCGACCGCTGGTGCCCGGCGCCGCGGGCGAATCGCTGACCGGGACGCTGCAGCCGCTACGGCTGTCGTTTGCCGCAGACACGGTCGTGTACCCGATGCGGCTGTCCCGGTCGGCCACCGCCCCGCAGACCGTCGTCCTGTCCCTGTTGGCCGCACATCGGATGGATCCCGTGCAGGTGCCCGTCGCAGGCACCGCGCCCACACTGCAGTTCGCCGGTCCGGTCGACAGTGCGGTGCTGGCGCCGTATCTGGACGGTGTCGGCTACCTGACCCGCTGGACCGATCACCTGAACGCCCCGCAGGACATCGACGACGACTACCTGTTCGCCCGTGCCGAAGCCGACACCGACTACCAGCAGGTGATCTTGCGCACCCGCAACCGCGGCGACATCACCGGCGCGCTGATGTTGGGGCTGGTGCTCGTCGGCGGCGCGGCGGCGCTGACCGTCGCCGTCCGGAGCCGCCGTCAGGCCAGGTAGGCGACGGCGTCGCGGAGCTCCTCGGCGCGGGCCCGCACTGCCGCGACGTCCGGTCCGGCGCGCAACACCTCGCGGGACACCGCGGGCAGCACCCTGGCACCGAGCCGGCCGAGATCCTCGGGACGGCCGCCCTGCGCGCCGAGGCCGGGAGCCAGCACCGGACCGTCCAGGGCAGCCAGATCCGGCAGGTCGGTCAACGTCGCACCCACCACCACGCCGACCGAACCCGGCCCGCTCGAGCGGTTCTCCGCACCCGCGGCGTCGACGATCGACTGGGCGACGGTGCGCCCGCCTGCGGTGGCCAGTTGCACGCTCGCACCCTCCGGGTTCGAGGTGGCCGCCAGCACGAACACTCCCCTGCCGTGGGCGGCGGCGGTGTCCAGTAGCGGGCGCAGTGATTCGAACCCGAGGTAGGGCGAGGCCGTCACGGCGTCCGAGGCCAACGGCGAGTCGCCGACCCAGGCCCGCGCGTACGCGGCCATCGTCGAACCGATGTCACCGCGTTTGGCGTCGGCGAGCACCAGCACACCCGCGGCGCGCAGCCCGGCAATGCAGTCCTCCAACACCGACAACCCGTTCGCCCCGAAGGCTTCGAAGAAAGCCACCTGCGGTTTGACGATCGCGAACCCGCCGAACGCCTCGACGCAGATGTCGGTGAACCGGCGCAGGCCCTGCACCGACACCGGCAGCCCCCATGCGGTGAGCAGTTCGGGATGCGGATCGATGCCCGGGCACAACGGCCCCCGGGCAGCGACGGCCTCGGCGAGCCGCGTCCCGAACGGGGTCACGGGGTCGCGCCCAACTGGCTGTGCAGCTCCTGCAGCGACCGCACCCCGATATCGCCGCGGATACCGGCCTCGATGCCCTGCACCGCGGCCGAGGCGCCCTGCACCGTCGTCACGCACGGGATGTTCACCGACACCGCGGCCGACCGGATCTCGTAGCCGTCGATCCGTGGCCCGGAATTGCCGTACGGGGTGTTGATCACCATGTCCACCTGGCCGGCCCGGATGGCGTCCACCGCGGACACCTCGGGCCGCCCGGCACCTGGTTCCTCGAAGTTCTTGCGGACCACCTCACACGGAATACCGTTGCGGCGCAACATCTCCGCGGTGCCCTCGGTGGCCAGCACCCGGAAGCCCAGGTCTGCGAGGCGTTTCACCGGGAACACCAGTGAGCGCTTGTCCCGGTTGGCCACCGACACGAACACGGTGCCCGAGGCCGGCAGCGACCCGTAGGCGGCGGTCTGGCTCTTGGCGAAGGCGGTACCGAAGTCACGGTCGATGCCCATCACCTCGCCGGTGGACTTCATCTCCGGGCCGAGCAGCGAATCGACCTGCGAGCCATCGGCTTTGCGGAACCGGTGGAATGGCAGCACGGCTTCCTTCACCGCGATCGGCGCGTCCGGCGCCGCGGTGGCGCCGTCACCCTCGGCGGCCAACACACCCTCTGCTCGCAGCTGGGCGATGCTGGTGCCGAGCATGACCCGGGCGCAGGCCTTGGCCAGCGGCACCGCAGTGGCCTTGGACACGAAGGGGACGGTACGGCTGGCCCGCGGGTTGGCCTCCAGCACGTAGAGCACATCGTCCTTGAGCGCGTACTGCACGTTGAGCAGCCCGACGACGCCGATACCGTGCGCGATCGCCTCGGTGGCCTGGCGGACCTTCTCGATATCGGTGCGGCCCAGGGTGACGGGCGGCAGCGCGCAGGCCGAGTCGCCGGAATGGATCCCGGCCTCCTCGATGTGCTCCATCACGCCACCGATGTACACCTCGGTGCCGTCGCACAGCGCGTCGACGTCGATCTCGATGGCGTCCTCCAGGAAGCGGTCCACCAGCACCGGATGCTCCGGGGACAGCTCGGTGGCGCGCTCGATGTAACCCTGCAGCGTCTCCTCGTCGTAGACGATCTCCATACCGCGCCCGCCGAGCACATAGGACGGCCGCACCAGCACCGGGTAGCCGATATCGGCGGCGATCCGGCGGGCCTGCTCGAAGCTGGTGGCGGTGCCGAACCGGGGCGCGGGCAGGCCGGCGCTGCGCAGCACCTCACCGAATTCGCCGCGGTCCTCGGCCAGGTCGATGGCCTTGGGGCTGGTTCCCACGATCGGCACCCCGGCCTTCTCCAGCCGCTCGGCCAGCCCCAGCGGCGTCTGGCCGCCCAGCTGCACGATCACACCGACCACGCCAGGGCCGCCGGCCCCGGATGCCTGCTCGGCGTAGTAGACCTCCAGCACGTCCTCGAACGTCAGCGGCTCGAAGTACAGCCGGTCGGCGGTGTCGTAGTCGGTGGACACCGTCTCGGGGTTGCAGTTGACCATGACGGTCTCGAACCCGGCGGCGCTCAGCGTGGTGGCCGCGTGCACGCAGCTGTAGTCGAACTCGATGCCCTGCCCGATCCGGTTGGGGCCCGACCCGAGGATCAGCACCTTGGGCTTCTCGGTCTGCGGGGCCACCTCGGTCTCGGCCGCCGGGTCGAGTTCGTAGCTGCTGTAGTGGTACGGCGTGCGGGCCTCGAACTCGGCGGCGCAGGTGTCCACGGTCTTGTACACCGGGTGGATGCCGAGCCGTTCGCGCAGCGCCCGCACCCCGCCCTCACCGGCCAGTTCGGGTCGCAGCGCGGCGATCTGGCGGTCGGACAGGCCGCTGTTCTTGGCCCGGCGCAACAACGCCACATCCAGCACCGGGGCGTCGACCAGTTCGGCGCGCAGCGCCACCAGGGTGGCGATCTGATCGACGAACCACGGGTCGACCCCGGACGCCTCGGCAACCTGCTCGACGGTGCCGCCCAGGCGCAGCGCCTGCTCGATGTCGTAGATCCGGCCGTCGGTGGCCGTCCGCAGGTCGGTCAGCAGCTGATCGAGGGTGGCGTCGCGGTCCGGTCCGGTCCAGAAGCCCGCCCGCTTGTTCTCCAACGAGCGCATCACCTTGCCGAGCGCCTCGATGAAGTTGCGGCCCAACGACATCGCCTCGCCCACCGATTTCATGGTGGTGGTCAGCGTGGGGTCGGCACCCGGGAACTTCTCGAAGGCGAACCGGGGCGCCTTGACCACGACGTAGTCCAGCGTGGGTTCGAAACAGGCCGGGGTTTCCTTGGTGATGTCGTTGACGATCTCGTCGAGGGTGTAGCCGATGGCTAGCTTGGCGGCGATCTTCGCGATCGGGAAGCCGGTGGCCTTGGACGCCAGTGCACTGGACCGCGACACCCGGGGGTTCATCTCGATGACGATGAGCCGGCCGTCTTTCGGGTTGATGGCGAACTGGATGTTGCAGCCGCCGGTATCGACCCCGACCTCGCGCAGGATCGCGATGCCCAGATCGCGCATCACCTGGTATTCGCGGTCGGTCAGCGTCATCGCCGGGGCCACGGTCACCGAATCACCGGTGTGCACACCCATCGGGTCGAAGTTCTCGATAGAGCACACCACCACCACGTTGTCGTGGTGATCGCGCATCAGCTCGAGCTCGAATTCCTTCCAGCCGTAGATCGATTCCTCGATCAGGACGTTCGCCGACGGGGACGCCGCCAGGCCGTCACCGGCCATCCGTTCGACATCCTCGGCCGAGTACGCCATGCCGGAGCCGAGCCCGCCCATCGTGAAGCTGGGGCGCACGACGACGGGTAACCCGAGGTCGGCCACGGTGTCGCGGACCTCGTCCATGGTGAAACACACCCGGCTGCGCGCGGATTCACCGCCCACCTTGGCCACGATGTCCTTGAACTTCTGCCGGTCCTCACCCCGCTGGATGGCGTCGAAGTCCGCGCCGATCATCTCGACGCCGTAGCGTTCCAGCACACCGTTCTCGTACAGCGCGACGGCGGTGTTCAGCGCGGTCTGCCCGCCCAGGGTGGCCAACACGGCGTCGATCTTGTTGCCGCGCTCGGCCTGCTGGGCGATCACCTTCTCCACGAAGGCCGGGGTGATCGGCTCAACGTAGGTGTGGTCGGCGTACTCCGGGTCGGTCATGATCGTCGCCGGGTTGGAGTTGATCAGCGTCACCTGCAACCCCTCGGCGCGCAGCACGCGGCAGGCCTGGGTGCCCGAGTAGTCGAACTCGGCGGCCTGGCCGATGAGGATCGGCCCGGAACCGATCACCAGCACGTGGTTGAGGTCGGAACGGCGTGGCATTACTTTTCCCCTGCCATCAGGTCGATGAATTGGTCGAACAGGTACTCGGCGTCGTGTGGACCGGCAGCCGACTCGGGGTGGTACTGCACCGAGAATGCCCGTCCGTCAATCAGTTTGATGCCCTCGACCACCCCGTCGTTGGCGCAGGTGTGGCTCACGATGCCGCGACCGAACGGGGTGTCGAACTCCTCGCCGGCCTCCCCCTCCAGGGCGAAGCCGTGGTTCTGCGCGGTGACGGCGACCCGGCCGGTGGCGTGGTCCAGCACCGGGATGTTGATGCCGCGGTGGCCGAAGGTCATCTTGTAGGTGGACCGGCCCAGCGCCCGGCCCAGGATCTGATTGCCGAAACAGATGCCGAACAACGGTATTCCGGCCTCGAGCACCTGGCGGGTGACCCCGACGATGTGGTCGGCGGTGGCCGGATCACCGGGCCCGTTGGACAGGAACACCCCGTCGGCTTTGAGATCGGCGATCTCGTCGAAGGTGGTCGCGGACGGCAGCACGTGGGTGCGCACGCCGCGGCGGGCGAAGTTGCGCGGGGTGTTGGTCTTGATGCCGAGGTCGACGGCCGCCACCGTGAAGCGCTGTGCGCCGAAAGGTTCCACCACGTAGCGGGTGTCGGTGGACACCTCACCGGCCAGGTCGGCACCCAACATGGACGGCTGGCTGCGCACCCGCGCCACCAGCTCGTCGGTGTCGGCCAGGCTTTCTCCGGAGAACACCCCGGCCTTCATCGAGCCGGCGCTGCGCAGATGCCGGACCACGGCGCGGGTGTCGATCCCGGCGATCCCGACGATGCCCTGGCGCACCAGTTCGTCCTCAAGTGTGCCGGTCGCGCGCCAGTTCGACGCCCGCGGCGACGGGTCCCGGACGGCGTAGCCCGCGACCCAGATCTTGTCGCCGTGACTTTCGGCGTCCTCGCCGTTCCAGCCGGTGTTACCGATCTGCGGTGCGGTGGCGACGACGATCTGGCGGTGATAGCTCGGGTCGGTCAGGGTTTCCTGATAACCCGACATGCCGGTGGAGAACACCGCCTCACCGAGGGTCTGCCCGATCGCGCCGAACGGGACGCCGGTGAAAACCCGGCCGTCCTCCAGCACCAACACTGCCTTCTGGCTGGTCACGCTGCTTCCTCCCTGACCCATTTCATGTTCTCGTTGCGGTCGTCGGCCCGGAAGCCGGTATCGATCTCGGTTCCTGACGGCAGCTTCCAGCGGATCGCGAGAATGCCGTCGTGGGTCATGGCCTTGCCGGTCATGGCTCGCTCGGTACGGATCACCACGATCGATTCGTCGGGGATCCAGATCGGCCCGGAACCGATGCGCTGCACCATGATTCCCTCCGGGTAGCGGGTCAGCGCGCCCTTGGCGCGGAAGCCCAGTCCCCCGGCGGCGATCCGGTCGTTCCAGTGCGGGACCAGGGTGCTGCCGACGTAGAGCCCCTTGGTCGGCCCGATCAGCGCCGGTCCGACCGTGTCCGGCAACGCCGGCAGCGCCCCGATCAGCTCGGCCTGGCGCTGCGCGCGATGCAACCAACCGCGCAGCATCTGCCGGATCAGGAAACCGATCAGCACCGCCAGCACGGCGGCCATGATCAGCGACCCGATCAGCGTGGGGGTGTTCATGAGCCGACCTGTCCGTCCCGCGCGGTGATCTTGCCGCGCAGCAGGGTCAGCGTCACCGTGGCCGGCAGGGTCATCGACTCGTAGGGGGTGTTGTCCGAGCGGCTGGCCAACGCCGGACCGCTGACGGTCCAGGTGGCGTCCGGGTCGATGACGGTCAGGTTGGCGGGTTCGCCGACCTCCAGCGGGCGCCCCTGGTCGGGCAGCCCGACGATGGCAGCGGGCGCCTCACTCATCACCCTGGCGACGTCGCGCCAACTCAACAAGCCCGGTTGCACCATGGTCTGTACGACCACCGACAGCGCCGTCTGCAATCCCAGCATGCCCGGCCGCGCGTGCGAGAACTCGCAGCACTTCTCGTGTTCGGCGTGCGGCGCGTGATCGGTGGCCACACAGTCGATGACACCGTCGGCCAGCGCCTGGCGCAGCGCGGCCACGTCACTGGCCTCACGCAGCGGCGGGTTCACCCGATTGCGCCCGTCGTAGTCGGCCAGCACCGCGTCGTCGAGCAACAGATGGTGCGGGGTCACCTCGGCCGTGATCGAAATACCTTGGCCCTTGGCCCATTTCAGCAACTCGACGGTGCCCGCGGTGGATGCGTGGCAGATATGCACCCGGGCACCGGCGTCACGGGCCAGGATCGCGTCGCGCGCGACGATGGACTCCTCGGCCGAGCGCGGCCACCCGGCCAGCCCCAGTTTCGCGGCGTTGGGTCCCTCGTGGGCCACGGCGCCGACGGTCAGCCGCGGCTCCTCGGCGTGCTGGGCGATCAGCACCCCGAGCCCGCTGGCGTACTCCAGCGCACGACGCATCACCAGCGGATCGTCCACGCAGATGCCGTCATCGGAGAACATCCGCACCTGGCCCACCCCGGCGGCCATCAGGCCCATCTCGGTGAGCTGCTTGCCCTCCAGCCCGACGGTGACCGCGCCTACCGGGTGCACGTCGACCAGGCCGACCTGTTGCCCACGGTGCCACACGTGGTCGGTCACCACCGCGCTGTCGGCGACCGGGTCGGTGTTGGCCATCGCGAACACCGCGGTATACCCGCCCAGAGCGGCTGCAGCCGAACCGGTTTCGATGTCCTCGGCGTACTCCCGGCCGGGCTCGCGCAGGTGGGTGTGCAGGTCGACGAAACCGGGCAGCAGGATCTGGCCGGCGGCATCGATCACGGTGTCACCGGTCAGGCCCGCGCCGATCTGGGCGATCTGCCCGTCGGCCACCAGCACGTCGACCGGCTCACCCTCGCCGTAGAGCCGCACACCCTTGATCAGGACACTCACGAAACCACCTCTGCCTTGTCGGCTTCTGCGCCCACCAGCAGGTGGAACAGCACCGCCATCCGCACATGGACGCCATTGGAAACCTGTTGCAGGACTGCCGATTGCGGCGCGTCGGCCACCGAATGCGCGATCTCCATCCCGCGCAGCATCGGGCCGGGGTGCAGCACGACGGTGTCCTCGGCCAACCGCGCCAGCCGCTTCTCACTCAACCCGTAGCGCACCGAGTACTCCCGGGTGGACGGGAAGAAGCCGCCGTTCATCCGCTCGGCCTGCACCCGCAGCATCAGCACGGCGTCCGCGCCGGGCAGTTCGGCATCCAGCTCATGCGACACGCTGACCGGCCAGTCCGCGACCCCGACCGGGAGCAGCGTCGGTGGCGCGACCAGCACCACTTCCGCGCCGAGGGCGCTCAGCAGTTCGACGTTGGATCGCGCGACCCGGCTGTGCAGGATGTCGCCGACGATGACCACCCGCCTACCTTCGATCGAGCCCAGCCGCTGCCGGATGGTCAGCGCGTCGAGCAGGGCCTGCGTGGGATGCTGATGGGTGCCGTCACCGGCGTTGATGACGTTCGGACCGGTCCCGTCGGGTTCCGCTGTCCACTTCGAGAGTTGTTGCGCTGCACCCGAAGCCGGATGCCGGACGATCAGGGCGTCGGCCCCGGCGGCGCGCAGGGTGAGGGCGGTGTCACGCAGCGATTCGCCCTTGGCCACCGAGGAGCCCGAGGCGCTGACGTTGATGACGTCTGCGCTCATCCACTTGCCGGCCACCTCGAACGACACCCGGGTGCGGGTCGAGTTCTCGTAGAACATCGTGATGACGGTGCGTCCGCGCAGCGTCGGCAACTTCTTGACCTCGCGGCCCAGCAACGCCTCACGGAACCGGTCCGCGTCATCGAGGATCGCCGTCGCCTCGTCGCGGGAGAGGTCGGCGGCGGACAACAGATGCTTCATGAGCGGCTCGGTCCTCCGTGGGGGGCGATCTTCACACCGTCGTAGCCGTCGCTCTCCTGCAAGCGCACCTTGACGTTCTCGCTGCGCGACGTCGGGACGTTCTTGCCGACGTAGTCGGCCCGGATCGGCAGTTCCCGGTGGCCACGGTCGACCAGCACGGCCAGCTGCACGGCCCGCGGGCGACCGATATCGCGCAGCGCATCCAGGGCCGAGCGGACCGAGCGACCGGAGTAGAGCACGTCGTCGACCAGGATCACCAGCGCACCGTCGATGCCGCCGGGCGGGATCGAGGTGACCTCCAGCGGCCGCGGCGGTTTGATGTTGAGGTCGTCGCGGTACAGCGTGATGTCCAACGCGCCATGGGCCAGCTCGATCCCGGCGAACTCGTGGACCTTCTCGGCCAGCCGGTTGGCCAGCAGGACCCCACGGGTAGGAATGCCGAGCAGCACCACCCGCGGCGCGTCGGGCGCGTCCAGCGCGGTCTTTTCGATGATCTGGTGCGCGATGCGGGAAACGGTCCGGCTCACATCGGCGGCGGACATCAATTCCCGGTCGGCGTGTGCGGCATCAGCGGTGCCCACGATTAACCCGGACCTCCTTCTCCGCCTCTCGGGACGGATCGTTAAAGGACGTCGAACTGCCGGGTAGCTTAGCAGGCCACCTCGGCCGGGTCGTCGGCCAGTGGTGTGCCCTTCGTCTCGGGCAGCGCCACGGTCGAGGCGATGCTGACCACCACGAAGACCGCCATCAGCGCGCCCACCGACCAGCTGCCGAAGTCGCTGACCAGCACTCCGGCGATCAGTGGCGGCACCGCGCCACCGACGATGCCGGCCAGGTTGAAGGCCAACCCGGCGCCGGTGTAGCGGTAGCGGGTGGCGAAGATCTCGGGCAGGAACGAGGCGATGGGTCCGTAGGACGTGCCGAAGATGCAGAACATGCCGCCGATGGCCAACGCGAACAACCACGGCGAACCGGTGTCGATCATCGGCATCACCAGAAAGGCCCACGGCAGCGCGACGACGAATCCGGCCAGGATGATCCGGCGCCGCCCGTACCGGTCGCACAGCACCGCTGAGATGGCGGTGAACGTCATCAACGCGACACCGGCCAGCACCCCGACGGTCAGGATGAGGGTGCGCGGATGGCCGATCTTGGTGGCGGCGTAACTGAGTAGGTAGGTGCCGCCCAAGAAGCTCATGGTGAAGATGCCGACCATGCAGCCCGCGGCGAGCAGCACCTGCGGGGTCTGGCTGCGCACCAGCTCGGTCAGCGGTGCCCGCGGGACGGCGTTGCGGCGCTGCTCCTCGGTGAACACCGGGGTCTCGTCGATGCTCAGTCGTACGTACAGGGCGACGATCACCAGCAGCCCGCTCACCAGGAACGGCACCCGCCAGCCCCACTCCAGGAACACCGGGCTCTTCTCCCCGATGGTCACGTTGGCGAGGAGGAACACCAGGTTGCTGGTGGCCAACCCGGCACCGGCGCCCAGCTGGGTGAACATGCCGTATTTGCCGCGCTGCGCACTCGGGGCGTACTCGGCCGACAACAGCGCCGACCCCGCCCACTCCCCGCCGACCGCGAACCCCTGGCACAACCGCAGGGTGAGCAGGATGACGGGCGCCAGCACCCCGATCGATGCCGCGCTGGGCACCAGCCCGACGGCGAAGGTGGAGACGCCCATGATCAGCAGGGTGGCGATCAGGGTCTTCTTCCGTCCCAGCCGATCACCGAAGTGCCCGAACACCGCAGCACCCACCGGGCGGGACAGGAACGCGGCCGCGAAGGTGGCCAGCGACGAGATGGTCCCCATCGTCGGACTCAGGTTGGGGAAGAAGATCTTCGGGAACACCAGCGCGGCGGCCGTGCCGTAGATGTAGAAGTCGTAGAACTCGATGGCGGTGCCGACGAAGCTGGCGAAGGCCACCTTCTTCATCGGAGCCTGCGCGGCTGTGGTCACCCGAGAAAGTATGCACCCGTGCGTAGGCTCGGCTGATGACCGATACCGACTACACCGTGGGCGATTATCTGCTGGACCGGCTGGCCGAGCTGGGTGCGACCGAGGTGTTCGGGGTGCCAGGGGATTTCAATCTGGAGTTCCTGGACCACGTGCTCGCGCACGACACGGTCCGCTGGGTGGGCGGGGCGAACGAGCTCAACGCCGGCTACTCCGCCGACGGCTACGGCCGCCTACGGGGAATCGCCGCGCTGGTCACGACTTTCGGCGTCGGTGAGCTGTCGGCGGCGAACGCCGTCGCCGGCAGTTTCGCCGAGCACGTGCCGGTGGTGCACATCGTGGGCGCACCATCCAAGGACGCCCAGGCCGCCCGCCGAGTGGTCCACCACTCCCTCGGCGACGGCGATTTCGAGCATTTCTTCCGGATGGCCCGGGAAATCACCTGCGCCCAGGCCAGTCTGATCCCGGCGACCGCGACCAGGGAGATCGACCGGGTGCTCTCGGAGGTGCGCGAACAGAAACGGCCCGGATATCTGCTGCTGGCCACCGACGTGGCCCGCTTCCCGGTCGATCCGCCGTCGGCACCGTTACCGGCCTACGGCGCAGGCACCAGCCCGCGGGCCCTTGACCTGTTCACCGCCGCGGCCCGGCGGCTCATCGGCGAGCATCAGGTCACGGTGCTGGCCGACCTGCTGGTGCACCGGCTCGGTGCGGTGGACAAACTGGCCGACCTGCTGGCCGCCGACACCGTGCCCTACGCGACGCTGATGTGGGGTAAGAGCCTGCTGGACGAGAGCTCGCCCAACTACCTGGGCATCTACGCCGGGGCGGCCAGCGCCGAGCCGGTGCGCCGCGCCGTCGAGGAGGCGCCGGTGCTGGTGACCGCCGGCGTGCAATTCACCGATATGGTCAGCGGTTTCTTCTCCCAGCAGATCGACCCGGCCCGCACCATCGACGTGGGGCCGGTACAGGCCACGGTCGCCGGACAGGTCTTTGCCCCGATCGATATCGACGCTGCGCTCGAGGCGCTGACGGGAATCCTCGCCGACCGGGGTGTCAGCTCCCCCGCCGTGGCCGATCCCGCCCCACCGGTACGCGACGCCGACCCGGCACCGGACACCGCCCTGACCCAGAAGATGTTGTGGGACAGGGTTTCTGACGCGTTGACCCCAGGCAATGTCGTGCTGGCCGACCAGGGCACGTCGTTCTACGGAATGGCCGCGCACCGCCTGCCCGCCGGGGTGACGTTCATCGGGCAACCACTGTGGGGCTCGATCGGCTACACCCTGCCCGCCGCCCTCGGCGCGGCGCTGGCACATCGGGACCGACGGATCGTGCTCCTCATCGGCGACGGCGCAGCCCAACTGACGGTGCAGGAGATCGGGGTGATGGCGCGCGAGGGCATCGCGCCGGTGATCATCGTCGTCAACAACGACGGCTACACGGTGGAGCGGGCCATCCACGGCCCCACGGCCTACTACAACGACATCGTCCCGTGGCGCTGGCAGGAGCTTCCGGCGGCCCTCGGTGTACCCGACGCGTTGACCGCACACGCCCGCACGGTCGGCGAACTGGACGCCGCCCTGGCCGCGGCGGCCGAGAACCGACACCGGATGGCCGTCATCGAGGTGGTCGTGGACCGGGCCGACGTACCGCCGCTGTTGGCCGAACTCGCCCGCGCGGCCGCGGCCGCCAACGCGGCCGGTTGACCCGGTCGGGACCGCTTCCACCCGCAACGTCAGTATCGTGACGCGGGTGAGTCTCGACGCGAACCGCGCCTCCATCACCGAAGCCATCGATTCCGGGTTGCTGGCCGGGGCGGTCACCCTGGTCTGGCACGCCGGCGAGGTGGTCCAGGTCAACGAGCTGGGCCACCGGGACGTGGCGGCCGGCCTGCCGATGCAGCGCGACACGGTGTTCCGGATCGCGTCGATGAGCAAGCCGGTGACCGTCGCGGCCGCGATGACCCTGGTGGACGACGGCACGTTCGCGCTGCGCGACGAGATCGCGCCGTGGATTCCCGAACTCGCCGGGGTGCGGGTGCTGGCCCAGCCCGGTGGACCGGTGGATGTGACGGTGCCCTTGCGCCGGCCCATCACTTTCGAGGACCTGATGACCCACCGGTCGGGTCTCGCCTACCCGTTCTCGGTGACCGGCCCGCTGGCGCGTGCCTATTCGCGGTTGTCGCACCGGCAGAACGAGGATCGCTGGCTGGCCGAACTGGCCCAGCTTCCGCTGGCCCACCAGCCCGGTGAGAGGGTCACCTACAGTCACGGGACCGACGTGCTGGGCATCGCCATCGCCCGGATGGCCGGAAAGCCGTTGCACCAGTTGCTCTCGGAGCGGATCTTCGAGCCGTTGGGCATGCGCGACACCGGTTTTGCGCTGACGTTGGTGCAGCGTCGACGCATGGCCACCATGTACGCCCTGACAGAAGGGGGCCTCCGCGACGACGTGATGGGCCCACCGGCACTCACCCCGCCCGAGTTCTGCGCCGGCGGGGCCGGGCTGATGTCCACGGCCGACGACTATCTGCAGTTCGCCCGGATGCTGTTGGGTGGCGGTGCCGTCGGCGGTGTTCGGGTGCTGTCGGAGGAGTCGGTGCGGCTGATGCGCACCGACCGGCTGACCGCCGAGCAGAAGCAACAGAACTTCCTCGGCGGCCCGTTCTGGATCGGCCGCGGGTTCGGGCTGAGCATGTCGGTGGTGACCGATCCGGACCAGTCCCGGCAGTTCTTCGGCCCGGGCGGCCTGGGCACCTTCGGCTGGCCGGGGGCGTTCGGCACCTGGTGGCAGGCCGATCCGGCCAATGACGTGATCCTGCTGTACCTGATCCAGAACTACCCCGATCTGAGCGCCGACGCCGAAGCTGTGCGCGGCAATACGTCGATCGCGAAACTGCAATCGGCCCAACCGAAGTTCGTCCGCCGGACCTACCAGGAACTGGGGTTGTGACGACGGTGCTGATCAGCGGGGCCGGCATCGCCGGCCCCGCGTTGGCACACTGGCTGTCCCCCGCCGGGTACCGAGTCGTGGTGGTGGAGACGGCACCCGGCATCCGGTCCGGCGGGCAGACCGTCGACCTGCGGGGCGCGGGCCACGACGTGACCGCCAAGATGGGCCTGCTGGACGCGGTGACGGCCAAGGCGCTGGACCAGCGCGGGGCGGCCTGGGTGCGTGCCGACGGTTCGCGCCGGGCCGAGATGCCGGTGACGGCATTCCACGGCAACGGACTGGTCTCCAAGCTGGAGATCCTGCGCGGCGACCTTGTCGAGGTGCTGTATCGGGCCACCGAGGCGAATACCGAATACCGGTTCGGCACCACGATCTCGGCGATCGACGGTGCGACCGTCACGCTCAGCGACGGCAGCACCGTGACCGCCGACCTGATCGTCGGCGCCGATGGACCGCATTCGGCCGTGCGGCGCCTGGTGTTCGGACCCGAGGACCAGTTCACCACCCTGCTGGGCGGGTACAACGCGTGGTTCAGCGCGCCGGACACCGCCGGACTGGACGGCTGGTTCCTGCTGTATCAGGAGCCCGGCTTGAACGCCTCGATGCGGCCGTCGCACGACCCGGCGGTGGCCAAGGCCGGCTTGGCGTTCCGGTCCGATCCCGTCGACTACGACCGGCGGGACACCGGCGCCCAGATCGATTTTCTGAGAAGGCATTTCGCCGATGCGCGATGGCACTGCCCGCAGCTTCTGGCCGCCGCGGCCGCGGCTGACGATTTCCATTTCGACGCGTTCTTGCAGGTGCACATGGACTCGTTCACCCGTGGGAACGTCGCGCTGGTCGGTGACGCCGGGTACTGCGCGTCACCGCTGTCCGGGATGGGGACCAGCCTGGCCCTGGTCGGGGCGTATGTGCTGGCCGGCGAGCTGGGACCCGCGGAATCCTTTGCCGCCGAAGCACTTCCGGATGCCCTGACCCGGTATGAGACGGTGCTGCGTCCGTATGTCGAGCGCTGCCAGACCTTGGCCAACGGGATCGACGGCTATCTGCCGAAGACCAACGGCGATATCGCCGTGACCGCGCAGGTGATGAAGTGGATGCAGCGCTGGCCGTTTCGCCCGATCGCCGAGCGCAAGTGGTTCACCACCGCGGACGCCATCGCGCTACCGCACTACCCTCGCCGGTGACCGACTCCGTCAGAACGGCGGTGGTTGGGCGTTCTCGTGCTCGTTACGGCGGCGTGCGGCCTTGATCCGCGCGGTGTGAGCCTGCGCGCGGGTGCGCCGGCGCCGCGGCATGGCCAGTCCACGGTCGCCGGTGGTGACGACCGGCGCCGGTGGTGGTGGCGGCGCAGTGTCAAGAGGTCTGTCGGGAAACAGGATTCGGCTCAACGGAACGGTCTGATAGCTGTGGCCGGTGGGGCTGATCCAGGTATGTGTGCCGTCCGGATGTTGGCAATCGTCCCAGCCGCCGAAGGTCTTGAGCAGGTGGTGGGTGCGGCATTTGGCCGAGAGGTTGCCGGGGTGGGTGGCGCCGGCTGGCCAGGGCACACAGTGGTCGAGGTCGCAGCGGTGGGCCGGATGGTTACAGCCCGGGAAGCTGCACACCAGGTCTCGGGTGCGGACCCAGGTGGTGAGTCTCGCCGACGGCCGGTAGCCGGGTTCGGCGAGGAGATCGGCTACACCGCTGACGGTTGTGACGCGAGCGCCGGCGGCGACCAGGTCGCTCACCAACGGCGCGGGCACCACGCCACCACCGAGCAGCACAGCCGGGGAGCCGGTGGCCGCGGCCACGCCGTACGAAGGGGTTCGCCGTTCGGGATCCGAGGGGACCGCTGCAGGCGGATCGGGATTCTCGCCGTCCGACCCCAGGTCGGGCGCCGGGTCGGGTCGAGGCTCCGGTTCGGCCGGGCCGCGATCCGTGCTCGCATCCGGCGGTGCGTCGGTGAGCACGTGCACGATGACCGATGCCGCGCGCGGATCCTTACCCGCTGCGGCACAGTTCGCGTCCCCGCACAGACAGGGCAACCGGTCGGCGTGCGGGTCGGCGGCCAGCACGCCCAGCGCATCAGCCAGGCGCTGGGCCTTCGTACGCGGATCGGCCTCGCACACGGTGGCAGCAATCGCGGCGAGCCGGGCCTTCAGGATGGCGGCGTCGGTGGCCAGCAGCCGCCCGAACACTCCTGTGGTGCCGGTGGGGTCTTCGGCGCCGCCGAACTCCAGATAGCGCGACTGGGCGGCACTGCGGGCGCCCGACACCGCGGTGGGATCGAACTTCTCGATCCACACGTCGACGCTGTCCTCGAGGTTCTTCTGCGACAACGCTCCCAGAGTGGGCGCGATGCCGGCCAGGGCGGCGTCGATGAGAGCCAGCGCGTCGTCGTGGATCACCAGGCGGGTGCGCCAGGTGATCGCCGCGGCGATTCTCGCCGAGATCTCGCCGGCAGCCAGCAACGCCCCGACTTTCGGTAACCGGTCCCGCAAGGCGATCGCGATGCGCATCTGCCCGGCCGCGGCCTGCTTGGTCAATCCGCACGCCGCGCAGACGTCGGCGGTGGCGTACTCCCACCCGTCGATCACGGCATGGGCGATACCGTCATCCTCGTCATCGCAGTGGCGGGCGACGATGGCGGCGATCAGGGCCAGCCGTTCGGCGGCGGCCACCGCCTCCTCGCGGGTCTTGTCCCGCAACGCATCGATCAGCTCCGCATCACCGAGGGAAGCCGGATCGAACATACGTTCACCCTAGCCCGCAGCACCGACAACAAGGCCCGGTATTTCTGCGCCCCACGGGAATTGGCACGTTGTCGCTGAAAAGTCGCTCAGAGCCGGGCAACTGGCATGTACCCCCAACTGCGGTCAGGCGCGCACCACGTCCAGGGCGCGACGCGCATAGGCCCGCACATCTCACATCGAGCGCGACAGCACCCGGCCGAACTGCAGCAGCCGTTCCATCTGCGCCAGCCCGCCGTTGCCGACGGACTTGGTGTAGCGGAACGACTCGCAGTACAGGTCGCTGTCGGTGGCCGAGGTCTTCCTGGACCGGGTCACTAGCTGGGTGTACATCCGCAGCCGGACCTCCGACAGCCGCCGTGTGCCGTCGTCGAGCACCTCGAACTGGGTGGACAGGATGTGATCGGTGATCGTCGACAGCAGGATGGTCCGCACCGAGGACGCCAGCTGACGGCGGTCGTCGGCGTACTCGTCGTCGGCACGCCACATGATCAGCCGGCGCCCGTCGGTGGCGACGACCTCCTGCCACAGCGCCGAACCCCAGGACTCCTCGGTCTCGCCGCGCGACATGATGAACGACGCGATACCGGGAAATTCGACGACCGACCTCAGCTGTTCCAACGCCAGCTCAGGGTCACGCAGGTACACCCCGGCGGCGTCCTTGACGTTCATGTACGGCGCCCAGTCCTGAGGTGCGTTCATCAGGTCCCTTCCGAACCTCGCAGCGCCGCGGCAGCGGCCCGGATCTGCGGCGTCACCAGCATCACCTGACCAAGCACACCGTTGACGAACCCCGGCGACTCATCGGTGGACAACTCCTTGGCCAGCTCGACGGCCTCGTCGACGGCGACGGGTTCGGGCACGTCGTCGGCGTGCAGCAACTCCCACACCGCCACCCGCAGGATCGCCCGGTCCACGGCGGGCAACCGGTCCAGCGTCCAGCCCTGCAGATGTGCAGAGATCAGCTCGTCGATATGCGCGGCATGTTCGGTGACGCCGCGCGCCACCGTCACCGTGTACGGGTTCAGCGCGGTGATATCGGCCTGGGTGTGGGACAGCTTGTTACGACCGTCGGCCACCTCGGCGGCCGTGATACTGCGCGCCTCGGCCTCGAACAGCAGGTCGACGGCGCGCTTGCGGGCCTGATGCCTGCCGCGGTCCCCGCGACGGTCACTCACCCCGTCGCTCCGCTGCGCTCCGCTCGCCCAGATCACTCATAGCTAGGCGTTCACCCGTCCCAGGTAGCTGCCGTCGCGCGAATCGACCTTCAACTTGTCGCCGGTATTGATGAACAGCGGCACCTGAAGTTCGGCGCCGGTCTCCACGGTGGCGGGCTTGGTACCGGCGCTGGAACGGTCCCCCTGCAGACCGGGCTCGGTGTGGGTGACGACCAGTTCGACGGTGACCGGCAGTTCCAGGTACAGCGGCACGCCCTCGTGGAAGGCGATCTGCACCACCATGCCCTCGAGCAGGAAGCCGGCCAACCGGCCGACCAGCGCCTCGGGCAGCGGGTGCTGCTCGTAGTCCTCGGAATCCATGAAGACGAAGTCGGCACCGTCGCGGTAGAGGTAGGTGGCGTCGCGCCGGTCGACGGTCGCCGTCTCCACCTTCACACCGGCGTTGAAGGTCTTGTCCACGACCTTGCCGGTCAGTACGTTCTTGAGCTTGGTGCGCACGAACGCCGGGCCCTTACCTGGCTTGACGTGCTGGAATTCGGTGATCTGCCACAACTGGCCCTCGATGTTGAGGACGAGTCCGTTCTTGAAGTCGGCGGTTGATGCCACGGTCTGTACAGCTCCTAGATCAGTTGATGACGACAAGTTCCTTGGGGAACCGGGTGAGCAACTCGGGTGTGGGTGCGTCCGCGCTGCCCACGACCAGGGTGTCCTCGATTCGGACACCGCCCCGGCCGGGCAGGTAGACACCGGGCTCCACGGTCACCGCAGCGCCAGCAAGCAGTGTACCGACGGACGACGCGCTGATTCCCGGCGCTTCGTGGATCTGCAATCCGACCCCGTGTCCCAGCCCGTGGCCGAAGTTCTCCGCGTAGCCGGCATCGGCGATGACCTGCCGTGATGCCGCGTCGACGTCCTTGAGTCCGGCACCGGGGGCCAGCGCGTCCCGCCCGGCCTGCTGCGCGGTGGCCACCAGGTCGTAGATGTCCCGCTGCCAGGTCGCCAGCGGCGCCAGCACGAAGGTGCGGGTCATATCCGAGTGGTAGCCCGCCACCAACGCGCCGAAGTCGATCTTCACGAAATCGCCCGGCGCCAGGACCGCGTCGGTCGGGCGGTGATGCGGGATTGCCGAATTGGCGCCGGCGGCGACGATGGTCTCGAAGGACGCTCCGTCGGCGTCGTGGTCGAGCATCAACGACTCCAGCTCGCGGCCGACCTCCTTCTCGGTACGTCCGGCCCGTAGCCCACCCCCCTCGACCAGGTCGCGCAGGGCCGCGTCGGCGGCCTCGCAGGCCAACCGCAGCAGGGCGATCTCGCCGGCATCCTTGACTTCGCGTAATCCCTCGACCATGCCCGGCGCCCGGACCAGCTCGACCCCGTCGGCCGCCCGCTGCAACCGGGTGTGGCCGTCGACGGTCACGACATGACTCTCGAATCCGAGCCGGCGGATGCCCGCGCCGGCGGCTCGGGCGGCCAGGTGCGGTCCGCAGGCGCGCTCGATGACGAGTTCTGCGTCGGGCGCCTGGGCGGCGGCCTGGGTGACATAGCGGCCGTCGGTGGCCAGCACCGGCGTGTCGTCGTTCGCCAGGATCAGCAGCGCGGCGTTCGATCCGGTGAAACCGGACAGGTAGCGCACGTTGACCAGGTCCGTTACCAGCATCGCATCCAGGTCGGCTGCGGCCAGCGCCGCTCTCAGCTTTACTCGGCGGGCAGATATCGTCACGACCGCTGACGGTACTCGCTACGCTGTGCCCTCATGAGCAAGTGGTTGCTGCGCGGACTCGTGTTTGCGGCGGTGGTGGTGGTCCTGCGGTTGATCCAGGGAGCGCTGGTCGACGCCTTCCCGACGCAGGCCGGCTGGATCAGCCCGGCGCTGGGCCTGTTCCTGGCCGTGCCCGTGCTCGTGTGGGGCTATCTGGACGGCCGGTCGGATGCCACCGCCCAGTCCGATCCGGACCGGCGCACCGATCTCGCGATGGTGTGGCTGCTGGCCGGTCTGGTCGCCGGGTTGCTCGGCGACCTGGTCACCTGGTTCATCGGGCTCGTCTACCCGGCGGTGTACACCGGCAACCTGATCAGTGAGCTCACCTCGTTCGCAGCGTTCACCGCGCTGCTGGTCTTCGTCGCCGGTGTCGTGGCGGTGACCATCGGCCGCTGGACGGTCGATCGCAAGGCGCCGCCGTACGAGCGCCGCCGCGAGGGCGACGAACGCGCGGACACCGATGTCTTCGCCGCCGTGCAGCCCGAGCGCGCCGAATAGGTCTGCCGAGTAGCGGTTACGGGTTTCCCACCACCGAATAGGCGGCGGCCAGCAGGGTGGGGTCGGGACCTTCCAACCGGCCGGGCTTGGCCAGCCCGTCGAGCACGACGAACCGCAGGATGCCCGATCGGTTCTTCTTGTCCCCGGCCATGTACTCCAGCAGTTGTGGCAGCGCATCGGGGTCATAGCTCACCGGCAGCCCCAGCGCCGTCAACACCCGGCGGTGCCGGTCGGCGGTGTCGTCATCGAGGCGACCGGCCAGGCGCCCCAGTTCGGCGGCAAAGATCAGCCCCACCGAGACCGCGGCGCCATGCCGCCACTTGTACCGCTCGCGGCGTTCGATGGCATGCGCCAACGTGTGCCCGTAGTTGAGGATCTCGCGCAGCGCCGACTCCTTCTCGTCGGCGGCCACCACCTCGGCCTTGACCGTGATCGCGCGCCGGATCAGCTCGGGCAGCACCGTCCCGGCCGGGTCGATGGCGGCCTCCGGATCGGCCTCGATGAGGTCGAGGATGACGGGGTCGGCGATGAAGCCGGCCTTCACGATCTCGGCCATGCCGGCCACGATCTCGTTGCGCGGCAACGTCTGCAGGGTGGCCAGGTCCACCAGCACAGCCAGCGGTTGATGGAAGGCGCCGACCAGGTTCTTGCCCGCGTCGGTGTTGATGCCGGTCTTGCCGCCGACGGCCGCATCCACCATGCCGAGCAGGGTGGTGGGCACGTGCACGATGTCCACGCCGCGTAACCAGGTGGCCGCGGCGAATCCGGCGACGTCGGTCGCCGCGCCGCCGCCCAGGCTCACCAGGGCATCCTTACGTCCCACCCCGATCCGGCCGAGCACCTCCCAGATGAAGCCGACGACGGGCAGCTCCTTACCGGCCTCGGCATCCGGGATCTCCACGCGATGCGCGTCGGTTCCCTTGTCCTGCAAGTGCGCCCGGATCGCCTCGGCGGTCTGGGTGAGGGTGGGTTGGTGCAGCACCGCGACCTTGTGCCGGCCCTCCAGAACGCGGCCGAGGTCCTCCAGCAACCCGGTGCCGATGATCACCGGGTACGGCCGGTCCACGAGAACCTCAACGGTTACCGGTTCACTCATTGCGCGCCTCTGCTCGTCGGGCCAGCGCCGCCGGGGTGGGCGGCGCGTCGGTGGTGGGTGCCGGGTTCAAGATGGTGGGCCGCCGCCACGGCGGGCGGCGCCGGCGCCGCGATCGGTGCCCCTGCCCGCAGCCGTCCAGCCGGGTGACGATATGCCGCACGACGGCGCCCGGGTTACGCCGGTTGGTGTTGACCCGCATGGTGGCCACCTCGCGGTACAGCGGTACCCGCTGGGCCATCAGGGTGCGGTACCGCTCCGCCGGGTCGTCACCGGCCAGCAGCGGGCGCGCACTGCCGGTGGTACGCCGAACCCCTTCTGCGGCACTGATTTCCAGATAGATGACGGTGTGCCCGGCCAGCGCCTCGCGCACCGCAGGCGTGGTGATGGCGCCGCCGCCGAGCGATACCACACCCTCGTGCTCGGCCAGGGCGGCGCGCACCACATCGGCCTCGATGCGGCGGAACTCCTCTTCGCCTTCGGTGAAGATCTCGGCGATGCTGCGTCCGGTGGTCTCCACGATCTTGGCGTCGGTGTCCAGCAACGGCACACCCAGCGCCTTGGCCAGGCGCCGCCCGATCGTGGATTTACCGGAACCCGGCATCCCCACCAGCACAGCCTTGGGCGCCATGGGTTATCCCGAGGCCTGCTGGACCGGTTCACGCTCCCGCACCGCGGCCAGGTAGCTCTCGACGTTGGCCTTGGTCTCGGCCAACGAGTCGCCGCCGAACTTCTCCAGCGCGGCCCGCGCCAGCACCAGCGCGACCATGGTCTCCACGACCACGCCGGCGGCGGGCACGGCGCACACATCGGAGCGCTGGTGGATGGCCACCGCTTCGTCCCCGGTGGCCATGTCGACGGTCGCGAGCGCCCGCGGCACCGTGGAGATGGGTTTCATCGCCGCCCGCACCCGCAGCGCCTGACCGTTGGTCATCCCGCCTTCCAGGCCGCCCGCGCGGTTGGTCGAACGCAGCACGCCGTCGGGTCCGGGGTACATCTCGTCGTGGGCGACGCTGCCGCGCCGGCGCGCGGTCTCGAAGCCGTCACCGATCTCGACACCCTTGATCGCCTGGATACCCATCACCGCAGCGGCCAGTTGGCTGTCGAGCCGGTTGTCGCCGCTGGTGAACGAACCCAGTCCGATCGGCAGGCCGGTGACCACCACCTCGACCACGCCGCCGAGGGTGTCGCCGTCCTTCTTGGCCGCCTCGATCTCGGCGATCATGGCCTGCTCGGCCTGTTCGTCGAAGGCACGGACCGGGCTGGCGTCGATGCGGTCCAGGTCCTGCGGCAGCGGGGGGACACCGTCGTACGGCTTGGAGGCGCCGATGGAGACGACGTGTGAGATGACCTCGACGCCGAGGGCCTGCCGCAGGAAGGCGCGGGCCACCGTGCCCGCGGCGACGCGCGCGGCGGTCTCGCGGGCGCTGGCGCGCTCCAGCACCGGGCGGGCGTCGTCGAAGCCGTACTTGAGCATCCCTGCGTAGTCGGCATGGCCGGGCCGTGGCCGGGTCAGGGGCGCGTTGCGGGCGGCATCATTGTCGAGCTGTTCGGCCGGCACCGGGTCGGCGGCCATCACCGTCTCCCACTTGGGCCACTCCGTGTTGCCGATCTCGATGGCGATGGGTCCGCCGAGGGTGACGCCGTGGCGCACCCCGGCCAGCACGGTGACCTGGTCCTTCTCGAATTTCATCCGGGCGCCGCGGCCGTAGCCGAGGCGGCGCCGCTGCAGCTGGGCGGCGATATCGTCGGAGGTGACGGACAGCCCCGCAACCATGCCTTCGACCATCGCCACCAGGGCGCGGCCATGAGATTCACCAGCGGTAGTCCAACGCAACACGGGTGTCATTCTCCCATGCGGGCATCCGGGCGACCCAATCCGTCGACCGGTGTACTCCACTGCAGCAGCACGGTCGGCTCATTCGGGCCTACACGAGCACCAGCGTCACGGCCGCGGCCGTGGCCGCACACATCGACGGACCGTGCGGCACCGCACCGCGATGGCCCGCGGCCAACGCGGTCAGTGCCACGAGTCCGGTGAGCATCGGGGCTCCCGCAGCGGCCAGCGTCCACACGTCGGCACCGAAGGCCCCGGCCAGACCACCCAGCCCGATCGCCAGTTTCACGTCACCGGCCCCCAGGCCGGCCGGCGCGATCAGGTGCACCAGCAGATACACCGCCATCAGCGCGGCAGCGCCCGCCAATGCGGGCCAGCCCCGCCCGGCCACCACCGCCGCACCCAACACCACGGCGGCCCCGGACAGCGTCAGCACATTGGGCAGCCGACGGTAGCGAATATCGAAGGCGCTCAACGCGATCAGCCATGCCGCCGTCAGGCATCCGGACACCAGCAGCGCCACTCCTCGAGGCTAAAGCCCGCCGAGTGCCTGCCTCATCACCTCTTTGGGCGCGGGCCGCCCGGTGAACTGCTCCACCTGGGCGAAGGCCTGGTTCAGCAGCATGTGCAGACCGCTGAGCACCAGGCCACCGGCCACGGTCACGGCGGCCGCCAGCGGCGTGGGCCACGGGTCGTAGATGGCGTCCAGCAGCACGGGCACCCCGGCGACGGTCGACGCGTACTCGGCGGCGACACCGGCGGGCAGGGTGCTGACCACCACATCCGCGTCGACCCGGGTGCCGAGCGGCATCCAGCGCACGGTCACCCCGAGCGGTTCGGCCAGGGCCACCAACGGCGCCGCCTTCTCCGGATTGCGGGCGACGACGGCGATCTCGCCGACACCGAGGGTCGCCAGGCCGACCACCGCCGCCGGGGCGGTGCCGCCCGAACCGAGTACGGCGGCCCGCCGCGGGTCGTCGACATGCGCAGCGAGGGCCCCGACCACCCCGTCGATATCGGTGTTGTCCGCGCGCCAGCCGGTGTCGGTGCGCACCAGGGTGTTCGCCGAGCCGACCAGCGCGGCGCGGTCGGTCCGTTCGGTGGCCACCGCCAGCGCGGCGAACTTGCCCGGCATGGTCACCGACAACCCCACCCACTGCGGGCCGAGCCCACCGACCAGGCCGGGCAGTTGTTCGGCCGTGCACTCGATGCGCTCGTAGGTCCAGTCGGTCAGGCCGAGCGCGCGGTAGGCCGCCAGGTGCAGGTCGGGCGAGCGCGAGTGGCTGATCGGCGAGCCGAGCACGGCGGCCTTCCGGCCGGGCCGCCTATCTGGCACTATCCAGAACCCCGTTGTGCTTGGCCAGCTCGATATTCGCCAGGTGCTGCTCGTAATCGCGGGTGAACAGCGTGGTGCCCTGCAGGTCGATGGTCACGAAGTACAGCCAGTCCCCCGGCGCCGGGTTCTCGGCTGCCGCCAGCGCCGGCTGACCCGGTGAGCAGATGGGGGTGGCCGGAAGGCCTTCGGAGGCATAGGTGTTCCACGGCGTCACCCGGGCCCGGTCGGCGTCGGTGGTCGCCACCTCTTGGCGGTCCAACGAGTAGTTGACCGTCGAGTCGAACTCCAGTTTGCGATGCTCGGCGAGCCGGTTGTAGATCACCCTGGCGACCTTGGCGAAGTCCTGAGGTTTGGCCTCGCGCTGCACCAACGAGGCCACCACCAGGATCTGGTAGGGCGTCAGGTGCGTGGTGGCGGCCGCGTCCAGCAGGCCGTTGGCCTCGTACTGCGCCGCGCTGGCCCTGATCAGGCTGCCCAGGATGTCCTGCGCCGACCCCGACGGGTTGACGTTCCAGCTGCCCGGGGCGATCAACCCCTCCAGTCGGCGGTGATCCGCCCCCATCGCCGTCACCGGCGCGGTGGCCCAGGCCGGGACCGCCAGCGCGGTCAGGTCCGCCGAGCCGGCGGCCTTCTTGAGGTCCTCGGCGGGCACGCAGCGGTGCTCCCCGTTGATGTCCACGCAGGAGGCCTTCGAGATGAGCGTGAAGACGCCGTCGGTCACCGCGTTGGTTTTCACGTCGGCGACGTCGTCGAGTTGGCGGCCCTCGGGGATGACCAGCTGCCCCACCCGGTTCTTCGGGTCGGCCAGCCGGGTCACCGCGCCGGATGCGGGGATCTCGGTGCGCAACTTGTAGAAACCGGGCTGGATCGCCGCGATGGCGTCGTTGCCCGTGGCCGCCTCGACGAACGCCTTCGCCGAGGACACCACGTTCTCTTGCTGCAGTGTCTGGCCGATCGCGGTGGTGGAATCCCCGCTGTGCACCTCGATGACCACGTCGGCGGTGCCGTCACCGGCGAAGTCGTTGCCACCGAACATCCCGTGCCACAACCTGGAGCCGAGGAACACGACGCCCAGCACCACCGCGACCAGAACGGCCACCGCCAGCGCGCTGAACAACCGCCTGCGGCGCTGCATCCGGCGGGCCCGGGCCCGCGCGGCCCGGCTCATCCGGCGCCGCGGCGGTCCGACCGCGACCGGCTCATTCCGCTCGGTGCTCCATTTCTCGCTCCGCTCGGAACTCCAGCGCTCAGTCATCGTCAACCCCTAGCGCGGACCGGCGCTGGTCCAACCAGGTCTGCAGAATCCCTACTGCCGCAACCTGATCGACCATAGTCCGCTGGTTCTTGGCTCGGACACCTGCATCCCGCAGCGCACGTTGCGCGCTCACGGTGGTCAGCCGCTCATCGACAAGGCGCACCGGTATCGGCGCGATCTTGGCGGCCAGGGTATCGGCCAGCTCGACGGCGTCGTGCGCCGAGGTGCCGGCCCGGTCGGCGAGGGTACGCGGCAACCCGACCACGACCTCGACGACCTCGTGTTCGGCGACAAGCCTCACCAGCCTCCGCAGATGACGGCCGTCGCGCTCGCGACGGACCGTCTCCACCGGTGTGGCCAGAATCCCGTCCGGGTCGCAGCCGGCCACCCCGATCCGTACCGTGCCGACGTCGATACCGAGCCTGCGGCCCCGGCCGGGATCGTCGGACCCCGGCCTGTCCGGCAGACGCTCGGTCTCGCCCACGCCCTCAGCTCCGGGCGATCTCAGCGCGTAGCGCGGCCAACGCCGCGTCGATACCCGCCGCCCCCTTGCCCGAACCCTGTGCCAGCTCGGCCTTGCCGCCCCCACGACCGTTGACCGCCGCACCCAACTGCTTCACCAGATCGTTGGCGCTGAACCCGAGATCCTGCGCGGCGGCGTTGACGGCCACCACGAACGGCACCGAGTCGTCCTCGCCGGCACTCTTCCCGTCGCTTCGCTCGCCCGGGTCACCGATCAAAGCGACGACACCGGGCTCGGCGCCCAGCTTGCCCTTGATATCGCCGACCAGGCTGCGCAGGTCGCCGGCCGAGATGCCGCCGGCCATCCGCTGCGCCACCAGGCGCACCTTGCCGACGGTTTCGGCGCCGGCGGCGGCGTTGGCCGCCGCGGCCCGGGCATTCGCCAGCCGCACCTTGTCGAGTTCCTTCTCGGCGACCCGCAGCCGCTCCACCAGGTTGGCCACCCGCGCCGGCACCTCGTCCGAGGGCACCTTCAGCGAGGACGCCAGCCCCGCCATCAGCGCGCGTTCCTTGGACAGGTGCCGGAACGACTCCAACCCGACATAGGCCTCGACGCGGCGCACCCCGGAACCGACGGACGATTCGCCGAGCAGGGTGACGGGGCCGATCTGTGCCGAGCTGCGCACGTGGGTGCCGCCGCACAGTTCCAGCGAGAACGGCCCACCGATCTCGACCACCCGAACCTCGTCCGGGTAGTTCTCGCCGAACAGCGCCATGGCACCCATCGCCTTGGCCTTGTCCAGCTCGGTGTTGAAGGTGTTGACCGCATAATCGGCCTGCACGGCCTCGTTGGCGACGGTCTCGATCTCCTCGCGCTGGGCATCGGAGAGCGCGCCCTGCCAGTTGAAGTCGAAGCGCAGATAGCCCGGCCGGTTCAGCGAGCCGGCCTGAACGGCGTTGGGCCCCAACACTTGCCGCAACGCGGCGTGCACCATGTGGGTGCCCGAGTGGCCCTGCGTGGCACCGTGGCGCCACCGCGGGTCGACCTCGGCGGTGACGGTGTCGCCTTCGACGAACTCCCCGGATTCCACCGTGACGCGGTGCGCCCACAGTGTTTTGGCGATCTTCTGCACGTCGGTGACGGCCGCCTTGGCGGTCACCGAGGCGCCGGTGCCGGTGATGGCACCCTCGTCGGCGATCTGCCCGCCCGACTCGGCGTAGAACGGGGTGCGGTCCAGGACCAGCTCGACGCGCTGCCCCTTGGCGCTCTCGTGGTCCACCACCGGGACCCGCTTGCCCTCCACGAAGACACCGAGAATTCTTGCCTCCGAGGATAATTCATCGAATCCGGTGAACTCGGTGGGGCCGGCGTCCACCAGGTCGCGGTAGGCCGACAGGTCGGCGTGGGCCTGTTTGCGCGCCGCGGCGTCGGCCTTGGCACGTTGGCGCTGCTCGGCCATCAGGCCGCGGAAACCCTCTTGGTCGACGGTCAGTCCGGCCTCGGCGGCCATCTCCAGGGTCAAGTCGATCGGGAAGCCGTAGGTGTCGTGCAGAGTGAAGGCGTCACTGCCGGACAGCACCGACGCCCCGGAACGTTTGGTCGCCTCTGCGGCATCCTCGAACAGCTTGGACCCGGCCGTCAGCGTGCGGTTGAACGCGGTCTCCTCGGCCACCGCGATGCGGTTGATGCGCTCGAAATCGGTGACCAGCTCGGGGTAGGACGGCCCCATCTCGTCGCGCACGGTGCTCATCAGCTCGGCCATGATGGGGCGTTCGACCCCCAGCAGCTTGGCCGCCCGGATGATGCGGCGCAGCAGCCGGCGCAGGACGTAGCCACGGCCCTCGTTGCCGGGGCTGACCCCGTCGCCGATGATGATGGCCGCGGTGCGGCTGTGGTCGGCGATGATCCGATAGCGCACGTCGTCATCGTGGTTGCCCTGGCCGTAGCCGCGCGGGGCGATGCCGGCAACCAGGTCGATGACGGGCCGCACCAAATCGGTCTCGTAGACGTTGTCCACACCCTGGAGCAGGCAGGCGATCCGTTCGACACCCATACCGGTGTCGATGTTCTTGCGCGGCAGCGGGCCGAGGATCTCGAAGTTGTCCTTCGAGGTGCCCTCACCGCGCTCGTTCTGCATGAAGACGAGATTCCAGATCTCGATATAGCGGTCCTCGTTGGCCTCCGGCCCGCCGTCGATGCCGTAGTCGGGGCCGCGGTCGTAGTAGATCTCCGAGCACGGGCCGCACGGTCCGGGGATACCCATCGACCAGTAGTTGTCGGCCATGCCGCGGCGCTGGATGCGTTCGGCCGGCAGCCCGGCGACCTCCTGCCACAGCCCGATCGCCTCGTCGTCGTCGAGATAGACCGTGGCCCAGAGCCTTTCGGGGTCGAATCCGTACCCACCCTCGGACACCGGGTTGGTCAGCAGCGACCAGGCCAGCTCGATGGCCCCCTTCTTGAAGTAGGCGCCGAAGCTGAAGTTGCCGGCCATCTGGAAGAAGGTGTTGTGCCGGGTGGTGATCCCGACCTCGTCGATATCGGGGGTGCGGATGCACTTCTGCACGCTGGTCGCGGTCTCGTACGGCGGGGTGCGGGCGCCCAGGAAGTAGGGGACGAACTGGACCATGCCGGCGTTGACGAACAGCAGGTTGGGATCGTCGAGGATCACCGAAGCGCTGGGCACCTCGGTATGTCCCGCGTTCACGAAATGATCGAGGAAACGCTTCCTGATCTCGTGTGTCTGCACGTGCTGCTGTCCTTAATTCGCTGGGCCGGTGGTCGACCGCATAACAGTACCGGGCTGCTCATCGCGCCGTTTACCCCATTGTGCGTGGCGTGGCGCGGGAGGACAGTTGTGGGTGACCGGTGGCGCCACCGGGGCGCTGCCCCGACCCGAAGGGGGTGGACCGTGTTCGCACGTTCTACCACGGTGATGGCGCGCCTGGACAAGATCGACGCCGGGATCGCCCATGTCCGCGACGAGGTGATGCCGGCGTTGCCAGAACTACCCGGCTGGGTGGGTCTGTCGCTGATGGCCGACCGGGAATCCGGTCGGTGCATCATCGTCACGGCCTGGGAGTCGGAGGATGCGCTGCGCTCCAGTTTCGAGGAGACCGCGCAGATGCGGAATCGGGCGGCCGACGAGTTCGGCGGCACGGCCTGGGCGGAGAACTGGGAGATCGCGGTCCTGCATCGGGAGCACAGCTCGGACCGGCGGGCCTGTGTGCGGGCCACCTGGGTGTCGGTACCTCCGGATCTGGTGGACGCCGGCATCGACTACTTCCGCGGGGCGGTGCTGCCACAGGTGGAGCACCTGCCCGGGTTCTGCAGCGCCAGCCTGCTGATCGACCGCGCCACCGGGCGCGGGGTGTCGTCGGTCTCGTTCAGCAGCCGCGACGCCATGGTGGACAACCGCGACCAGGCCACCGCACTCAAGGTGGCCTCGATGCGGGCTGCGGGTGCCTCCGAGGTCGACGAGGCCGAGTTCGAGCTGGCGATCGCCCACCTGCGGGTGCCCGAGCTGGTTTAACCGCGCAGGAAGCTCAGCCGCACCGAGCGACGCGGGTTGTCCCGGTTGAGGTCCACCAGCACGACGCTCTGCCAGGTGCCCAGCAGCGGGGCGCCGTCGCCCACCGGAACGCTGACCGACGGGGACACCAGGCCCGGCAGCACGTGATCGGCGCCGTGTCCCGGTGAACCGTGCGCGTGCCGGTAGCGGTCGTCGCGCGGCAGCAGGCGCTGCAGCGCATCCACCAGATCGTCGTCGGATCCGGCACCGGTCTCGATGACGGCCAGCCCGGCCGTGGCGTGCGGGACGAAGACGTTCACCAACCCGTCACCGCCCTGGGCGGCGCAGAATGCGCGCACCGCGTCGGTCAGGTCGACGATCCGCCGCCGGGTGGTGTCGATGTCGAGCACTTCGGTCTTCATTCGTTTCACCGCTTCCGTCGCACGATGGCTCGCAGCTTGTCCAGCCGGGTCCCGATCTCGCGTTCGGCTCCGTGCGTGGTGGGCCGGTAGTAGTCGGTGCCCACCAACTCGTCGGGCGGATATTGTTGGGCCGCAACACCACCCGGCGCATCGTGGGCGTACTTGTAGCCGATCGCGTTACCGAGTTTGGCTGCCCCCGAATAGTGCCCGTCGCGCAGATGCGCAGGCACCAGCCCGGCCTTGCCTGCCCGGATGTCGGCCATCGCCTGCCCCAGCGCGGTGGTGACGGCGTTCGACTTCGGCGCGGTGGCCAGGTGCACCGTCGCGTGCGCCAGCGTGAGCTGGGCTTCCGGCAGCCCGATCAGCGCGACGGTCTGCGCGGCGGCCACCGCGGTGGGCAACGCCGTCGGGTCGGCCATCCCGACGTCCTCACTGGCCAGGATCATCAGCCGGCGCGCGATGAACCGCGGGTCCTCCCCCGCCGTCAGCATGCGGGCCAGGTAATGCAGGGCGGCATCGACGTCGGACCCGCGCACCGATTTGATGAACGCACTGATCACGTCGTAGTGCTGGTCACCGTCGCGGTCGTAGCGCACCGCGGCCTGGTCCAGCGACTGTTCGACGATCTCGACGGTGATGACGCCGGCCTCCCCGGCGGCCGTTTCCGCCGCGACCTCCAGCGCCGTCAGCGCCCGGCGCGCGTCACCGGCGGACAGTTTGACCAGCAACTCGACCGCGTCGTCGACGATGGCCACGGCACCGCCCAGCCCGCGCGGGTCGGTCACCGCCCGGCGGATGACGGTGCGGATATCGTCGGGGCCCAGCGGCTGCAACTGCAGGATCAGCGATCGGGACAGCAGCGGCGCGACCACGGAGAACGACGGGTTCTCCGTGGTCGCCGCGACGAGCAGCACTACCCGGTTCTCCACCGCCGCCAGCAGCGCGTCCTGCTGCGTCTTGGAGAACCGGTGCACCTCGTCGATGAACAACACGGTCTGTTCGCCGTGGATGGCCGCTCGCCGGGCCTGGTCGATGACGGCGCGCACCTCTTTCACCCCGGCCGACAACGCCGAGAGCGCCTCGAAACGCCGGCCGGTGGCCCCGGAGATCAGCGACGCCAGGGTGGTCTTGCCGGTGCCGGGCGGGCCGTACAGGATGACCGACGCCGCGCCGGACCCTTCGACCAGGCGGCGCAACGGAGAGCCCGGTTTGAGCAGGTGCTGCTGACCGACGACATCGTCGAGGGTGGCCGGGCGCATCCGCACCGCCAATGGGCTGGCGGCCGACGGCATGTCGATGCGGGCGGCGGAAGACGGCTCCCCACCGGGCACATCGAACAAGCTGTCAGACACGCTCCCTGCTTACCACGGCGTCACGACATCGCTGCGGGTGCCGTGACGAAGTCGATGAGCTCTTCGACCCGGCCGATCAGGGCGGGCTCCAGGTCGTTCCAGTCGCGTACCCGGCCGCGGATCCGCTGCCAGGCGCCGGCGATATCGGCCTGGGTGGCGTGCGGCCACCCCAGGGCGGCACAGATGCCGTGCTTCCAATCGGTGCCGCGCGGGATCACCGGCCACTGCGCCATGCCGAGCCGGGCCGGCTTGACCGCCTGCCAGATGTCGATGAACGGGTGCCCGACCACCAGGGTGTGGGCACCGTGCGGGCCGTTGCCGACGGCCTGCGCGATCCGGGACTCCTTGGAACCTTCCACTAGGTGGTCGACCAGTACGCCCAGTTTGCGCCCGGGCCCTGGCTGGAACTCCGCGACGATGGCGGCCAGGTCGTCGACACCGCCCAGGTACTCGACGACCACCCCCTCGATGCGCAGGTCGGCACCCCACACCTGCTCGACCAGTTCGGCGTCGTGGCGGCCCTCGACATAGATTCGGCTGGCCAGCGCCACTTTGGCTTTCGCGCCGGTCACCGCGACCGATCCGGACGCGGTGCGGGCCGGGGCCTTGACCACCTTGGGCACGGTCAGGATGACGGGTTTGCCCTCCACCAGGAAGCCCGGGCCCATCGGGAAGGACCGGATCCGGCCGTGGCGGTCCTCCAACTCGACCCGGTTGTTCCCGACGCGCACCACCGCGCCGACGAATCCACTGGTGGGTTCCTCGACCACCAAGCCCTTGTCCGCCGGGTGCTCGACGGAGCGAACCCGCTTGGGTGTGTGCGGATTCCGGGCCAGGATGTCGGAGCCGTAGCGATCAGTCACCGGGCGATCCTAGGAAGCCGTTCCGGTTTTGCGGTGGTGCGACATACCCTCGTCGCCCGACCGTGACACGGCAGCTTGACTTGAAGCGCTTCAGGTTCGGCAGAGTGGTGGCATGGCGATCGAGCTGGCCGGGCAGAGCACCGGCGATCTCACCATCCAGCAGGTGTCCCGGCGCACCGGGCTGGCGGAATCCGCGTTGCGGTATTACGAACGCGTCGGCCTGCTGGAGCCGGTGCCCCGGGACGAGAGCAGCGGTCACCGCCGATACCCGCCGGAGGCCGTCGCGGCGGCCGAGGCGCTGGCCTGCCTGCGCGGCACCGGCATGTCGGTGCGGGATATGCGCAGTTACGTCCAGAACATGCGCGGCGGCCCCGGCGACGATACCGCCGCGGCCGACCAGCACCGGCTGTTCGCCGAGCATGCGCAGCGGCTCGGTGACGAGATCACCCGCCTGGAACTGCGACGGCGCTACGTCGCGGCCAAGGCGCAGATGTGGGCGGCACGCGACCGCGGTGACCGTGCCACCGAAGAACGGATGATCCCGGAGCTCATCGCGCTCGGTGATCGACTACTACAGCAGGAAGGCGCACAACGGTGAACGACGACAAGCAGCCGGTACTCGTCACGGGCGGCTCAGGATTCCTTGCCGGACATACCATTACGCAGTTACTCGCGGCGGGCCACCCGGTGCGCACCACGGTGCGCACGGCGGCCAGGATCGCCCAGGTACGTGACACGCTGGCCCGGGCCGGCGCCGACACTCACCAGTTGAGCTTCGCCGTCGCCGACCTGGCCGGGGACGCCGGATGGGCCGACGCTGTCGCCGGTTGCGGCTACGTCCTGCACATGGCGTCGCCGTTCCCGCCGCGCCAACCCGAGAATCCCGACGAGCTCATCGCGCCGGCCCGCGAGGGCACCCTGCGGGTGCTGCGTGCCGCTGCCGCGGGCGGGGTCCGGCGGGTGGTGCTGACGTCGTCGTTTGCCGCCGTCGGGTACAGCCCGCGGCCGTCGGGCTGGGTGTTCGACGAGGCGGACTGGACCGATACCGCCGACGAGAACAGCCCGTACGTGCTGTCCAAGACCTTCGCCGAACGCGCGGCGTGGGAGTTCGCCGCCGACCATCCGGGCGCTGCCGAGTTGGCGGTGATCAATCCGGTCGGCGTGTTCGGGCCGGTGCTCGGGCCGCAGCTGTCCAGCTCGGTCGGCATCATCGCGGCGCTGCTGCGTGGCCGGCCGACGCCGTTGCCGCGGGCGTCCTTCGCCGTGGTCGACGTGCGCGACGTTGCCGATCTGCACGTGCGCGCGATGACGGCACCGGGCGCGGCCGGGCAGCGTTATCTGGCCAGTGCCGGCGAGGCGGTGACCCTGCCCCAGATCGCGGCCACCCTGCGCGAGCGCTTGGGTGCGCGCGCCGCCCGGGTTCCCGAGCAGGTGGCCGACGATGACGAGTTCCGCGCCGCCGCGGCCCAGCGGCCGGAGCTCGAGGTGTTCGCCGGGCTGCTCGGTGAGCCGAAGAAGATCAGCCGCGCCAAAGCCGCCGCCGAGTTGGACTGGTGTCCACGCTCGGCCGCCGACGCGGTGACCGCCACCGCGGAGAGCCTGCTCACGCCGTCGTGGTCGTGACCGCGTCGACGACGGTGTGGATGAAGCGCATCTTCTCCAGGACGGCCGGCGGCAGCACGAACGGGTAGAGGTCGTCCTTGCCCATCGAGCGGTTCACCATGTTCAGCGCCCACGCCAATGGCAACCACATTTCGATCATGGTGTCGAAACCACTGGGGCCCAAGACCTTTCGGTCGAAGGTGGCGCCAGCCGGGGCGAACCCGAACGCCGCCGAGGTGTCCAGGGTGTCGCGGATGTGCAGGTAGTGCGCGAAGGTCTCGGCCCAGTCCTCGGCCGGGTGCATGGTGGCGTACGACGATACGTAGTCCTCGTCCCAGCCTGCCGGCGCGCCGTCGCGGTAGTGCCGGTCCAGCGCGGCCTGGTAGTCGGCGTCCGGATCGCCGAACAGCTCCTCGAACCGTGCCCGGTCCTCGGGCGCCGCCTCGACCAACCGGTAGAAGTAGTAGTGGCCGACCTCATGGCGGAAATGCCCGAGCAGGGTGCGGTACGGCTCGGACATTTCGACCCGCAACTGTTCGCGGTGCACGTCGTCGCCCTCGGCCAGATCCAGAGTGATCACGCCGTTGACGTGCCCGGTCAGCACCTGCTGATGCTCACTGGACAGCAGGTCGAAGGCCAGCCCGTAATCGGGGTCCAGGTCGCGCCCGACGATCGGCAACCGCAACTCGTGCAGCTCGGCGATCAGGCGGCGCTTGGCCTTCTCGGCGATCGCGAAGGCCGCCAGCGCCTTGGCGTCGTCGTCACCCGGGCGGGTGCGGGTCAGCGCGCAGGACACGCAGAGCTGTTGGTCGGCGGTCCGCACCAGCCAATTGCATTCGGCCAGGTGGAGATTGGCGCACAACTGGTATTCGGTGGGGTGAACCGCACCCGCGTTGGCACTCTCCCCGCCGGTGGTGATGACCAGCAGTGCCATATCGTCGAGCGAAAAGCCCAGCGCCGCACCGCAGGACAGGCACACCGAGTTCTCGAACGAGAGCCGCTGACCACAGGTCGGACACGTGAAGTCCCGCATGCACTCTCCCCCTAGTACGGCGCGACGTCGACCGCGACGTCTATCACGCTACTCTCCGAATCGGTGTAGATGATGCCGCGCAACGGGGGCACGTCGGCGTAATCTCGCCCGAACCCCACGACAACATAGCGTTCGTCGATCAATTGGTCGTTGGTGGGGTCGAACGCCACCCAGCGGTCCCCCGGCGTCCACACCGAAGCCCAGGCGTGGGTGGCATCGACGCCGACCATGCGCTCCTTACCGGGCGGCGGGTCGGTGGCCAGGTATCCGGAGACATAACTTGCCGCCAGACCGTTGGCCCGCAGGCAGGCGATGGCCAGCCGGGCGAAATCCTGGCACACGCCCTCGCGGGCGGCCAGCACCTCGGCCACCCCGGTGGAGACCGTGGTGGATCCCGGCAGGTAGCTGAAGTCGGTGTAGATGCGGGTGGTCAGTTCGCGCACGACGTCGATCAGCGGACGCCCCGGCGTGAAAGTCGGTGCGGCATAGGCGATGACGGAGTCGTTGATCTCCGGCGGCACCAGGTCCATGGCGAATTCGCAGGCCAGCCCGGCCGGCCGGGCCCGTTCCCACGGCACCTGCAGCTCGGCACCGTCATACTGGCCGGGTGACGGCACGTCGACCTCGACGACCGAACGGCTGGTCACCGTCAGCATGCGGTGGTGCTGGGTGACGTGGAAGTACGAGCTGATGTTGCCGTACGCATCGCGGCCGGTCGAGCTGTCGGCCGGCTCGGGATCCACCAGCAGCTCGTGCGCCAGACACCGCTGCCGCGACGAGCTGCGCGGGACGAGGAAACCACGGCCATAGGAGCTGGTGACCACGTCGGAATACCGATACGTGGTGCGGTGGGTGATCTCGTATCCGCGTGAGCTCACGCGGCCTCCTCGCAGGCTCGGCCGCCGCGTGGCAGATCCATGGTTCGCTTGCAAGCTTCGCTCACGGCAAGTCGCGCCTCTCGTCAGGCCCCCACAGCGGCTGCATACCGCCGGGCAGGGACAGGTGCGACGCGGTGATCAGGCCGGACAGGTCGCGCAGGCCGGCGTGGATCCCGTCCAGCAGCTCGGCCAGTTCGGCCCGGGTCTCGCCCCGCTCGTCAGCGGCGATCAGCTCCAGGTCCTGCGGGTCGGTGCGGCGCAACCGGGCCGCGATCTCGTCGACCAGCCGTTCCGGACGCGACGCGCCAGAGGCCGACGGCAACCGTTTGAGCCCCGCCCGCAACCGCTCTAGTTGATAGGCCAGCGACCGCGGATTCTCCCCCTCGAAGAGCACCAGGTCGGCCAGCGCGGCCAGGCTGACGGTGCCCAGGGTCCGGCGCCGGTAGATCACCGACGATTCGCAGGCCACCAGAGTGGATTCGGTGATGGTCTGCTCGGCATCGGGGCTGCGCACCTCGGTCAGGGTGGCCCGCAGCAGCGCGGTCAGCCCGAGACCGCGCTCGATGCGCTTGCCGATGTCCATCATCGTCCAGCCCACGTCCTGCACCATGGACTCGGCGGCCATCCCCGACAGCGCGAGCATGCCCGCCAGCGTCTGACTGTGTGCTGTCGCCAGATAGGCGTCACCTTCGGTCTGCGAGTCCGGCGGGGTGGCGGCCCGGTGCCCGACGGCGCGCTCCACCGCGGCCAGCACCATCCAGGTGTCGTTGGACATCTGGTCGCGCACCCCGCGGGCGGCCAGCCCGAGCCGTTCCACCGACTGCGCCAGTGAACCTGGCCGGCGCCGGTCGGCGGTCACCGCCCACAGGGTGCTCGGTGCGACGGCGATCATCTCGTGGTCGTCGCCGCCGCCGGTGTCGGTGCCGGTGATCCGGCCGATCGCGGCCAGCAGTACCGGCACGCACTGACTGCCCGCCATGTCCTGCCGATACCGGTATTCGTGGTAGCGCTCGCGGGTGACGGACAACAACCGCGCCATGTGCTCGGCGCGCTCGGCGTAGCGCCCCATCCAGAAGAGGTCCGACAGCACGCGCGGCGAGCTGATCGCCCGAGTCGGGCTGGGTGTCATCAGCGGAGCTGCGCCGGCGGCGACATAGGTCGGAGCCAACTCCACCGAGGGTGTCGGTACCGCCTTGACCCGCTCGGGGGCGCGTACCCAGATGTCCTTGGCGGCGACGGTGTTCAGCGTGTACGCCGAACTGCCCTGCGCGGGAAGGAAGCCCAACCCACCGATCATGGGTGCGTAACCACCGCGCTGCGCCACCGTGAACAACCGCATACCCACGCTGGCCGCAGACAGCCCACCCCTGTAGTAATCGGTGGGCGCCGAGGAGAATTCGGGCAGCTCCTGGGCCACCCAGCGCCACGGGGTGGCCGCGATCTGGGCGCCGAGTTCCTCACGTCGGGTCGGCGAGAGGGTCGGCCCGACGATGGTGCGCCCGCCGTCGACGGGTTTGATGAGCAGCGCGGCCAGATTGGCCCTGATGTGCGAGAGCTCGTTCTGGTAGCCGGCCCAGTACACCCCGCCGCTGTGCAGCAGTGGCGTCTCACCCACCAGCAGCTCGGACAGCTCGGGCAGGAAGCGAAGCAGCGCAGGGCTTTCCAGGATGCCGCTGCCCAGGGTGTTGACCACCGTGACCGCGCCGCGGCGGAGCACCTCGACCAGTCCCACCACACCGAGCCGGGAGTCGGCGCGCAGATCGAGCGGGTCGACGTATTCGGCGTCGATGCGGCGCAACACCACGTCCACCCGTTTCAAGGTGCCCAGCGAGCGCATCCACAACCGGCCGTCGCGCACCACCAGATCCGCGCTCTCCACCAACGGGAAGCCCAGCACGGTGGCCAGGTAGGCCTGATCGAATGCTGTCTCCGAATGCGCGCCCGGGCTGAGCACCACGACGACGGGTTCCTCGGCGGTGTCCGGGGCGGCATCGATGAGCGCCAGTCGCAGGGCCTGGGCCCACGGTGAGGCCGGCCGCGGAGCCACCCGCTCGTACAGTTCGGGGATGGCGTGGGTGATGACGCGCCGACCGGCCATCGCGTACCCGGCGCCCGACGGCGCTTGGGTCCAGTCGGCATTCACCCGGAAGGTGCCGTCGGCGGCACGGCTGATATCGCACCCGTGCAGGAAGAGTTGATGGTGACCGGGCACCTCGATACCGTGCGCGGCCCGGACGTAACCGGGATGGGCGAACAGCAACTGCGGTGGCAGCACCCCGCTGGTGATCGACCGCCGGTCACCGTAGAGGTCGGTGAGCACGGCGTCGAGCAGCCGGGATCGCTGCACCAGACCGGCTTCCAGCGTGTTCCAGTCACCCGCCGAGACGAGCAGGGGCAGCGCGTCCAGGTGCCACGGCACCGCGACACCGTTGCTGGCCGGTGCGGACGGGTCCACGTGGACGTAGGTGATGCCGTCGTCGTCGACCAGGCCGCGCACCGTCGCGCGCAGCTGGTCAAGGCCGTTGCGGCCGCGCTCGGCGACGCACTCGGCGAGCTCCTGCCAGGTGGGGCGGATGCCGCCGGCGGGGTCGACGAATTCGTCGTAGCCGCTGCCCGCCATGCCGCGGATATCGAACAGGGCCTGCTGCGCGCGGGCAGCGCGATACCCCACCAGCACATCCTCGGTGGAGCCCGAAGCGGTGGCGGTCACACCGATGTTCGGCTCCGGTGAGCCGTTCGTGCGAAGGACCATTACCGCAGAACGGTACGCACCCGGCGCAAATCGAGGATGCCCGGAGCGCCCAAATCGGTGGACTGGCGGGCCTGCTTCTCCCGGATATCGGCCAGGTCCATCCGACCCGGTGTGAACCCGGCCACTTCGAAGCGGCGCCCGCGGCGGGATTCGGCCTCGACGGCGTTGACCGGCGGGGTGTCATAGGCCCGCCCGCCCGGGTGCGCGACGTGGTAGGTGCACCCGCCCTTGGAAGTACCGGTCAGCACGTCGATGAGCTCGAACCGGAGCGGGGCGTCGACGGTGATGGTCGGGTGCAGCGCGCTGGGCGGCTGCCACGCCCGGTACCGCACCCCGCCGACCTGAACGTCGGCCTTGTCGGTGGCCAGCAACGGGATCGGGTGGTCGTTGGCGGTGACGACATAGCGGTGCCGGTCGGCGCCGATCAAGCGCACCTGCACCCGCTCCACCGACGAGTCGACATAGCGTGCGGTGCCGCCCGCGGTGGATTCCTCACCGAGCACGTTCCACGGTTCGATACCCCCGCGCAGTTCGAGTTCCACCCCGTCGAACACCGCGGTCCCGATCCGCGGGAAGCGGAACTCGGTGAACGGATCCAACCAGCTGGTGTCGAAGTCGACACCGTGCGCGCGCAGGTCAGCTGCGACATCGGCAATGTCATGAATCAGGAAGTGCGGCAACAGGTATCGCCCGTGCAGGTTGTCACCGTGCCGAATCAGCGGGGCACGCAGCGGTTCGTCCCAGAACCACGCCACCAGCGATCGCACCAGCAGCGATTGCACCATCGCCATCTGGTGGTGCGGCGGCATCTCGAAACCGCGCAGTTCCAGCAGGCCGAGTCGGCCCCGCGGGCTGTCCGGGCTGTAGAGCTTGTCGATACAGAACTCGGCGCGGTGGGTGTTACCGGTGATGTCGGTGAGCAGGTGCCGCAGCGCCCGGTCGGTCACCCAGGGTTTCGACGCACCGACCTCGGCCAGCCGCGCGATCTCGGCGAAGGCGATCTCCAACTCGTACAACGCTTCCGAGCGGCCCTCGTCGACCCGTGGGGCCTGCGAGGTGGTGCCGACGAACCGGCCGGCGAACAGATAGGACAACGACGGGTGCCGCTGCCAGTAGGTCAGCAGCGACACCAGCAGATCCGGGCGGCGCAGCAGTGGCGAATCGGCCGGGGTGATCCCGCCGAGGGTGATGTGGTTGCCGCCCCCGGTGCCGCCGTGGGTGCCGTCCACGTCGAACGACTCGGTGGACAACCGGGCCAGCCGGGCCTGTTCGTACAGCGTCTCCAGCTGCGCCAGCTGTTCGGCGAAGGTGCCCGTCGGCGCGACGTTGACCTCGATGACGCCGGGGTCGGGGGTCACCGTCATGGCGGTCAGCCGGGCGTCGTGCGGTGGCCCGTACCCCTCGATGACCACCGGGGTGTCGATCGCCGCGGCAGCGGCTTCGATACGCGACACCAGGTCGATGAAATCGTCCAAGGTGTCGGTGGGCGGCAGGAACACGTAGAGGAAGCCGGCCCGGATCTCGGCCACCAGGGCCGTGGTGGGAGCGTCCTCGGTCTGCTCGACGGGCGCCTGCTGCTGGACCGGACCGCGCCGCAACGCGCCGCGGGAGGTCAGCGGATCCGCCTCGAAGGTGCGCCGCGGCGGCTGCCAGCTGATCGAGTTGAGCGGCAGCCGTAGGCCGGCCGGCGAATCGCCTTCCAGCAGCACGATCCGCCCGCGGCGCAGTTTCCAGTCCGCACTGGCCCAGCCCGAATCGTCGTCCCGGCGATGCAGGGGCAGCACGTGTGCGGCGGGCTCGACGACGGATTCGTCGAGCCGCGCCAGCATGGCGGCGCGCCGCTTCGCGTCGTCGGTGACCAGGTCGTCGGCCGGCGCCACCGGATCACCGGCGGGCCTGCGCACCGAGGCCGCCAACCGGCTCAGGGCGTCCTCGTAGGCGGGGCGCACCTGGGTCGCCGGCAAGCCGAGTCCGTCGGCGACCGCGGTGAGCAACTCCGCGTCGGATCCGTCGGGCACCGGGGTCGGCAGGCTTTCGGCCCACGGGTCGGCCAACAGCGTCGGGTCGTTCCACACCGGTTCGCCGTCCGGCCGCCAGAACAAGCCGATCTGCCAGCGCGGCAACGGTTCCCCGGGATACCACTTGCCTTGGCTGCGCTGCACCAAGCCGTGCGGAGCCCACACCTTCTTCAGCCGGGCGGTCAGCGCGGAGGCGCGCTGCCGCTTGTGCGGACCGTCCGCCTCGGTGGTCCACTCCGGGTCGGTCTGGTTGTCGATGGACACGAACGTGGGTTCTCCGCCGACGGTCAGCCGCACGTCGCCGGCCGCCAGCCGGGCATCGACCTTCTCGCCCAGATCCACGATGGCCGACCATGCGGTCGGTGTGTAGGGCAGCGTGACCCGGGGGTCCTCGTGCACCCGCGTCACCACGTTGGTGAATTCCAGGGTGGTCTCACACGGGCCGGTGGCGCCGGTGATCGGCGCGGCCGACTCGGGGTGCGGGGTCGCCGAAAGCGGGATGTGTCCCTCCCCGGCGAACAACCCGGAGGTGGGGTCCAGCCCGATCCATCCGGCACCGGGAACGTAGACCTCGGTCCAGGCGTGCAGATCGGTGAAGTCGGCGGCGGGGCCGGACGGACCGTCGAGCGCTTCCACGTCGGAGGTCAGCTGGACCAGGTAGCCGGACACGAACCGCGCGGCGTAGCCCAACTTGCGCAGGATCGCGACCAGCAACCACGCCGAATCCCGGCAGGAACCGATCGCGGTGCGCAGCGTGAAATCCGGTGCCTGCACACCGGGTTCCATCCGCACGCTGTAGCCGACGTCGGCGTTGACGGCACGGTTGAGCGCCACCAGGAAGTCGATGGTCCTCGTCTTGGCCGGGACGGTGAAGTTCTTCACCCACGCCGCGGTCAGCTCATCGGATCCCTCGACGGGCCGCAGGTAGGGCTTGAGGTCCTCGGCGAGCGCCGGCGGGTAGGTGAACGGAACCGTCTCGGCCCAGTCCTCGATGAAGAAGTCGAAGGGGTTGATCACCTTGAGGTCGGCGATCAGGCCGACCGTGATGGTCAGGCTGCTCGCTCGGTTCGGAAACACCAACCGGGCCAGGTAGTTTCCGAAGGCATCCTGTTGCCAGTTGATGAAATGGTCGGCCGGCTCCACCTGCAGCGAGTAGGCCTCGATCGGGGTGCGGGAATGCGGTGCCGGACGCAGCCGCACCACGTGCGGGTACACCTCCACCAACCGGTCGAACGTGTAGCTGGTGCGATGCTCCAGCGCCACCTTGATTCCCATGACGGGAATCCCACCACACCGTCGGTCACCTTGCAGCGCGGTCAGCGCCGCGACTTCACCCGGACGCCCAGTTCCTCGGCCGGCACCCGATGCCCCTCGGCGCAGCGCAACTCGACGGCGACCTCCGCGCCGCAGTCCAGGTGGGTCAGCCGCAGGGCGCTGTCCTTGACGTGTTTGCGGCCCCATTCGAACATCGCCCACACCACGGGCATCAGGTCGGCACCGGCCGCTGTCAGCACGTACTCGTCCCTGCTGCGCTGCCCGGGTTCCTGGTAGGGCCGCTTGGTCAGCAGCCCGGCTTCCACCAGTTCGGACAGCCGGGTCGAGGCGGCCGCCTTGGTGATCCCGACGCGGCGGGCGAAATCGTCGAACCGGGTGGTGCCGTAGAACGCCTCCCGCATGATGAGCATGGCCGATTTGGTGCCGACCAACCCCATGGCCTTCTCGATAGGGCACTGCCCGACGGCCGACCACGCATCCCGGTCCGCGAGCACCCCTTGCAGAACTGTCATGTAACTCACCCTACCTCTGGGTTGATGTGAATATACCCAGCTGTTATATCTGGGTATAGGTAGCAATACTCAGAAGAGGTTGCCCGGCTCAGAGGAGAGCAGACATGTCCGGATACTCAGGTCGTGACGCGGTCATCGTCGGTGCGGTACGCACCCCGATCGGCAAGGGCAAAGCCAACGGTGCGTTGCACGAGGTGCTGCCGGCCGACCTGCTGGCGCACAGCCTGCGGGAACTGACCGCGCGCACCGGCGTCGATCCCGCCCTCGTCGACGACGTGATCGCCGGCGCCGTCACCCAGGTCGGCGACCAGGCCCTGAACATCGCCCGCAACGCGCTGCTCGGCGCGGGGTTCCCCGAGACCGTGCCCGGCACGACGGTGGACCGTCAGTGCGGCAGCAGCCAGCAGGCCGTCAGCTTCGCCGCCCAGGGCGTGCTGGCCGGCGCCTATGACATCGTCATCGCCGCGGGGGTGGAATCCATGTCGCGGGTGCCGATGGGCACCTCGGTGCTACCCGGCAGCGATCCCTTCGGCCGCGACATGGCCGATCGATACCCCGAAGGCCTGGTACCCCAGGGCATCAGCGCGGAGCTGATCGCCGCCACGTGGAACCTGTCCCGGGCCCAGCTGGACGAATTCTCGGCGGGCAGCCACGAGAAGGCGGCTGCGGCCACCAAGGCCGGGCTATTCGACAACGAGCTGGCGCCCATCGCCGGCCTGAGCACCGACGAGATCATCCGGCCCGGTACCACCGTCGAGACGCTGGCCGGATTACGGCCGGCGTTCTACACCGAGGCCTACGCCGCCCGTTTCCCGCAGATCACCTGGGAGATCACCCCGGGCAACTCCTCACCGCTGTCCGACGGCAGCGCGGCGGTGATGATCACCAGCGGCGAGACGGCCGCCCGGCTGGGACTGCGTCCGCTGGCCCGGATCCACACGACCACCGTCGTCGGATCCGACCCGCTGTACATGCTGACCGGGGTCATCCCCGCCACCGAGAAGGTGCTACGCAAAGCGGGACTCACCCTGGCGGATATCGACCTGTTCGAGGTGAACGAGGCGTTCGCCCCGGTGGTGCTCAGCTGGGCCGCCGACACGGGTGCCGACCTGGCGAAGGTCAACGTCAACGGCGGCGCGATCGCCATCGGCCACCCGCTGGGCGCCAGTGGCGCCCGCATCATGACCACCTTGGTGAACGCGCTCGAACAACGCGGCGGCCGCTACGGCCTGCAGACCATGTGCGAGGGCGGCGGCATGGCCAACGCCACCATCATCGAGCGGCTCTAGCCAGGGACGGGCTGAACGCGGCCGGGTCAGTACTCAACGGCCGCCGTCAATCCGAAATCGGCGAACGTGGCCCTGACGGTATCCGCCAGGGCCACGGCCGAATTGGGCCCGGCTGCCCGCCACGACGCGACACTGAGCGACATCCGGTCGCGCAGGAAGGCCACAGCGAGCCAGAGGTGGCCACCGCGCTCGGCGAACTCGGCAGCGGTCACCCCGGGTTCGGTCATGCGGGCGTCGAAGTAATCGGCGTCGGTGCCGTCGGGACGGTTCACCGCGGGCGGCAGCTCACCGATATTGGAACAGCCGATCGGCTGGCCCATCTTGAGCACCATCTTCTCCACCCGGCGCACCAGGAGCCGCGGGACGAACGGTGTCAGGGGCAAGGGTGCGGCCATCGTGGCCCGGGTGTCGGCCATGCGGACCAGAGCCTGCTTCAGATCGCGCCGCAACCCGCCGAGGTCACCGAGCACCGCTTCCGGGTCGGCCAACACGGTGATCGTGTTGAGCGCGTTGCCGGTGACGTCCCCGTCGGTCCGCTCGCTGACCGGGAACGACAGCATTGCCCGGCCGCCGGCATCGACGCGCCCCATCCGATGTCCCAGGCGCGCGGCCACCGCCGCGAACAGCACGTTGCGGGTGCCGCCGAGTGCGGCGGCCACCCGGTCGAATTCGGGAAGGTCCGTCCGCACCGCCAGCATCGGAACGTCGGCGATCTCGTCGGTGGGCGCCGGGGACACCGCAGGCGCCGCGCCGGCCGATCCGGGCTGCTGCTCGCGCGCGACCCGTACGGCACCGACGATGGCCGCCGGCACCTGCCCCAGGGTCCGTATCGTCGCGCCGAGGTCCTGACGCAGCGCGCTGCCGCGACGGCGTGATCGGGGCGGCGGGTACCCGAGGTCACGCGACCTGCCGTCCACCGCGTCGGCGATCGACCCGATGATGCCGCCGGCATCGGACACCGTGTGCGACACCACCAGGGACACCGCGTCGCCGCCCTCGGCCAGGGGCTGCACGGCCAGGTGCCACACCGGGCCCCATTCGGGATCGACCGGCACCGCCGACCGCGCGGCCACCCACTTCCAGACATCCGCGCGGGGTTGGGTCGCCGCCATCACCTCGATATCGGCCGGACCCGGACCGGCCACCCAGCGGTGTCTGCCGAACGGCAGCGGTGAGCGCTCCACCCGGCGACCCAGCATGGTCCGGTCCAGATTGCGGGCCAGCCGCCGCAGGCCGTCCAGATCGACACCCCGGTCGTAGATCCAGGTGAACTGGATCACCGGCCCACGGCCCAGCGCCCGCAGCGCGGTGTACGACGCCTGATCGATATAGGCGATGGTGTTGTCGCTGTAAGTACGTTCTAGGCCGGTAATGGCACGGTCTGGCACGGTTCGCCCCCTGGCTTGTTTTCGCCAGAGTAGGTGATCAAGCGCGCTGCAGCTCGAACAGCGGGATGGCTCGACTGGTCTTGGTCTGATATTCCGCGAAGACCGGGGCCAGTTCGACGATCTTGGGATATGCGGCGGCCCGCTCGTCGGGCGACAGCTCGCGCGCGGTGACGTCGTAGGTGTCGGTGCCGGTCTCGACGCGGGCCCGCGGATGAGCACGCAGGTTGTGCACCCAGGCGGGGTCCTTGGGCGCGCCGGCATACGAGCCGACGATCAGCATCTTGCCGTCCACCTCCAACGACGCCAGCGGCGAGAGCCTGGGCTGACCGGACTTCGCGCCTGTGGTGTGCAGCAACAACAGTGTGCCGCCCGAGAAGGCCGCGACCTTGCCGTGGTTGGCGCGGAATTCGGAGACCACGTTGCGGTTGAATTCGTCGAGGGCCGCGGTGTCGGCGATCAGCTTGTCCTTGTCGATATCGCTCATGTAGGCGACAAGTCGCCGGCGGGCGTGGCTATTCCGGCGGCGACCTCACAGACCCGGCGCAACGGGTCGGGTCCGTCCAGTATCGGCATCAGCAGCAGGTCGGTGGCACCGGCGTCGAGATAGCGGCCCAGCCCCTGCGCGACGTGCTCTGCGCTGCCGATCAGCGCCAGATCCACGACACTGTTCACCCCTTCCCTGGCATTGATGCGCTGATAGGAAGGCACTTGGTCGTACATCGCCATGGTCTCGGCCGCGACGGCGTGGGCAGCGTCGATGTCGTCGGTGACCGCCACGCTGACCAACCCGAAGACGCGCGGGGCGGGCCGGCCCGCGGCGGCGGCCGCGATCCTCGGCACGATGAACTCCTCCAGGGTGCGCGGCCCGGCGTACGGCAGAGTGCCGTCGGCCAGTTCACCCGTGACCTGCAGGGTCAGTGGTCCCATCGCCGCGACCAGAATCGGATACGGCGTCGCGGCGGGCAACGCCACCGGCATGACCTTCGGGTCCACCGCGGTCACATAGGTGCCGTGGAGGTCGACGGTACCCGTGTCGCGGACCGCACGAAGCACCCTCAGATACTCCCGAAGCCGTTGCGCCGCATGGTCGGTGGGTATCCCGAACGTCAGCTGCTCGAGTACCGCGACCCCCAGCCCCAGCCCCAGACTGAAGCGGCCGTGGGTCGCCGACTGTGCCGTCTGGGCGGCAGCCGCCACCGTCAGCGGGTGCCGCGGGTTGATCGGCACGACCGAGGTCCCGACGGCCAGGCCCGGGACGGCGGCCCCGATCAGCCCGGCGACCGCGATGGCATCGAGATCGAGTTGCTGGCCCAGCCAGACCTGCTGCACGCCAGTATCGCGGGCCAGTGTCGCCTGGGCCACCGCATCGTCGACGACGTTGGCGGCGGCTCGGTTCGGTGACAGCAACACTCCGGTGGTCATGGCTCCACGGTGCCGCCCTACCCGGCCGCCCGTCCAAGGCCTGTTCCGCAACACCCCATGCCTTGCGGGCATGATGACACCGTGGACCTCGATCTGCGTGTGGTGCGCTATTTCGTCGCCGTCGCCGAGCACGGGAACTTCGGCCGAGCGGCGAGCGAGGTGCACATCACCCAGCCCTCGTTGAGCAGGCAGATCCGAGGCCTGGAAACACAGTTGGGCGCAACGCTTTTCGAGCGCACACCGCAGGGCAGCCGGCTCACCGCGGCCGGCACCGCGTTTCTCGCGCACGCCCGCATCTTGCTGGCCGAGGCGGCAACCGCGGCGGCGCATACCCGCGCGGCCGCTGCCCCGCGCAGCGTGACGATCGGCTACACCGCCAACCTGGTCATCGCGCCCGCCGTGCGGGAACTGCGCCGCCGCCGACCGGACGCGCAGGTATCGACGCGTCACCTGGACTGGAACGGCGCGCACCCGGCACTGCTGCAGCGCCGCGTCGACGCAGCCGTGACCCGTCTCCCGGTCGCGATGGGCGGGGTCGACATCGTGGTGCTCTACCGCGAACCCAAGGTGCTGTTGCTCTCGCGCAGGCACCGGCTGGCGGGCAGGGACTGGGTGGATCTCGCCGACATCGCCGGTGAGATCATGCCGCGCGTCAGCGATGCCGCGTGGAATGCGCATTGGCGCATCGACCCGCGCCCCGATGGGCGCCCCGCACCGGACGGACCGGTCATCGACGACAAGTCCGAGCTGTTCGACTACCTCGCCGAAGGCGAGGCCGTGCTGATCGCGCCGGCCGACAGCCGGGCCCCCGACCTGCTCCCCGAGCTCACGACGGTCCCACTGCGCGGTGCCGAGCCGGGCGAGGTGGCGTTGGTCCGCCGCGCGGGCGAAACCAACCCGCTGGTCCAGGCTTTCGCCGACTGCGCCGCCGAACTGCTCAGGCCTGGGGTGCCGAGTCCACGGCGGTAGCGGCCTTCGGCTTGGCGTCGATCCCGGATTCCTTGCGCTGGGCGGCCGTGATCGGGGCAGGCGCGTCGGTCAGCGGATCCACCCCACCGCCGGACTTGGGGAACGCGATGACCTCGCGGATCGAATCCACCCCGGCCAGCAACGCGGTGATGCGGTCCCAGCCGAAGGCGATACCGCCGTGCGGCGGGGCACCGAAAGTGAAGGCATCCAACAAAAATCCGAACTTGTCCTGGGCCTCGGCGTGGTCGATGCCCATCATCGCGAACACCCGCTCCTGGACGTCGCGGCGGTGGATACGGATGGACCCGCCGCCGATCTCGTTGCCGTTGCAGACGATGTCGTAGGCGTCGGCCAGCGCGGTGCCGGGATCGGTGTCGAAGGTGTCCACCGACTGGGGCTGCGGCGCGGTGAACGCGTGGTGCACCGCGGTCCAGGCTCCCGAACCGACCGCCACATCCCCCGAAGCGGTCGCGTCGTCGGCCGGTTCGAACAGCGGCCAGTCCACCACCCAGGTGAATGCCCACGCTGCCGGGTCGATCAGGTTCAGCCGCTTGGCGATCTCGATCCGAGTGGCACCCAGCAGCGCCCGCCCGGCCTTGGGGGTGCCCGCGGCGAAGAAGACACAGTCACCCGGCTGCGCACCGACGTGCGCGGCCAACCCGTCCCGCTCGGCGTCGGTCAGGTTCTTGGCAACCGGACCGCTGAGGGTGCCGTCCTCCCCGACCAGCACGTAGGCCAGGCCCTTGTGGCCGCGCTGCTTGGCGAACTCCTGCCAACCGTCCAGCGTGCGGCGTGGCTGCGAGGCCCCGCCCGGCATGACCACGGCACCCACGTAGTCGGCCTGGAACACCCGGAACGGGGTGTCCTTGAAATAGTCGGTGCATTCGACCAACTCGACACCGAAGCGCAGATCGGGCTTGTCGGAGCCGAATCGGCGTATCGCCTCCTGGTAGCTGATGCGTGGCAGCGGCAGGGTCAGGTCGTGGCCGATCAGCGCCCAGATTGCTTTGAGCACCTGTTCGGAGATGGCGATGACATCGTCGGCCTCGACGAAGCTGAGCTCCATGTCCAGCTGGGTGAACTCGGGCTGGCGATCGGCCCGGAAGTCCTCGTCCCGGTAGCACCGGGCGATCTGGTAGTAGCGCTCCATCCCGGCGACCATCAGCAGCTGTTTGAACAACTGCGGGCTCTGCGGCAGCGCATAGAACGAACCCGGCTGCAGCCGGGCGGGAACCAGGAAGTCACGGGCGCCCTCGGGCGTGGACCGGGTCAGCGTCGGGGTCTCGATCTCGACGAAGTCGTGCTGCGCCAACACCCCGCGGGCGGCGGCATTGACCTTGGAGCGCAACCGGATTGCGTTACCGGGACCTTCACGCCGCAAATCCAGGTAGCGGTACTTCAGCCGGGCTTCCTCACCGGCGGTCTCGTCGAGCTGGAAGGGCAGCGGGGCGCTCTCCCCCAGCACCGTCAGCGTGGTGGCGTTGACCTCGATGTCACCGGTGGCGATCTCGGAGTTGGCGTTGCCCTCGGGCCGGGTCTCGACGACGCCGGTGACGGCGACGCAGAATTCGGCGCGCAGCCGATGCGCCTGTTCCAGCACGCCCGCATCCCGGAACACCACCTGCGACACCCCGGACGCGTCCCGCAGGTCGATGAAGATGACGCCGCCGTGGTCGCGCCGGCGCGCCACCCAACCCGCCAGGGTCACCGTCTGACCGGCGTCGGTGGACCGCAACGAACCGGCGGCATGGCTGCGCAGCACAAAAACTCCTCTGAAGTCGGGTGGAACGAGTGGCCAGTTTACGTCGGTAGGTTTGACGCTTGTGAACGTGCCGATCGCAGTCGTCGGGCCCGGTGCCATCGGTTCGGCGATCGCCGCCTTCCTGTACCGGGCCGGTCACCCCGTCAGCGTCTACGGAAGGTCTGCCCGCGCGTCGATCGAGGTGCGTCCGGCCGACGAGCCGCCGATCGTCGTGCCAGGCCCGGTGCACACCGACCCCGCCGTGGCCACCGCGCCGGCCGGCATCGTCTTCCTGGCCGTCAAGGACACCCAGAACACGGCGGCTGCGCGGTGGCTGGACCGCCTGTGCGACGCGGACACCGTGGTGTGCGTATTGCAGAACGGTGTCGAACAGGTCGAGCGGGTGAGCCCGTACTGCCCGTCCGCCACGGTGCTGCCCGCCGCCGTCTGGCTCTCCGCCGAGCCGATGCCGCAGGGCTGGATACAGCTGAAGAATGCGCTGCGGCTGGTGCTGCCGGACGTCCCCGCCGCAGCCGTCGTCGCCGGGCTCTTCCCGAACGGCACCGTCGAACTGGACCCCGATTTCATCACGGCCGCCTGGCGCAAACTGTTGATGAACGCGGTGGCGGGACTTATGGTGCTCACCGGCCGTCGGGCCGGCGTGTTCGGCCGCGCCGATATCACCGAACTGGCACGCCGGTACCTGATCGAGTGCCTGGCGGTGGCCCGTGCCGACGGCGCCGCCCTCGCCGACGGTGTGGTCGACGAGATCGTCGGCAAGCTGGCGCAATCCCCGCCCGACCTCACCACTTCGATACTCACCGACCGTGTGGCCGGCCGACCGCTGGAATGGGATATCCGCAACGGCGTCGTTCTGCGCAAGGCCCGCCGGTTCGGGCTGTCGACCCCGATCGGCGAGGTGTTGGTGCCACTGCTCGCCGCGGCGAGTGACGGGCCCGGATAAGGTCCCGGCTAAGGTCGGAGGGTGCCGAGAATGTATCCGTGCGAACCCGTTGATCTGGACTTCATCTCCGAGGCACCGTTTCGATTCGTCAGCACCGTCGACTTGGCCATCACCCCGGAGCAGGTGTTCGAGGTGCTGGCCGACGCCGACTCGTGGCCACAGTGGGCGTCGGTGATCACCAAGGTCACCTGGACCAGCCCGCAGCCCTACGGTGTGGGAACCACCCGCACCGTGCACATGCGCGGCCACATCGTCGGCGACGAGGAATTCCTGTCCTGGGAACCGCACAGCCACATGGCTTTCCGGTTCAACCAGGCCTCCACCAACAGCATCGCGGCGTTCGCCGAGGATTACTGGGTGGTGCCCACCGACGCGGGCTGCAACCTCACCTGGGTGATGGCGATGAAACCGAACGGCATCGCCGCCCGGCTCGGCATGACGGTGGGCAGGCCGCTGATGGCGTGGATGTTCCAGCGCTTCCTGCACAACCTGCGCCGGTACACCGACCGCCGCTTCGCCGCCTGAGGCGCGTCAGTAGAGACCGTCCCACGCCGCGCGCCGGCGCTCGTCGGGGTCGGCGACGGTGACATCGCGGGCACTGCCGATCAGCCGGGTGGCCCTGCGCTGCGCGTCGTAGAAGGGCCACTCCTGCAGGCCTCCCCTGGCGAACTCCAGCCAGGTGCGCTGCATGCGCCTGCCCACGCCCGGCTGTACCCGTCGGCCCAGCGGATGCAGCTTGCGGCCCAGATAGGAGCCGTAGCTGTGCTGGATGTGCACGATCTCGCTGCCGTGGGTGGCACCGAGGCCCAACGCCCGCAGCGTCCAGGTGGTGTGGTCGAAGCGATACATGTGGGTGGGCGCCCAGGCGCTGTACGCGTCGGCGAACGCCCAGGTCGGTGCGCCGAACATGGCGTCGGAGCCGAAATCGACCAGTGCCCGCCGACGCGGGTAGGACGGATAGGCGGCCAGCACCCGGTCCCTGGCGTTCGGCGCCCGGCGCGCGAAGAAGCCTTCGACACCGGCCGGCGTGGTGGGCAGCATCGGCGGCTTGCCCCAGGCGAACATCGACGCCTCGTGGCTGTTGGTTCCGATGATCAGCGGGATGCGGTGGACCGCGCCGATCCTGGCCGCCTCGATGGGATGGTGCGGCAACAGGTCCACCCCGTGGGTGAGCCCGTACGCCAGCGTCGGGGTGTCGGCGGCGCTGGCCGCCTGGACCATGCCGGCGGCCCTGCGCAACCTGCGCTGCGGCAGCTGTTTGAGGTGACGTGGGTCGGCACCGAGTTCGCCGAGGAAGGCGTGCGCCTGCCGGGCCCTGGTCTGCCGGTCGGCGATCAGCGGCAGCGCGGGACTCTGCGCAATGGCCCGGGTGAACAGCCCGTCGGCGGCGGGGCTGGCCAGCAACGCCAATACCGATGTGGCCCCGGCGGATTCACCGAACACGGTGACCCGCTGCGGGTCGCCACCGAACGCGGCGATGTTGTCACGCACCCACTGCAATGCCGCGATCTGGTCCCGCAGGCACAGATTGTCGTCGAACCCCTCCCCCAGTTCACCGAGCTCGAATCCGCCGAACACGCCGAGTCGGTAGGTGACGTTGACCACGACGACGTTCCCGTTGCGGGCCAGTCGGGACCCGTTGTACAGCTGCAACTGTCCGGCTCCGTAGACGAACGCGCCGCCGGGGATCCACACCATCACCGGTAGCGAGCCGGACACGTCGGGCGACCACACGGTGACCGTGAGGCAGGCTTCGTCGCGCATCTTCGGGTCGTCGCGGCCGCCGCCGACGAAGGATCGTCCCTGCGGGGGCAGCGGCCCATGCTCCAGCGCATCGCGCACGCCGGACCAGGGCCGTAGCGGCTGGGGTCCCCGGAAGCGCAGTTCACCCAATGGCTGTTCGGCGTAGGCGACCCCGCGCCACACCCCGACACCACCTTCGGTGTCGCCGCGTAGCACGCCATGTGAGGTCGTCACGATCGTCGGAAGTTCGGCGACGATGGACACGCCGTAATCGTAGTGTGGAAAGCTGAGCCCGGTCGGGCGCCGACATGCAGATGGAGGTGGTGGGGGCAATGACCTTCAACGAAGGCATGCAGATCGATACCAGCACCACCTCCAGTAGCGGTGGTGGGCGCGGGCCCGGCCGCGGTATCGCCATCGGCGGCGGCCTGGGCGGGCTGCTCATCGTGGTGGTCGCGATGTTCCTCGGGGTCGACCCCAACACCGTGCTCGGGCAGAACGAGGTCGCCCAGAATCAAGAGTCGGTCACCCCGGGATTCGACGTGTCCCAGTGCAAGACGGGCCGCGACGCCAACGACATCCTGGGCTGCCGCATCATCGCCACCGGCAACTCGGTGGACGGCGTGTGGAGCCAGCTGCTGAAGGGCTACACCCGGCCGCAGGTGCGGCTGTTCACCGGTCAGGTCGACACCGGGTGCGGGCCGGCCACCACCGACGTCGGCCCGTTCTACTGCCCGGTGGACCAGACCGCCTATTTCGACACCGACTTCTTCGCCGTGCTGGTCGACCGGTTCGGCTCCAGCGGCGGACCCCTGGCCCAGGAATATGTGGTGGCGCACGAGTTCGGCCACCACGTGCAGAATCTGCTCGGCGTGCTGGGCCGGGCGCAGCAGGGCCCCGGCGGCGCCGAGGGCAACGGGGTGCGCACCGAGTTGCAGGCCGACTGCTACGCCGGGGTGTGGGCGCACTACGCGTCGGTCACCAAGCAGGAGAGCACCGGCGTTCCGTTCCTGGAGCCGTTGAGCGACAAGGATATCGCCGACGCGTTGTCGGCGGCCGCGTCGGTGGGCGATGACCGCATCCAGAAGTCCGCCACCGGCCGGATCAACCCGGAGCAGTGGACGCACGGTTCGTCCGCCGAACGGCAGAAGTGGTTCACCACCGGCTACCAGACCGGCGACCCGAAGAAGTGCGACACGTTCGCCGCGCGCAATCTGGGATGAGCACCGACCCGATCGTGCCGGACACCAAGGACTGGACCTGGGTGCTCACCCGGCCGTGCCCGGACTGTGGTTTCGATCCCGGGGGCATCGGACACCCCGAGGTCGCCGACCGGATCGCCTCCGACGCCACCGAGTGGGTCGACCGGCTCACCCGGACCGGGGTTCGGGACCGGCCGGCACCCGGCGTGTGGTCGATCCTGGAGTACGGCTGCCACATCCGCGACGTGCACCGGGTTTTCGACCATCGGGTGCGGTTGATGCTGACCGAGGACGAACCGCGGTTCCCGAACTGGGATCAGGATGCGACCGCCCTGGCCGACGATTACCCGTCGCAGGATCCTGCGGTGGTGGCCCGGGAGCTGTTCGAGGCGGCCACCGCGGTGGCCGGCACCTACCGGTCGGTGCCCGACGACGCCTGGTCCCGGCGCGGATTTCGCAGCAACGGAAGCGAATTCACCGTCGCGACGATAGCCGTCTATCACCTGCACGATATCGTGCACCACGCCTGGGATGTCGGCCGCTAGCGATCATCTCAGAACAAGGTGGGGTGCGCCGGTGCCGCGACTTCGGAGGAAACGACACCGGCGCCCGCCATGGGCGGCGTTGGACGCCCAGTCAGGCCGTACCGGGCGACCAAAGGCGCCACCCTGGTACGAAGTTCGTCGCGGTAGTCGGCGGGCAGGTAGGCGCCGCGCCGGTACAACCGCCGGTATTCGAAGACCAGTTCGGGGTGCGTGGCCTGCAGCCACTGCATGAACCAGCCGCGGGTGGAGCCGCGTAGGTGTAGGCCGAACACCGTGACCCCGGTGGCGCCGGCCGCGGCGATCCGGCCGAGCAGGTCATCGAGCTGCTCGGTCGAATCGGTCAACCGCGGCAGCACCGGGGCCACCATCACATGACAGTTCAGCCCGGCCTCGCGGATGGCGCTGATCAGCCCGAGCCGGGCCTGTGGAGACGGAGTGCCCGGCTCCACCTCACGATGCAGGTCGGGATCCCCGACCGCCAACGAGATCGACACGCTCACCGGAACCGTCCGTGCGGCTTCGGAAATCAGCGGTAGGTCGCGCCGCAGCAGCGTGCCTTTGGTGAGAATCGAGAACGGCGTACCGGACGCCGTCAGCGCACCCACGATGCCCGGCATCAGCGCATACCGGCCCTCGGCCCGCTGGTAGGGGTCGGTGTTGGTCCCCAGCGCCACCGTCTCCCGGGTCCACGACCGCCTGGCCAGTTCACGTCGCAGGACGTCGACGACGTTGGTCTTCACCACGACCTGCGAGTCGAAATCGGCACCGGGATCGAAATCCAGGTATTCGTGCGTGGGCCTGGCAAAACAGTAGCGGCACGCGTGGGAGCACCCGCGATACCCGTTGACCGTGTAGCGGAAGGGCAGCATCGAGGCGTCGGGCACCTTGTTCAGCGCCGACTTGCACAGCACCTCGTGGAAGGTGATGCCCTCGAACTGCGGGGTGCGCACGCTGCGGACGAACTTCAGGCGTTGCAGGCCGGGCAGGGCGCCGTCATCGACGCGTACGCTTTGCCCGTCCCACCGCATGGATGTATCGAACACCCGTTCGATACATCCTGTCAAGCGACTACCGCTGGGCAGCTACCACTGGGAGCCCTGGCACACCACGCTGTAGGGCGCGTCCTGCGCGACGATGACCTGGTTGTCCACGGCAACCTCGCAGTGCGGGTTCGGCGCACCGACACCACCCTTGGTGGTGCTGCTGACCTGCAGGATCGCCCACTGCGGATCCGCCAGCGTGGTCTCGAAGACGAACGGCCGGTCCGGCGCGACATTGATGGTCTCGCGCTTCACATACGAGTACGCGTCGGCGTTGTATGCCGCCTTGTCGGCCGGCTGGGCCGTCAGATACAGCACCTGGAAGTCGTAAGGGGCCGTCGACGTCAGCGTGTAGCGAACTTGGTGACCCGCAGCCGGATCGGCCTGGGCCACGCCGGTTCCGACTCCGAGCGCCGCTCCAGAAACCAGCACCGCTGACACCGTCGCCCCGACCTTGCTCATACCTTTTCGCATGTCCGTCACATCGCCGGACGCTACCCGATCGTTACACCGGCCTCGATCCACACCTTCGCAGCACGGCGAACAACGGACCAATACCGATCGACCAACAGGTTAATTTGTTCGTCACATCCAGACATTCCACAGAAACTTCCCAGCTCTAACGTGCCGATTCGACACACGACCCCGTGTGACCGATTTCTCCCCGATTCCCTCGCATGACGCGAAATCGACGGAAAGGCAATAGATGCGACTTCGACGCCCCGCCCTCAGCAGAGGCGCCAACAGGCCGGTCCTCGCGGCCGCAAGCGTGGTCACCGCGGCAGCCCTCGTGCTGTCCGGATGTGGCAGCAAGGCCGGCGAAAGCGACAGCACCACCGCCGCGGCGACCTGCGTGGACACCTCGGGGTCCACCGTCAAGGTCGGCTCGCTGAACTCGCTGTCGGGCACCATGGCGATCTCCGAGGTGACGGTGCGCGACGCCATCAAGCTGGCCGTCGACGAGATCAACGCCAAGGGCGGGGTGCTGGGCAAGCAGATCCAGGTCGTCGGCGAGGACGGCGCATCGGATCCGGCGGTCTTCGCTCAGAAGGCCGAGAAGCTGATCAAGGACGACTGCGTCGCTGCGGTGTTCGGCGGGTGGACATCGTCCAGCCGCAAGGCCATGCTCCCGGTTTTCGAGAGCAATGACTCGCTGCTGTACTACCCCGTGCAATACGAGGGCCTGGAATCGAGCAAGAACATCTTCTACACCGGCGCCACCACCAACCAGCAGATCGTCCCGGCCCTGGACTATCTGAAGGAGAAAGGCGTCAAATCGCTCTATCTGGTGGGCAGTGACTACGTCTTCCCCCAGACCGCCAACCGCATCATCAAGGCTTACGCCGGCGCCAACGGGATCGAGATCAAGGGCGAGGACTACACCCCGCTGGGCTCCACCGATTTCTCCACCATCGTGAACAAGGTGCGCGCCTCGGGCGCCGGGGCGGTGTTCAACACCCTCAACGGCGACTCCAACGTGGCGTTCTTCAAGGAGTACACCAACGCCGGGTTGACCCCGCAGAAGATGCCGGTGGTGTCGGTGTCCATCGCCGAGGAAGAGGTCACCGGGATCGGCGCCCAGAACATCGCAGGCCAGCTCACCGCCTGGAATTACTACCAGACGGTGGACAACCCGGTGAACAAGGCGTTCGTGGCCGCCTACAAGAAGGCCTATGGCGCGAACAAGCCGACCTCCGACCCGATGGAAGCGGCCTACGTCTCGGTGTACCTCTGGAAGAACACCGTGGAGAAGGCGAAAGCGTTCGACACCAAGGCCATTCAGGACAATGCCGGTGGCGTCACCTTCGACGCTCCTGAGGGCCTGGTCACCATCGACGGCGAGAACCACCACATCACCAAAACCGCCCGCATCGGTGAGATCCATCCCGACGGGCTGATCTACACCATCTGGGAGTCCAAGGGTCCCATCACCCCGGATCCGTACCTGAAGTCCTACCCGTGGGCCGCCGGCCTGTCGGGCTGACGACGGGGAACTGACACGTGGATGTCCTGATCGGACAGCTGGCAACGGGATTGAGCCTCGGCTCGATCCTGTTGCTGGCCGCATTGGGCCTGTCGCTGACCTTCGGCCAGATGGGCGTCATCAACATGGCGCACGGCGAATTCATCATGGCCGGCTGCTACACCGCCTACCTGGTGCAGCAGCTGATCGCCAATACCGGCGCCTCCCTGCTCATCTCACTGGTGGTCGGGTTCGGTGTCGGCGGCCTGCTGGGTGTGCTGCTGGAGATGACCCTGATCCAGCGGATGTACCACCGTCCGCTGGACACCCTGTTGGTCACCTTCGGCGTCGGCCTGATCCTGCAGCAGGTGGCCCGCGATATCTTCGGCGCGCCGGCGGTCAACGTCACCGCGCCGGCCTGGTTGTCGGGCGGCATCGAGGTCCTCGGCGCCGTCGTCCCGAAAACCCGCATCTTCATCCTGGTCCTCGCCGTGCTGTGCGTGACGGTGCTGGCCGTCGTACTCAAGGCCAGCCCCATGGGCCGCCGGATCAGGGCCGTCGTGCAGAACCGGGACCTCGCCGAGACCAGCGGGATCTCTTCGCGCCGAACGGATATCACCACGTTCTTCATCGGTTCCGGGCTGGCCGGGGTGGCCGGGGTGGCGCTGACGCTGATCGGGTCGACAAGTCCCACCACCGGTCAGAGCTATCTGATCGACGCGTTCCTGGTGGTCGTCGTCGGCGGACTCGGCCAGATCAAGGGCACCGTGATCGCCGCGTTCGGCCTCGGCTTGCTCAACTCCTTCATCGAGTACAGCACCACGGCGTCGCTGGCGAAGGTGATCGTGTTCGTGATCATCGTGGTCTTCCTGCAGGCGCGGCCACAGGGCCTGTTCACCGTGCGGACAAGGAGTTTGGTGTGAAGAGGGCGCTCATCGGCCGCTGGCAGACCTGGGCGGGTTTCGCAGTGGCCGCGGTCCTGCTGTTCGGCGTCGCCCCGGCGGTGCTGTCCAGCTTCCGCCTCGGCCTGCTCGGCCAGTACCTGTGCTACGCCATCGTCGCGGCGGGTATCGGATTGGCTTGGGGCCGTGGCGGAATGCTGACGCTCGGTCAGGGTGTGTTCTTCGGGCTGGGCGCCTACATGATGGGCATGCACCTCAAGATCGCCGACGCCGAGATCCGCAAGCAGGCGGTGCCGGATTTCATGCAGATCGCCGGTATCCCGAAACTGCCCGCCTATTGGGAGCCGTTCGCCTCCCCCGCGTTCACCATGCTGGCGATCGTCGTCGTGCCGACGGCGATCGCGGCGCTCCTGGGCCTCGGGGTGTTCAAACGCCGGGTCAAGGGCGCCTACTTCGCCATCCTGTCCCAGGCGCTGGCGGCTGCGCTGGCGATCCTGCTCGTCGGACAGGCGACGCTGGGTGGTAGCAACGGGCTCAACGGATTCCGCACCTTCTTCGGATTCCGGTTGTCCGACCCGGTCAACCGGCAGATGCTGTACTTCATCGCGGCGGGTGTCCTGCTGGTGGTGGTGGCGGTGGTGCGCCAGTTGATGCAGAGCCGCTACGGCGAACTGCTGGTGGCCGTGCGCGACAGTGAGGAACGGGTCCGGTTCCTCGGTTACGACCCGGCCAACATCAAGGTGGTGGCCTACACCACGGCCGCGCTGTTCGCCGGCATCGCCGGTGCGCTGTTCGCACCGATCATCGGGTTCATCACCCCGGCTCAGGTCGGCATCGTGCCGTCCATCGCCTTCCTGATCGGCGTCGCGATCGGCGGCCGCACCACCCTGCTGGGCCCGGTACTCGGCGCGATCGGCGTCGCATGGGCGCAAACCGCCTTCTCCGAACAGTTCCCGTCGGCCTGGACCTACGCCCAGGGTCTGCTGTTCATCGTCGTCGTCGGGTTCTTCCCGGCCGGCCTGGCCGGGCTCGGGGTGTTCCTCAAACGGCGACGCGCCACACCCGATCCGCAGGCCGCACCGGACTCGGACCCAGAACCCGAGAAGGTGGGCAGCGCCACATGACCGAGACCGAAGCCGCGCAGCCGGTGGCCGGCGGCAACGTCGGCATGGGCACGCAGTATCTCGAAGTGCGGGACCTGACCGTCGATTTCGACGGCTTCAAGGCCGTCAGCGATGTCGACCTGACCTTGTTCCAGGGCGATCTGCGGTTCTTGATCGGCCCCAACGGGGCCGGTAAGACGACGGTGATCGACGCCATCACCGGTCTGGTCGCGGCCACCGGGTCGGTCAGCAAGTCGGGCAAGGAACTGCTGGGCCGCAAGGTGCACCAGATCGCTCGCGAGGGGGTGGGCCGGACCTTTCAGACCGCCACCGTCTTCGAGCAGCTGACGGTGCTGCAGAACCTGGACATCGCGGCCGGGGCCGGTCGGTCGCCGTGGACGTTGTTGCGGCGGCGGCCCGGTGTGCTGCCCTCGATCGAGGAGGCCCTTGAGACGACGGGCCTGTCCGCGCTGGCCGACAAACCGGCCGGAGTGCTCGCACATGGGCAGAAGCAGTGGTTGGAGATCGGCATGCTGCTGGTGCAGAACGCCGACGTGCTGCTGCTCGACGAGCCGGTGGCCGGGATGAGCCACGAGGAGCGGGAGGAGACCGGAAACCTGTTGCGGCGCATCGGCAGTGAACGCACCGTGGTCGTCGTCGAGCACGACATGGACTTCATGCGGGCCTTCGCGACCTCGGTCACGGTCCTGGCCCGCGGGCAGGTGATCGCCGAGGGCTCGGTCGCCGAGGTGCAGGCCAACCCGAAGGTCCAGGAGGTCTACCTCGGTACCGCGGCCGCCGGAAACACCGAGGAGGTCTGATGCTGCAACTGGTCGACGTGCGCAGCGGTTACGGCCGCTCCGAGGTCATCCACGGGGTCAGCCTCGAGGTGCCATCCGATGGTGTGGCCGCGGTCCTGGGGCACAACGGTGCCGGCAAGACCACCCTGCTGCGGGCCGCGGTGGGTCTGCTGAAATGCACGGCCGGAAAGGTCCTTTTCGACGGCGCCGATATCACGAAACTACGGCCCAGCGCTCGGGTGGCCCGTGGCCTCGCCTACGTGCCGCAGGGCCAGCAGTCGTTCGGGCAGCTGACCACGGCTGAGAACCTGCAGGTCGTCGCCGACGGGCGCAAGAACGCCAAAGCCCTCATCGACGAGCAGCTTGATCTGTTTCCCGCCCTCAAGGAGCTGCTGACGCGACGGGCCGGGTTGCTCTCCGGCGGCCAGCGCCAGCAGCTCGCCATCGCCCGAGCGCTGATCACCGGACCGAAATGCCTGATCCTCGACGAACCCACCGAAGGTATCCAGCCGTCGGTGGTCGCCGAGATCGAGGCGGCCATCACCGCCCTGACCAACCGGGGGGATCTCGGCGTGCTGCTGGTGGAGCAGCACATCGGATTCGCCCTGGAGTCTGCGCAGCAGTACTACATCTTGGAATCCGGGCGGGTCACGTCGTCGGGAACCGGCGGGTCGGCATCGGAGGCCCAGGTCCGCGAAGCGCTGGCCATCTGACGGCACCGCCGTCGTCGCGATCTAGCCCGGCGGTCACAGTTCCAGCAGCACCGTCACGGGTCCGTCGTTGACCAGTTCCACCGACATGTCGGCGCCGAACACGCCGGTGCCGACCGTCGCGCCGAGACCCCGCAACGCCTCGGCGAAGGCATCGACCAGTGGTTCGGCAACCGGCCGGGGCGCCGCGGCGTTCCACGACGGCCTGCGACCCTTCACCGTGTTGGCGTACAACGTGAACTGACTGACCACCAGGATCGGCGCGTCGACATCGGCGGCGGCCTTCTCGTCGTCGAGAATCCGCAGCCGCCAGAGCTTTTCGGCCATCTTTGTGGCGAGGGCGGCATCGTCGGTGTGGGTGATGCCGACCAGCGCCAGCAGGCCCTGCCCGTCCGGGTCGATCCGCCCGACCGTCTGCCCTGCGACCACCACCCGGGCCGACGTCACCCGTTGCACCAGAACTCGCATACGCCGACCCTAGAGTGTCGAGACGACCGAACCAGCACAGCGGACTGGTGATCGCCGAGCGGCCCCCTTTGCACGCCAAATGCGGCGTGTCGCTGTGCAAACACGGACGCTCGCCGGGAGGAGTCAGCCCAGCCGGGATAGCACCTCGGACACCACATCCGCGGCAGGGACATCGGTCTGCGCGCCGTTGGACAGGTCCTTGACGCCGACCGTCCCCGCCTCGATATCGCGGTCACCGGCCACCAGCGCCAGGCGCGCCCCGGAGCGGTCGGCACCCTTCATCGCGCCCTTGAGGCTGCGGTCCCCGTAGGCCAGGTCGACCCGCACACCCGCGGCCCGCAACCCCGCGGCGATCTTGGCCAGTTCGAGCTTGGCCGTCTCCCCCAGCGGCACCCCGTACACATCGACGCGACCGGCCGCACCGACCGTCTTGCCCTCGGCTTTGAGCGCCAGCAGGGTGCGGTCCACCCCGAGACCGAAGCCGATCCCGGACAGGTCCTGGCCACCGAGCTGACGCATCAGCCCGTCGTAGCGCCCACCACCACCGATCCCGGACTGCGCACCCAGCCCGTCGTGCACGAACTCGAATGTCGTCTTGGTGTAGTAGTCCAGTCCGCGCACCATCCGCGGATTGACCACGTACGGCACACCGAGCGCGTCCAGGTGTGCCAGCACCGTCTCGAAGTGCGCCTTGGCCACATCGGAGAGGTGGTCGAGCATCAACGGCGCATCGGCGGTCATCTCCCGCACCGCGGGCCGCTTGTCGTCGAGCACGCGCAGCGGGTTGATCTGTGCGCGGCGGCGGGTCTCCTCGTCCAGGTCGAGCTTGAACAGGAACTCCTGCAACAACTCCCGGTACTGCGGCCGGCAGGTGTCGTCACCCAGTGAGGTGATCTCCAACCGGAAACCGTCGAGCCCCAGCGAGCGGAACCCGGCATCGGCGACGGCGATCACCTCGGCGTCCAGCGCCGGGTCGTCGACGCCGATGGCCTCGACCCCGACCTGCTGCAGCTGGCGGTACCGGCCGGCCTGCGGACGCTCGTACCGGAAGAACGGACCGGCGTAGCACAGCTTGACCGGCAACTGGCCGCGGTCCAGGCCGTGTTCGATGACCGCACGCATGACGCCGGCGGTGCCCTCGGGCCGCAGTGTCACCGACCGTTCCCCGCGATCGGCGAACGTGTACATCTCCTTGCTCACCACGTCGGTGGACTCCCCGACGCCGCGGGCGAACAACGAGGTGTCCTCGAAGATCGGCAGCTCGATATCGCCGTACCCGGCCCGCCGGGCGGCGCCGAGCAGGCCGTCGCGCACCGCGACGAACTGCGCCGAGTCCGGCGGGAGGTAGTCGGGCACGCCCTTGGGCGCCCGGAAGCTGCTGAATTCAGACACGGCGTTCACTCACAGGGTCAGACCTTCGAGAAAGGGGTTGGTGCGGCGCTCGATGCCGATGGTGGACTTCGGGCCGTGCCCAGGTAGTACCACGGTGTCGTCGTCGAGCACCAATAATTTGTTGACGATGGACGTCAGCAGCGTCCGGCCGCTGCCGCCCAGCAGGTCGCTGCGACCGATCGCACCCTTGAACAGGGTGTCCCCGGTGAAAGCGCTCTGGCCCACCCGGAACACCACCGACCCGGGGGTGTGCCCGGGCGTGTGGTCCACGGTGACGGGGATACCGCCGAGGTCGAGCAGTTGACCGTCGTCGGTGAGCTCGACCACCTGCTTCGGCTCGGTGAAGAACGCGCCCACCAGCCGCTTGCCGATCCCCATCATGAGCCCGGAGCCGAGATCCATGATCGGATCGGTCAGCATCGCGCGGTCCTCGGGATGGATGAACACCGGGCAGCCGTAGGTGTCGGCCACCTTCTGCGCCGACCACATGTGATCGATGTGGCCGTGGGTGAGCAGCACCGCCGCCGGGGTGAGCCGATGCCGATCGAGGATCCGCTGCAACGGACCCGGGGCCCGCTGTCCGGGGTCGACGATGATCGCGTCGGCACCGTCGTGCGGCGCGATGACATAGCAATTGCATGCCAGCACGCCGGCCGGGAATCCGGTGATCAACACCGCACCATTTTCCCATGCGGCGTTTGTCGACCGCGGGTCGCGCCACGCGCATTCAGTAACGCCTGGCACACTCGGTGCCGAGTATGACCCTGACGTAGGAGGACAGCGGCGGTGCCGACGAACAAACAACGACGGGAAACTGCCCAGCGCAAGCTCGAGCGGCAGCTGGAGCGCCGCGCCGCGCAAGCCCGCCGGCGGCGGCTCTTCACCATCATCGCCTCGGTGGTCGGCGTGATCGTGGTGGCCGGTGCCGCCGTCTTCACCGTCATCTACACCAACAAGGATTCCGGCAGCGCCACGGCGTCGGCGTCACCCAGCTCCTCCAGCGCGGCTCCGCAGCCGGCCGCCGACGGCAAGCTGCCCGCCTTCGCCGCACCCGCCGACCTCGGCGCCAACTGCCAGTACCCAGCGACCACCGAAGCCGCCAGCAAGAAGGTCAACCCGCCGCGGACCGGCAAGGTGCCGACGGATCCGCCGCAGATCAGCGTCAGCATGGCGACCAACCAGGGCAATATCGGCCTGCAGCTGGACAACGCCAAGGCCCCCTGCACGGTCAACAGCTTCGCCAGCCTGGCCCAGCAGGGGTACTTCAACGACACGCAGTGCCACCGGTTGACCACCGGCGGCCTCGCGGTGCTGCAGTGCGGTGACCCGACGGGCACCGGCACCGGCGGCCCGGGCTACCAGTTCGCCAATGAATACCCGACCAACCAGTACCAGCCCGACAACCCGGCGCTGCAGCAGCCGGTGCTCTACCCCCGCGGCACGTTGGCCATGGCCAACGCCGGGCCCGGCACCAACGGCAGCCAGTTCTTCCTCGTGTACCAGGATTCGCAGCTGCCGCCGAATTACACCGTGTTCGGCACCATCGACAAGACGGGCCTGGAGACGCTGGACAAGATCGCCAAGGCGGGCGTTGCGGGCGGCGGCCAGGATGGCAAGCCCGCCCAAGAGGTCACGGTGAAGTCGATCCAGCTGGACTGAGTCGGTGACGGTTCCCCCGCCGTACGGGTCTCCGTACGGGGCTCAGTACGGGCCGACCCCAGTGGGCTATCCGCCGCCGGGGTATCCACCGCCCGTACCTCCCCGCCCCACGAACGCGCTGGCAGTGGCCTCGCTGATCTGCGCATTCCTGATCGCCCCGCTGGGCATCGTGTTCGGCCACATCTCGCTGTCGCAGATCAAGCGCAGCGGCGAGGAGGGCCGCGGCATCGCGATCGCCGGCCTGGTCGTCGGCTACGTGGCGACGGTGCTGGGAATCCTGGCGCTGGTCGTCGGCATCGTGCTCGCCCGGCTGGTGCTGGAGGACTTCCGCAACGGGCTGGACCGCTACGACTGGGATCCCGTCAACCCCGCCACACCGGCGGTCGGCACTCCCCTGCCGTCGTTCAAGCCGCCGGTCAACCTGGGCGCCAACTGCCAGTACCTGCCGACCACCGAGAAGGCCGCCCGGCCGGTGGCCCCGCCCCGGATGGGCAAGGTGCCGACGGACCCCGCGACGGTGGCCGGCGTCATCGCCACCGACCGCGGCGCCATCCCGATCGAACTGGACAACGCCAAGGCACCGTGCACGGTCAACAACTTCGCCAGCCTGGCCGCGCAGGGATTCTTCAACGGGACGCCCTGCCACCGGCTGACCACCGGCAGCGAGCTCGGCGTGCTGCAATGCGGTGACCCGACGGGCACGGGCAAGGGCGGGCCCGGCTACCAGTTCCCCAACGAATACCCGACCAACCAGTACCGGCTGACCGATCCGGCCGTGAAGACGCCGGTGATCTATCCGCGGGGCACGCTGGCGATGGCCAACGCTGGACCCGGGACCAACGGCAGCCAGTTCTTCCTGGTGTACCGGGACTCGCAGCTGCCGCCCACGTACACCGCGTTCGGCACCATCGACGAGACGGGCCTGACGGTGCTCGATCAGATCGCCGCTGCCGGCGTCACCGGTGGCGGCGACGACGGTAAGCCGGCCACCCCGGTGAACATCGCGACAGTGCGGGTGCAGTAACGCGACGGCGACTAGGCTGGTGTCCATACCGTCCCGCCATCCGGCGTGGCGACTGAAACATCAACCGGGAGAACACTTCTCATGCCCAACATGGCCGCCGCCGACTCGTCGACACGGCTGCGTCTGCCCGCGCAGTGCTGGCTGACCGACATGGACGGCGTCCTGGTGCGCGAGGAGCACGCCCTGCCCGGTGCCGCCGAATTCCTGGCCCGGCTCACCGAGAAGGACCGGCCGTTCCTGGTGTTGACCAACAACTCCATCTTCACCCCCCGCGACCTGGCCGCCCGGCTCATTCGGTCCGGGTTGAGCGTGCCCGAGGAAGCCATCTGGACCTCAGCCCTGGCCACGGCGGCGTTTCTGGACGACCAGCTCTCCGGCGGCTCGGCGTATGTCATCGGCGAGGCCGGCCTCACCACCGCGCTGCACGAGATCGGGTACACCCTGACCGATACCGAACCCGATTTCGTGGTGCTCGGTGAGACCAGGACCTACTCGTTCGAGGCGATCACCAAGGCGGTCCGCCTCATCGGGGACGGCGCCCGGTTCATCGCCACCAACCCCGACGTGACCGGCCCGTCCGCGCAGGGGCCGCTGCCGGCCACCGGTTCAGTCGCGGCCATGATCACCAAGGCCACCGGACGTGAACCGTACTTCGTCGGCAAGCCGAACCCGATGATGTTCCGCAGCGCGCTCAACCGCATCGCGGCGCACTCGGAGACGACGGTCATGGTCGGCGACCGGATGGACACCGACGTGGTGGCCGGTATCGAAGCCGGCCTGGACACCATCCTGGTGCTGACCGGTTCCACCACCGAGGCCGATATCACCAGCTATCCGTTCCGGCCGGGCCGGGTGCTGCCGTCGATCGCCGAGGCGATCGACCTGATCTAGGTGCGCTTGGACTGGATGTAGAACTCGACGGCCGCGCCGTCGACCTTGGTGACCTTCATATGCGCCGTGTAGTCGCCGTCGGGCCCGGTGAAATGGCAGTCGAACTCCGTGCCGACCTCGGCTTTGACTCCCGACGGGCAGGTGACGTCGGTCGGCTTGAACCCGGTCTTGGACACCACCTTGACCACCTGCTCGGCAGCGCCTTCGGGCTTGATGGTGGCACCGCAACCAGCCAGCAAGACGGCGAGGGCGACCATGACGACCGCGGGTGCTGCGCGCATCGTCGAAGAATACCTGTGAGGTGCCTCACGGCACGCGCTGAGATGACTTCCGGGCACCTTGTTGTTGCCAGTACAACGTGTGTCGGCACCACCCGTGAGGAGACAACGTGACGGCTGACGTGGCCGCCCCCGTCGAGGTGCAGCGGGGTGCCTACACCCTGCTGCTGGTTCTCAGTGGCGTCGCACTCGGGGTGTCCGGAGTTCCGGCGCCCCTGTACGGGATGTACGAGGAGGTCTGGCACCTCACCCCGCTGTCCACCACGATCATCTTCGCCGTCTACGCGCTCGCGGCCCTCGGCGCGGTGCTGGTGTCAGGCCGCATCTCGGACGCGGTCGGCCGCAAACCGGTGCTGCTCGGCGCGTTGGTCGCGATGATCGTCGGGCTCGGGGTGTTCCTGATCGCCGACAACATGGCCATGCTGCTGCTCGCCCGCGTGATCCACGGCGCGGCCGTGGGGTCCATCGTGGTCGCCGGTGCCGCGGCACTGCTGGATCTGCGGCCGCACCACCGGGTGCGCTCCGGCCAGCTGTCCGGCGTGGCGTTCAACATCGGCATGACGGTCGCCATCCTCGGCTCGGCCATCTTGGCCCAGTACGCCCCGCACCCCATGCGCACGCCGTACGCGGTGGTCGCCGCCGTCGTCGCGGTGGTCGGCATCGGCGTCGTCGCGCTGCGCGAACCGCACCTGGCCCGCACCCGCGGACCCATCCGGATCGCCCGGCCCGCCGTACCAGCGCACATCCGCGGCGACTTCTGGTTCGCCGCCCTGGGAGCGGCCGCCTCCTGGTCGGTACTGGGCGTGCTGCTCTCGCTCTACCCGTCGCTGGCCGCCCAGCAGACCCATGTGCACAACCTGGTGTTCGGCGGCATCGTGGTCGGCACCACGGCGTTCGCCGCGGCACTGGCCCAGCTCTGGTCCACCCGGGTGCCCGCGCACCGGGCCGCCATCTACGGCGATATCGGGATGGCGGTGGCCTTGCTGATCACCATCCCGGTGCTGGGCACCCACAATCAATGGCTGGTGTTCGCCGCCGCCGCGCTGCTGGGCGCCACCTTCGGACTCGGGTTCGGCGGCTCCCTGCGCCACCTGTCCGACGTGGTGCCCGCCGACCGCCGCGGCGAGACGATGTCGGCCTTCTATCTGCTGGCCTACACCGCCATGGCGGTGCCGACCATCGTGGCAGGGTGGGCCGCCACCCAGTGGGAGCTGCACGCGGTCTTCCCGTGGTTCGCCGCCGCGGTCGCGCTGGCCTGCCTGGGCGCGGCGGGGGTCGGTGCACGCAGCACCCGTCAGGCCGCTCAGGTTTGACTGCGGCTCACGCCGCTGAAGCTTGACTGCGGCTCACGCCGCTGAAGCTTGACTGCGGCTCACGCCGCTGACGTCACCCGGTAGACGTCGTACACGCCCTCCACATTCCGGACCACGTTCAGCACGTGACCCAGATGCTTGGGATCGCCCATCTCGAAGGTAAACCGGCTGATCGCCACCCGGTCGTTGGACGTCGTCACCGATGCCGACAGGATGTTCACCTTCTCGTCGGCGAGCACCCGGGTGACATCGGAGAGCAGCCGATGCCGATCAAGCGCCTCCACCTGGATGGCCACCAGGAACACCGACGACGGTGACGGCGCCCAGTGCACCTCGATGATGCGCTCGGACTGCTGCTGCAGCGAGGCCGCGTTGGTGCAGTCGGTGCGGTGCACGCTCACCCCGCCACCGCGGGTGACGAACCCGAGGATGCTGTCACCGGGCACCGGCGTGCAGCACTTGGCCAGCTTGGTCAACACCCCCACCGCACCCGGCACCGAGACACCGACGTCGTCGGAGGTGCGCTGCCGCACCGGCATGGTGGCCGGTGTGGACCGCTCGGCGATCTCGTCCTCGGCCTCGTCGTCGCCGCCCAGCTGAGCCACCAGGCGCTGCACCACATGCCGCGCCGAGATGTGCCCCTCACCGACGGCGGTGTACAGCGCCGACACGTCCGCATAGTGCAGCTCGCGCGCCAGGGCCGCCATGGACTCGGCATTGAGCAGGCGCTGCAACGGAAGTCCGCCGCGGCGCACCTCGCGGGCGATGGCGTCCTTACCGGCCTCCAGCGCCTCCTCGCGGCGCTCCTTGGCGAACCACTGCCGGATCTTGGCCTTGGCACGCGGGGACACCACGAACGTCTGCCAGTCCCGCGACGGTCCCGCCGTGGTGGCCTTGGAGGTGAAAACCTCGACCTGGTCCCCGTTTTCGAGTTTGCGTTCCAGCGCCACCAACCGGCCATTGACCCGGGCGCCGATGCACCGGTGCCCAACCTCGGTGTGCACCGCATAGGCGAAGTCCACCGGGGTGGAACCGGTGGGCAGCGTGACGACATCCCCCTTCGGGGTGAACACGAAGATCTCCTGCACGGCCAGGTCGTAGCGCAGCGACTCCAGGAACTCCCCCGGGTCCGCAGCCTCCCGCTGCCAGTCCAGCAGCTGGCGCATCCAGGCCATCTCGTCGATCTCGGCGGCGGTGTGCCCGGCCGGTAAACCGTTGCGGCCCTTGGCCTCCTTGTACCGCCAGTGTGCCGCGATGCCGAACTCGGCGGTGTCGTGCATCTCGTTGGTGCGGATCTGCACTTCCAGCGGCTTGCCCTCCGGGCCGACCACCGTGGTGTGCAGCGACTGGTACACGCCATAGCGCGGTTGAGCGATGTAGTCCTTGAACCGGCCCGCCATCGGCTGCCACAGCGAGTGCACCACCCCGACGGCGGCGTAGCAGTCACGCATGTCGTCGCACAGGATCCGCACGCCGACCAGGTCGTGGATATCGTCGAAGTCGCGGCCCTTGACGATCATCTTCTGATAGATCGACCAGTAGTGCTTGGGCCGGCCCTCCACCTTCGCGCTGATCTTCATCGCGCTCAGCGCCGTGCCGATCTCGGCCCGCACCTTGGCCAGATAGGTGTCCCGCGACGGCGCCCGGTCGGCCACCAGACGCACGATCTCCTCGTAGCGCTTGGGGTGCAGGATCGCGAATGACAGATCCTCCAGTTCCCATTTCACCGTCGCCATACCCAGTCGATGAGCAAGGGGGGCAATGACTTCCAGCGTCTCGCGGGCCTTACGCGCCTGCTTCTCCGGCGGCAGGAAGCGCATCGTGCGCATGTTGTGCAGTCGGTCGGCGACCTTGATCACCAGCACTCGCGGGTCGCGCGCCATCGCGATGATCATCTTGCGGATGGTCTCGCCCTCGGCGGCGGTGCCCAGCGCCACCTTGTCCAGCTTGGTCACCCCGTCGACGAGATGACCGACCTCACTGCCGAAGTCGGCGGTCAGCGCTTCCAGCGAATAACCGGTGTCCTCCACGGTGTCGTGTAACAACGCGGCCACCAGCGTGGTGGTGTCCATGCCGAGCTCGGCCAAGATATTCGCCACGGCCAGCGGGTGGGTGATGTACGGGTCGCCGGATTTCCGCAACTGGGTGGCGTGCCGCTGCTCGGCCACATCGTAGGCGCGCTGCAGGATCGCCAGGTCGGCCTTCGGGTGGAATTCCCGGTGCACCGCCACCAGCGGCTCCAGCACCGGGTTCACCAGGCTGCGCTGCGCGGTCATCCGGCGAGCCAGCCGGGCCCGCACCCGACGGGAGGCACTGATCTTGGAGGTGTCCAGCGCCGCGGTGTCCCCCGGCTGCGGCGGCACCGCGACCGTCTGCCCCGTGACGGGTTCGTCGGCCATGTTCACCTCCTGGAGTTAAAGGATATCCCGCACGCCGTTCACACCGTGGTCAGGCTGGTGACCCGCAACGGCTGTACCGCGCAACGTCCATCGAGCCCCGAGAGTTCCAACACCACGGCGGCACCGGTGACGTGCGCCCCGCTGCGTTCGAGCAGCCGGGCGGCCGCGGCCAGCGTCCCGCCGGTCGCCAGCACGTCGTCGATCACCAGAACCCGCCGGCCGGTCATGTCGATCCCGTCGGCCGGGATCTCCAGGGTGGCCGAGCCGTACTCCAGGTCGTAACGCTCGGCGTGTACCGGCGGCGGGAGCTTCCCGCCCTTGCGCACCGCAAGCACACCGGTGCCGAGTTTCAACGCCACCGCGGCACCGAGCAGGAATCCGCGGGCGTCGATACCGGCGATCAGGTCGGCGCCGTCGGCCGCCTCGGCCAGCGCGTCGGTGACCACGGCCAGCCCACGCGCATCGGCCAGCACCGGGGTGAGGTCCTTGAACTGGATGCCGGGCTGTGGGAAGTCGGCGACGTTGCGGGTCAGCTCGGCGATCACAGCCGCGGCGCTAGACATGTCTCATCCTGCTCATCCTTCTAGGACCCAGCGGTCCATATTCCATCCGGCGCCCCATCGGGTCGGATTGGACTGCACCGCCGACACGCGCTTCGACGTGAGCAGTGTGCGCTGCTGACGGTACAGCGGCAGGGTGGGGATATCGCCCCACAGGATCGGCCCGGCCTCCCCGAGCAGCCGGCTCAACTCCTTGGGATCGGCGGTGACCGCCAGTGCATCGATGATCCCGTCGATACGCCCGTCGGCGTACCCGGACAGATTGTTGCCGTTGCCGAACCGCAGATCGTAGGCGTCCAGCGCCGACGATCCGGTGGAACCACTACCCACGGCACCGCCGGTACTGCCGATCAGCACGTCGATGGTGTTGTCCCGCAAGCTCTGCGGGCCCACCGATTCGCCGGAGGCGTCGGTGACGGTGATCCCGGCCGCCGCGCAGGACTGGGCGATCGACCCGACCGTCGCGGCCAGTCGGGCGTTGGGGCTCTGGTAACCGATCCGCACCGTGAGCGGTTGGTTGTTCAGCGCGGCCCGGGCGGCATCGGCATTCGCCACCTCGAATTGACCTGCCGCCCCCGCGTTCTCGGCCGCGGAAAGGGTATCGTCCGCGGTCGGACTGAGCCGGGCGTTGGCGATCGGCACCCCGGCATTGCGGGCGATGGTGTCGCGCGGTGTGCACGACGCCAATGCGCGGCGGGCAGGCGGCGCGGCCATCGGCCCCTGCGCCGCGAAGATCAACTGCTCGATGCCGGCCGACGCGCTGTCGGCGCGGGTGTACCCGGCGGGCAGATTCAGCGTCCCCGACGAACCGGCGGCGATGTCGACGATGTCGAACTCCCCGCGATTGACCCGGTCCTGGATGTCGGCGCCCCTGGGCCACACCGTCACCCGCTGCGCGAGCGGCTTGGCACCCCACCATTTGTCGTTGGCGGTCAGCTTCACCGCGCCGTCCTTGGTCACCGCGTCGATCTTGTACGGGCCGGACGACGGGAACCGGGTGAGGTCGATATCGGGCCCGAGGTTCCACAGCGTGTTCCAGGCCTGCGCGATCCGGTCGATCACCGGCGCGTCGCCGGTCTGCAGGGCAGTGGTGACCGCACCGTCGCCGAGGCCGAGCTGATCGGCGATGACGTGCGAGGGCATCAACGAGGTGGCACCGAAGAGCTGCCCGTAGTCGAGGACGCCGCGGTCCTGGGCGAACGTGACCCTGGCCTTCTTCTGACCCGGCGCACAGTCCACCGTGGCGACGTCGCGGTAACCGGCGGTGCTGGCCGCGTCGAACCCGGGGTTGCGCCCGGACTGCGCGGCCCAGGCCAGCACCATGTCGTCGCAGGTGATCGGCTTGCCGTCGGAGTACACCGCGTTGGGGTTGATCTCGTAGTCCAGCACCAGCGGTGCCCGGCCCACCACCGCGACGCTGCCGTAGTCGCGGTCGCCGATGATCTGCCCGTCGGGGCCCCGATAGGTAAAGCCGGTGAGCATCCGTGCGAAGGCCTGCGGTCCGCCCGAGGCCGCACCGGTCACCGTGTTGGTGTTATAGGTGTTCAGCGTGCCGTCGACGGCGTAGTCGATGACGTGATCGGACCCGCTCGAGCAAGCGGAAGCCACCAGTGTCAGCGCGGCCAGCGCCGCACCCGTCCGGGTGATCGCCCGCCCGCGCACTAGCGACGCCGCTTGCCCGACGGTCGGTTCGGCCGGGCCGGACGCACCCCGGGAACGGGCTTGTCCGGTGCCGGGGTGGTCACGGTGACCGAATCCTCGGCGTCCTCGGTGGCGACGGCGGAGTCCTCGACGGCACCCTTGGCGGAGCCGCCACCGGCGGCCGCGGCGCGCCGGCGCAGCACTCGCCTCGTGTGGGTACGCACCAGATCGGTGCGCTCCCGCATCGTCACCAGCAGCGGGGTGGCGAAGTAGATCGACGAGTAAGTACCGACGATGATGCCGACCAACTGCACCAGCGCCAGGTCCTTCAACGTGCCGACGCCGAGCAGCCAGACCGCCACCACGATGAGCGCCAGGATCGGCAGCAACGAGATGAGGCTGGTGTTGATCGACCGCATGAACGTCTGGTTCACCGCCAGGTTGGCCTGCTCGGCGAAGGTGCGACGGGTGGTGTGCTCGAATCCGTGGGTGTTCTCCTCCACCTTGTCGAACACGATGACGGTGTCGTAGATGGAGAAGCCCAGGATGGTGAGCAGGCCGATGACCGTGGCCGGGGTGACCTCGAAACCGACCAGCGCGTACACGCCGGCGGTGACGATGATGTCGAAGAACATGGCGGCCAGCGCCGAGATGGCCATGTACCGCTCGTAGCGCACGGTGATGTAGATCGAGACGATGACCAGGAACACCACCAGCGCGATGAGCGCCTTCTTGGTGATCTGGCCGCCCCAAGTCGACGACACGGCCGAATCGCTGATGGCCTGCTTGCTGGGTTTGCCGTCGGAGCCCTTGGGCTCGAACGCGTCGAACAGCGCCACCCGCAGCTTCTCGGTGTCGGCGTTGCTCAGCGTCTCGGTGCGGATCTGCACGGTGGCCGACGCGCCGTTGCCGACCAGGACCACCGATTCCGGGGCGTGGCCCAGCGCCTTGCTGTACACCGTCTCGACCTGCTCGGCGGTTGCCTGCCCCTTGGCGCCGTCGACGGGCATGGACACCTTGGTGCCGCCCTCGAAGTCGATGCCGAAGCTGAAGCCGCGCAGCAGGATCGCCCCGACCGCGACCGCGACGATGAGGCCGCTGATGATGAACCACATCTTGCGCTTACCGATGACCTCGAAGGCACCGGTGCCGGTGTAGAGCCGGACGAAGAAGCCGTGCTGGGGCAGGTTCGACGATTCGGCCGCGTCCAGGGCCGGCGCCTCGACAGCCTCGGTTTCCACGTCGCTGTCAGTGCTGTGTTTGGCCGCCATCTGTTATCCCCGTCCCGTGGTGTGCGCGGCACGCCGCTCGCGAGCGATCTGCTGGACCGCGCCGAGGCCGTTGAACGCCGGCTTGGACAGCGTCGCGGATTTGGTCGACAGGTACACCAGCGGCCAGGTGACCAGGAACACCACCAGCACATCGAGGATGGTCGTCAGGCCGAGGGTGAAGGCGAAGCCCTTGACCTGGCCGACGGCCAGGATGTACAGGACTGCCGCCGCCAGGAACGTCACCGCGTTACCCGAGAGGATGGTCTTGCGGGCGCGGGCCCAGCCGCGGGGTACCGCCGACCGGTAGGACCGGCCCTCCCGGATCTCGTCCTTGATCCGTTCGAAGAACACGACGAACGAGTCGGCGGTGGTACCGATACCGATGATCAGACCGGCGATACCGGCCAGATCCAGGGTGTAGTTGATGTATCTGCCCAACAGCACCAGCAGCGCGAAGACGAACGCTCCGGAAGCGATCAGGGACAGGGCGGTCAGCAGGCCCAGCACGCGGTAGTACAGCAGCGCGTAGGCCAGCACCAGCGCCAGACCGACCGCGCCGGCGATGAGGCCGGCCCGCAACGACGTCAATCCGAGTGTCGCCGAGACGGTTTCGGCTTCCGACGATTCGAACGACAACGGCAGCGACCCGTACTTGAGCACGTTGGCCAGCTCACGCGCCGAATCCTGGGTGAACCGGCCGGTGATCTGGGTGCGGCCACCGGGAATCGCCTCCTGGATTTCCGGCGCGCTGACCACCTGCGAATCGAGGGTGAACGCGGTCTGGGTGCCGACGTTGGCGGCCGTGAAGTCCGCCCAGATCTTGGCGCCCTCGCTCTTGAACTGCAGGTCGACGACGTAGTCGCCGCGCTGCTGGTCGAGGCCCGAGCTGGCGCTCTCGATCTGCTCGCCGCTCATGATCGACTTGTCCAGCAGATAGACCGTGGAGTGGTCGGTCGAACAGGTCACCAGCGGCAGGTTGGGGTCGTCGTTGCCGGCGAGCACGTCCTCGTCGTTGCAGCGGGTGGCCTGGAACTGCAGCGCCAGCAGCTGGATGCTCTGATCGGTGCTCTGCCGCAGCTGCTTCTCATCCGAGATGCGCTGGGCCAGATCGGCTTTGGCATCCGGTGTGCCCGGCGGTGCGGGTGCGGGTGCCGGGGCGCCGGGTGCGGGCGCACCGGGCGCGGGTGCCGGCGCGCCGGGCGCGGGGGTACCAGGCGCGGGCGACGGCGTCGGGGCGGGCTCCTGCGGGTACGGCCTGGGCTGGGCCGGCGGTGCCGGCGCCGGCGGGGTTTGCGCCCCGGGCGGCGTGGGCGGCTTGATCGGCGCCTCCGGCTCGGCGGGCGCCAGCAGCGGCGGACCACCCGGCGGCAAGCCGGGCGGGGCACCTGGGGGTGCGCCGGGAGCGCCTTGCGGTGGCTGCTGGCCTTGACCTTGCGCGGGGATGGCGTGGATGACGGGGCGGATGTAGAGGCGCGCGGTCTGGCCGAGGTTGCGGGCCTCGCTGCCGTCGCTGCCCGGCACGGTGATGACCAGGTTGTCCCCGTCGATGACCACCTCGGACCCGGACACGCCGAGCCCGTTCACGCGGGAGCTGATGATCTCCTGGGCCTGCATCAGCGATTCCCGGGTCGGCCGGGAGCCGTCCGGGGTGCGCGCGGTCAGCGTGACGCGGGTGCCACCCTGCAGGTCGATGCCCAGCTTGGGCTTGGCCTGCTTGTCACCGGTGAGAAAGACCAGAAGGTAGACGCCGACCAGAAGGATCAGAAAGAGCGCCAGGTAGCGGGCAGGATGCACCGGCGCCGAAGTCGATGCCACGGTTGTTGGGTCTCCTTGGAAGGTGTCTACACGGGACGAGCGTTACCGGGAGGGTACGCGGTGAGCCTGAACCGGTTGCGGTCAGTTGCCGTCAGGCTTGGGCGCCGGACGGTCCGTGAGTTCCACCGCACCGGACGGCTCGTCGGCGTAACCGATCTCGTCGTCATCGGCGGTGTCCTCGTCGGCGTCCTCGATGCGGTCACGGACCGCGAGCTTCATCCAGGTGGTGATGACTCCCGGCGCGATCTCCAACTCCACGTTGTCGTCGGTGATGCCGGTGATGGTGCCCTGCAGGCCGGAGGTGGTGTGGATCCGGTCGCCGACGCGCAGCGATTCGTGCAGATCGATGGTGGCCTGCATGGCCTTCTTTTGGCGGCGCGAGGCGAAGAACATGAACGCGCCCATGATGATGATGAGCGGCAGGAATACGACCAAATCCATGGGACGGCTGTCTTTCGTGGTTGTTACGCGGGCATGGCGGTGCGAACTCGGTCGCGGCGCCTCGTCGCTGACCAGTGTGCCATCACCCCGATTGCCGGCAGATCCACCCCGGAACCCGCGGCGAGTTCCCGACGGTCCGAGATCCACCCCCAGGGCGTCCTCGCGGCGACGGAAATCGTGGCAATATACTGCCTGTAACACTCGATCCGAAGTCAGAGCGCTGTCCAGCTTTTGTTTTCACCCGCATGGGTGGGTAGCCGATTAGGCTCGGATCCCGTGTCATCCCCCGCTGTGCACACCGATCAGGAGTCAACCGTGACTGCCGTCGAGCAGACCCGCCATCTCGCCACCACCATCCCAGGCCCGAAATCGTCGGCGCTGATCGAGCGTAAGACCGCTGCGGTGTCGCGCGGGGTCGGCACCACCATGCCCGTCTACGCCGCGCGCGCTGCCGGCGGCATCGTCGAGGACATCGACGGCAACCGGCTCATCGACCTCGGCTCGGGTATCGCGGTGACCACGATCGGCAACGCGTCGCCCCGGGTCGTGGAAGCCGTCGCCGCCCAGGCCGCGCGGTTCACCCACACCTGCTTCATGGTGACTCCCTACGAGGAGTACGTGGCGGTGTGCGAACAGCTCAACCGGCTCACTCCGGTCGCCGGCGACAAGCGTTCGGCGCTGTTCAACTCCGGCTCCGAAGCCGTCGAGAACGCCGTCAAGATCGCCCGGTCCTACACCCGCAAGCAGGCCGTCGTCTCCTTCGACCACGCCTACCACGGCCGCACCAACCTCACCATGGCGCTGACCGCCAAGTCGATGCCCTACAAGCACGGCTTCGGCCCGTTCGCCCCGGAGGTGTACCGCGCTCCCCTGTCCTACCCGTTCCGCGACGCGGAGTTCGGCAAGGAACTGGCCACCGATGGTGAGCTGGCCGCCAAGCGGGCCATCAGCGTGATCGACAAGCAGGTCGGCGCGGACAACCTGGCCGCCATCATCATCGAGCCGATCCAAGGCGAGGGCGGTTTCATCGTCCCGGCCGAAGGCTTCCTGCCCACCCTGCTGGACTGGTGCCGCAAGAACAACGTCGTCTTCATCGCCGACGAGGTGCAGACGGGGTTCGCCCGCACCGGCAAGATGTTCGCCTGCGAACACGAGGGCATCCAGCCCGACCTGATCGTCACCGCCAAGGGCATCGCCGACGGCATGCCGTTGTCGGCGGTCACCGGCCGCGCCGAGATCATGGACGCCCCGCACGTGTCCGGGCTGGGCGGTACCTATGGCGGCAACCCGGTGGCCTGTGCGGCCGCGCTGGCCACCATCGACACCATCGAGTCGGAGAACATGGTGGCCCGTGCCGCCGAGATCGAGACGCTGATGAAGGAACGCCTCGGTCGCATGCAGGCCGATGACGACCGCATCGGCGATGTCCGCGGACGCGGCGCGATGATCGCCGTCGAACTGGTCAAGCCCGGCACCACCGAACCCGATGCCGACCTGACCAAGGCGCTGTGCGCGGCGGCCCACGCGCAGGGTGTCATCGTGTTGTCGTGCGGGACTTATGGGAACGTGCTGCGCTTCCTGCCGCCGCTGGCCATCTCCGACGAGTTGCTCAACGAAGGTCTGGACGTCCTGGCGGCTGCCCTCACGACCTTGTGAGGGCAGCCGCTGTGCGGGCGGACCTCAGTGCGGCACGGGTGTGCGCCGATGCCAGAACGAGCGGCGCCCGGACACGTCCTCCCTGGGCTGGACCGGCTCGGTCACCTGAGCCGGCTCGGTCACCTGCGTCGACGTAGGCAGTGACCGGCGCGCGTAGCTCATATCGCGGACGCTGCGCACCGAAAGCCTGCCGACGGCCATCCCCCCGAGCACGGCGATGAGCGCGCCGAGGCCGGTGAAGAAGGTCAGTTCCAGCAGCAGCACCTGCTGGGCGTCCAGCCCGGTCGCGGGGGCGCCGATATCGCCGAGCGCCAAGGTGGCGGTGAACGACCTGCCGATCACGAACCATGCGCCGGCGGCCACGGCGAGCCAGCCGCCCAACATGGCGGTCGCGCGGTTGCCCGACATCAGCAGCAAGAGCCCGCCGAGGACGGCCACCGCGCCCGGCAGCACCTCCAGCCAGCCGCGGGCCGTCGTCCACGTCCAGGCCTGGTCGGGCGTGTATGCGAAGTGCAGATAGGGGCCGATGAACGGGGCCAGGGCACCCCAGGCCCCCAAGATCATCACCAGTAACCCGCTGGCCGCGCCGCGGCTGCGTGGGATGACCAGCCTGCCGGTGCGGGCCGGGATTCCTGTGGTGGCAGTGCTCTCAGTCATGTTTCCTCCTCATGCCTGGGCATGAGGTACCCGCTGCCCGGCCTGGCCAATCCCGAGCCGCGGGCGCTGCAGGTCAGGCCAGTCCCACCGCCACCAGGATCACCGCGATCAGCGGCAGCACCCCCTGGGTGATGGCGGCGCGCGCCTTGTCCGGGGAGGACAACAACAGCACCAGCGCTGCCGCCAGCATCGATCCGACGCCGGCGAAGACCAGTGCCGCACCAACGGCGGTGTGGCCGGACAGCAGCGCAGCGATGCCGACGCCGGACACGATGGCCAGGAACAGGTTGTAGAACCCCTGGTTGAAGGCGAGTTCCTTGGTGGCGGCAGCCTCTTCGGCGGACGTCCCGAAGGTCGCCCGGGTCCGGGCCGACGTCCAGGTCAACGACTCCATCACGAAGATGTACACGTGCAGCAGGGCGGCGAGGGCCGCGACGATCACACCGGCGGTCAGCATGCCGTCTATTCAAACAGCCCGGCTTGGCCCAATCCGGTGACCGGGGGTTGCAGCCCGAGGTGTGTCCAGGCCTGCGGTGTCGCGACCCGGCCGCGCGGGGTGCGGGCGATCATGCCGGCCCGCACCAGGAACGGTTCGCAGACCTCTTCCACGGTGGTGGCCTCCTCACCGACCGCGACCGCCAGGGTGGACACCCCGACCGGGCCGCCCCCGAAGCTGCGGGTCAACGCCGACAGCACGGCCCGGTCCAGCCGGTCCAGGCCCAGTTCGTCGACGTCGTAGACCTCCAGGGCGGCCTTGGCGATATCGCGGGTGATGACGCCGTCGGCGCGCACCTCGGCGTAATCGCGCACCCGGCGCAGCAGCCGGTTGGCGATACGGGGTGTCCCGCGGGAGCGGCGGGCCACCTCCGCACCGGCCTCGGCACCCAACTCGATCCCGAGGATTCCGGCCGAGCGCACCAGCACCCGCTCCAGATCGGCGGGGTCGTAGAAGTCCATGTGCGCGGTGAAGCCGAACCGGTCACGCAGCGGCCCGGTCAACGCACCGGACCGGGTGGTGGCGCCGACCAGGGTGAAGGGCGCCACGTCCAGCGGGATCGACGTCGCGCCTGGGCCTTTGCCCACCACGACGTCCACCCGGAAGTCCTCCATCGCGAGGTAGAGCATCTCCTCGGCGGGCCGGGCGATCCGGTGGATCTCGTCGATGAACAGCACGTCGCCCTCGACCAGATTGGACAGCATCGCGGCCAGATCGCCCGCACGTTCCAGGGCGGGACCGGAGGTGACGCGCAGCGCCGACCCGAGTTCGGCGGCGATGATCATCGCCAGCGACGTCTTGCCGAGGCCGGGCGGACCGGACAGCAGGATGTGATCGGGGGTGCCGCCGCGGTTCTTGGCACCCTCGATGACCAGCTGCAGCTGCTCGCGGACCCGGTGCTGGCCGATGAACTCACCCAGGGAGCGGGGCCGCAGGCTGGCGTCGATATCGCCCTCGCCGACGGTCAGCGCGGGCGAGACGTCCCGCTCCTGGGGTTCGGACTCCTCGTCGAATCGGCTCATTTCTTACCCAGCATCGACAGCGCGGCACGCAGGGCGCCCGACGTGCTGGCCTCCGGATCACCGGCCAGCACCTTGTCGGTGGCCTCCTCCGCCTGTTTGAGCGGAAAGCCAAGCCCGACAAGGGCTTCCACGACGGGTCCGCGAACGCCGAAGCCACCGACGGCGGCCGGGCCGGCGCCGGCGACGGCGCCGATCTTGTCGCGCAGTTCGAGCACCATGCGCTCGGCGCCACGCTTGCCGATGCCGGGCACCCGGGTTAGCGCGGTGACATCACCGTCGGCCAGTGCCTGGCGCAGCGCCTGCGCGTCGTACACCGCCAGGGTGGCCAGCGCGATCTTGGGTCCGACCCCGGACACTCCGAGCAGCGTGGTGAACAGGTCCCTGGCCTCGCCGTCGGCGAAGCCGTACAACGTCATGGAGTCCTCGCGGACGATCATCGCGGTGATCAGCCGGGCTTCCTCCCCGCGGCGCAGCGTCGCCAGCGTGGACGGGGTGGCCATCACCTTGTAACCGACACCGGCCGCTTCGAGGACGGCGTGGTCGAGCGCGATGTCGATGACCTCGCCGCGCACCGACGCGATCATGCCCGGGCCGCCTTCAACCGGGCCTGGTAGGCGCGCTTGGCTTCGGCGGCCTTGGCCTCGGCCGCGGCCATCCGCGCGATCATCGGGGCGCGCCAGCAGTGACAGATGGCCAACGCCAGCGCGTCGGCAGCGTCCGCAGGTGTCGGTTTCTGTTGCAAGGCAAGAATTTTCGTCACCATCGTGGTGACCTGCGCCTTGTCGGCCCTGCCGTTGCCGGTCACCGCGGCCTTGACCTCACTGGGGGTGTGGAAGTGCACGTCGATATCCCGCTTGGCCGCGGCCAGCGCGATGACACCGCCGGCCTGGGCGGTGCCCATCGCGGTGTTGGCGTTCTGGTTGGCGAACACCCGCTCGATGGCAATGACGTCGGGAAGGTGGGTGTCCATCCAGTGCTCGACGGTGTCACTGATGGTGAGCAGCCGCCGGTGCAGCGGCGTGTCGGCGGGTGTACGCACCACGTCGACGTCCAGCGCGATGACGTGGCGGCCGCGCCCGGTCTCGATCACCGACAGACCACAACGCGTCAGCCCGGGATCGACTCCCATTACCCGCACGCCAACCCCTTCACCGACAGAACACGTGTTCGATTAGCGTAGCGGCCCGGTCCGTCACCGCCCGGTAGGGACACGCTCGCTCACAGTTGGTAGTGGCCCGACCGCCACCCCTGGGCCAGTCGCAGCGCGTGCTCGTTGATGCGCGCACCCGAGCGCCGCCAGCCGCGCACCAGTTCGGTCTCCATTTCCTGCCCACCGCGTTGGATCACGATCCGCCACTCATCAGCCAGAACGGCCACAGCAGCAGGAACGGTGCGGCGAGCAACCAGGTGAACCAATCGAGGTCGACGACATCGCTGAGGTCCGGGAACGGCCACCAGCGCCGGTGCACGGACCATTGCGTCCCGTTGGGATCCGTGACCACAGCCATGACCGACATCCTGGCACGCTGGTGGCATGCACATCGTCATCGCCGGCGGCCACGGCAAGATCGCCCTGCTGCTGGAACACCTGCTCAGTGCACGTGGCGACACGGTCACCGGCATCATCCGCAATCCCGCCCACGCCGCCGATCTGGAGACCGCCGGCGCCGTGCCCGCGGTGCTCGATCTGGAACAGTCGACCGTGCAGCAGGTCGCCGAGGTGATCGGCGGTGCCGATGCGGTGGTGTTCGCCGCGGGCGCCGGTCCGGGCAGCGGGGTGGCCCGCAAGCAGACCGTCGACCATGACGCGGCCGTGCTGCTCGCGGACGCGGCCGAGGCCGCCGGTGTCGGGCGCTATGTCATGGTGTCGGCGATCGCGGCCGACAACCGCGACCTGGACGCGGGCTACGACGAGGTGTTCCGTGCCTATATCCGGGCCAAGTCCGACGCGGATGCGAATGTGCGGGCGCGTGCCGGCCTGCGCACCACGATCGTGCGGCCGGGCGGCCTCACCGACGAACCGGGCACCGGAAAGGTGACCATCGCGGAGTCGACGGGACGCGGCACCATCCCCCGCGCCGATGTCGCGGGTGTGCTGCTGGCCGTGCTGGACCGGCCGGACAGCGCCGGCCGGACCTTCGAGGTGATCGGCGGCGATACGCCGATCGACGCTGCGCTCTAGTCCTCTTCGAGGGCGGCGGCGACGTCCTCGGGGATGTCGACGTTGGTGTAGACCTCTTGCACGTCGTCGCTGTCTTCCAGGGCGTCGACGAGCTTGAGCACCTTGCGGGCGCCCTCCAGGTCCACCTGCACGCTGACCGACGGCTGGAAGCTGGCCTCGGCCGAGTCGTAGTCGATCCCGGCGTCCTGCAGCGCGGTGCGCACGGCAACCAGGTCGGTGGGCTCGGAGATGATCTCGAAACTCTCGCCGAGGTCGTTGATCTCCTCGGCACCGGCTTCCAGCACCGCGGCCAGCACATCGTCCTCGGACAGACCGTTCTTCTCCAGGGTGATGATGCCCTTGCGGGAGAACAGGTACGCCACCGAACCCGGGTCGGCCATGTTGCCGCCGTTGCGCGTCATCGCCACTCGGACCTCACCGGCGGCCCGGTTCTTGTTGTCGGTCAGACACTCGATCAGCACCGCGACACCGTTCGGCCCGTAGCCCTCGTAGGTGATGGTCTGCCAGTCGGCGCCGCCGGCCTCTTCACCGGCGCCGCGCTTGCGCGCGCGCTCGATGTTGTCGTTGGGGACCGAGGACTTCTTGGCCTTCTGGATGGCGTCGTACAGGGTCGGGTTACCGCCCGGGTCACCGCCACCGGTGCGGGCCGCCACCTCGATGTTCTTGATCAGCTTGGCGAAGTTCTTGCCCCGGCGGGCGTCGATGATCGCCTTCTTGTGCTTCGTGGTGGCCCACTTGGAATGGCCGCTCATGCAGGTACGCCCTCTTTCTGGTCAAACTCCGGCTGTCCAGTCTACTTGGCCAGATCTCCTTCGATATAGCGCTGGAGGTTCGGCGCGACGGCAGCGACCAGTTCCTCCTCGGTCATGGTGGCCACCGGCTCGATCTGCCAGATGTAGCGCATCATCGCCAAGCCCATGATCTGCGAGGAGACCAGGCCACTGCGCACCTTGCGATCGCGCTCGTCGGCACCCAGCTGCGCCACCCCCATCAGCTGACCTTCGACCACGCGACGCAACTTCTCCCGCGTGCTCTGCTCGTGGGCCGCAGTCTGCAGCACCGAGCGCAGTACCGGCCCGATCTCGTCGTCGGCCCAGGCGCCGAGCATCAGCCGCAGCAGCGCTGCGCCCAGCTCGGGCAGCGGCGTCGTCCAGGTCGCGGCGACGCTGTCCAACCAGCGCCGAGGCGGTGTCGTGGCCGCGTCCAGCAGCCCATCCTTGGACCCGAAGTAGTGGTAGACCAGCGCCGGGTCGACGTCGGCCGCCCGCGCCACCGACCGGATCGTCGTCCCGGCATATCCGGTGTCCGCGAACGCTTCGCGGGCGGCGGCGAGGATGCGCGCCTGTAGGACGCCGCGTTCATCTCGAGGCCCAGGGGGCACCGCTTTCTTCGCCATGCAGACACCCTAGCAATATTTCACGTTGCGTTGAGACTTTTTTCAACGTAGCGTGAGACTATGGCTACGTCCCCTCTGAAAGCCCCCCTGAACGGGCCGCAGACCACCGGCCGCACATTCCGCAATCTCAGCCGGCCGCAGTACGGCATCCGGCGCGATATCAACGTCGGCGTGCCGGTCCGCGACGGCATCTCACTGATGGCCGACGTACACCGGCCCGACGCCGACGGCCGCTTCCCCGCTCTGATCGCTGCGTCGCCCTACCCTCGGCAGATCCAGGACCTCGGCGCACCGATGGGTTTCATCGAGGCAGGCAATACCCCGTTCTGGGTATCGCGCGGCTACGCGCACGTGATCGCCAACGTCCGCGGCACCGGCGGATCGGGTGGCGAATTCGGTTTCTTCGACGGGCAGGAACGGCGCGATATGCACGACCTCGTCGAATGGGCCGCCGCCCAACCGTGGTGTGACGGCAACGTAGGGATGATCGGCATCAGCTATTTCGCGATGACCCAGCTGGAGGCCGCGGTCGAGCGGCCGCCGCACCTCAAGGCCATCTTCCCGCTGGCCGTCACCGCGGACCTGTTCGAGGCGGCCTCGCACCACGGCCTGGTGAGCTCGGCCTTCATCACGCCGTTCCTGTCGATGATGGGGTTGACCGCCGCCCGCAGCGACGACTTCTGGCGCAGCCTGCCGCTCCAGATCGCCCGCAAGGTGCTCAATCTGCCGCCGCTGCACCGCAAGTTCGGGACGATGAACGGCGAGGCCGCAGTGACGCTGATGCACCAGCTGCTCAAACTGCCGCACGACCCGCACCCCTGGGATGACCTCTGGCTGGATGTAATGGTCACCCACCCCGTGCGTGACGAATGGTGGGACGACCGGGATCTCACCCCGCTGCTGGGCAACATCGACATCCCCGTCTACCTGGGCTGCGACTGGGAGAACGTACCGCTGCACCTGCCCTCGACGTTCGTCACATGGAAAGCGCTGGCGCACAACCCGAATGTGCAACTGGGCCTGCTCGACCGATACGGCCTGACGTGGCCGTGGGAGAGCCTGCACACCGAGGCACTGGCCTGGTACGACCACTGGCTCAAAGGTCGCGACACCGGGATCCTGGACGGCGACCGCGTCCGGTACGCGCTTCCCGGTGACGAATCGGCGCAATGGCACACCGGTCCGTCCTGGCCGCCGGTGGCGACGGTCACCGCCTACGCACTGCGCGCCGACGGTGTTCTCGGTGCGGACGAAGGGCCTTCCGACACAAGGGGGTTCATGACGTTGGGGGCCGGGACCGGCCGGGTCAAGGCCGGCGAGCTCGACCCGCCGGCACTGCTCACCTGGACGTCGCCGGAGCTGTCGGCCGACCTGGACGTCGTCGGGGAGATCGAGCTGCGGCTCATCGCATCGGCCACCGCGGCCGACACCGCGTGGCTGGTCACTCTGCAGGATGTGGCACCCGGTGGCGAGGTGACCGATGTGACGGCCGGCTGGTTGCGGGCCGGCCTTCGTGAGGTGGACCCGGCCGCGAGTACACCCGGAGCCCCGGTGCTACCGTGCCGCACGCCCGTCGCGGTGCCGATCGGCGAGCCCGTCGAGTATCGGATTCCTCTGGTACCCAACGCCCGTCGTTTCGGTAAGGGCCACCGCATCCAGCTGGTACTGGCCGGTGACGATCAGGATCCGGACGTCCCCGCGATCATGAACTTCCGGCACGCGAGCGTGGGCACCAGCAGCCTGAACACCGTCGCCTCGTCGTCGCGCCTGCTACTGCCCGTGGTCTGAGCCCCCGCCGGCCTTCGGTGCGGTCAGGTCGTACACCGTGTTGGTGCCGACCTTGACCGGTGTGAAATGGGCCTGCACCCAGTCCGAGATGTCGGTGTGGACGTTACGGCCGAAAGCACCGTGGCCGGCGGAGTCGGGCAGGATGTAGTAGCCGATCTGATGGTCGGCCACATCGCCCTGGAACTGGCTCAGGGTCGGCACCGGGTCACTGCCGATGAATCCGCCGATCGCCATCACCGAAGTGCCGGTGGACAATTCGAGCGCTGCCGCCGCCGAGGACCGGTTGATGGCGGCCGACCACGTGGTGTGGGTGTCCTTCAGCATGGCGTCGAGGTCGGCATTGTCGGTCGGCTGCCCCCAGCCGCCGTGCCTGCCGTCGGCGTGCGCGGGGCCGACCGACGGTCCCCCGCCGGTGTGCGGCTGGCCGACGGTGGCCAGCGAGTACGCGGCCGAGCCGGTGAGCGCGCTCAGCACGCCCACCACCACGGCCGCGGTGGCGATCCCCCGCCGGCGCGGTGCGCCCAGCGCCCACAGCAGCGTGAACGTGGCCGCCACGGTCACCGCGACGATCACCCACCGCAGCGGCGGCAGCCAGGCCGCGTTGCGGCCCAGGATCCAGCAGCTCCAACCGCCGGTGGTCAGCAGCAGCACGGCCAGGCCGATCCGCCCGAACCAACCATCGCGGCGGCGCCACATCTCGCCGACACCGATGGCGAACATCGCGGCCACCGCGGGCGCAAGCGACATGCAGTAGTACGGGTGCACGTTGGTCTTCATGAAGCTGAGCACCAGGCCGTCGATCAGCAGCCAGCCGCCGAACAGGATGGCGCCGGCCCGGACGATATCGGTGCGCGGGGCCCGACCGCGTGAGATGAGTACCAGCACCGTCGCCAGCAGCGCACCGACCAGCAGCCAGCCGATCTCGTAACCGAACTCACCGGTGAACAGCCGGGGCAGGCCCTGCTGCTGATCACCCCAGCCGCCCATACCGCGATGCGCCTGCCCGACGGCCTGCCCGGCCGCCACACCGATCTGCGGCTCGTGCTGGAACCCGTAGTTGTTGTGCCCGAGTACCCGACCGAAACCGTTGTAGCCCAGGACCAGGTTCATGAAGTTGTTGTCGGTGGAACCGGCCAGATACGGCCGCGACGAGGCCGGCCACACCAACGTCAGCACCAC